>NZ_RJZE01000098.1 GCF_003986935.1 Paraburkholderia kururiensis JCM 10599 = LMG 19447 | reverse complement strand
GCAACGGGAACATAACTCTACGGACATGAGCCAACGCAGCTTTGCGAGCGCCGAGTACGCGATGAAGAAGAAGCAAACACGGCGCGAGAAGTTTCTTGGCGAGATGGAGCGCATCGTGCCGTGGCCTCGCCTGATTGCGGTAATCGAGCCGCTGTATCCGAAGAGCGGACGCGTGGGCCGACAGCCCATCGGGGTGCCGAGGATGCTGCGCATGTACTGTCTGCAGCAGTGGTATGGCTTGGCCGACGAGGCGCTGGAGGACGCGTTGTACGACAGCCAGGCCTTGCGCGAGTTCGTGGGCATCGACCTGTCGCGCGAGTCGGTGCCTGATGCCACGACGCTGCTGAAATTCCGCCGTCTGCTGCAGGACAACGACCTGACGCGGGCGCTGTTTGACGAGATCAACGCACACTTGGCCGAACAAGGCTTGCTGATGCGTGCAGGCACCATCGTTGACGCGACGATCATCGCCGCGCCCAGTTCGACGAAGAATGCCGAGAAGGCGCGCGATCCCGAGATGCATCAAACAAAGAAGGGCAATCAGTGGCACTTTGGCATGAAGGCGCACATCGGCGTGGATGCCGAGTCGGGCCTCGTGCATACGGTCATCGGCACGGCGGCCAACGTCGCTGACGTGACACAAGCCGGCGACTTGCTGCATGGGCAGGAGACGGTTGCCTTCGGAGATGCCGGCTATCAGGGCGTGGACAAACGCGAAGAAGCGCTGGGGCCGCAGTGGCACGTGGCGATGAAGCCGGGCAAGCGCAAGCAACTCAACCCTGGGTTCAAGTGGGCGCGGTCGTTGGAACAGGCCGAGCAACTGAAGGCCAGCGTTCGGGCCAAGGTCGAGCATCCGTTTCATGTCATCAAGAACCTATTCCGTCACCGGAAGACGCGCTATAAGGGGCTGGCCAAGAACGAGGCGCAACTGTTCAGCCTGTTCGGCTTGGCCAACATCGTGATCGCCAGGAGGCGGTTGCTGGCCATCGAAGCCCGAGGTGCGTCTTGAACGCGCAGATCTGCGCAAAAAACGCCTTCGAAGGCTTGTCGAGACACAGGACTCAGCAGTCACGGCACCCGCCTCCCGATTCTCGCGTCGGTTCGCACGTCAACCGTGCAGCCAATGC
>NZ_RJZE01000097.1 GCF_003986935.1 Paraburkholderia kururiensis JCM 10599 = LMG 19447 | reverse complement strand
ATAAATTATCGACATTTAATGTGTAGCGGCTATTTGGTAATGTCCGGTTTGGGCCAGTTAGAAATGTCCGGTTCAGGCCTGCCCGAGGCGCATGCTGTCGACGCGCAATCCGGCGGAGCCTGCCATGAACGAGCCTGGACTGGTGACGATCAGCATGAACGAGTTACGACGCGTCAAGATCATCGAATCGGTCGTTGAAGGACGTCTGAGCGGCGTGCGTGCGGCTGAACAGCTGGGACTGAGCGAGCGTCAGGTGTCGCGTCTGAGGCGCCGCTTCGAGGCCGCCGGGGCTGCCGGTCTGGTTTCCGCCAGACGTGGCAGGCCGGGTAACCGGCAGTTTTCCGTGAGTCTGCGAGCGCGTGTGATTGCCATCATCCGGGAGCGCTATGCCGATTTCGGCCCGACGCTGGCGCGCGAGAAGCTTCATGAGTGTCACGGCATCGTGCTGGCCAAAGAAACGTTGCGCCAGTGGATGTACGCGGCTGGACTGTGGGTGCCACGGGCGCAGCGCCCGCCGAAGGTCTTCCAGCCGCGCAACCGTCGGGCCTGTTATGGCGAACTGATCCAGATCGACGGCAGCGATCACCGCTGGTTCGAGCAGCGGGCGCCCGCCTGCTCGCTGCTGGTGTTCATCGACGATGCGACCGGACGGCTGATGACGCTGCACTTCACGGCGACGGAGTCGACGTTCAGCTATTTCGAGGCACTGTCGAAGTATCTGGGCGCGCACGGCAAGCCGGTGGCGTTCTACAGCGACAAAGGCCAGCGTGTTTTACGTGAAGGACCGCTCGGCGACGGCAGGCAAAGGCGTCACGCAGTTCGGGCGAGCCCTGTACGAACTCAATATCGAGACTTTCTGCGCGAATTCGAGCCAGGCCAAGGGGCGCGTGGAGCGGGCCAACCTGACGTTGCAGGACCGGCTGGTGAAGGAACTGCGGTTGCGCGGCATCAGCACATGGGAGGCCGCCAATGCGTATGCGCCCTCCTTCGTCGCGGACTTTAACCGGCGTTTTGCCAGGGCGGCCGCGAGCGATCACAACGCTCACCGGCCGGTCCGCGATGACGAGGACCTGCGGCAGATTCTGGCCTATCGCGTGCCGCGCAAGGTCACGAATGCGCTGACGGTGCAGTATGACCGGGTGATGTATCTGCTGCAGGACACGGTAGCCAACCGCAACCTGATCCACCAGTACGTGGAGGTCGTCGAGTATCC
>NZ_RJZE01000096.1 GCF_003986935.1 Paraburkholderia kururiensis JCM 10599 = LMG 19447 | reverse complement strand
TGCTAGGGAAATGCTGATTAATGGGCCAACCGCCGACGTTTCAGGTGAGATGACGTCGAACTTTCCGGATAACGAATCGAATCGGCGCTCATTTCGGTGCAGTTGGCTCGTAAACGAGCCTCCCTGCTCGCATTTTTCACACGCATGACGGACTGCTCCCATGAACCGAACGCAGCCGGTTTCGTACGATCACCAGGTTCGCCAGGGCGAACAGACTGGACAGCTGCGCCGTGTTCTTGGCCAGTCCCTTGTAGCGCACCTTGCGATAACGGAACAGGTTCTTGACGATATGAAACGGATGCTCGACCCGCGCGCGGATTTGCGCCTTGGTTCGCTCGACCGTGGTCACCAGATCCTTCAGCGGGCCATCCTGCATCGCCTTGATCTTTCCGCGCTTGGCCGCCACACGCCATTTCACCAGCTTGCCGTTCATTTCGTCGCGTTTGTCCACGCCGATGTAGCCCGCATCGCCGAACGCTTCCTCTTCATGCCCGTGCAGCAGGGCGTGAGCCTGCGAAACGTCCGACACGTTGGCCGCCGTGCCCACCACGCTGTGAACCAGTCCCGAATCGGCGTCGACCCCGAGATGGACCTTCATCCCAAAGTGCCAGGCGTTTCCTTTCTTCGTCTGATGCATCTCCGGGTCGCGGCTCTTCTCGGCGTTCTTGGTCGACGACGGCGCTTCGATGATCGTCGCGTCGACCAAGGTACCTTCCTTCATCATCAGCCCGCGTTCGCACAGCGAGATACCGATCTCATCGAACAGCTTGCGCGTCAGGTCATGCTCGAGCAGCAGGCGCCGGAACTTCAGCAGCGTGGTCGCATCCGGCACATTCTCGACAGCCAGATCGATTCCCGCGAAGGCACGCATCGCGATGCTGTCGTACAGCGCGTCTTCCAGCCCTTCGTCCGACAGGCCGTACCACTGCTGCAGGAAATAGATTCGAAGCATCCGGTCCAGACCTATCGGCGGACGGCCGCGCTCACCCTTCGGATAGTACGGCTCGATCGCCGTCAGCAACCGCGGCCACGGCACGAGCTTCTCCATCTCGTCCAGGAAACGCTGACGCCGGGTCACGCGCTTCCTGCCCGCACTTTCCGCTTCCGCAAAGCTCATCTGCCGCTTCATCATCGAGGGTCCGTTCCGTGAACTGCCTTCTACAACGTTCTCGGCTACGTCAGCGATGACCGCCGAGCTGGATAAATCAGTGTTTCCCTAGCG
>NZ_RJZE01000095.1 GCF_003986935.1 Paraburkholderia kururiensis JCM 10599 = LMG 19447 | reverse complement strand
CGGCGTAGACGCTCTGCCCTGTCTGCCCGATGGGCGCCTGCAGCTCGTTGCGCCAGTAGAAGCCACGCTCGGCCGCGAGCATCGTCTCGCCGTCGAAGCCACGCACCGTGTAGCGGCTGCCGATGGTCAGGTCGTCGATGTAGAACAGCGTGTTGTTCGTGAACTGGCCGTGCAGCGTCGTCACGTAGCGCAGGTTCTGCCCCGCCACCGAGAACGGCACCGACAGGTTCGCGTCGAGCACCGCCATGTGGAAACGGTACGTGGGACCGCCGTCCTGTGACGTGTCCGGTGTCGCGCCGAGCCAGCCGATGCCCTGCCGGTACGCGAGCGTGCCGTCGAACTGCGCGGCGCCGAAGTAGTGCCGGTCCGTCACACCCGCCTCGATGAACGTGTTGTCGCGGCGCTGCGAGGGAATCTCGGTGTCGTCGATGAAGTTCGCGCCCCAGCGCTTCGTCAGCTGGAACTCCACGCCAAACACGTCGTTCTGGCTGCGCCGGATAACACGCTGCAACTTCATGCCGAGGGTCTGGGCGTTGCCGCTCGACACGAAGGTCTGGTTCACCCCCGCAATGGGCTGGTAGTACGTGTTCGTGTTGCCCGAGACCGTCGCGGTCCAGTAGCCCCACGGCACCGAATAGAAGCTGTTGAAGCCGTGGGAGCCCAGGCGTTTATCGCCAAATTCCAGGTCCTGGTTCGCACCGATGTTGAAGAGATCGTTGAGCCCCAGCGGGTTGTCGATGCCGAGCGACAGGTTGCCCTGCAGCCGGCCCGTGGCGCGCGTGCCGGAGTTGTCGACCGAGGCGACGACTGTCCACGGCTTCGCGCGCTTCACGCTGATGACCACGTCGCTCTCCCCGGGCATGTCCGTCGGCTCAACCTGCATGTTGACGTCCTGGCTGGGCACACGCTTCATCTGCTCGAGGCCCTGTTCGAGCTCGCGCAGGTTCAGCAGATCGCCGCCGCGTGCGGGGAACGCGGACTTCCATGTGCCGCCCGTCGCGGGATCGGCGAAGCGCAGCTCGCGTATCACACCGGGTACGAGCGAGAGATGCAGCGCGCCGGTCGACAGGTCCTGCTCGGGGACGAGCACGCGCGTGGTGACGTAGCCACGGCTGAGGATCAGCTGCGACAGGCCCTTCACGACGAGTTCAACGCCCTGTTTGCCGAAGCAGGCTAAAAGTGTCCAACGCCCATAAATGGAAAATCCCCCTGTACCCCCTGCCAGACAAGGCTTTCGGGAGGAGGTCTCGAGTTTATGGGCGCTGAACCTGGGTGCGAAGGTTTGCGATCCGCAGCGC
>NZ_RJZE01000094.1 GCF_003986935.1 Paraburkholderia kururiensis JCM 10599 = LMG 19447 | reverse complement strand
TGGAGCAGCCCCCTGAATCTCCGGACACAGTCTCCCACTTACAATAGCGGGTAGGCATAAGACTGTGTTTTTGACTAACAACAAGCAAGAAGTGATGGAAGTGTTGGCGGGGCCGGAGCGCCGGCGGCGGTGGTCAGCGGAAGAGAAGCTGGCGATGGTGCGGGAGAGTTTTGAGCCGGGCAAGACGGTCTCGATGGTGGCACGCCAGCGCGGGGTGAATCCGAATCAGCTATTTCACTGGCGCAAGCTATATCAGGATGGCAGTTTGTCGGCCGTCAGCGCCGGCGAGGAAGTCGTGCCGGCGTCGGAGTTGAGCGACGCGCTCAAGCAGATAAAGGAACTGCAACGGCTGCTGGGCAAGAAGACGATGGAGGTGGAAATCCTCCGCGAAGCCGTGGAGTACGGTCGAGCAAAAAAATGGATTGCGCGCTCGCCATCGTTGCCGGGGGACGACCAGTGAAGCAGGTTTGCGACGTTCTCGGTGTGGCGCGCTCAAACGTGGCGGCAAAACTTGCTCGACCCGCTGATTGGCGAGACGGGCGCACGGCTCGACAAACCGATGACGCTGAACTGGTGGAAGAAATCCGGCGCGTAATCGCTGACTTGCCGAGCTGGGGTTACCGACGCGTGTGGGGCACAATGCGCAGCGAGCGGGAACGCCAGTGCGCGGCTTCTGTTAATGCCAAGCGGGTTTATCGCGTGATGCGCGTACATGGCTTGATGCTTGAGCGCAGGCCCAAGCCGCCGCGCCCACAGCGTCGGCATGATGGCAAGGTTGCGGTGCCCAGAAGCAACCAGCGGTGGTGCTCCGATGGTTTCGAGTTTCGTTGCGACAACGGCGAGCCGCTGCGCGTGACCTTCGCGCTCGATTGCTGTGACCGCGAGGCCATGAGTTGGGCGGCAACGACCGGTGGTCATAGCGGCGATGTTGTGCGTGACGTCATGCTGGCGGCCGTTGAGCATCGCTTCGGCAACGTTTCGAAAGCGCCAGTGCAAATCGAATGGCTCAGCGATAACGGTTCCGGTTACATCGCCGAGAAGACCCGGACATTCGCCTCAGACATTGGACTCAAACCGCTCACGACGCCTGTGTGCAGTCCGCAGAGCAACGGCATGGCCGAGAGCTTCGTGAAGACGATGAAGCGCGACTACGTGGCCTTCATGCCCAAGCCAGATGCGGTGACTGCTGTTCGCAATCTAGCCGTCGCGTTCGAGCATTACAACGAGAAGCACCCGCACAGCGCGCTGAAATACCGCTCGCCACGCGAGTTCCGACGTAGGACCGATTCATCAACCTTAGTGTGAGACGGTGTCCGGAAGTACGGGGGCAAATCCA
>NZ_RJZE01000093.1 GCF_003986935.1 Paraburkholderia kururiensis JCM 10599 = LMG 19447 | reverse complement strand
GGAGGTATCCGGAATTCCGTGTGTGAGACGGGTAAAAACTCAGATTCCGATGTTGAATCGTTCGGGGTAAAGCAGCGCGAATTGCGTCATTGCACTTTTCCAATCGTGCCGAGAGCCGGTCCACTTGGCGACGACGTTACGCAGCGCCAGCCAGATCAGCTTAAACGCGGCCTCGTCCGACGGGAAGTGGCCGCGCGCCTTGATGATCTTGCGCAGTTGCATGTGCAGTGACTCGATGGCATTGGTCGTATATACAATTTTCCGGATATCCGGCGCGAAGGCGAAGAACGGAATGACCTGCTCCCAGGCTCGCTGCCAGAGCATGGCGATCGGCGGGTATTTTGTGCCCCACGGGCCGGCGTCGAACGCGTCCAGCGCCGCGGCGGCAGCTTCCGCTGTCGGGGCTCGGTAGACCTCCTTGAGCGCCGCCGCGACCGATTTCCGGTCTTTCCAGCTCGCGAAGTCCAGCGAGTTCCGGATCAAATGCACGATGCAGGTCTGAACCGTCGTTTCCGGAAACACCGAGTTGATCGCCTCGGGGAAGCCTTTCAGGCCGTCGACCACGGCAATCAGGATATCCTGCACGCCGCGCAGTTTCAGATCGTTGACGACCCTCAGCCAGAACTTCGCGCCTTCGGTCTGTTCGATCCAGAGGCCGAGCACGTCGCGTGTGCCGTCGCGGCGCACGCCCAGCGCCAGGTAGATCGCCTTGTTGCGAACCACGCCTTCGTCGCGAATCTTGACGCGCAAGGCGTCAAAGAACACGACCGGATACATTGGCTCGAGCGGCCGCTGCTGCCATTCACGCACTTCGTCGATCACGGCGTCGGTCACTGTGCTGATGAAGTCCGGGGATACCTCGATGCCGTACATCTCAAGCAGAAACCCCTGAATTTCCCGCACGCTCATGCCGCGCGCGTACATCGCGATGATCTTGTCGTCGAACCCGGTGAAGCGCCGTTCGCCTTTGGCAATCAGCACCGGATCGAACGTCCCTTCGCGGTCACGCGGAATCTCGACGTCGAGCACATCGTCGTCGGTCGCCACGCGCTTGCGGCTCGTGCCGTTACGGTGGTTCGTGCTGCCAGCCGGCTTGGTTTCGCCTTTCTCGTAGCCCAGGTGGTAGGCCAACTCGCCGCCCAGTGCGCGCTCGAAGATCGCCTTCTTGAGCGCGGCAAGCTGCTCGTTGATCGTCGCCCGGTCCAACGTCCCCGGCACCAGTTGCTTGATCAGTTCCGGGTCAAGGTTCAAGCCCTTGCCCGGTTCAATCGTCACTTCTTCCTTGCGTTTGCGTGGCATAAAGTGGCTCCTTGGCCATCAGTTTATGCCTCACACACAAAGGTTCGGATAGGCTC
>NZ_RJZE01000092.1 GCF_003986935.1 Paraburkholderia kururiensis JCM 10599 = LMG 19447 | reverse complement strand
CTGTTGAGCAGATACCCCTGGTTGAACGCCGCCTGGCTGTACACCGTTGCAATGCGCGCGCTCTCCTTGCCGCGCAGGTCGTTGAACACGATCTCCGCGCCGAGCAGCGGCGAGCGCCAGATGGCATAGCTGAACAGGGCATCGTCGGCGCGCACCACGTCTGGATGCGAGTAGTCGTGCAGCGCGCCGCTGATGTGCAGCCGGTCCACGTCCCCGTGAGCCGCTTCGAGCATGACCTCCGTGCCGGGCAGTAGCGGCGAGTGGAAACCGCCCTGGTACGACGACGAGGGACGCAGCAGCCGCAGGTGCAGCAGCCTGGTGCGGGCATTCGCCGGTCCCCGCAGGAACTTCGGCAGAACCGGATAGCGGCCATACTCGTCGAGAAACGCGTAGGGGGCAGAGTCCAGGGTTGTCACGACACCGACCACCGGGCCGTTCAGGAATCGCCAGTCCCGCTCGTAGTCGAAGCGCGGACGGTAGGCCAGATGCCCAGGCATCGCCTTGAAGCGGGTATAGGCAGGGTCTGTGCGGCTGCCCTTCATCCTGAACGACGTCACCACGAAACCGTACCCGGCGCCCGGCATCTTCGTGTTGGTCAGCCTGATCACCACGCCCGGCGCGATGCCTTTCGCGTCGCTCGCGCCGGCGAACGTCACCTGACGCGCGATCTGCTCGTCGCGCCGCGTCTGCGCGAGCGCTTCGCCCTGCTGCCGGGTGAGATGAAACTCCGCACTGCGGCTGATCCGGCCGAACACCGACCGGTCGTCGTCTGCGGAAGAGATGTTCGCCGTGGCCTGCAGCGGGTCCTCCGGCGTGCGGTAGTTGCGCTCCCACAGCTCGATTGTGGCCGGTACCAGCGTGCGCTGCCCGTGGACCTCCTGGGCCGCCTCGTGCCAGTTGCTGTGCAGGCCCGAACCCGCCAGCAACGGCAAGTTGATCGAACGGATATAGGCGCGCGGATTGTCCGCGAACACGAGAATGTCGAGCAGCCCGTTCTCGCCGCGCTCCTGCCGGTAGAACCAGAAGATCCCCTTGCGCTTCGCGTGACGTGCGATGAAGGCCCACACCGACTCCTCGTACATCACCACCTGCTGCATCTTTTCCTGGGGACCGTCCAGGTGGAACTCGACATCGAAGGCGTCGATGTTCTGGCCGTCGACCAGCTTCGTGCGGACCAGCTCCTCGAACGTGACATCCTGAAGCACATCGGAGTGCACCATGCGCTTGCCGAGCGCCGCAAAGCGCGGCTCGATGCGCAGCTCGTAGGCCGCCTCGTCGCGGCTCGTGCGGATGCGCTTCCAGCGCGTCACCACGCCGTTGAAGGTAGCCGCGGCATGATCGACTGGCGTGGCCCAGGTGG
>NZ_RJZE01000091.1 GCF_003986935.1 Paraburkholderia kururiensis JCM 10599 = LMG 19447 | reverse complement strand
CCCGGCGCGTTCCCGATCAAGGTGGCGTCGTTCACGTTCGTCGGTCCCGATAACGTGCCCGCGCCGTTGCCCGTCCTGCCGAAAAGCGACCTCAAGGTCAACGACCGTCCTCCCCATACGAACTGACACGTCATGATCATCAGCCCACCCTTTCTGCCCGCATCGGGCCTGACGTCCAGTGACGCGTCCAGGCCTGACCCCATGATGGATGCCGTCGACAAATTCGAGCTGGCGCACGGCATCTATCCGGTTGCAGCCGACCGGAGCTGGCATTGCGGCGCCCATCTTGCGCCGGACATGCACGGCCCGGTCCATGCCATCGCCGACGGCGAGGTGGTGGCATACCGCGTCTGCCAGCACGCGATGGATGACGGCAACGGCAATGCGGGTTTCGTGCTGCTCAAACACTCCACCGAAACCGGTGACGGACGCACGCTGACGTTCTATTCGCTCTACATGCACCTGCTGCCGCTTGCGGAATACCACACGTTCGGACACGACGGAGCCCGGCTACCGGCGTTCCTGCACAAGCCGTCCGGGCCGGATATCCGGGGGAAGGTCACTCCTGCGGCGAAGGGGAGTGGCGAGAAGGTGCGGCGCAAGGATGTGCTGGGTTTTCTCGGCCGCTATCAGGGCGTCACCTACCTGCACTTCGAGATATTCATGACGCAGGGCGATTTCGATGCGTATTTCGGGCACACGCAACTCGGGGTGGCCTCGCCGGGAACGGCGACAACGTCGGACTGCTGGGGGCATATCTGTTTCACCATTCCAGCAGGGCAGCAGTTTTACGCATTGCCTCAGGGAACGGACGCGCACGGCAAACTCCACGGCATCGCTTTCAAGGCCGGCCTCGCAGGCACGAACGCCCTGCCCCTTGTCGTCGAGATGTACTTCAGCAAGGGGGCGAAGTACACCAACGTCTGGAGCGTTGCTGCGGACGGCTCGCGCACACTTCTGACGCCAGAGCCGGTCGAGGAAAAGGACTACGAATACGATCTGTACCATCGTGCAACGGCGCTCTACGAAGCCTGCCCGAGCGACGGCTACGAGATGCTGCGCTTCGGGCGCATTCTGTCCACGCCTGCGACCCTCCCGGAGGCAGCCCGTGCGACGTGGGTGCAGATACCCTACGACACGGGGAAGCAGGGTTACATCGATATCAGCAAGGAAGAGGTCAGGAAACTTTCTGACGCGGATTTCCCGTCTTTCATGGGCTGGCAGAAGATCAGCGACGGCAATACGCCCTTCGATAGTGACGGGTTGTGCGATGTCGAGATGTTGAAGAGGCTCGTCAGGGACGCCGCGGCCAACGATCAGCCCGCAGTAGTGAAGGACGCAACCGAAGTCCAGAAGGCAGACGCGCTTTC
>NZ_RJZE01000090.1 GCF_003986935.1 Paraburkholderia kururiensis JCM 10599 = LMG 19447 | reverse complement strand
GAGCTATCGTTGAAAGTGGTGTACGCGGCGTAGGGAAGAGGCAGGAGAAGGCGGTGGCGATTGAAGGAGAATGTTGCTTCTCACGGTAACACTTCCACAATCGAACTCCACCACCATGGCGAAACATACGCAGGATACGAGCAGCAGTCAAACGGCAGAAGTCGATATCAAGGGTGCGCCCGTCCTGGACGATCTGATCCAGCACGGGGCGCGGCGGATCATCCAGCAGGCAATCGAGGCGGAACTGGCGGCAATGCTTGAGCAGTATTCGAATGTGAAGACAATCGAAGGCCGGCGCGCAGTCGTGCGCAACGGCTACCTGCCCGAGCGCGAGATCGTTACGGCCATCGGTCCTGTGTCAGTCCAGGTGCCGAAGGTGCGCGACCGTTCGGGTTCGGGCGTGAAGTTCAATTCGACGATTGTGCCGCCCTACGTGCGCAAGTCGCCGCGCGTGTCGTCGTCGCTGCCGTGGCTGTACCTGCGCGGTGTCTCGACAGGCGACATGGGCGAGGCGCTGTCGGAGCTGCTGGGCGAGCAGGCCAAAGGGTTGTCGGCAAGCGTTGTGAGCCGCCTGAAGGCCGCCTGGTCTGACGAGTTCGAGCAGTGGAACAAGCGTGATCTCTCTGCCTCGCGCTGGGTCTACTGGTGGGCTGACGGCATTCACACGCAAGCCCGCACCGAGGATTCCGATGGTCAGTGCCTGCTGGTGATCATTGGCGTGAAGCCAGATGGTAGCAAGGAGCGCGTGGCACTGAGCGACGGCTATCGCGAATCGAAGCAATCGTGGATAGAACTGCTGCTCGATCTGAAGAAACGAGGCCTGCAGGCGCCACCGCTGCTCGCGGTTGGCGACGGTGCGATGGGGCTGTGGGCGGCGCTTGAAGAGGTGTTCCCGCAGACGCGGCACCAGCGCTGCTGGTTCCACAAGATCGGCAACATCCTCAACGTCATGCCCAAATCACAGCACGGCCGAGCCAAGGCGGCGCTTGCTGAAATCTGGAATGCCGCGACACGCGCCGATGCGATCATCGCGTTCAACCAGTTCGTCGACACATACGCGGGCAAATACCCGAAAGCCGTGGAGAAATTGACGAAGGATCGCGACGCACTGCTCGCGTTTTACGACTTCCCTGCCGAGCACTGGCAGCATGTGCGGACCACGAATCCGATTGAATCGACGTTCGCGACGGTGCGCCATCGCACAAGCCGTACGCGTAACTGCCTGTCGCGCGCGACCTTCCTGGCCATGGCGTTCAAGCTGATTGAAGCGGCCGAGAAGTCATGGAGGAAAATCCGTGGCGTCGACAAGATCGAGCCGCTCCTGAAGGGCATTCCCTTCAAGGACGGCACTCCGGTGATTGAAAGCACACCGGCTCCTCAAGCGCTGGCCGCCTGATCATGCCGCCTGACCCGCGTACACCACTCTTGACGATTGCTC
>NZ_RJZE01000089.1 GCF_003986935.1 Paraburkholderia kururiensis JCM 10599 = LMG 19447 | reverse complement strand
AGACAAAATCCCGGTATTCGAGTCTTGAGGCCACCGCCTCCCCGGCGCGGGACCGGCGCAGCAGGGCCGAAACCTTTGCCACCAGGATTGCCGGGTCGACCGGCTTGACCAGGCAGTCGTCGGCACCGGCATTGAGGACATGGACGACATCGTGAGGGGCGGCCCCCGCCGTCACGAACAACACCGGCAGGTTCGCGGGACAGTGGCCGCGGATCCATCGCAGGACTTCGTCGCCGGGCATGTCGCGCACATTTGCGCCGAGGATCACCAGATCGAGGGTTTCCCTGCGCATCAGGGCGACCAGCTCCCGGCCCCGGCGGAACACATTGCGGCAATGGCCGGCCCGGCCGAGCACGCCCGCGGCGAGCTCCAGCCAGGCGGGGTCGTTATCGAGAATGGCAATGCGCATGGCAGACTCCTGGCTCACAGGGGGCCTCACGCGGGCGGCAGCGGCGACTGCGCGTCGCCCGCGATGAACGCCTGGATACGTGTCCAGGCCCCGGCGTAGCGGAACGCCGGCAGCCAGGCGAGCTGCCGGTCGTGCCCGGTGAGCACCCGGGCGATTACCTCGCACTCGCGCGCGTCGAGCATCCAGCTGCCCTCCCCGCTCCCGTCATCCAGGCCGAAGCATTCGAGCGCGGCCTCCGCCTCCCTGAGCAGCGCCAGGTCGACGGGCTCGCGCGCGGCATGGCCCATGAAGTACGCCAGGTAGACCACGCGGAACAGCATGGCCACCTGTTCGACGCCGCCGTGGCCCTGCCTGAGGGCTGCCAGCGCAAGATGCTGTTCGAGCGACAGTGCGCGCGCCTTCGCGGCCGGCAGCGGCAGCAGCTGTTCGCGAGTGAGCGGCCGGCGCACGGCCTTGCGGGAAGGGGAAGAGTGTCGGCTCATGATGGAAAACGCCGGGCAGGCGCGGCAGGGCAATCATCGGCCAACGCGCACGGCGCACTGCCGGCCATGGGCGAGCTTTCGCGCACGCCCATCCACGGGCCGGCCACCAGCAGGCCATCGCGTTCCACGACCTGGCGGCGCAGCGAAACCAGGCGGCTGCACTGGCCACACTTGCCGGGCACGATCCCGGGCACGTCGAAGCGCACCCGGCGCGCCCCGCACCACAAACACGGCGTGTTCGCGTCGGGGCGGGCGCAGGCCCGGATGCGCGAGGCCAGATCCCCGGACGGATCGGGCTGGGCGCAGCGCCGCTGGAACTCGCGCACCAGCCGCGCCGTGATCATCGCCGCGAGCTGCGTGAGGGGCAGCGGCAGCGCCAGATAGCGGATCAACCGCCGCTGCCGGTGGGCGATGCGGTTGCGGGTGAAGGGCGTGCCCGCGCGGCGGTTGAACTGCACGCCGCGGCGGCCGCACTGGAAGCGCGGCAGGCCCCGCACGATGCCCTTGCGCCGCGCGCCCGTGGCGCCGCACGCCGGACACGGCGGCAGCGGTTCGT
>NZ_RJZE01000009.1 GCF_003986935.1 Paraburkholderia kururiensis JCM 10599 = LMG 19447 | reverse complement strand
ATCAGTTCCGGGTCAAGGTTCAAGCCCTTGCCCGGTTCAATCGTCACTTCTTCCTTGCGTTTGCGTGGCATAAAGTGGCTCCTTGGCCATCAGTTTATGCCTCACACACAAAGGTTCGGATAGGCTCTCCCAGGGTTGTCCAGTTACTTGTTTCAACCTTACCGCGCCCGGACGGATGACGACGGTGTGGGATATTTCAACGGCCTGCTAAAGCAGCACATCGTCGTAGACTCGCGAGAAATTGCGCTTGTCCACCCCGGCGGTGTCGCGTCTGAACAGCCGGTTCCGCAAACCTGCGGGCTAACCGCATGCGCAAAAGGGCGATGACTTTGCCCCGTGCCGGCGCCACCGGAAGCCGCACGCAATCACGGCCCGTCTCGCCCACAGTGGTGTAGAAGACAAGAACGACCTGGACGGAATCACTAGTTCGTCACGCACACGCATGCCTGGTTTGCCGAATCCGGCAAACCAGGCAATCTATTCGAGCGCCGTTCCGACACTCATGTTGCGTGGCCTATCCCCGGCTGTCGCCGTGGTCTGCGCGCGCTTCGTAGGTGACTTGTGTCCGTCCTTCTTACACGTCCACCGTATCCTGCCGGTCCTGCATCGCGATCGCCGCTGGCGAGGCGGTGATGGAGTGCGGCAGTTCCGTCACGACGCGCATCGCGGCCGGATCGCTGAAGCTGCTCCTGCCGGTCTCCACGTGACCGGCGGCGCGCCAGGCAAAGGCGGCGCCGTCCGATACCGTCAGGTCGTACCATTGGTGGCTGTGCCGGAGAGCCCAGACTTCCTCGACGAACCCTTCCGACGGAATCGCGAAGTGACGCGTCTGCGCGCCATACGCGTTGTCCGTGACGGACAGCCTGACGGCTTCGCGCCCTTTGTTGGCAATCCTGAGCACTACGTTGCCGTTGGTCTCGTCATACCCGACGACCACCGTCGGCCTGGCCGACTGGTGCCGCACCTTCTTGTCCTGCTCAATGGCGCCGACGAACTGGCGCACGAAGCCGTTCGGGCCGTAGACGAGGAAGTTGTACACGCCTTCCGTGCCGGACAGGTCGAAGGTATCGACCAGTGACTTGCCGGCTTCCACCGTGTAGCGCCACGGGCCGTCGCTGCGGTTGGTCGCGTAGACGTAGAAGCTCGCGCCCGCCTTGCCGGTGTTCGAGAAGCGGATCTGGAATGCGTTGTCCTGGTCGGCTTCGTGGCCGTTCACGTGCAGTTCGTAGGGCAGTGCGCGCGCGGCGCGCACGCCGGGCTCCTGGGTCTGGATCGTCGCGGGGTTCGGCGGCGAGGGCACCACGGCCTTCGGGTTCTGGCAGGACGCGTCCGACATCGCCTGGTAGCTGCTGGTGTCCGGCAGCCTGGGGACGGCCGCGTCCGGTGTGCCGAAGTCGAAGCAGCTCAGCAGGTCGCCCGACACGGCGCGGCGCCACGGGCTGATGTTCGGTTCCATCACGCCGAAACGCTGTTCGATGAAGCGGATTACCGAGGTGTGGTCGAACACCTGCGAGTTGACGTAGCCGCCCTTGGTCCACGGCGAGATCACGATCATCGGCACGCGCGGGCCCATTCCGTAAGGCAGGTTGTCGGCGGTGTAGTTGCCGCCGCGCGCGGGGTTCACGACGTTGTGGATCTCGGCGCTCACGTCCACGGTCGAGAGCCCCTGGGCGCGACTGGTCGGCGGCTGGGGCGGGGCGATGTGGTCGAAGAAGCCGTCGTTCTCGTCGTACATCAGGAAGAAGACGGTTTTGCTCCACACCTCCGGATTGGCCGTCAGCGCGTCGAGAATCTGGGCGATGTAGGTCGCACCGTAGGCCGGCGTGTAGCTCGGGTGCTCCGAGTAGATTGCCGGCGGGCACAACCACGAGACCTGCGGCAACTGGTTGGCCAGCACGTCGTTCTTCAGGTCGGCCAGCGTGCGCACCGCGTTGCCGCGCGTTTGCAGCGCGGAGCCGGCCGGCGCGTTGATGAAGTTGGCGAAGTTCGGCAATACGTTCGTGCCGTAGTTGCCGTTCACCGGATCGTTGCCGTTGACGCCCTGCTGGTAGATCTGCCACGAGATGCCGGCGGCCTGCAGGCGCTCCGGATAGGTGGTCCACGTCAGCAGATCCCACTTGGGCGGCAGGTCGTTATCGACTGCGTCGTTGTTGTCGAGCAGGGGGCCGCCCTGTTTGCCGGTAGGGTCCACCATGCCGGTCATGAGGTACATGCGGTTCGGATGCGTCGGCCCCGGCATCGAGCAGAAGTAGTTGTCGCAGATCGTGAATGCGTCGGCCAGCGCGTAGTGGAACGGGATGTCCTCGCGCACGTGATAGCCCATCGTCAGGTCGGACTTGTTGGCCGGCCAGGCGTCCATGCGGCCGTTGTTGATCGCGTAATGGGTCGGGTACCAGCTGTGGTCGAGGTCGCCCAGGCATTCGCTGATCTTGTTGACGTCATAGCGGAACGGCAGCACCGGCGTCTGCGGATTCTCCCTGGACGGCTGGAACCAGACCGGCTGGCCGCTCGCCAGCGGGATCGGGAAGCGGTCGTTGTAGCCGCGCACGCCGCGCAGATGCCCGAAATAATGGTCGAACGAGCGGTTTTCCTGCATCAGCACCACGATGTGCTGGATGTCGTGGCACGAGCCGGTGCCGGAGGCGGCCGGAATGGCCAGGGCCTTGCGGATTGCGTCCGGGAACATCGTCACGGCGGCGGCTGCGCCGGCCGTCGAGGCGGCGGTTCGCAGGAAACGTCGTCGGTTATACGTAGACATGGTTGAGCCTCTCGTCAGAGATAGGGTGGTGCGTGGGTGGGCGGCTTGCTATGACGACTGCTAAAAACGGCCGGTCAATTGCTTTCATCCGCCGCGGGTTCGGGCGGGTAATGAACGACCGGGGTGGATTGCTCGGCCGCCGCCCACGGTGCATCGTCGGGGCTGCGTCCAACCGCTTGCGCCAACGGCGGGGCGGCGCGCGGCGGATCGACGGTTTCGGTCACGCCGGCCGACATCGAGATGGCCGGCGAGGGCGGATCGATCGTGGACGGCACGGGCGTTCCGGGCGCGGGGATCTCTGCCGAGGGAGCGCCGCCGAAGCGGGTGGCGCCTGCTACCTGACGGACCGCGTTGCGGGCTGGTTGCAGCGAGCGCGCCGCGACATCCGGCTGGACCGCGGCCGCCTCGGGCGGCTGGGTTTTGTCGCAAGCGCTCAGCATCAACGCGACTGCTAGCATGCCCAGTATCGTGGATACTTTCATTTTGCCGACCTGTCACGATGCCTGAATTAAAGACGGACATATCTTGAATCACAGTTGGTGTCATATTTGTGAATGAAGCGGTACGCAATTCGCAGAATCAATTCCGTCTTTTATTGTGAATGAAATATTAAGATGAGACGACCGATGAGATTTTTTGAGGATTCCAGCCGAACGGGTGGGGATTGTGGGAGGTTTGGAGTGCGTGAGTTGTGTGTTTTTTATCAGGTCTTAAAATAACGTGGCTAAATTATCTGATGGAATTTCCTGGTGGAAGTGGTACGGCGATTTAGCGATTCAATCGCACGGCAAGGAGAATGAGTGTGATGAGGGAATTCAAGTGGCAGAAGATACTCTGCTAGACCTCCGTCGCCTCCCCACGCATCCGTTCCCTTCCGATCAATCCACTCGCCTCCCTCACTGTGACGCCCGGGCGACCCTGTGGTTTCAGAAATACCTCGCGTCCGAAGTACGGTTTGCAATTGTATTCGTGTGGCCACCCATTCATCGAGAAGATTTGGTATTCGTGGTATTCGGTGAAGTCGCTCCTTACAGAAGTTCACACCAAAGTCTATGATCCACGCTTTGGGGCTCGAAAATTTCACTAGTGCGACAACGACATACCGGGATGTGTCAATTCGCTTGTACTGCATTGCGCACTCGGTGGATGGAATCAATGCTGGACCACCAAACTCTAGCGCAAGCTCGTACGAATCGCCGCACTTGAAATCGTTATGGTTTCTATTTTGAATAATCCACGCATTGAGGCTAACCGTCAATTCATTCATGTCAAGATAGCGATCAAGAGGGAAGCCTGATTTGCATCTCAGGGATGCTCGTGAACTTTCGCGTAGTCCTCCTCGTATGTGACCGGGTCTGCAAACACCTCATCCCGCTGTGCAATCAAGAAGCTCGCTTGATTTTGTAGCGATGGCTTTCCGTAATCGACGCCATCGCGAAGCGCAAAGGCCTCTATGAGCTGGCCGACTTCATAACCCCGACGCCGTTTATCTAGGACCGGTGGTACGGCGAAAAGCCCGAAATCAGGTGCAAAGGCGGATGGGCGGTTTGACCGGGCCGACTTCATCTACATTGCACGCGATGACGAATACCTGTGTCCAGCGGGTCAACGGGCTATATACCGATACACCTCCTTCGAAAGCGCTAACCTGCTGGAGCAGAGAACATACTGGAGTAGCGCTTGCCCGAAGTGCCCGATGAAAAGCCAGTGCACGCCTGCTGATTACCGTCGTATTCGACGATGGAAACATGAAGCGGTGCTTGAGGCGATGCAGTCCAGGCTGGATCGTCAGCTAGACGCCATGACGATACGACGCCGGACAGTTGAGCATGTGTTCGGCACACTCAAGCACTGGATGGGTTCGACGCACTTCCAGACGCGCGGACTTAACATGTCGCCGCCGAAATGAGCTTGCATGTGCTGGCCTACAACCTCAAACGCGTGATCAGGATTCTCGGGTTCGCAAAGACGATGCGTGCAACGAAGCTGGCAGGCGCGTGACCTCGCGTGCCGACGCTGTCGCCAATAAAACACGATCACGTCATCCGCCTGCGGCTGGTCTAACGCAACTGCGCTCCCCCGGGCGTCACCGGTCGGCCGTTCCGCATGTTTTTACACAGCCTCGGCCGTCAACGGGCCGAAGCCCGTTCGCCAAATATATCACGCCGTGATATATTTGGAGGTGGCCGATCTACCTCGGTGCGCTCACGTCGTTGGTTTCGAAGCGAAAGCGCAACGTGATAGGCGCCTCGCGAAGTGCTTTCTGGTCCGCCTGCCTTGTATGGAGGGATGTCATGAGCAAGACGAGAACGTTCGATATCTATCGCTACAACCCGGATCAGGACGCCGCTCCTCGTATGCAGCGTATTGAGATCGAGACGGTGCCGGGCGACCGGATGCTGCTCGATGTCCTGGTCCGGCTCAAGTCGCTCGACGAGACGCTCAGCTTCCGCCGCTCGTGCCGTGAAGGCGTGTGCGGCTCGGATGCGATGAACATCAACGGCAAGAACGGTCTGGCCTGCACGACAAATCTCAACGATCTTCCCCACCACACGGTCCTGCGCCCGTTGCCTGGGTTTCCCGTCGTGCGCGACCTGATCGTGGACATGACCGCGTTTTTCAAGCAGTACCACTCGATCAGGCCTTACCTGATCAACGACACACCCCCGCCTGAGCGGGAACGACACCAGACGCCCGAGGAGCGTGATCAGCTCGACGGCCTCTACGAGTGCATTCTGTGCGCATGCTGTTCCAGCGCATGTCCTTCCTACTGGTGGAACCCGGACAAATATGTCGGCCCAGCCGGCCTTCTGCAGGCCTATCGCTTTCTGGTGGATTCCCGCGACGAGGGGACGGGCGAGCGACTCGACAATCTGGAAGATCCATATCGCCTCTTCCGGTGCCGGACGATACTGAACTGCACGGACGTCTGCCCCAAAGGTCTCAACCCGGCGAAGGCAATCGGCGAAATCCGCACCATGCTCGCACGACGAGTGATCTGAACCATACCCGGCAGCAGGGGAGAGTGCTATGGCACTGAGACATGCATCGCAAGGTGAACTGATCGATGTCCGTCCGTTGGATAAGGCGCTGTCGAATTCGCCGCCCGTCACGCTCATGCGTTCGGATCACCTCGAAGTGGTCCGCCTGGTCCTTCCTGCCGGCAAGCACATTCCCGAACATCGCGCACCTGGCGAGATCATCGTGCAGTGTCTGGAGGGCGTGGTCAGGTTCGGTATGGCGTCGGGGACAAAACTGATGCGCGCGGGCGACATGTTGTTTCTCGCTGGTGATGAACCGCACTGGCTCGAGGCCGAGGAGAGTGCCTCGCTACTCGTGACGCTCTATCTTCCGCCTGGCCACGGGGCGCGCGCAGACAAATAATCAACGGCTACGAGCAGCCGGTAACCGCAGGCTTTGAAGGGAGTTCGAAATGAACGAGCACGCGCGTATCGAATTTCTCGTCGCCCGCGACGGATTGCCGGAGGCTGTCCAATGGGTGCGCCGCACGATGTCGATCTACCGCCGCGCGGTTCTGACGAAGGGGCACTTCGCACATTGCCCACCGTACCGTCAGCGATTCATTGCCGCGTATCTGGATTTCAGGAAATGGTTGCGAACCGCCCCGACCGTGTGAGCGATGGGGCTCCGACTTCGCATTTGTGACGTTGGACACAAACGGACTCGCATCACCGCTCAGCGAGCACCGGTCAGTCCTCCTTTCGCGAGAGGTGAATGATGGACGATTCGATGTATCCCCTGCCGGACGCAGAGATCGCCGCGCGGCGCAAAGAACTCGCGCCCGCGACGCTGGCCGCTTTCAAGGCATTTAGCGAAGCCGTCTTCGCGGAAGGCGCGTTATCGGCCAAGACGAAGCAGCTCATTTCGGTAGCCGTGGCCCACGTCACGCAATGCCCGTACTGCATACGCGGCCACACCCGGGAAGCCATGAAGGCCGGCGCCACCGAAAGCGAGATCATGGAGGCGATCTGGCTGGCCGCCGAGATGCGTGCCGGCGCCGCCTATGCCCACTCGACACTCGCGCTCAACGTGATGAGACAGCAGGCAGAGCGGAAGGGAGTTGAAAATGGCGAGCATCGTTGACAGGCTGATCGCGGAACACCGACGGCTCGATCGATTGGTCGATCTTCTCGACAGCAGATCAATTTCCACCGAATCCGCGGCAGAGTCGAACGCCGCCCTCCTGGTGGATGCGCTCTATTATCTGACGCGGTTTCCGGACGTCGACCACCATGCGCTGGAAGACCGCATCATCGAAAGGCTGATCGGGAAGCAAGCGTTGGGCGTCGAACTGGGGAGCGAGTTGTCGAACCAGCATGCAACGCTTGCACGACTGGGCCACGAGTTGATTCAGGACCTTGAATCGATGCTTCGTGACGAAAACATGTCGCGCGCGCTGCTGCAGTCCCATGTTCGCCTTTATGCAGAACGCCTTCGGCACAACATGGCGCTCGAGGAATTGACGCTGTTTCCGGTCGCCGTGCGCCATCTCGACGACGCAGACTGGTCGCTCATCGAGCAGACGGTTCCCGGCCAATCCGTGGATCCGCTCTTTCAAGAGCCGGTGCAGGAGCGGTTCGCACAACTCCACCGCATCATCGCCACCGAGGCGGCATGCGGCTGCGAGGGCTTCGATCTTTCTCGCGACTGACACACGGCGACTCGCCGACGCAGAAATAAACTGTCATGGATTTCGTAGCGAACTTCGGGATGCACGGCGGTGGCACATTCCACGCTTCTTCGCAAATTGCACGCGAGCAGTGAACGAGGCCGGATACGCTGATTAGTCCGCTCGCAACGGTTACAGCGGCCACCCTTCCGAACAACGAATCCTTTACCAAACAAAAACGAGGTCATCACGCTTCTTCGTCGGGGCATGGCTAGGCTGTAAAGCCATCAAATCGTCGTAACCCTGCGACGATCCATCGGCCGGAGCGGTCCATGAACGAAGCAAGTGTCGGCTGTACGCAGGCATTAGATACTGATGCATGCTCTGCCCGTGTGGCATGGGCCGGCATGCAAATGGCCTGTGGGCCTGCATTCAGGCGTACCTTTCCATTGGCCGTTGATGGCCATCTGCCGTTTGTACCGCCTGGGCGGGACCAGTCAACGGCAAGTGCAGCGAGGATCCGACTGGAACTGGCCCGTGCGCGGCATATGCTGGTTCGGCTGGATGCCGCGGAAGCCCTCGTAGTCCTGCAGCGTGTTGAACGACAGATTGCGCTGGTACCGGGGCAAGACATGCTGGCGCTGTTCAGCGAGGTTGCGGCCATGCGCGCCGCGTCACTTGTACTGCAGGACGATGTGACCGCGGCGCTTGCTGCCGCACTGTCTGCGTTGCGGCTCCACGCTCGTTCGCCGGCAGCGCACGTCGCGCGATCCGTGTGTCGATACGTGTATTGGCACCTCGGCGATATGACGCAGCTAGAGGCACCGACATCCGGTGAGACTGGCGAGTACCCCGACCGGTTGCGGGCAGCGACCGCGGTATTCGATTGTTCAGTCGACGCAATGACCGAGCTGCGGCAATTGCATCTGAATTCAGCCCAGGCATTGGCCGAGCATGCCCTCAACATGGCGCAATACATCGGTGACGTATCGCCGTCAATCGATGTGTTGCCGGCGAGCATAATCGGACAGGTGCTCTTTGAGCGGGGGCGCCTGGAGGAAGCCCATGCACTGATCGCGCCTCGCCTGCCTCATCTGCGCCGCGCAGGCATGGTCGAGGGTGTGCTCCGTTGCTACAGCCTCCTCGCGCGCATCGCTGCGGCGCGCGGACAGCCAGGCCATGCACTAGCCTTGCTCGCCGAAGCCGAGGAACGTGCGATCAAATCCCGCTGGCCGCGCCTGCGCGCCGCGAGCCTTGCACAACAGGTGGCAATCCATCTCGGGATGGGATCAGCTGCCGAAGCAACGGGTTGCGCGCGACGGCTGGAGGCGCAGATCGCAGCATGTGCGCCGCAGGGTGGTATGCCGAGCTTCGAAATGGCACGTTACCTTGCAATCACTCAGGCGCGTCTGGCGCTTGCGCGGCCGAATGGCACGTTCGGTGTTCAGCAGCTTCAGAATGTCTACCGCGATTGCGTATCGCGGCACGATTACATCAGTGCAGTCGAGGTCGCGCTTCTACTGGTGGAAATGCAATTGCAGCAGCAGCGGCAAGACGAGGCTTTCGAATTGCTCGCTACGCTCATGCTCTACGCCGTTGCAGCAGGGCGCCGCCTCGCACAGTGCGACGATGCCCGCGTCGACGTCGAAGCCCCAGATTTACGAACGGCGTGTGAGATGACATGAAGCGCCTGTGTACTCGACGTGCAGCAGCGGGTGACGCTATGCATCTCCTGTGCGTCCCATGGCGCCTCTGAATACACGGGCGCGTAGCCAGCAGCGAGCAACAGGGCATTGCGCTCGCGCAGCGGCACATCGAGCGTCTGTGCAAGTGTCAGCAGCGTGTCCCGACCCGGCACGCTGCGCCCGCTTTCGATGAAACTGATCTGACGCTGCGAGACGCCTGCCTCGAGCGACAGATCGAGTTGACTCATGCCACGTACGTCGCGCCAATACCGCAGCAGGTCGCCGAGATCACCCGGCAGCGCTTTCGCATCGGGACTCATGGCGCGCATCAGACTCCCCCCATTGACATGGATGACCAAGGTTGGCTCAGGGTACAGGCGCATGCCAGGCGAACGCCTCGAACTGCGCTTCGAGCGGAGGGTGCGTTACGCTGCTCGTGTAATTCGTGATCGTCGATGCGGCCACCACCGCAATGACCTCGAGTATCTGCTCGAGGCTGAACCCCGCTTCCAGAAAGTGTCGCTGGTCA
This sequence comes from Paraburkholderia kururiensis JCM 10599 = LMG 19447, assembly GCF_003986935.1. Classification (GTDB taxonomy): domain Bacteria; phylum Pseudomonadota; class Gammaproteobacteria; order Burkholderiales; family Burkholderiaceae; genus Paraburkholderia; species Paraburkholderia kururiensis. The sequence goes on along the minus strand of NZ_RJZE01000009.1, from coordinate 251,203 downwards.
GATTCGGCCAGGTGGCCGCGTTTTTCTATCAGCGTGCGCGCGAGAGTCGATAGCGCGGCCAGTCCAGCGTCGGCCGGCAAGGCACCGTGCCGGATCGCATCGATATCGGCGCGGGGTACGTCCTGCTTCAACGCGAGCGCCGTGTGAAACGCGACCGGCCATGCGCTGGCGTTCGCGACGGCGTTGGTGAGCAACACTGTCTGAATCTGCGGCTCGGTCAGGCTGCTCGCATGGACGCGCTGGAACAGGCCCATGAAGCCGTTGATCAGCACCGGCGACCCGGCCATCGTGGCCGCGATGTTCGGGATCAGCCCGAACGCCTCCTGCAATTGCTGGAGCACGGGCCTCGATTGTGGGGGAGCGGTTTCGATCGTGTAAGCGGTATAGCTGGACATGGTATTTCCTCGGCGATGAGCGCTACCGGAATGGAGGCGCGACAGCCGAAGAGTAGAAGCGGTCGTTCATTGCGCCAATTACATCCGATGTAATCAACGCGGCGAAGCATGGCATGCGGCGTATGGAATTGTCGTGCGTTTGTGGCCAGGCTGAACGACGGCTGTCGAAAGCAGAACTGACGTCAAAGCTTGTTGGTCGCCACACGACGCCGCGCGCATTGGCTCGACAGCACATCGGGCAAGAACCATCCGCGAAGTTCACCCCGCCGTCCCCACCCGGCAGGCGTGGTCCAGCAATCCCTCCGCCGTCCCCGTCCCATCGTCGCCATCCAGACTGCTGTTCACCACAATCCATCCATCGCCGGCATCCGCCCCCGCGCCGGTCACGAGAATCGTCTGCGTGTCCATGGCCTGCCCATCCGGCAGGCTGCGCGCCACGATGCGGAAGGGATTGCTCGCGTCTTTCAGGCTCGTCACGCGCATGACGCGGTAGCGGTTGCCGTCCAGCGTCATTTCGCGCCACGTGTTGGGCGAATCGGTTCGATGGGGCGCGAGCGCGCTCGTCACGTCGGGCCGCAGGCAATCGATGTGGATATGCAACTGGTTTTGCGAGCGCCGATGCGCCGAGTTGATCTCGAGCCCGATCTGATCCGCGGCGAGCGTGCGCTTCACGCGCGTTTCGACGTAGTGCCGCGAGGTCCATGCGTCGGCCCAGTACTCGGGCGAGCCGGCGTAGAGAATCTCGGCGCTTTCGATGCCCGCAACGCGATCGGTCGGAATCAGCAGATATTGCGCAGCGCCGTTGATGTCCTTGAGCAGCGCGTAATGCGCCTGCAAATCCACCTTCGTGCACGGTCCCGGCGGCCGCGACGCCTGCGCGGCCGGCACGCACTGGCCGCCTACGATCTTCCACAACGCGTTCGAATCGACGGCGGCCAGGTGCGTGCACGCCGTGCTCGCCAGCACGGCAAGGCACGCGGTCAGCGCAGTGAATGCGATGGAAAGGGCGCGCGGCATCTGTGCGCGCGGCACGTATTGGGCGAGGCGCACGCCGCTCATAGCACGGGCGCGGGTAGTAGGCCGAGAATCTGTTCGAACGCGATACCGATGGCGAGCAGCCGGCGGTCGCTGCCGAGCGGTCCGTCCAGTTCCAGTCCCACCGGCAGTTTCGCGGACGTGAGGCCGGCCGGCAGCGAAAGGCCGGGCACGCCGGCGTTGCTTGCGGGGTCGGTATTGCGCAGATAGGCGTTCATCTCGTTGACGGGCGGGCCGCCGTCGATGGAGACGCTCGACGAGCCGTTCACTTCGTCGAGCGGCACGGCGGCGAGCATCGTGGTGGGAAAGAGCAGGGCATCGAGCCGGTGAGTCGCGAAGGTCTCGGCGTAGTGCTGCTGGAGCTTCGGCCGCCACACGGTGATCGCCTCGTGGTACGCGTCGCGCCAGCCGCCGTCGAGTATCGCGTCGTAGGCGCGGCGCACGTCGGGGCTCGCGATACTCGCGGCGAGCGCGGCCACGGTCTTCACCGGCGCGCGGTTCGCGACGAGCCAGTCGTGCACGTCCTCGCCCGCTTCGTGGATCGCGACGGGGCCGCCCGTGCGTTCGTCGAGCATGAGCAGGTCCGCCATGGCCACTTCCACAAACGTCACGCCGGCCGCTTCGAGCTGCTTGAGCGCGTCGCGTGCCGTTGTCTCCAGCGCGCGTTCGAGGCCCTCCCACAGCGGCGCGGGCAGGCCGATTCTGAGCGTCGCGAGCGATACGTCGGGCAGCGTGGCGTCGCCTGTGATGACGCCGTCGAGCAGCGCGATGTCGGCGACGGTGCGCGCCATCGGGCCTACGGTGTCGCGTGTGTGCGAAATGGGCACCACGGCCTGCGGATCGTGATAGCGGCGCGCCGCGCCGCCGTCGCCCACCGAGGGCCTGAAGCCCGCAATGCCGGTCAGCGCGGCTGGAATGCGCGTCGAGCCGCCGGTATCGCTGCCGAGGCCGGCCGGCACGATGCGCGCCGCGATGGCGGCGGCCGTGCCGCCCGACGAGCCGCCGGGGATCAGCCCCGGGTCGTAAGGGTTGCGCACGGGGCCCGCGTGCGTGCTCAGATTGGTGCTCGTAATGCCGAGCGCGAGTTCGTGCATGTTGGCCTTGCCGAGCAGGATAGCGCCTGCTTCGAACAGGCGCTTCGCCGACGGCGCGTCGTCAGCGGCCTTGTAGCCGGCGAGCGCAGGCGTGCCGCCCGTCGTGCTGAGCCGCCGCGTATTGATGTTGTCCTTGATGACGACGGGCAAGCCCGCGAGCGGCAGCAAGGCGCGCGCCTCGGGCGTCATGGCGTCGATGCGGCGGGCGTCGGCCAGCGCGCCTTCCACGTCGAGTTCGGTCAGTGCGTTGAGATTCGCGAGCGCCTGCGCTCTGGCGAGGAGTGTCGCGACGTAATCGGTGGCCTTCAGATGGCCTGCCTGGATGGCTTGCACGGCCTGCACCGCGGTCAAGGCGAGTTGTGTGTCGACGCTCCACGTCATGCGCAAGGCTCCTCACCCAGGTTTGTCATCGTTTCAGAAAACGCAGCGCGAAGCGCGCGACGGCGGGCATCACCGAAGGACGCACCAGCCTTGCGTCGTAGCCGCTCATGCGCCGCTCGTTTTCTTCGAGGCACATGTCGAGGAGCGCTTTCGGCGTCAGCGTTGCGTTGAGCGTGCCGCGATTGGCGGCAAGGAAGTTGGAGTCGTGCACGCCACCGTCCGCGTCGATGCCGCGCGCAATGGCAAGCCGTTCGCGCACGAGCGCAATCCAGATTGCCGCCACGCGCAGCGCGTGCCACGGACGCCGCCACCACGGCAGATTGCGCCGGTACCAGGTCACCCAGTTCACGAAGAAGAGAATGTGGCGCGCTTCTTCCTGGATCACGGGCTCGAAGGTTTCGACAAGCGGCTCGGGAAAGTAACCCGATTCCCGCGCGGCGCGAAAGAGCCCGAAGGCGAAGAAGCTGTCGATGCATTCGCTGTAGCCCGTGAGCATCCAGGCCCATTCGGCATCGCGCGGCTCGATGTAGTCGGGCTCCGGCGCAAGCGCGATGCCGTAGGCCTGCACGAGCTTCGAGAGCACGACCTTGTGGCGCGCTTCCTCGGCGGCGTCGAGCGCGAGCGCTTCGGCAAGGAGCGGCTCGCGGATGCTCGCGGCGTAGGTCCTCACGCGCACCGAGGCGCGGCCTTCGGTCTGCACGGCCATGTCCCAGATGGGCAGCGACGTGAGGCGCGCAAGCGCGTCGGGCGCGAGCGGCGGCCAGTCGATGACGGCGGGCTTGTAGGGGTGGTGGGTGTCGAGCAGCATCCGGCAGAACATGCGCCGGTGGTCATCGGAGCCGATGCGCACGGGACCGGGCGTGTCGAACGTCCAGTGGCGGAACGCCGTATCGGCGTCGGCGTGGTCTTCTGCAACATGCGACAGGGTATCGGACATGGAGCGCGAGAGCAGGCGGCGAGGATGCCGCCTATTCTGTCACACCCCTCGCAGCGGCGCCGTGACGGCGGCAATGCGCGGCGCGCTGGTCCGGTTACTGTCCGCGTTTGCGGTTGTCGATCCACAGGCGGCCCCAGCGGGACGCATAGGCGAGGGCATGTTCCTCGTCGAAGAAGTAGTCGAGGGCATCGAACGAACGCGCGTCGCTTTCGTTGGCGGCGGCGGTTTCCGTGGCCACCCGTTCGATGGCGACGCGCTCGATGGTGAGGCCGGCGGCGAAGAGGCCGTTCGGCAGACGCTGGGCGACTGGCGTGACCTCGTAGCCCTTGTATTGGATAGCCCGGTTCATGGTTCTCGCGTGCAAGGTTGCTTCATTTGACGACTGAAGAGCAGCCTACGGAACGCAACGCGGCGGCGGAACCAATCTTTCTTCGCAAGCAAATCGATCGCGGTGTGGAACGCTCATGAGGGACGAGAGAGACGAGGATGAGCGCCTCGCCTGCATGCGCGAGCTTCCATGGCCGAGCGCGAAGGCCCGGCCCGTCGCCCTCGGCACGTCGTCAACCGGCCAGGCTCAGCAGCCGCGCACTGCGATGCGCCGCCGATGCGACTGCCTCATCCTCTTCTTCGGCGCGCCCCGCGTTGAATGCGATGGCGAATTGCGCGGCCTGTTTGCCCACCGTCGCCAGTTGATCGACCACCTTCGGGTCCGAACACGTGTGCGGCGTCTCGAAGCGCGTCTCCAGCGTGTTGATGCCGGCGCCGAACGGCGTAGGCCAGCCGCGCAGCGCATGGACGATGGAGCGCAGCGAGGTCAGCACCGAACCGGCTGCCTGCCAGCCATAGGCCGTGACGATGCAGCCGACGGCGCGTCCGTCGAGATAGGGCCGCTCGTCGTTGCGCAGTTCTTCGAGTGTATCCAGCGCGTTTTTCACGAGGCCCGAGACGCCGCCGTGATAGCCGGGCGTGGCGATGACGAGCGCGTCGGCGGCGCGTACGGCTTCGATCAGTTCGCGCTGCTCCTGCGTGCGTTCGGGGTTTTCAGGCGCGTAGTGCGGCAACCGATGCAGGAACTCGCCGCCGAACAGTTGTGTGCGCGCGCCGGCGCTTTCGGCGCCGCGCAACGCAAAGTCGAGCGCGCGCTCCGTGGACGACGCAGCCCGCGTCGTACCGCCAATGCCCACGATGAGCGGCTGGCGGGAGGAATCGAAAAGGGTCAACGCAATGCTCCTTCGTTAGCGGAAGCCGGCGCGCTCGCGGCGCGGGGAACGCGCGACGGCAAGGGACCGGACAGGGGAAGCACGAAGCCGAAATCAAGGCAGGCTGTAAGCCTGAACCGCCATCTTAGTGACCGGGGGTAGCCGCGCGAACCGACTTTTCGTGCTAACGATATGAGGCGACGAGGGTATTGCAGCGCGGGGAGAGGAAGATGAGAGATCGCGCGCGAGCGCCGCGATAAGCATATGCGAAAGCATTCGTTGTGGAGGCGGGCGACGACTGGCTACGATGAAGCCGTCTCCTCTTTTGATGACACTCCTTGACATGGGACTGGGCTCCGGCCACCGGAAGGTGCCGGAGTTTTTTTTGTGAGGTCCGCGTGCAGCCGCAGCGCTATGTGGGCGCGGCGCTACGTGGACGCGGCGCCATCGCGTCTTCAAACCTGCATGACGTTTCCGTCCGGGCCGATCTTGCGCGGAATGTCGTGATCGAGATCGAGTGGCCGTTTGGCGCGGCCCGCGCCTGACCCTGCCCCAGCGCCGGTTCCATTGCCCGCAGCGCTGCCCGAGCCGGCCGCAGCCGGATCTGCGACTTTGCGCGCCGTGGTGTGGTCGCCGTTTTGTGCCCGCTTCTGGCGCGACCCCTTGCGCGCGCCGGCCGCCGGCTTGTGCAGGCGCTGCCGCGCTTCGGGTGGGTTCCACACCTCGACGTAGTGCTCGCCGGCCAGCGCCGGCAAGCTGAAGTCGAACAGCAGGGCGCACAGCACCGCACCCGTCAGAATGAATCGCACGTCGTTTCTCCGTATCGCCGTAGCGCCCGTTGTTTCGCACTTCATGGGCGGCGGCAGTGCGCGCCGGTTCCCACACACGAACCGTCGCAGCCTGGGCAGTAATACCGGTCGCGCACCGCGGCGTCCACCACCCACGACTGCGTAGACGCCGGCGCCCGCGTGCCGACTGTCCGACCGTTCTCCGCCGCGAAAAAAGCCGGCTCGCCAGCCTTGCCGCGATGGACGGCTTCTTCGATCACCGCGTCGCCGAATGCCTGCCGCAACTGCGCGACGAACGCCGCCACCTCCGGCATGGGGTGCGTGATGGGGTGCGTGTGGGCCGCTGTGCCGGGCGGCACGCGCTGCGCTTCGTTACCCGCAGCGTCGCGTGTGCCCTGCGCCGCGTTGCCGTTGCGCATAGCGTGAACCCCTGTTTCCATGGCACCCATGGCACTCCGTTCCGGCAGGAATTTTCTCTGAAAAATACTCGCTCGATGTGAACCGGCGGCGCGCAGCATACTGTACATTTATACAGGATTTCCCATAAACCGCAAGCTGGAAGTTCCAGCAGGTGAGGCCGCCCATGCAGATCACGGTGACGATTCCGCCCGACCGGCTCGACCCGGAAGGCGCGCAGGAACTGGCCCGCATTCTCGGCTGCGACGCCGCCGCGTTGCCCGGCGTGCTGGGCCGGCATGCCGAGGCGGCGCTGAGCGAATACCTTTCCATGTACCGCGGGCAGAAGGTGCTCAAGCGCGGCAGCGACATGCTCGAATACCGGCTGTACCTGCTGATCTCGATTGCGCTTGCGGGCCGCATTCCCGACGAGCAGTTCGTCTCCGCGCTGTTCCAGACCACGTCGGCGGAAAGCCGACGGCTGATCCGCTCGGTGCTGTCGAAATATCAGTATCAGTTGCAGGAAGGGCTGCGGGCCACCATGGCGGCGTCCATGACGAGTCTTGCCTACGACCGCGAGGGCGGCGTCTACACCATGGTGCTCAACAACACGAACATCGTGGACGAGCTGAACAAGCTGCTCGCCGCCGCCGACGGCACGCTCACGCCGGTCACGCGCCGGCGCGGCAGCGTGTCGACCTACGACATCCGGCCGTCGAGCTACGAGCAATTGTGCAAGCTGCTCGGAGTGCCGCCGCAGACCGATCATCTCGGCGATGGATGAAGCCAGCCGGGCAACCGGGAACGCTGGAACGCCAAAGCACCAAAGCACCAACCGCAGCCCAAAGGAGGCCCGCCCGCATGACCGACCTGCTTGCCGCCGCGTCGCTCCTGACCGCGGCCGTCACCGTGCTGTATGGCTTGTGGTATCCCGAGATTGCCCGGGCGCTGGAAATGCCCGTGCCGGCGCGCGCCGCCGACGCCGGGCCGCGGCGGCATCAGGTGAGGATGGTGCTGCGCGCCCGCGTCGTGCCGCTCGCGGTGCTTTCGGTGTGCGTGGCGCTGGTGTTTGTACCCGATGCGCTCGGCATCGTGCGCGAGGCCGTTTCGCTCGTTTCGCACGAGCCGCTGGCTGCGCTGCACTACGATTCGCGCAAGACCGCCGTCTGTCTGATCGTGGTGTTTTCGCTCGGTCTTGCGCTGCACATCGTGTTGCTGGCGTGGCGTACGTGGCGGCTGTTGCTGAGGCTCACGCCGTCGTGAACGGCACGCGGCGTTCAACCCGCCGCGCTCAACTCGCGACGCTTATCGCGTCACCCGTGCCGCATTCACCCCGCCAGCTCCCCCGTTCCGCCCTGGGTAGCCAGCGCACCGCCGTCGGGCTCCGTGCGCCGCTTGCGGCCGGCCTTCGCGCCCGCACCGGCGCCTGTGCCGTCGGACTTGCGGCGCGTTGCCTGCCGTTCGATCACGCGTTGCAGCAGGCAGAACGCGCAGAGCAGGGCGCCGATCACGATGCGCGTCCACCACGAGCTGAGCGTGCCGTCGAAGGTGATGAGCGTCTGGATGGTGCCCAGAATGCCCACGCCGAACACGGAGCCGATCACGTAGCCCACGCCGCCCGTCAAGAGCGTGCCGCCGATCACCGTGGCCGCAATCGCATCCAGTTCCATGCCCTGGCCCTGCAAGCCGTAGCCGGAGAGCACGTAGAGCGTGAACACGAGCCCGCCCAGCGCCGAACAAAAACCGCTGAACGCGTAGACGAGCACCTTCGTGCGCGCCACGGGTAGACCCATCAGCAGCGCCGAGCGCTCGTTGCCGCCCACGGCGTAGACGTTGCGTCCGAAGCGCGTGTAGTGCGCGATATAGATGGCGACGAAGAGCGTGACGATCGCCACCAGCGCGCCCGCGTTCAGCGACCCGCTGCCCGCGCGCACGCTGAAGCCGGCAATCGCGTGAAAGGCGGGGTCGTTGATCGTGATGGATTGCGTCGTGATGAGAAAGCACGTGCCGCGCGCGAGGAACATGCCCGCCAGCGTCACGATGAACGGTTGCAGCTTGAGGAAGTGGATCAGCGCGCCCATCGCGGCGCCGTAGAGCGCGCCGAACGCGAGCACCACCACCACGATGGCCCACACGGGCCAATGCAGCCGCTCGGAGCCCACCGCGCACAGAATCGTGGTGAGGGCGAGCACGGCGCCCACCGAAAGATCGATGCCGCCCGAGACGATCACGAACGTCATGCCGATCGCGATGATGAGCAAAAACGAGTTGTCCACGAGCAGGCCGAGCAGCACCTGCAGCGAGAAGAAGCCCGTGTACATCACCGAGCCGAAGCCGAACAGCGCGGCGAACAGCATGACGGTGACGGCGATGGGCAGCGTGCGCGGGTCGATCAGCGGACGCAGCCAGCGCTCGCGCAGCGGGCGGCGCGGTCCGGAATTGAGGGCGCTCATTCGGATGCCTCGACGATAGGCCGGGTCCGCGCGGCAGGCAGGACACGTTGGAGATGGCGCGCGAGCAGCGCGCGGATGGTAGCCGACTGGATCACGCTCACCACGAGCACGACGGCAGCCTTCACGACGAGCGTCGCTTCGGGCAGCACGCCGATGGAGTAGGTGGTGTACGTGAGCGTCTGGATGATGAGCGCGCCCAGCACCGTGCCCGCCAGGCTAAAGCGCCCGCCCGCGAGCGACGTGCCGCCCAGCGTGACGGCGAGAATCGCGTCGAGTTCGAGCAGCAGACCCGCATTGTTGCCGTCGGCGCTGCGCACGTTGGAACTGGCGAGAATGCCCGCGACCGCGGCAGCCACGCCGCAGAACACATAGACGCCGAACACGATGGACGCCGAACGCAGGCCCGCAAGCCGCGTGGCAACCGGATTGATGCCGATGGCGCGAATGAAGAGCCCAAGCGCCGTGCGGTTCACGAGCAGCGCCGTCGCGATGATGGCGGCCAGTGCGATCCACACCGAACACGGCACGCTCACGAGGTAGCCGTCGCCAAGCACGAGATAGCCGGGCGCGCCGATCGGAATGATCTGGCCGCCTGTGAGCAATTGCGCGATGCCGCGGCCCGCCACCATCAGGATCAGCGTGGCGATGATGGGCTGCATGCCCACGAACGCAACGAGCAGCCCGTTCCACACGCCGGCCGCGATGCCGGTGCCGAGCGCTGCGGCAAGCGCGAGTCCGACTTGCGACGGGTCGTCCGCAAGCACCGTTGCCGCTGCGGCGCCTGCAATTGCCACGACTGCGCCCACCGAGATGTCGATGCCGCGCGTCGCGATCACGAGCGTCATGCCGAGCGACACGATCACGAGCGGCGCCGCGCGGTTCAGGATGTCGATGGGCGCGCCGAACAGGTGACCGTCCAGCATGCGGATGGAAAGAAACGCGCTGTTGTGCGCGAGATCGAGCAGCGTGAGCAGCACGAGCGTGACCACCGGCCACACGAGCGGATGCGCGAGCGCCGTTCTGACGAGTTTCATCGTTCGCCTCCCGCAATGAGCCGGTAGACGTGGTCTTCGGAGGCCGCCTCGGATGTGACCTCGGCCACCTTGCGGCGGTCGCGCAGCACGGCAATGCGGTCGCTCACGCGCACCACCTCGCTCACTTCCGACGAGATGAACAGAATGGCGAGCCCCTTCGCGCAGAACGACAGCACGCGGTCCATGATTTCGAATTTCGCGGCCACGTCGATGCCGCGCGTGGGTTCGTCGAGAATCAGCATTTTCGGTTCGGTGGCGAGCCAGCGCGCGAGCAGCGCCTTCTGCTGGTTGCCGCCCGAGAGCAGGCCGATGGGCTGTTCGGCGTCGCGCGCCTTGATGCCCAGCAGCTTGATGTAGCTGTCCGCCATCTCGCGCTGCTTCGCGCGGCCAATGGCGCGCCACCAGCCGCGCCGTGCCTGGAGCGCGAGCACGATGTTTTCGCGCAGCGGCAGGTCGGCGATGATGCCTTCCTTCTTGCGGTCTTCCGGGCAATAGCCGATGCCGTGGCGCACGGCGTCGTGCGGCGAGCGCAGCTTCACGCGTCGTCCGCCGATGCTCACTTCGCCGCCGTCCGCCTTTTCCGCGCCGAAGAGGAGCCGCGCAGTTTCGGTGCGGCCCGAACCGAGCAGCCCCGCGAGCCCGACAATCTGGCCTTGCGCGATGTCGAGATCCACGGGGTTCATGAGTCCGCGGCGCGAGACGCCGCGCATTTCCACGAAGGGCCGCGCGTCGCCCGTGGGCGCCGCCTTTCGCTCTGCGACGTCGCGTTCCAGCCGCTCGCTCATACCTTCATGACCCACCATCTTCGCGACGAGCTGCGTCATGGGCAGGTCTTTCGCGAGGTATTCGCCTTCGCGTTCGCCGTTGCGCATCACGGTGATGCGGTCCGACACCGCGTAGGTCTGTTCGAGAAAGTGCGTGACGAACAGGATCGCGATGCCCGAGTCACGCAGCTTGCGCAGCACCGCGAAAAGACGCGCCACCTCGCTGTCGTCCAGACTCGAGGTGGGCTCGTCGAGAATCAGCACGCGCGCATCTACGGACACAGCGCGCGCGATGGCCACCATCTGCTGCACGGCGACGGGATACGCGTCCAGCGAACGCGTGACGTCGAGCGTCACGTTGAGCGCCGCCAGTGCATCGGCGGCGCGCGCGTTGATGGTCTTCCAGTCGATCGCGCCGCGCCGTTTCGGCTGGCGGCCGGCAAACACGTTCTCCGCCACAGAAAGGTTGGGGCACAGGTTGATTTCCTGGTAGAGCGTGCGAACGCCGGCCGCTTCCGCTTCGAGCGGCGTCGCGAAACTCACTGCCTTGCCGTCCAGCCGGATCTCGCCGGCGTCGTGAGCATGCACGCCGGTGAGCACGTTGATGAGCGTCGACTTGCCAGCGCCGTTCTGGCCCATCAACGTGTGGATCTCGCCGGGAAAGAGCCGGAAGTCGACCTGGTTGAGCGCCCGCACGCCCGGAAAGGACTTGCTGACGCCCGTCGTCTCGAGTATCGCGTTAGCCGCCATAGGGTGCCGTGGCTTAGTACTTGCGCTGCGGCATGATCTGCGCCGCGACGCTCTGCGGGAACACCGTTTCGTTCGTCACGATGCGCTTGGGCAACTGCTTGCCGGCCACGAGGTCTTTCACCGCGGTCATGAGCTGCGGCCCGAGCAGCGGGCTGCATTCCACGTCCACGTTGATCTTGCCCGCGACCATCGCCTGAAAGCCGCCGTGCGTGGCGTCGAACGAGACGACGCTCACATCCTTGCCCGGCTTCATGCCCGCTTCTTCCATGGCCTGGATTGCGCCCAGCGCCATGTCGTCGTTATGCGCGTAGACCACGTTCATCTGCTTGCCGTAGGTCTTCACGAACGCTTCCATGACCTGCTTGCCGCCCGCCAGCGTGAAGTCGCCGCTCTGCGACGCGATGATCTTGAACTTCGGATCGTTCTTGATCACTTCCATCAGGCCTGCATGGCGGTCGTTCGCGGGCGCGGAGCCCACCGTGCCCTGCAATTCGACGATGTTGATGGGACCGGCATCGTTGCGATAACGGTCTTCCAGCCACTTGCCCGCGCGCCGGCCTTCTTCGAGGAAGTCGGAGCCGATCATCGTGGTGTAGAGCGACTGGTCTTTCACGTCGATGGAACGGTCGGTGAGAATCACCGGAATGCCGGCCGCTTTCGCTTCGGTCAGCACCGGCTCCCAGCCGGATTCGACCACGGGCGAAAACGCGATCACGTCCACCTTTTGCGCGATGTACGAACGAATCGCCTTGATCTGGTTTTCCTGTTTCTGCTGGGCGTCCGAGAATTTCAGATTGATGCCCGCTTCCTTCGCGGCGCTCTTGATCGAGACCGTATTGGCGGTGCGCCATGCGCTTTCGGCGCCGACCTGCGCAAAGCCGAGCGTGATCTTTTTCTCGTCCGCATGGCTGCTGACAGCGGTCAGCGCGAATGCGGCGGCAAGCAGCACGCGAAGCGTCATGCGTTTCGTGGGTTCCATGGGGTGTGTCTCCGGTTCGTGTCGTTGGTATCCGGCACCGCCGTTCGCGTCCTGAGTCGGGTCTATGTGCCCGACAGCGGCAAGCACCGGTTCCTGCAGGCCCTGCTGTGACTGCTGTGTTGCCGACTGCTGATTGCTGCCCTGGTGTTGCCTGTTTGTTGCCTGGGTGTCGCCTGGGTGTTGCCTGTTAATCCTGGTAATACCGGATGTCTTGTGGCCGCGTTATTGCTGGCTGGATTCCGGCTTTCTTCTGCGCTTTTTTTTCTCAGGTTCTGTGAGTCTGCTTCGGTCATTTTTCATCCCGAAATGTGGCATGGTCAGGATGATTAATAGACATACTATATTCACCGAAACAGCCGCATGTGATCCGTGTTTTCCCCACCTAGCGCGAATAAATAGTCATGCTATTTGTTGATAAGGACGGCAATAAATCGCCGTCGTCCCACCATTTGCGCCCCGCATTGCAGCATCGGAAAAATGGACCCTTCCCATGACAGATAAAACCCGCAAGCTGCGTTCGGCCGAATGGTTCGGCAGCGCCGACAAAAATGGCTTCATGTACCGCAGCTGGATGAAAAACCAGGGCATTCCGGACCACGAATTCGCGGGCAAGCCGATTATCGGCATCTGCAATACGTGGTCGGAACTCACGCCGTGCAACGCGCATTTCCGCAAGCTCGCGGAGCACGTGAAGCGCGGCATCTACGAAGCCGGTGGTTTCCCCGTGGAATTTCCGGTCTTTTCGAACGGCGAATCGAATCTGCGGCCCACGGCGATGTTCACGCGCAATCTCGCGAGCATGGACGTGGAAGAGTCGATTCGCGGCAACCCCATCGACGCGGTCGTGCTGCTCGCCGGCTGCGACAAGACCACGCCCGCGCTGCTGATGGGCGCCGCGAGCTGCGACGTGCCGGCCATTCTCGTCACGGGCGGGCCAATGCTCAACGGCAAGCACGAAGGCCACGACATCGGCTCGGGCACCATCGTCTGGCAGTTGAGCGAGGCCGTGAAAGCGGGGCGCATTTCGCTCGACGAATTCATGTCCGCGGAGGCGGGCATGTCGCGCTCGGCGGGCACCTGCAACACGATGGGCACGGCTTCCACGATGGCCTGCATGGCCGAGGCGCTGGGCGTCACGCTCCCGCACAACGCGGCCATTCCGGCCGTGGACGCGCGCCGCTACGTGATGGCGCATCTCTCCGGCATGCGCATTGTCGAGATGGTGTGGGACGACCTGCGAATCTCGAAACTGCTCACGCGCGCAGCCTTCGAAAACGCCATTCGCGTGAACGCGGCGATTGGCGGCTCGACCAACGCGGCCATTCATCTGAAGGCCATCGCCGGCCGCGTGGGCGTGCCGCTCGAACTGGACGACTGGACGCGCATTGGCCGCCACACGCCCACTCTCGTCGACCTGCAACCGTCAGGGCGTTTTCTGATGGAGGAGTTCTATTACGCGGGCGGTCTGCCCGCGGTGCTGCGACGCCTGGGCGAAGCCGGGCTCCTGCCGCATCCCGACGCGCTCACCGCGAACGGCAAGACGCTGTGGGACAACGTGCGCACGGCGCCTAACTACAACGACGAAGTGATCCGCCCGCTCGACAAGCCGCTCGTGGCGGACGGCGGCCTGTGCGTGCTGCGCGGCAATCTCGCGCCGAACGGCGCGGTGCTGAAACCCTCGGCGGCTACGGCTTCGCTGCTCAAGCATCGCGGCCGCGCGGTGGTGTTCGAAAACCTCGAAGACTACAAGGCACGCATCGCCGACCCGGCGCTCGACGTGGACGCGAACTCCGTGCTCGTCATGAAGAACTGCGGTCCGAAGGGTTACCCCGGCATGGCCGAGGTCGGCAACATGGGTCTGCCGCCGAAGCTCCTGCGCGAAGGCGTGAAAGACATGGTGCGTATTTCGGATGCGCGCATGAGCGGCACGGCGTACGGCACGGTGGTGCTGCACGTCGCGCCGGAAGCACGCGCGGGCGGCCCGCTTGCCATCGTGCGCGACGGCGACTGGATCGAACTGGACTGCGAGACCGGCCGCCTGCATCTCGACATCACGGACGCCGACATGACCGCGCGCCTCGCGCAATGGAAAGCGGCGCAGCAAACGCTGCTCGCCGACACGAGCGGCTATCGCAAGCTTTACGTCGAACACGTGTTGCAGGCCGACGAAGGCTGCGACTTCGATTTCCTCGTGGGGTGCCGCGGGGCGGAAGTGCCCCGCCATTCGCACTAGATGTGCAATTAGATGTGGACGGGGCCGAGCACGCTGTCGGCATCCGCGCGTGCGTTTTCGAGCTGCACGAGGCTCGCGTGGCGCGCGCCCAGCGGGTCGCGGTTTTGCAGCGCCGTGAGTATCGCCTTGTGACGCGGCAGCGAAAGGGCGTGCGTGTCCGGATGGCGGCTCGTCAGCTTGATGGATTCCGATAACGCGAGCGACAGCATGTTGCCGATGTAGGCCAGCATGTCGTTGTGGGTGGCCGCCATGATGGCGCGATGAAATTCGAGGTCGGGCGCGAGCAGGTCGCCCACCGTGGGCGCGTGCTCCATGCGTTCGAAGGCGGAGCCGATGCGCTTGAGGTCTTCGTCCGTGGCCGCCGTGGCCGCGAGCGCTGCGGCGGCCGGCTCGATGATGCGGCGCACGGCCAGCAGCGAATGGAAGAACGCGCTTTCCGGCACGCTGTTGATGGTCCAGTAGAGCACGTCCGGGTCCAGCATGTGCCATTCTTCGCGCGGCCGCACCACGCTGCCCACGCGCGGCTTCGACACCACCAGCCCCTTCGCCACCAGCACGCGCGTCGCCTCGCGCAGCACGGGCCGGCTCACGCCATAGGTTTCGCAGAGCATCGGTTCGGCGGGCAGCCGTTCGCCGGGCTTGAGCTTGCCGCTGACGATTTCGATGCCGAGCTCCTGCACGATGCGGGCGTGCATGCTCTTGCGGTTCTGAAGATGCCGGTAGTCCATGGTGTCCAGAGGGGGGCGTGCTGCCGCCGCTTGCCTTCCCATGCAAGCGCCGCGATGGCTGTTTGCTTTGGGTGAATCGTTGCGGCGTTCGCCTCGATTGCCGATGTTGCTGTCCGCGCTTCGCCGTCCTGCAACAGCCGGTGACGCCACGGGGTAGCGCTGCAACAGCATAGCACGCAGGTTTTTGCGCGCCGGCGCGCCTTTCGTCGTCTGTCGCCGTCTGTCGCCTTGTCTTGCCGTGGCTCGCCGTACGTCGCCGTGTGCTGCCTTGTCCGCAGCCGCGCGAAACGGCGGCATCCGTCGAGGCGTCACGCTCGCTGGAACGCCGATGCGCAGCGGCGGCTCGCAAAACGTAGTGGCCCGCTTGCTGTTGAGCTTTTTTCAGAATGCCTGAGCGGACGCGTTCGTACCATCGGGAGCATCCCGTCTTTTGTCGATAAAAGCCGATGCCTTTCCTTCGCAACGCCTGGTACGTGGCCGCCTTCAGCAGCGAGGTGAAACCCGACGCGCCGCTTGCGCGCACGCTGCTCGACCAGCCCATCGTCTTCTTTCGCGATTCCGCGGGCGCGCCCGTGGCGCTCGACGACCGCTGCCCGCATCGCTTCGCGCCGCTTTCGCGCGGGCGGTGCGTGGACGGCGCGATCGAATGTCCGTATCACGGGCTGCGCTTCGGCGCGGCGGGCGAATGCACGCACAATCCGCACGGCGACGGGCGCGTGCCCGCGGGCGCAAAGGTGCGCGGCTACCCGCTGCTCGAGCGCTACGGCGCGGTCTGGATCTGGCCCGGCGACCCGGCGCGCGCCGAGGCGAGCGCGCTGCCCGACTTCGGCTTTCTGGATCCGGCACATCGCTACACGAGCGAAGGCTATCTGCGCACGCAGGCGCACTATCAGCTGAGCGTCGACAACCTGCTCGATCTGAGCCACTTCCAGTTCCTGCACCCCGGCACGCTCGGCAGCGACGCCATGGCGCGCGGCAACGTCCAGTTCGCAAGCGACGACGAGACCGTCTGGGTCAGGCGCGAGGCGCACCGCGAGATCGTGCAGCCGTTCATGGCACGCTCGTTCGGCGTAGCGGAGGGCGCGAGTGTCGACCGCTGGTTCGACGTGCGCTGGAATGCGCCGGGGCTGCTGGCCATCGCCGTGGGCCTCAACGAAACGGGCGCGCCGCCGGAAAACGCGCGGGTCTCGCCGTCGGCCCACTGGCTCACGCCGGAAACGACCACCACCACGCACTACTTCTTCTCGTTCGGGCTGCCGCGCGAGATGGGCGAAGCGGGCCAGGCGATCGTCGATCAAGCGATCGAAGGAATCATGGAGCCCTTCAGGAACGAGGACCTCCCGATGCTCGAAGCGCAGCAGCGTGCGATCGGTGATCGCGACTTCTGGTCGATGCAGCCGGCGATGCTGACCATCGACAAGGGCGCCGTGCGCGCGCGCCGCATCATGGAAGCGAAGCTTGCCCGCGAAGCGGCGGGCGGGGAGGGCGCTGCGGGCGCTACGGATGCCGGCGCATCGTTGGCCGGTCAACGGCCTGCTGCGCAGGGCGCTCCACGGCAACCCGCTCCCCAGGCCGCTCCACAGCTCGCTTCACAGCCCGTTCCACAGCCCGTTCCACAGCCCGATTTGCCGGCCAACCACGCCACCTCGCAAGGCCCAAACGATCCGGCCCATTCCGACGACCCAGCCGCGGCGTTCTGGAAGATGCTCAACCTTGCCTAGCCACGAGCCCGCATGACGGCCACGCTCAGTTCGTTTCTCGCCGACGACGCCACGCGGTCCATGGCCGCGCTGCAACGCTATGTCAACGCGCCGGACCCCGACGCGGTATTTCTGGACGACATGCTGGAGCGCATCGAGGCCGCCCGCCGTCAGCCTTGTTCCCCGCGACCGCGCACCGGCCGCGCGCTGCGCGTGCTGCTGTTGAGCTACGCGGGCGCAGGCAACACGGGCGCGGACCTGCGGACCATCCAAACCATCCGCCACCTGCAACGTCTGTTCGGCGAGCGCGACGACCGCGGCGAGGGCTTGAGGATCGAACTCTTTGCACTGGGCGATCTCTTCGATCACCCGGTGCTGGCCGCCACCCCGCGCATGCCCGTGCAGTTGCCCTACGTGCCCGATGCGTTCGCCGCCGCCATACCCGACTACGACCTCGTGCTCAACGTGGAAGGGTCCACCTACACGTCGAAATTCTCGGACTCGCTCTCGGGCATGCTGATCGGCGGCGTCGCGCTGGCGAGCGCGGCGGGGGCGGTGGGGCCGGCCGGGGCGCCCGGCGAAGCGAACGGCGATGCGCAGGTCAGAGGCGTGGCATGGGGCATCGACAGCGGAGAGATGACGGACGCCCTGGCCCGCTTCGCGCGGGCGGCGGCAACAGGCGCGCACATCTTCTGCCGCAACGACGCGGCGCGCGAGCACCTGGCGTCGCTCGACATCGCCTCGCTGCCGGGCGCGGACTGCGCCTGGAGCTGGACGCCGGTGCGCACCGCGCGCGTGGCGGCGTTGCCGGCGAACTATGTGGCGCTGTGTCCGAACAATCCGTTCTGGTGGCCAGTTACCGCGGACGTGGCGCGGGCGAAGGCGCTCGATGCCCAGCGCGCAAGCTCCCCGCTGCGCTACGGCCCGTTTCACTTCCACACGTGGGACGACGCGCGGGAGGCGGCGTACGAGGCCTATGTCGAACGCTTCGCCGGACTGGCCGAACGCTTTCGCAAGCAAGGCTTTCCGCCCGTGCTGGTGGCCATGGAGCGGCTCGACCGGGCTGCCTGCGAGGCCATCGCGGCGCGCGTGCCCTTCGACGTGCCGATCATGGCGCGGGGCACCGCGACACTGGACGACGTCGCAGGCACCGTGGCCCATGCCGCGCGCGTGGTGACGACGCGCTACCACGCGGCCGTGGTGGCGATTGCGAGCCGCGTGCCGGTGTTCGGTCTTTCGATGGACGCGCGCATCGACCGGCTGCTGACCGAAGGCGGGTTTCCCGGCTGGTTCGCGCGCTGCACGGACCCGGACGGCGGCGAACGGGCGCTTGCGCGCCTCTGCCAGCCGCAACCCGCCATCGATGCGCTGCGCGACGCCTACGCCTTGCTCGCAAGACGCGAGCAGATGCGGCTCGACCAGATGGGCGAATGGCTCGCGGCGGCCGTGGGCCGGCGGTAGAGCCTCGAACCGGTAATCCCGGCGGGCCCGACGCCGCGTACGAACGCATAATCGTCTGATCAGCCCGGCACCGTCTGGTACCGCACCCTGCGCAGCCGAAAGGGCGAAATCGGCCAGAGAACCCCGCTACTTCGAGGCATTGGCCCGGCGCCTGGCGGCGTATCGTGTCATCAACGTTCTTCGGAATGTTTCCTCGGAATACTGACCACCCCGGGTCAGAATTCTTTACGCCGGCACTGCCGGCGTTTTTTTTGCTGACGCGGTCAGGCACCGTCCACGCGGCACGGTGCCGGCACGTCTGCGCGCGGTCCCGCTTCAAGTTTGCGTGCCGCAGGCCGTAAACTTCAGGGGAATCCTGCACCTGCAGGCTGGCATCCGCCCTTTGTCTGTTTCCCGCTATGGCCGCCGTTTCAGTCGCTCTCGCCTCCACCGCGCTTTTCGGCCTGCTGATGCTCGTGTTGCTCGGCTCGCTGTTGCGCTCCGGCGTGCCGGGCGTGCTCGAATGGTTCGCCGCCAACGCCGTGCTCACGGCCGCGTTGCCACTGCTGCTCGCGCGCGGCCGCATTTCCGATGTTGTTTCCGTCCTGGTGGCCAACTTCCTCGTGGCGTTGGCGGGGTCGGTGCTGTACGCCGGATTCGCGCGTTTTCTCGGGCGCCCCGTGCGCTGGTCCTGGCTGCTGCTCGTTACCCTTTCAACCGTTCCCGCGCTTGCGTACTGGCGCTACGCCGTGGACAGCATCCCGGCGCGCGTGATGGTCTCCACGTTCTTCACCGCGGCCATCTGCTTTGCGAGCGCCTTTCTCGTGGCGCGCAACCGCGAAGCCGATCGGGCGCGCTATCCGTACGTGGTGACGGTGGTGCTGGCAACGATCTTCGGGCTCTGCCAGCTGGCGCGCGGCCTCTACTTCAGCGCGCTGCCGGGCGCGTCGAGCCCGCTCATGTTCACCACCAACGGCAACGTCATCCTGCTGTGCGTGGGCGCGGCCATCATGCCGGTGATGTCGATGTGCGCGATGCTGATGGTGCACGACGCACTGCTGGCCGATGCGCGCAAGGCCGTGAATCACGACTTCCTCACGGGCGCGCTGTCGCGCACGGGCTTTCAGGCGATGGCGCGCAAGTGCTTCGCCGAAGCGGACCAGCACGGCGCGCCGCTGTCGCTCCTGATCGTCGATCTGGACCGCTTCAAGACGATCAACGACACCTTCGGCCATGCGGGAGGCGACAGCGTGCTGCGCGAGTTCGCGGCGCTCACGCGCGTCCACCTGCGCCGCGACGATGCGCTGGCGCGGCTGGGCGGCGAAGAGTTCGCGATCCTGCTGCCGCGCACGGCGCTCGCGGACGCCCGGCGCGTGGCCGAGCGCCTGCGCAGCGAAGCGAGCCGGCACGCCGTGAGCACCGACGCCGGCCCATGCCGCTACAGCATCAGCGGCGGCCTCGCGATGCGCGAGCAGGGCGAGACGCTGGACCGCCTGACCACGCGTGCCGACCGCGCGTTGTACGCGGCGAAGCTCGCGGGCCGTGACCGCGTCTGCCTGCACGAAGCGCCGCTCGAGCAGCCGGCGGCCTTCGGGTCGCCGACATGACGGACGAGATGAGCGGGATGGGCGGGATGAGCGGTGACATCGGCAGCAGCGGCGGCGCCCCTCCGTGTCCGGCCGCGGGCGGGTTTGCGTCCCACGCCAACTTCGCCTAAAGTTCTGCCGCGTCGTGCCGATATGGAGTTGCGCCACACCCTTATCCGCGGCGCTGGCCGAAGCTGGGCGCCGGGGTGAACCGCAGGTCCTCCAGCGTATTCGGCGGCACGCTGGCCTGTGCTTCTGCGTCGTCAAGTGGACCGCCGGCTTTCCCCAACCGTAGCGGGACGACGCCAGGACGTCGCGCCAGCGCATCAGGGTGCATCAGGTGAAGCTCAGGTGAAAAACGCGAACGAAACCTACACGCTGCCGCGTGGCCGTCTGGCGACGTGGCTCACCGAGCCGGGGCAGGAGACGCCGCGCGACATCCGCGTCGAACTGGTCGGCACGCTGTTCGGCACGATGCCGATCTTCTTCGGCGGCGTGTTCAATACCATCGCCGTCGCCTGGGTGCTCGCGGCGCGCCATCCCACCGTCCTGTTCCGCCTGTGGCTCGTTGCCGAAATCGTCGTGTGCACGACGCGCTGGGCCGTGCTCGTGATCGCGCGGCAGCGCGCGAAGCAAGGCAAACCGACCCCCACCGACTTCTACATCAGCCTTGCGCCGCTCTGGGGCGCCACCGTGGGCTATGGCGCGTTCGTGAGTGCGATCAGCGGCGACTGGGTGGCCGCCACGCTCTCGTTCCTGTCCGCGGCCGCCATGGTGGGCGGCATCTGTTTTCGCAACTTCGCGGCGCCGCGCCTCGTGGCCGTGATGATCTTCCTGTCGCTCGGGCCGTGCTGCATCGGCGCGCTGCTGGCGGGCCAGAAGGTGCTGCTGCTCACGCTCGTGCAGATCCCGTTTTATCTCTTTGCGATGAGCGCGGCGGCGCGGCGCCTCAACGCGATGCTCATCACCACCATGAAGGCCGAGCGCGAAAACGACCGGCGCGCGCGTCACGACGGGCTCACGGGTCTCTTGAACCGCACCGGTCTCTTCCACGCCGCGCGCAACGGCTGGGGGACGGGCGCCCGCATGCAGCCCGGCATGATGCTGCTGTATCTGGACCTCGACGGCTTCAAGCCCGTCAACGATGCCTACGGCCACGAAGCCGGCGACACGCTGCTCGTGCAGGTAGCCGAACGGCTGCGTGCGCTGGCAGGCAAGCACGCGCTCGTGGCGCGCCTTGGCGGTGACGAATTCGTGATTCTCGACGACGGCGCCGCGT
This sequence comes from Paraburkholderia kururiensis JCM 10599 = LMG 19447, assembly GCF_003986935.1. Lineage (GTDB taxonomy): Bacteria > Pseudomonadota > Gammaproteobacteria > Burkholderiales > Burkholderiaceae > Paraburkholderia > Paraburkholderia kururiensis. The sequence continues at coordinate 230,032 of NZ_RJZE01000009.1, read as the reverse complement.
TCCCGGGCAAGAACGGCCCACACCAGTTCGCCCACGCCATGGCGCGCGAGATCGCGAAGCCGTTCGAGCTCGCGCCGGGCATCACGGCGCAGGTGGGCGCGAGTATCGGCATGGCGACCGTGCCGGACGACGCCACGAACATCGACGCCGTCCTGCGCCTCGCCGACGCCGCGATGTACGACGCCAAGCGCAAGCGCAAGAAGGACGGGTGGGGCGCGGGGCAGGGGCCGGCAATCTCGGAAGCGGACGCGGAATCCACCTGGTCCGCGGGCGCGGGACGTTGAGACACGCCATGCCGGGTGGCGTGCGCGGCCGCGGTTCTTGCGCGGCTCAGTCTTCGCGTCAGTCCGCCACGCCCACGCGATACCGGGTGGTCTGCCGATACGTCTCGCCGGGCCGCAGCACGACGCGCTCGCTGCTTTCCATGTTGATCTCGTTGGGAAACGCCGCGGCCTCCAGACACAGGCCCGCGTGCCGCCGATACACCGTGCCGTTGCGCCCCGGCTCGCCTTCCAGATAGTTGCCCGTATAGAACTGCAGTCCGCGCTCGTTGGTGGACACGACGAGTTCGCGCCCGCTGCCCGGGTCGTAGGCGCGCGCCACCTCGCGCACCGTGAATGCATTCGCGTCGGCGCCCGCGCCCGCGGGCTCGCGCAGGATGTAGCAATGGTCGAAGCCGCCCGCGCGGGCCAGCTGCGCATGCGGCCAGTCGAGCCGCGCGCCCAGCGGTGCGCTATGACGAAAGTCGAACGCATTGCCCGCCACGTCGGCGCGCTCGATGGGAATCAGCTCCGCGTTCACTTCGAAGAACGCGTCGGCGTCGATCGTCATCACGTGGCCGCGAATGTCCGTGCCGGGCTGGCCCGTGAGGTTGAAGTAGCCGTGGCTCGTGAGGTTGAGCGGCGTGGGCGCGTCGGTGAGCGCCTCGTAGTCGAGGGTGAGCGTGCCGTCGTCGTCGAACGTGTAGCGCACCTGCACGCTCACGTTGCCCGGAAATCCGGCGTCGCCTTCGGGCGAATCGAGGCGCATGACAAGCGCGTCGCCGTCTTCCGTCACGTCCCACATCGCCCGATGAAAGCCGTGCGAGCCGCCGTGCAGCAGGTTGTTGCCCTCGTTGCGGTCGAGCGCGTATTCGATGCCGTCCAGCGTGAAGCGCGCGTTGGCGATGCGGTTGGCCCAGCGGCCCACGAGCCCGCCCATGTAGGCGCCGCTCGCGAGATATTCGGCGGGCGTGTCGTGGCCGAGCAGGATGTCGCCTAGGCGGCCAGTGCGGTCGGGCACGTGCCACGAGACGAGCGTGGCGCCCAGGTCGCTGATGGCCACCTTCATGCCGTGCGCGTTGCGCAGCGTGAAGAGCGTGACCGGCTCGCCGTCGGGCAGCGTGCCCCAGGGTTCGGAAGTCAGTTGCGCGGTTCGGATCATGGAGTCTGCAGATTCGGATAAGACAGGGACGGACGGTTGCAATGACAGGGCGGCCCTGTATGGCCCTTATGGCCCTTATGGCGGTTATGGCGGTTATGGCGCCACCGCGGACCTCGCGCGTTCCTGATACTCGCGCGGCGTGCAGCCCAGTTCGCGGCGGAACACGGCATACATGTACTGCAGCGACGTGAACCCGCAACGCACGGCCACTTCCGCGCTCGATGCATCGCCCTTCACGAGCATCGCCTTGGCCGCGTCGAGCTTGTAGCGCAGTATCTCCTGGTGCACCGTGCACTGCATCTCACGCCGAAAATATTCCTCCAGCGAAGAACGCGACACGCCCACGTGGTCGGCCACCTGTTCGGTGCGAATGCCCTGGCACGCGTACTGCCGGATGAAATGGCGCGCGCGCTTCACGTACTGGCTCGCGAGCGGCTGGTACTTCGTCGATTCGAGCACGTTGATGCCCACCGGCGGCACGAGCACGCGGTGGCCCGGAAAGCGCGCGCCGTGCAGCATCTTGTGCAGCAGGTGCGCGGCGGTGCGGCCCATCTCTTCGGTGCCCTGAATTACTGACGAAAGCTGGATGCGCGTCAGCGTGCGCGTGAGCGGATCGTTGTCGATGCCGATGATCGCCACTTCCTCGGGCACCGGAATGCCCGCGATCAGACACGCCTGGAGCAGGTGCCGCGCGCGGGCATCCGTGACGGCGAGAATGCCGACGGGCTTCGGCAGGCGTTCGAGCCACGCGGCCAGTTGCTCGGTGGCGTGGTTCCAGTCCGGCGCGCTGGTGGTCAGGCCGCGATAGATTTCCGCTTCCATGCCTTCGGCCTGCGCGAGCCGCTCGAAGGCGAGTTCGCGCTGCTGCGCCCAGCGGTTGGTGGGCGACTCGGGCAGGCTGTAGCAGGCCATGTGCTGCAACCCCGCGCCCAGCAGGTGGTTGACGGCGAGCGAGATGAGCTTGGCGTTGTCGGTGGCGATGTACGGCAGATTCGGCGGGTACTGGGCAGCGTCTTCATACGACGAGCCCACCGCGACGAGCGGCAGCGTGCAGTCCGCGAGCACTTCGCAGACGGCCGGGTCGTCGAAGTCCGCGATGATGCCGTCGCCGTCGAAGTGCTCGATGCCCGCGAGGCGGCAGCGAAAGTCTTCTTCCAGAAAGAGATCCCACGCCACACGCGTGGAGCGCAGATAGTCGCCAATGCCTGTGATGATCTCGCGGTCGTACACCTTGTTCGCATTGAACAGCAGCGCGATGCGGTGCGTCTTCTGGGGCGTCGGGTGTCGGATCGTGCTCGGCATGATGGTGGATGGGCACGGCGCGAACTGAAGCACAGCGCGCGGCTCACCCTTGTCTCCTGTCTTTGTCCGGTTCCTGGTTTCGCCTTACCGGTTGACCTGCCTGCCCGGCAGGAACAAACGAAGCGTCCGGCGGTTTTAAGCGTCTGGCTATTTTAGGCGTCTTGCGCATTCGTGCCGAACATGGCGATGGCGTTTGGCGGGAAACATCACGGGCGCTGTGAAATTTCGCAATTGTCGGCGGCGGGCCTGCGCTGGCAGCATGGCCGCACCTTATCGAACGGCGCCCACGGCATGTCCACGTCATGCCCAACGCGCGCCGTGCCGCACCTGCTGTAACCGCTGCGGCGCAACATGACAATGGAGACGCCATGTCCTACTTCGAGCACATCCCGCCCGTCCGTTACGAAGGTCCGCAGTCCGAGCATTCGCTCGCCTATCGCCATTACAACCGCGAGAAGCGCGTGCTCGGCAAGACGATGGAAGAGCATCTGCGCATCGCCGTCTGCTACTGGCACACCTTCGTGTGGCCCGGCGTCGACATCTTCGGGCAAGGCACCTTTCACCGCCCGTGGCAGCAACCGGGCGACGCCATGGAGCGCGCGCAGCAAAAGGCCGACCACGCCTTCGAGTTCTTCACGAAGCTCGGCGTGCCGTACTACACGTTCCACGACACCGACGTCGCGCCCGAAGGCGAGAACATTCGCGACTATGTAGAGAACTTCGCGCGCATGACCGACTACCTTGCGCGCAAGCAGCAGGACAGCGGCATGAAGCTGCTGTGGGGCACGGCCAACCTGTTCTCGCATCCGCGCTACGCCGCGGGCGCCGCGACGAACCCGAACCCCGAGATGTTCGCGTATGCCGCGACCCAGGTGAGCCACGCGCTCGACGCCACGCACAAGCTGGGCGGCGACAACTACGTGCTGTGGGGCGGCCGCGAAGGCTACGACACGCTGCTCAACACCGACCTCGTGCGCGAACGCGAGCAGTTCGCGCGCTTTCTCAACATGGTGGTGGAGCACAAGCACCGTATCGGCTTCAAGGGCACGCTCCTCATCGAGCCGAAGCCGCAGGAACCCACCAAGCACCAGTACGACTACGACGTGGCCACGGTGCACGGCTTTCTCACCCAGTACGGATTGCAGAACGAAATTCGCGTGAACATCGAGGCGAATCACGCCACGCTCGCGGGCCACTCGTTCCATCACGAAATTGCGATGGCGTTCGCGCTCGGCATTTTCGGCAGCGTGGATGCGAACCGCGGCGACCCGCAGAACGGCTGGGACACGGACCAGTTCCCCAACAGCGTCGAAGAAATGACGCTCGCGTTCTACGAGATCCTGCGTCATGGTGGATTCACCACGGGCGGCATGAACTTCGACTCGAAGGTGCGCCGCCAGAGCGTGGACGCCGAAGACCTGTTTTACGGCCACGTGGGCGCCATCGACCTGCTCGCGCTCGCGCTGGAACGCGCGGCGGCGCTCGTGGAGAATGACCGGCTCGAACAGTTCAGGCAGCAACGCTACGCGGGCTGGGACACGGAGTTCGGCCGCAAGATTCTCTCGGGCGGCTACACGCTGCAAAGCCTCGCGGCCGAGGCGCAGCAGCGCGGCATTCATCCCGTACACGTGAGCGGGCGCCAGGAGCAGCTCGAGAACATCGTGAACCAGGCCATCTACGGCGTGCGTTGAGTCTGTCCGAACGCGATCTTCAAGCGAATCAGGCGCAACCCGCGCGGCAAAACAAGACACTGGGCGAGACACCATGTTCATCGGCATCGACCTCGGCACGTCGGGCGTAAAGGCCGTGCTGCTCGACCGCGACGGGCACGTGCGCTGCACGGCGACGCATGCGCTCGCCGTGTCGCGACCGCAGCCGCGCTGGTCCGAGCAGTCGCCGCACGACTGGTGGGCCGCGACTACCGCGGCGATGGAAGACCTGCTCGCGCAGGCGCAGGCAGCCGGCATCGAGCGCGCCGGCATCGAAGCCATCGGGCTCACGGGCCAGATGCACGGCGCCACGCTGCTGGATGCGAACGGCGACGTGCTGCGCCCCGCGATTCTCTGGAACGACGGCCGCTCGGATACCGAATGCGTCGAACTCGAAGCCGCGGTGCCGCAGTTGCATCAGATCGCAGGCAACCTCGCGATGCCCGGTTTCACGGCGCCCAAGCTGCTGTGGGTGCGCAAGCACGAGCCCGATTGCTTTGCGCGTATCGCGAAAGTGCTCCTGCCGAAGGACTATCTGCGCTATCGCCTTACGGGCGGCTTCGCAACCGATCCCTCCGATGCAGCGGGCACGCTCTGGCTCGACGTGGCGAAGCGCGATTACAGCGACGTGCTGCTCGCGGCCTGCGGGCTTTCGCGCGAGCAGATGCCGGACGTGTTCGAAGGCAATCGCGTGACGGGCACGCTCACGCCCGAGCTTGCGCGCGCATGGGGGCTGCGCGAAGTGCCGGTGGCGGCGGGCGGCGGCGACAACGCCGCGGGCGCCGTGGGCGTGGGCATCGTGAAACCGGGGCAGGCCATGCTGTCGCTGGGTACGTCCGGCGTCTATTTCGCGGTGTCGGACGGTTTTCTCGCGAACCCGGCGTCGGCCGTGCATAGCTTCTGTCATGCGTTGCCGCGCACGTGGCATCTCATGTCCGTGATGCTCAATGCGGCGGGCTGTCTCGACTTCTGCGCGCGCCTGACGGGCTACGCCGACGTAGCCGCGCTGCTCGCCGATGCCGAGGCGCATGCAAGCCGTGCGCACCCCTGGTTCCTGCCCTATCTGAGCGGTGAACGCACGCCCTGGAACAACGTGAACGCGCGCGGCGTGTATCACGGCATGACACCCGACACGAACCGCGCCGACCTCGCCAACGCCACGCTGGAAGGCGTCGGGTTCGCGCTGCTCGACGGCATGGATGCCTTGCATGCGGCCGGCCTCGTGCCCGACGAGATCACGCTGGTGGGCGGCGGTTCGCGCAGCCCGTACTGGACGCAGATGCTCGCCGACATCGCGGGCCGCACGCTCACGTTGCGCGCGGGCGGCGAGGTGGGTCCGGCGCTGGGCGCGGCGCGCCTCGCGCATCTCGCCGTGGAGCCGGGTGCGTCGCTCGAAGCGGTGTGTCCCACGCCGCCCGTTACCGCGGTGCGCGAGCCCAACGCGAGCCGCCATGCCTGGTACAGCGACACGCGCCGGCCCGTGTTTCGTGCGTTGTATCGCGCGCTGGAGCCGGTGTTCGCCGCGACGGCATAACCACCGCAGCAGTGAAGAAGCAGTAACGCGTCGCGCGAAGGGCCGCGCGGCGCCGCAAGACGGCATTACATCAACGACCATAAACAGGAGTGAGACATGAAACCCGTACTGCGTGCTACCCGTCGTTCCGTTCTGGCTTCGCTGCTATGCACCGTCATGGCCGCGAGCCTGTCGCTCGTCGCACCGCTTGCGCATGCGAGCAAAGACCATCCCGAAATCGGCTTCTGCATCGACGATCTGCGCGTGGAGCGCTGGTCGCGCGACCGCGACTACTTCGTGGCCGCCGCGCAGAAGCTGGGCGCCACCGTTTCCGTGCAGTCCGCGGATGCGAGCGAAGAGCGCCAGATCTCGCAGATCGAAAACCTGATTTCGCGCGGCGTCGACGTGATCGTGATCGTGCCGTTCAACTCGAAGACGCTCGGCAACGTGGTGGCCGAAGCGAAGAAGGCCGGCATCAAGGTGGTGTCGTACGACCGCCTGATTCTGGATGCCGACGTGGACGCCTACATCTCGTTCGACAACGAGAAGGTGGGCGAACTGCAGGCGCAGGGCGTCTATAACGCGAAGCCGAAGGGCAACTACTTCCTGCTGGGCGGCGCCCCCACCGACAACAACGCGAAGATGCTGCGCGAAGGGCAGCTCAAGGTGTTGAAGCCCGCTATCGATCGCGGTGACATCAAGGTGGTGGGCCAGCAGTGGGTGCCGGAGTGGAGCGCGTCCACCGCGCTGCGCATCATGGAAGACGCGCTCACCGCGAACAACAACAAGATCGACGCCGTGGTCGCCTCGAACGACGGCACCGCGGGCGGCGCGATCCAGGCACTGGCCGCGCAACACCTGGCGGGCAAGGTGCCCGTCTCGGGCCAGGACGCGGATCTTGCCGCCGTGAAGCGCGTGATCGCGGGCACGCAGACCATGACGGTCTACAAGCCGCTCAAGCTGATTGCAGGCGAAGCCGCGAAGCTCGCCGTGCAACTCGCGAAGGGCGAAAAGCCCGCGTACAACGCGCAGTACGACAACGGCAAGAAGAAGGTGGATACGGTCCTGCTGCAACCCACGCTGCTCACGAAGAGCAACGTCGATGTGGTGGTGAAGGACGGCTTCTATACGCAGGCACAACTCGCGAGCCAATAAGCAAGGCAATAAGCGGGCAGGGGGCAGGCACTCGCTGCAGGCGCGCCGTTGCGTGCCTGCAGCGAGCCTGATGCTGCTGTCGTATCCCCTCAGTGAGGCAAAAGCGAATGGAGCAACCACTGCTGACGATGCGCGGCATCGTCAAGGCTTTCTCGGGCGTCAAGGCGCTGTCGGGTATCGATCTCACCGTGCATGCCGGCGAATGCGTCGGCCTGTGCGGCGAGAACGGCGCCGGCAAATCGACGCTCATGAAGGTGCTTTCGGGCGTGTATCCGCACGGCACATGGGAAGGCGAGATCCTTTGGGAAGGCAAGCCGCTCAAAGCCGCGAACGTGCGCGATACGGAGCACGCGGGCATCGTCATCATCCACCAGGAACTCATGCTCGTACCCGAGCTTTCGGTGGCCGAGAACATCTTCCTCGGCAACGAAATCACGCTGCCGGGCGGTCGCATGAACTATGCGGCTATGTATCAACGTGCCGACGAACTGCTGCGCAGCCTCAACATAGAAGGCATCAACGTGGCGCAGCCCGTCATGAACTACGGCGGCGGCCACCAGCAGCTCATCGAGATCGCGAAGGCGCTCAACAAGCGCGCGAAGCTGCTGATTCTGGACGAGCCGTCGTCGTCGCTCACGGCGTCGGAAACGCGCATCCTGCTCGACATCGTGCGCGACCTGAAGCGGCGCGGCGTGGCATGCGTCTACATCTCGCACAAGCTCGACGAAGTGGAGGCCGTGTGCGACACCATCACGGTGATCCGCGACGGCCGGCATGTGGGCACGGCGCCCATGAGCACGCTCACCACCGAACGCATCATCCAGATGATGGTGGGCCGCGAGATCACGCAGCTCTTTCCGTGTGAAGAACATGCGGTGGGCGAGGTCGTGTTCGAGGCGCGCAACGTCACGTGCTTCGACGTCACCAACCCGCGCAGAAAGCGCGTGGACGACGTGTCGTTCGCGGTGCGGCGCGGCGAGATCGTGGGCGTGGCGGGTCTGGTGGGCGCGGGGCGCACCGAGCTCATGCAGGCCGTGTTCGGTGCATATCCGGGCACGAGCAGCGCCACCGTGATACTCGAAGGCAAGCCGCTCAAGGTGCGCTCGCCGCTCGACGCGATTCGCGCCGGCATCGCGATGGTGCCCGAGGACCGCAAACGCCACGGCATCGTGCCCGCGCTCGGCGTGGGGCACAACATCACGCTTGCGGTGCTGGAACGCTTTGTAAAGCGCGGGCGCATCGACGCCGCAGCCGAACTCGACGCCATCAACGCGCAGATCCGGCGCTTGTCGATCCGCACGGCGCACCCGATGCTCTCTATTGCGAGCCTTTCCGGCGGCAATCAGCAGAAGGCCGTGCTCACGAAGATGCTGATGACCGAGCCGAAGGTGCTGATTCTCGACGAGCCCACGCGCGGCGTGGACGTGGGCGCCAAGTACGAGATCTACCGGCTCATCTTCGAACTCGCGAAGCGCGGCATGGCGATCGTGATGGTGTCGTCGGAGCTGCCCGAAGTGCTGGGCATCAGCGACCGCGTGCTGGTGATCGGCGAAGGCGAGTTGCGCGGCGATTTCGTCAACGACGGCCTCACGCAGGAACGCATTCTCACCGCGGCCATTCAGCCCGCGCGGCGCCCAGCCGAAGCGGCCGGCGCCGGTCCGTTCATCACTCATACCGGAGCGAGTGCAGCATGACTCCCGACCTCACTTCATCGCCCGCGCCGTCGCCGTATGGCGCCGAACGCATCAAGCAACTGTTCGCGCGCTACAAGGTGCTCGCGCTGCTGCTCGCGGTGGCAGCCATCTGGATTTTCTTCTCGGTGCTCACGCACGGTGCGTTCGTCACGCCGCGCAACGTCTCGAACCTGCTTCGGCAGATGTCGATCACGGGCATGCTCGCGTGCGGCATGGTGTTCGTCATTATCGCGGGCGAGATCGACCTTTCCGTCGGATCGCTGCTCGGTCTGCTGGGCGGCGTGGCTGCGATTCTCGACGTGAATCACCACTGGCCCGTGGCCGCGACCGTGCCCGCCGTGATGGTGCTCGGCGTGCTGGTGGGCATGTTCAACGGCTGGTGGTCCACGTGGCGGCGCGTGCCGTCGTTCATCGTGGGGCTGGGCGGCATGCTCGCGTATCGCGGCATCCTGCTCGGCATCACGGGCGGCTCCACCATCGCGCCCGTTTCCGACAACCTCGTGTTCATCGGCCAGGGCTACCTGCCGCGCGTGGTGGGCGATACGCTCGCGGTCGTGCTGTTCGCCGTGGTGGCGCTGCTCACGGTGCGCAACCGGCGCAATCGGCAGCACTATCAGCTTGCCGTGGTGCCGATGTGGCAGGACGTGACCAAGGTGGTCGCGGCGGGCGCCGTGCTGCTCGCGTTCGTCGCCATGCTCGACCAGTACGGCGGTATTCCGGTGCCGGTGCTGCTGCTGCTTGCTTTGCTCGGCATTTTTACGTGGATCGCCACGCAGACCGTGTTCGGCCGGCGCATCTATGCGGTGGGGTCCAACCTGGAGGCCACGCGGCTCTCGGGCGTGAACACCGATCGCGTGAAGCTCGCCATCTTCGCGCTGATGGGCCTGATGTGCGCGTTCGGCGGGATCGTGAACACCGCACGGCTCGCGGCGGGATCGCCTTCGGCGGGTTCGATGGGCGAACTCGATGCGATCGCGGCGTGCTTCATCGGCGGTACTTCGATGCGCGGCGGCTCGGGCACTGTCTACGGCGCGCTGATCGGTGCGCTCGTGATGGCGAGCCTCGACAACGGCATGTCGATGCTCGACGTGGATGCGTACTGGCAGATGATCGTGAAGGGCACCATCCTCGTGCTCGCGGTATGGATCGATGTGGTGTCGGGGTCGAACCGGCGTTGATTGTTGTTTTGCCGCCGTTCCGGATTTCTGCCTTCCAGGCTATCCCGCTTTCTGGTTCGTGGCTGCCGCCCGCGCTCGTGTCCTGGCGCGCGGCGGTCGCACGTTCTCTCTCCCTCTTCAATCGCGATCCGGTGCGCCGAGCGGAAACAGCGGCCGGTACGGACGCGCGTCTTCAACCGCGCGCGCAAACGACGGCCGCGCGAGCAGCCGTTTCCGGTAGGCGATCACGTTCGCGAACGACGCATTGATGCGATGCGTCCAGTCCGCGTAGAACAGGAAAGGCGCGGCGCCGCAGTCCGCAAGACTGAACGCGTCGCCCGTGGCCCATTCGCGTTCTGCCATGACCTTGTCGAGCCAGGCGTACGCCGTATCGAGCATCGCGCGCGCGTCCGTCACGCCGCGCGGATCGCGCTCCGCCTCCGGCCGCAGGCTGTCGTAGACGATTCTCTGCTGCGGCGTGGAAACGTAGTTGTCGAAGAAGCGGTCCATGCCGCGCACCTCCAGCGCCGCGTGCGGGTCGTCGGGCAAGAGGCGCACGGGGCCGGAATAGTTGAGCTGCAGGTACTCGATGATGATGCTGGCTTCTGTGACGACGCGCTCGCCGTCCACCAGCAGCGGAAAGCGCCGCATCGGCCAGAGCGTGGCAAGCGTTTGCCCGTTCTCGGGATGCTCGGGCCCGAGCGGGCGCCATTCGAAGGGCGTGCCGTTCTCGTAGAGCGCGATCAACGCCTTCTGGCTATAAGACGAAAAGGGGTGGGCATAGAGTTCCAGGGGCATGGCGGTTCACCGTGTCGGGTTCAGGGAGTGCGGCGTCGACGGATTCGATCGGCCGCTTCTCATGGACGACGAACGAGCCGGGCGGGAATCGACATCGCGCCACGTGTTTCTTTCTGGAACGCGACCTGTTTGAGCCGCCCCGGAACGCGCTATTATTCGCGCCATCGCGATGCGCCCGCACGGCTAGAGGCGCGGCGAGCATCGGCGGCACAGGGGACCACTCATGGAAATCAGGGAAATCATGACCACACGCGTCGTGACGGTGAGCTTCGACGACACCCTCGCGACCGTCAAACACATCTTCGATTCGGCGAAGTTTCATCACGTGCTCGTGGTGGAAGACGGCGAATTGCAGGGCGTTGTCTCGGACCGCGACCTGCTGCGCGCGCTAAGCCCGTTCATCGACAGCGTGGTGGAGGCGCCGCGCGACGTGGCGACGCTGAACCGGCGCGTGCACCAGATCATGGGCCGCAAGCCCGTGACGCTGGGCCCGGACGCGGACGTTTCAGCGGCCGTCGAGATATTTCTCGAGAAGGGCGTGTCGTGCATTCCCATCGTGCGCGACGGCATGCGGCCCGTGGGAATCGTAAGCTGGCGCGACGTGCTGCGGGCGCTGGCGCCGCGCGCGGCGCAGTGAGAGCTCGCTGCCCGATATTCCCTCATCCGTTTCGAATTTTCAGACCCACGGAGTGTAGTCAGTGATTCAACCAGGCAACGTATTCAAGGACAACCTCGCCCGCCTGCCGGGCATTGAAGGCATCACGCGCATCGATCTGATCGACGGCAAGGGCGCGGTGGTGGCCAGCATCGACAACGTGCCCGGCAAGCAGGGATCGGTGGCCGTCTACCACTACCTGCAAACGGTGTTCGGCACGCTGGACGCCAGGGCCGCCGAGCACGGACTCGCCGTATTCGCCGAACACACCGAGGACGCACGCAAGCGGCCTGGGGCACATCCAAACGTGGACCGTTTGCTGGCGATCGTGGCGGGCGCGGAGCCGTTGAGTATCGGGGTGGTGAGAGGGGCGTGAGGTTCGAGCAGGCCTCACACGCGGCTGCCGTGCTTTCACGCGACCTTGCGTGATGCCGCTGCGCCGGCCGCTTCCCATCCCTCGCGTTATCGAGTCAGCACCGCTTCCACGGGCCGGCGGGGAGAAAACGGCAGCGTCGGCCCGTAGCCAAAGCGCAGGACGATGTCGGGGCGGCGCCCGGCCATCCCGACAAGAGCCGCCAACTCAGGACGGAACCGCGCCACTTCAACAGGTTGATTGATGAAGGCCACCTTGATGCCGAGGCTCGTCGCAGTCAATGCGAAGCGCTGGCAAGCGCGGCCCACCCTGATCCAATGCGCCTTGTCTTCGCGGTCGCCGGCAAACACGGCGACGCCGGCTGAAGAATCGACCTGACGTGCGTATTTGTCGCTTTCGCTGCGCGCGTTGAAGAACCGCTCGAACGCGAACCGTCCAATGGCGTCCGGCAGCGCCGTGTTGCCGCTTGCCGCCGAAAAAAGGCCATCGCCTGACGTCATGGCACTGCGTGGGTTGAACCGGATCCACCGCTTCAACTCCCGCATGAACGCCATGTCCGCCATTTGAGCGCTGTTGGCGGCAACCACGAGTTCCTTCATTCGGTCGATATCCATGCGATGGGTCAGGATAGCCAGATGAACGCTGGAGGTGTCGGCCGTTTGTTCCAGGAGCGCAAGGTGCGCGGCAGGAACGGAGCGTCGGTCGTATTCGGCGCGGGTGGATTGCCGTTTCGGAATGGCTGCGTAGAGCGGACTCGCGATCATCGGCCCCTTGACGAAGGCATAGCGTATGAGGTCTCCGTCCGGCGCGATCTGGAGTTCCCCGGGCCATCCCAGCGAGGTCGCCGCGATAGCGAGGTTTTCCGCCGCGCATCCGAGGCTCACGAACAGATGATGATCGTCGGGGTCGACCGCGGGCGTTCGGCGCGAAACATCCGGCGCAATCTCAATGAACCGGTCGCCGACGCGAAACCGCCAGGGCTGCGTGTTGTGGCTGTTGGCGGCAAGCGTGGCGTAGCGGATGACGTCGCGCATGTTGGGCGGCACAACGGGCGCTGCACGCAGGCGCCCTGCGTAGGCGTCGTAATCGGCCATCGATCCCGTGGACGACATCCACGCCGTCGCGCCGGCAGCCAGCATCAAGCCGCCCCCCGCGCCGAGGAAGAAAGTACGCCTGTTCATGTTCGCTTCCCCGTGCGTGGTGGTGACTGGTTCGTTCTGCGCTATCGGAACCTATTCGACGCCCGCGCTGCTGCTATTGATTTGTGTCAATCTGACCGAGTGTTTGTTTATCCGATGAAACGGATTTAAAGCGTTTTTTAAGCGCCTTCATTATTTCGATCACTGTACGCGGGCGCACGGAATACGACATATTTTTTCTTTAGCGTGCGTTCTGTAGCGCGTGGACGATATTCCCAATCATCCAGAGAGAGCTGCGATGAATGTGTCGAATGATGGAGCACCCTCCGGCGCGTTCGGGCCTATAAGCGCGCAGAGCGCTCGCGCGCTCGCCGTGTCGATGGACGAATCCGGGTTCGGCGTGCTGAACGACGTTGTGTCGGCGTCCGTACTGGCAAAGCTGCGCCGCACGGTATCCGAACTGATCGAACAGAACGGCTTCAAATACTTCGCCTTCAACGGCGCGGCGTGGTGCGTGAATACCTGCCTGGGCCCACTTTTCGACGACGTCGAACTGCTCGCCCTGGTACGCCAGCTTTATATGCTCAAGATGGGTGTGTCGCCGCCCAGCGACCGGATCTTGCCCGTCATGCGCGTACTGGCTGGTGAGCAGGGGCGGCGTCACTCGTGCAACTTTCACTACGACTCGTATGTCGTCTCGATCCTGCTGCCGGTATTGATTCCGTGCGACCCGGGCGAGCCGCCGGGCCATCTCGTGATGTTTCCGAACTTGCGCAATGCAAGGCGATCGTCGATGGTGAACATTCTCGAAAAGCTATTGATCGAAAAGCTGCTCGCGCCCGTGTGGCGTTTAGCGTTTGTCCAGAAATGGCTGTCGGCGAAGGTCGTCACGTTGACGCCGGGGAATCTGTACTTTTTCTGGGGTATGCGTTCGCTGCATGCGAACCAGGCCGGCGCGCCGTCCCGTGTCCGCTGCACCGTGCTGCTGCATTTCGGCGACCCGCACGAGCGCAGCATGTTCAAGGGCCTCAGCCACCGGTTGCACGTGATGCGCTTGCGGCGAATGACGCGCGGGTGACTTCGCATGCTGCGTTGCGCGCATCGACGAGCGCGCCACACCGGGATTCGCCACGTTAGCGCTTGTTGTCCGTCGGCTTCAAAACCGTCCGCATATATTCCGTCGCAAACTCGATAAACGCCCTCACGCGAAACGGCAGCCGGCGTTGCACCGGGAAAATGATCTGCGCGGGAAGAGGCTTCGCATGCCACTTCGGCAGAATTCGCACGAGTCGTCCCGAGAGCAGGTCTTCCTCAACAAGCCATTCCGGCAACACCGCGATGCCGAGTCCCATGCGCACCGATTCGCGAATGCTCGTTACGCCTTCTGTCACGAACACGGGCTCGATCTGTAGCGTGTGCGTCGCATTGCCCGAGTGCAGCGTGACGTCTCGCGAACCGCCGAACTGCCGGCTGGACAGCGCGATCCACGGCAGCTTGCCGAGCGATTCCGGCGTGCCGCGAATCTTGTGATCCTTCAGAAACGACGGCGACGCGACGACGTATCGCGCGATCTCGCCGAGCGAGCGGGCCACCACGCGATCGTCGGTCAGCGTGCCCGCCAGGATGCCTACGTCGCAGCCTTCCTCGATCATGTGCAGCGGCCGGTTCGAATAGCCCAGTTCGATGCGCACGCCTGGATGCGCCTGAATGAAGCTGCTGATGAGCCGGCTCACGGCGGACTGACCGAAGTCGATGGTCGAGAACATGTGGATATTGCCGCTCAATTCGCTCTGGTCGTTGCGCAGCCGCTGTTCGGATTCCTCTGCGAGCGCGAGTAGCGCCTGTGCGTCCGCGAGGAATTGATGCCCCATGTCGGTGAGACTCATGCGGTGCGTGTCACGGCGCAGCAGCGGTGCGCCGCACCGGTCTTCGAGCGCGCGCAACTGACGGCTCAGCGTGGGCTGACTCAGGTGTAGCTTGCGCGCCGCCGCGGAGATGCTGCCGCTCCCCACGATGGCGACGAAGGTTCGCAGCAGGGTAAGGTCGTTGAAGAGGGTCATACGCGTTGAGTATAAGCGATATGACGGCTATACGGCTTCCGTCGTAGGCAGGTCGGGACGATGATGAACCCATCGCGTCACTACCCACCCGAACGGAGAACCACCATGAGCACACAAATCAGCACCAACGCAGTCAAGCTTGCATCGAAGGTCGCAATTGTCACCGGCGCCTCGCGCGGCATCGGCGCAGCCATCGCGAAGCGCCTCGCCGCGGACGGCATCGCCGTCGTCGTGAATTACGCGGGCCGCGCGGCCGACGCACAAGCAGTTGTCGCCGAGATCGAAGCCGCAGGCGGTCGCGCTGCCGCCGTTCAAGCCGACGTGGCCGTGCCGGCCCAGGTTGCCGCGATGTTCGACCAGGCCATCACGTTGTTCGGCGGCGTCGATATCGTCGTGAACAACGCCGGCATCATGCAGCCGGGCCTCGTGCCGTTGGCCGATACCGACGACACGCTGTTCGACCGGCTCGTCGCCATCAACCTGAAGGGCACGTTCAACACGTTGCGCGTGGCCGCGAAGAAGCTGCGCAGCGGCGGGCGCATCGTCAATTTCGGCAGCAGCATCAAGGAACTCGCCACGCCGGGCTATTCCGTCTACGCCGCCACGAAAGCCGCGGTCGAAACGATGACGAACATCTTCGCGAAGGAATTGCGCGGCCGCAACATCACCGTGAATGCGGTCGCGCCCGGACCCACGGCCACCGAACTCTTTCTCAAGGACAAGACACCCGAGCAGGTCGAGCGGCTCGCGAAGATGCCGCCGCTCGAACGTCTGGGTCAACCCGAGGACATCTCGTCGGTGGTGGCGTTTCTCGTGAGCAGCGCGGCCGATTGGATCGACGGCCAAACGCTGCGTGTGAACGGCGGCATCGTTTAACGCCGAGCCACTTCCCTTCATTCGAACCCGTCGCAAATCAAAGGAGCCAACATGAAACACGTCATCGTCGTGACTGGCGCATCGAGCGGCTTTGGACGCCTGAGCGCCGAAGCGCTGGCAAGAGCCGGCCACATTGTCTACGCGTCGATGCGCGACACGGCGGGGCGCAACGCCCCCGTCGTCGGGCAGATGGCGCAGTTCTCGTCGGAGCACGGTGTCGATCTGCGCACTGTCGAACTCGACGTGCTTTCGCAGGCGTCCGTGGACGCGGGCATTGCGCAGGTGACTCGCGAGCAGGGCCGCATCGACGTCATCGTTCATAACGCGGGCCACATGGCCTTTGGACCCGCAGAGGCGTTCACGCCGGAGCAATACGCTGAGCTTTACGACATCAACGTGCTCGGTACGCAGCGCGTGAATCGAGCGGTGCTGCCGCAGATGCGCAAGCAGAAGCGCGGCCTGCTCGTATGGGTGTCGAGCAGCAGTTCGGCGGGCGGCACACCGCCGTATCTCGCGCCTTATTTCGCGGCGAAAGCGGCGATGGATTCGATCGCGGTTCAATACGCGCGCGAGCTATCGGGCTGGGGTATCGAGACTTCGATCGTGGTGCCGGGCGCTTTCACCTCCGGCACGAATCACTTCGCGCATGCCGGCCGTCCTGCCGACGAACAGGTGCTCGAGGCCTATGAGAGCGGACCGAACGCGGGGCTGGGCGAGCGTATCCAGAAGGCCTTCGCCGCGATCGTACCGCCGCACGCCGACGTGGCGCTCGTCGCTCAGGCATTGGTCGATATCGTGAACGCGCCGTTCGGTCAGCGGCCGTTCCGCGTGCACGTGGACCCGACGCAAGACGGCGCGGACGTAGGCTTCGCCGTGCTCGACCGGCTGAGGGCCGAGATGCTGCATCGCGTGGGCCTGTCGGAATTGCTGAGGCCGCGCCGCTATTGACGCTGTCCCTTCGTTCATTGCGCCTTTGTCCCACGCGGCGACTGGTTTATGCTCACGGCTCCCGTCACGATGCGATCGAATCGAGGAACGAATGGACCGGCTGACTGCCCTGGGAGTATTCGTCGCCGCGGTCGAGGAAGGCAGCCTTGCCGCGGCCGCGCGACGCTTTGGTTTATCCGCCGCGATGGCGGGCAAGTACGTGAGTGCCGTCGAGTCGGAACTCAACGCGAGGCTGCTCCACCGCACCACGCGCCGCCTGAGTCTCACTGATATCGGCGCGCGCTATTACGAGCGCTGCAAACAGATTCTGCACGCTTGGGACGAGGCCAACCGCGAAGCCAGCGACGCGCAAGGAACGACCCGCGGTGTGCTGCGTATTGCGGCCCCCGTCACGTTCGGCGCAATGCATCTTGGCAAGGTTCTGGCGCGCTATCTGGAAGCGCATGCGCACGTCAACGTCGAAGTGTCGTTGAGCGACCGTTATGTCGATCTGCTCGAAGCGGGCGTCGACGTGGCGATACGAATTGGACGCCTGCCCGATTCAGGACTTGTTGCGCGGCGCCTTGCGCCGTGCCGAATGGTGATCTGTGCGTCACCGGCGTATCTGGAGCGGTACGGTACGCCGCGTACGCCGCACGATCTGCGGCAGGCGCCGCGGCTCACGTTCAGCGAGGCCGTTTCCGTTGGAGACTGGACGCTGGTCGATGCGAAGGGCCGTGCGCACGTCATCGATGGCCCTTGCCGGATGGCGGCAAACAATACGCAGATGCTGCTTGATGCGGCGCTTGCAGGCGCAGGCATCGTCTACGGTCCGACATTCGTGTTCGGAGAGCAGATCGCGCAGGGGCACCTCGTCGCTTTGCTGCCCGAATACAGCACGTCCGAACTGGTGATTCAGGCGGTTTATCCGAGCGCGCGCCACATGCCGCTGAAGGTTCGAAGCCTGATCGATCATCTCGTGGCGGCATTCGGGGACGAACCGCCTTGGGACAGCGTCGCGCGGCCGCGCAAGAGCGGCACGAAGCGCTCGCGTGGCCGCGTTGATCGAGTTGACCCGTAGACGCACGAGCGGGCCTCGCGTGAAGACGCGTTGAATCGCCACGCTCACGGCTCGCGCCGTGAAGTCCAAGTCGCTGTTACCGCTCGCGAACGAATGCTTCAATCACGCTCGCAAGTTCATACGGTGCTTCGAGCGGTGACAGGTGCCCCGTGTCCGGCAATACATGCAGACGCGCGCCGCGAAGGCGAGGCAGCAATTCGTGCTGCAATGTCTCGACGCGATCCACCTGGTCGCGCTCGCCTGCAATCACGAGCACCGGCACGTCGATGGAAGCGACGTCGGCGGTGATGTCTTCCAGCATCGCGGCGTTGGGCCACGCGACCTTGGCCTGCGCCGCGCCGCGCAGGCTATCCGCAATGACCTGTTCGCGAAGCTCGGGCGCAAGCTGCTTCGCAGTCAGCACATGGTCCAGTACCCACTCGATCGATTCGCGTGAATCGTACGTGGCAGTCATCGCGGCGCGCTGTTCATCGGTAAGAGCCATGGGCGAAGGAGGGGACGGCGCGACCAGCACGAGCCCCAGCAGCCCCGCGGGCCGACGCGATGCCAGCAGTTGCGCGACCTTGCCGCCCATCGAATGACCGACCACGACATAACGCCGCACGTTCAGGGCTTCGATCACTTCCGCCGCATCGTCTGCCAGATCGGCAAGGGCGTAGCCGTGCGCCGGCGCGTCCGACTCACCCCAGCCGCGATGGTCCATTGCGATGATCCTGTAGCGGCTCTTGAGTTCGCTGGCGACGATATCCCACGTGCGCGACGAGCCGCCCCAATAGTGGAGAAACACGAGCGCGAAGTCGCCGTCTCCCTGTTGCCTTACGTGAATGGTCGTGCCGCTTGTCTGAATGTGCATGGCGATGCTCCCTTTCTTGATGTGCCAAACCGTGGACGCATCTTAGGTCGCGAGGCCCTGTTCGATAACCCGCGGTTCGTTATCGACAGCCGATCATGGGACGACAGGATCGAATCGACGCAGTGCGGGGCGCTATACTGGCGCGCTTTTCATCGATTTTGTCAGGTACCAAGGATTACATATGAGTACGTTACCGCCCTGTCCGAAATGCCATTCCGAATTCACGTATGAAGACGGGGGCGTCTACATCTGCCCGGAATGCGCACATGAATGGTCCGCAGAAGCGGCGGCGCCTACTGAAGCGGCCGCGCGCGTTTATCGGGATTCCGCAGGCAACGTCTTGCAGGACGGCGATACCGTCACCGTCATCAAAGACCTGAAGCTGAAGGGTTCCGGTGGCGTGATCAAGATGGGCACCAAGGTGAAGAATATCCGGCTCGTGGACAGCGACCACGATATCGATTGCAAGATCGATGGCTTTGGCGCAATGAGTCTGAAATCGGAATTCGTCAGGAAGGTGTGATGTGCGGCATGGCAACATTCGCCATGCCTTTCTCTACCGCGCGCGCTGATCGGTCAAGCCGAACGTCTGCGCGCGCGCACCATGGTGTGTCGTAACTTCGGCACCCGCCATCATCGGGGACGCTCTCAGAATCGGACCCGTCACGGCGTACAGCTTGTCCGCATCCGGCCCATACATGTACAGATAGCCGTCGTTGCCGTCGATGTGCAACTCGGTCTCGCCAAGCTCGCCTGCACCCGCACGCTTTATCGCCGTCGCGAGCCGATGTTCCAGCGCATGGAGTCGCGTGCGGTCCTTCGGGTAGTAATCGAAGTGGACCATCATGACGGGGCTTGGCGGCCTTGGCATTTGCTCCGCCGCCGCACTGCCCGTGAGTATGGCGAGGCACAGGAGCGTAGCGAGCGTTCTTCGTTTCGGTGCAGGAAGGTTGTCTCTCATTGCATGACCTCAGCGGCGGCGTCTCAGCGATCGGGACGCCAGGCTTCGAACGTGACCGGCTTTGCGCGATTCGCGCGCGTCATGTGGGTTTTGTCCGGCGTGTCGTTGAGCGGATCGGACGACGTGAAGATTTCACTGTCGAAGAACCACGCACGTTGCGTCGCGTCGTAGCGGAACGTGATGAAGTCGGTCCAGTGCGCGCCGCACGCCACGGCGTTCTGCACCGTGAAGTAGCGGCCTTTGACCGCGAGCTCATCGTAGCCGTCTTCGAACGGATCGCACTGGCCGCCTTCGTTGGCCCGCAATACGACCGTGTCGTTGCGCGCCGAGAGCCGGTACTGGCCGCCCGCCTGTTCCTCGAAGATGAAGAGCGGACGCGGTGAGGGCTTGTCTGTCGAGTCGTCGGGCCGGTGAGCCACGACGAGCAGGCTTTGCCGTCCGCCCTCGATGTGCGGACCCGCCTGATACACCATCGGCACGTAACCCTTGGGCAGTTGCGCGGCAACGGCGGCCGGCAAGCCGGCCGCATGCGCAACAGGCGCACTGAGGCTGACACATAGCCCCCACATAACGGCCGCTACTTTACGAAGCGCTAACGCGCTGTGACGCTCGATCATGGGCGTTCGTCTGTTCGTTGAATGTTGTTGGCGTGCCGGCTCGCGGCCCGCGCGGGGCGGTGGTCGCTTTCACGCGTGGTCCAGCGCGGCACCTGAGCGGCACCTGGGTGGCACCTGAGCGGCACCAGCGCGGATTGTCGATGATCCCGCCCGCGCCGTCCAACCCGCTATTCAACTTCACTCGACCCGCCATCCGTGCGATCCGTCTTTGCTATCACCCCATGCCGCTTCCGGATTGTTCGGCTATCACCGCTCGCCTATAGTGCTCTCCAGCATGGCCGCCAGTAATTCGGGCGCCTTCCCACGGCCGGCCAAAAAAAAGACAAACGAGACATCCGCGCACGTCCCACGTGCGGCCCTATTGGAGGAGCAATGAATCAGATCGACTTGAACGGCCGGGTCATGGTAATCACGGGCGGCGCGCGCGGCATCGGCTATGCCGTCGCAGAGCGCGCGCTGCGTTCGGGTGCGGCCGTCGCGCTGTGGGACATCGACGCCGATCGCCTCGAAAGCAGCCGGCGCGAACTCGCCGAACTGGGCACGGTATCGGCCGTCACGGTCGAACTCACGGACGAGCGCTCTGTCGACGCCGCAACGCAGCAGACGGTGCGGGACCACGGCGGTATTCACGTCCTCATCAACTGCGCGGGCATCACGGGCGGCAACGGCGTGACGTGGGAACTGGAGCCCGAGGTCTGGCGCCGCGTCATCGACGTGAATCTGATCGGACCATACCTGACCTGCCGCGCCGTGGTGCCCCACATGTTGAAAGAGGGCTATGGCCGCATCGTGAACATCGCGTCGGTGGCGGGCAAGGAAGGCAACCCGAACGCCTCGCACTACAGCGCCTCGAAGGCGGGGCTCATCGGGCTTACGAAGTCGCTCGGCAAGGAACTCGCTGCGAAGAACATTCTCGTGAACGCCGTCACGCCCGCGGCGGCGAAGACCGAGATCTTCAACTCGATGTCGCAGCAGCACATCGACTACATGCTCTCGAAGATCCCGATGAACCGCTTCCTGATGCCGGACGAGGCAGCCTCGCTGATCGTCTGGCTCTCCTCGGAAGACTGCGCGTTCAGCACGGGTTCCGTATTCGATCTGTCGGGTGGCCGCGCCACGTACTGACGGCCGCGTTGCGAATCAGACGTAGGGGAAACAAGATGAACCCGACGACTTCAATGCCGTCCGTGGATCGCATCGTGAGCAAGGCGATGCGCCGGCTGCTGCCGTTCCTGTTGCTCATGTACGTGCTCGCGTTTCTCGATCGCGCGAATATGGGCTTCGCGCAGAAGGCGTTGCAACACGACACGGGTCTTTCCGACGCGGCGTTCGCCTTCGGCGCGGGCGTGTTTTTCGCGGGCTATGCGTTGTTCGAGGTGCCAGGCAATCTGTTGCTGCATCGCGTGGGCGCGCGCGCATGGATGTGCCGCATCATGGTGACGTGGGGCCTCGTTTCGAGCGCGATGTGTTTCGCGAGCACGCCTACGTCGTTCTACGCGCTGCGCTTTCTGCTCGGCGTGGCCGAGGCGGGCTTCTTTCCCGGCATCATCTATTACCTCACGCACTGGTTTCCGCAGTCGGCGCGCGGCCGTGCCATCGGCGTCTTCTATTTCGGCGCACCGCTTGCGTTCATTTTCGGCAGCCCGCTCTCGGGGCTGTTGCTCGACATGCACGGCCTCGTCGGACTCGCGGGGTGGCAGTGGCTGTTCCTGATCGAAGGCGGCCTGGCCTCGGCTGTGGGCGTGTGGGCGTTCTGGTATCTCGACAACAAGCCCGCCAACGCGCGCTGGCTCGACGATGCCGAGCGCCGCGTGCTGACGGAGGCGGTGGAGCGCGATGCGCGCCATGCCGCCGCCCACGGCCCGCAGCAGGTGCTCGCTGCGTTGTTCAACGCACGCGTGCTGCTCTTCGCCGGCATCTATGCGCTGATCCAGGTGAGCGTGTATGGCGTGATCTTCTTTCTGCCACAACAGGTGGCGTCGTTGCTCGGTACGCGCGTGGGTCTGAAGGTTGGACTCGTCACGGCGGTGCCGTGGTTGTGCGCGCTCGCGGTGACGTGGATCGTGCCGCGCCATGCCGATCGTACGGGCTCGCACCGCGGGTGGGCCGTCGCGCTGCTCGTTCTTGCGGGGCTGGGCATTGCGCTCTCGGGCACGACGCACAACCCGTTGCTCGCACTGCTGGCGCTGTGCTGTGCCGCGAGCGGCTTTATCGCCGCGCAGCCGCTTTTCTGGACGTTTCCCACGCGCTATCTCACGGGCGTGGCTGCGGCGGGCGGCATCGCGCTCATCAATTCGCTGGGCAGCCTGGGTGGTTTCATCGCGCCCAGTCTGCGTGCGCTGGTCCAGAACCTTGCGGCAGCGGGTACGCCGGCGAGCGGCTCAGCCGCAGGCCTCGCCGTGCTCGGAGCGGCGAGCCTTGTCGCGGCGCTGCTGGTCGGCACGCTGGTGCCGCGCGAAGCCGGGCCCACACCCGATACCTTCGAGCCGCGCGCCCACCGCGCGCGCTGATCTCATCATCAAGCGAGTTCATCGAACAAGCTCATCAAGCAAAGGGAGCGACTACCCATGGCCATGCCCACCATCAAGCAGGTGCGTGCCTTCATCGTTCGCGGCGGCGGCGCAGACTATCACGACCAGGGCGACGGGCACTGGATAGACGACCACATCGCCACGCCGATGGCGCGCTATCCCGAATACCGGCAGAGCCGGCAGTCGTTCGGCATCAACGTGCTCGGCACGCTGGTGGTGGAGATCGAGGCGAGCGACGGCAGCGTCGGCTTCGGCGTGACGACGGGCGGTGAGATGGGCGCGTTCATCGTCGAAAAGCACCTCGCGCGTTTTCTGGAAGGCCAGCTTGTAACCGACATCGAGAAGATGTGGGATCAGATGTACTACGCCACGCTTTATTACGGCCGCAAGGGCGTGGTGCTCAACACGATTTCGGGCGTGGACCTCGCGCTGTGGGACCTGCTCGCGAAAATTCGCGAAGAGCCCGTGTATCAGCTGCTGGGCGGCCCCGTGCGCGACGAACTCGTGTTCTACGCCACGGGCGCGCGCCCGGATCTCGCGAAGCAGATGGGCTTCATCGGCGGCAAGCTGCCGTTGCAGCACTGCCCCGCGGAAGGCGAGGAGGGTTTGCGGCAGAACATCGAGAAGCTCGCGGACATGCGTAATCGCGTGGGCGACGATTTCTGGCTGATGTACGACTGCTGGATGAGCCTCGACGTGCGCTATGCCACGCGACTCGCGCAGGCCGCGCACGAGTACGGCCTCAAATGGATCGAGGAAGCGCTGCCACCCGACGACTACTGGGGCTACGCGGAGTTACGCCGCAACGTGCCGCGCGGCATGCTCGTGTCCACCGGCGAGCACGAGGCGACGCGCTGGGGCTTTCGTATGCTGCTGGAAATGGGCTGCTGCGACCTGATCCAGCCCGACGTGGGCTGGTGCGGCGGCATCACGGAACTCATCAAGATTTCGGCGCTGGCGGATGCGCACAACGTGATGGTGGTGCCGCATGGGTCGTCCGTGTACAGCTATCACTTCGTCGTGACGCGCCACAACTCGCCGTTCTCGGAGTTCCTGATGATGGCGCCGAAGGCCGACCAGGTGGTGCCGATGTTCACGCCGCTCCTGCTCGACGAACCTGTTCCCGTGAACGGCCGCATGAAGGTGCCCGATACGCCGGGGTTCGGCGTGCGGCTGAATCCGGAATGCGCGCTCGAACGGCCGCATACGCATTGACGGGTGTGTCGAAGTGCATTGCAATGAGGCCTTCAGATAGGGCCTGAAATGCCCATCCTCGCAAGGAGAACAATGTGCTGCTCAAGGACAAGGTGGTGATTGTCACCGGCGGTTCGCGCGGCATTGGCCGTGCGATTGCACTAGCGAGTGCGCGCGAAGGCGCCGATGTCGCGATCAACTACTGGGGTGACAACGACGCCTCGTACGGCCGCCGCACGGCCATCTCGGAAGTAGTGGCCGAGATCGAGAAGCTGGGCCGCCGCGCGATTGCCATCGAGGGTAACGTGGCCGCACCGCAGACAGGCATCGATCTGGTGCGTCACACCGTGGAATCGTTCGGCAAGGTGGACGTGCTCGCGAGCAACGCGGGCATCTGCCCGTTTCATGCGTTTCTCGACATGCCGCCTTCGGTGCTGGAACGCACCGTGGGCGTGAACCTGAACGGCGCGTTCTACGTGACCCAGGCCGTGGCGCGGCAGATGAAGGAGCAGGGCACGGGCGGCGCGATCGTGGCCACCAGTTCCATCAGTGCGC
This sequence comes from Paraburkholderia kururiensis JCM 10599 = LMG 19447, assembly GCF_003986935.1. Lineage (GTDB taxonomy): Bacteria > Pseudomonadota > Gammaproteobacteria > Burkholderiales > Burkholderiaceae > Paraburkholderia > Paraburkholderia kururiensis. Next base: position 205,460 of record NZ_RJZE01000009.1, on the reverse strand, counting down.
TCGTGGGCGGCGGCATGCAGACGCATTACACGCCCACCAAGGCCGGCGTGCATTCACTGATGCAGTCGTGCGCCATCGCGCTGGGTCCGTTCGGGATCCGATGCAATTCGGTGATGCCGGGCACCATCGCGACGGACCTCAACGCAGAAGATCTCGCCGACGATACGAAGCGCGCTTACTTCGAAAAGCGCATTCCGCTGGGCCGCCTGGGCACGCCGGAAGACGTGGCCGACTGCGTCGTGTTTCTCGCCTCCGACCGCGCGCGTTATGTGACCGGCGCCGCGTTGCTCGTGGACGGCGGCCTCTTCGTCAATCTTCAGTGAACCGGCAGCGAAGACGCGCCGGGCGCCGCAACGCCCTCATAGACGTGCCCGGCCGACGCACTGGAAGGGTCGCCCGTGCGTGCGTCGGCGAGCGGCTGCGAGAAGCGGCGCAGCAGGCTCACGAAGTGTTCGGCCGGTTCGGCGAGCGGCTCGTTCTTGCGTGTGAGCACGCCGAAGCCGGGCAGGCTCTTGCCGATTTCGAGCGGCAGCGCCACGAGCAGCTTGCCGCGCACGTGGTCGCGCACCACCGATTCCGGCAGCATCGCAACCGCATCGTATTTTTCGAGCAACTGGAGCGTGGCGAACACGGACGCACATTCGGTCAGATTCACCGGCGTAGCGAGCCCCGCGCGCGCAAGCTCTTCTTCGAACAGCACGCGTGCCGGACTCGTAATGGGCTGCGCGACCCAGGGCCAGTCCACCAGTTCGGGCAGCGTCACGCTCGTGCTGCGCGCCAGCGGATGACGTGCGCGCACCACGAGCAGCAGCGGTTCGCGTGCAAGCGGTTCGAAGTGGAAGTCGTTATGTTGCAGCGGCGTGGTGAGGCGCCCCAGCGCCAGATCCACTTCGCGACGATGCAGGAGCTGCACGAGCTGGTCGCTGGTTTCGCCGAGGATGCGCACGTTGAGCAACGGGCGTTCGGTCTTGAGCGCGGCCACGGCCATGGCGAGCACGTCGGGTGCGGCGCCCATGATGGCGCCTACCGTGAGTTGCCCGTGCCCGCCCTTGCGCTTCACGTCGAGGTCTTCGGCAAAGCGCGTGAGTTCCGCGAGCGCGCGACGCGCGTAGGCGAGGGTCACGGTGCCGAGCGTCGTCGGTTCGATGCCGCGCGCGCTGCGCTCGAAAAGGCGAAAGCCGAATGCCTCTTCGATGTCACTCAACATGCGGCTCGCGCTGGGCTGCGCGACGTTGACGGCCTCGGCGGCCTGATGGACGTTGCGTGCGTCGTCGAGCGCGACGAGCAGTGCAAGGTGTTTGAATTTGAGCCGGTTGACGAGCGCGACTGCCACTGCCTGAGGGTTCATGGCCATGTGCGATTCGGTTTGTGGATCGGCCGATCCCAACAACGGATTGGTTGGCTATCGGTGCACGAATTATAGTCGCTCAAAACACGGCGCCGGGCCCGCCAAAACCCGCACGTGAGGAGAAACAGAGCATGGAGACTATCGCCTTCCGGATGGTGCTCAACCCCGGTCAACGCGACGAATACGAGCGACGTCATCGCGAGATCTGGCCCGCGCTTGCCGACGCGCTGCGCGAAGCCGGCATCAGCGACTACTGGATTTTCTTCGACGAAAGCACCCACCATCTCTTCGCCGTGCTCAAGCGCCGCGCGGGCCACACCATGGAGCAGCTTCCGGAGCTCGCCATTATGCGCAAATGGTGGGATTACATGGCCGACATCATGCAGACCGCGCCCGACGGCGCGCCGCTGCAAACGTCGCTCGAACCGCTGTTCCACCTGCCCTGAACGGACCAAGGGAGAGCGCCATGCCGCAGACCTTGCAGGTTGTCGATCCGCACGTTCATTTCTGGGACATCGATACGCACCATTACCCGTGGCTCGCGAAACCGGGCGTTTCGTTCGTTGGCGACGCACGCGAGCTTGCGCACAACTATGTCGTAGCCGACCTCGTGCGTGATGCTGACGAGACAGGCAGCCTCGAAGTGCTGAAGGTCGTGCACGTCGAGGCGAATCACGACCCTGCGGATCCGGTGGAGGAAACGCGCTGGCTGCAATCGCTCGCCGACGATGCGCGCGAGCACGAGGGCCGTGCAGGCCGAGGCTGGCCCAACGGCATCGTGGCCGCGGCGGACCTGAGCCGCCCCGACGCGCCCGAGATTCTCGCCGCGCACGCCGCGTTCGCCAACACGCGCGGCATCCGCCAGATTCTCAACGTGCACGCGAACCCGCTCTACGACTATGTGGGGCGCCACTACCTGCGCGACGACACGTGGCGTCGTCACTTCGCGCTGCTAGCCAGACACAGGCTCTCGTTCGATCTGCAACTGTATCCGTCACAGATGGAAGAGGCTGCGGCGCTTGCGCGGGCGCATCCCGACATTCCGGTCATCGTGAATCACGCGGGCATGTTCGTGGACCGCAACAGCGTGGCCGGCTATCGCGCATGGCGTGAAGGCATGCGCGCGCTGGCTGCGTGCCCGAACGTGGCCGTGAAGATCAGCGGGCTCGCGATGTTCGATCACGAATGGACCGTGGAAAGCCTGCGCCCTTATGTGCTGCAAACGCTCGACACGTTCGGCGTGGAGCGCGCCATGTTTGCCTCGAATTTTCCGGTGGACCGGTTGTTCGGTTCGTATGGCGCGTTGTGGCGGGCATATGCGGACATCGTGAGCGGTGCCAGCGAAAGCGAGCGGGCCGCGCTCTTTCGCACCAATGCGGAAAAGATCTATCGGATTTGAGCAGCACGCCGAGGCCGCGCATAACACGAGAGCAACACGACGGCCCCAACATGGAGACACGGTTTGGAGACGAAAGGACATGACGGCCGCGTGCCGCGCCTCGAGCTACGCCAGGCGAGCAAGTCGTTCGGCCGCGTGCGCGCGCTGATCGACGGCAGCCTCGTGCTGTGGCCCGGCGAAGTGCACGCGTTGCTGGGCGAGAACGGGGCGGGCAAATCGACGCTCGTGAAAATTCTCGCGGGCGTGCACGAGCCCGATAGCGGTGAACTGCGCATGAACGGCACCGTGTGCCGCTTTGCGACACCCGGTGAAGCGCGCGACGCCGGCATCGCGGTGATCTATCAGGAACCCACACTATTTTTCGACCTCTCGATCGCCGAGAACATCTACATGGGGCGTCAACCCGTGGACCGGTTCGGGCGCATCGACTACGGCGCCATGCACCGCGAAGTGGATGCGCTGCTCGCTTCGCTCGGCGTCGAACTGACGGCTGAGCAGCTCGTACGCGGGCTTTCCATCGCGGACCAGCAGGTGGTGGAGATCGCCAAGGCGCTCTCGCTGAACGCGAGCGTGCTGATCATGGACGAACCTACTGCCGCGCTTTCGCTGCCGGAAGTCGAACGGCTCTTCGCCATCGTGCGCAAGCTGCGCGAGCGCGACGTGGCCGTTCTGTTCATTACGCACCGGCTCGAAGAGGTGTTCGCGCTCACGCAGCACGTCACCATCATGCGCGACGGCGAAAAGGTGTTCGACGCGCCCACCGGCGAGCTTTCCACGGGCGCGATCGTCGCGAAGATGGTGGGCCGCGATCTGGAAAGCTTCTATCCGAAGGCCGACGTGGCGCCTGGCGACGTGCTGCTCGCGGTGCGCGGCCTCACGCGCATCGGCGTGTTCAAGGACATTTCGTTCGAGGTGCGCGCGGGCGAGATCGTGGCCCTCGCGGGACTCGTGGGCGCGGGGCGCAGCGAGGTGGCGCGTGCCATCTTCGGCATCGACCCGCTCGATGCCGGCGAGATTCGCATTGCGGGCAAGCCGCTCGCGCCGGGGCGGCCGGCGGCGGCCGTCAAGGCGGGCCTCGCGCTCGTGCCCGAAGACCGCCGTCAGCAGGGGTTGGCGCTGGAACTCAGCATCGCGCGCAACGCGTCGATGACGGTGCTTGGTAGGCTCGTACGCCACGGTCTGATTTCGGCGGGCCGCGAAATGCAGCTCGCAAGCCAGTGGGGCAAGCGGCTGCAACTCAAGGCCGGCGACCTCAACGCACCAGTGGGCACGCTCTCGGGCGGCAACCAGCAGAAGGTGGTGCTCGGCAAATGGCTCGCTACGGGGCCGCGCGTGCTCATCATCGACGAACCCACGCGCGGCATCGACGTGGGCGCGAAGGCCGAGGTGTACGGCGCGCTCGCCGAACTCGTGCGCGAGGGCATGGCGGTGCTGATGATTTCGAGCGAGCTGCCCGAGGTGTTGGGCATGGCCGACCGTGTGCTCGTGATGCACGAAGGGCGCATCACGGCCGCCATCGCGCGGGCGGAAGCAACCGAAGAGCGGATCATGAGCGCGGCGCTGGGCGAGCGCGACATTCATCTGGGGCGGGCCGCATGATGCGCCATTCGACCACGCCCAGTCATTCGCTGCCGCATGCCGAGGGCGCGGCCAAGGTCGCTGCGATTGCCAGCCGCGGCGCGCCGGGCGGCATCGTCGGCGTGCTTGCGAAGAGCCGCGAAACCACACTTTTCATCGTGCTCGTGCTGCTGATCGTGGGCACGGCGCTCGCGCGGCCGCAGTTTCTCAATCTGCAGAATCTGCGCGACGTGCTGCTCAATGTTTCGATTGTGGCCTTGCTCACGGCGGGCATGACCGTGGTGATCCTGATGCGGCATATCGATCTCTCGGTGGGGTCGGTGGTCGGCATCAGCGCGTACGCCGTGGGCAGTCTGTACGTCGCGTTTCCGCACATGCCGGTGGTCGTTGCGCTCGCGGCGGGGATCGGCATCGGCTTCGTGGGCGGGGCGATCAATGCGCTGCTCGTCGCGGTGGGCCGCGTGCCGTCGCTCGTCGCCACGCTTTCCACGCTCTATATTTTTCGCGGCGCGGATTACGCGTGGGTGCACGGCGGACAGATCAATGCCACGAGCCTGCCGGACGCGTTTTCGCGGCTCGCCACGGGTGCCGTATTCGGATTGCCCACGCTGGTGCTGCTCTCCGCGTTCGTGTTGCTCGCGCTCGCCGTGTATCTCAAGCAGTTCCGCCCCGGCCGCGAGTACTACGCGATCGGCTCGAACCCCGAGGCCGCGCGCCTTGCCGGCGTGAACGTGGAGCGGCGCGTGATGACGGGCTTCCTGATCTCGGGAAGCATCGCGGGGCTCGCGGGCGCGCTGTGGCTCGCGCGCTTCGGCACCGTGGACGCGAGCACCGCGAAGGGCATCGAGCTTCAGGTCGTGGCGGCCGCCGTGGTGGGTAGCGTGGCGATTACGGGCGGCGTGGGCACGATACTCGGCGCCACGCTGGGCGCGCTCGTGCTGGGCGTGATCAGCATTGCGCTCGTCGTGCTGCACGTCTCGCCGTTCTGGGAGCAGGCCATTGAAGGCGCGTTGATTGTGGCCGCCATCGCCGCGGATACGCTGCTCGCCCGCTCCGTCGCCAAACGCATGATGAGGAAACGCGACCATGGCTAAGGCAGCGGTCAAGCCGGATTCCGGATTGCTCACGCGCAGCCGCACTGTTGCGCTTAGTTGGGAAATGCTGCTCGCGGTGATTCTCGTGCTTTGCCTCGTACTGGGGCGCGTGCTGTCGCCGGTATTTCTCTCCGGCGCGAATCTCGGCAATGTGCTGGCGGACCTCACCGAAGTCGCGCTGATGGCGCTGCCGATGACGCTCATCATCGTGGCCGCCGAGATCGACCTTTCCGTGGCGTCGGTACTCGGCGCATCGAGCGCATTGATGGGCGTGCTCTGGCACATGGGGTTGCCGATGCCGGCAGTGGTGGCGCTCGTCATCGTCTTCGGCGCGCTCGCGGGGCTCATCAACGGGCTCGTCATCGTGAAGCTCAACTTGCCTTCGCTTGCGGTGACGATCGGCACGCTCGCGCTCTTTCGGGGACTTGCCTACGTGCTGCTGGGCGACCAGGCGGTGGCCGATTTTCCGCAGGCATGGACGCTGTTCGGCATGAACACGTTGGGCGGCACGTTCGTTCCGCTGCCGTTTCTGATCGTGATCGCCGCGGCGGTGCTGTTCACCGTGCTGCTGCAGACCACCGCGTTTGGGCGCAGCCTCTTCGCCATCGGCGCGAATGCCACCGCAGCGGCGTTTTCGGGCATCGACGTCGCGAAGATCCGGCTGCGCCTCTTCGTGCTCTCGGGGGCCATGAGCGCGCTCGCGGGCATTGTCTACACGCTGCGCTTCACGAGCGCACGCGGCGACAACGGCGAAGGCTTCGAGCTTTCGGTGATCGCGGCCGTTCTCTTCGGCGGCGTCAGCATTTTCGGCGGACGCGGATCGATGTACGGCGTGCTGCTCTCGCTCCTGATCGTAGGCGTGCTGCGCAATGCGCTGACGCTCGTCGACGTATCGAGCGAAACGCTCACCATCGTCACGGGCGCGCTGCTGCTCGCATCGGTGCTCGTGCCAAATCTCGCGGCGCGTATGCGGGCGATGCGCGACAGGCGGTTGCTCGCGCGCTCGAACTGAAGTGCCCGCAGTGCGGGCGCAATACGCAGAGTCGATACATAGACTCAATGCGCAGCCGCAATACACAGCCGCAATACCGCGCACCGCACCAGAAACATCAACAACTCCGGACACCCGTCCGGTCAATAGAGGAGACGCTTCATGTCGAGATCATTACGTCAGGCCAGTGCCGCGCTGCTGTGCGCGGCGCTTCTCGGAACCAGCGCGCTGGCAAGCGCCGCCGGTATCAAGGATGGGCTCAAGATCGCGTTCGTTCCGAAGCAGATCAACAACCCGTACGAGGTCATTGCCGACGACGGCGGCATGGCCGCCATCAAGGAGTTCAAGGGCGACGGCAAGGTGGTGGGGCCGTCGGATGCCGGTGCTTCGTCGCAGGTGCAGTACATCAACACGCTCACCACGCAGCACCAGGACGCCATCGTGATCGCCGCCAACGACGCGAACGCGCTCGTGCCGTATCTGAAACGCGCCATGTCGCAAGGCATCAAGGTGGTCACGTTCGACTCGGACACGGCGCCCGAAGGCCGCACGCTGTTCGTGAACCAGGCGAACGCGGAGAGCATCGGGCGCGGGCAGATTCAACTCGTGGCGAAACTGATGGGCGGCGAGGGCGAGTTCGCGATTCTGTCGGCCACGCCGAACGCCACGAACCAGAACACGTGGATCAAGTGGATGCAGGAAGAACTGAAAAAGCCCGAGTACGCGAAGATGAAGCTCGTGAAGATCGCCTACGGTAACGACGACGACCAGAAGTCGTTCGTGGAAACGCAGGGGCTGCTGCAGGCGTACCCGAATCTCAAGGCGATCGTGGCGCCCACGTCGGTGGGCATTGCCGCGGCGGCGCGCTACATCTCCTCGTCGTCGAGCAAGGGCAAGGTGGCCGTGACGGGTCTCGGCACGCCGAACCAGATGCGCGCGTTCGTGAAGAACGGCACCGTGAAGGCGTTCCAGCTGTGGGATCCGGGCCAGCTCGGTTATCTCGCCGCCTATGCCGCAGCGAACCTGGCTTCGGGCACGATCACCGGCAAGGAAGGCGAATCGTTCGAGGCGGGCAAGCTCGGCAAGCGGACCATCGGCAAGAGCGGCGAAGTCATTCTCGGGCCGCCCACCACGTTCGACGCGGCCAATATCGACAACTTCAACTTCTGATCGCAGGGCTTCTCAGCGCGTGGCGGTTGCGGCCCCGCGGCCCCGCGGACACGCACTCGCCCCTCAATCCGCGCCGGCCGCTACTGCTGTCTTCATGCCGGCACGCCGGCGCAGGTCTTCCGTCGTTTCACTTGCACCGCCGGGCTTCCAGCCCGGCGGGCGCAGCAGATACGCCGCCGCCGTTCCCACATCCTTTGCCGACGCGATGTCGCGTGCGAGGCTCGCCCAATGTTCGAGTTCCACGACGAACGGGTTGTGCGAGCGCGTAGGCGTAACCAGCCCGTAGCGGCACGGTTCCTCGGCACGCTCCTCCACATAGGTGCCGAACAGGCGGTCGAACACCACGAGCACGCCGCCGTAGTTCGCATCCAGATAAGCCAGATTCGACGCGTGATGCACGCGATGCGCGGAAGGCGTGTTGAACACGTACTCGAGCCAGCCGAGCTTCGGTATCCACGTGGTGTGCAGCCAGAACTGATAGAGCAGGTTGAGCGTGAGCGTGGCCAGCACGACTTCGGGCCGCATGCCGAGCCAGACGAGCGGCGTGAAGAACAGCACGGCGCCGGTGAGTCTGCCTGTCCAGCCGAGCCGGAATGCGGTGGAGAGCGTGAGCTGGTTCGGCGAATGGTGCACCGCGTGCGTGGCCCAGAGGAAACGGATGCGGTGCGACGCGCGGTGATACCAGTAGTAGCAGAACTCCTGGACGAGGAAGAGCAGCGGTACCGCGACGACGCTGCTGAGCGCCAACGTGTGAATGCGGTAATGCCACACGACATTGAGAACGGCGGTGGTGAGCGGTAGCGGCAACAGCGCGATCAGCTTGCGGCCCACCAGGTCCGCGAGCGAGAGCATGAATTCGTGCCAGTCGAACGGCGTATCGGTGTGCCGGTTCCTGATGCTGAGTACGCCTGCTTCCACAAGCGATGCGCTGACGACGACCGCCGAAACGGCAAGGCCCAGGAGCGTGAATTGTTCGGTAGATAACATGATGTCGACCTGACGGACTGCGATAAAGCGATGTGGGGCGGCACGGGCAATGCCGGCTCGTGGACTCGCGCAGCGGCCGGTTGCTTCGTTGTGCACGGCACCGTTCGCGTTCCTTGAGCGGCAATGTAGCCATCGGCACGGTTAAAAACCATGCGAAAACTATGTCGCGGGGTGTCATGGCAGGGCGCGCGTTGGGTGGTAGTTTTCGGGTAACGCGAAAGGGCGATGGCGCGCCTCCGATGCCGCGCAGGCCAGGCGCGGCCGGCAGACCAGGGACAACCCTGATTCGTCAGGCCGGCGAGGCGTGCCGGCCGGTGTGCCCAATCGGACGCCGATCCGACAAATTCCGACATTGGCCCGCGTAGCGCCGCCCGCGCGGCCGTCCGGCGCCACGCTTCGCCCAGACCCGCCAAAGCCTTATCCGGCAAGCCTTTGCGCTTCACCGCACGGCTGTTCGCTTTGCGCATGTGTCGCATTTGCGCAAGCGTTTGTCGTAAATCGTCGGCCCACAGGGGTTTTTTCTGGCAACCATGTATGCACACTGTGAGCGGGCCGACGCCTGCCCGACGAGGAGATGAATTCAATGAATTCCCCAAAAGTCGTGGTCGAAGGGCTGTACAAGGTCTTCGGCAACAATCCGAAACTCGCGCTCGATATGCTGTCGGGCGGCGCAACGAAGGACGACATCTTCGCGAAGACCGGTCAGGTGGTCGGCGTGCAGGACGTGTCGTTCGAGGTGCCGGAAGGCGAGATTTTCGTGCTGATGGGCCTCTCGGGCTCCGGCAAATCCACGCTGATCCGTCTTATCAACCGACTCGTGGAGCCCACCGCGGGCAAGGTGCTGATCGACGGCCGCGACGTGGCCGCCGTGCGCCGTTCCGAACTCATCGCGCTGCGCCGCACCGACATGAGCATGGTGTTCCAGTCGTTCGCGCTCATGCCGCAGCGCACCGTGCTCGCCAACGCGTCGTTCGGTTTGGAAGTGGCCGGCGTGTCGCGCAAGGAACGCGACAGGCGCGCGCTCGAGGTGCTCGAGCAGGTGGGTCTCGCGGCGTTCGCCCAGAAGCTGCCCTCCGAACTGTCGGGCGGCATGCAGCAGCGCGTGGGTCTCGCCCGCGCGCTTGCCGTGAATCCGTCGCTCATGATCATGGACGAGGCGTTCTCCGCGCTCGATCCGCTCAAGCGCAAGGAAATGCAGAACGTGCTGCTGCAATTGCAGAAGGAGCAGCGCCGCACCATCCTGTTCGTTTCGCACGATCTCGAAGAGGCGCTGCGCATCGGCAACCGCATCGCCATCATGGAAGGCGGTCGCGTGGTGCAGATCGGCACGCCGCAGGAAATCATCAGCCAGCCCGCCGACGACTACGTCCGCGCGTTTTTCGAAGGCGTGGACACGAGCCGCTATCTCACGGCGGGCGATCTCATGCAGACCAACGCGGTGCCGCTCGTGCGCAATCTCGATGCGTCGAGCGTGGCCGAGTCGCTCAACGGCAGTGCGGACTACGCGTTCGTGCTCGACGAGGCGCGCAAGATTCGCGGCTTCGTTACGCGCGACGCGTTGGGCACCGCGACGCCTGCGCTGCGTCAGCTCGAACCCATTTCGCGCGGTGCATCGCTCGAACAGGTCGTGTCGCGCGTGTGCGCGAGCGCGACGGCGCTCCCCGTGGTCGACGACGAGGGCTGCTACTGCGGTTCCGTCAATCAATCCGTTGTGTTGAAGGTGCTCACGCGCAGCCGAGGTTCCCATGTCTGAGATCATTCCGCTTGGCCGGTGGGTGGACGACTCCGTCCACTATCTGCTCGACCACGACGCCAGCACGTTCGACGCCATCGGCAAGGGCATCGAGAGCTTCGCCGCGCTGATCGAACACGGCCTGCAAGCTGTGCCGATGTGGGCCATGATGGCCCTCTTCATCGGCATCGGCCTGTGGCGCGTGGGCTGGCGCTTTGCGATCTTCGTCACGCTCTCGCTGCTGCTCATCTATGCCACGGGCTTCTGGGACCAGACGGTAGTCACGCTTGGCCTCACGCTGTCGTCCACGCTCATCAGTCTCGTGTTCGGCATTCCGCTTGGCATCTGGACTGCGAAGAACCGGCACGTCGCCCTCGTGGTGCGTCCCGTGCTCGACCTGATGCAGACCATGCCGGCCTTCGTCTACCTGATTCCGGCTGCAATGTTGTTCGGTCTGGGCCGCGTGCCGGGCATTCTTTCCACGGTCATTTTCGCCATGCCGCCCGCGGTGCGCCTTACGAGCCTCGGCATTCGCCACGTGAATCGCGAAATCGTGGAAGCGGGCCAGGCGTTCGGCTGCACGCCGTGGCAGCTGCTCTACAAGGTGCAATTCCCGAGCGCGTTGCCCTCCATCATGCAGGGCGTCAACCAGACCATCATGATGGCGCTCTCCATGGTCATCATCGCCTCGATGGTGGGCGCGGGCGGCCTCGGCAACGACGTGCTCGCGAGTATTCAACGTCTCGATATCGGGCTCGGTTTCGAGAGCGGGCTCTCGGTGGTGCTGCTCGCCATCATTCTGGACCGCATCACGGAAAGCTTCGGTCGCACACCGGGTTCCGCACCCGCGCCGCGCTTCGCCGGCCTGCGCAACGTGATGCGCGTGCGCCGCGACCAGCCGATGGCCGCGCAGAGCTGAGGTTGGCGGCGGCAGTCGCCACACCTGCCTGACCTTCCGCACCTGCCATTTAGCAATAGAAGATCGTTCCAGCAGACAAGCGCGCCGCACGTTTCGTGCGGCGCGTGGCCCAACCCGTGCCTGTACTTGCATCAGGAGAGCGACGTGACGACCGCCGTGATGGAGCTGGCCACCCGTACTGCGCCGTTGTCGAGCGCTGCGCATTTTGGTTTTCTCACGCTGCCCAGCTTTTCCATGATCGCGTTCACGAGCGCCGTGGAAGTGCTTCGCATGGCGAACTACGTGAGCCGCGAGCAGCACTACCGCTGGTCCGTGATTACACCCGACGGCGTGCCGGTGCGCTCGAGCAACGGCATCAGCGTGCGGCCCACACGCACCATCGAAGAGACGGGTATGCCGGACGTGCTGATCGTCTGCGGCGGCACGCAGATCCGCAACGCGGTGAACACGAACGTGACCACGCTGCTGTGCGAAGTGGCGGCAAGCGACGTCCCGCTCGGCGGTTTCTGCACAGGTGCCTATGCACTGATGGCCGCGGGCCTGCTCGACGATTACCGCTGCACCGTGCACTGGGAAGACCTCTCGGCGCTGCACAAGGAATTTCCGCGCGTGCATTTCGCCGACGAACTCTTCGTGGTGGATCGCGACCGGCTCACCTGCACGGGCGGCACCGCGCCGCTCGATCTCATGTTGAACCTCGTGGAAGCGCGCCTCGGCCAGCGGCTTGCCGCGCAGGTGTCGGAGCAGTTCATCCTGGAGCGCATCCGCAGCGCGAGCGATCCGCAGCCCATTCCCGTCGATGCGCGCGTGGGCTTCTCGCGCGCCGAGCTGGTCGAAGTGGTGCGGCTCATGGAAGCCAACATCGAAGAGCCGCTTTCGCTCGAAGAGCTTGCGCGGCTCGTGCAGCTTTCCACGCGGCATCTGCAGCGCATGTTCAAGGTCTATCTGAACGTATCGCCCACGCATTACTACCTGTCGTTGCGCCTGAAACGCGCGCGCGATCTGCTGCGCACCACCGACGCCACCATTGCGCGCGTCACCACGGTGTGCGGCTTTCATTCGCCGTGCCACTTCAGCAAGGCCTATCGCGCGCAGTTCGGCCACGCGCCGAGCGCCGAACGGCGGCTCGCAAGCTGAAGCCCGAAGCAGCCTCAGGACGCCGATTCAACACGCCCGTTCGGAAAGACCCGAGTTCATGACAGACCAATCGATAACCCGAGGAGAATCACAATGAAATTGAAGCTGTTTGCTGCCGCCTGCGCATTCGCCGCAGCGGCCACGATGGTTCACGCGGCAGAGCCGGCCGCCTGCCGCAACGTGCGCTTCGCGGACGTGGGCTGGACCGACATCGCGGCCACCACGGGCCTCGCGTCGACCGTGTTCGACGGGCTCGGCTATCACGCGACGAAGACCATCGCGTCGGTGCCCATCACGTTCGCGGGCATCAAGAGCAAACAGATCGACGTGTTCCTCGGCTACTGGTCGCCCACCATGGACCCGATCATCACGCCGTTCGTGAAGGCCGGCACGATCAAGGTGCTCGCCACGCCGAACCTCACGGGCGCGAAATACACGCTCGCGGTGCCGGACTACGTCTATAACGGCGGCCTGAAGTCGTTCGCGGACATCCAGAAATTCGCCGACAAGCTCAACGGCAAGATCTACGGCATCGAGCCTGGCAACGACGGCAACGCGCTCATCAAGAAGATGATCGACGGCAATCAGTTCGGGCTCGGCAAATTCAAGCTCGTGGAATCGAGCGAGGCGGGCATGCTGGTCGAAGTGAACCGCGCGATTCGCGACAAGCAGTGGATCGTGTTCCTCGGCTGGGAACCGCACCCCATGAACGTGCAGATGAAGATCGACTATCTTGCGGGCGGCGACGACGTATTCGGCCCGAACTATGGCGAAGCGAAGGTCTTCACGGCCACGCCGCCTGACTACGCGGCGCGTTGCCCGAACGCGGCGAAGCTCGTGTCGAACCTGCAGTTCACCACGGCGATCGAGAACCGCGTGATGGCGCCCATCATGAACAAGGAAGACGCGAACAAGGCCGCGCTCGACTGGCTGAAAGCGAACCCGCAGGTGCTCGACCAGTGGCTCGCGGGCGTGAAGACGTTCGACGGCAAAGACGGGCTGCCCGCGGTGAAGGCGTATATCGCGGCGCATTAAGCATGTGGCGAGGTGCACGGCTTTCACGCCGTGCGCCTCGTGTGTCTCGTGCGCCTCGCACGTCTCTCATACGATGACATCCACGCTCAGACGTGGATGTCGAACCCTTCTGCGTACGCGTCCAGATCGCTGTCGTCCCAGAGCCGGCCGTCCACCAGTACCGGCGCCGCTTCATGCGCAGGCACCGCGATCTCCATGGCCGCCGCAGCCTCGCGATAGAGCGCGGTCTGATTGATCGCGGCCGCCACCGCCAGATAGTCCACCGTGTCGATGAGCCCCCAGCGCCGGTATTGCGTGAGGAACCATGCGCCGTCCGAGGCGCGCGGGTAGTTGACGTTGCCGCCGTCGAAGAAGCGCACGGGCAGGCGCTTGCCGTAGACGCCGTCGCGCACCTCGTCGGGCAGCGTGGCCGCAAGGCGCGGTGCGATCAGTTCATGCGGCACGCCGATGAACTCGGGTTGCGCGAGCCATTGCGCCGTGTCGTCGCGATGGCCGGGGTCATCCAGCCAGCGGCACGCATCCAGCATGGTCTGCACGAGTGCGCGTGCCGTGCGCGGATGGCGCGTCACGAATTCGCGCGTGGCAGCCAGTACTTTCTCGGGATGGTCGGGCCAGATTTCACTCGTGAAAAGCGCCGTGCGGCCCGCATGGCGCGCCTGCGCCGCTGCGTTCCACGGCTCGCCGGCGCAGAAGCCGTCGAGTTGCCCCGCCGTCAACGCGTCGCCCATCTGCGGCGGCGGAATCACCACGCTTTCGATGTCGCGCAACGGATGCACGCGTTCCGATGCGAGCCAGTAGTAAAGCCACATGGCATGCGTCCCGGTGGGAAACGTCTGTGCGAAGACGGGTTTGCGGCCCAGCGTGGCGAGCGCATCGTGCAGCGTGCGGTGCTCGTCGAGGGCGTCGGCCAGGCGGTTCGACAGCGTGATGGCCTGGCCGTTGCGGTTGAGCACCATCAGCACCGCCATGTCGGCCTGCGGCCCGCCAATGCCCAGTTGCACGCCGTAGGCGAGGCCGTAGAGCGCGTGCGCCGCGTCCAGTTCGCCGCACAGCAGCTTGTCGCGCACGGCGGCCCACGAAGGCTGCCGGCACAGTTCGAGCGTGAGGCCGTAGGCGTGGCCGAATTCGAGCATCTTCGCGGCCACGAGCGGCGCCGCGTCGGTGAGCGCGACGTAGCCCAGCCGCAGATGCGTCTTTTCGGGCGCGCCCGCCGCGCGTGGCTTCGCGTCCGCGGCGAGGGAGGAGGGTTCGTTCATTGCGGTTCCGTCATGTCGGCAGGCCGTCTGCATCGACGATCTGGCGCGCCGCCTCGGCCACTTTCACGCCCTGGTCCATCGCGCGCTTTCTGAGCGTGGCGTAGGCGGCGTGCTCGGTCATCTTGCGGCGGTCCATCAAGAGGCGTTTGGCGCGATCGATCAGCTTGCGCTCCGCCAGTTCGTTTTCGGCCTGCGCGAGGCGCTCGCGCAACTGCGCCTCCTGGGCGAAGCGCGCGAGCGCGACTTCGAGAATGGGCGCGAGGCGCTCGCTCGCGAGCCCTTCCACGAGATAGGCCGTCACGCCCGCGCCCACGGCGTCGCGAATCAGCTGCTGGTTCGCGTCGTTGCTGAACATCAGCACCGGCCGCGGCGCCGTGGCGTTCATGACGGCGAGCTGTTCGAGCGTGTCGCGCGAGGGCGATTCGGTATCGATGATGATGACGTCCGGCCGCTCCGTGGCGACCACGTGGTGCAGCGCCTGCGGCGTCGCGGTGGCGGGCAGCATCTCGCAGCCGAGCCGCGCGAGCGCGTCGCGTAGATCGCCGATGGGCTTTTCGGTGTCGGTAACGAGCAGTACACGCAGCATGGTGGACGCGAGTTTAGCGCAGCCTGGCACGCGGCGGCGCCTGCAGTGCGGCCGCGTGCTGTGTTTCGGCGGACGGCACGGCGGTTGCCGCCGGCTTCTCACACAGCCGTTTCAATTCCGGCACGCACGATCCGCACACCGTGCCGCAGCCCAGCGTCGCCTTCAGTTCGACCACCGTCGCACCGCGCCCGATCGCCGCTTCAATGCGCGAGCGGCGTACCTGCATGCAGGTGCACACCACCGGGTCGCGCGGCGCCAGGTTGTCGCGCTGGGCGCTGAAGACGGCAAAGCGCGGACCGGTCCACGGCGTCGCGTCCGCGAGCCGCGCGAGCAGCGCGTCGCCGCCCGTCGCGTCGCCCGCGAGCACGAAACCGTCGATCACGTTGTCTCGCCACAGCACGCGCTTGTCAAGCCCGCGCCGTGCGTCGCGGTATTCGAGCACGTCTTCGCCCGCGGGCAGGTCGAGCGCGGCGTGCAGGCGGTCGAGCCAGCTTGCGGGGGGCTGAGCGCTCTCTTCGGAAGTTCCCGCGATAGCGGGCGCTGCCGTGTGAGCCGCGCGCAGCACGATCACGTCGTCGGCCTCGATGCGGATGGACGCGTAGGTACACGAAGCGAGCAGCGGCTGCAGCGCCGCCTGCAATGCGAGCACGTTGCCGCGACGCGCGGCCACGAGCCGCCAGGGCAGCGGCGCAGCCTCGATGCGCACGGCCGCGTGCTTGAGTTCGGGCTGGCGCGAGTGCGGATCGGTGGCGCCGATGGTGGCTTCGTTGATGCCGCCGCTCGCGAGGAACTGGCCGTTCCAGTGCATCGGCACGAACGCGGTGCCGGACTGGACGTCGTCCGAGAACTGCACGGGCAGCACGAGGCTGCCGCGGCGGCTCTTCACGCGCACGAGGTCGCCTTCCGCGAAGCCGCGCCGCGCGGCGTCGGCGGGGGCGAGGTTGACGGCGGCCTCGGGCGCGTGGGCGAGCAGTTTGGCGACGCGGCCCGTGCGGCTCATGCCGTGCCATTGGTCGCGCAGCCGGCCCGTGATGAGCCGGAACGGGAAGCGCGCGTCCGTGGGTTCGGCCACGGGCTGGTAGCGCGGCGCGTGAAAGCGGGCGCGACCGTCGGCGGTGGCGAAGAGGCCGTCCGTGTAGCGGCGCGCGGCGCCTTGCGTGCAATCCGCCGGAAACGGCCACTGCTGCGGACCCTGCGCTTCGAGCACCGCGTAGCTGAGCCCGCCGATGTCGAGATCGCGGCCTACGGTGAGCCGGCGATGCTCGTCGAACGCCGCTTCGGGCGAGGCGAAACCGAAGAGCGGCGCGGCGTTTGCGCCGCGTTCGCCGTGCCTGGCCGCAAGGCGTTGCTCCATGCGCTGCGCCACCTGGTCCGCGATCCACCAGTCGGGCTTCGCCTCGCCCGCGACGGGCACGGCGGCCCGCACGCGCGAAATGCGCCGCTCGGAATTCGTGACCGTGCCCGACTTCTCGCCCCACGTGGCCGCAGGCAGCAGCACGTCGGCGAAGGGCACGGTGTCGGTCTGCGTGAACGCGTCCTGCACGACGACGAATTCCGCCGTGGCGAGTGCTTCGCGTACCTTCGCGATGTCGGGCATGGAATGCACGGGGTTCGTGCAGGCAATCCACACCGCCTTGATCTTGCCGCTGCGCACGGCCTCGAACATCTCGACAGCGGGCAGGCCCGGCGTGGCGGGCACGGACGGCACGCCCCACAGCCGCGCCACTTCCTCGCGATGCGCGGCGTTGCCGATCTCGCGATGCGCCGCGAGCATGGTCGCCATGCCGCCCACTTCGCGACCGCCCATGGCGTTGGGCTGGCCCGTCAGCGAGAACGGACCCGCGCCGGCCCGGCCGATCTGCGCCGTGGCCAGATGCAGATTGATGAGGGCGAGGTTCTTGTCGGTGCCGTGGCTCGACTGGTTGAGGCCCATGCAATAGAGCGAAAGCGCGGCCTCGCTCGCGCCGAACCATTCGGCGGCCTGCATCAGGTCTTCTTCGCGAATGCCGCACAGGCCCGCTGCCACGCGCGGCGTGTACTCGCGCACCATCGCCTTCAACGCGGCGAAGCCTTCGGTGTGGCGCTCGATGTACGCGCGGTCGATCAGCCCTTCCCAGATCAGGTGATGCAGCATGCCGTTGAAGAGCGCGACGTCCGTGCCCGGCTGAATGGCGAGATGCAGGTCGGCGAGAGCCGCCGTGTCGGTGCGGCGCGGATCGACGACGATCCAGCGAATCGCCGGGTTCGCTGCCTTCGCCGCTTCCAGCCGGCGAAACAGCACCGGGTGCGCCCAGGCCATGTTGCTGCCCGCGAACAGCACCGTGCGTGCCGCTTCGAGGTCTTCGTAGCAGGTGGGCGGACCGTCCGCACCGAGCGCCATCTTGTAGGCGCTCACGGCGCTCGACATGCAGAGCCGCGAATTGGTGTCGATGTTGTTGGTGCCGATCAACCCTTTCGCGAGCTTGTTGAAGACGTAGTAGTCCTCGGTGAGCAACTGGCCCGACACGTAGAACGCCACCGCGTCTGGCCCGTGCCGTTCCACCACGCGCGCGAAGCGCTCAGCCACGGTATCGAGCGCGACGTCCCAGCTTACCGGCCGGCGTGCTTCGGAACGATGCGCGCGCATTTCGGGCACGAGCGCGCGGCCCGTTTCGCTTTGCGCCGTAAGCGCGAGCGAGAGCCCTTTCGTGCAGAGCTTGCCGAAATTCGCGGGATGCTCGGGGTCGCCTTGCACGCCCGTGATGCGGCCGCCTTCCGACTCGATGAGCACGCCGCAGCCGACGCCGCAGTAGCAGCAGGTGGAACGGGTGACGGTCTTCATGACGTGTACGCGCTTAAGCCTGGCCGAGATCGACATGCACGAGCCCGTCTTCGTCCACCTTCACCGGGAAGCGCCCCGCGCAGCCTTCGTCCGGCGCGCGTGCTTCGCCGCTCGCGAGGTCGATGTTCCATGCGTGCAGCGGGCACGTCACCGTCTCGCCGTGCACGATGCCTTCGGAAAGCGCACCGCCCTTGTGCGGGCAGCGGTCGCGCAGCGCGAAGACCTTGTTGGTGGCCGTGCGAAAGAGGGCGATGTTGCCGCCCAGGCTTTCGTCGCGTTGCAGCACGCGGCTGCCCAGTTGCGGAATGTCTTCGACGCGGCAAACGGGTGTCCACGCCGAGCCGTCCCGCTTGCCGTGTTCGCTTGCTGCTTCGCGCGCCATGATCTGGATTTCCATCGTGTGTTCCTCGTACGTCATTGCGTGCATTAGGCGACTATTAAGCGATTACCTTGAGCGGAATGTATTCGTGCTTGCGGGCGCCGCCAATGCGCGCTTCCCACGGATCGGGCAACCCTTCCAGCGAATACAGCAGCCGCTCGTAGAGCGCCTTGCGGCTCGCTTCGTCTTCCACCACTTTCTTCTTCACGTAGTCCAGACCCACGCGCGCGATGTAGTGCACCGTGCGATCGAGGTAATACGCTTCCTCGCGATAAAGCTGCAGGAACGCGCCCGTGTACTCCTTCACTTCCTCGGCGTTCTTCACCTTGACGAGGAACTGCGCCACTTCGGTGCGAATGCCGCCGTTGCCGCCCACGTAGAGTTCCCAGCCGCTATCCACGGCGATCACGCCCACGTCCTTGATGCCGGCTTCAGCGCAGTTGCGCGGGCAACCCGAAACCGCGAGCTTCACCTTGTGCGGCGACCACATGTTGGCGAGCATCGTTTCGAGGTCGATGCCCATCTGCGTGCTGTTCTGCGTGCCGAAGCGGCAGAACTCGCTGCCTACGCACGTCTTCACGGTGCGGATCGACTTGCCGTAAGCGTGGCCCGACTTCATACCGAGATCGCGCCACACATTGGGCAGGTCTTCCTTGCGCACGCCGAGCAGGTCGATACGCTGGCCGCCCGTCACCTTCACCATCGGCACGTTGTATTTCTCGGCCACGTCGGCGATGCGGCGCAGCTCGCTCGGGTTCGTCACGCCGCCCTTCATCTGCGGCACCACGGAGAACGTGTTGTCCTTCTGGATGTTCGCGTGCACGCGTTCGTTCACGAAGCGGCTTTGCGGGTCGTCCACGGCGTCGCGCGGCCACGTGGAGATCAGGTAGTAGTTGATCGCGGGGCGGCAGGTCGCGCAGCCGTTGGGCGTGCGCCATTCGAGGAAGTCGTAGACCTGGCGGTGCGTGAGCAGACGGTGCTCGCGAATCGCCTTGCGTACTTCGCCGTGGTTGCGGTCCGTGCAGCCGCATACGGCCTTCGTCTTCGGCGTTTCCTGGAAATTGGTGCCCACCGTGTTCATCAGGATCTGCTCGACGAGGCCCGTGCACGAGCCGCACGAACTCGCGGCCTTGGTGTGCTTCTTCACGTCGTCCACGGTGAAGAGGCCCTTTTCGGTGATCGCCTTGACGATGGTGCCTTTGCACACGCCGTTGCAGCCGCAGACTTCGTCGCTGTCGGCCATCGCGCTCGCGCGGCTCTGGCCTTGCACGCCCGCGTCGCCCACGCTCGATTCGCCGAACATGATGTGGTCGCGCAGCTCGCCCAGCTTGCGGCCTTCGCGCAGCAGCTTGAAGTACCAGGCGCCGTCCGCGGTGTCACCGTAGAGGCACGCGCCCACCAGTTGGTCGTCCTTGATGACGAGCTTCTTGTAGACGCCGCCCGCGGGGTCGGAGAGCACGATTTCCTCGCAGCCGTCGCCGCCGTTGAATTCGCCGGCGGAGAAGAGGTCGATGCCTGTCACCTTGAGCTTGGTGGAGAGCACCGAGCCCTTGTAGCTGCCGATGCCCATCAGCGCGAGGTGGTTCGCGCAGACCTTCGCCTGCTCGAAGAGCGGGGCGACGAGACCGTACGCAATGCCGCGGTGGCTCACGCATTCGCCCACGGCGTAGATGCGCGGGTCGTAGGTCTGCAGCGTGTCGTTCACGACGATGCCGCGATTGCAGTGCAGGCCGCACGATTCGGCCAGCGTCGTGTTGGGGCGAATGCCGGCGGCCATCACGACGAGGTCGGCCGCGATGGTTTCGCCGTCCTTGAACCTCACGCCGCTCACGTGGCCGGCCTCATTGCCGAGAATCTCCGTGGTCGCCTTCGAAAGCTTGAAGGCGAGGCCCCGTGCTTCCAGCGAACGTTGCAGCAGCTTGCCCGCGGTGGCGTCGAGCTGGCGTTCCAGCAGCGTGTCGGCCAGATGCACCACGGTCACGTCCATGCCGCGCAGCTTGAGGCCGTTGGCTGCTTCCAGCCCCAACAAGCCGCCGCCGATCACGACCGCGTGCTGCTTGACCTCGGCGGCGTCGATCATGGCCTGCGTGTCGCGAATGTCGCGATAGGTGATCACGCCTTCCAGCGTATTGCCCGGCACCGGCAGGATGAACGGCACGGAACCCGTTGCGATCAGGAGGCGGTCGTAGGGCGCTTCGGTGCCGTCGTCCGCGAACACGATGCGGCGCACGCGGTCGATGCGCTCGATGGTCTTGCCCAGATGCAGGCGAATGCCTTGCTCCGCATACCATTCGAGCGGATTGAGCACAATGTCCTTGAACGTCTGCTCGCCGGCGAGCACGGGCGAAAGCAGGATGCGGTTGTAGTTCGGATGCGGCTCCGCACCGAACACCGTGATGTCGTACTGGTCGGGGGCGATCGCAAGCAGCTCTTCGAGCGTGCGGATACCGGCCATGCCGTTGCCGATCACGACGAGTCGGGGCTTGTTCATGCTGAATCTCCTGCGAGTGCGGGGGGAGCGGGTGGAACGGCTCGATGCTTGACGGAATGCATTCGGGTACAGAGGCGGAGTGCAGGTGCCGTGTGTCGATGCACATGCACTCCGCTTCGTGTCTTCGCGTATCAGGTATGCATCAGACGCGCGCGGCGGCAACGGACCACGCGTTGCGCCAGCGGTGCTTCACGTTGCTCATGCCGGCCCAGCCAAGCGCGGCGAGGCACGCGAAGAGCCAAAGACCGGTGGAGTAGGAACCGGTGGCCTGCTTGATGGAGCCGAGGCTCGCGGCCAGGGCGAAGCCGCCCACGCCGCCCGCCATGCCAATGAGGCCGGTCATCACGCCGATGTCTTTGCCGAAGCGCTGCGGCACGAGCTGGAACACCGCGCCGTTGCCCGCGCCGAGGCAGAGCATTGCGGCGATGAACAGCAGCACCGTGGGCAGCGGGCCGCCCACGTTGAAGCCCGCGGTGCCGATCAGCACGGCCACGGAGGCGAACACCGTGAGCAGCGAACGCGTACCGCCGATGCGGTCGGCCATCAGCCCGCCGATGGGGCGCATCGCCGAACCCGCGAACACGCAGGCGGCCGTGGCCCAGCCGGCGATCTTCGGGTCGAAGCCGAACTGATCGTGGAAGTAGCCGGGCAGGGCGCTCGCGAAGCCGGAGAAGCCGCCGAACGTGAGCGAATAGAAGAACATGAACCACCACGAATCGCGGTTGCCGAGCATGCGCGCGTAGTCGCCCAGTTGCTTCTTCACGACGACGCCGGGCGCGTCTTTCGCGAAGGCCGTGTAGTAGATCAGCACGGCCACGACCGGAATGCAGGCGATGCCGAATACGTTCTGCCAGCCGAACGCGACAGCCAGCGCGGGCGCGAACAGGGCCGCGAGCACCGTGCCGGAGTTGCCGGCGCCGGCAATCCCCATCGCCGTGCCCTGCTGATGCGGCGGGTACCAGCGCGACGCGAGCGGCAACGCCACGGCGAACGATGCACCGGCTACGCCGAGCAGCACGCCGAGGAACAGCGCCTGGCCGAGCGAGTGCACGCCGATCTGCCATGCGCCGACCAGCGTCGCGATCACGATGGCCTGGCCGAGCAGGCCCGCGCGCTTGGCGCCGACGCGATCGGCGAGCAGACCCATGAACACGCGCAGAATGGCGCCCGCGAGAATCGGCGTGGCGACCATCAGCGCGCGTTGCTGCGTGGACAGCGCGAGGGTTTGAGCGATCTGGATCTGGAGCGGTCCGAGCAGGTACCAGACCATGAAGCTCAGGTCGAAGTACAGGAACGCCGAGATGAGCGTGGGGGTGTGGCCATTGCGCCAGAAGCTGCGGTCCATGTGAGTTCCGTCGTTGGATCGCTCGCCGTGTGCGTGTTCAGACTCTTGAACGCGCTGCACCGGTTGCGACGAACGTCGAACGCCATTGCCCGACCGAAGTGTTTCTGGATGAGCCGCGTGCGCCGGCTGTGTGCCGCGTCGCGTGTGGGGCTCATGCTGCCCTGCGCCGTTGCAGGGTGCGAGCCTCGCTATGCAACGGCCGTGCCACCTTGCATGAAAACGCGCAAAGCCTTACTGGATAAGGGTTTGAGGAGATCGGTCGAGAATGGGATATTGCACCGCAGCAGTGCGCCGCACCGGCCAGAGGCACTGCTGCGGTGCGGTGCGTTGCAGTGAAGTGCAGGCGAGCGCATGCAGTGACGGAACATGAATCGTGCTGCACCAAGCGCATGAAGGGCGGGAAGGAATGAAGCGGCGGGACGTGCATTCCGTTGCCACGAGATGCACGCGGAAGCAGCGAAAGCAGGGGAAGCGTGAAGCGCGCGGCACGATCGTGCCGCGCGCGCGGGGTGATCGATCTCGATGAGCCGGGTCGTCAGCTCGTGGTCTCGGGCATGCGCTTTTTCAGTTCGCGCGATGCGGCGAGCGGAATGCGCGCGTCGTCCCACTCGCGCAGCCATTCCACTTCACGGGCGGTGAAGACCTGGCCGTAATTGCGCAGGGCGTACTGCAGCGAATCGATGATGTGGTTGCGGATGATCTCGGGCGTGCGCTGGTCGTCTAGCACCGCACGGAACGCTTCGAGCGTGGCCATGGTTGTTGCTCCTGTTGCTGTTGTGGCCGCGCGCAGGCGAGAAACAGCATGCGTGCGCGCGGACCGCGATGCGATCCGCGCTTTATCGCACGTCAATAGTCAGGAGACAAACGGAAAAAAATGGAGGGCTCTCGAATTGGCGAGAGATCCTGCCTGGGGACGCCGCATTTTTATGCGGCATGTCTCCATCGCGGCATGACGATGTGAAGGCGGATTCGATGACGGACTATCCGGCCGTCTACTCCGCCGGCACCGGAACAATCGATGAAATACGCCAGCCCGCGCCGGTGCGAAGCGCTACTTCGTACATGAGGAATCGCCCCGTTGTGGCGGACGCTTGCGACTTTCCGGAAGTGATCATTGTTGGCGCGTAGATCTGGGCGACGTCATCGCTGATGGGAAGTATCTTGATGTTGTCCGCCTCCGGTTCGAACTTCCACACGCCTTTGAAAGTTTCGCGGAAGTGGTCCAGCAGGGCGGTTTTGCCCCAGATCCGATAGGGACGCGCCACCAGGGCCACGGGGTCGGGTTCGCTGGGCCCAGCAGCGACGAAGACGCTGGCGAACTCGGCGAGATCATGCGTGGTCGCGGCATGTGCCTGACGCAGGAAGAGCGTTCTGACTTCCTGCTGATCGCCGTCGGTAAAGCGCTGGGCCGCTGCCGCTGTTTGCGCATACGCCGCAGGAAGCGCGACGACGAGCAACGACAAAACGGCAGACGTAAAGCCATTCCGATTCATGATGCAAACTCCTTTGATGGGGCGTTGACGATGGCGACAGTCCGACAGTCCGACAGTCGATCAGGCAGCGCGGTCACGCTGCGCTCACAGGCCCACCGGATGTGGAACGTGCAGCACGGCGACGCGATTTGCGCGGTCGCAAGACTCGAATGTGTGTGCGAGCAAGCCGCGCTGCCTGGTGCAGTCGGCCATCGCTGGCACGACGTCCCGGCGGGCAACGTAACGATGACTCATGTGGTTGCCGTCTGAACACGGTTCGCCGCAAACAACAGCATGGCTGTACCAAAGCACCGGAGCGTGATCGCTCAGGCAAGACGCCCGGCGCTACCGGCCGTTTTCGTTTCGCTTGCCTTGCGGGTTCGCATCGAGATCCACCGCATCGGGCACCTCGATCACGAGGTCCGTCTGCGCAACAGCCACGCAAGGCAGGATGTAGCCCTGCGCCGTTTCTTCGGCCGAAAGACCCGGCCACTCGATCGTATGGCGCACCGTGCCCTCGATCACGCGGCACAGGCACGTGCGGCAGGTGCCGTTGCGGCAGGAGCGTGGCAACCGCAGATTCGCGAAGCCGGCGGCTTCGAGCACGGTGAGCGTATCGGGCGCCTCGAAGGTGCGGCCGAGCGGTTCTATGCGAACGCGTGGGACCACCGCGTCGCGATGCTCGTTCGTCGTGGCGTTCGTCGAGGCGGCATGTGCGCTCACGTCTGCGCTCGCGGAACCGTCTACGTCATGCGCACTCATGGCTTGCTTCACATCGTTGCTGTTCAATGACGCTTTGCCCGTTCACGAAATGGATACGCCCAGCAAGCGTCCCACGCCGAACGTGAAGGCCGCCGCGACGAGCCCGATCACGATCTGCCGACCGGCGGAAAACATCGCGCCGCGTCCGTTGAAAAGCGAGGTGAAGACGCCCACGGCGGCCAGCCCGAAGCCCGCCAGCGCCACGCATTGCACGATGGCCCACATGCCGTGCGCCCACAGGAACGGCATGGCCGGGAAGATGGCGCCCAGCGAGAAGAGGCAGAACGAGACGCCCGCCGCCGTCCACGGATTGCCGCCCAGTTCCGCGGGGTCGAGCCCGAGTTCCTCGCGCGTGAGCGTATCGAGCGCCTTGTCCTTGTCGCGCATGATCTGCGCGGCCACGCGGCGCGCCTCTTCGGCCTCTACGCCCTTGGCCTGATAGATCAGCGCCAGTTCGTGCCGTTCGGCGTCGGGCGTCTGCTCGATTTCATCGGATTCCTTCGCAATCTGCGTGCGCGCCAGTTCGCGTGCGTTCGTGACCGAGAGCCATTCGCCAAGCGCCATCGAGCACGCGCCCGCGATCAGCCCCGCGAGCCCGGTGAGCAGGATCGTGCGATTGGCCGCGCCTGCGCCGGCCACGCCCATGATGAGGCAGAAGTTGGAGACGAGGCCGTCGTTGGCGCCCAGCACGGCGGCGCGCAGGTCGTTGCCCGAGGTCACGCCCTTGTGCCACGACTCGGCACTCGCAATCTGCGCGCCCTTCGACATACCCTCGGCATGCTGGCCCTCCACCACGGCGCGCACAACGTCGGCGTGATGCTGTTCTTCCGCGGAGAGCTTTTCGGCGCCGGGCTGGTGCGCGTATTTGTTGCGGTCGGCGTACTCGGCCGCGGCCAGAGTGGGCAGCACGAAGGCGGGGCCGAACGTGCGGGTGAGTGTGCGCATCAGGTGCGTCTTGATGCTGTGCCGATGCGGCCGCACACGCACGCCGTTGGCGCGCAGCTTGTCCGACCAGAGCTGCGCGTGCTCGCGCTCCGACGCCGCGAGCTGTTCGAACACGCTGCGGCGCGCGGCGTCCTTTTCGACGTGGGCGAGCGTTTCGTAGACGGCGGCGCTATCGAGTTCGTCGGCGAGATTCTTGCGATAGCGCTTGAGTTCGTGTCGGGAGGCCATGGCGTGGGTTCGGGCAGGTTCGGGCGCAAGCTTAACCCACGTGCCGCAAACCCGCTGCTACGGTGCTTCGCCCGCGCCTGCGGCTTCAGTGCGTCGTGCGCCTGCGCAGATGCCGGTAGACGGTATTTCTCGCGAGCCCGAGTTCCCGTGCCGCCGCCGACACGTTTCCGCCCAGCCGTGTCAGCGTGGCTTCGATGAGCGCCGCCTGCCAGTCCTGGAGGCGTCCGGGCGCAGGTGTTTCGTTGCCATTCACGGCAACGGCAACGGCGGCGGCGGCGGGGGCGACGGCGGCTGCGGGGCTGGCCGCAGGCTCGCAGTCCTCGAAGAAATCTTCGGGCAAATGCTCGAGGCCGATTTCGTGCTCGCCCTCGGCCATGATGCTCGCCGTGCGCAGCACGTTGGCGAGCTGGCGCAGGTTGCCGGGCCAGCGGCAGCGTGCGAAGCAATCCAGTACATCTGCACTGACGCGTTCCGGTGCATGCGGGTGCGTGCACTGGTTTTCCAGAATGCGGGTGACCAGCACCGGCAGGTCGGTGCGTTCGCGCAAGGCCGGCAGCGTCACGGCAAGGCCGTTGATCCGGTAATAGAGGTCTTCCCGGAAGGTGCCGGCCGCAATCATCTCGCGCAGATTGCGGTGCGTGGCGCAGACGATGCGCAGGTCCACGGGAACCGCCCGCGTGCCGCCGAGCGGCACGACGGTGCGTTCCTGCAGAACTCGCATCAGGCGTACCTGTTGGGCGAGCGGCATGTCACCGATTTCATCGAGAAATAAAGTGCCGCCGTCGGCCTGCACGATCTTGCCGGTGTTGCCGCGCTTCCTTGCGCCCGTGAAGGCGCCGTCTTCGTAGCCGAACAGCTCGGCTTCGATCAACGTGTCCGGCAGCGACGCGCAGTTCACTGCGACGAACGGGCCGTCCGCGCGCGGCGAATCCTGGTGGATGGCGCGGGCCAGCCATTCCTTGCCCGTGCCGGTGCGGCCGAGCACCAGCACCGGAATGTCGCGTCCCCGCACCTTTTCGACGCGGCGCAGGACATCGGCCATGCGGGCATCGCCGGTATCGAGCGAGGCCAGCGTGACGGCGGGCCCTCCCGGCGAGCCCTGCGCCGCAGACCCCGCGGGCCGCACCGCGGCCTGAGGCGAAACGACGCGCGGCGCCGCTGCCGTGGCGCGCGACGCGGCGAATTCGCCGCGGGCGATCACGCGCACGCCGCTCGGCAGCGTCAACGTGAGGCAGGCGCCGGGCGTCTGTGCGGCGTGCTGGAGCAGGACAGGGAACGGTACGCCGAACAGCGCGGCGAAGGGTTGCCGCTGGAGCGTGGCGAGCGGCTGGCCCAACTGGAACAGCGCGCTGCGGTTCGCCGAAAGCAGCGTGCCGTCAGGCGTGAACGCAGCCAGCCCTTCGTAGAGGGTGCCGATGAATTCGGCGTGCGCGTGAAAGCGCACGCGCACAGCGTCGGCGAACTGGTTCGCGAACAGATGGTTCTCGATCATCTGCGCCGACATTCGCACGAGCGCGAGCGTGTGCTTGTGGGCGCCGCGCGTGTCGCCGCTCACGTCCAGCGTGCCGATGGCCTGGCCGAACGGGTCCACGATGGGCGTGCATGAGCAGGTGAGGATGTGGTTGGCGCGCAGGAAGTGCTCGCCGCCGTGAACGATGGTGGGCTGCCCGTCGACCAGTGCGGTGCCGATCGCGTTCGTGCCGCGGTCGCTTTCGGCCCACGAAACGCCGGGACAGAGCGCCACGCGCCGGGCCTTTTCGATGAAGTCGTTGTCGCCCAGGCTGTGCAGGATCACGCCGTGGCGGTCGGTCAGCAGCACCATGCTCTGGGTATCGACGATCTGCGCATGCAGTGTCTCCATGACCGGCAGCGCGTGCGCATAGAGCGACTGATTGCGCTCGATCAACTCGCGCAGAGCGAGCGGCGCGAGAGGCTGGAAGTCGGGCGTTTCGCCGGTACGCAGACCGACCTCGCGCGAACGCGCGTGGGCCTGCGCGATGACGTCGGTACGGTTGGCCGATATCGCGGGCGGTTGAGTCACTGCGTGTCTCCAGTTCGTGCGGCGCGCAGGCGCCGGGCGCGCGACGAAGTGCATGGCTTCGTCCGGTCTCGCGTGGTGCACCGCGCAATGTCGGCGCAGCAGGGGCGCGCAAGTCAGCGTTCATCTTACAGGACGAGCCGGCGGGCACGGGCCCGTCGGGCCTTGCGCGGGATCGGGGTATGCCCTGGTCTTTGGGTTGGCTCCCGCGTGCGCCATGGCCTCGCCTTTGCGCCGGTCATCACTAAATCGACGCCTGGCTTGCGAGGCTATGACCCCCTCCCGGCCGGGCATCACGTAAAACTTGCGGGTTGCCGCAACTCGTCTAAAGTGAATGGATCACGCGCCGGGCACGATTCCCGGCGCGTGATGTTTGAGCAGTGTTCAAGCCGTTCGAGCCGCGTGCGCGCGCGGCGCACCGAGGAGGAGCGAGGCAGCATAAGCGCGCAGCCCCGATGACCCGTGAACCGAAGGCGACCTCACCATGCAGATCATTTTTCCGAAAGAACCTCCTGAGTATTGCGGGCCCGAACTCACGCTGGCGTTTGCTGCGATGGTGGACGGCGAGCGGCTCGAATGCGTGATTACGGCTGAGGCGCTGGAAGATCATTTTGGTGCGGAGTCCACGCGCGCAGAGGACATGCTGGGTGCCTTCGACGCCCACCGCGAGCGCATCGAAGCGGCTGCGCGGCGGCTACTCTCCGAAACGCGCGGGCGGTGCGCGGTGCTGCGAAGCGGCTACGTGCGGTTCTATGAAGCGAACGTGCGGCCGTCTTGATCCGCCTTGATTCGTCCCGCGTCCCGGCTCTGGCATGACCGGTCGCCTGAATGCAGTGCAGCAAAAAAAGAAGCACCCCGTGGGGTGCTTCTGTGCATTCGGCGTCTGCCCGACGCCTGGGTCGATATCCGGCCTGAGGTCAGGCCCGATGCCTACTCCGCGCCAAGATAGAAGAAGCGGAACAGGAACACCGCGGCAATGATCCACACCACGAGCTTGACCTTGCGCGCCTGGCCGGTCAGCAGCTTGAGCCCCGCATACGAGATGAAGCCGAACGCCACGCCGTTCGCGATCGAATAGGTGAACGGCATGAGCAGCGCCGTGAGCGAAGCCGGCACAGCTTCCGTCGCATCCTCCCAGGGCAGTTCCACCATCTCGCGCAGCATCAGGCACGACACGTAGAGCAATGCGGGCGCCGTTGCGTAACCCGGCACGACGCCTGCAAGCGGCGCCACGAAGAGGCACGCGAGAAACAGCACGGCCACGGTGATCGCCGTCATGCCCGTGCGGCCGCCGGCCTGCACGCCCGAAGCGCTTTCGATGTACGCCGTGGTGGAAGACGTGCCGAGCACCGATCCCGCGAGAATCGCGGTGCTATCAGCCAGTAGCGCGCGGTTCAGGCGGTGCATCTTGCCGTGCACGAGCAGGCCCGCGCGATTTGCGACGCCCATCAGCGTGCCCGTTGCATCGAAGAGTTCGACGAGGAAAAAGACGAGGATCACGTTCAGGATGCCCGACGAAAGCGCGCCGCGAATGTCGAGCTGAAAAAGCGTGGGCGAAATGGAAGGCGGTGCGGAGAACACGCCGTGGAACTGGTTGCCGCCAAAGAAGAAGCTGAGCACCGTGACCCCGACGATGCCGATCAGGATCGCGCCGCGCACGCGCAGGAAGTCGAGCGTCACGATGGCGAAGAAGCCGATGATCGCGAGCACCACGTGCGCGTTGTGCAGATCGCCGAGCGCAACGAGCGTGGCCGGATTGCCCACCACGATGCCCGAGGTCTTCAGCGAAATGATGGCGAGGAAGAGGCCGATGCCGCCTGTGATCGCCACGCGTATGGAATGGGGAATGCCGTTCACGATCACCTCGCGCACGCGGATCAGCGTGACGATCATGAAGAGGCAGCCCGAGATGAACACCGCGCCCAGCGCCGCCTGCCACGTGAAGCCCATGCCTTTCACCACCGTATAGGCGAAGTAGGCGTTGAGACCCATGCCGGGCGCAAGCGCAATCGGGTAGTTCGCGTAAAGGCCCATCACGAGCGAGGCGAGCGCGGCCACGAGGCAGGTGGCCACGAACACGGACTCTTTCGGCATGCCTGCATCGCCCAGAATCGCCGGATTCACGAAGATGATGTAGGCCATCGTGAGAAAGGTCGTGAAGCCCGCGAGCAATTCGGTGCGCAGATTGGTGCCCGCTTCGTCGAAGCCGAAATAGCGTTTGATGGAGTCCATGAAGAAGGGCCTCTTGGTTTGGTTTTCGTGGATTCTTGATATGGCCATGCGAACGTGCCGTGCGGCTCGCGCGAGCGAGGCCTGGGGCCGCCGCCACTGCGGGCACGGCCATTGCGGCCGGCCGCACGCGCGGCAGGGTGGGCCGCGCTGTCACGGGCGGCATTGTAATCAGGATTGCGCGCGGCGTGCGTAAGCGGCACGCAACAACGCCGTGAAAGACGACGCGCTCAGGCCTGCGGCGGCTTGGGGCCCCAGCGGTCCAGCACCTGCTGCAGCACGTCGATGGGCAGCGGAAACACGATAGTCGAATTCTTGTCCGCAGCGATGGTAGTGAGCGTCTGCAGATAGCGCAGCTGCATGGCCTGCGGTTGTTGCGCGAGCATCTGCGCGGCTTGCAGCAGCTTTTCGGAAGCCTGCAGTTCGCCTTCGGCGTGAATCACCTTGGCGCGGCGTTCGCGCTCCGCCTCGGCCTGGCGCGCGATGGCGCGGATCATCGTTTCGTTGATGTCCACGTGCTTGATCTCGACGTTGGAGACCTTGATGCCCCAGGCGTCGGTCTGTGCGTCGAGCACCTTCTGGATGTCCGCGTTCAACTGCTCGCGTTCCGCCAGCAGTTCGTCCAGTTCGTGCTTGCCGAGCACGGCACGCAGAATGGTCTGCGAAAGCTGGCTGGTGGCCTCGAAGTAGCGCGCCACCTGAATCACGGCGCGTTCGGGGTCGACCACGCGAAAGTAGACCACCGCGTTGACCTTCACAGACACGTTGTCGCGCGTGATGACGTCCTGCGGCGGCACGTCGAACACCACGGTGCGAAGGTCGATCTTCACGACCTGCTGCACGATGGGGACGATCAGCACGAGCCCCGGCCCCTTCACTTTCCAGAAGCGCCCGAGCAGAAACACGACGCCGCGTTCGTACTCGCGGAAGATGCGTATCGATGAAGCGACGAGCAGGATCAGCAGCACGATCAGGATGCTGCCGAAGCCGAAGGTGAATCCCATCATGAACGTTCTCCTTGTTGTAGAGGCGATGCATGGGGTGCCGGTGCCTGTGCCTGTGCGTGCGCCCTGGCTTGCATGGACCCGACACCCGTGTTCGTGCCCGGCGATGGCGATGGTCCCGCCGTGTGCGTCGCTTCGCGCGCAGGCTCCGCCGTGAGCATGAGTCCCTGGCGGCCCGTCACGCGCACTTCGCTTCCCGCGGCAAGCGGTTCGGCGCAGCGCACGCGCCAGCGCTCGCCATGAATGCGCGCCCAGCCTTCGGCCGCCGCCCCCGTCCCGTCCATGTCCTTCGTTGCGAGGCCCTCGTCCAGCACCACGCCGACGCTGCCGATCAACGCTTCCGAGCCCGTCACCACGGGCCGTCGCCGCGCCTTGAGCGCGACGCTCGATACCGTGAAGACGAAGAGCACGCTGAACGCGGTGAGCGCGGCGATCATGGGCAACGGAATGCCGAAGCCGGGCGCCTCGGTGTCCATCAACATCAGCGCGCCGATCACGAAGGCCACGATGCCGCCGAAACCCAGCGTGCCGAAGGTGGGCAGAAAAGCCTCGGCGATCAGAAACGCGAGTCCCAGAAAAATCAGCCCGAGCCCCACGTAGTTGATGGGCAGCAGTTGCAGCGCGAAGAGCCCAACCAGCAGGCTGATGGCGCCCGCCACGCCGGGCAGCACGAAGCCGGGGTTCGCGAACTCGAAGAAGAGCCCGTACATGCCGATCATGAGCAGGATGAGGGCCACGTTCGGGTCCGTGATGACCGAGAGGAAACGGCTGCGCCAGTCGGGCGCGAGCGTGAGCACGGGCGCGTGTGCGGTGGCGAGTGTGGCCTCGCCCGCGGCGGTGGCGACATGACGGCCGTTCAGCACGCGCAGCAGATCGGGCACGTCGCGCGCCATGACGTCGACGACTTTTTGCGCGAGCGCCTCGTTCGCCGACAGACTCACCGCTTCGCGCACCGCGCGTTCGGCCCAGTCGGCGTTGCGTCCGCGCAGCTGGGCGAGGCCGCGGATGTAGGCGGCGGCGTCCTGCACCTGCTTGCGTGTTTCGGTTGCGCGTTCGTCGCCGGCGGACGGTGGCTTCGCGTCGCTCGGGCGCTGGCCCGGCGGCTCGGCGCCGCCCATGCCGATCTGGATGGGCGTGGCCGCGCCCAGGTTGGTGCCGGGCGCCATGGCCGCAAGGTGGCTCGCGTAGACGATATAGGTGCCCGCGCTCGCCGCGCGCGCCCCGCCTGGCGCGATGAAGGCGGCAACGGGCACGGGCGAGGCGAGGATCGCCTTGATGATCTGCCGCATCGATGTGTCGAGCCCGCCCGGCGTGTCGAGCTGAATGACGGCGAGCTGGGCGTGGTCGTGCGCGGCGCGGGCGAGCCCGCGCACGATGAAGTCCGCACTGGCCGGGCCGATGGCGCCGGCCACGGGAATCACGATGACCGGCGCGGGCGCCGTGGTTGCATGAATGCGCGCATCAACGGCCGCACCGGCAGGAGCGCTGATCAGCAGCGGCCACGTGAGTGAAAACCCGTAGAGGATGCGCCGCGCGAGCCGCAGCGTGCGGCGCGACGGCGCAGTGCGCATGACCCATGCGAAGCGCGCAAGGCACAGCAAACGGCGCAAAAAAACGGGCAGCGTGTTCATCGCTGGCGGCCGGCATGCGTTTTTGGCGGTGCCGGCCGGGAAGGTGATGTTCTAAAGCTTAGTCCGATTCGGCCCGTTGCGTGCGTGTCAGCCGGTAATCCGTGGGACGCATGCCGGTCCACTTGCGAAACGCGCGGTGAAAGGCGCTCGGTTCCGCGAAGCCCACGGCGGCGGCAATGTCCGCGATCGTGCGTGCCGTGTCCTGCAGTTCGCCGATGGCGATGTCGCGGCGCAGGTCGTCCTTGATGGACTGATACGTGTGGCCTTCCTGCTTGAGGCGCCGGCGCAGGGTCGCTTCGGCCACGTTGAGCCGCTCCGCCATGGACCCGGCGTCGGGCCACGCGGACATGGGCAGCGCGCGCAGCGTCTTGCGCACGCGCGCCGCAAACGAACCCGGATTGCGGTACTTCACCACGAAGCTGGCGGGCGCGTCGCGCAGGAAGGCCTTCACCGAACGCACCGTCTGGATCACAGGCAGGTCGAGAAACGCAGGCGAAAGATCGACGTACGACGCGTCCTGGCAGAACGCCATGTCGTCGCAGAACATCAGCCGGTATTCGTGCTCGGCGGGCGGCGCCGCACAGCGAAAGCGCGCGCACAGGAGCGGAATGCGGCGCCCCACGAGCCAGCACACGAGGCCGTAGACGATGATGAACCAGGTGGCATACGCGAACATCTTCGGCTCCGGGGTGCCCGGACGATGCTCGAAGACGAGACGTACGCGCGTGGTGTCGGCCTCCACGCGAACCGCGAGGTCGTCGAGCACGAGGCGCATGAAGCTCACGGCGCGCTGCAACGCCTGCTTGCCCGTGCTTGCCGTGAGCGCTGCGTGCGTCATTGCGATGAAGCTGCCGTAGCGCATGGGGTGCGAGTCCTGGCCGAAGAACTCGTCGTCGAGCGCACGCGCAATGCCTACCCACAGCGCGCCGTACTGTGCCGACGACACGCGGCTCTTCGGCGAGGCCAGCATCTGCGGAGCGATTCCGGCCGCGGCGACGAGCGGCCGCACGTCGAGCCCGCCCTCGCGTGCGAGCGCCAGCGTTTCCTCCACGAGGCTCATCGAGATCGTGCCTTTTTCGTTTTTCTTCATCGTGTTCGGGTAAGGATGTGCGTGGGCTGCTGCGCGCCCCGGGGCATGGCAAATCCGCTCACGCCGATTGATCGAAGCGGGCATCGAAGCGGCACACGAGCATGCCTACACTCCTTCCCAACCGGAAACACATAACGCGGCGAATACGGCGCGTGGCGCGTAGGCGTGCGCGAGGGCGAGACAGTTTAAAGCGCTGACGCGGCCCGCGCCATGTTCGCGCATGCGCTGCATCAAGCGCGATATCCAGCACGACATCAAGCACACCGCCGCAGCATCGAGGAGACAGGAGCCAGCCGATGGACGATTTCCATACCGACGAGCAACGCATGATTCGCGACGCGGCGCGCGAATTCGCCGCAGAACGGCTCGCGCCTTACGCCGCGCAATGGGATCGCGACGGCGTCTTGCCCGACGAAGTGGTGAAGCAGATGGGCGAGCTGGGTCTGCTCGGCATGATGGTACCCGCGGAATGGGGCGGCTCGTACACCGACTACGTGGCGTATGCGCTCGCGCTCGAAGAAATTGCCGCGGGCTGTGCCGCGTGCGCCACGATGATGAGCGTGCACAACTCGGTGGGCTGCGGTCCTATCCTGAATTTCGGCACGCCGGCGCAAAAAGACCACTACCTGCATGACCTCGCCACGGGCCGCACCATCGGCGCGTTTTGCCTGACCGAGCCGCAGGCCGGCTCTGAAGCCAACAACCTGCGCACGCGCGCCGTGCTGCGCGACGGCCAGTGGGTGCTCAACGGCAGCAAGCAGTTCGTCACGAACGGCGCGCGCGCGGGTGTGGCTATCGTGTTCGCGGTGACCGACCCGGATCTCGGCAAGCGCGGCATCTCGGCCTTCATCGTGCCCACCCACACGCCCGGTTTCAACGTGGGCCGCCCGGAGCACAAGCTCGGCATTCGTGCGTCGGACACCTGTCCCATTTCGCTCGACGATTGTGCGGTGCCGCAGGCCAACCTGCTGGGCGAGCGCGGCGAGGGGCTCAAGATTGCGCTCGCGAATCTGGAAGGCGGGCGTATCGGCATCGCCGCGCAGGCGGTGGGCATTGCGCGCGCCGCGTTCGATGCGGCGCGTGCCTACGCGAGCGAGCGCATCCAGTTCGGCAAGGCGTTGCGTGAGCATCAGACCATCGCCAACATGCT
This sequence comes from Paraburkholderia kururiensis JCM 10599 = LMG 19447, assembly GCF_003986935.1. Classification (GTDB taxonomy): domain Bacteria; phylum Pseudomonadota; class Gammaproteobacteria; order Burkholderiales; family Burkholderiaceae; genus Paraburkholderia; species Paraburkholderia kururiensis. Next base: position 170,643 of record NZ_RJZE01000009.1, on the reverse strand, counting down.
CGCGGACATGGCCACGCGCCTCAACGCCGCGCGTCTGCTCGTGCATCACGCGGCACGGCTGCGCACGGCGGGCAAGCCCTGTCTTTCCGAGGCTTCGCAGGCGAAACTCTATGCGTCCGAGCTGGCTGAAGAGGTGTGCTCGAAGGCGCTGCAGATTCACGGCGGCTACGGTTACCTTGCCGACTATCCGGTAGAGCGCCACTACCGCGACGCCCGCATCACGCAGATCTACGAAGGCACCAGCGAAGTGCAGCGGATGGTGATTGCGCGACACGTATAAAAGAAGGGTCCTTGGAAAAAGGCCCCAAAGAGACCTTAGCCACCGTAAGCCACCCTAAACGACCCCACGCGGGCGCACAATAAGCGGCACAGAGCGCACATTCGCGCCGATCAGGAGACGACGATGAACGACGGAGCTGCAGCGAAGCGGTTTATCGAGGCGCGCGATCTGCTGTTGCGCCATCGCACCGACTACGAGCGCGCGTATCGCGAGTTCGCATGGCCGGCGATGGACGAATTCAACTGGGCACTCGACTACTTCGATGTCATTGCTCGCGGCAATCACAACCCGGCGTTATGGATCGTCGACGACCCGCAAAGCGAAGGGCTCAAGCTTTCGTACGCGCAGATGTCGGAGCGCTCTTCGCGCATGGCGAACTATCTGCGCAGCGTGGGCGTGACGCGCGGCGACCGTCTGCTGCTGATGTTGCCGAACCGCGTGGAGTTGTGGGACGTGATGCTCGCGGCCATGAAGCTGGGCGCCGTCGTGCTGCCCGCCACCACGCAGCTTTCGCCCGACGACGTGCGCGATCGTGTCCAGCTGGGCGGCGCGCATTACGTCATCGTGGACGGCGCGGAGCTGGCCAAGTTCGATTCGATCGACGCGAGCGTGAAGCGCATTGCCGTGGGTGCGCGGCGCGAAGGCTGGCTCGATCTGGCCGACGCTTGCGAAGCTTCACCGCATTTCGTGCCGGAGGGCCCCACGCGTGCGACCGACCCGCTGCTGCTCTATTTCACCTCGGGCACGACGTCGAAGCCGAAGCTCGTCGAACACACGCATCAGAGCTATCCCGTCGGGCATCTTTCTACGATGTACTGGATCGGTCTCATGTCCGGCGACGTGCACTGGAACATCAGCTCGCCAGGTTGGGCCAAGCATGCATGGAGCTGCTTTTTCGCGCCCTGGAATGCGCAGGCCTGCGTGTTCGTCTACAACTACGCGCGCTTCGTGCCACGCGAAATACTCGAGGTACTCGTGCGCTTCAACGTGACGACGCTCTGCGCGCCGCCCACGGTGTGGCGCATGCTCGTGCAGGAGCCGCTCGCCTCGTACGACGTGAAGCTGCGCGAGATCGTGGGCGCGGGCGAGCCGCTCAATCCCGAGATCATCGAGCGCGTGCGCCGCGCCTGGAACATCACGATTCGCGACGGTTACGGGCAAACCGAAACCACCTGCCAGATCGGCAATTCGCCGGGGCAGCCCGTGGTGCCGGGGGCCATGGGTCGGCCGCTGCCGGGCTACACGGTGGAACTGGTCGATGCCGACGATCAGCCCGCGAGCGAAGGCGAAATCGCGCTGCCCGCATTGCCACTTGCGCAGCGTCCGCTCGGTCTCATGACGGGCTACGCGAACAACGCGAACGCGACCGACCACGCGATGCGCAACGGTTACTACCACACGTCCGACGTGGCGATGCGCCGCGACGACGGCTACTACGTCTACGTGGGCCGCGCCGACGACGTGTTCAAGTCGTCGGATTACCGGCTAAGCCCGTTCGAACTCGAAAGCGTGCTGATCGAGCACGAGGCGATTGCCGAGGCCGCCGTGGTGCCGAGCGCGGACCCGTTGCGCCTTTCCGTGCCGAAAGCGTTCGTCACCGTGCGTCAGGGCTTCGAGGCCGGACCCGAACTTGCGCGCAGCGTGTTTCGCTTCTCGCGCGAAAAGCTCGCGCCGTACAAGCGGATTCGTCGCCTGCAGTTCAGCGATCTGCCGAAGACCATCTCCGGCAAGATCCGCCGCGTCGAGCTAAGGCGCCGCGAAGAGGAGCGGCCCACTGAGCCCGACCGCCTGCCCGGCGAGTACTGGGAAGAAGACTTTCCCGATCTGCGTTGATCGTCACCGGGGCGGCGAGGCTTCGTTGCGCGCATCTTCGCCGCTACTTCACATCGCTTCATCTTCAGACGCCGCCGCATGCGTGTTGGTGCGCGGCGGCGTCTCTCGCACAGGAGACACAACATGAGCGCCGTTCCTTCCACTTCTTTCCTTTCATCGGCTTCGTCATCCGATGCACCACCTGCCGTAAAACTGCTGATCGGCGGCGAGTTCGTCGACTCGAAAACCACGGAATGGCGCGACGTGGTGAATCCCGCCACGCAGGACGTGTTGGCGCGCGTACCGTTCGCGACGGCCGATGAAGTGGATGCCGCCATCCGGGCCGCACATGTCGCGTTCGCGACATGGAAGAACACGCCGGTGGGTGCGCGCATGCGCATCATGCTCAAGTACCAGGCGCTGATTCGCGAGCACATGCCGCGTATCGCGAAGACGTTGACCGCGGAGCAGGGCAAGACGCTGCCCGATGCCGAGGGCGACATCTTTCGCGGGCTCGAAGTAGTGGAGCACGCATGTTCCATCGGCACGCTGCAACAGGGCGAGTTTCTCGAAAACGTGGCGGGCACGGTGGACACCTACACGCTGCGCCAGCCGCTCGGCGTGTGCGCGGGCATCACGCCGTTCAACTTCCCGGCCATGATTCCGCTCTGGATGTTTCCGATGGCGCTGGTCTGCGGCAACACGTTCGTGCTGAAGCCCTCGGAGCAGGATCCGCTCTCCACCATGCAGCTCGTCGAACTCGCGCTGGAAGCCGGCGTGCCGCGCGGCGTGCTGAACGTCGTGCATGGCGGAAAAGACGTGGTGGATGCGCTGTGCACGCATGAACTCGTGAAGGCCATTTCGTTCGTCGGTTCGACGGCGGTGGGCACGCACGTCTATCGCCTCGGTAGCGAGCACGGCAAACGCGTGCAGTCGATGATGGGCGCGAAGAATCACGCGGTGGTGTTGCCGGATGCGAATCGCGAGCAGTCGCTCAATGCGCTCGTGGGCGCCGCATTCGGCGCAGCGGGACAGCGCTGCATGGCGACCTCCGTGGCCGTGCTCGTGGGCGCGGCGAAGGACTGGCTGCCTGACCTCGTGGAAAAAGCCAAAGCTTTGAAGGTGAACGCGGGCCACGAGCCCGGCACGGACATTGGGCCCGTTGTGTCGCGAGCGGCGAAGGCGCGTGTTCTCGGTCTGATCGAATCGGGCGTGAAGCAGGGCGCGACGCTCGTGCTCGATGGGCGCGGCGTGCGCGTGAAGGGCTACGAAGACGGCAACTTCATCGGCCCGACCCTCTTCTCGAACGTCACGACGAGCATGGACATCTATCGCAACGAGATCTTCGGCCCGGTGCTGCTCGTCATGACGGTGCCCACGCTCGACGAGGCCATCGCACTGGTGAACAGCAATCCGTTCGGCAACGGCGTGGGCCTCTTCACGCAGAGCGGCGCCGCGGCGCGCAAATTCCAGAGCGAGATCGACGTGGGGCAGGTGGGCATCAACATTCCCATTCCGGTGCCTGTGCCGTACTTCAGCTTCACGGGCTCGCGCGGTTCGAAGTTGGGCGACCTCGGTCCGTACGGCAAGCAGGTGGTGCAGTTCTACACGCAGACCAAGACCGTGACCGCGCGCTGGTTCGACGACGCGACGACCAGCGACGGCGTGAACACGACCATCAGCCTGCGCTGAACGGCAAACAGGAGAACAGGCCATGAAAATAGGCTTTATCGGGCTCGGCAACATGGGTGCGCCCATGGCGCGCAATCTGCTGAAAGCGGGGCACGCGCTCAACGTGTTCGACCTCAACGTGCAGGCCGTGCAGTCGCTCGTGGACGCGGGCGCGAAGGCGGCGGCGTCGCCGAAGATTGCCGCTACAGACGTTGAATGCGTGATGACGATGCTGCCCGCCGCGGCGCACGTGCGCGACGTGCTCACGGCGAAGGACGGCGTGCTGGCCGGCATCGCGACGGGCGTGACGATCATCGATTCGAGCACCATCGATCCACAGAGCGCGAAGGCGTTCGCGGCGCTCGCGGCCGACCACGGCAATCCATTCGTGGATGCGCCCGTGTCGGGCGGTACAGGCGGGGCGGCCGCGGGCACGTTGACCTTCATGGTGGGCGGCAGCGCGGCCGCATTCGACGCCGTGCGGCCGGTCTTGTCCGCGATGGGCAAGAACCTCGTGCATTGCGGCGACACGGGCACGGGGCAGGTCGCGAAGATCTGCAACAACCTGTTGCTCGGCATCACGATGGCGGGCGTGGCGGAGGCCATGTCGCTGGGCGCGGCGCTCGGCATCGACACCAAGGTGCTTGCCGGCATCATCAACACGTCGACGGGGCGGTGCTGGAGTTCAGATACCTATAACCCGTTTCCCGGTGTGATCGAGACTGCGCCCGCATCGCGCGGCTACACGGGCGGCTTCGGCACGGACCTGATGCTCAAGGACCTGGGACTTGCTACGGACGCCGCGCGTTCGGCGCATCAACCGGTGTATCTCGGCGCGCTCGCGCAGCAGCTTTACCAGGCGATGAGCAGCCGCGGCGAAGGACGGCTCGACTTCTCGTCGATCATCAAGCTGTATCGCGACGGCGAGGGCGCGTGATGATCGAACTCGACTACACGCACGACGGGGCCATCGCGCTCGTCACATTGAAGCGCCCGCCCGCGAACGCGTTCACGCCCGAAGGCCTGCTGCAATTGCAGCGAACCGTGGAAACGCTCGATGCCGACGAATGCGTGCGGGCGCTCGTCATCACAGGCGACGGTCCGCGCTTCTTCAGCGCAGGTGCGGACCTCAATACGTTCGCCGACGGCGACAAGCGCGTGGCACGCGAAGCGGCCGCGCGTTTTGGCGCGGCATTCGAAGCATTGCAGAACGCGCGGCCCGTGGTGATTGCTGCGATCAACGGCTATGCGATGGGCGGCGGACTGGAATGTGCGCTCGCCTGCGACGTGCGCATCGCCGAGCAGCATGCGCAACTCGCCGTGCCCGAGACCGCCGTGGGCCTTCTGTGCTGCGGCTGCGGCACGCAGACGTTGCCGTGGCTCGTGGGCGAGGGCTGGGCGAAGCGAATGATCCTCACGGGCGAACGCGTGAACGCGCAGACCGCATTGCGCATCGGCCTGGTGGAAGAAGTGGTGGAAACAGGCGCCGCTCGTGAGGCGGCACTGGCGATGGCGACGCGCGTTACGACGCTGAGTCCGCAGGCCGTCACGTTCAGCAAACAGTTGATGCACCAGGCGCGTAACGGCGTGCCGCGTGCGGCAGCGCTTGCGGTGGAACGCGAGCGCTTCGTGGACCTGTTCGATCATCCCGATCAACGCGAGGGCGTCAATGCATTTCTGGAAAAGCGCGCGCCGCGTTGGAGCAGTATGGGGAGCAGTACGAGGAGCAGTACAGCGGAGGGCACACGATGAGCGCGCTTCGCGAGGCGTCGGCGCAGGTTTCGAGTCCCTCTAACCTCGCGCCGATGACTGAACCAGAGGTGATGTTGCGCGTGGTGAATCGCGTCGCGGTCATCACGTTGAACCGGCCCGCGGCCATCAACGCGCTTTCGCATGCGATGGTGCGCGAGCTTGCCGAGCTGCTGGGACGCTGCCGCGACGACGACGCGATCGTTGCAGTCGTATTGCGCGGCGCAGGTGAAAGGGGTTTTTGCGCAGGCGGCGACGTGCGCGCTTTGTATGCGCTCGCGAGGCAACGCGATGCAGAGACCAGAGCCGCATGGCAGCAGTTTTTCATCGACGAATACCGGCTCGACTACGCGATTCACACGTTTGCGAAGCCTGTCATCGCGCTGCTCGATGGCATCGTGATGGGCGGGGGCATGGGGCTCGGGCAGGGCGCGCGTCTGCGTATCGTGACGGACCGCTCGAAGCTTGCGATGCCGGAAACGCGCATCGGCTTTCTGCCCGACGTCGGCGCCACGCGTTTTCTCGGCGTGATGCCCGCGGAGATGGAAATGTACGTGGGCCTCACGGGCGCCACGCTTTCGGGCGCAGACGCGCTGCGTCTGCAACTGGCCGACCTTTGCGTGCCCGCGGAATGGCTCGCCTCGTTCGAGGAAAGACTCTTGCGCATGCCGCATGACGGCGATCTGCTCCAGGCATTGCGACGCGTATTCGAGCCGCCTTGCAACGTCGTTCCGCACGCGCCGCTTGCACCGTTTACGCAATTGATCCTGCGGCACTTCGACCGGCGCTCGGGTGTGGATCGCATGGTCGCGACGCTGAAGCAGGACCTGGAGCGTGAGGCGCCGCGCGAGATTCGTCAGTGGTTACAGGTGACTTACGACGCCCTGACGTCGCATTCGCCCACCATGCTCTACGTCACGCGCGAGGCGCTGCTGCGCGGGCGGCAGATGACGCTGGCCGAGTGCTTTCGCATGGAGCTGGGCATCGTGACGCGGGCTATTGAAGACGGCGATTTTTGCGAAGGCGTGCGGGCGCATCTGGTAGACAAAGACCGGCGTCCGCGCTGGGCACCGCTCACGCTCTTCGAAGTGCGGCCCGAACGCGTGCGCCACTTCATTTCGTCGCCGTGGCGCAGGGACGCGCATCCGCTTGCGGAGCTGGGCGAAGTGTAGACACCGAGTGTTGACACTAAGCCAGCAGCACGCGTCTCAATTTTCGTTTCAACGACGTAAAGCCCGCTGCCTCGGCGGCCTTTGCGTTCGTAATCAAGACGTCGATTCGCTCGAGCGGGCACCACGTAATGCGGCTGCGCTGGCCGATCTTGCTGTAGTCGGCGAGCACGACCACGCGGTCCGCGTTGGCCACCATCGCGCGGGCTACGTCCGCTTCGCCCTGGTCGTAGTTGGTCGCGCCGTGCCGGGCGTCGATGCCCACGGGCGAGAGCAGGGCGAGGTCCGCGCGATAGCGATGGATGTCGAGCACGGTGGCGGCCCCCATGGTGGCCGCCGCACGATTGCTGATCGACCCGCCCAGTAGGATCACTTCGTTGGGCGCTTCGGCCTCGCCGCTTGCGCCGCGCATCTTCAGCGCCACGTCGATCGAGTTGGTGACCACCGTCAGGTTGGCGAGCTTCGCCAGTTGCTCGGCGAGCAGCGACGTCGTGGTGCCCGCGTCCACGAAGAGCGTTTGCCCGCTCGCCACCATGCCCGTTGCGGCCTTTACCACAGCGGACTTCGCTTTCACGCGCGTATGGGCGCGTTCGTCGATAGGCGCTTCGTCAGCGGGGCGCACCGCGCCGCCATGCACGCGGCGCAGCTCGCCCATGGCTTCCAGGTCCAGCAGATCGCGCCGCACGGTTTCGCGCGATACGCCCAGCTCCGCCATGATGCGTTCCGTGGAAACGCGGTGCAGCGTGGAGAGCAGCGTACGGATTCTCTGATGACGGTCTTCCTGCCACATTTGAAGGGTGCTCTGTCTTGAAGTGAGGCGGCGAACAGCAGGCCGCAGCACGCGTAGCTTACCTGTACGAGCCGCGTTCCTTCGTTGTATTTTTTTGTGGACTTGCATATTTGTGCATTTGAAATTAGCCTTCGCTCACACCGGGCACCGTGCTCTGCGCACGACCTCTGTGCATCGCGCATGTGCTCTTGCGTGACACGAATTTGACGCATTCCGCCGCTACCATCGGGCGCGCCGCCCGTAACGTCCTGACAGAACAACGGGCGGGCGGAGGCTCGCAGACGCGGCGACGGGAAGCCGCCTGCAGTCTTTCTGCAATTTTTTATAACGCAGCAATTTCGGCAGAGGATGGGAAACACCATGAACCGCACGAGGTCAAGCCGTTTTGTTTCGATGTCGGCTGTCGCGGCCGCCGCACTGGTTGCGGCCACGGGCATGACGCAGGTATGGGCTGCGCCGCCCGACGCGCTCGTCGCCGCGGCGAAACAGGAAGGGCAACTGACGGTGATCGCCTTGCCCCATGACTGGTGCGGCTACGGCGCCATGATCAGCGCCTTTCAGGCGAAGTACGGCATCAAGATCAACGAACTGAACCCGGATGCCGGCTCGGGCGACGAGGTCGAAGCCATCAAGGCCAACAAGGGCAACAAGGGACCGCAGGCGCCGGACGTGATCGACGTAGGTCTCTCGTTCGGTCCCACCGCGAAGGCTGCGGGCCTCCTGCAGCCGTACAAGGTGTCCACGTGGAAGTCGATTCCCGATTCGGCGAAAGACCCTGAAGGCTACTGGTACGGCGACTATTACGGCGTGCTCTCGTTCGAAGTGAACGGCGACATGATCGACAAGGTGCCGGCCGACTGGAGCGATCTGCTCAAGCCCGACTACCGCAATGCCGTCTCGCTCGCGGGGGATCCGCGTACGGCGAACCAGGCCATCCAGGCTGTGTTCGCGGCAGGCCTCTCGCAGACGAAGGGCAACGTGGCTACGGCCGACAAGGCGGGCCTCAAGTTCTTCGCGGACCTGAACAAGAGCGGCAACTTCGTGCCCGTGATCGGCAAGGCGGCGTCGCTCGCGCAGGGCACCACGCCCATCATCGTGCGCTGGGACTACAACGCGCTCGCAGACCGCGACACGCTCAAGGGCAACCCCAAGGTGCACGTCGTAGTGCCGAAGACGGGCGTTGTGGCAGGCGTCTACGTGCAGGCCATCAGCGCCTACGCGCCGCACCCGAATGCCGCGAAGCTGTGGATGGAATACCTGTACTCCGACGAAGGCCAGATCGGTTGGCTCACGGGTTACTGCCACCCCATCCGCTACAACGAACTGATTTCGGCGAAGAAGGTGCCGCAGGCGCTGCTCGACAAGCTGCCGCCGGCTGCTGCCTACAAGGCTGCCGTGTTCCCGACGCTCGCCGAGCAGGACGCGTACAAGGACACGATCACGAAGCAGTGGGACGGGGCTGTCGGCGCCAACGTGAAGTAAGTGAAGTAACCGAAGTTGCGACCAGGCGGCTCCGTACCCACGGGGCCGCCTTCTCGGGGAATATTGATGGCTGCTTCACAGGATCTCGGCCCGGGGTCGCCGGAACTCGTCGTTCCGCGCGTGCCCGCGCCGGCGCCCCAGGTCAACCCGGCACAGCATTCGGGGCTGCTGGTCTGGATCGGCGTATTGCCGTTTTTCGTTTTTGCCGTGCTCTTTCTGATTCTGCCGACCGCGTTTCTCATGGTCGGTGCGTTCCAGGACGCGCAGGGCCACTTCACGCTCGACAATTTCAGGCAGCTGTTTCAGGAAGGCGTGCTCGACGCCTACTGGATCAGCTTCAAGGTCAGCGCGGCGTCGGCCGCGGGCGGGGCCGTACTCGGCTCGCTGCTCGCATGGGCCGCGGTGCATGGCAAACTGCCGCGCTGGATTCGTCCCACGCTGATGACGTTTTCCGGCGTCGCGTCGAACTTCGCCGGCGTGCCGCTCGCTTTCGCGTTCATCTGCACGCTGGGCCGTGTGGGTCTCGTCACGTTTCTGCTCAAGAAATATGTGGGCATCAATCTGTATGCCACGGGTTTCAGCATCCTGAGTTTCTGGGGGCTGACGCTCACGTACCTGTATTTCCAGATTCCGCTGATGGTGTTGATCGTCACGCCCGCACTCGACGGCCTGAAACGCGAATGGCGCGAGGCCTGCGATTCGCTGGGCGGCACCGCCTGGCAGTACTGGCGTTACGTCGCGTTGCCCGTGCTGTGGCCCAGCGTGCTCGGCGCCATGCTGCTGCTCTTTGCGAATTCGTTTGGCGCCGTGGCCACGGCGTATGCGCTCACGGGCAGTTCGCTCAATATCGTGACGATCCTGCTCTATGCGCAGATTCGCGGGGACGTGCTGCATAACCAGAACCTGGGCTATGCGCTCGCGCTCGGCATGATTCTCGTCACCGGTCTTTCGAACGGCGGCTATATCTGGCTGCGTTCACGCGCAGAAAGGGGGCGCCGATGAAGACGCAATCGCGCGTAGGCGCATGGACGGCGATGATCGTAGGCGCCGTATATTTCCTCGTGCCGCTCATTGCAACGTTCGAATTCAGCCTGCGGATGCGGCGCGACACGTATAGCCTGGACGCGTATCGCGTGGTGCTGGCCGACCCACGTTTTCAGGCCTCGTTCGGCTATTCCATTCTGATGGCGTTGCTCACCATCGTGGTGGGCATTCTGCTCGTCGTGCCCACGGCGTACTGGGTGCGGCTGCGTCTGCCGAAGCTGCGGCCCATCGTGGAATTCATCACGTTGCTGCCGCTCGTGGTGCCCGCCATCGTGATCGTGTTCGGCTATCTGCGCATCTACAACAGCAGTTCGATCCTGCCGCTCACGGGCAACGAACGCGCGACCGATTTGCTGCTCGTGTGCGGGTACGTGACGCTTGCGCTGCCCTACATGTATCGCGCGGTGGACACCGGCCTGCGCGCCGTGGACGTCCGTTCGCTTACCGAAGCAGCGGAGTGCCTCGGCGCGCGCTGGCCGACCATTCTCTTTCGCGTGATCCTGCCCAACATCCGCTCGGGCATTCTCTCTGGCGCATTCCTCACGTTTGCCGTGGTAATGGGCGAATTCACGATTGCGAGCCTGCTCGACCGGCCCGCGTTCGGTCCGTATCTGCAATTGATCGGCGCGAACCGCGCCTATGAACCGTCGGCGCTCGCCATCATCGCGTTCGTGGTGACGTGGGCCTCCATGGGTCTGATCCAGGTGTTCGGCTCGGCGCGCGCCGCGAGCGCCCCCGGCCATTGACGCCGCAACGCAACCGATCCAGCAAGGCAACAAGTCATGGCATTTCTCGAAATCGAAAACCTGCACAAGACCTTCGGCACCAACACGGCGCTGCATCAGTTCGATATGCAGATCGAACGCGGCGAGTTCGTCACGTTCCTGGGGCCGTCGGGCTGCGGGAAAACGACCGTGCTGCGCATGATCGCGGGCTTCGAAACGCCCACGCGCGGCACGATTCGCATCGGCGGGCGCGACGTTACGCACATGCGCACGCGTCAGCGCAACGTGGGCATGGTGTTCCAGTCGTATGCGCTCTTTCCGAACATGACTGTGGCCGAGAATATCGGCTTCGGGTTGCGCGTGGCAGGCAAGTCGGCCGATGAGATTCGCCGCCGCGTGGACGAGATGCTGCAACTCATCAAGCTGCCCGCACTCGCCGCGCGTTACCCGTGGCAACTCTCGGGTGGGCAGCAGCAGCGTGTGGCACTGGCGCGCGCGCTGGCAGGCAAGCCCGAAGTGCTGCTGCTCGACGAACCCCTTTCGGCGCTGGACGCGAAAATCCGCATTTCATTGCGCGAAGACATTCGCACGTTGCAGCGCGAACTGGGCATTACGTCGATCTTCGTCACGCACGACCAGGAGGAGGCGCTTTCCATCTCCGACCGCATCGTCGTGATGAACGAAGGTCGCATCGAGCAGGTTGGCTCGCCCGCGCAGATCTACAACTTCCCGCGCACGCGTTTCGTAGCGTCGTTCGTCGGCACGCTCAACATCCTCACGGGGCACGTGGTGGACCCGGCAACGGGGCGCATGGCGGTGGATGGCCAGGAGCTCGTCACGACCCGCGCGCTCGCATCGGACGATGCCGGCAAGAAGCGGCTGCTCGCGTTGCGTCCCGAGGCCATCGTGCTGGAAGCACCGGCGCCGGGCCGCAATACGCTGGCAGCCACGGTGGAGGACGTGAACTTTCTCGGCTCCGTGGTGCGGATTCGCGCGCGCGTGAACGAGGCCGTGCTGTCGCTCGACGTGTTCAACGACCCGGGGCGTCAGTTGCCCGAGCGCGGGCAACCTGTGGCGCTGGGTTTTTCGCACGACAACCTGCTCGTGCTGGAAGAAGGGATTTGAGGGCAGCGGTGCAGGTGCGCTGCGCTAGCGGGTTCCCGGCGTGCGCCGATACACGGTGACGGGCCGCTCCTTATAGAGCACGCTGCCGCTTTCGCGGTAACCGCATTTGCTCGCCACGCGAATCGACGCTGCATTGGCAGGGCTGATCATGCAGACGGTTTGCGTGTTGGGCCATTTTTCGTCGGCCCATGCGAGCGCCGCACGTACGGTTTCGGTCGCATAACCTTGCCCGTGCGCCCACGCCGCGAGCGCCCATCCGATTTCGGGCGTGCCGTCGAACGGCGGCTCGATCTCGCGCTGGAAGTCCGCAAAGCCTGCCTCGCCTACAAACCTTCCCGTCGTTTTCTCGCGCACGGCCCAATAGCCGAAACCGAGCAGCGCCCAGTGACCCACGTAACGCAACAGCCGCGCCCAGACTTCTTCGCGGCTGAACGGTTTGCCGCCGATATAACGCGTCACCTGCGGGTCGGACCACATGGCGAGACTATCTTCGAAATCGTCCGCGGTATGCGGGCGTAGAACGAGGCGTGGCGTTTCGAGCGTCGTGGCGGGCTGCATGGCGTGTCCTCTTAGTCCTCGTGCCGCACGAAGTCCGCGATCGCGGCATTCAATGCGGCGGGCGCATCGCGATGCGGCGAGTGTCCGCAGTCAGTCAGCTTCACGAGGCGTGCGTGCGCCACGCTACGCTGGATTGCATCGATCTGTTCCATCGTGCCGTATTCGTCGTCGTGGCCTTGCACGGCGAGCAGGCGGCAGCGAATGTCGGGCAGCACGGCCGTGATGTCCCAGGCCCGAAACGCGGGGTCGAGCCAGATGTCGTTCCAGCCGAAGAACGCGGAGTCTACGTCGTCGTGATAACGCGCGAGCTTGTCGCGCAGATTGCCGTCGTCGTACTCGATCTTCGCTTTCGCGATGCTCTCGACCGAAACCTGCTCCACGACCACGTGTGGCGCGATAACGACAGCACCGGCGAGCGCCTGCGGAAAAGCGCAAGCATAAAGCAGTGCGATGGATCCCCCGTCGCTATGACCCACGAGCCACATGCGTTCGCGTTCAGCGGCATCGATGCCGAGCGCGTCGAGCAAATCCGGCAGAATCTCTCGTGCCTGCTGGTGCATGAATTCAACGGGCCATCTGACCTCCGCGGCGCGCGGCGTGGACTTGCCGTAGCCGGGACGCGAGTAGACAAGCCCGCGAAAACCCAGTGCGTCGCAGAGCGTTTGCGGCCATTGCTTCCACATCGCCACCGACCCGAGCCCCTCGTGCAGAAAGATGGCGAGCGGCGCATCGTGCAGTCCGGCGTTGAGCCAACGGTATTCGATGCGCAGCGGGCCGTGCGAGCGCGTAGCCGGTAGCGCGGCAAACGCGTGTTCCGTTGCGGTAGCGCTGGGCAGGACGCTGGCGGAATCGGACATAACGGACATGAACACGCACCTCAAAGCAGTTCGCGTAGTTTGAACCGTTGAATCTTACCCGTTGCGGTCTTCGGCAGGTCGTCCACGAACTGGATGTCGCGCGGATACTTGTGGGGTGCGAGCCGTTCCTTCACGAATGCCTTCAGCTCGTCCACGAGCCTATCGAGTGGCGCAATGCCGGGCTTGAGCACAACGAAAGCCCGCGTTTTCACGAGCCCGCTGTGATCGACACCCACCACTGCGGCCTCCAGCACCGCCTCGTGCTGCACGAGCACCATCTCGACTTCCACGGGTGACACGTATTGACCGCTGACCTTCAGCATGTCGTCGCTGCGCCCCGCGTAGACGTAGCAACCATTGGGCAGTTTGCGATATTTGTCGCCGCTGCGCAGCCATTCGCCCAGAAACGTGGCGCGGCTTTTCTCGCGATTGCCCCAGTACATGAGCGCGGCGCTAGGCCCCTTGATATAGAGGTCGCCCACTTCGCCCTCGGCCACAGGCTGCCCGGCTTCGTCGCGCAGTTCGACCTCGTAGCCCGGCACAGGGCGTCCCGTCGTGCCGTACTCCACTTCGCCCGGCCGATTCGAGAGAAAGATGTGCAGCATTTCCGTCGAGCCAATGCCGTCGAGAATTTCGCAGCCGAAATGCGCAGTAAAGCGCTCGCCGACTTCGCGTGGCAAGGCCTCGCCGGCCGAGGCGCACACGCGCAGTGCCACATCGTCGCGAGGGGGCAACTGAGGTGACGAGAGCATGTTCGCGTAGAGCGTCGGCACGCCGTAGAAGATGGTGGGGCGGTGCTTCGCGAGGCGCTCGAACACGGCGGCGGGCGTGGGGCGCTCAGCCATCAGTACAGTGGTGGCGCCCACCGAGAGCGGGAACGTGAGGCCGTTGCCGAGTCCGTACGCGAAGAAAAGCTTGGCCGCAGAGAACACTACGTCATCCTCATGAATGCCGAGAACGGGTTTGGCGTAAAGCTCCGCGGTCCAGTACAGGTTCGCGTGAGTATGCACGGTGCCCTTGGGCTTTCCCGTTGAACCCGACGAGTAGAGCCAGAAGGCGATGTCGTCGGCACCCGTGGATGCAGGCTTCGCGGCGGGCGCGGCCTGATCGGTCAGCTCGTGCAGCACGCGCTGCGGTGCTTCGGCGGTCGCGTCCATGGGACGCGAGACGATCAGCATGCAATCGTCGCTTTCTGCGCCCGCGAGCGCTTCGCGCACGTTGGCGAGTACGGGGCCCGACGCAATCACGGCGCGCGCGTGGCCGTGCGAGAGCATGTAGGTGTAGTCGGCCGATGTGAGCAGCGTATTCGCCACCACAGGCACGACGCCCGCGTAGAGCGCGCCGAGGAACGCGACCGGCAACTCGACCGTATCCTGCATGACGAGCAGCAGGCGCTCCTCGGCGTGAATGCCGAGGGCGTGCAGTGCACTGGCGAAGCGCCGCGCGCGGTCTTCGAGTTCGCCGTAGGAGGTGGCGCCTGCATCGTCGATATAGGCCGCCTTGCTCGCACGCGCCTCGTTCAGACGGAACACGTGCGTCGCGAAATTGAACTGCGCCGGCGGCGGTTCGGCAATCGATACGGGCCGGTTGGCCGGCGTTTCCAGCAAGGCTTCCATGGTTCCTCCAGGCTTGTGCGGCCAAGGGCCGATCTGCGTCGGGCTCTGCGGGCCGCGTGTGTCTCGTCTCTCTGATCTCAATGCGCTTGCATGTGCCGGCTGAACGCATTGCCGTTCGTTGACGGCTTTGACGTGTGGCGGGTTGTGTCTCTCGGGTCTATCGTTTTGCTGCCAGTTACGGTTGATCGATTCGCGTGGTGAGTTGCGCGATCGCGTCGATTCCCCCGGCAGCCTGCTGGATCGCGGCACGCCGGTGGTAGAAATGCAGCGCGCGCAGACCGCCCAGTTCTTCTCCACCGCCTGCGCGGCCCGGGCCGCCGTGGAGCGACATCGGCATGACGTTGCCGTGGCCGGTGTGGCTGGTCTGCGCGTTCGGCGAGACGACGTGCACGCGACCGTGCGAATCGGCAAGCGCCAACGCCACGCGGGCGAGGTGGACGTCGTCGTCGCCATAGACGGATGCAACGAGCGACCCGTGAGTGCGCCGCGCGAGTGCGATGGCATGCGCTTCGGGCAAGGTGTCGCCTGAAGGGACGCCTGCGCTTTCGATGCGGTACGGTGCCACGGTGGCCACAGGGCCGAACACTTCGACGTCATGGAGGTGCTTCGCGGTGTCGGGGTCACGCATGGCGAAAAGATGCGGGCCGATGCATGCGGCAACGGAGGCGTCCGCATCGACGAGCGGCACGGTCGATCCGTCGAATGCGAGCGTGGCCTCTTCGCGCAGCAGCGCAATGCCTGCGCGCACGTTCTCGAGTTGAGCACGGCTCACAAGCGACCCCATGCGTACGCTTTCGTTGCGCGGGTTGCCCACCGTGACCCTGGCGAGTTTGGCCTTGAGGGCTTCCACAGCCGCGTCGAAAAGCGGCGCCGGCACGAACGCGCGGCGAATCGCCGTGCATTTCTGGCCGGACTTCACGGTCATTTCACGCGCTACCTCGTTCACGAACAGGTCGAATGCGGGCGAGTCGGGCGACGTGCCCGCGCAGAGCATTGCGCTATTGAGGCTGTCGGCCTCCACGTTCAGCCGCGCACCGCGCTCGACGAAAGCGGGGTGAGCGCGCAGCGTCGCCGCAGTTTGCGCAGAGCCGGTGAAGGAAACCACGTCGAACGCCTGAATCTGATCGAGCAGACCCGCCGCGCTGCCGCAGATGACGGAGAGCGCGCCGGGCGGCAGGATGTTGGCCTCCACGACGTCGGCCACCATGCGGTGCGTGAGCCAGGCCGTCGCGGTGGCGGGCTTGACGATGATCGGCACCCCCGAAAGCAGGGCGGGGCCGGCTTTTTCCCACAGTCCCCACGAAGGGAAGTTGAACGCGTTGATGAGGAGCGCCACGCCGTGCGTGGGTGTCAACACGTGCTGAGCGGCGAACGACTGGTCCTTGCTGAGCGACACGGCGGCGCCTTCGCGCAGCGCGCGCACGGACCCGAGCGATGCGCCCAGCTTCGCGTAATACGAGAGCGTGAAAATGCCACCGTCGATGTCGACAGCCGAGTCGTTGCGTGTCGTGCCGGAGTTGGCGGTGGCGATCGCATAGTAGTCGTCGCGTTTCGATTGCAGCAGCTTCACGATGTCAGCGAGCCGCGCGGCGCGCTCGGCATACGTGAGCTGACGCAGCGCGCTGCCGCCTTGCTCCCGCGCGAAGCGGAATGCATCCGGCAGATCGATCCCGTCGCTCGACACGCGCACGAGCGCTTCGCCCGTTACAGGATCGCGCAGGATCGTGCCG
Source organism: Paraburkholderia kururiensis JCM 10599 = LMG 19447 (assembly GCF_003986935.1). Classification (GTDB taxonomy): domain Bacteria; phylum Pseudomonadota; class Gammaproteobacteria; order Burkholderiales; family Burkholderiaceae; genus Paraburkholderia; species Paraburkholderia kururiensis. The sequence goes on along the minus strand of NZ_RJZE01000009.1, from coordinate 154,035 downwards.
TCGCCCTGGCCGGCAACCCAGCGGCCGCCTGCATGATTCTTCAGAAGCTCAGTCATGGGTGTGTCTCGCCTCGTCAGGATGCAGTGAACTCGATTGCGCCTTCCGGCAGCAGATAGAGCACCAGTGCGCGGCCTTCGGAAACGGTGGGCCGATGCGCGCTGCCGGGGCCGTACACGCACCAGCCGGCAGAGCGGCCGTCGAATAAGGCGCCTTCGGTGAGCGGCATGATCAGGTCGATCTCGCCGTTGGGGTGACGATGATGTGGACCGGCAATCTCGTTCATGTCCACCACGTCGACAGAAAAGCCATGCAGTTCCGGCACTGGCTTGAAGACGCGCCCGTAGCGGATGCCGCCCGCTTCCCGGTTACAGAGCCAGCCTTGGGTCACGCCCGCACGGCACGCGTCCGCCAGGTCCCGGAACATCGGGCTGCCTTCTGGCCAGGTTGCGTTGAGCCATGTGGAAAGGGCATCGTCTAGCGGTCTGCCGGCGATCTGTTCCGTCACGCCTGCAATCAGGCGCTGGAATTCCTGAGGGGACATGCCTGTCTCTCTCCAGTGTTTGGCGTATGCACGCAAGTTCATGCGGCTGCGTGGCTAGCGCGTGCCCGGGGTGCGATGTGGGCAGCGAGCCTGGCAGGTGCAGCGGCGGCAGTGAATTGCCGCTGCTGCCTGCTTCGGCGCGGCAGAGACGCATCGGACTCCGATCGGGGCGCAGCGGAAGATTTGTGATCGAAGTCATTTGTGGCGAAAATTAACCGTTCGCCATGATGCATGTCAAGCACTATAGTACATCTACTGATAAGCATGGACCGCAAAACATGAAGCAAACTTACGCCGGAGAGCTGCGTGCCGAGGCCGCGGAAGAACTGGGCAAGACCGAAGCAGAGCGCGAAACACGCGATCCCTTCCTGTCGGCAATGGGCGAACGCGTGCGTCTGCTGCGGGCGCGCCGGGGCATAACCCGCAAGTCGCTGGCCTCTGAGTCGGGGCTTTCGGAACGCCACCTTGCGAATCTGGAGTCCGGCACGGGAAACGCCTCGGTGCTTGTCCTGCGGCAGATTGCGGCCACACTCAACTGCGCGCTGGCGGAGATCATCGGCGACGAAACGACGTCGTCGGCGGAGTGGCTGCTGATTCGCGAGCTGCTGCACGGGCGCGACCAGGCCGCGCTGCAACGCGCACGCATTGCGCTTTCCGAGATGTTCTCGCAGGCGCCGCGCGACCCGCACCGCCAGCACCGCATTGCGTTGATCGGCCTGCGCGGCGCCGGCAAGTCCACGCTGGGCCGCATGCTGGCGCAGGAACTCAAGGCGCCGTTCGTCGAACTCACGCGCGTGATCGAGCAACTGGCTGGCTGCCCGCCCGCTGAAATTCACTCGCTTTATGGCGCGAGTGCCTACCGTCGTTATGAGCATCGCGCGCTGGAGGCCGTGATCCGCGAGCATGAGCGGGCTGTAATCGCCTCGCCTGGCGGGCTCGTTTCCGAACCCGGCACATTCAACACGCTGCTTGCGCACTGCTTCACGGTCTGGCTCCAGGCGAGCCCGGAGGAGCACATGCGCCGGGTGGTGGCGCAGGGCGACCTGCGTCCCATGTCCGGCAACAGCGAGGCGATGGACGACCTCAAACGCATTCTGGCGGGACGCGACGAACTCTACGGCCGCGCCGACATGACCTTCGATACGAGCGAAAAGACGCTCGCGGACGCCTATCTGCAACTGCGCGACCGGCTTGCCGTCAGGCTGGCGGCTGAAGCCGACAGGGAAGCTTCGCGGGCGGGCTAGCGCTAACGGCAGGTTCACCCACACCGGGGCGGCGGTCGGGGTTTACCCGCTAACATGCATTAAAATGCATTTATAGGCTTTACATGGGAAATGTAGTGCATTATGTTTCGGTGAAACAGCATGCACTGCACCGTCCAGGAGACACCCATGTCCTCAGCGCAAGCCGCTCACCCGCTTCATGCCACCGCTTCCACCCCTTCCGCCGCAGCCCCGCTCGGGGTCGCAGCCACTCGCGTCGACTACCGTACCGATCCATCCCAGTACCGCCACTGGAAGCTGACGTTCGAGGGCCCCGTGGCTACGCTCGGCATCGACATCGCCGAAGATGGCGGCATTCGCGACGGCTACCGCCTGAAGCTGAATTCATATGATCTCGGCGTCGACATCGAACTGCACGATGCAATCCAGCGCATCCGCTTCGAGCATCCTGAAGTTCGCAGCGTGGTGCTGACCAGCCTGAAGGACCGCGTGTTCTGCTCGGGTGCCAACATCTTCATGCTCGGCCTGTCTTCGCATGCATGGAAGGTCAACTTCTGCAAGTTCACGAATGAAACGCGCAATGGAATGGAAGACTCGTCGCGCCATTCCGGACTCAAGTTTCTCGCCGCGGTAAACGGCGCGTGCGCGGGCGGCGGCTATGAACTCGCCATGGCGTGCGACGAAATCTGGCTGGTAGACGACCGCTCGTCGTCGGTGGCCCTGCCGGAAGTCCCGCTGCTCGGCGTGCTGCCGGGCACGGGCGGACTGACGCGTCTGACCGACAAGCGCCATGTGCGTCACGATCGCGCCGATATCTTCTGCACGGTGGTGGAGGGCATTCGCGGCGAGCGCGCCAAGGCGTGGCGCCTCGTGGACGAGGTCGTGAAGCCGAATCAGTTCGATCACGCTATCAAGGCGCGCGCGCTGGAACTCGCTGCGCAGAGCGACCGTCCGGCGGAGGCGAAAGGCGTAGCGCTCACGCGTATCGAACGCACGGACCGCGAGAACGGACTCTCGTATCACACCGTTGAAGTCGCGATCGACCGTGCGCGCCGAATCGCCACCTTCACGGCGAAAGCGCCGCAAGGGCCGCAGCCGGACAACATCGACGCCATCGTGGCGGCCGGCGCCAACTGGTGGCCGCTGCAGTTCGCGCGCGAACTCGACGACGCGATTCTCTCGATGCGCACCAACGAGCTCGACATCGGCACGTGGATCTTCAAGACGGAAGGTGACGCACGCGCGGTGCTCGCCGCCGACGCGGTGCTTATGGCGCATCGCGAGCACTGGTTGGTGCGCGAGACCATCGGCATGCTGCGCCGCACGCTCGCACGTATCGACGTATCGTCGCGCTCCTTGTTCGCGCTCATTGAGCCGGGTTCTTGCTTCGCGGGCACGTTCGCGGAACTCGCGTTCGCCGCCGACCGCAGCTACATGGCGGCGCTGCCCGCCAACGAGGACGAAGAGCCCGCCATCACGCTCTCCGAAGTCAACTTCGGTCTGTATCCCATGGTCACGCATCAGTCGCGCCTTGCGCGTCGTTTCTACGACGATGCCGCGCAGCTCGACGCCGTGCGCGCCACGATCGGAACGTCAGTGAAGCCGGTCGAGGCCGATCGTCTGGGTCTCGTCACCGCTGCGCCCGACGACATCGACTGGGCCGACGAGATCCGCATCGCGCTTGAAGAGCGCACCGCGATGTCGCCGGACGCCCTGACAGGCCTCGAAGCGAACCTTCGCTTCAACGGACCCGAGACAATGGAGACACGCATCTTCGGCCGCCTCTCTGCCTGGCAGAACTGGATTTTCAACCGGCCAAACGCGGTGGGCGAGAAGGGCGCGCTCAAGGTGTACGGCAAGGGCAGCAAGGCGCAGTTCGACGTGGCCCGCGTCTGAAGCCGCATTCGCCACAGGCGCAACGCAAACCGACACTCGCAGCATTCGCACAAGGAACCGATATGTCCACGATCACCTCGATCAACTACAGCGAGAAGATTCCGAACAACGTGAATCTCGCCGACGATCGCACGCTGCAACGCGCGCTCGAACAATGGCAACCGAACTTCCTCTCGTGGTGGGCCGACATGGGCCCGGACGGCTCGCACGACTACGACGTGTATCTGCGCACGGCCGTGAGCGTCGATCCCGGTGGCTGGGCGCATTTCGATTACGTGAAGATGCCCGACTATCGCTGGGGCATTTTTCTCACGCCGGGCGAGGCCGACCGCAAGATTCATTTCGGAGAACACAAGGGGGAGCCCGCGTGGCAGGACGTGCCGGGCGAGCATCGTGCGAATCTGCGCCGCATCATCGTCACGCAGGGGGACACGGAGCCGGCGTCGGTGGAGCAGCAGCGTCATCTGGGCCTCACGGCGCCTTCGCTCTACGATCTGCGCAACCTCTTCCAGGTGAACGTGGAAGAAGGTCGTCATCTGTGGGCGATGGTTTATCTGCTACATCGTTACTTCGGCCGGGATGGTCGTGAGGAAGCCGAAGCGTTGCTCGGTCGCCGTTCGGGCGATGAAGACAACCCGCGCATTCTGGGCGCGTTCAACGAAAGAACGCCTGACTGGCTCTCGTTCTTCATGTTCACGTACTTCACGGATCGTGACGGCAAGTTCCAGTTGTCGGCACTTGCGGAGTCGGGTTTCGATCCGCTGGCACGGACGACGAAGTTCATGTTGACGGAAGAGGCGCATCACATGTTCGTGGGCGAATCGGGTGTCTCGCGTGTCGTGCAGCGCACGGCCCAGGTGATGAACGAGCTTCGCACCGAAGACCCGGCACGGCTGCGCGCTGCAGGCGTGATCGACCTCGACACGATCCAGCGGTATCTCAATTTTCACTACTCGGTGACGGTCGACCTGTTCGGTGCGGACCAGTCGTCCAATGCCGCAACGTTCTATAGCTCTGGCCTGAAGGGACGCTACGAAGAGGGCAAGCGCGACGACGATCATCAATTGAACGGCCAGCAATATCGCCTGCTCGACGTGGAGGACGGCCGGCTCGTGGAGCGCGAGGTTCCCATGCTTAACGCGATGAACGAGGTGCTGCGCGACGATTACATCAAAGACTCCGTGGCGGGCGTGAATCGCTGGAACAAGGTCCTCGAAAAGGCCGGCATCGATTTCCGCCTGACGGTGCCGCACAAGGCGTTCAATCGCCGCATCGGCACGTTCGCGGGTGTTCGTGTCTCGCCGGATGGCCGCATCGTGAGCGAAACGGAATGGGCCGCGAATGAAGCTGCGTGGCTGCCTTCCGCAGAAGACCGTGCCTACGTGGCCTCGCTGATGGGTCGCGTGGCCGAGCCCGGGAAGTTTGCGAACTGGATTGCGCCGCCTGCGATGGGCATCAACCGTCAGCCCGTCGAGTTCGAGTACGTGCGTTTCAACTAAGTCTTTCCGCGCGGCGGCACACGGTGTCATGCCGCACAAGATAGCCGCCGCCGCGGAAAGGGGAGCAGACATGAACGGACCCGCACCCATCGAAGTCCTCCGGCAGCATCTGATCGATCCTGAGATCTGCATCCGGTGCAACACCTGTGAGGAAACCTGCCCCATCGACGCGATCACGCACGACAGCAACAACTACGTGGTCGACGCTGAGGTCTGCAACGGCTGCATGGCGTGCGTGCCGCCGTGCCCCACGGGCGCGATCGACAACTGGCGCACGGTATTGAAGGCCGACGCATACGGCATCGAAGAGCAGTTCACGTGGGACGCGTTGCCGGCACAAAGTACGGCGGCGAGTGCGGCACTCGACACGCTTGCCCAGCAGACGGCGCTCGAGGGGAACGGCGCGGCGAGAACAGCGGGCATGGAAGACGACGAATCCGAAGGACCCGACGTGGACACCGTGCGTGGTTCCACGGTGCCGCCATGGTCGGCCGCGAAACCTTACGTGAATCTCTACACGCACAAGGCGCCTGTGGTTGCGACAGTGGCCGGCAATTACCGCGTGACCGACGAGACCGCCGAAAGCGACATCCATCACATCGTGCTCGACTTCGGCGCATTGCCGTTTCCCGTGCTGGAAGGCCAGTCCATCGGTATCTTGCCGCCGGGCGCGACGAAAGACGGCAAACTGCACCATGCAAGGCAATATTCGATTGCGAGTCCACGCGACGGCGAGCGCAAGGGCTACAACAACGTGTCGCTCACGGTGAAGCGCGTGACGCGCGACCACCATGGCGATGCGGCGCACGGCGTGTGCTCGAACTATCTCTGCGATCTGAAAAAAGGCGACCGCGTGCAGGTGATCGGGCCGTTCGGCAGCACGTTTCTGATGCCTAACCATCCCGATTCGCATCTGCTCATGATCTGCACGGGAACAGGATCCGCGCCCATGCGTGCAATGACGGAGTATCGGCGTCGCCGCAGGCTGAAGGGTGCAACGGGCAAGTTGATGCTGTTCTTCGGTGCGCGCACGCGCGAGGAACTTCCGTATTTCGGGCCGCTCACGAACTTGCCGAAGGATTTCATCGATACCACGTTGGCGTTCTCGCGAACGCCAGGCGAGCCGAAGCGCTACGTGCAGGATGCGATGCGCGAACGTGCTGCTGACGTTGCGCAATTGCTCAGGGATGCCAACACTTACCTCTATGTGTGCGGCTTGAAGGGCATGGAGGAGGGCGTACTGCAGACACTGCGGGACATCGCCGGGCAGCACGGCCTCGCGTGGGACACGCTATGGCCGCGCCTTGTCCGGGAAGGGCGCCTGCATCTGGAGACTTATTGAGTTGCAACCGGCGCCGCAGCGGCGGTGCTGACTACGGGCGCATTTGTGCCGTGCAGGTTCAACGGCTGCCCACCGTTTATCGTCGTGCGGCCGCCGTCGCTGAAGAACGCCTGCTCCGCTGCATGATTGAGCACGAGAATGCTGATGCGACGATTGGTGGGTTCGTCGGCCACGTTGCGATCGAGCGGCAGCACGTCGGCGAGGCCGCGCACCTGCAGCACCTTGTCCTCACGCATGCCGCCGGCTACGAGCGCGCGGCGCGCCGCATTCGCGCGATCTGACGAGAGATCCCAGTTCGAATAGCCGGCCGTACCGCCGCTGTAGGGTACGGCATCGGTGTGGCCTGCAATCGAGATGCGGTTTTCCACGTCGTTCAGTGCGGAGCCGATCTGCATGAGGATCGTGGTCGCATAGCTCTCCGGTTTCGCGCTGCCTGATGCGAACATAGGCCGGTTCTGCGAATCGACGATTTCGATGCGCAGCCCTTCGTTCGTGATGGAGATGCGGATCTGGTCCTTGAACGCGCGCAATGCAGGGGTCTGCTCGATCAACGCGGAGAGCTTCGCTTTCAATTGCTTGAGCTTTTCCGTGTCGGCCGGCGCGGGCACCGCGACCGACGCCGCGTGAGCTGATGCAGGTTGCGGCTGCTGTTGCGCACCGTCGCCGGGCTTCGTGTTCGCGAGGTCGCGGCCGCCGCCTTGTACGACATTGGGGCGCGAGGCGCCCGAGCCGTCCTTCGTGCCGAGCATGACCGAGAGAGGCGTATTGAAGTAATCCTCAATACCCTGCTTCTCGTATTTCGACGTGGATCCGAGCAGCCACATCAGCAGGAAGAACGCCATCATGGCCGTCACGAAGTCGGCATAGGCGATCTTCCATGCGCCGCCATGATGCCCATGCTCTTCGTGGCGCCGCCCGCGGCGCACGATGATGGCCGCCAGTTCTTCGCGCTGCGAGGACCGGTTCCCGTTGGGAGGTTTCGTCGCCATACGTGACTCCCCGCGGGTCAGGCCGCTTTGGGCGACTTCGTCGCGCGCACCGCGTCTTCGAGTTCCTGGAAGCTCGGGCGGTCCGCAGTGAAGAGCACCTTGCGACCGAACTCGACGGCGATCGCGGGCGCATAGCCGCTCAACGACGCGAGCAGCACGGCCTTCACGCACTGAAACGGTTTCGCTTCGGCGCGTCCGCGTGCACTGAGCAGGTCTGCAACCGGGCCGATGAAGCCATACGAAAGCAGGATGCCGAGGAAGGTGCCCACGAGCGCGCCGGCAATCATCTCGCCAAGTACCGCGGGCGGCGCGCCTACGGACCCCATGGTGTGCACGACGCCCATCACGGCGGCCACGATGCCGAACGCGGGCAGGCCATCTGCCATCTTCTGGATGGCCTGTGCCGCCACCGAAGACTCGGCGTGATGCGTTGCAAGCTCTTCGTCCATCAAGTCCTGCACTTCGAGCACGTTGACGTTGCCCGTGGACATCATGCGCAGATAGTCCACGATGAAGTCGAGCAGATGATGGTCTTCAAGCACGTGCGAGTACTTCTGGAAGATCGCGCTTTCCTCCGGCGCGTTGACGTCCGCCTCGAGCGCCATCATGCCGTCCTTGCGCGCCTTTTGGAGCAGCTCGTACAGCAGGGCGATGAGCTCGAGATATTTTTCCTTCGAGTAGCCGGGGCCCTTGAAGCACGCGGGCAGGCTTTTCAACGTTTTGCGAAGTGTGGAGACAGGATTGCTGACCACGAACGCGCCCACGGCGGCACCGAAGATGCAGAGGAATTCGAACGGTTGCACGAGCGCGGGCAGATGCCCGCCCACGCCCACGAAACTGCCGATGACCGACCCAATCACGACCACCCATCCAATGGCGACAAACATGCTGGCTCCCAGAAAGCGGATTGCGGCATGGCACTGAAACGGGTGTTCCAAAGCGAACGTCGCGCATATCCATGGTTGTTGTATGGCCTTGATATCGGCAGCAGCGCGAAGTTGCTGAAGTGTGGTCGCGTGAGAATTTTCCATGCCTCGTTGTTCGATGTTTGCGTTCTGCATGCATCGTCGCCCCGAGGAATGGGTCCGAGCTCTCAGGCCCTTGAATCTTCGGAAGCAGTTGAGGCGCATGGTCGCAGCGGCTCGCGTCCTTGGCCAGTGTTGCCGCAGCCGGCGCTTTGGCGCCCGCGCGGTGAGATAATCCGTGACTTTCCACCAGTCTTCGTATCCGCAGGAGCATGCCGTGACGCGCATCGACAACCCGCAGCACGATCAGGAAGCCGGCGTGGCCGACGCCACCCAGGACACCACCCGCATCGACGACGTGCGCATCGGCGCGGTGCGCCCGCTCATTTCCCCGGCGCTGCTGCTCGACGAACTGCCTGTGCCCGAGGCGACGCAGACGCTCGTGGAAGCAAGCCGCGCCGCCATTGCGAATGTGCTGAAGGGGCGCGACGACCGTCTCATCGCGGTGGTAGGGCCGTGCTCGATTCACGATCACGATCAGGCCATGGAATACGCACATGCCCTGAAGCGCAGTGCCGACGCGCTGCGTGACGAATTGCTGATCGTGATGCGCGTGTATTTCGAAAAGCCGCGCACCACGGTGGGCTGGAAAGGCTACATCAACGACCCGCGGCTGGACGGCAGCTTCCGTATCAACGAGGGGCTGCGTGCGGCGCGCCAGTTGTTGCTCGACATCGACGCGCTAGGTCTGCCCACGGGAACGGAGTTTCTCGATCTGCTGAGCCCGCAATACATTGCGGACCTCGTCGCGTGGGGCGCAATCGGTGCGCGCACGACGGAAAGCCAGAGCCACCGGCAACTCGCTTCCGGCCTCAGCTGCCCGATCGGCTTCAAGAACGGTACGGACGGCGGCGTGCAGATCGCCGCGGATGCGATCGTTGCGGCGCGCGCGAGCCACGCCTTCATGGGCATGACGAAGATGGGCATGGCCGCGATCTTCGAAACGCGCGGCAACGAGGACACGCACGTGATCCTGCGCGGCGGCAAGAAGGGGCCGAACTACGACAACGCATCGATTGCCGAAGCTTGCGCCGCGCTGCATGCGGCGGGGTTGCCCGAGCAGGTCATGGTCGATTGCTCGCATGCGAACTCGAACAAGTCCCACCTGCGTCAGCGCGACGTGGCCCACGATCTGGCGCTGCAACTATCGGCGGGCGAACGCCGCATTGTGGGCGTGATGATCGAGAGTCACCTGGAAGAGGGACGCCAGGACCTCAAGCCGGGCGTGCCGCTCAAGCGTGGCGTGTCGATTACCGACGCATGCCTTGGCTGGAGCCAGACGGAGCCGGTGCTGCAGGAACTCGCCGAGGCCGTGCGGGCACGCCGTCGCGCCTGAACTTTATTGCACGTCACTCCATACCGCTGCGCGCTCGTCTGTCAGGGCGGTTCAAGCCCACCAAGGCATATGGGCGCGCGGCTGCATATTCAGTCGTCGATCGACTCGTGCACCGCCTGTGCGCCGCGGCGCCAGTAGCTCGACGCACGAATGCACTTCTTGTCGACGCCACGCTCGTTGCACAGATACTCGCGCACGGCGCGGATCGCTGACGACTCGCCCGCGGCCCAGACGAAGCCGGTGCCCGGCGGCAGATACGTTTCGCGCACGGCTTCGACCAGTCCGCACGCATCGCCGCGCCACGCCTCGTCGCGATAGCGCCAGACGGTGTAGAGGCTGGCGGCCGTACGAAACTCGATACGCGCGGACGGATCGCCCACTTCGAGCACGACCGCCGCGCGCACGCCTTGCGGCAGTTCTTCCAGGCGGCGGGCGATGGCGGGCAACGCGGTCTCGTCGCCGACAAGCAGGTGCCAGTCGAAACCCGCCGGAATCACCATCGACCCACGCGGCCCCCCAATGCCGAGGTATTGACCGGCTTTTGCCTGCGCAGCCCATGCCGAAGCAGGCCCTGCATCGTGCAGCACGAATTCGATGTCGAGTTCGCGCGCGGCACGGTCGAAGCGGCGCGGGGTGTAGTCGCGTGCAACAGGTTTGGGCAGACCTTCCGGCCAGACAATGCCTTCGGGGCCCAGGGTAGGCAGAGTGGGTTTCATCGCGCCCGGTTCCGGGAAAAAGACCTTTACGTGGTCGTCGAACGAGGCGGACTCGAAATCATGCAGGTCGTCGCCCGTGAGCGTGACTCGTACCAGCGAGGGCGTGACTGCATGCACTCGCGCGACCTGTACCAAACGGAACTTCAAGGGATGACGGATACGTATTACGTCGAGACTGGCATTCTCTTGCATGAAGCCCTCCAGATTGGATGCATTGGCGTTCAGATGTCGTCTGCGGGGCGGCCGCCGCGCTGACCGCCGTGCTGACCGCCGTGCTCGCCGTCGCCCTCAATTTCCGCCGTGGCGCGGGCGAGGATGGCGGCAATGCGGCGCTGCTCGTCGGGCGTCGCATCGGTGCGGCGCAATAGTGCATGTTTGAGCGCGCGTCGCGCTTCCACGAGTTCGGGCACCCAGCCGCCTTCCGTCGTGTCCGGAGCTTCTTCGCCCGCGAACGCGCGACGCATGATGTCCATCTTGCGAGCGATGTGCGTGAGTTTGGCGAGCATCAGGTCGGCGCGTTCACGGTTCTCGGCCAGATAGACGCGGCCGGCATCGGACAGCTCATAGCGTTTGCGGTTGCCTTCTACCTGCACCGTGACGTAACCCACTTCCTCCAGATAGGTGAGTGCGGGATAGACCATGCCGGGGCTCGGGCTATAGAAGCCGTTCGAGCGTGCATCGAGCGCCTTGATGAGTTCATAGCCGTGGCTGGGCTGTTCCGCGAGCAGCGCGAGAAGCAGCAATTGGAGGTCTTCGGAGGTGAATTTTCGTGCACGTCCGAAGCCGTCGCCTTCGCCGCCGAAGCCGCCCGGGCCGCCGAATCCCTCGCCCCAGAACGTGCCGCCGCGGCGATGATGGTGGCGGCCCATGGCGTGCCAGAGCGCATGAAGTGAAAAGCCGTCACGGAACGGATGGGCGCCGCCGTGTCGGGAAAACGGGTGATGACGCATGGGATGACTCCTCATAAGTGTCGTAAAACGTATCTTAAGATATATATCGTAAGAGCGTCTGTCAAACGGTTTTTAGCTCGAATGTGTGTTGGCTATCGCCGGCTAGTTTCTATAGGCGGCGAAATCTGCAGCCACACCTAAGCGCCGCTCGATTACCGGGGCCGCACGGAATGCTCTGTCGCGTCGAGATCGGTGAAGTGGCAGGTCCACGCCACCGGTGGGTAGGCTCGATACGAGTCAGGAAAAGGGCGGCGCCGCGCGCGGCGCGTCGGCCGAGACAGGCATCAGCGCGGCGCCGCTCCGGCAATGGGTGGGTGAGTTTTTCCAGGAGGCGGCAGATGACCTGAAAGCCCGTTTTCCGGAACACTGAGGGATGAGGCGTAGCGTGCCCGCCCTCAGCGGACCGCTATGCTTGGTGCCGCAATCGCGTCGAGCATGTTCTTCGTGGCTGACGACGCGAAGGAAAAGTTCATTGAGGTGATGGCCCCCATTCTCGAAGCAAAATCCAGATGGGGAAGTGCGGGTCTTCGTAATCGATTTCAGCAGAGGCGCTGTTACCGCGACAATTTACGAACGGTGCCGATGACGCGTTGCATATCGGAAGCGTCTGAGGCGGCCACAGCTTGATTGGGACTTTTACGTCTTCGCTGTGTCCTGGCTGCGACCGGAGAATTGCATTTCGCTCGCGCCGCAGAACGACGTGCATTCATCTACTCGGAAGTCCGGTCCGTGCCGTCCTTTGCGAGTTCGGTCAATGCGGCCATGGCCCGCTTGTACGGCCCGAGATCCCCATTTGCAGCCTGCAGAATCAACGCTCCTTGCAGGCGCGCAACCCAGTCTTCCGCGAAATGCCGCGCCCGTGCTGGCGACATGCCACTTTCGCGCGCCAACGCTTCGACAGCGTCGATCCAGTGCGAAAACGCCAGTAGCAGACCGTGCCTCGCAACCGACCCGATATTGGACGTCGCGAGTTGACCGAGCACGCAGGGCGTGCGTCCACCCAGGTACATCCGATCCAGCGCGGCCACGATTTTGCGGATGCGGGCTTTCAACGTGCCGGCCGATTGGGCCGCGTTCAGGATTTCACGATCGATCACCGCCGTGGCGCGCTCGAGTACCGCCGCAGCCATCTGTTCCTTTCCTTCGGGGAAATGGTGATAGAGGCTCGATTTGCCGAGGCCCGTTGCGCGCGACAGATCAGCAATCGACGCCCCCTCGAACCCGCGGTCCCGGAACACGGTGAACAGCCGGTCGATGATCTCGTCCTTCGATGCCTGAGCGGTAGCCATGGTTCTTTCGCCTCTCCAGAAAACTGATCGTTCGGTACAGATCGAAAGGGTAAGTCGCCTTGATCCACAAATCAATCCTTGACACGCGCATCCTCACCTACTACTGTACCGATCGTTCGGTTCAGTGAATGTGCGCAATCAATTCAGACCGACGCCTCTTTCCGTGATCCAGGAGAACTCGATGTCCACGCTCGCCACGTATCAAACCGTTTCCGTCTCCGACCGCCGCACCGGCACCGCCGTCAACCTGTTCTATCGCGAAGCCGGGCAGAAGGACGCACCCGCCGTGCTGTTGCTGCACGGTTTCCCGACTTCGAGCCATCAGTACCGCGGGCTGATCGATCGTCTGGCCGACAAGTACCGCGTGGTTGCGCCGGATCTGCCCGGTTTCGGCTTTTCCGACGCACCAGACGCGAAGACGTTCGGCTATACCTTCGACCACCTCGCCGAAGTGATCGAAAGCTTCACTGATGTGATCGGCCTGACGCGCTATGCGTTGTACGTGTTCGACTACGGCGCGCCGGTGGGCTTCCGCCTCGCTGCGTCCCGCCCGGACCGCGTGTCCGCGCTCGTCTCGCAGAACGGCAACGCCTATGAGGAAGGTTTGAGCGAAGGATGGAACCCGATACGCGCCTATTGGCAGGACCCGTCCGATGCGAACCGTGCGCAACTGCGCAGCCTTCTGGCGGCAGGGACCACGCGGTTCCAGTACGAGCATGGCGAGCGTGATACGTCGCATATCGCGCCGGAGAGCTACACGCTCGACCAGCATTTTCTCGATCGCACGGGCAACGACGAGATCCAGCTCGACCTGTTCGGCGATTACAAGGCCAACGTCGCCGCCTATCCGCGCTTTCATGAATATTTCCGCACGCATCGTCCGCCGACCTTGGCTGTGTGGGGCAAGAACGATCCGTTCTTCCTGCCGGCAGGGGCCGAGGCGTTCCGGCGCGACATCCCCGATGCCGAGGTGCGTTTTGTCGATGCAGGCCACTTCCCGCTCGAATCGCATCTGGACGAAGTGGCAGGCATCGTTCGGGCATTCTTCGCGCGGACGCTGGACGTTGCGCAAGGTCCGGCATTGTTCGGTGCACTGAATGACATGCCGGCGTCGGATGAAACCGGGCCGCTGTTCGACGCCATGCGTGGCGTGTTCGGTTTCGTGCCTAATCTCGGCCATGCACTTGCGGTCGAGCCGCCAGTGCTCTCCGCATACCTGGCCTGGCTCCATTCGCTCGGTACAACTTCGCTCGATGCGGTGGCACAGCAGGTCGCAATGGCCGCGGCAAGCCGGGCGAATGCCGCCGACTATGGCGTGGCTGTTCACGCGACGCTCGCCGGCAAGCTCGGCGCGTCTGCAGACGTGGTCGATGCGCTGCGCAGCGGCAGCGTGCTCGCCGATCCGAAGCTGGAAGCGGTGCGCCAGTTCGCGACTGCCATCGCGTTGAAGCGCACCCAGGTGTCGGATAGCGACGTCAACACGTTGAAGGCGGCGGGTTTCGATCGTCGTGCGGCGGTGGCGATTGCAATGGCCGTGGCGGGCAAGACGCTCGTCAACACGGTCGCTCACTTGTCGCGGGTCGAGATCGACGCTGGCTTCCAGCCGGGCGCTGCCGCCTGACGCTGCCTTGCCGATGCGCCCGCGTACACCGCGGGCGCGGCAGTCAGCCGGGCAGGAAGACGGGCTGACGGCTGACGAATAGAGGAAAAGAAGGAAGGCGCTCAGGCTGAAGGTCTGAAGGCGGTCGAAAGGCCGAAAGTATCGAAATCGACGCTATCTTCGACACTCAATCCTCAGGAACCGGGCGGGCGCCAACATGACGGGCGCCATAGAGGAGCGCAAGCAAGCCTGCACTCGAATGCCGACGAGCCGCCAAAGGCCGTCGGCGCAGGCAAGCAAACGCGGTCAACAGAATGAAGGCAATGAGTCCAACGCCTCGCGCCTGCATTGAGCGGATCAATCAATGCAGACCGCTCACGCCGCACCCATCAAAAAATAGACCGTCCCGTAAGCGTGGTCAGCCATTCCAGCGACTGGACGCCCGCCAGCGAATTGCCGTTCGCATCGAGCGCCGGCGACCAGACGCACGCCGCCATCTCGCCGGGCAGAACCGCGACAATGCCGCCGCCCACGCCGCTCTTTGCCGGCAGGCCGACACGGTAGACGAAGTCGCCGGCCGCGTCGTAGGTCCCGCAGGTGAGCATCAGCGCGGACAGGCGTTTGGCCGAACTGGCGTCCAGTACCCGTTCGCCGGTGGCGGGCGACACGCCGCCGTTGGCGAGAAAGAGCGCGGCCCGTGCCAGCTCCACGCAGTTCATCGAGATCGCGCACTGGCGGCAGTACGCATCGACGACGGTTTCCGGGGGCATTTCCATATTGCCGAAGCTCGCCATGAAATGCGCCATCGCGCGATTGCGATGCGCGTGCTGCAGTTCCGATTCCGCCACACGAGCCTCGTAGTCGATGCCGGGTTCGCCCGAGAGCCGCCGGATGAACTCGACCAGTGCCGTTTCCGCCTGCACGAAGCGGCGGCACAGGACGTCTGTCACCACGAGCGCACCTGCATTGATGAACGGGTTGCGGGGCTTGCCATGTTCGGCTTCCAGCTGCACCAGCGAATTGAACGCGGTGCCCGACGGTTCGCGTCCCACGCGGTGCCATAGGTCGTCGCCGAGCAGTTTGAAGGCGAGCGTGCACGCAAAGAGTTTCGAGATGCTCTGGATCGAAAAGCGTGTGTCGGCTTCGCCCGTGCGGAACACCTGACCGTCGATTGTCACGACCGCCATGCCGAAGCGGTCGCCGGATATGCGTGCGAGTTCGGGAATGTAGTCGGCCACGCGTCCGGTGCCGAGGTAGGGCTGCACGTCGTGGCGAATCTGCTCGAGGATCGGGGTGTAGTTCATGAGGGCAAGAGACGGGCGAAGGCGAATACAGTCAGTCGGATGCTCGACGGTGCAGGCTGCTTCGGCACCTGCGTTTCAGTGCCTGCGCCCACGAGGGACGCAGCGTAGTGCAATGCAGTTCAGTGCAGACGACGTGGGACGGCATTGTAATCGGGACTGCAATGCAGCAGGCGCCGCCGCGTTCCGCGGCGTGGTTTCATCCCGTGGAGGCTGTGCTAATCTGGTTTGTTCCCGCCCTGATCCGGGGGAAACAGACAGCATGATGGAAAGCCGCGATCCGACGGCGCCGGTGCGCGCCGTCTACGTGCTCGAGCAACGGCATGAAGGCAGCGAAGTGCCGTGGCGTGCGGAGCCGCGTGCCCAGTTGATTCGCTCGGGTAGTGGCGTGTTGACCGTGCGCACGGAGTCCGCGCTCTGGGTGGCGCCGCCCGGCCATGCGGTCTGGGTGCTGCCGGGCGTGCTGCACCGGCTGTCGTCCACGGCGCCGCTGGCGCTCCATACGCTCTACGCCGAAGGCGAACCGCTGCTCGTACCGGCCGCCGCGGCCGTGCCGCCCGTTGCGTTCGTGCCCGCACAAGGCTGCGTAGTGGCCATCGACCGGTTAACCGACGAACTGCTGCGAGCCGCGGCCATCTTCGGCCTGGGCTATACGGAAGAGGGCGCTCAGGCGCGGCTCGTGCAGGTCATCCTGGACCGCGTGCCGCAACTCGCCGTCATGCCGCTTTCATTGTTCCTGCCGCGCGACCCACGCATCCAGCGCGTGGCCGACATGCTGGTCACGAACCCGGCGGATTCCCGCGTGCTCGATGAACTCGCGGAAGCGGCCGGCGTGACGGCCCGTACAGCGGCGCGTCTCTTCGTCCGGGAAACGGGGCTCACGTTTGGTCAGTGGCGCCAGCAGTTGCGTCTGCTCGTCGCGCTCGAGAAGCTCGGCGCAGGCGCAAGCGTGACCCACGTGGCGCTTGAAGTGGGCTACAACGACGTGTCGTCGTTCATCGCGGTCTTTCGCGATGCACTCGGCGAAACGCCTGCACGATATTTCCGCTAAGGCGCGCCTCTGGACGCGACATTCCGCAGCCGGATTATCGCGAACCCGATGAACCCCGACGAACCGCAGACGAACTGCACTTCAATGCGCTCCGGCTGCATCTCCGCCGCCGCCCTTTGCGGGCCGCGTAATCCAGATCAACGGAATGATCAGCACGAAGATGATGGCCGAGACGTAGAAGATGTCGTTCAGCCCCATCATCGCGGCCTGCGTGTTCAGCGTGAACTCGAAGAGTGCATTCGCCGACGGCTGACTCAGGTGCAGCAGCGTCTGCGTGGAATCGATCTGCTGGCGAAAGAGCGGGTTGTCCACCGTTGCCTGCTCGGTGAGGCGCACGTGGTGCAGCACGGTGCGGTTATTCCAGGCGTTGGTGGAAATGGAGGTGCCGATGGCGCCGCAGAATACGCGCACGAAGTTCGACAGGCCCGCCGCGGCCGGCACCTTGTTCGGCGGCTGCCCCGCGAGAATGATCGCGGTGAGCGGCACGAAGAACATGGCCATCGGAATGCCTTGCAGCAGCGTGGGCAGCACGAGGTGCCAGGTATCGATCTCGATCACGTAACGCGAGCGCATGTAGAAAACGATGGCGAACCCCACGAACGCGAGCGTCGCGATGATGCGTGCGTCCGAGCGGGGCAGCACGCGCCCCATCACCGGTGCGAGGATCACCGCGAAAATGCCGAGCGGCGCGGTGACGAGGCCGGCATCGACGGAACGATAGTTCAGGTATTCCTGCATCCACTGCGGCAGCAGCACCAGATTGCCGAAGAACACGGCATACGCGACGGAAATCGCCACCGTGCCGCCCAGGAAGTTGCGCTGCGCAAAGAGCCGCAGGTCGACGATAGGGTGCTGCTCCGTCAGTTCCCAGACCAGAAAGAACGCGAAGCCGATCAACGCCGTCACGCCCAGTCCCACGATGAACGGCGAGTTGAACCAGTCGAGGTCCTTGCCCTTGTCGAGCATGATCTGCAGCGAGGCCACCCAGGTGATGAGCAGCCCGAGCCCCACTACGTCGATAGGCGGCTGCCGCGTGGCCGATTCGCGCTTGCGATAGATGGACCACGTGATGGCGGCCGCGAAGATGCCGACTGGAATGTTGATGTAGAAGATCCAGGCCCAGCTGTAGTTGTCCGTGATCCAGCCGCCCAGCGCGGGCCCCGCGATAGGCCCGACGGTCGCCGTCATGGCCCATAGCGCCAGCGCGGTCGCGGATTTTTCCTTCGGCCAGGAGCCGAGCAGAATGGCCTGCGAGAGCGGGATCAGCGGTCCGGCCACGGCGCCCTGCAACACGCGCGCGGCGAGCAGCACCGGCAGGCTGGGCGCGACGCCGCACAACCACGACGCCACTACGAACATCAGGATGGCGCCCACGAACAGCTTCACCTGGCCGATGCGCTGCGTGAGCCAGCCGGTGAGCGGAATCGACACGGCGTTCGAGGCCGCGAATACCGTGATGACCCACGTGCCTTCGTCCACGGAAACGCCGAGGTCGCCCGAAATAGTGGGAATCGCGACGTTGGCGATCGAGGTGTCGAGCACGTTCATGAACGTGGCAAGCGCAACGGCGATGGTGGCGAGCACGAGCTGGCCGCCGGCGAGCGGCGGCGGGGCAGCGGCGGCGGGCGCGGAAGCCGGCGAAGGCGCGGCCGGCGTAGCAGACGCAGTCCGTGGCGGATTCAAGCGATATCTCCGGAAAATCGGGCCGCATGTGCCGACGGGGCGGCCGGCTCACACCGATCAGCCGGTGTGCAGCCACGGGAAGACACCGGCCTCGACAGCGCGCAGAAACGTTGGCGCGAAATATCGACGCAAACCGCTCACACAAGACGCCAGCTCGCAACGAACATGCGACGGCGTGCGGCGGAATGCGGCAAGGCGCCGCGAAAGATGCGAATCGGGCCAAGCTTACCCGCATTCGGACATGCACGTCGGCGCCGTGCGCAGCGGTCGCCGTCCGCAAATTTCAGGGCGCCGGCATGGGCGCCTGCACAGGACGCCTGCACAGGACGCCTGCACTGAAACGCGCGGTATGCTCGCGTTTGGGCACGCGCCCGGGCATGAGTCGCTGGACCATGCCGCAAAACCACATGCAGGGGATTGCAATGAGCTGGGAATCGTTTGAACACGGTTGGCGCCTTGCGCCGGCCGACGCGCCCGCGCGGGCGCTCGTCGTGCTGCTGCATGGCGTGGGCAGCAACGCGCAGGATCTCGTGCCGCTCGCCGACGCATGGCGCGGCTCGCTGCCGCAGGACGTGGCGTGGGCATCGCTCGACGGCAGCGAGCCGTTCGACGGAGGTTTCGGCGGGCGCCAGTGGTTCAGCCTGCGCGACATCGACGAGACCCGTCGCGGTGAGCGTGTCGCCGCCGCCTGGCCTGCACTCGAACGCATGTTGCGCGCCGAACTCGCGCATTGGGGGCTGCAGGGTTTCGGTCAGCTTGCACTCGTAGGCTTTTCGCAAGGGTCCATCATGTCGCTCTATCACGCTGCAACGCACGATGAGGGCGCCATGGCCGTCGTGGCCTACTCCGGGCGGCTCGCCGTGCCGATCACCGCGCACAGCCGCACGCCGCTCACGCTCGTGCACGGTGTGGAGGACGGCGTCATTCCCATCGCGGAGCTCGAACGGGCGGCCAACGCGTTCAGCGACGCCGGCTTCGCCGTGGGTGCCTATGCGTTGCCGGGCGTCGGCCACACCATTTCGTCGCAGGGCGCCGTGCTGGGTCGCGACGCATTGGCGCGCGCCTTTTCGGCCCTTTAGCAAAGGGCGGTGCGCATGGAGACTCGCTCCATGGCCCTCGCCGAAATACGCGGAAACATTCCGGGATGCCAAATTATTCTGGCGCGGCTAAAGTTTGCGGCGGCATGCGCCGTTAACGGTTCCAATAGGCCGTCATGGCCAGCAGGAACCGTCCGGCGCGTGAGGTAGCGCGGCGTTCGCCACCGCGCGGCGCGCCAGGGCGGCGACGATTCCGATCGCCCGGGCGGGGCGGTCGACGACACGAGCCGAGCCCACTCATGGCCAGAACAACGCCGCACCCCTCCTTCCTGAAACGGTTGTTCCGCCACGACGTGGCCGTGGATCTCGGCACGGCGAACACGCTCATCTACACGCACGACGAGGGCGTCGTGCTCAATCAGCCGTCGGTGGTGTGCTTCCAGAAACACGCCGCGCCGGGCGAAGCCCGCGTGGCGGCTGTCGGCAGCGAGGCGAAGCAACTGCTCGGCCGAACCCCCGGCAACCTCGAAACGGTACGGCCCATGCGCCACGGCGTGATTGCCGATTTCTCCGCGGCCGAGCACATGATCCGTCAGTTCGTGGACATGGCCCAGCAGCGCCGGCTGTTCGGGCGGCGCGCGTCGTTCACCATCTGCGTGCCCGCGGGCGCGACGCATGTAGAGCGCCGGGCGATTCGCGAGGCGGCTGTGGCCGCTGGAGCGGGGCGGGTGAACCTGATCGGCGAATCGCTGGCTTCCGCGGTGGGCGCCGGCCTGCCGGTGTCGTCCGCCACGGGTTCGATGGTCGTGGACATTGGCGGCGGCACGACCGAGGTGGGCGTCGTGGCGCTGGGCGGCCTTGCCTACAGCGGCTCGATTCGCGTGGGCGGCGACCAGTTCGACCAGGCGATCGTGAGCTACGTGCGCAACCTGTTCGGCGTGCTGCTCGGCGAGCCCACGGCGGAGCACGTGAAGAAGACCATCGGTTCGGCGATGCGCGACGTGCCGCGGCAACGCATGAACGCGACCGGCCGCAGCCTCGACGACGGCCTGCCGCGCACCGTTGAACTCAGCAATCACGATGTGGCCGACGCAATCGTGTCGCCGCTCAAGCAGGTGATCGGCGCGGTGAAAGACGCACTCGAAAACGCGCCGCCCGAACTGGTCACCGACATCGCGAGCACGGGCATCGTGCTCACGGGCGGCGGCGCGCTGCTCGCGAACCTGGACCGGTGCCTTGCGGCGGAACTCGGCGTGGCGGTGCGCATCGCCGACGAGCCGCTGACCTGCGCCGTGCGCGGTGCAGGCGCGGCCGGGCAGGTGCTGGACGAGTACGCGTTCGAATAAGCGCTACAGGCGCGAGCAGCCGGCACGCCCGCACGGTATGAGGAAAGCCGCGTCGCACGCGCAAAGCGTTGCCGTGGGACAATCCGCCGTTCCTTCATTGTCTCTGCGCCCATTTTCAGCGGATGTTTCGATCCCGCTGCGGCGCGTTCTCTTGTCTGTGAATCAACGTCCCGCTTTTGCTCTGGCTCACTCCGTTCGAGCCGATTCCGCTCGCGCGGCTTTCGTCCCGTCCTTCATTGCGCTCGCCAACGGCTTACGCATGCCCTACGTCGAGGCCGGCAGGGGCGAACTGCTGCTCTTCGTGCACGGTTCGCTGTGCGACTACCGCTACTGGCAACCGCAACTCGATGGCCTTGCCGCCCGCTATCGCTGCGTGGCCGTGAGTCTCACGCATTACTGGCCCGACGCCGACCGGCAGAGCGCCGTGCCCTTCAGCTGGAGCCGCCACGCGGACGAACTTGCGGCGTTCGTGGAGCGCCTCGGTGCTGGCCCCGCGCACGTGGTGGGCCATTCGCGCGGCGGCTGCGTGTCGTTCCATTTCGCACGGCGGCATCCGCAGCACGTACGCACGCTGACGCTCGCGGACCCCGGCGGTCCGTTGCAGATCGAGGGCCGCCCGCCCGCGCAATTGCCGGAAACGGTGAATGCGTTGCGGGCCCGCGCGGCGCAACTGATCGAGGACGGTCACGTCGACGCCGGGCTCCAACTGTTCGTCGATTCGGTGAGCCGCCCGGGCTTCTGGGCCAAAAGCACCACGACGTTCCGCACCATGGCCACCGACAACGCGCACACGCTCGCCCGCCAGTTTCGCGATCCGCTGCCGGCCTATACGCCAGCGGACGCTGCCGACGTGCGTTGCCCCGTCCTGCTGATCGACGGCGAAAAAAGCCCGGACATGTTTCGGCGTACCGCCAGCGCGCTCGACGCGTGGCTGCCCGATGCACGGCGCGAAACAGTGCAGGGCGCGTCACACGGCATGAACCTCGCGCATCCCGCGGCGTTCAATCGCTACGTCGATACGTTCATCGCAGGCGTGAAGGCGAGGGTGCCAGAGCACGGCATGTGAGCGCTGATGCGCGCTTCGTCTTCAAGGCGCAAGACGCTTACAGTCTGCTTGCTTCGAGTATTGCGAGTCCCGAGACGGTTTGTTGTGTTGCACAGCATCAATTTGGCCAGTTCCTCGCCTTAGAATGCGAGGCCAGAGCCGCGACAGGTCGCCGCAACCCGCGCGACGGCACACCGCGTCTTTCATGCCCCGGCAAAAAAGGACTCCGAAGATGAACGAATCGAACACGCACGCCACGCTGCGCTTTTCCGATAGCGACCAGACCATCGAGCTGCCCGTCTACAAGGGCACGTTGGGCCCGGACGTCATCGACATCCGCAAACTGTACGGCCAGACCGGCAAATTCACGTACGACCCGGGCTTCATGTCGACGGCGGCGTGCAATTCGGCGATCACGTACATCGACGGGGACAAGGGCGAACTGCTGTACCGCGGCTACCCGATCGACAACCTCGCGCAAAACGCCGACTTCCTCGAAACCTGCTACCTGCTGCTCAAGGGCGAATTGCCCAACCAGGCCCAGAAGGACGAGTTCGTGAAGACCGTCACGAGCCACACGATGGTCCACGAGCAGATGCATCTCTTTTTCCGCGGCTTCCGTCGCGACGCGCACCCGATGTCGATTCTCGTGGCCGCGGTGGGCGCACTCTCGGCCTTCTACCACGACTCGCTCGACATCAATAACCCGCGTCATCGCGACGTGTCGGCGATCCGCATGATCGCCAAGCTGCCCACGCTGGTGGCGATGGCGTACAAGTACAGCATCGGTCAACCGTTCGTGTATCCGCGCGATGACCTCTCGTACAGCGCGAACTTCATGCGCATGATGTTCTCGAACCCGTGCGAGGAGTACAAGGTCAACGACGTGCTGGTGCGCGCGCTCGACCGCATCCTCATTCTGCACGCGGACCACGAGCAGAACGCATCGACCTCGACGGTGCGTCTCGCGGGCTCGTCGGGCGCGAACCCGTTTGCGTGTATCGCGGCCGGTATCGCGTGTCTCTGGGGCCCGGCACACGGCGGCGCCAACGAAGCGGCGCTCAACATGCTCGAAGAGATCGGCTCGCCGGACAACATTCCCGAATTCATCCGCCAGGTGAAGGACAAGAACTCGGGCGTGAAGCTGATGGGCTTTGGCCACCGCGTCTACAAGAACTACGACCCGCGCGCGAAGCTGATGCGCGAGACGTGCCACGAAGTGCTGGAAGAACTGGGCCTGCACGACGACCCGCTCTTCAAGCTCGCGATGCAGCTCGAAAAGATCGCGCTGGAAGACGAATACTTCGTGTCGCGCAAGCTGTACCCGAACGTGGACTTCTACTCGGGCATCGTGCAGCGCGCGCTGGGCATTCCGACCTCGATGTTCACCTGCATCTTCGCGATGGCACGCACGGTGGGCTGGATCGCGCAGTGGAACGAAATGATCGCCGACCCTGAGCAGAAGATCGGCCGTCCGCGCCAGCTGTTCATCGGCGCCACGCCGCGCGAGGCGAAGCCGATCGCGAAGCGGTAATCGAGGCCGTCACCGCATTGCTCTGAACCAAAATCGCTCCCTCTGCTCGAAGCCTCTACAATCGGCGGCGTGCGTCGGCTAAACGCGGCGCACGCGATGCATTCGGCAGACACGGCACAGGAGCGATGCAATGCAGGATCCAGAAGCACTCGGCGGTGTAACGCACGCAGGGGGCGTGGACCACGCCCCGTCTCCCCAGCACGATGCAGACGGCGCGTTCATCCCGACAGAGGCCGCGCATGTCGCCAGCATGACCCAGCACGTGCTGAAGTCCGGCGACACGTTTATCGTCAACGACTCGCTGGGTGACATCACGGGCCACGACGACGGTCTCTTCGTCAACGACACGCGCGTGCTCTCGTCGCTGAGGCTCACCTTCGGCGGGCGCGCGCCGTCGCTGCTCTCAGGCAGCGTCAGCAACGACAACACGGCGTTCACCGCGCATCTCACCAACCGGCCGCTGCCACCGCTCGGCGGCAGCAGCACCCCCGAAGGCGTAATCCACGTTCAGCGTGTGCGCGTGCTCTCGGGCACCGTGCTCAACGAGGCGATCGAACTCACCAACTACGGCACGAGCGACGCTGTCGTGCCGCTTTCCATCTCGTTCGCGAGCGACTTTCGCGACATGTTCGAAGTGCGCGGCCTGAAACGCGAGAAGCGCGGCAGTATCGAGCCCGCACGCATCGAGAACGACGAAGTGCGGCTCGACTATATCGGGCTCGACCGTGTGGCACGGCGTGTGCGCATCGCGTTTTCGCCCGCGCCCGACAAGCTGTTCGGCGACCGCGCCGATTATTCCGTGCGGCTGCCGGCGCAGGCGTGCGTATCGGTCTATCTGTCGGTTTCGGTGCACGTGGAGGCGCTGCCCGACGCACCGCGCGACACGCCGAGCGCGGGACCGGTGCAGCCCGCGCATCTCGTGAGCGAGGCGCACCTCTCGCAGATCGACGCGGCGCGCCCGCGTGTGGGCCGGGCCGCCGTGCGTGCGGCGATGGTGGATGCCCACCTCGTCATGCGCGAGCGCAGGCGCACGACGGCGCGCGTGCGTTCCAGCAATCCGCTCTTCAACGGGTGGATCGAGCGTTCGCTTGCCGACCTGGGTCTCCTCACGACCGATCTGGCAAGCGGTCCGTATCCGTACGCGGGCATTCCGTGGTTCTCCACTCCGTTTGGCCGCGATGCCGTCATCACGGCGCTGCAGAGCCTCTGGATGCAGCCGGCGCTTGCGCGCGGCGTGTTGCGCTTTCAGGCCGAGCACCAGGCGCGCGAGAACTCGCCGTTCCGTGACGCAGCGGTCGGCAAGATCATCCATGAGATGCGCAAGAGCGAGATGGCGGCCACGGGCGAAGTGCCGTTCGCGCAGTACTACGGCGGTGTGGACACCACGCCGCTCTTCATCGTGCTGGCGGGCGCCTACGCGGCACGCACCCACGACCTCGCGCTCATCGACGAACTGTGGCCCGCGCTGGAACGCGCCGCGAACTGGGTGGCCGGCGTATGCGATCGCAATCGTTTCGGGCTGCTCGATTATCAGCGCGAGTCCGAAGGGGGCCTTGCGAACCAGGGCTGGAAGGACAGCCACGATTCGGTCTTCCACGCGGACGGCCGCTTTCCCGAAGGCCCAATCGCGCTCGTCGAGGTGCAGGCCTACGCGGCTGCGGCATTCGACACGATGGCGCATTTCTCGGCCCTGCGCGGCCTCGGTAAGGACGCCGCCGCCTGGGCCGCACGCGCCGCGAAGATTCGCGCGTGCGTGGAGGAACGCTACTGGATGCCCGAATCGGGCTTCTACGGCATCGCGCTGGATGGCCACGGCGAACTGTGTCGTGTGCTCGCATCGAATGCCGGGCATTTGCTCGCGTTCGGCTTGCCTGCGCCGGAGCGCGGCAAGCAGGTGGTGGACGCGCTCGACTCCGCGCTGTTCCACACGGGCTGGGGCGTACGCACGCTGGCGGCGGGCCAGCCGCGCTTCAATCCGATGGCGTATCACAACGGGTCCGTGTGGCCGCACGACAACGCGCTCTGTGCGCGCGGTCTCGTGCGCTACGGCGGCAAGGCCGTGGCCGTGCGGCTGCTGCAGGCGCTGTTCGAAGCGGCCGTGACCTTCGACATGCGTCTGCCCGAGCTTTTCTGTGGCTTCCCGCGCCGCCGCGGCGAACCGCCTACGGCTTATCCCGTCGCGTGTCTGCCGCAGGCGTGGGCGGCCGGCTCGCCGTTCATGATGCTTGAAGCGTGCCTCGGCATCACGATCGACGCCGCGAGCCGCGAGGTGCGCATCGAGCAGCCCATGCTGCCCGAGGGCATCGACTGGATCGAAGTCGGCGACCTGCAGGTGGGCGAGGGCTCGGTCTCCATCGTGTTCCGGCGTATGGACGGCAAGGTCGTGGCATCGGCGGACAAGGGCGACGTGAAGGTTGTCGCGGTGCTGTAGGGGCACGTTCGCATTCCGGTGAACGTGGGCGGCGCAACTCAAGGCCGCTCACGCACGGAGTCTTGCATGTCGCCCGATGCCCCGGTGATACCATTCGTTGCCGCCGCCACTTCGCTGTCGCCGCATGCCCGATACCTTCGACCAGCTCGCCGTTCTGATTCGTGCCCGCTTTGCCGGGCTGAGCCCGCAATTCCAGACGGGCGCGGCGTTTCTGCTCGATCATCCCGACGAAGTGGCCGTGCTCTCGATGCGCAAGGTGGCCGATCGCGCCCAGGTGCAGCCGGCGTCGCTCGTGCGGCTTGCGCAGCAACTCGGCTTTCCCGGCTGGAACGAAATGCGCGAACTCTTCGTGGCGCGCGTGCGCACGCGGCCCGAGCCGCTCACGAATCGCGCCCGCTCGCTCGTTGCGGGCAACGCCAAACAGTCGCTCGCACACGATCTGCTCGTCGCGCAGCAGCACAATCTCGATGTAACGGCCGCGCAGAACGAACGCACCTTGATCGAGGCCGCGCGCATTTTGCGTCGCGCGCGCCACGTGCACGTGGCCGGTTACCGGTCGTGCTATGCGGTGGCCTTCGGGCTCGTTTATGGCTACCGGTTTTTCCGTTCGTCCGTTTCGTTGCTCACAGGCGAAGCGGGCACGCTCGACATGCAGCTGCGAGCCATCGATCGCGACAGCGCGACGGTTGTGATCAGCTTCGCGCCGTATTCGGTGGAAGCGGTGCGCGTGGCCGAAACCGCGCTCGAAAAGGGCAGCAAGCTGGTTGCGATTACCGACAGCGCGGTGTCGCCCATCGCACTCAACGCCGACAAGTTGCTGATCTTCTCGCATGAGAGCCCGTCGTTCTTCCCGTCGCTCGTCGCGGCCACCGCGATTGCCGAGTCGCTCGTGGCGCATCTGCTCGCGCTGGAAGGCGCGGGTGCTGTCGAGCAGCTCGAGCAGGCGGAGCGTTCGTTGCACGCGAAAGGCGACTACGTGCCCTGACAGGCGGCGTTTCGACGTTCCGTCCCGCTTGCTTCGTCCTTCACGCTTCGTCTCTTCATAAGCACTTTCCTGCGGCTTTGCGCGCGCGGTATGGCCGCATCCGGGCGCTGTTCTTGCTCCCTGGTTCGCAGATTCGGTCGTGTTTGAGCGTACGCGCGTTTGCCTGTGTTGCCGCTTCGATCTCATTTGACAACAAATGTTGTGATACAGTGCGGCAATGCAACGGAGGAGCCGCATGTCTACCGTCTTTCACCGCATGCCGAAGCAGCCGCTGCCCGTCGCCGTAGCCGGCGAGGGTATCGAGATCATCGATTCGACGGGCAAGCGCTATATCGATGCAAGCGGCGGCGCGGCCGTTTCATGCCTCGGCCATAGCCATCCGCGTGTGATCGAGGCGATTGCGCAGCAGGCGCGGCAACTGCCTTATGCGCATACCTCGTTCTTCACGAACGAAGCTGCCGAGGCGCTTGCTGACCGGCTTGCCGCCGCCGCGCCGCAAGGGCTTCGCCATGTGTATTTCGTTTCGGGCGGCTCCGAGGCCATCGAAGCCGCGCTCAAGCTCGCGCGCCAGTACTTCGTGGAACGCGGCGAGCCGGCGCGCCGCCACTTCATTGCGCGGCGTCAGAGCTATCACGGCAACACGCTGGGCGCGCTTGCGATTGGGGGCAACGCCTGGCGGCGCGAGCCGTTCCTGCCGCTACTGATCGAGTCCCACCATGTGAGCCCGTGCTTCGCGTACCGAGAGCGGCGCGACGGAGAAACCGACGACGCCTACGCACAGCGTCTTGCCGACGAACTCGAGCAGAAGATCCTCGAACTCGGTCCCGACACGGTGGCGGCCTTCGTCGCCGAAACAGTGGTGGGCGCCACAGCGGGTGCCGTGCCGCCGGTGCGCGACTATTTCCGGAAGATCCGCGCCGTCTGTGACCGCTACGGTGTGCTGCTGATTCTCGACGAGATCATGTGCGGCATGGGCCGCACCGGCCATCTGTTCGCGTGCGAGGAGGACGGCGTCACGCCGGACCTGCTCACCATCGCGAAGGGGCTGGGCGCGGGTTATCAGCCGATCGGCGCGACGCTCGTGAGCGAGCGCATCTACGAAACCATCGTGGGCGGTACCGGCTATTTTCAGCACGGCCACACCTACATCGGTCATGCCACCGCCTGCGCGGCGGCACTGGAAGTGCAGCGCGTAGTCGCGGAGGATCGCCTGCTCGACAACGTGCAGGCGAGGGGAGAGCAACTGCGCGGCCGCTTGCTCGAACGTTACGCGCGGCATCCGTATGTCGGCGACGTGCGGGGCCGCGGGCTCTTCGTGGGTGTCGAACTGGTGCACGATCGTGCATCGAAAGCGCCGTTCGATCCTGCACTCAAACTGCATGCCGCGATCAAGCGCGAGGCATTTTCGCGCGGTCTGATGGTGTATCCCATGGGCGGCACGGTGGATGGCAGGTTCGGCGACCATGTGCTGCTGGCGCCGCCGTTCATCTGCACGGCCACTGACATCGACACGATCGTCGAACGCCTCGCCGAAGCGATCGAAGCCGCGTTGCGAAAGAGCGGCGTCGCGACCGGAACTTGCTGAACGGCAGTGCATGATGCTGCGAGCGGCTGTCTGCGCGGCTCTCTATCTGCGGTATGTCTGCGGTATGTTGCCGGCATGTTGTGCCGATATGCGGCCGCGTGATTCAGGCGAAGCGAACCTTTTCAGTCAAGGCACTGCCATTCATGAGCGAACGTCTTCCCCCATTCGATCTCTCGCACGCAACGCCCGCGCAGCGCGCCGTGCTCGACGAGATCCTCTCCGGCCCGCGCGGCAATCTCAACGGCCCGTTTCTCGGCTGGATCCACAGCCCGGCACTGGCTCAGCACGCACAGCGCCTCGGCGCCTTTTGCCGTTATCAGACGGGGCTGCCGCTGCGGCTTTCCGAACTCGCGATTCTCGTGACGGCGGCACGCTGGCGTGCACAGGCCGAGTGGCACATCCACTATCCGATCGCGCTCGAAGCCGGGGTGCCGCCGGCGCTCGCCGAGGCACTGCGCCAGGGCAACCCCCCCGAATTCGACGATCCCGACGATGCATTAATCCACGCCTTCGCGTCGGAACTCTACGACATGAAGCGCGTTTCCGATGCCACCTACGCGAAGGCCGTGGCCCGCTTCGGCCATGAAGTGGTGATCAACCTGGTCGGCCTGCTTGGCTACTACGCGCTGGTCGCGATGACGCTGAACGTCTTCGAGATGCGCGCCCAGGGGCAGGACACGTTGCCGTTCGAAGAATAGTGCAGGTTCACGGCGGGGCCGGACCGACCGGAAAGATTCTGCAGCGGGCGCCGAAAACACAGCATCGGGAAGAACCGCCTATGATGAAGTCCGGTTCGCGCCCACGCTCGCCGGCGTGTGTGCCTGCGATCGATGCCTGCGCCACTCCCCCAGGGCGCGACCGTTGCGGCGGGCATCGCTTGCGCGAGACGGGCCCCGCCGGCGCGGCACACACTGGAGAGTGCGATGAAGCGCAAGGCATCGGCAGTCTGGCAAGGCGGCCTGCAGGACGGCAAGGGCTCCATTTCCACCGATAGCGGCGTCCTCGAGGACACCCAGTATTCGTTTTCGACGCGCTTCGAAAACGGCATCGGCACCAATCCCGAGGAACTGATTGCGGCAGCGCACGCCGGCTGCTTTTCGATGGCGTTGTCCGCCGAACTCGGCAAGGCCGGCATCAAGCCGGAGCGCATCGGGACCACCGCGACCGTCACGCTCGACAAGGCGGGGGCAGGCTTCGCCATTACCGCCGTGCACCTCGACGTGACCGTGAAGATTCCGGGCGGCGACAAGGCTGCATTCGACAAGGCCACGGCCGATGCAAAGGCGGGGTGCCCGGTCTCGAAAGTGCTGAACGCCACCATCACGATGGACGCGAAACTGGAAAGTTGAGCGAGCCCATCGGGCAGAACGTGCGCTCCGCGGTTCCGCCCCACTTTCCGCCCCATTTGCCGCCTCATTGCTACCTCATTTGCCGCCGTATCGCCACTGCATTGCCACCATCGCGGCCATGCAGCCGTGCAGCCGTTGCGTAACCGCAGGCGCGCCGGCGGCGCTCTCTCTGACACTCACTTTACAAGGACAACAACCATCATGACGACCGAAGCAACCCGACCTTCGGGAGAGGGGGCCGCAGGTGGTGCCACTGGCCCGTTGGCCCATGACCCCATCAGCCAGGCGGAAACCCAGGCGGAAACCCAGGCGGCAAAGGCCCGGCGCTTGCGCGCCTTGCACGAAGCGCCGGGCGCATTCGTGATTCCTAACCCCTGGGACATCGGCTCGGCGCGGCTGCTGGCCGCGACAGGCTTCAAGGCGCTCGCCACCAGCAGCGCCGGCTATGCGTTCTCGCGCGGCGTGCCCGACAGCGCGGTGGGCCGCGAACAAATGCTCGTGCACCTCGCAGAAATCGCCGCGGCCACCGACCTGCCCGTGAGCGCCGATCTCGAGAACGGTTTCGGCGACGCGCCCGAAACTGCGGCGCAGACCATACGCCTCGCCGCCGGGGCGGGTGTGGTGGGCGGCTCGATCGAAGACGCCACCGGCCGTGCCGACGATCCCATCTATCCGTTCGAACTGGCCGTGGAGCGTGTGCGTGCGGCCGTGAAGGCGGCACGTGCATTGCCGTTTCCGTTCACCTTGACCGCGCGCGCCGAAAATCACCTGCACGGCCGCGACGACCTGCGCGACACGATTCGCCGCCTTCAGGCTTACGAGGAGGCCGGCGCCGACGTGCTCTACGCGCCAGGCCTGCGCTCGCGCGAGGACATTGCGGCCGTGGTGAGCGCGCTTACGCGGCCCGTCAACGTGTTGATGGGATTGCAGGGCGCCGTGCTGAGCGTCGCCGAACTGGAGGCGCTGGGGGTGAAACGGATCAGCGTGGGCGGGTCGCTCGCGCGCGCCGCATACGGGGCGTTCCTGCGCGCCGCGCGCGAGATGCACGACCGCGGCACCTTTACCTACGCAGCGGACGCCGTGAGCCACGTCGAAATCAGCGAACTGCTTTCGCGTGCGCCGCGCGAGACGCCGGCGGGCTGAAATACGCCATGCCCCTGCTCACCGGTGAACCGCTCTTTTACAGATAAATGCATAACGATTAAAGAAGTGCCGGAAAAACGTTTTCGATATACGTGAGATATTGTGCAGTGCGCCGTAAATGCCATTGCTGACAAAATCGCCATCATGAAAACAGTATGATTATTTGTTGATTAATGCCGGGTGCGCAGCCAGCGTGCGCACTTCGGCATGTTTTACGGACGTTCGTTCGAGAATACGTAAGACCTGCCGCCGCAAGGCCCGCTGCGGCGCCATGTCGCGCGGGGCGGCGCGCGGCTTGGCGCGTTTTTGCCCGCACCCAGGATTTCCCCAGGTATATTCATCTGCCTGTAAATCGAATTTATAAAAATCGCTTGCAGACGGTTATTGGCATTGTTAATCTTGGCTGGCCTTTTAACGCTTCGTGCCAGTCGGCGCGAAGAAAAGCGAAAAAGGCGCAAGGCAATTCGCCATGCCACCCCGCCACGGGCTTCAAGTCACGGTTTTCCATTGGGGATCCTCATGTCCAGCGCAACCCTGATCGACATGCAGCAGGAGCAGAACATCGGCATCGGTGACGTCGTCGCGCTCAGATCGGGCGGGCCGCGCATGACGGTGACCTACGTGGGACCGGTGGGATTTGCGAACGGGGACTGGCTCGTGTGCCAATGGTTCGACGAGCAGGGCGAGCTGCGGCAGGACATGTTTGCGCAGGACCGTGTGCGGCTCGAGCCGCGGTCCATTCCGCCCGGCTCGGTGCAGATGCATCAGTATTTCGGCATCGCCACCGTCGGGCGCATCTGACATACGTGGCGAGGCAGCGCGGCGGCCGACGAACCGTCGCGCGCTGTCTTGCGCTGTCTCGTGCCAACGCCTCAGCCGTCGCGCCCGCTCTAGACCGCCTTCGCCATTTCAGTGGTCTGCGACCAACCCAGCCGTTCATACAGTGGCCGCCCCATGTCGGTAGCGTGCAGCACCGCATAGTGAAGACCGCGCGCGCTGAAGGCGTTGTCGGCCCACTTCATCAACGCGTGCGCCAGTCCGCGCTGCCGGTACGCCGGTTCCACATAGACGTTCAGCACGTAACCGCGCCGGTCCTGGTCCGGATGCAGCGGGTGGGGCGGCCACGCTATTTCCATCAGGCCGATCCCGGCAACGGGCCGCTCGCCGTCCATCGCCACGAACCCGAAGTACGAACCGTCGTTGAGACGCGGGGCGAGCCACGCGCGAAACGCCGGCGTCATGCGCGCGAGGTCCTCGGGGTCTTTGCCTGCCTCGAGGAACATCGCGTGCCGGTGATGGCACACGAGGTCGAGGTCGTCCGGTGTGAGCGGGCGGATGGGCAACGCAGCCGCGTCTACAGCCGCGTCCCGCGTCATTTCTGCGCTTCCGTTGCCATGCGGGCGGCGAGGCCGATCAACACCGTGCCCATCAGCCAGCGCTGAAGCGCGAGCCACGCCGGCCGGCCGGCCAGGAACGCGGCGATCGAACCGGCCGTCATGGCCACGATTCCGTTCACCGAAATGCTAAGCGCAATCTGCACGGCCCCGAGTGCGAGCGACTGCTCGAGCACGCTGCCGTGCACGGGATCGATGAACTGCGGTAGCAGCGAGAGATAGAGCACCGCGATTTTCGGGTTCAGCAGGTTGGTGACGAAGCCCATCGCGAAGAGCTTGCGCGAGCTGTCCGCGGGCAGCTCGCGCACCTGAAACGGCGAACGGCCGCCCGGACGCAAGGCCTGCCACGCAAGCCACAGCAGATACAGCGCGCCGCCGAAGCGCAGCGCATCGTAGGCGAACGGCACGGCGAGCAGCAGCGCGGTGATGCCGAACGCGGCGCACAACATATAGAACACGAAGCCGAGCGCCACGCCGCCGAGCGAAATCAGCCCTGCCGTGCGCCCCTGGCAGATGGAGCGCGAGATCAGGTAGACCATGTTGGGTCCGGGCGTGAGCGCCATGCCGAGGGCGACGGCGGCGAAAGCGAGCAGGTGGGTGGTTTGCGGCACTGCGGGCTCCTGTCGGGTGAGGTGGTGAGGGGCGGGTTCCGCGGAGGGCGCCCGCACTTCATCGCGGGCGGACGTGAGATGCATTCGGGTGCTGATTATTTCATGCACCCGCGAAGTGCACCCGAGAAGCGCACCCGAGAAGCGCGCTCGACATGCACTGGCCGTTCGCTATTTCTGCGCCCGGTCGCGTGCAGCGGTGCGCCTCACACGTGTACTGACCCGCTCGGCGAGTGCACGCGAAAACCGCCCCATGCTGAGCAGACGCCGTTTCTCCGTTACGTCCACAGCGACATTTTCCGGCGGGTTCGGCTGCAGCGACCAGTAGAGCGCGAGCAACCAGCCGAATACGGTCCAGCCCATCACAGCGTTGAAGAGGGCGATCGTGAGCACGTCGCGGCGCTTGCGCCGGTCCGCAAGAATCGACGGCAGGAAGTAGAGGGTCAGCGCGGCGAACACCTCGACCGCCTGAACGAGCAGATTGTTTCCCATAGCCCTCCCTTTGAATGGTGCAGGGCAGTGCACCCTGAATGTGCCGATTTTCGCGTGAACGGGATGTCGGTGCCCCGTGCCGTCAGGCCCGCCTCGCCTACGCGCGCGGTTCCGCGCGTGCGCGGCGCGAACCACGTCGCCAGACGGATCGGTCTATCATGGGCGTTTTCATTTGCAGGGTCAGCCCATCATGATCTCCGACACGAAAGAAGCCCATCAGGTGAATCACGACACGCTGCGCGAATTCGTCGAGCGTAAGTGGAACGACGAGATCGTGCCGGCGCTGACCGACTACATCGCGGTGCCCGCGAAGAGCCCCGCGTTCGATCCCGACTGGGCGCGCCACGGCTACATCGAGCGCGTGGTGGCCGACGCCGCGCAATGGGCCGAAAAGCAGCCGGTGCGCGGCCTCACGCTCGAAATCGTGCGTCTGCCGGGCCGCACGCCGGTGATCTTCTTCGAAACGCCCGCCACGCGCTCGGGCAGCACCGACACCATCGTGCTCTACGGCCACCTCGACAAGCAGCCGGAGTTTTCGGGCTGGCGCAACGACCTGGGGCCGTGGACGCCCAAGCTCGAAGACGGCAAGCTCTACGGCCGCGGCGGCGCCGACGACGGCTACGCCATCTACGCGAGCATCACAGCGCTGGCCGCGCTCGACGCCCAGGGTATCGAACGGCCGCGCTGCGTGGGCTTGATCGAGACCTGCGAGGAGTCGGGCAGCTACGACCTGCTGCCTTATGTGGACGCGCTGCGCGAGCGGCTCGGCAACGTCGGCCTCGTGGTGTGCCTCGATTCGGGCGCGGGCAACTACGACCAGCTGTGGCTCACCACGTCGCTGCGCGGGCTCGTCGCGGGCGACCTCGAAGTGCAGGTGCTCGACGAAGGCATTCACTCGGGCGGCTATGGTGGCATCGCGCCGTCGAGCTTCCGCGTCATGCGGCAGCTCTTCGAACGGCTCGAAGACGCGGCCACGGGCAACCTGCTGCCCGAAGGCTTTCACTGCCCGATTCCGCCGCAGCGGCTGCACGAGGCCGAGGCCACCGCGAAGATTCTCGGCGACAGCGTCTGGAAGAGCGTGCCCTGGGCGTGCGGACAGGACGGCCGGCCGGTGCTGCCCACCACCACCGATCCGCAGCAGGCGCTGCTGAACTCGACGTGGCGTCCGTCGCTTTCGGTGACCGGCGCGGCGGGCTTGCCGTCGCTTGCCGACGCGGGCAACGTGCTGCGTCCGCGCACGGCGTTCAAGCTTTCGCTGCGCCTGCCGCCACTCGTGGATGCGGCTACGGCCGTGGCGCAGCTGAAGTCGCTGCTCGAACTCGATCCGCCCTACAACGCGAAGGTCACGTTCAAGCCCGACGCGGGCGCGGCCACCGGCTGGAGCGCGCCGGACCTCGCGCCGTGGCTGTCGTCTGCACTCAACGACGCCTCGCGCGAGCACTATGGTGCAGATTGCGCCTACATCGGCCAGGGCGGCACGATTCCACTCATGAACGTGCTGAAGGCGGGCTTCCCGAACTCGCAGTTCATGGTGTGCGGCGTGCTGGGACCGAAATCGAATGCACATGGCCCGAACGAATTCCTGCATGTGCCGTACGCGAAGAAGCTCACGGCTACCGTGGCCGAAGTGATCGCGGCCGCGCCGTGACGTCTTTCCGGCGCGTCGTGCCCGCGAGGGGCGCCGCGCCGGCTTCTCATCTTTCCACTGCATTTGCCACCCAGGAGCGACTCCGTCCATGAACGACGCCACCCGCACGACTGCCGCTGCCTCGCCACGCATCCTGCCCGACCGGCTGCACGCCTATGTGCGCGCCATCTGGGAGCATGCCGGGAGTGCCGCGCAGGAAGCGCGGCTGGTGGCCGACCATCTCGTGGCCGCCAATCTGGCGGGCCATGATTCGCACGGCGTGGGCATGATTCCGCGCTATGTGGCGTCGCTGCGCGAGGGCGAACTGAAGCTGAACCTGCACGCCCAGGTGGTGCGCGATGTGGGCGCGGTGCTGACCATCGACGGCGGCCGCGGCTTCGGCCAGGTGGTGGCCGCCGAGGCCATGGAGCGCGGCATCGAGCGCGCCGCGAAGCTGGGCGTCTGTGCGGTGGGGCTGCGCAACGCGCATCACATCGGGCGTATCGGGCATTGGGCGGAGCAGTGCGCCCAGGCCGGGCTCGTCTCGTTCCACTTCGCCAATGTGGCGGGCGACCCGCTCGTCGCGCCGTTCGGCGGCATCGACCGGCGCATCGGCACGAATCCGTTTTGCGCCGCCTTTCCGCGCACGGGCAAGCCGCCGCTCGTGCTCGATTTCGCGACGAGCGCAATTGCCTACGGCAAGACGCGCGTGGCCTACAACCAGGGCAAGCGCGTGTCGGGCGGTGCGCTGATCGATCACGCGGGGCGGCCCACCGTCGAACCGAAGGTGATGCACGAGGCGCCGTTCGGCGCGCTCATGCCGACGGGGGGAGAAGCCAGCGGCCACAAGGGCTACGGGCTCGCGGCGATGTGCGAGATTTTCGGCGGGGCGCTTTCGGGCGGCTACACCACGCATGCCGACACGCTGGAAAAAACGAGCGCGATCGTGAACTGCATGCTGTCGGTGATCGTGGACCCGAACGCGTTCGACGCCGGCAATGCCGAAGCCGAAGCCGAGGCGTTCATCGAGTGGGTCAAGGCGTCGCCGCGCGCCGAGGGCGTGGAGCGCATCTACGCGCCGGGCGAGCCGGAGCGCGAGATGCGCGCGCAACGCGAAGCGCACGGCGTGCCCGTGGATCCCGCGACGTGGGAGCAGATCCACGACGCCGCGATAGCGGCCGGCATGCCCGCCGACGAGGCACGCCGCTGGGCGGCCGGCGTGGATTGAATACGCGGCGGCGCAACGGCCTGCCGACGTGGGGCAAGGTGAGGGCGCCGGCTTCCTGCGCTGCCGCATCACGTTCCTTGCTCTTCGTGCAAGCAGGCCACGCGCAATTCGCGGGCGCAGCGAAATTCAATATGCGGCAAGCATAAATCCCGTTCTCTTTCAATGAGCTTTACGGCGAAAAAGGCGCGCAAAAAATAATTAAAGCCCTTTCGCCCGCTTACCAATATCTCTCTATTGCGTTTCATACGATCGCATCGCTTTTTGCGCGTGAGATGAACCTCCGTGCAAGGCGGCCGATCGCCCGCCTCCCGGCACCAGGAAAGGCGCGCCGTACAACAGCGGCCGCCCTGGCTTTTGTGCGCCAGCGCTCATGACCGATCAGGGTTTCTACTCGATTATGTGACGTAACCATCCTCTTCGAATGGACGCCTGTTTTAGGCTCGTATTGCTTTACCCCCATGAAATCACCTAAACAGGACCGATCAAAATGAGCCTCCAAAATCACCACGCTTGCCGCCCGTTCGTCGATGCCGGCCATCTTTCCCAGCTCTGTGCCTACTACGAAGAAGGGCGCAACGTCATGTGGATGATGCTGCGTTCGCAGCCTCGTCCGTGCTTCAACCTCGAACTCGTTCACGACATCCTGGCGCTCGCCCGCGCCGCCCGGCAGTCCGGACTCCCCATCGATTTCTGGGTCACGGGCTCGCTCGTGCCGTCCATGTTCAACGTGGGCGGCGATCTCGACTTTTTCTCCGAGGCCATTCGCGCGGGCAGACGCGAGGAGATGATGGCCTACGCGCGCGCCTGCGTGGACTGCGTGCACGCGGCCTCGCGCGGGTTCGACACGGGCGCGGTATCGATCGCGATGGTGGAAGGCACGGCGCTGGGCGGCGGCTTCGAAGCCGCGCTCGCGCATCATTTCTTGCTCGCGCAGAACGACGCGCGACTCGGCTTTCCCGAGATCGCCTTCAACCTGTTCCCGGGCATGGGCGGCTATTCACTCGTGGCGCGGCGCGCCGGCATGCGGCTCGCCGAAGAGCTGATCGGCGGCGGCGAATCGCACACGGCCGAATGGTATGCGTCGCGCGGCCTCGTGGATCAGCTGTTCGAACCGGGCGAGGCCTACACGGCGACGCGCACCTTCATCGATACGCTGCGGCCCAAGCTGAACGGCATTCGCGCGATGATCCGCGCGCGCCAGCGCGTGCTGCAGCTTTCGCGCGCGGAGCTGATGGAGATCACCGAAGACTGGGTGGACGCCGCGTTTTCGATCGAGGAAAAGGACCTCGCGTTCATGGAACGGCTCGTCACGCTGCAGAACCGGCGCACGTCCGCGACGCGGATGCAGATGGCGCAAGCGGTCTGAGCGGCGTTCTTCCTGTTTCGTGTTTATTTCGTGTTCGTTTCGCGTTTGCCTTGGACGAGCGGCTTTGCGGGCGGCGTTACGTGACGCCGCCCGTAACAGCCGCGATGTTCTGCGCCACATGACGCGCGCGTGGTGACCGCTGACTGCGCGCCATGGCTGCGACTGGCGGCCTCACGCCTTGATCCCGCAAGCCCGTTGCCCCGCCGACGTGCCCACCGATTGATATGGCACGCATTCTGCTGAGAGAGGCCGCCTTCTCAACCGCAGTACTCACTCGAAAGGTCGGCGACATGAAAAAGAGCTTCACGCTTGCGGCTGCCGCGCTGGGCGCAATGGCGGCTTTTGCAATGGCACAAAGCAGTGTGGCGATAGCGGAGACAACGACAGCAGGCTTGCCGGTAGGGGCAATCAGCGGCAACGGTGGTGCCGCCAGTGATGGCAATAACGTGACGGTCGGCGGCGCGGGCGGCGCGAGCATCGGCTCGGGCGGCGGCACCGTGAACGCGAGCCTCACGCTGCCGATGGGCGGCGCGAGCATCGGTCTGCCGGGCGGCGCGCTGCCCGGCGGAAGCGATCCGCTTGCGCCTGTGACGGGGGCGTTGGGCTCGTTGCCGAATCCAGCGAGTGGCGGCAATCCGCTGGCGCCGATTACGAATGTCCTCGGCTCACTGCCGAATCCCACGAGCGGCGGTAACCCGCTCGCGCCGATTACGAGCGTGTTGGGTTCGTTGCCGAACCCAGCGAGTGGCGGCAATCCGCTGGCGCCGATCACGAATGTCCTCGGCTCACTGCCGAATCCCACGAGCGGCGGTAACCCGCTCGCGCCGATCACGAACGTGCTGGGCTCGTTGCCGAATCCAGCAAGCGGTGGCAACCCGCTGGCGCCCATCACGAACGTCCTCGGCTCACTGCCGAATCCCACGAGCGGCGGTAACCCGCTGGCGCCGATCACGAACGTGCTGGGCTCGTTGCCGAACCCCACAAGCGGCGGCAATCCGCTCGCCCCCCTCACCAACGCCCTCGGCGGCGTCACCAACGGCGGCAGCCCGATCGCGCCGATCACGAGCATTCTCAGTTCGCTGCCGAACCCGGCGAGCGGCGGCAATCCGCTCGCGCCTCTCACGACCGCCCTCGGCGCGCTGACGAACGCCGTGCCCGCGCCGGGCAGCGGCGGCGCGTCCATCGCGCCGCTCGCCACGGCGCTCAACACGGTGGCGGGTTCGAGCGCCAACGCAGCCGTTGCCGGGGCGGGTGCGCTCGGCGCGGGCTTCGGAGCAGGGGGAAGCGCACTCGGCGGCGCGATTGCCGCGACGGGCAACGCCATCGGCGTGGGCGCGAACGCGACAGGTGCTGCGGTGGCGTCCGGCGCCAATGCGCTCGGGGCGTCGGCGGGTCCGTCCACGGCGAGTCTGCTTGCACCGGTCACGGGGCTCGTGGCCTCCGTGACGAACACGGCGTCTCATGCGGGCGGGGGCACCGTGAGTCCGCTCAGCCCCGCGACGAGCCTGCTCAGTTCGCTCAACGGAGCTTTGCCGAAGTGATGAAGTAACAGCACCTTCGGCGCGGACACGCACGCCGGGCACGTCCGTGCCCGGCGTTTCGCTGTTCCAGACGCTGTCGCCGAGAGTCGTCCCGTGCCGCCTCAGGCGATCAACCTCGGCCGCTGCCTTTCCCGCAGCCACGCCTCGAAATCCGCGGCCGGCATGGCGTGCGCGTAGAGATAGCCCTGCACGTAGTCGACACCCAGGTCCTGCATGAACAGCTCTTCCGCCACGGTCTCGATGCCCTCGGCCACGACCTTGAGGTTCAGTTCCTGTGCGACGGCCACCATGGACCGAACCAGTGCCTGCGATTTCGGCTTCTCATGAATCGCATGCACGAAACTGCGGTCGAGCTTGATGACGTCGAGCGGAATGCGGCCGAGCTGCGAAAGCGACGAGTAGCCGGTACCGAAGTCATCGAGGTGCACTTGTGCACCCAACTGCCGGAACTGCTGGATGCGTTCCAGTGCAGCCGCTTCATCTTCGATCAGGCAGCTTTCCGTCAACTCGATGTCGATGAGGCAGGGGTCGAGCTTCGCCTGTTCGAGCGCCTCGCGGAAGTGCCGCACCACGTCGGTATCGGCAAGCTGCCGCGGCGACACGTTGATGGCCACGCGAAGGTTCAGGCCGCGCTCCTTCCAGATCGCGGCCTGGTCCGCGGCCGTGCGCATGACCCACTGACCCAGCGCGCCGATCAGACCGGACTCCTCGGCATAACGGATGAACTCGCCCGGCATGATCTGGCCGCGCTCGGGTGAATTCCAGCGCACGAGCGCTTCCACGCTCTGCACGGTGCCGCTCGCGAGGGTGATCTTCGGCTGATAGCAGAGCGTGAGCTGCCCTTCGTCGAGTCCGCGTCGCAGGTTGGTATCGAGCCACATGTACTCGGCAACCTTGCGGTTCATCTCGGGCGAAAACACGCGCCAGGTGCGTTTGCCTTCATCTTTTGCCACGTACATGGCCGTGTCGGCGCAGCGCACCATCGTTTCCAGCGTGCCCGCGTGATCGGGGCACAGGGCAATGCCGATCGAACAGCCGGTGTAGACCTCGACGAGCCCCAGGCTGAACGGCACCCGCAGACGCTCCAGGATGCGCTGCGCCGTGGCCTCGAGCGCGGCCCGGGTCGTGGGCGCGGCCAGCACGATGAATTCGTCGCCGCCCAGCCGGGCGAGGGTATCGCCCGGATCGAGGCAGGCGCGTATCGCGTCGGACACGTCTTTCAACAGCCTGTCGCCGAACAGGTGGCCGTAGTGGTCGTTGACCCGCTTGAAGTTGTCGAGGTCGAGAAACAGAATGCCGACGGCCTCGTCCGCGGACCGGTCGGCAATCGCCGCGCGAATCTTGTCGTGAATCGCGTTGCGGTTCGGCAGGCCCGTGAGCGAATCGGTGTTGGCGAGTTCGGTGAGCCGCGTCTGCGCACGACGCTCTTCGGTAATGTCCGTGCCCGAGCAGATCAGGTATTGCTCGTTCACGCCGCTGCCGCTTTGCACGAACTTGTTGCGAAAGAGGAAGAGTCGGTCGCCATGAACGGTCTTCACCCACCGTTCCACTTCATACGAGACGCCGCGATTGAAAAAGCCCGAGATGTTCTGGCTCGACGCCGCGCCCGCTTCCTCGGACATGAAGAGCGCCCACACGTTGCGGCCCACCACGTCCTCTTCCTTCATGCCGGTGAGTTCTTCGGCAAGGCGGTTGAAGCGCTGGATGCGCCCCGCGCGGTCGACGATCACGACTACCGAATTCACCTCGGAGACCACTTGCTCCGCAAACGAGAGCCCGTGCACGAGGTCGCGCGCCACGGACTCGGTATCCGCCCATTCCGACGCGGTGCCGGCCCACGCGTTCGGGCCCAGCTTGCGGCCTACCAGATGCATCCGCACGGGCTCGCCGAAGAGCCGCAGCTCGAGTGTGAGGTGAGAGGTGACGCCGGTGAGCTGGCGGATCTGCGCCGCCTGATGCCCCGAGAGCGCAATGGCGACGTCGGCGGGCCCAGGCCCGGTTTCGGGCGTGAGCTCCAGCGCGTTGCTGTCGCCCGAGAGCCGCCAGCAAGGGCTCGTCGTGCCGAAGCGGGCGTACAGCAATGAGTCGGATTGGTCGTCGTTCATAAGTCCCCGTCGCGGAAATCCAGATGACCTGCGTCGAAACAGCGTTGAAGTGCGAGTTGCGGTGCGGGTGCGCGGATAACGCCGAGCTTGCGTCGACTGCTTCGATTGTAGCGAAGCGCGCGCTTGTTATGGCCCCGCCGTGGTATCGGCATCCATTTCGCATGCCTGAAGGGCGCTGGGCCCTTATTTCATGCGGTTTTCTTGCCATAAGCAATACGCGAACCGCGATCTTCGCGACACGCGAAGTCTGCGGCACGGGGATGACGCAAGTCACAGGAGCGATTTTTGCGGCTGCCTCTTGCTTCTTTTCGCTCCCTCACTCCGCCAATACGACTTGCTTCGCATGGCTGCACATCGTTTCGGACCATCGCGCCGCGGGCGATTGCGGCCCGCGGCGCCCCCGTGCGATGCTCGCGAGGCGAAAAAGCGCGCTATTCGCATAACGCCCAATATCGCAAACAAATAACGCCCACGGAACAACCGAAAGAGCGCGCGACGGAGACCGGTCCGGTTGTCTACCCAGCAAGGAGGAGACATGAGCACACCGTCGCACGTCCGTTCCCCGTCGGGCATCGCCACGACTGAAGCAGAAAGCCGCGATGCCGCGCGCGCGCCTGCGCACAGAAGCGCCGCCGCACGTGGAGCGATGGCACGATCGTTCGTTATGCAATGCATTTCGATGCACGCCGTGCCTCGCGCCCTGGCGGCCGCCGGCCTGCTTGCGTTTGCGACGGCAGCAGGCGTCGCCTTTGCCGACACCCAGGTGGGCCAGCCGCTGCCCCCGCCGCCGGATCAGCTCTATGGCGACCTCTTCGTCGCGGTGCAGACGGCGCAGATCTACCCCGACCAGAAGACTTTCGTCGATGCCACGCCGAACGCCGCGCCGGCCGCCATCGTGCAGGCCTACGAGCAGCAGAAGAACCAGCCGGGCTTTTCGCTCGCGGCTTTCGTGAACCAGTACTTCACGCCGCCCAGCGAGCCCGTGATTACGCCGCCTGCGAACCAGACGCTGCGCGAACACATCGACTGGCTGTGGCCGGCGCTCACGCGCACCACCACCAGCGCGCCGCCGTACAGCTCGCTGATTCCGATGCCGAAGCCGTACGTGGTGCCGGGCGGCCGCTTTCGCGAGGGCTACTACTGGGACACCTATTTCACGATGCTGGGGCTCCAGGAGTCGGGCCATGAGGATCTGGTCGACAACATGCTCGACAACTTCGCCTACATGATCGACACCTTCGGCCACATTCCGAACGGCAATCGCACCTACTACCTGGACCGCTCGCAGCCGCCGTTCTTTTCGTACATGGTGGAACTCGCGGCGAACCAGGAGGGCGGCAAGGTCTACCAGAAGTACCTGCCGCAACTGCGCAAGGAGTACGCGTACTGGATGCAGGGCGAGACCGGCACGGTGCCCGGCACAGCCACGCGCAACGTGGTGGTGATGCCCGACCACACCGTGCTCAACCGTTACTGGGACGAACTGGATACGCCGCGCGACGAGTCGTATCTGGAAGACGTGCAGACCGCGCAGCAGGCAACGGGCCGCCCCGCGAGCGACGTCTACCGCAATCTGCGCGCCACGGCCGAGAGCGGCTGGGACTTCAGCTCGCGCTGGTTCGGCGACAACCAGACGCTCGCCACGGTCCGCACCACCTCGATCGTGCCCGTGGACCTGAACAGCCTGATGTTCCATCTCGAACTCACGATTGCGCGTGGCTGCGGCGAGTCGCTCGATTTCCGCTGCGTGGGCGAGTTTGTGGGACGCGCAGCGAAGCGGGCCATCGGTATCAACCATTACCTCTGGAATCCGAAAGGTTACTACGGCGATTACGATTGGCAGCTTGGCAAGCCGCGCGACAACCAGACGGCGGCGATGCTGTATCCGCTTTTCGCAGGCGCTGCGTGGCCGGACCGCGCGCAGAAGACCATTCAGGCCGCACGCAACGTGCTCGTGCAACCGGGCGGACTCGTGACGACGACCTGGAACACCGGCCAGCAATGGGACGCGCCGAATGGCTGGGCGCCGTTGCAATGGATCGCGATTCAGGGCATGAAGCGCTATGGCGCATCGGATACCGCGCAGCAGATCGGTCTGCGGTTTCTCTCCGATGTGAAGGGCGTGTACGCGTCCCAGCAGAAGCTCGTGGAGAAGTATGTGGTGGAAGGCGCGGGCACGGGCGGTGGAGGCGGCGGCGAGTATCCGCTGCAGGACGGCTTTGGCTGGACCAACGGCGTGACGTTGAAACTGCTCGACCTGTACGCGCCGGGGCAATGACAGCGTGACTTCGTGACTTCGAAAAGCGTAGGCGGAAAGGAGGAAAAGGCCTCATGACGATCGATCGCATGGGCAGCGTACCGCGCGGCCCGATCACGACGGGCGGCACGGACGAAACCGCGCAGGCGCAGCCGGCAACACCGCGCACCGCGCCACCGCCGTCTACGGGGGCGGCGCGG
Organism: Paraburkholderia kururiensis JCM 10599 = LMG 19447; assembly: GCF_003986935.1. Classification (GTDB taxonomy): domain Bacteria; phylum Pseudomonadota; class Gammaproteobacteria; order Burkholderiales; family Burkholderiaceae; genus Paraburkholderia; species Paraburkholderia kururiensis. Next base: position 110,321 of record NZ_RJZE01000009.1, on the reverse strand, counting down.
CACGCGGTACTGGGTGCGTTGACGGGCGACTCGCCGCGCGGTGGAGCGGCGCCCAACAGCGGGCCGCGCGCCGGTGCCGTGCCCAACACCGGGCTGACGGGCGCCGCGCCTCACCCGGACGGCGCTTCCCGTGTCGGTGGTGTCGGTGGTATGGGTGGCATCGGCGGAAATCGCGCAGCCGACGGCATCCGGCGCGCGGACGAAAAGCTGCGCACGCTCTTTCGTGCCACGAAGCGCGCGGGCGAGGCGGGCATCGGCAAAGCCCGCGAGCAGGCGAGCGCGCTGAAGACACGCTTCTTCAGCTTCGCGCGTCCGCTGCGTACGCGCATATCGACGGGCTGGCCGCCGCAGGGCGGCTACGGCACGCCGTACGCGTCGTTCGTGCGGCCTGCGCCGTGGTCCGTGCGCTACGGCTCGCCCTACGGTTCCTCGTATGGATCCTCGTATGGAACCTCATACGGCGCCTCTTTTGCGACGATGACCGGCACCCGCCTGATGTCGGACGCGATGTTTGCGCTGGCGGCCGGCGGTGTTGGAGCGCTCGGCGCGGGCGGGCTCGGGATGGGCTCGTCGTTTGGCATGGGGATGCTGGGCTTCGGACTCGCGCCGCTCGTCACGGCCGGCGTGTCGTCGCTGCTGGCGGGCGCCATTGGCTACGCCGTGTCGCGGCGTCAGCGCTTCGCGCAGCCTGGCTACGGCTGCATGTACAACGCGCACGGGTTTCCCGCGCAGGGGCCGTATGGCCCCGACCTGAACGGCATGTGGCAGCAACCGATGCAGCGGCCCATGCCGAGAGTCGTGCAGGGCACCGTGGTGTGACTGCCGAGGTTGCGGGCCGGTGTGTGCGCAATGAATGAACCTGCACATCCACCCGCGTCCGTCTATTTGGCCGGCGCGTGCTGCTTCGCGATCTGCTGGCGACACCAGTCGAGATACCTGGGGTACATCTGCGTCGCGGGCACGTTTGCATACTTGCCGTATAGCGCCTCGACGAGTTGAGGCAACTCCGTCAACGCGAGCATGCGCGAGTCGTAGGGCATCTGCTGTGCTGCGAGGCGGATGCGTTGCAGTTCGTCGTCTTTCGATATGCCCGAGTCGCGCGCCTGCGCGATCGCCTGGGCGGAACGGGCCTGGCCTTTGCAGATGCCGTCGGTGTAATCGTCCGCATGCGCGGCGCCCGCGCACGTGACGGCGAGCGCCGCAGCGCAGGCGATGCGCAGCGCGAAGCGAGCGGGGTTCGGCAACGGGCTGAGGCGTGATTTCATCGGGCCGGGGTGATGATCGAAAGAGCCGTCTGGACCGTCGATGATAAGTAGGCCGCACCCCTCATGCAAACCGCGCGCTTCGCTTCGTGCGCGCCGCGTTCGCTCACCCGGAACCCGTTCACGCCGGCAAGGCGCTCGCCCTCGCTACGCGCCCAGCTGCGGTGGCTGCCGCCGGTCCAATGCTTCGAGCACGTCGAACGAAACGTTCTCGGTCACGATCTCGCGGTCGCCCGTCGCACTCGTGCGGGTATGCAACTGCGCGAGCACGTTGAGTCCCACGCTGCGCGTGTCCGTGCTGCGTTCTTTCACCTTGAGTTCGATCGGCATCCACGAATCGGGGTCGCCCAGAATCTCGGCGTTGCGTGCTTCTACCTGCGCGCGCAGCCGCGCGTCGCCGCCCGACTGCGCGAGCGCCGCCGTGTTCGCATCGATGCGCAAGGCCGCGCCCTCGCGCAGGCGAAAGCGGTGCATGTACGTGAGGTTGGGGCGCTGGTTCTTGCGCACGTCGGCGAGATGCTGGTCGATGCGCTTGCCGGCCGCCACGCGAGGGTCGTCGAGCGGGCCGCTGGACGACGCGGTGCCCGCCTTGTTGCGCTGCGCCACCTCTTGCGCGGCGAACAGGTCGATCAATTCGGGTCGCCCTGCGTCGAGCGCTTCGGTGTAGTGCTTCGCGTCGAGGTATTCGACGTCGAGCATGCACGCGCGGTGGTTCAGCTTGCCGTCTTCGCGCACGAGTTGCAGCTTCGCGGAGCGGTTCTTGTCGCCGAGCGTCATCGTGCCCATGGGCGCGTCGAGCGAGAACATACCGATGCTCGAATGGCTGTTCGGATCGAGCGGATGCGAAAAGCTCGGCTTGAAGCCGCCACGCAGCTGCCAGCGCGAGCCGAGTCCCACGCGGTGCTGTTCCACCTGCATGCGTCCCGTGCGTTCCACCGAATCGACGGACTGCTTCGAGTGTTCCCAACCTGCGCCCAGGGTCGGCCCCACGCTCACCGAAAGCTGCTTCGCGTGCTTGCCCGTGACGGGGTCGGTCTCGGTATCGGCGCCAAGGCTTGCGGCCTTGAACATGGCCGTGGCATCCACCGTCACGCCGCGGCGCGTGGTTTTCTGCTGGCCGTCGGTCCAGCTCACGGAGACGTCGGGGTCGTCGAAATACTGTTGCGCGAGGCGGTTCCACACGCCGTTCGAGCCGTCGTTGTGTTCGAGCGTGGCTTCGTGGAACACGTGGTCCACGATCGTGCCGAGCTTGGCGCGCATCGCGTCGTCGTCGTAGCCCGAGCCGTCGGGCTTCACGCGGCGCGCCACGCGCAGCGACACGCCGCGCGGCTCCTGCAGGTCTTGCGAATGGAGGATGGCGCTTGCCACCACGCCCGCGCGCAGCGACGTCACGCCCACGTCGAAGTCGTAGCCCACCAGCACGCCCGCGCCGTAATGCTGCTGCCGGCTGTGCGCGGTGCCGACGAACATCTCCACGCCGTGCGTCGCGCGGCTCACCTCCACCACGGCCTCGCGCGTACGCGAGGCGCGCACGTCGATGCGCGGCGAGACCGGAATGCCGTGGCCGTGCGTGAACGCGTGCACGGTTGCATTGAGGCCGCGCGTGCTCACGCCCTGGCGCCCGCCGTCCGTGAGCCGCAGTTTCGCGCCCGACTGCAGGTTCGCCACCACGTCTTTGAGCGTGTCGTGCACGTCGTCCACGGTGTTCGCGGGGCGCTTGTCCTGGGCGGGATCGGCGAGCGTGCGCAGCGTATCCACCTCGTTCCAGAAGTCCGATTCGGCGCCTACGTGGGCCACCTTGCCCCACACGGCGAGCCGCTCGATGTCGAAGCGTTGCTTCGCGATCCTGCTGAACGGCTTCGTTTTCGCGAGCTGGTCCGGCGGCATCGACTGCCAGCGCGCCACGTCTGCTTTCACGCTCGCGAGCGTTTCGGCGGAGGGCACGTCCGCTTCGGTCAGGCCGTCGCACATTTGCGCGGCGCGTTGGGCCACGGCGCCGAGCGCGTCATCGTCCATGCGGCCGCGCGCAAAGCCGCCGCGTTCGAGCCACACGTCGAGCGCCGCGAGTTCCACGAGCGATTGCGCGGGCCGCGCGTGCGTGAACGCGGTGGCCGGCTGCATTGCGTCGTGCTGTGCGAGCGCCGTGCGCGCGGCGCCCATGCCCCTGGCGAGCGCGGCGCGCTCCTGCTCCACGGTCTTGCGCGGCAGACCTTGCGTGCCGAAGGTGAGCGCGGAGAGCGGCGACGCGCGCTTCGCGGCGAACATGCGCGGCAGCAGCGTCTTCCAGCGGTTTTCGCCGACGCGGTTGATCGTCTTCGCGGAGAACTTGTTCAAACGCTCGCGGGCCTGCGAGAGATCGCTGCCGCGGCCATCCGCGGTGAAGCCCTGGCGCCACGCGAAGAACGCGCCTTTCTGGTCCGGCGTGAGTGCATCGCGGCCGTGTTCGAGATGCGTGGCCGCGGCATCGAAGGCGCGCTTCGCGAGCGCGTCGGGGCCGGGCACGGAGGCATCGAGCGGACCCGTGCCTTCGGCGAGTCCAACGCTTTCGGCAACGGCGGCCGGCGACGGATCGCTGTGGCGCGGATAACCCGTGCCGGGCGGGTGCGGGTCGAGCGCGTCCGTGGCTTGCAGCAGCACGCGCGTGGCTGTGCGCTGCGGGTCGCCGGCGAAGGGTTGGCCCACGGCGCTGCGCAATGCGTCGAGCGCGGCGAAGCCTTCGCCCGAGCGCGCGAGCGTGCGTGCGACGAGCCAGGCTTGCCGGTCCGCGGCGCTCGTCGAGCGCGCCGTGTGCGGTGCGTTGAAGTCGAGCATGCCCACGCGTTCGAGCGCGAGATGTGCACCGTCGATGTCCGTGACGCCTGCCTGGCGCAGCGCCTGGGCCATCAGTGCGCCGCGCGTGGCGGCTTCGGCGGCGCTCGCGGGCGTGGGCGGATCGGGCTGCGGCGTGAGGGCGTAGAGCCGGCTTGCGAGGCCGGGGACGTCGAGCAGCCGGTCGGGCGGACACGCGAACTGACCGTGCACGTAATCGAGCAGGCGCTCGCGCGTGGTGCAGGCGTCGAGCGGAGGCGGCGCGGGCACGCGCAGTTGGGCAGGAGCGCCTGAAGTCTGCGCGTTAGAAGCAGCGGGCTTCGACACCGTGCGGCCGATGGCGCCCGTCACGAGACCGTCGGTACTCGCGAGCATCGAGCCGCCCACACGGGCGTGCCGCGGCGGCTGGGTCGTCGCGTAGCGCTTCGTGCCCTGCACATAGTTCTCGGGCCCCGAGGTCTTGCCGTGCGTGCTTTGCTGATAGATCGCCGTGCCGACGTCGAAGCGGCGCGCGCGCAACGTATCCATCTTGCGCGCCATCGTGGACTTGAGCCGGTCCAGCACACCATGCGGCACGGCGGGCTGCGGGCCTTCGAGTTGATGCGAAGGCGCGGTGCTGGGCGGTTGAGCCGGGGCATTGCCCGTTGCCGGCGTTGCACCTGCGGCGGAGGGCGATGTGGGCGAGGTGGGTGAGGACCCCGGCGCCGTTTCGACGAAGCCCGGCGCGGGCGGCAGATTGATCCGGCTGTGTTCGGGCATGGAAGCGGTGCGTCGCAGCGCAGCAAACGAAACCGGCTTGCACTATGGTCGCCGAATGTGACACGCCGCAGCATGGTGCGAAAAGGGCGCTCGCGGGGCGAAGTGCACTGTAACGGGAGGGCATGCGCGGAAGCGCGCGGCGCATGCGTGTTCACGCTTTGGGAATGCGCCCGTGGCGGCGCGGGTTTCGCGGGCACCGTGCACGACCTTCGCTTCGAATGCGCAATGGAACGGGAAATGCTTGATTCGCGCGCTCCTACTCACGGGAGCCGTGCCATGACCTCTCAGCTCACCACCCGGTTTTCGCACGTCAGGCCGCAGGAGACGCCGTTCGAAGGCGAGGGCCTGCGCGATTTCTTCCTCTATCGCGATCTCGGCATTGCGCAGGCGACCGGCGGCAAGGTGATCGCGCAACTCGTGAAGGCCAACCACGCGCCGGAGCAGGGCACGGGCTGGCATCGTCACGAAGCGGACTTCCACATCGTCATCATGCTGAAGGGCTGGGCGCGCTTCATGTACGGCGACAAGGAAACGCTCGTGGCGGCGGGCGACTGCGTGCATCAGGCACCCGGCATCGTGCACTACCTGTTCGACTACTCCGAAGACATGGAGTACCTCGAGATCGTGAGTCCCGCAGACTTCAAATCGATCGACGTGGAAGGGCCGTGCGAGGTACCCGCGCCCACGCCGTGGGCGAGCGCCGCCGCGACGTCGTAGGACAACGCGGTCAGCGGTGCGTGCCGGCGCGCGACGGTTAGCGCGTCACGCTTGCCTCGTTATGCGCAGGCGGCGGTGCGCTCGAACCCAGGCTCGAACTCGGGTGGGCGACGCTCAGATGGACTACGCTCAGGTGGACGACGAGGCCGCCGCTTTCGCGAGCGCGGCCTTCGTGAGTGCCTGCGCCTCGATGAGCGCATGCAGGCTCACGAATTGCCCGGCGGTGCCGTCTGCACTCGAGGCGAGGCGACTCGCGCGCGGCTCGTTGTCGTGGATCGTGGCACGCACCAGCGGATAGATCTGCGTTTCCCACTTGCGTCCGTTGAACACGCCGTAGTGCCCCACACCGGTCTGAACGTGATGCGTCTTCATATACGGACGCAATTGCGAGCAGAGTTCCTGCGCGGCCACCGTCTGGCCCACGGAACAGATATCGTCCTTCTCGCCTTCCACCGTGAGCAGCGCTGTGCGGCGAATCGCAGCCGGTTCCACGAGCCGCCCGCCCACCTTCAGTTCGCCGCGCGGCAACGCGTATTGCTGGAACACCGTGGCGACCGTCTCCAGATAGAACTCGGCCGTAAGGTCCGTGGTCGCGAAGTATTCGTCGTAGAACGCGCGAATCTGGTCGGCCTTCGCGGCATCGCCTTTCGCGCGCTCGAAATACAGGTCGGAAAACGAGGTGGCGTGCCGCTCCATGTTCATCGACATGAACGCGGTGAGCTGCACGAAGCCCGGATACACGCGTCGCTGCGCGCCCGCGAAGCCCGGCGGCACTACGCCGATGAGATGCTTCTCGAACCATTCGATCGGCTTGCTGTTGGCAAGGTCGTTCACGCGCGTGGGATTGACCCGGCAGTCGATAGGCCCGGCCATCAGCGTCATGCTGGCCGGTTGCGCGGGATCGTCGGTAGCCGCCATCAGCGAGACTGCGGCGAGCGCGGCGACGGTGGGCTGGCAGATGGCCACGAGGTGCGAGTCCGGGCCGATGCGATGAATGAACGAGACGAGATGTTCGACGTATTCGTCGAAGCCGAAACGCCCCGCGGAAAGCGGGATGTCGCGCGGGTTGTGCCAGTCCGTGATGTAGACGTCGTGGTCCGCGAGCATGGTGCGCACCGTGCCGCGCAAGAGCGTGGCGAAGTGGCCCGACATGGGCGCGACGATCAGCACGCGCGGCTGCGGTGCGGCCGTTTCCTTGCGAAAGTGCAGCAGCGAGCCGAACGGCGTGCGCTTCGCCACCTCTTCCACGACGGCAACGCGTTCGCCGCCCACCTCGACGGTATCGATGCCGAAGCGCGGGCGGCGATGCGTGAGACCCGCCACCTCGATCAGTTCGCACAGCGCGGTGAAGGTGCGCCCGTACGGCGTGGCCGCGAGCATCGGCCATGTGTCGCAGGCGGCGCGTGCGAACGACGCCCAGGCGCGCAGCGGCCGCGTGAGGTCGGCGATGGCTTGGTACGACGGGTAGGCAAGCAGATTCATGGCGTGTGCGCGGTGGGGCAGGCCCGTGGTGCAAAGGCAATACGTGTGCCAGTGGGCGGCAGGGGGGCAGTAGTGGGGGCGGCAGTGGGGGCGGTAGTGGGCGGTGCGTGTGGGGAATCGGCACGCGCTGCGCAGGCCCGCCCCGAGGCCGCGTTTCTTCGATGCCGATTGGCATGGTGCTTGCACCATCGCAGGCATTCGTGCTCGCCGCGCAGGCGGTTCGTTTTGCGCAGCATCCTGGTGCGTGTGGTGCCGTTCGAGTGCGGCCGGCACCTTGCCGGACAGCTCCCGGTGCATGCACGCACCGAACGAAACGGAGACCCCTATGGCCAAAACCGCGAAGACGACATTGACGGTCAGCAGCTACAACTACTCGTCGTGGTCGCTGCGGGGCTGGCTGCTCGCGAAGCTTTCGGGGCTCGAATTCGAGACAGTGACGGTGCCCATCGACGCCGCCGCGCGGGCCGAACTGCTGCTGCTTTCGCCATCCATTCTCGTGCCGTGCCTCGAACACGACGGCATCAAGGTATGGGACACGCTCGCCATTGGTGAGTACCTCAACGAGATTCGTCCCGACGCAGGCCTGCTGCCACGCGAACGCAAGGCACGCGCGCACTGCCGCTCCATCTGCGGCGAGATGCATTCGGGTTTCAGCGCACTACGCTCGGCGCTACCGATGAATCTGCGCGGCTATTTCCCGGGCTTTCGTATCTGGTCGCGTGCGCAGGACGATATCGAACGCGTGCTCGCGATCTGGCGTGAGTGCCTGGCCGGCTACGGCGGCCCGTGGCTCTTCGGCGAGGAGATCGGCATGGCCGACGCGATGTACGCACCCGTCGTCACCCGCTTTCTGACCTACGACGTGAAGCTCGACAAGGACATTGCGGAGTACTGCATGCGCGTGCTCGCGCAACCGTTCGTGGTCGGGTGGATCGGGATCGCGAAAGCGGAGACCGAAGACATCGACGAACTCGATATGGAGTTTTAACGCAAGACCGGCGCTTTGTTCTATCGCTCCTTGCCCTGCGAAATCTCGTCATACCGCGCCTGCAAGTCCGCCGCGCGCTCGATCTCGCCCGCCTTCGCCGAGCACACGATCAGCCCGATCAGCGCGTGCTGGCGTCCGGTGTTGTCGGCGCAGGCATTGGCGAGGTCGTAGGCCTGTTGCCAGGCGGCCGCGACTTCGTCGAGCGGCGCCTGCACGAGCGGCAGCGTTCGCGCGAGGGCCGCGTACAGGCGCATCTCGTCGCGCACGCGGCGCGGCGAAGCGTCTTCGGCGCGCGCCACGGCCGCGCGAATGGTGCGCACGTATTCGTGCGTGAGGCCGAGCGCACGCCAGAGCGGCTCGGAGCCTTCCACGAGCGCGAGCACGAGATCGAAGCGGTCCGCGTGAATGGCCCAGTCGAACGCGCTGCGCAAGTCCGCAACGTCGTTGCGGTCCAGTACGGCGTGGCGCGTGTCGGCCACGCGATCGCGCCGTGCCGCGAGCCGCGGCACCAGCGACTGCGCATGGGCCGCGGCGGCGCGCGAGAATTCGCCGCCTTGCCAGAGCGCGTCGAGCGCGAAGGCGCGCACGGGCGCGGGCAGGCGCAAGGTCGGGCCGGTTTCGTCGTCGATCTGCTCGACGAAGCCCGCTTCGATCAGATCGGCCACATGCGTGTCCACGTCGAAGTCGGCGCGTGTGGCGACGGGGTTGTCGATGGCGTTGCCCAGGGGGGTGCCCAGGACCACGCGGTTCGGCGCCGCGCATTCGGCCAGCAGGCGCACGGCCGAGCAGCGCGAGAACTCCCCGGGAAAAACGGCGAGGCGCATGAGGCACTGGCGCGGCACGTCCTCCAGTTCCGCTACCGCGAGATCGAGCACGGCGGCAAGCGGCGCGGCGCGCGATACCGGCACGTAGAGCGCGCCCGCACGGTGCACCATGAGGTCGTCCAACGCGCGGGCGAACGCGATCAGCGCGGCGTCGAGCGTGAAGCGCGTGCGCGCGCGCCGCGCGATGGCCGCGGCCGCGAGTTCCAGCGCGAGCGGCACGCCGTCGAGGCGCCTCGCGATCAGCGCGGCGGCCGCGAGCGTGTCGGCGGCGAGGCGTCCCGCGTCGAAGAGCGCGAGGGCGCTCATTGCGCTGCGGCTGCGGCGCGTGTCGGCGGGGTGCGCTGCGAAGGGCGTGCCGGGCAGCGTGGCGATTCGCGCGAACAGCAGGCGCAGCGCGTCGAACTCGGGCGCATCGACGGGCCCCACGTCGAGGCGTTCCGGCGTGCGCAGCGGGCCGAGCGGCACGACCTGCTCGCCGGCGAGAAAGAGCGGGGCAAGGCTCGTCGCAATGACGTGCACCGACGTCGCGGCCACGAGCGTATCCACGAGCCAGCCGGCCGGCTCGCTCAACTGCTCGCTGCAATCCACGATCAGCAGGAGGCGCCGCGTGGCGAGCGCCGCGACGAGCCGTTCGAATGCGGCAATGCCGGGCTCGGGCGCAATGCCGGGTTCGGGCGCAATGCCGGGTTCGGGCGCAATGCCTATTGCGAGCGCCACGGTTTCGGCCAGGCCTTCGCCCTGCGCGTCGCGCGGCAACGTGACGGAGAGCACGCCGTCGGGGAAGTGCGCCCCGAGCCGGCGCGCCACCTCGCGCGCGAGCCGCGTTTTGCCGATACCGGGCGCACCCGCCAGCGTGACGATGCGCGTAGCGGGCACGAGGCCGAGCAATTCGGAGAGTTCCGCGTGGCGGCCCACGAACGGCGTGAGACGCGTGGGCACGCGCAGCGCATGCGCGGGTTCCGCCAAAGCGGTTTCTTCGCCGGCGCGCAGCGGCTGCTGCGCGCCATGCGCTACCGCATCGTCTTGCGCCGCATCGGTTTCGATCGTTCGGACCGGCGCGGCGAGCCGTTAGCCGAAGCCGGGCACGGTTACGACGAGATCGCGGTCGGCACCCAGTGCACGGCGCAGCGCGGACACCTGGGCCTGCACGGTGTTGTTGTCCACGCCTGCGCGTGCGGAATCCGAGGGCCAGCCGCGCTCGCCGAGCCGCGCAAGCGATACCGGCCGGCCCTCGGCTTCCACGAGCGCGCACAGCAGTTCGAGCGCGCGGGCGCCGATCTCGACGGGCATGCCGTCGGCGGTGAGGCGGGGAGGGTGCGGCGACAGCCGGTAACGGTTGAATGCAAAGACCGGCCCCGTAGGTCGTGGTAACGACATCGTGGCTCTCCATCGTGAAGGGCGGCCCGGGTCGTGCCGGGGCTCGCGCAGCGCGTGTGGGGTAACGCGCCGGGTTGCGCCTTTATGCGCCGGCCGCCGTCTTGAGACGTCCGGGTTCGATCAAAATGCCGCAAGCTTATTGCGTTGCAGGCGGATGGGCAAGAACGCCCCCACGGCGAGGCGCGTTGCAGCGATGCGCCGCGCATGGCGCGCATCGCTGCACTGCGCCATCTCGTACGCGCCGTTTTGTCCGCTGCCCGCGCGAGGTATCGCTCAGGCCAGCTCCCAGTCAATGCTTCGCGCGAGCCAGTCCGTGGCCGCATCGGCTTGCGGCGGCGCAGCGACGGGGCGCGTCATCGCGTAGAGGTAGCTGTCGCCGGCGGCGAGGCCGAGGTTCGGCCGGCACTCGTGATTCACGAGCCGGCCTTCGAGCGTGAAGCCGAGCCGCTCCATCCCGCTGTGCGCGTTGCCGTCCACGGCGCAGTACGCGAAGATGCGCAACACGCTCGGCTGGGCAATGGTCCAGTGAAGCAGCTTGCGAAGCGCGTCGAGCGACGCGCGCCGCCGGCGTGCCGGCCCTGGCCGGCTGATCATGAAGCCCACTTCGACGCGCGGCAGCGTCGCCTGCATCTGGATCTCGCCGGCAAGCAGCCCGGTTTCCTTGTGCTCCATCACCCAGCGGAACGCGCTGCCGCTTTCCCAGTCGGCGCGCACGGCCTCGATGTAGGCGAGCGTCTCCTCGCGCGTGCGATGGCGCGGCATGCGCATGTAGCGCGTGGTTTCCTCGTCGCCGAGCATTTCTTCGAACAGCGCCTGCGCGTCGCGGCTTTCGGGCGCGCGCAGCAGCAGCGTGTCGGTCTCGAACCGTTCGGGCGGACGGAACTGCAGCATCGTGAACTCCACCGGATGGGCAGTCGATTATGTCCCTCGCTGCGCCGCGTGCCACGCCGTGGTGCGAACGCAGGCGGCGGGGGACGAAGCGCAAGGGGCGTGCTGCCGCGCGTTCACGCGGTTCGTCCTGCGGTCGAGTGCTTCGTGAACCTGTGCGTGCGAATGGGCGGCTTGCGTTATCTGTCTGCTGTGCCGGGTCGTGCGCGAGCGCGGCCCGATCCGCCCAGAACGAACGAGGTTCCATCCGATGACGAAACTCGACGGCGTCTCCACGTCCTTGCCAGGCTCCATCCCGATCACGCCGGGCTCTGCGAAACCCGAGCCGGCGAGTTCGAAGCAGCCGGGCACGCTCACGGGCACGGTGTTGCCTCCCTCCGCGCAGGCCGTGCCTGGCGCGCAGCTGGCAGGACTGGACTCGACGGGCGCGACGCACGGCAAGCACCGGAAGGCTACTTTCGCCGCGGGGGCGTCGGGCGTGACGGCTATCGGCGCCGCGCCCTCGCTGCGCAAACGCGGCCTCGACGATGCACAGGCGAAGCGCGCCGCGCTCGCGCTGCGGCCCAAGGGCAGCGTGGCGAAGCCCGTGACCGACAGCACGCATTCGAGCACCCACGAACCGCCGCCGCCGCTCGAAGAGGTGCTGACGCCGCCGCACGAAGACACGCCCACGGCCGACGGCGCTCAGGCCGCGGGCAAGACGGAGCAGCCTGCGGGACTGCACGAGATGGCGGCGCTGCACAAGCTCGCGGAGGCGCGCCGGCAACTGAGCGAGCACTGCACGCAGGCTCTCTCGAAGATCATCGAGAAGGGTGTGGAGATGGTCGTGGAGGCGTCAAAGGCCGCGTAGAAGGGGCTGCTCAAGAGGCTCGTACGATGATGCAGAAGAAGCCGCACAGGAGATCGCCTGAGAGGCGGCATAAGCGGGCAACGTAAGCAGGCGACATAAGCGCCGGCGCCAAGGCGCGCCTAAGAACCGTCACGCCCTCAGCCACATATATTCGCCCGCCACCACGCCCTCGAACATCTCGTCCGTCGATTCGATGATGTTCTGGCGCCAGTAGCGTCCGTGCTCCGCATAGTGCGCGAGCAGATCGGCGAGTACGGCGCCGTCCACGTCCGGCGTCATCGGCACGCGCAGCACGAGCACGATGCCGCCCGTGTCGGTGTCGAGCCCGAGTTGCGCCTGGTCCTGCGCGTAGATCAGCAGGTTCGCTTCGAGCATCAGGCGGAACACCGTGAGCGTGCGCCCCGCCGTGACCGCGCCGTAGTGAAAATTCGCGTAGAGCGCTTCGAGGTCGTTCTCGAAGTGTTCGAGGCGCACGTCGAATCCTTCCACTTCGATGGACCGCGTGCGCAGCACGTGGGCCGCATCGGCGAGTCCGACGGTGCGGCACAGGTCCTCGACAAGTTGCGCGTAGCGCTCCGATGGATTCAGGTTCACAGGCAGCCGAAAGAGGCGAAGCGGAAACGAAGAGCGGCCGGCGTGCGTCGCGAGCGGCGGCGCGTACCGGCCGGTGATGCAGTTTGCGAAGCTGGGGTGGCTAAGCCGCCCGTCAGCCTGCGCGCGACGCGTCCTTCACGTTGCTTGCGCCGCTCTTCGTGACGTTCGCGAGCGACGACGCCATGGACTGTTGCAGCTGCATTTGCGCCGATGCGAGCGTCATCTGGTTCATCTGGTCGGTGATGCCTTGCATCTCGCCCATCGTGGAGGCGCTGCCAAGGGCGCCGGTGAGCATTTGAGCCATATCGTTACTCCTCGTTGAAGTGACAAGATTGCCTTCCGGCACGGCGGCAGCAGCGCAGCCGTGCTGCTGTGCCGGAAAAGCCTCGTGCCCGGCGCCGCGTGCCGTGTTGCGCCCGCGGTGTGCCGGTAGCTGCGCCGCGTGTGTCTTACGCAGCGCCGCGTTTTTCCTGCAGGTGCGCGACGATGCGGCTCGCCGCCAGCATGCCGCGATAGAGCTTGCCGAGGTTGTCGCGGTCGGTCGCCGTGGCGCCCACCGTTTCGCTGATGTTCTTCGCGGTGGCATCCAGCGCCGTGCGAATCGCCGCGATGCGCGGGCCGCCGTTCGGGTCGGCCAGCGTCTTCTGCAGATCGTTGAAGTCGGCGGCGCAGGCTTGCAGGGGTTCGTACATGTCGTCTCTCCTACGGGATATGCGGGGTGGGGCGGCTTGCAGCGGCGGTGCTCGAAGCGCTGTTCGAGGCGGCGCTCAATGCCGCATGCGAAGCGCTATTCGGAGCGGTATTCGATGTGGTATTGGATGTGGTATTCGATGCGGCGGCTCCGGAGCCTGCTGCTGCGGCCCCTGAAGCCGCGTCCGGGCCCGGCGCCGGTTCCATCACGCCCGTCGCCGCGCCGGTGGTCACGGTGGGCGGCACGCCGCTCGCGCTGTTCGCCTGCGCGGCGGCCGCGCCCGGGGCGCCGCCGGCGCCGTCTGCACTGGCGGCGGCCGTGTCCGAGGCAGCATCCGGCGGATCGGGCTGGGCATAGATGTGCTTCACGCCGTCCGGCGTTTCCGCGTAGCGCACCGTGTCCGAGGTCATCAGCATCGAAAACGACGGCGGCAGCGGCTGGTTCTCCGTGGACTGCGTCACGTGGCTGCGAATGGCGCGCACGTTCTCGCTCAGATCGTGGCGCACGCGCGCGATGGCGGCGTCGAGATCGGCTGGATTCGACACGCTGCCTGTCACGTCGAACGCACCGTTGCCCGCGTACGCGACGCGGGCGCCGCGTACGCCGAGCGAATCTTCGATGCTGTGCACGTCGTTCTGCGCCACGTCGTAGCGTCGATAGATCGACGTCTGCGAAAAGCGCGAAAGCAGGCGGCGTACCGCGACGTCGTCCTCGGGCGTCGCCACCATGCCGGTGACGAGCACCGTGTTGCCCTCGGCGTGCGCACGCAACTCGTTCTGGTGCGCGGCGGCGAGCGTGTCGTTGACCCGCTGCGCGAGGCCGCCCGCGTCGTGAGGCAGCGCGGCGCGGCTCACCATCGTGGTCATCAGCACGGAGCCGATCACGATCACGGCACCCAGCATCGCGCAGGCGAGCGCGATGCCCGCAATCTTGCGGCGGCGCGAGCGTTCCGCCTCGCGGCGTTCCTCGCTGGGCTTGATGAGCAGCGTGGAGAGCAGATCGAGGTCGCTTGGCCACGCCGCATCGGACCAGCCTACGCACAGCACGGTCTCGCCGAACTGCATGGGCACGAAGTCGACGAGCAACACGGTGCCCGGGTCGATGGGGCTGCTGGCGTCGGCGAGCGTGGCGCCAGTCGCTGGGTCTGCGGCCAGGTTTGACGCCGGGTTCGCGCCACGCGTGCCGCCGGTTTCGAACCCGCCGGTTTCACCGGCGCTCGCGCCGGCCGCACCGCCTTCCACCTCGACCGCTTCCGCCGCTTCCGCTGTTTCGGCGGCGACGCGCCGCGCGCTCACCACGCCGTCCGCGTCGACGGCGAGCAGCACGTCGGCGCCGCGCCAGTCGGAGATGCGGATGTCGGCGTCGTCGTCCGGACCGATGCGGTGCGTGCCCGGACTCAGACGCAGCTCGGCGCCTGCATGAACACCCGTCAGGATACGCAGCAGTTTCATCGTGTGGACGGACCCGACCCTGTAAGCGTGAGGCAAATGCGTGCACGGTGGCGCACGCGTCTGACGCTACTCTAGCCGCCTGATATGGCGCGCCGGCCCGCGATGCGAAGCGCTCAGCGGCGAGGCGAATCGATTGGGCATGTGCCGCTTTTCATGCGCCGTGGGGCAGGCGACGGCGCGCGACCCACGCTCGGCTCGGTGGCGCTCGTTTGCGTTCAGGTATGCCCGGATGTACTCACCCGCGCCGACGCGCGAGCATGCCGCCGCGCAGCACCTGTAGCGTGTCGGTCTGATGGGCGAGGCGCGTGGAAGTGGTGGGCCGCGATGCGCTGAAAATCAGCAGCCCGAGCAGCAGATTGAAGCGGCCGACGCGGTCGGCGAGCAGCGTTTGCGCAGCATCGCCATTGGCGGATGCCGGAAGCTCGGCGGAAGGCGGGCTGGCTGGGGAGCTGATGGCCGGGCTAACAGCGGGGCCAATACCGGGGCCAACAGCGGGGCCAACAGCGGGGCCAATACCGGGGCCACGAACCGACGAATCAAGCGCCGCGCCGCTCGCCGGCAAGGCGCCCGGCGCCGCGCGTAATGCCGTGCCCAAAGCGGCGTGCGCGGCCACGCCCGTCCGAGGCGAACTCGCGCCCATCGGCGCAACGGCGCCAGCCGTTCGCCCGCCGCCTGGCTGCCGCTCGCTCGCCTCGATCAACCGCTGCCGCGCCGCCCCCAGCGTGGCCGGCGAGAACGGGCCGTAGGCGCGCTGCACGGCGAGCAGATCGAGCATGGCTTCGTGAATGCGCGCATCGAGCGGCGCCTGAGGGTTCGCGCTCATGCGCTGACGCAAATCGAGCAACGTATCGCTGAAGGCATCGAGTACCGCGTTCTCGCGCGCGCGCTCGTTCGGCGCCGCGGCTGCGATGCCTTGCAGCGCGCCTTGCGCGAGCGGCGGCACCGTGGCGCCTGGGCGGCTCTTCACGGCGGGCAGATCCGCCGCCGCTTCGCCATGACCGTCGCCGTCGCCATGATGTTGCTGGCCGCTTCCGCTGCCCCCTCCGCCGCCGTCGCGCGTCACGCGGCGGTGTTCTTCGGGCGCGTGGCCGCCGTCGTCGATGTCGTCGGAGCCGCCGCTCACGTTGCGGCGCGTCCGGCGTTCCGCGCGTCGTTTGCGCGCGAGCGAATCCGCGAGCTTGCGCGCACGCAGCTGGCTGCGCGTGGGGCCTTGCGGCTGGGCCTGGTAGCCGAAGGTCGTGTCGCGATACTGCACCGCGAAGCGTGCCGAACTGCTGTCGTTCGAGCTCGGCGTGGCGTTCGTCTGCGCCTGGTTGATCGACGACGTCTGCGCAGGTTGCGGCGTCTGCGGTGGTCCGCCGATGCGGGTCATTGCGGCACCGCCGTCTGCATGATCTCGTTGGCGAAATGCAGGATCGCGGCCGCCGAAAACGGCGCGGCAATCACGATGGCCACCGTCACCGCGACGAGCTTCACGCCGTGCGAGAGCGTCTGGTCCTGCATCGACGTGATGGCCTGCAGGAACGACACGCCAAGGCCCACCACCGCGGCCACGATCACGATGGGCAGCGACACGTACATGCACAGCAGCATGCCCTGCGTAGTGAAGCGAACGAGCGTATCGACGTCCATGAGCTTTTTCCCGCGTTGCGCTACTTGTAGGTGAGCACGAGGCCGTGAATGAGCGTGGACCATCCGTCCATCACCACGAAGAGCAGCAGCTTGAACGGAATGGCGACGTTGGTGGGCTGCACCTGGTTCAAGCCCATCGCGAGCAGCACGTTGGCGATGATGAGGTCCACCACGATGAACGCGATGTAGAGCAGAAAGCCGATCTTGAACGCGTCCGTGAGCTCGCTCAGCGTGAACGCGGGCGCAAGCACGATCAGGTCGTTTTCGTGCAGGCTGCTCGCGGCGTCTTTGGGCCACACCACGTTCGCGGAGCGGATGAAAAAACGCTTCTCGCGTTCGTTCGCGTGTTTCTGCAGGAAGCTGCGAAACGGCTCGCGCGCCGCGCCGAACGCCTGAATGAGCGCCTGCGACGGTTGCCCCGAAATCTGCTCGCCTTCCAGTGTGTGCGCGGCCTGCATGCCCACGGGCGCCATCACGTAGAGCGACACGAGTATCGCGATGCCGTTGAGCACCATGTTGGGCGGCACCTGCTGCACGCCCAGCGCGTTGCGCAGGAGGCCCAGCACGACCACGATCTTGGCGTAGGAGGTGACCACCATCGCGACGAAAGGCAAGAGGCTGATCGCAACGACGACGAGCAGCAGCCCGGTGATGTCACTGAACTGGACCATCGCCGTGCGCCATGCGCAGAATCCGGATGCCGAGGTGTTCGCCCACCGTGACGAGTTCGCCGTAGCCGATGGTCTGGCCGTGCGTGACGAGCTTCAACTGCGCGTCGGCCACGGGCGTCGGAAGTTCGAGCACGTAGCCCGGCCGCAACGCGCAGAGCTGCGAAAGCGGCAGCGCGACGGTATCCACTTCGAACTGGACCGGCAGATCCAGCTCGCCGATTTCGATCGGGTTCTGCGCTTGATCGTCGGCGAGCGCGTCGTCGGCGCGCACGGGGTCCAGGTCGTCGGACATGGTCGGCTCCTTCGTGATGACTAGCGTGTGCCCGTCGAATTGCGCGGGCGCGTGCAGACGGATGAGGCCCGGCGTGCCCCAGGCGGCGATCGCGAGGGCAGTGCCGGCGGGGTGAGGCGCGCCCGGGCCGGCGTGGCTGTCGTGGCTGGCGGGCCCGTTCGGGTCCGTGAATGCGGCCTGTGCTGCGTGCGCCGAGTTCGGGACGTGCTGGCCGGGTTCGGCGTGGGAGCCGTCCGCCGTCGCCGCGTTTCGTGCCGCGCGCGCGGCCGCGGCCAGCAGCGGCGCAAGGCTCGCCGTGAACGTGCGCAGCAGCACGTCGCCGGGCGCGAGCGCCCGCAGCGTTTCGATGGAAAGACGGCGTGCGCCCAGCACGAGCCGGCCGGGCACGCGCAACTCGCCGAGCCTTGCGCGCAGTGCCGCAGCGGCATCGGGCGCAAGGCTCGCGTTCTTGTCGGCGTTCTGGCCAACGTCCAGCAGCGCCGGCAAGCCACGGCGCGCGAGCGCGGACATCTGCGTGGCGTGCGCCTCTTCGAGCACGGCGAGCAGTGCCGGGGTGAGCGCGATTTGCGCGGCGACGCGGCGGCCGTCGAGCGTGAAGGCCAACGCCACCGATGCAGCCTGCGCATCGCTTGCGAGCAGGCCGCGTGTGAGCCGCACGACGTGCAGATCGCCGAGGCCTAACGCGGCAATGCGCTGGAACAGCGGCTCCAGCAGCACACCGAGAATCGCGGCGCGCAACGCGCGGTCGCTGTCGGCGGATGCGGACGTGGCCCCACGCGCAGGCGACGCGGCGATGGCCAGCGCGGGATGCGCGGCGAGGTCGAACGCTACGTGCAGGGGGCCGGCAGCGTGCGCGAGTTCGAGCACGCCGGGCATCTCGAACGACGCGGCGAGGGCCTGTGCGGACAGATCGCGCGGCGCGATGCCTTCCACCGATGCCTGCCAGTCCACGATGCTCAGCCCATGACCCAGCACGACCGGCGTGCGTGCATCGCAGAGCACGCGCGACGCACGCGCGGCCAGGTGGGCGACGGCGCGCAGCGGCAGGCGTTGCGTGCCGTCGCCTGCCGCTGCGCTGCGCCCCAGGTCGGGCACGTTCTCAGGCAGGTTCGCCGCGTGACGCGCGCGAGCCGGATGCCCGGTCTCGTGCGCGGTGCGCGGCGTTGCCTCCAGGTGGGGCTCGCCGGCCGGCATTTCAGCAGTCAGATGGCCCATGCAGTGTGGCCCCGCAAGGCGGGCGCGTTCGTCGAGCGTTGAGGGTTGAGGGTTGCGCCGCTGCTCAGCGGGTGAAACCACTGAGACGGGTAAGAAGGGAAGCCGTGACGCTCACCAGACCGAAAGCTCGATGTCGCGCGGCGTGCCCCACGCGCGCAGCAACTGGTCCAGTTCGCGCTCGAGCAGCGCACTGTGGTGCAACAGTAGCTGCTTCGTATCGGCGTCCGGCGTATCGAACCGAAGCGAAAGCCTGAAACGCGAAAGCGAAAGATACAGCGTGGTGTCGGGCAGGATGGCGCGGTCGAGCGGCATCTGCACTTCCCAGTTGCCCGCGTCGCCAATGGCCTGGTCGCTCGCGAAGGCGGCCACTTCGGTGGCAAGCGAGGTGGCCAGTTCGAGGAAGTGGCTCTGCGTGCGGAACATCGAATCGACGATGGGCAGCGTGACGTGCGCGAGCCGCTCGGGCAGCAGGTCGTCGCTCGTGGGCGGCGCGGCGTTGCTGTGGCCGGCAAGCGGCGCGCCTGCACCGGCACCGCGTGCGCTGCCGGCGTTGTCTGCTGCGTCGTCTGGGGTGTCGTCTGGGGTGTCGTCCGGCGTGTTGTCGTGTCTGAGCCGGTTGTGCGCGGGCGCGTCGTGGTCTTCTGATGCGCTCGTGTTGCCCGATGCGCCCGCATCCCGGCCCGGCGGTCTTCGCGCGCGCACGCGGCGCGCGAGCGCGGCGTAGTCGAAGCGTTTCGCGCGGGCTTCGTCAGGGAGCGGCTGCGGTTCGGCGTCGCCTGGAATGATGCGCAGCGGTCGGGACTCGATGTGGGCCATGAGCGTGGTGGGCGCGATTGAATGCGCGGTCAGATCGTGACGCGGCCGAGCGGCTGCAGCTCGACGTGCTCACCCAGCTCCTGGTACGAGTACACCGAAAGCCAGTTGAGCCGCGCCTCGATCATGCGGCGCACGTAGCGGCGAATGTCCATCGACGTGACGAGCGCCACGCCTTCGCGCGGCACCTGGCCCACGAACGACTGGATCTTGTCGATGAGGTAGTTGGCCTCGTCGGGCGGCAGCGCGAGGAAGTTGCCGGTGGGCGTCTGCTTGATCGCCTGGCGGATGTGCTGCTCCACGGGCAGGTCGAACAGCACGGCCGGGAGCTGCCGCGCACCGCCTGCCGCGCGATGCGCGAGAAAGCGCGCGAGGTCGCCGCGCACGTACTCCGTGAGCATCAGCATGTCCTTCTCTTTCGCGCCCCACACGATGAGGCTTTCCAGGATGTTGCGAATGTTGCGGATGGGCACCTGTTCTTCGAGCAGGCGGCGCAGCACGTCGGCAATGCGCTGCGGCGGCAGCACCTTCTGCACCTCGGCGACGAGGCCCGGGTAGTCGGTGTTCTGCTGGTCGAGAATCCACTGCACTTCCTGAATGCCGAGGAAGAGCGACGCGTGGCGGCGCAGCATCGCGACCGACGCATGCGCGATGACCTGCTCCGCGCGCCACGCCTGGGTCTTCGCGGGCAGCGCTTTTTCTTCGATCCAGTAGGTGGGGCCGGGGCCGCCGTCGAGGCCGGGGCGTTGCTCGGCGCGTTCGCGCAGCGCGGCGAGGTCGGCGGCGGTGAGTTCGCCTTTGAGTGGAGTGGGCCCGTTCGGCGATGTGGCCTGGCCGGGGCCTGTGCCGTCCGTCGCGCCATTGCCCGCACCATTGGTCGCATTCACCCCTCTCAGCTTCGCCGGCTCCGGCAGCATCACCTTGCCTGCGGGCAATTCGAACGAGCAGTACGGCACGTCGTGCATCAGCAGCTCGCAGGTGGAGGGCGGCAGCGCGTCGCTCGTCCACATCGTGATGCCGGGGAAGGGCAGGCCCAGATACTCCTGGAGCTTGCTGCGCTCCGCTTCGAACGAGGTGTCGAGCGCCGCGGTGGAAAGCCGCGCCACGAGGTCCGGCGCGATGCGCACGCCGAGCGGGCAGGCGAACTGCGGCGGGCGCGCCAGAATGGCGGGCACGTCCACTTTCGAGCCGGCGCGCTGCATGGCGTTGACCGCTTCGGTGGCATGCGAGGCCGACGCGGGCTGCTTCTTGCCGAGCCGCCACGCGCAGAACGCGAGCGTGCCCGAGAGCAGCAGAAAGAGCGAAGTGGGGAAGCCCGGCACGGCGGCGAAGCCCACCAGCAGCAGGCTCGCGAAGTAGAGCGCGCGGGCGCTCGTGGAAAGCTGGCGGCCAATCTCGTCGCCGAGCGAAAGCTGCTTCGCCTCGCGCTCGTCGGCCACGCGCGTAATCATGATGCCCGCCGCGACGGAGAGCAGCAGCGACGGAATCTGCGAAACCATCGCGTCGCCCACCGAAAGAATCGAGAACCGGTTCGCGGCCTCGCCCGCCGACATGTCGTGATACGCCACGCCTACCGCGATGCCCGCCACGATGTTGATGAGCGTGATGATGAGCCCCGCAATGGCGTCGCCCTTCACGAACTTCATGGCGCCGTCCATGCCGCCGTGCAACTGGCTTTCCACGGCGAGCGTCGCGCGTTTTCTGCGCGCCTCTTCGGGCGTGATGATGTTCGCGCGCAGGTCGGCGTCGATGCTCATCTGCTTGCCGGGCAGCGCGTCCAGCGTGAACCGCGCGCCCACTTCGGCCACGCGTTCCGAGCCCTTCGCGATCACGATGAACTGCACTGTCGTGATGATGACGAACACCACGAGCCCCACCACGAGGTTGCCGCCCACCACGAGTTCGCCGAAGCTTTCGATGATGTGGCCCGCGTCCGCATGCAAGAGGATCGACTTCGTGGACGCGATGTTGAGCGAGAGCCGGTAGAGCGTTGTGAAAAGCAGCAGCGAGGGGAACACCGAGAGCGACACCACGCTCGGCACGTACATGGTGATCATCAGCAGCGTCACGCTGATCGTGATGTTCACCGCGAGCAGCACGTCGATCAGCTCGGGCGGCAGCGGCAGGATCATGAGCGAGATGATCGCCACCACCAGCATCGCGATGCCGATTTCCCCGCCTGCCGGCAGCTTCAGGGACTTGAACATGCGGCTTTCTCCGTGGGATCAGTTCGGCAGCGCGCTGCCTGTTTCGGGCTTCTTCACGGCGAGCGCGTCCACCCAGCGCAGAATCGCGGCCACCGTTTCGAACAGTTCTTCGGGAATCGGCTCGTCGAGCGCGACCTTGTACAGCGCGCGCGCCACCGGGGGATTGCCGATGATGGGCACGTTGGCGTCCTGCGCGAAGCGCCGCAATTGCGCGGCTTGCTCGTCCATACCCTTGGCGATGACGAGCGGCAGCGGATGCTCGTCGGGCGCGTAGCGGATGGCCACCGCGTAGTGCGTGGGGTTCACGATCATCGCGTTGGCGAGCGTCACGCGCTGCTGCGGCGCCGCGGCGGTCATCAATTCGCGCGCGAGCCGCTTGCGCTCGCCCTTGATCTTGGGGTCGCCTTCCTGCTGCTTGTACTCGCGCTTCACTTCGTCTTTCGACATGCGCATGCGCCGCATGAACATGAAGCTTTGCAGCTTGACGTCCGCGGCGCCGATCACGACGAACACCGCTGCCGCGATCAGGCAGAGCTTCACGAGCAGGCTCCAGAGCATGGTGGAAAGCTCGGGCAGCGGCTGATAGAGCGAGCCCACCATGAGCGGGAACATCCAGCGGATCGTGAACCACATCACGGCCCCGACGATGGCGGCCTTGATGACCATCTTCACGAGTTCGATGATGGTGCGCATCGAGAAGATGCGCTTCAAACCCGCCATCGGGCTCGCGTTCTGGATGTTGGGCACCACCGGCTTGGTCGCGATCTGGAAGCCCACCTGCGGAATCAGCGCGGCCACGCCCGCGGCAGCGGCCACGGCAACGCAGGGCACGACCACGAGCAAGGTCTCGCCGCCAATCTTGTAGAGGCGCGCCACGAGCGCGGGCAGCGAGTGGTCGCCGGAAACGAAGTCGAGCGTGAGCGTGACGATGGTGCGAAACGCACCCGCGAAGACGCCCGCGGCAAGCAGCAGCGTGCCGGCCACGGCCACCATCACGACGGCATCGACCAGGTCCGTGCTCTTCGAGACCTGGCCGTCCTTGCGTGCATCGCGTAGCCGCTTCGATGTGGGTTTCTCGGTCTTTTCCTCGCTCATCGCCTGGTGCCCCGGGCGGCGAAGGCCCCGCGGGTAATGGGTGACTGATGGGTGACTGATTGCCGGGTGACGGATGCGTCACGAGATACGCAAAAGGCGCACGCCTTGTGCGCCGATGTTCGACGATATCGGCTGCATGCGGCGCGGGTGCGGGCGAAGCGAAGCGGCTGGCGGGCAAGCGAAGGGGCCTGGGAATTTGCAGCCCTTTCGATCTCCCTGGTGGGCGATCGGCCCCAACGTTCTTTGTTGCGCTGCAAAACGACTGCGCGTTAATGGTGTTCTGATGGTGTCCTGACGTGCTGCTCGATCCGTGCGTTTCCAGCTTCAATAAATCGGGGGATTTAACAAAAAAAGGTTTTTGAATATGCGGCTTGCAAAAACATGCCATGAAGATCGCAGCTCTATACCGTTCTGGCAATTGAGGCTTTCGATCGATATGGCTTATTTGAAAATAAATACCTGACAGAAGAGATAGGTGCACGAATTCCGGAAGCTGGTCTTAAATGCAGAAAAACGTGGAGCCGACATTCTAGCAGGGCGAAAAAGTAGTGATCCATCCCTCTATTTCATTTGTGTCAAATTTAAAAATCTCCCATGCGATGAACGCGTGAGAGCGTTCAGAAAATGGTGCTCGATAAGATTTATCGCGATGTAGCGTTATTTAACAATTTATGAGTGGGAAACCGTATCTGGCCGGCAATTCATGGATTAATCCGGGGACACCTCGCCGTCAGCGTAAATCCGCTGGCCGGCCGGAAGGCGTGCGATGTCTCCAGTTCCATACCGTAAATATATAAAGGACCCTGGAAATGAACACACCCGTTCAAGAAATCGCACCCGATCAGGTCAAGGCGCTCGCCGCGCAATCGCGGGCTGCCTATGACGAGGCAATCAAGAACCGGCAAACGCTGGCCAGCAAGAAGCCGTCGCTGCAAGCGGCGTTCGATCAGAAGGTGCAGCCGCAATCCCTATGTGGATGCGGGTGCCAGCAGAACATCTGCGGATACTTCTCCTTCGAAGGCTGTGGGTGCGGCTGCGGGCCGCACACCGAAACGGTCGAAGTCACGGCATATCCCGCCGACATCGGGCCGAATGCTCCCCAG
Source organism: Paraburkholderia kururiensis JCM 10599 = LMG 19447 (assembly GCF_003986935.1). GTDB lineage: Bacteria > Pseudomonadota > Gammaproteobacteria > Burkholderiales > Burkholderiaceae > Paraburkholderia > Paraburkholderia kururiensis. The sequence continues at coordinate 86,602 of NZ_RJZE01000009.1, read as the reverse complement.
CAAGGTACGCCGGTGCGCTTCGTCGGCCAGGCGACGGGTACGGGAACGAATGTCGACATTTCGAATGTTTACCTGCAGGGAACGGTTCCCGACGCGGAGAACCTGATAGGCATTCAACTGTCGCTGGAATTGTCGATTTATCCCGGCTCGATCACGCTCACGCTCCTCGAGGGGCCGCGCGTATTGGCCGTTTTGGTCCACCCGTCGCAATATGCCGCGAACATCAACGGCCAGTTCTACGGCACCGGCACAGGTGTATTCCAGATGGCCTGAGTCGCCGCGATTCAAACGAAGTTTTAAATCGACCGGGAGAATTCCATGACCACTGTTACGATCCAGTATGTTGCACTTCCGTCGTTGTACCTGTCCGTCGACAATACTGGTCTGCTTTTGTTCAGTACGACCCCATCGAAATGGGATACAAACAAGCCAGTTACGAGTGACAACTTTGAGAGCGTGACGTTACAGCTGAATTCTCCCGGCAAGGCGGGCAATAGAAAATATCTTTGCTGCCCGTCCCATCCTTCCCCGGGCGATATCTTTCTGCTGGAAGCGGATGGACGTAACGCTGCAACCTTCTCTCAAGGCGGGCCCAATATTGGCGGTTTCCCTATCGCTATCAACGGTCTGTCTACCGTATTCCTGAACCGGACGCTTCAAAATACGGTGATAGTGGGAGGGGATAGCGCCCAGGGGTTTATTGTGAGCGTCAGGCAATTTGAACAGGCTTGAACCGGCGCAATTGAAGGCGCTCGCTTCTTTTGACTGTGCCAGATGGTTTTTCAGGCTGGGCCGGCCGATTGGGCGAGCGCCGCTGGTTCGTCGCCATGCTCCGCAGCACCTACTGATGCCTGGCGATGACCCGGCAACACACTGGCGAAGCCTCGCTCGCCATCCGCGCGCCGCCGATTTCCCAGCAGCGCGCAATCGGACAATCTCACGCTGTCCGCGCCATGTAGTCGGCGCGTCGCGCCGCTGCATGGCGCTTTCCCCGCCCGTTCGTCCTCCGGCTTGTTCCACGCTTCGTCCACACTTCGCACCCGTTGCGCTCGCTTCGCGTTGCCGCTGCTCTGGCGGGACGGCGCTGCGTATCGTTGGCGTGAACCATTGCGGCGGGCGTGAACCATTGCGGTCGTGGATCGACCCGTCGCGCCGCAACGTGGTCTTCTTTCACCCTGTGCAGGAGCCTTTCGACATGAGCGTGACCTCGCCGAACTATCTCAACTGCAGTCCGGACATCGTCGGTGGGCTGATCGAGACCGTCTCGACTGCGCTGCTCTCGAACTTCCCGAAAGTGGAGGCGGACCCGTACGACATCGAACTCGTGCTGGACGCCTTGCGCGTGCTGCGTCCGAAGGTGGCCGAGATCGACACCTTCGAGGGCATCATCCACATGACCCGCGGCCACTGGGACGACGCCGTGCGCGTGTTTTCGCGCGTGGTGGAGAACGCGCCGCACTTCGCGTATGCGAAGGCGCTGCTCGCGTTCTGCCTCTCGGTGAAGGGCGATCCGAACTGGCGTCAAAGCGCGGCCGAGGCCGTGCAGGCCAACCCGAGCCGCGACACGCAACAGCTCGTGCGCGCGCTGGAAGCCCGCGAGGATCTGCTCGACGCAGTGCGCAAGCATCGCAACGGCGGCCCGCTCGAAATCCCGCTCTCGGTCACCACGCTCAACGACGAAGAGGAAGAGCGCGCCGCCACGGCGAGCCCTCAGCAGAGCACGCGTCAGCCTCAGGACCCGCTCGCGCAGCAGGGCTACCAGGGCTATCTGCGCGCTTGAATGGACCTGAGCGCGCGACGGCGTCACGCCTCTACGTCTAGCCGTTGCGCGTAATCGCACGCAATCGCATGCCGTGACTTGCAACGGCGTAGAAGCAACCTTCCCGCAGGAGAGCGGCAATGAGCGTATCGGTGACGGCCAAACAGGTGGAAAGCGCCTTGCAGGCCACCCAGCAGGCGAGCGACCCGTCGCTCGCGCAGCAAGGCGAGAAGTTCAGTTCGATGATGAAGAACCCTCGCATGGCGAAGCCCGAGCACGCGGACGGCGAGAACACCAATGTGGTGTCGAAGCTCGTGGCCGCGCAGGACGCCGAGATCCAGCAGTCGGTCAACGACGTCGTGCAGTTCTCGCAGCAGGCGCCGCAGATGTCGATGAACGAGATCATGGCCGCCACGACGAAGATGACGCTCGAAATGGCGAGCACGCAGCTCGACATGGAAGCGAAGATGGGCGTGGTGGACTCGTCCAAGTCCGCTATCGAAACGTTGATGAAGAACCAGTAGCCATGCACGCCACGACGGGCCACGCGGCACGATCCCTCCGGCAGCCGGAACCCAGGCGGCGCAGCGCGCGCGGCGCCGCGCTCGTGGCCACGCTCGCGCTCTGTGCGGCGCTGGCCGGTTGCCAGAAGGAGCTGTACAGCAATCTCACGGAGCAAGACGTCAACGAGATGCTGGTGGCGTTGCTGGAGCAGGGCGTGGACGCGTCGAAGGCGACGCCCGACAACGGCAAGACCTGGGCGCTCGACGTGGACAGCAATCAGATCGTGCGCGCCGTGGAAGTGCTGCGCTCGCGCGGCCTGCCGCACAGCAAGTACGACGATCTGGGCAGTCTCTTCAAGAAGGACGGGCTCGTGTCCACGCCCACCGAAGAGCGCGTGCGCTTCATCTACGGGCTCTCGCAGGAACTTTCGTCGACGCTTTCGAAGATCGACGGCGTGATCGTCGCGCGCGTGCAGATCGTGCTGCCGAACAACGATCCGCTCGCGCAGCAGATCAAGCCGTCTTCGGCGTCGGTGTTCATCAAGTACCGCCCGGATTCGGACGCGGGCGCGCTCATCCCGCAGATCAAGACGCTCGTCATGCACAGCGTGGAAGGGTTGACCTACGACGCGGTGAGCGTCACGGCCGTGCCGGCGGACCCGGTCGAACTCTCGAAGCTGCCGCAATCGCATTCGCCGCTGCCCGTCATTGTGGGCGCCGTGCTGGTGCTGGTGATCGGCGCCGCAGGCCTTTTCCTCTGGATGAAGCGCGGCGTACCGCACAAGGCGGGCGGCGGTTCGCCCAAAGGCGGCACGGGCGACGCGCTGGGCGCGAAGGTCAATGCGCTGCTCGCGCGGCTGCGGCGCGCGGGCCCTTCTTCCACGGCCTGAGGGCGTGGTTATCGAAACGCCCGGAACTGGCGGAACCAGCGGAAGAACCAACGGAAGAACCAACGCAACCACCGGAACCATCAGGATTCAGGCGGGGATTCGGGCACATATCGCACACGTCATGGGTGCTTCTACCGGCTTTCCTTTCGCACGGGCTGCCGCCGCATTCGCGGCGTGGGAGCGCAACGCGCGCACGGCGGTGCAATGGGCGCATCCGTCGTGGCTCGCGGGCGCGTTGGGCGTGGCGCCCGCGGCGCTCGATACGTTCTACGCGGCGCTGGGCGGCAACACGAATGCCGAACCGCACGCCGCCACAAACGGCCACGGCCTGCGCCGCAACGCCCTCGATACCGCGTCGCGCGCCTTGCTCCGCGCACTTCACGTGCCGCCGCCCGCATTCGACACGTGGTTCACGCCCGGCCCGCAGGTGCTCGACGCCTTGCCAGCCGTGCTCGGTCTGAACGTGCTGCGCATGCGCGCGCTGCTGTTTCGCCGCGCGGACGTGCGGCGGCTCATCGACAAGCGCAGCCGCATGCAGCTGGCGCAATGGGTCGGCGTGCCGCTCGACCGTCTGCTCGCCCAGGCGCCGGGCACTGCGGCAACGAACGCACCGGACACGGCGCGGCTCGTCGCGCGCGGCGCGATGCCGGCGCTCGATGCGCTCGACGCCGACACGCTCGCGCTGGAAGGCTACACGCTGATGGCGCGCGAAGCCCATGACGCCGGCGCCGCGCTTTCAGCGAACCTTGCCGGCCCCGCGGACGCGCCGTGCCCGCTGTTGCGCCTCGCCTTGCCGCGCGAGCTGCCGCCTGTGCCGTGGCTCGACGCCGCCGCGCGCGAGCCCGATCCGTTGGGCACGCCGCAGTTGATCGCGCGCTTTCCCGAACTGCTTCCGGAGTGGGCATGGTTATCTGGCTGAGATCCGACCGCAATCTGCCGAACCCGGCCGAGGTGCAGGCTGGCGTGAATGGTGTGAAGCACATCGGCGTGCACGGCGACGTGGTGCCGCGTGCCGCGTTCGGCGCGCTGATGTCGCTGGAAGCGGGCTACGCCCAGCTTGCGGCCGACCGCGAAGCGATGCTCGGGCAGGCACAGGCCGAAGCGCAGGCCATCATGGAGGCCGCGCAGCACGAGGCCGCGGCCATTCTTGCCGACGCCCGCGCGCAATACGACGAGGCGGCCCAACGCGGCTATCGCGACGGCGAAGCGCGCGCGCTCGCCGACTGGATGGCGCGCCAGGCCGATGCCGGCGACGATCAGCGCCGCACGCAACTGAAGATGCGCGAGCGCCTGGCCGAAATCGTGACGGTCGCGGTCGAGCAGATCGTGCACGTGCAGCAGTCCGAGCAGTTGTTCGAGCGCGCGCTCGCCACCGTGGACCGCATCGTCGAAGGGGCCACGTATCTGCGCGTGGCGGTGAGTCCTGGCGACTATGACAAGGCTTGCGTCGCGTTCGAGCGGCTTTCGTCGCGCTGGCGCGAACTGGGGCGGCCGTTCCCGCTTTCGGTGGTGGCGGACAAGCGGCTGGCGCCCGGCAGCTGCATCTGCGAATCGGACTTCGGTGCCGTGGACGCAAGCCTCGCCACGCAGCTGCGCGCCATGCGTTCGGCGGTGTCGCGCGCGCTCAAGCATTCGGCAGGCGAGATCGACGGGCTGGCGTGGCAGCAGGCGTCCGATGAACCGGGCAACGCCGATGCAGGAGAACAAGCCGCGCCTGACCTCGAAGATCGCGCCCTGCACGACCCCGACCCCGACCCGCAATGAGCACGCCCCAGGACACCTCGGCTACCCGCGCTGCGGTCTCGCGCCGGCTGCTCGACGTCGAGCGTCTGACCGACGCCATCGAGCAGGAGATTCTCGCCACGCGCAGCATTGCGCGCACGGGCAAGGTGCTCGAAGTGATCGGCACGCTCGTGAAGGTGGGCGGCCTCGACGTCTCGCTCGGCGAGCTGTGCGAGTTGCGCGCGCCGAACGGCGCGCTGCTGCAGTACGCCGAGGTGATCGGCTTCACGCGCGACGTTGCGCTGCTCTCGCCGTTCTCGCGGCTCGCCGACGTCTCGCGCTCCACCCAGGTGGTGGGGCTCGGCCGGCCGCTCTCGGTGCCTGTCGGCACGGCGCTGCTGGGGCGCGTGATCGACAGCCTCGGGCGGCCCATCGACGGGCTCGGTCCCATCGACGCCAGCGGCGAGCGCCCCATTTTCGCGGACCCGCCCGACCCCATGAGCCGCCGCCTGATCGAGGCGCCGCTTGCCACCGGCGTGCGCGTGGTGGACGCCATGATGACGCTCGCCGAAGGGCAGCGCATGGGCATCTTCGCGCCTGCGGGCGTAGGCAAGAGCACGCTGCTCGGCATGTTCGCGCGCGGCGCGCAGTGCGACGTCACGGTGATCGCGCTGATCGGCGAACGCGGCCGCGAAGTGCGCGAGTTCATCGAGCTGATTCTGGGCGAGGAAGGCATGGCGCGCTCTGTCGTGGTGTGCGCGACTTCGGACCGGTCTTCCATCGAACGCGCGAAGGCCGCCTATGTGGCCACCGCGATTGCCGAGCACTTTCGCGACGAAGGCTGCCGCGTGCTGCTGATGATGGATTCGCTCACGCGCTTTGCGCGCGCCCAGCGCGAAATCGGCCTCGCCGCGGGCGAGCCGCCCGCGCGGCGCGGCTTTCCGCCGTCCATCTTCGCGGAGTTGCCGCGCCTGCTGGAGCGCGCGGGCATGGGTGCGCGCGGGTCGCGCGGGTCGATTACGGCGCTCTACACGGTGCTGGCCGAAGACGAATCGGGCAGCGATCCCATTGCCGAAGAAGTGCGCGGCATTCTGGACGGCCACATGATTCTCTCGCGCGAAATCGCCGCAAAAAATCAGTATCCGGCCATCGACGTGCTGGGCAGCCTCTCGCGCGTCATGCCCCAGGTGGTGCCGCGCGAGTACGTGGCCGCGTCGGCGCGGCTGCGCGAACTGATGGCGAAGCACCGCGAAGTGGAGATGCTGTTGCAGATCGGCGAGTACCAGCCAGGCGGCAATCCCGTGGCGGACGAGGCCATCGGCAAGATCGACGCGATTCGCGCGTTCTTCTCGCAGGGCACCGACGAATTCGCCTCGCCCGACGAGACCGGCGCGCAACTCTTCGCGCTCGCGAACGGCTAACGCCTTACGCCTTATGCCGCCAGCAAGCCCAGGAACGAACCTAGCGCCATGACCGCCAACCGACGCCGCATCGCTGCCCTCACGCGCACCACCGAACGCCGCGAGCGGCTGGAGGAGACGCTGCGCGCCGCGCTCGCGGCACGGCGCGAGGAGGCTGTGCAACTGGCGGCGCAGCGTGACGGCAAGGCCGCCGAGGTGCAGCAGGCGCGCGAAACGCTGGCGCAATGCCACGCGAGCATCGGCGACATGATGGGCGGCAGCGCGGCGTTTTCGCTCGCCGATCTCAACGCGGCCATGCGCTACGCCGAAGTGGTGGCCGACCGCGTGCGCGTACTCGAAGCGGATCTGGCCGCGCTCATTGCGGCCTGTGAGGCGAAACAGCAGGAGATCGTCACGGCGGTGCGCGCGATTGCGAACAACCGCGGGCGCATCGAACTCTGCAACGAGCGTATTGCGGCGCTGCGCCGCCGCGACGACGAAGCCGCGAGCGACGCCGCCGACGAGGAAGCCGAAGAAGCCGCGCTCGCACGCCTCGCCGCGGCGGCACGGGCCGCGCGCGAAGCGCACGAGAGCCGCGACCTGCGCCGCGACGGGGGCGACAGGCTCGACAACAACGCCACCCGCCCGCATGAACCCGCATGAACGACCTCTTCAATGCGCTGCCGCAACTGGGCACCACGTTCGTTGGCTACATGACGCTGCTCGGCATCTGCTCGGTGCGGCTCCTCGTCATCATGTCGATGTTTCCGCCCACGGCCGACGGCGTGCTGCAAGGCGTGGTGCGCAACGGTGTGGCGATGCTGCTCAGTACGTTCGTGGCCTACGGCCAGCCGGCCTCGCTCATGACCACGCTCTCCGGCGTGCATCTGATCGAACTCGGGCTGCGCGAAGCCGTGATCGGGCTCGTGCTGGGCTATGCGGCCTCCACCGTGTTCTGGGTGGCGGAAAGCGCGGGCACCTACGTGGACGACCTCACGGGCTACAACAACATGCAGGTCACCAACCCGTTGCGCGAGGAGCAGTCCACGCCCACGGGCGCGCTGCTTTCGCAGGTGGCCATCGTCGCGTTCTGGACGCTGGGCGGCATGACGTTCCTGCTCGGTGTGGTCTACGAGTCGTATCACTGGTGGCCGTTGACCTCGAATACGCCGGTGGCCGCGAACATCTTCGAAAGCTTCGTGCTGCGCCAGACCGATACGCTCATGCAGACCACCGCGAAGCTCGCCGCGCCCATGCTGTTCATCCTGCTCATGATCGACTTCGCGTTCGGCTTCGTGTCGAAGTCGGCGCAGAAGCTCGACCTCATGACCTTGAGCCAGCCCGTGAAGGGCGCCATGACGGTGCTGATGCTCGCGTTGCTGGTGGGCATCTTCGTCGATCAGGTGAAGGACCAGCTCGTGCTCACGAGCCTCGGCGAACAACTGCGCGCCATCGCGGCCGCGCAGCCGCACCATTGATGCCGCGGGCGTCCGCTTGCGCCACCACCCATCACGCATCGAACCTCAACAGTTCTCAAATCGCGCGCGCCAATAAGATTTGTTGAAGATGTGGGCGAGGGGCTCCGATACATTGGGCTCACATGGTCGCCTGTCAGGCTGGCCCTTCAACAAGGAGTGCACGATGTTCCTGACACCCTATTTCCCGCTTGCCGCTGCGCTTACCGTGCGCCGCCTGCCCGCGGGCTTTCTCGACAAGGTGCTAGAAGGCAATCTCGGCGCGGCGGGCGCACAGGCCAACCGCTGGGCGGAAGACGCGCATCAGAGCACCGACATGCCGTACCTGCTGCAACTGCACGCGGACATGCAGATGACGCTCGGCATCGGCGACGAAGCCGAAGAGCAGTACCGTCGCGCGCAGAAGGTGATCCGCACGCGGCGCGAAGCCATTCGCGCCGCGTCGTGCCGCAACGCGGGTTGGCAGGCGCTGTTCCGGCACCGGCTTGCCACGGCGCTCTCGTGCTTTGCGCGCGTGGTGGACGAGACCGGCATCGACCCGCTGCAACGCATGGAGGCGCGGCTCGGCATCGTGTGCGCGCTGCACGAACTCGGGCAGTCGCGTGCGGCGGCCGAAGCCCTGGACGAACTCGCGGCGATGGCCGCGTCGTCCGCGGGCGGCGCCGTGAACGGCGAGCCTTCGTACTGGCGCGACGTCATCACGACGCTGCGCTTCGATCTCGCCGTGCAGCGCGAACTGCGCTCGGCGGCGGCGCTCTCGGACCACGCGTACTGGCAATCGGGCATGACCGACGACCGCACGCCGGGCAGCGGCGAAGTGACCGAAACCGCGGATCTGCACGAAGTGGCCGCGCTGCGCGTGCGGGTGCCGCTGCTGCGCGAGCGCATCGACTATCTGCGCGAGCTGCGTGCGCTTACGCGCGGCAACCGTAATGCGATGGACGCGCTTACTGCGCATCTGACGTGGGCGCAGCACACGGGGCTGCACGAATACCTGCGCACGGCGCGGCTGGAGATCGTGCTGGCCGCGCTCGCGTCCGAGTCGCCGCAACTGGCCGAAACGATGCTCGAGCCGCTGCATCGCATCGACTATGCGGCCTCTACGGGGCACCGGCAGCTCGAATATCTCTACTGCGTGGCGAAGGTGCGCCAGACCCAGGGCCGCACGCGCGAATCGATGCAGTTCTACAGCCGCTACGCGCTGATCTGCGCGCAGTGTCTGCGCGACGACGCTGCGGCCATCGTGCCGTTCGCGAATCGCGCGCCGCGCCACGGCGCGCAACTCGACGACGTGGGCGCGCGGCTGCCTGCGAAGTACCGGCGCGCGTATCGCTATCTGCAGGAAAACCTCGATCGCCGCGACCTCTCGGTGCGCGAGGTGGCCGCCGAAGTCGGCGTGACCGAACGCGCGCTGCAAAGCGCGTTCAAGAACTTCCTCGGGCTCTCGCCTACGGAGCTGATTCGCCGGCAGCGCATGGAGCGCATTCGCGCCGAGCTGCTGCGCGACTCGTTCACGAGCGACCGCAGCGTGCTCATTGCCGCCAACAAGTGGGGCGTGCAGAACCGCTCCACGCTCGTGAACGGCTACCGCAAGCAATTCCACGAAGCGCCTTCGGAAACGCTGGAACGCTAGCCGCCTTCGCACCGCAGGCGCACTGCGCCCGGCATGGCCCTCCACGGTTCGCGCCGCTGCTGGTCACAGCGCGCGCGGTCGTGGCGGTCGAGACGTCCCACCTCCCAACGAACGACGTTGTCCCCATGAATAGAAAAAAACTCGTCTGCGCCGTCTGGATGGCGGTGTTCATCGCGACTGCGATGCCGGGGCTCAGCGCCGATGCGGCGCCCATCCGGTGGCGCAATTCGGCGGTTCATATTTCGGTTGAAGGCAAAGATCTCAAGGACGTGCTGCGCGACTTCACCGCGGGGCAGGGCGTGCCCGCCACCATCTCCGGCGACGTGCACGGCACGGTGACAGGCCAGTTCGACATGTCGCCGCAGCGCTTTTTGGATACGCTCGCGTCCACCTTCGGCTTCGTCTGGTTCTACGACGGCAACGTGCTGTCCATCAGCGACGCCAACAGCGTGACGCGCCAGGTGATCAAGCTCGACCACGCGCGCGTGTCGGACCTGAAGGCGTCGCTCGATCAGCTGCACATTTCCAACCCGCGTTTCCCGATCATGTTCGACGCGGAGCAGGGCACGGCGCTCGTGAGCGGCCCGCCCGCCTACGTGCAGATGGTGGCCGACGTGGCGAAGCGGCTCGACGACAACGCGGAGCAGCGTATCGGGTCGATGGTGCGCGTGTTCCCGCTGCACCACGCGTGGGCCGCGGACCACAAGGTGCAGATCGACGGCAATACGGTGAACGTGCCGGGCGTGGCGAACGTGCTCGCGAAGATGTACCACCCGCAGGGCAACGGCGGTTCGGATAGTGGCAGCGACTCAGGCGGCCAGCGCAACGCCGTGCAGCCCACCATGCAGCGTCTGCAACCCATGCAGGACGTGACGGGCAGCACCTCGGGCGGCGGCTATGAAGGCGCGGGCAATCCGCCGCTGCCGCCGGGCATGGCGGGCGGGGGCACGCCGACGGCGCTGGGCGGGCTCATCGCGGGCATGGGCGGAGGTGGTAATGGTGGCGGTGGCGCGCCGCTGCCGGGCTATGGCGGGGCCGGTGGCGCATATGGCGGCGCATATGGCGGATACGGCGCCAACGCCTCGCAGAGCGGCTATGGCGCAACGCCCATGGGCGGCACGGACAACCTGCCCGTGATCGTTGCGGACCCGCGCACGAACTCCGTGCTCGTGCGCGACCTGCCGCAGCGCCTGCCGCTCTACCAGACGTTGATCGACCAGCTCGACGTGAAGCCGAGGCTCGTGGAGATCGAGGCGCACATCATCGAGATCGACGAAGACGCGTTGAAGCAGATCGGCGTGGACTGGCGCGCGCACAACAGCCACATCGACCTGCAAACGGGTAACGGCATCACGCAGCAGAACGGCTACAACGGCAACATCAACCCGACCTTCGATACGCGCACGCTCTCGGACGGCACCACGGTGATCGACACGTCGCCGGTAGGCGGATCGCTCACGGCCGTGATCGGCAACGCGGGCCGCTACCTGCTGGCGCGCGTGAACGCGTTGCAGAACAACAACCTCGCGCGCATCGATGCGAGCCCGAAGGTGGCGACGCTCGACAACGTGGAGGCCGTGATGGACCACAAGACGCGCTTCTTCGTGCGCGTGTCGGGCTACACGTCGGCGGATCTCTATCAGGTCTCCACCGGCGTGTCGCTGCGCGTGCTGCCGCTCGTGGTGGACGAAGACGGCAAGGAGCGCATCAAGCTCAACGTGCACATCGAAGACGGCACGCTCACGGGCCAGCAGGTGGACAACATCCCGATCATCACGACGAGCACCATCAACACCGAATCGTTCGTGGGCGAGGGCGAGAGTCTGCTGATTGCCGGCTATCGCGTGGACAGCACGACGAACGGCGAGTCGGGCGTGCCGGGCCTCTCGAAGATTCCGCTCATCGGCGCGCTGTTCCGCTATCGCAGCGACGAGCACAGCCATATGGAACGGCTCTTTCTGCTCTCGCCGCGCATCATCGAGTTCTGAAGCGTAGAGAAAGGGGAAGCGGGCGGCTGCGCCCGCTTGTCTTTCTGCTGATGCGTCGACGCTTCGGCGACTCAGTTGCGGCTGCTGCGCGGCGTGCGTGGCGTGTGCGGCGTGTGCGGGGTGTGCGTCGTACCGGCCCACGGCGTGCGCACCACACGCGCAGCCGTCTGTGCACACGCTGTGAGGCTGGCGGCGGGCGGTACGTAGGCGTCGCTTTCGGTATCGGACCACGGGCGTGCATCGAGCGCCGCCGCGCTGCCCGCGGGATGCACCTGGGGCCGCAACGCTTCTTCGAGCACGAGCGATTCGGCCGGGTCGGCGGGTGCGGCACTCGTCACCGCGGCGGCTTCCTTGCGCTGCACGACTGCGGCAAGCACGGCGACATGGCGAGGCGTGGCCGTGCGCACCACGTTTTCGGGCTCGCGCGCGGTGTCGCGTGTGGCCTCGTTGTGACGTGCAGCGCCCGTGCCGTTCAACTCGTGCGCCTCGTCTTCGCATTCCGCCACGGCTGTCTCCGCCAGCTCGATGCGGTAGCCGTGCGCGTACATCGTGCGCAGATGCACGCCGTGCGCGCCGTTGAGTTCGAGCTTCTTGCGCAGCTTGTAGATGTGCTGCTCGAGCGTGCGGCCTACGATGTCTTCCGAACTGCTCCACACCGCGCCCGCAATCTGGCGGCGGCTCACGTATTCGCCGGGACGCGAGAACAGGAGCCATGCGGTGGCGAACTCGCGTGACGTGAGGCGCACCGTATCGCCCGCCACGTGAACCACGCACGAGCGGCGGTCGAGCCGATAGACGCCGCACTCCAGGCGGTCGTCGGCGTCCGAAGGCTGGACGGGTTGAAAGCGGCGCAGCGCGAGATGCACGCGCAAGACGAGTTCGCGCGAATCGATGGGAGAGAGCACGACGTCGTCGGCGCCCGCGTCGAAGGTGCGGGCAATGCTGGCGCGGTCGCTGCGCGCGCCCACCACGATGAGCGGCGCACGGCGGTCCGCATAGCAGGCGCGGCGCGCGAGCACGGGGCGCAGCGGGTTCACGCCGGTGTCGGCGTCGATCAGGATCGCACTGAAGTCTTCGCGATAGACGGCGCGGGCGAGCGTAACGTCGTCGGCGAACTGGCTGCAGGTGGCGCCGTCGGCCTCGAAACACTGACAGATCAACCTGAACAGCGCGGTGCTCCTGGTCATTACGGCTAGTTTCATTTTTCCTCCGGTTGTCCTGTCGCCCGGCGTCCCCCTGCACTCGCACGCAATGCAAACCGTATCGAGACCGTAGCCGTCGCAGCGAATGATCGGAAGGTAGAGCGGCGGGTGTTTCAAGGCTGTAACGGTTTGTTTCATACCGATTGCCTTATGTCACCCTGGTAAGACCTGAAGAGGCGTAACGAAAAACGCCTATGCGCGTTTCAGCGCAATTCGCGCAAAGTTAACCGCAAAATCGATAGAAAATCGCGTCACGTAGATTTTGCGCGATTGCATGCAGCTTTCGGTCAATTCGACCTGACATGCCGTGAGAGGCGCGCTGGGCAAGCGTTCCCGTTAGATATTACGAATGTGAAAGGATCGTTTAAGCTTATTGAGCTTTGCGCTGCTCATTCCTGCGCCATTTGCATGAACGTGGCGTCGTGGCGAAGTCGATATGCATAACTGCTGCTGACACCTTATTGCCATGTTCTGCAAAAACGGCAGACGTGGAGGACAGTCTGCCGTGTGCCGCACCGTCACTCGCGCGCGGCATCGCCGCTCGCGCTGGCGGGCACATCGCTCGACGCCACGGCGTGCGAGACGCTTACGCCAGGCGCGGGCACGGGCGTCGTCACGGCGTTGCCCGCGGTGGGCTCCGCGTTGCGATAGAACAGGTACGTGGCCGAATAAGGCACGAAGAGCGAAACGCCTTCCTGGTCGCACGCGGGGTCGGGCGGCATGCCACCTGTCGTCTGTACGCGCTGGACCGAACTCGTGCGAGCGAAGCGGCCTTCGCCGCGCCTCTCGCCGGCATTGAAGCGGGCGACGAGCCGTTGCCACGGCAGCGCGTTTGCGGCCACCACTTCCTCGCCCACCACGTAACTGCCGTCGTAGCCCACGAAGTAGCGGCCCGGTGCCACGGTGCCCACGCTGCGCCGGGCGGGGTCCACGAGCGTGGCGTCCGAACCCGTCGCGACCCAGGTGAGCGCGTCGCCGTTGCGCCGGCACGTGTAGGTCGTATCGCCCACTGCCGTCAGCACGTCCTGCAGTACTTCGTTTTGCGTGGCGCGCAGGGCTTCGGGCAGCGTGTCGTTGGCGGGCGGAAGCTGCGCGGTGGGCGGCGTGGTGCAGGCCGCCGCCATGAACGCGAAGCACGCGGGCATGGCGAAGCGCGCGCCGCGCGACAGACGGCGGCGCGGGGCAACGGGTTCGCAGGCAGCAGGCGGTCTTTTCATCGACGGTGTGATCGCAGTTCGGGTCATGCCGCGAAGGTCCGCGCGGGCCAAACGTCGAAACGTCCCGGCACGGGCTGCGGGCGCGCGAGGTGACGGGTGAGCGGGCGCGCATGGCTTGAATGAGACCCGAAACGCGCACTGCGGATGCGGACCGACCCGAACTCTTGAACGCTCGCGCGCAATGAGGCGGGCATGGATCGCTTCACGCGGCCGGTAGCGGCGGCAGCCCCGGCACCGGCACGCCGAAAACGTGCAGCAGCAGAACCGTGTTGAGTGCGAGCACCACGACGGTGGCGAGCGTCGCGACGATCGTCATGAACCGGCTGTTGACGAACGGCCCCATGACGGCGCGCCGGCTCGTGAAGATCACGAGCGCGATCATCGGCACGGGCAGGGCGAAGCTCAGCGCGACCTGACTGTAGACGAGGGCGTCCGTGACGTTCACGCCGGCCGCCACCACTACGAATGCGGGCGCCATCGTCACGACGCGGCGCAGCCACACGGGAATGCGATAGCCCGTGAAGCCCTGCATGATGATTTGCCCGGCGAGCGTGCCCACGGCGGAACTCGACATGCCCGACGCGAGCAGCGAGACGAGAAAGACCGCGCCCGCCGCCGCACCGAACAGCGGCGTCAGCGTGTGGAACGCGGCGCCGATCTCGGCCACGTCGCGATGCCCGGCATGGAACGCACCCGACGCCATCATCACCATCGCCATGTTGACGAGCCCCGCGAGCGAGAGCGCGACGATCACCTCGCGGTTGGAGAAGCGCACGAGCTTGCGACGCCCGGCGTCGTCACGGGCGGGGGCGCGGGCCTGCGTGAGTCCGGAGTGCAGATAGATGGCGTGCGGCATGACCGTGGCGCCCAGAATGCCCACCGCAATCGCGAGCGCGCCGGAGTCGGGCAACTGCGGCACGAAGGCGCCTTGGGCCGCGGCGCGCAGGTCGACGGGCACGATGAGCAGTTCCACCACGTACGAGAGCGCAATGGCCGCAATCAACGCGCCGATGATCAGCTCCACGGGCCGAAAGCCGCGCCGCCCGGCGCTGAGAATCGCGAACGTTACGACGGCTGTGATGGCCATGCCGACGAGCAGCGGCAGATGAAACAGCAGCGAGAGCCCGATGGCGCCGCCGAGGAATTCGGCAAGGTCCGTGGCCATGGCGGCCGCTTCGCTTACGCCCCACATCGCGTAGACGACGGGCTGGGGGAAATGGTCGCGCGAGATTTCGGCGAGATTGCGGTTCGTCACGATGCCGAGCTTCGCGGAGAGCGCCTGGAACAGCATGGCAATGACGTTCGCCGCGAGCACCACCCAGAGCAGCGCATAGCCGTAGCGTGCGCCGGCTTGCAGGTTGGTGGCGAAGTTGCCGGGGTCCATGTACGCGATGGACGCCACCACGGCCGGCCCCGCGAACAGCAGCACCGAACGCAGGCCGCGGCTCCTTCCGCCCAGCGCTTCGCCGATGGCGAGCGTCGTGCGTTGCGTGAGGCCTGGCCTGATTGGTCGCCGTGCGGGTCGTGCGGGTGGTGCGGGTCGTGCGGGTGGTGCTGCGGGCGTGCCCATCGCGTGAACCTCGTCTTGAACTCAATGTGCCTCGAAGTGGCAAGACTGGTGCCTGATTATCCTGCGCGGCTCGCGAGTCTGCTTGCGGCGCTCTGCGTGGGTGCGTGAAGCCTTGCTGGCATGGAGCGAGGCGTGGCGGCCGATGTGGCCGGCGAAGCGGTGCCGGTCAAGGTTCATGACCGCCGATGCCATGCAGAAAGAACAAACGGACGTGCCGTTTGCACGGCACGAGTTCAATGCTGCGCTTCAATGCCGCTGCTTTAGTACCGCTGCGCGAGCCGCATGCGCATCTGGTTCTTCGTCGTGGGGTCGAAGTCGCCGAGGTAGTCGAAGCGGCCGCCCGCCAGCGTCGCCACGGGCACGCCGTCGCGAAAGAGCACGCGGTTGCCGGCCACCGCGGGCACCTTCTCGCCGGCCAGCACGGTGCCGACCAGGTTCAGCGGGTCCGTCGCCGAAACGCAGACGAGCACGCCGTCGTTGGCATGGCGGCGCACCTCGCGCAGCACCGGAATGGCTTCGGGCAGCGCGAACTGTTCGCCGGAAAGGCCTTCCACGAAGCGTCCGCCGCGCACGTGGCCGCGCGCTTCCAGGCGATGCAGCACGCGCAGCAGGTCGCGCCACGGCGGCAGCCAGGGCGCTTCGCGCGCGAGCAGTTGCCAGAACACCACGCCGTAGCGGCGCAGCAGCGTGAGGGCGACGTGTTCGAGCAGCTCGGGTTCAGTCTGCGGCTTGCGGACCACGGGCGCGATGGCCCGGGTTTCGCGTTGCGCCGTGCTTGCAGCGTTCGCCGCGTTTTCTGCATTGGCCACCGGCCGGCGCAGCAGCGCCCAGCGCCCTGCGTCCTCCATGCCGCCGATCAGCGCGCCCGCGCCGCGTGGCCGTCGGTTGCCGTAATAGGCGTTGCGCTTCGCCACGGGCTTGATGAGCGCGCGCAGACCGGCAAAGCCGTCCGCATTCGCGAGCCCCGCGGCCACGAGTTCACCGAGCGCATTTTCCAGTTCCACCGGCAGCAGATGCGCGTGCTGCGCGAGTTCGTCGAAGAACATCGCGCCGTGTTGGGCCAGCAGGTCGTGCACGCGTTGGGCGCGCGCCGAGAGTTCGCCGTCCGCCTCGCCGACCAGCGCTTGCCAGTGCAGCAGATGCCGCCGCGGCAGCAGCACGACGGGCGTCGCGCGCACGGGGCCCGATGCCGTGCGCATGCGCGCGCCGAGCCGTGCCCACACCACCTTGCCCGCGCGGCACACTTCGTCCAGCCAGGTGATCGAGTAGTCCTTCACGCGTGCAGGCAGGATCTCGTCTTCCCACGCGCCTGCCGCGGCTTCCCAGCCTTCGAACTGATCGACCACGGCGGCGAGCGCATCGCGGCCTTCCACGCGCGTGGCAGGGCTTACGTGCTGCCATTCGAACAGGAAGCGCATGAAGTCGTGGCGCTGCACCGGTTCGATCTCGCGCCGCAGCCGCCGCACGGTGTAGCGATGAATGCGCGCGAGCAGGTGCCGCTCGCACCATTCGTCGTCGGCGGCGCCGGGCGTGAAGCGGCCGCGCATCACGTAGCCTTCGGCTTCGAGCTTCGTCAGCGCGAGCGCAACGGCCGAAGCGGGCAGCGCGAGCGACCGCGCGATCACGGGCACCGGCTGCGGCCCAAAGCCCGTGAGCCGCGCGCGGATCACTTCGACGAGCGCGTCTTCTTCGTGCCACGGCGCATCGTGCCCCACGGGCGGCCGCAGCGCGGGCTCGCACGGTGCCTGCGGGTAGAGCGCCTGCAGGCAGGTGAGGCGTTCCACGGGCACCCAAAGTGCGTCGCCGAGCGCCACTTTCATGCGCGTGGCGCGGCCCGCCTGGGCAAGCGCGGCGAGGCAGGCGGGCCAGCCGTCGTTTTTTTCAGCCTCGCGTTCGTTGATGCAGGCAAGGCTCATCAGCGCCTCGTGCATCTCGTCGGCGTTGCGCACTAGCGGCCAGGCTTCGGCTGCCACGCTTTCGATGGCGGCGGCGTCCAGCGCGCCCAGGTCGTCGGCGGATTCGGGGTCGGTCCAGCGGCGGCTCAGCACGGCCTGCGTGCGGCGCTCTTCGAGCGGCGCGTCATCGAGGAACGCATACGGCCGCGCGCTCAGAATCTCGGCTGCGAGCGGCGACGGCGCGGGCAGGTCGCGCGCCACGAGCTTCACTTCGCCCGCCTCCATGCGATGCAGCAGGCGCAGCCAGCCGTCGGTGTCCATGGCGTCGTGCAGGCAGTCGTCCACGGTCTGGTTCACGAGCGGATGGTCGGGCAACTCGCGCTCGCCCACGATGTTTTCGAGGCACGCCACCTGGTCCGGAAACACGGCCGCGAGCAGGTCTTCGCTGCGCATGCGCTGGATGGGCGGCGGCGTCTTGCGCCCGCCCGTCTGACGCGGCAGCGCGAGTGACGTGGTGGCGTTCCAGCGCCAGCGCACGCCGAAGAGCGGCGCATCGAGCAGTGCCTGGATCAGGATGTGTTCGGCCGAGTTGGACCGCAGATAGCGCCACACTTCGTCCAGCGCGAAGCTGTGGCTACCGGTGAGCGAGAGGATGATCGCGTCTTCGGTCGCGGCGGCCTGAAGTTCGAAGTTGAAGCTGCGGCAAAAGCGCTTGCGCAGCGCGAGGCCCCACGCGCGATTGATGCGGCTGCCGAACGGCGCGTGAATGACCAGCTGCATGCCGCCCGATTCGTCGAAGAAGCGCTCCATGACGAGCGTGTGCTGCGTGGGCAGCACGGTGAGCGCGGCCCGCGCGCGGGCGAGGTATTCGACGATCTGGCGCGCAGCGCCTTCACTGAGGCCGAGCGTCGAAACGAGCCAGCCGATGGCGGGCGCGAGCGCGGCGGCGCGGCGGCCGGCGTGTGCGTCATTGGCGCGCTCGCTACCATCGGCGCCTTCGTCGACTTCATCGCCTTCGCCACGTTCATCGCCTTCCGCTCCACGCTCCGCTGCGGCGAGCCGCCGCTCGATTTCCTCGCGCAGCCGCGCAACGGCAGCCGAGAGTTCGTCGCTGCGCCCCGGCGCCTCGCCCAGCCAGAACGGGATGTTGGGCGGCTGGCCCTGAGCGTCTTCCACGCGCACGCGGCCCGCCTCCACACGCAGAATCCGGTACGACGCGTTGCCCAGCTGAAACACGTCGCCTGCGAGGCTTTCCACCGCGAAGTCCTCGTTCACGGTGCCGATGTTGACGCCTTGCGGTTCGAGCAGCACGGCGTAGTCGGCGTTGTCGGGAATCGTGCCGCCCGACGTGAGCGCCACGAGCCGGCTGCCGCGCCGCCCGCGCAGCGTGCGGGCGACGGCATCGCGATGCAGCCACGCACCGCGCACGCCGTGGCGGCCCGTATAGCCCTCGGCGAGCATGCGCAGCACCGCGTCGTACTGCTCGCGCGTAAGTGCCGCGTAGGGCGCCGCGCGGCGCAGGCGTTCGAACAGCGCGTCCTCGTTCCACTCGGCGGCGGCCACTTCGGCCACGATCTGCTGTGCGAGCACGTCGAGCGGCGCGTGCGGCATGACGAGCCGGTCCAGTTCGTTGCGGCGCACGCAGTCCAGAATCGCGGCGCATTCGATCAGATCGTCGCGCGAGGTGGGAAAGAGCCGGCCCTTGGGCACGGCGCCCACCTGGTGGCCCGAGCGGCCCACGCGTTGCAGGAACGCGGCGATGGTGCGCGGCGAGCCGATCTGGCAGACCAGATCGACGTCGCCGATATCGATGCCCAGCTCCAGCGACGCCGTGGCCACCAGCACGCGCAGCGCGCCCGCCTTGAGCCGCTGTTCGGCGTCGAAACGGTGCTCTTTCGCGAGGCTGCCGTGGTGCGCGGCGACGGCTTCTTTGCCGAGGCGGTCGGTGAGATGGCGCGCCACGCGCTCAGCCATGCGGCGCGTGTTCACGAACACGAGCGTGGTGCGGTGCTGCGCAACGAGTTCGGCGAGGCGGTCGTAGACGCGCTCCCAGACGTCGTTGGCCATGACGGCTTCGAGCGGCTCGGGCGGAATCTCGATGGCGAGGTCGCGCTCGCGCACGTGGCCCACGTCGACGATGGCGCAGTCGATGGGGTGCCCTTCGGGGTCGAGCGGCAGGGCGGTGGCGGTGCTGTCGCTGTCGTCGGCTTTTGTGCTGCGGCGGGCAGCATGGCGGCCCGTGTGGCGCTGGGCGGGCGTGTTACTGCTTGTACCGCGGCTTGGATCGTGGCTTGTGTCACGGCTTGTATTGCAGCTTGTATCGCGGCTTGCAGCGCTCTGCGTCTTGCTGCTTGCGTCGGCGACGTGCCCGGGCGCCGCCGCGCTGCCCACCAGAAAACGCGCCACGGTCGTGATGGGCTTTTGCGTGGCCGAAAGCCCGATGCGCGGCAGGCGCCGGCCGCACAGCGCATCGAGGCGTTCCAGACTCAACGCGAGATGACAGCCGCGCTTGTTGCCGGCCAGTGCGTGAATCTCGTCGACGATCACCGTGCGCACCGTGGAGAGCATCGCGCGCCCCGAGGCCGAACCCAGCAGCACATAGAGCGATTCGGGCGTCGTGACGAGGATGTGCGGCGCGCGCTTGCGCACGGCGGTGCGTTCCTGCTGCGACGTGTCGCCGGTGCGCACGGCGGTGCGAATTTCCACGGGCGGCAAGCCGCGCTGCGCGAGTTCGTCGGCGATGCCGGCGAGCGGCGCTTCGAGGTTGAGCCGGATGTCGTTGGAAAGCGCTTTGAGCGGGGACACGTAGAGCACGAGTGTGGCGTCGGGCAGGGCCGCGGCCGCGGTGTTTTCGGCGGCATCGGGACTGGCGGCCGGATCGGTCGGCTTCGCAGGCGCGGCCTTCGGCGGATGGTTCGTTGCCTTAGCCGAAGGCTGCGTCGCGTTAGCCGGATGCTTCGCCGCATTCCCGAGCCCTTCGCGCACGAGTTCGTCGATCGCCGAGAGGAACGCCGTGAGCGTCTTGCCCGAGCCCGTGGGCGCTGCGACCAGCGTGGAGCGTCCGCTGCGGATGAGCGGCCACGCCGCGGCCTGCGCCGCGGTGGGCGCAGCGAAGCGCTTGCGAAACCAGCTGGCCACCGCGGGGTGGAAACCGGCGAGCACGTCGGCGGGAACAGGACGAGAGTTCATGGTCGCGTAGTTGGGGGTGTGGCTCGCGATATCCAATGCCGGTGCTATGGCCCTTGTTTGCGTTCGGCGTGTGGCGTGTGGCGCGCGGGGTGGCGGCGCGCAAATGTAGCGCGTGGCATGGGGCGCGCATGGGACGCATCAGCGGCGTGGAACGCGAAAAAGAGTCTCGCAGGTTTTGCGAGGGGCTGCCAGGGGCGCCTTGCGGCTTATTGTGGTTCGAGGCTTCTGGTGCTTCTGGTGCTTCTGGTGCTTCGGATGCTTCTGGTGCATTCGCCGCTTCTGTCCCCCCGCGCTCGATGCACATGCCGCGCTCATCGCCTGCCGCACCGTCTCCTGACCATCGCCTTTCAGCGTGTCCGCGGCTCTGCGCGTCGCGCGGGCCTGCAGTATGCTCGGTTGCTCCCTGGGTTGTTCCTCAGTTGTTCATTCTCTCCCTCCCACCATGGAGTCCTACGATGCGTTACAACCAGCTGGGCCGCACAGGCGTGTTCGTTTCCGAGCTGTGTCTCGGCACGATGACGTTCGGCGGCGAAGGCAGCATGTGGCAGCAGATTGGAGAAGTGCAGCAAGGCGATGCGGAGCGGCTCATTGGTCGCGCGCTCGATGCAGGCATCAATTTCATCGATACCGCCGACGTCTATTCGCAGGGCCGCTCCGAGCAGATCACGGGGCAGGCGCTGAAAAACCTCCAGGTGCCGCGCGACAAGGTGGTGGTTGCGACCAAGGTGTACGGCCAGGTCGGCGAGTGGCCGAATTCGCGCGGTGCGTCGCGCTACCACATCCTCGACGGCGTGAAGGCGAGCCTTACGCGCTTGCAGCTCGATCACATCGACCTCTACCAGATTCACGGCTTCGACCCCGCTACGCCCATCGAAGAGACGGTACGTGCGCTCGATACGCTCGTGCAGCAGGGCCACGTGCGTTATGTCGGCGTGTCGAACTGGGCCGCGTGGCAGATCGCGAAGGCGCTGGGCATTGCGGAGCGCCTGGGCCTCGCGCGCTTCGAGACGCTGCAGGCGTACTACACGCTCGCGGGGCGCGACCTTGAACGTGAGATCGTGCCGATGCTGCAAAGCGAGGGCGTGGGCCTGATGGTGTGGAGTCCGCTCGCGGGCGGACTGCTGTCAGGCAAGTACGGACGCGATCAGCAAGGCGAAGCCGGCAGCCGCCGTACCACGTTCGACTTTCCGCCCGTGAATCGCGAGCGCGCGTGGGACTGCGTGGATGCGATGCGCGGCATCGCGCAGAGCAAAGGCGTTTCGGTCGCGCAGATCGCGCTCGCCTGGCTGCTGCATCAGCGCGTGGTGACCACGGTGATCGTGGGCGCGAAGCGGCTCGAACAGCTCGACGACAACATCGCGGCCACCCAGGTGGAACTCACGGCCGACGAACTCGCGAAGCTCGACGAAGTGAGCAGGCTGCCCGCCGAGTACCCGGGCTGGATGCTCACGCGCCAGGGCGATCCGCGCCGCGAGCAGATTGCGCAGTCGCGGCATCCGCGCGGGGTGGCGGGGCAGTAATGCGTCTTTAACAGCGGCCTCGCGGCCTGGCGCCGGTTGCCCGCACCGGATGCTGGCTTCTTCGACCTTCGACGCTGGTTTCCGGCTCCGGATGTGGGCGTCGACGGTTGGCGCCGGCCGCTGACTTCGACCGTTGGCGCCCGTCGCCGGCTTCGGATGTGGGCACCGGTCATTCGCTCCTAAAGCTCGCTCCCAAAGCTCACCCCGAACGCCAGCCCCAGTCGCCGGTACCACCGCACAGGCTCTGGCTCCGGTTCAGACGATTCGTCATCGCCCGTTTGAGCCGCGCCGGCGGTATTCGTGCGGTTCGAATAGCTCGTGCCGCCCTGTTTGGCCGACCCGCCCGAACTGCCCGAGCCGCCGGGCTCCCCGGCGCCGCTCATCAGGCTCGGCACGCGCAGGCCCATCACGGTGGCCTTGAACCGATGCCGCGCGTGCCGGTGTTTCGCCGAAAATTTCATCGTGGATGCTCCTTGGTGGCTTGTGGGAGCACGCATGGCCCGCGTGCTTTCCGTTCCTCGTGGATGTCTCTCTCGATCGATACGCTGTGGCCTCGCGCAACCCATCGCCTCGCGGGCTTACGCGCTCATGCGCTCATGCGCTCATGCGCGCGAAGTTCGCGCTCGCGAAATCCCAGTTGATGAGTTTCGCCATGACGTGTTCGAGATACTCGGGCCGGCGGTTCTGGTATTGCAGGTAGTACGCGTGCTCCCAGACGTCCACGGTGAGGAGCGGCACGAGTCCGTGGGCGAGCGGCGTGTCCGCGTTGGCGGTCTTGATGACGGCGAGCTTGCCGCGCTGGGCCACGAGCCAGCCCCAGCCGCTGCCGAACTGCGAGGCGCTCACGGCGGCGAGCTTCGACGTCACCTGGTCCACCGAACCGAAGTCGCGCACGATGGCCGCGTTCAGCGCCTCCGACGGGCGCGTCGGCGACGGGCTCAGCGACTGCCAGTAGAAGTTGTGATTCCACGCCTGGGCCGCGTTGTTGAACACGGCCTCGTGCTCGGGTACGCCATAGCTGCCGACGATCAACGCTTCGAGCGATTGCCCCGCGAACGGCGTGTTCGGCGTGAGCTTCGCGAGGTTGTCGAAGTAGCTGCGGTGGTGCTTGCCGTAGTGAAACGAAACGGTCTGTGCGGAGATCACGGGCTCCAGTGCGTTCTCGGCGTAAGGCAGCGGTGGCAGCGTTTGCGGCGATGCGCCCGATATGACCGATGCTGCCGATGCGACCGCGGTGCCGCCCATATGCGCGGCGCCGCCCGGTGTCTGCGCGGCGGCCGTACCCGCCGTACCCACGAGCCCCGCCGCGCTGCCGATTCCGGCGAGCGCGAGCCCGGCCCCGCTGGCGGCGGTTTTCGTGAGGAAGGCGCGGCGTGCCGCGAGCGTCTGTTCGTTCATGGAAACCTCGAATGGGAGTGGAGCGGCGGTTGAGCGAATAGGGATCGCCACCCGAAAACAGCTGACTCCCTCGGGTTGTTCCATTGTGCGCTGCCGATTTTTCGGGAATATTTCGCGCGCCCGATGGAATAAGCGCCAGGTCTCGCGTGTTCCGCCGCGCCGCGGGCATACCCCTTGCTGAACGTCGGTGGCAGGCTGCATGCGCTGCAGAGGCGTTGCGCGTGCGGTGCCGCTTCAAGCTGCTTCTATCTGTATTCCCACTCTTTGAGGAGTTCGACTGATGTCCGACACACTTCAAGGTTGCAAGGTGGCCGTGCTGGCCATGGACGGTTTCGAGCAGACAGAACTGGTCGAGCCGCAGCGCGCGCTGGCAGGCGCGGGCGCAACGGTGCACGTGATCTCCGCGAAGGCCGGCAAGATCCAGGGGTTCAAGCACGTCGACAAGGGCGATAGCGTCGCCGTCGACAAGACCTTCGACAATGCGAAGCCCGACGAGTACGACGCCGTGGTGCTGCCCGGCGGCGTGGTGAATGGCGATGCGATCCGGCTGATACCGCAGGCGCAGGCCTTCGTGAAAGCCGTGGACGCCGCGAAGAAGCCCGTCGCCGTGATCTGCCACGGCGGATGGCTGCCCGTGTCGGCCGGCATCGTGAAGGACCACACCATGACGAGCTGGCCTTCGCTGCAGGACGACATCCGCAACGCGGGCGCCACGTGGGTGGACAAGGAAGTCGTGGAAGACGGCAACTTCATCACGAGCCGCAAGCCCGACGACCTGCCTGCGTTCAACAAGGCGCTGATCGCCCGGCTCTCGCAGCAGCATCAGCGTGCGTGAGTCTTCAGCGTGAGTCTTCAATGAGCGCATTCGCCGGGTGCATTGCCGACCCGGCCCCTTCGTGCGGAGATGCCCGAGATGAACATCCGTTTTCCCGATGAAGCACCGGTCTTCGACGGTTCCGCCCTGGCGCTGCGGTTCGTGGCCGAAGTGGACGGCGAGCCGGTGGTCTGCTCGGTGACGGCCGAGGCGCTCGAAGACCATTTCGGCGCGCGCTCCGTGCTGGAAGCCGAGTTGGTGGGCGCGTTCCAGCGCGGCCGCGAATCGATTCATCGCGTCTGCTGCGACGCGCTCGAACAGAGCGGCGGCGGGGGCGCTGCACTGCACAGCGGGCTCTTTCGCATCGACCGGAACTGAGTGCGTGCTAGCGGTGCGGGTAACAACGGGGTGGGGCGCGGCCGGGCATTGCATATGCTGTAAATCTCTGCATGCGATTCACGATGCGGACTGCGATGCCCGCTCGAATGCGGGCCCGGATGCAGGCCTTAATGCGGGCCTTGAATGCAGGCCTTAATGCACGCCTTGAACGCACGCCTCAATGCAGATCTTTAATGCACGTCTCAATGCAGGCTCAATGCAGGCTCAAGCGCAAAAGGGGGACGCCATGTCACTGATCGTCGCCGGCCGTTTCACCACCTTTCCCGCCGCCGAGGCTGCCGCCCAGCGGCTTTTCGACCACGGCTTCATCGAAGAAGACGTGTCGCTCTTTTACGTGAACCCGGGCGGGCAGCACGCGCGCTTTCCCGTGGGCGGCGACGAGTACGCCGACCCGCAGGCCGCGCAAAGCTCGAAGGGCGCGGGCAAGGGCGTCGTCATCGGGTCCGTGATCGGGGCCGCGGTAGGCGTGGCCATTTTCAGCCTGTTCGCCGCGCCCGTGATCATCTGGATCGCCGCCGCGGGGGTGGGCGCCTATGTCGGCTCGCTTGCGGGCGCGATGTCGCACACGAGCGGCGGTGGCAAACGACGCGAGACCGTGCACGGCGGCTCGCATCCTTCCGGCGTGCTGCTCGCCGTGCACGTCACCGCGGAGAACCAGCAGGAGGCTGCGCGCCTCTTGCGCGAAGGCGGCGCCGAAGAGATCGAACGTGCAAACGGCCGCTGGCAGCAGCGCCGCTGGGTCGATTTCGATCCCACGCACGCGCCGCAAACCATGCAGACGGCGCAAGACTCGCGCGTTTGAGGCAGGGTCAAAGCAGATCCAAAGCAGGTTCAAAGCGCATTCAAAGTCGGACGTCGGGCGTGCTCCACGTGCGCCCCATGCCGGCGCGTTCGGGTGATCGGAGAAGGGCGGCGCGCGTTGCCCATTCTCGCAAGGAGGCGTTCACATGGCTGACGTCATGGCAGTGCTCAACGATCTCGTCGAAACGTCGAAAGACGGCGACCGCGGTTTTCGCAAGGCCGCCGAAGACGCGCAGAGCGCCGAACTCAAGGCCCTGTTTCTCGACCGCGCCGACCTCTGCGCACGCGGCGCGCGCGAACTCCAGGATGCCATTCAGGGCATGGGCGGCAAGCCGGGCACGGGCGGGTCGCTCGTCGGCACGTTGCATCGCGGCTGGGTCGACGTGCGGCTTTCCATTCGGGGGCGCACGGACCGCGGCATCCTCGCCGAATGCGAGAAAGCCGAGGACGTCGCGAAAGAGCGTTACGAGGCCGCGCTCGCGGCCAACCTGCCCGACGACGTGCGACCCATCGTCAAACGTCACTACGACGTGTTGATACGCACGCACGAGCGCATCCGGGCGCTGCGCGATGAGGCGTTAAGCTAGCGGAGCCGAACCGGCAGCCTGCGGTTCGCCGCACGGAACCCGGCGCGTGGAGCTTCCCGCATCGGCGGCAGCGGCGTGTCGGCGGCAGCGGCGTGTCGGCGACATCGGCATGGCGGCGATAGCGGCAGAGCAGCGGCATAGCAACGTAGCGGCATCGAGCCCACGACCCGTGCCGCCGTCCGTCATCAATCCGACGCCGACACCTTCAGTTCGTTTTTCACCACCTTCACCCCCGAGAGTCCCTGTGTGACTTCGGACGCAGCCGTCCGGTCGCCCGAGGTAGGCACGCTGCCTGTGAGCCACACCACGCCGTCGCGCGTCTTCACGTGGATGTGCGAAGACTTCACGTTCTTGCTGAGCAGGCTGGCCTTCACCTTCGTCGTGATGGTGGCGTCGTCGAGCCGCTGACCCATCGTTTCGGAACCTGCGGGCGGTGCCGAGCTTTCCTGCGCGCTCACGTCGAGCGCGAAGAGGGCGCAGGCGGTACAGGCGATCACGCTGACGGACTGAATCATTGGAGAGATTTTCATTGTGCGTTCCTCCCGGAGTGCTGAACTGGCAGTCACCTTTACCGCAAGCCGCGTGCCGCTCCGCGGCATGTCATGCGCCCGCAGCAAGCCTTACCGGCGCAACGCCGCGCGGCCCGTGCCTTTGGCGTTTTCCGCCCGTGGCGCGCTGCGCGATGCGGCGTCCCGCACACCGGCGCACGCTTCTTGCCAGACGTTTGTAAAAAGCGCGATGCCGCACACACGTTAGCAGCCGTCGCGCGCGCGCCAACGCTTTACGGAACAATGCGTTGCCTGCACTGGTATAGCAGTTGCTTTAAAGAGGCCTGTCATCGATATGACTCACTCAGGACTGCCATGCCGCCTTCAATTGAGCTACGTACAAGACAACACCTCGCCCTCACGCCCCGGCTGCAGCAATCCGTACGGCTGTTGCAGCTGTCGTCGCTCGAGTTCCAGCAGGAGCTGCGCAACGCGCTCGACACCAATCCGTTTCTCGAATACACGCCCGCGCCAGGCGAAGACGGCGACACGCCGCCCCCCGCCCGCGAGGACGGGCTCGCGGCGCCCGCCGAGCTGCCGGCTTCCACCGACATGCCGGGCGTCGCCGAAGAGTCGGGCGCCGAGCGCACCCTGCAGGACGAACCGGCTGGCGGTTATATGGCCGACGCGCCCGAGCGCATGGGCCTGCGCCGCAGCAACCAGGACGACGACGGCCAGGGCTCCGATCCCGCGGACTGGGTTCGCATGCAGCCCACGCTGCGCGAGCAGTTGCACGAGGCACTGCGTCTCTATCCGCTGGGTCCGCGCGACCGCGAAGCGGCCCGCATCATCATCGAAGCCCTCGACGACGATGGTTATCTACGCCAGGACCTGGACGAACTCGCGGCAGTGGCGGACTTCGCGCCGCCGCTCACCGAAACCGAACTCGTGATCGCGTTGCGGCTCGTGCAGTCGCTGGACCGGCCGGGCATCGGCGCGCGCTCGCTCTCCGAATGCCTCACGCTGCAGCTCGATGCCATGCCGGCCACGACGCCGGGCCGCAATATCGCACGCGAGATCGCGGCTCACCATCTCGAACGGCTCGCACGTCGCGAACAGGCGGAACTGCAAAAGCAACTGGGCTGCGATGCCGACGCGCTGCGCGTGGCCTGCGCACTCGTGCGCAAGCTCGACCCCAAGCCCGGCAATCACTACGGCCGCGCCGAAGACAGCTACGTGGTGCCCGACGTGATCGTGCGCCCCGTGCGCAACAAGTGGGTCGTGACGATCAACCCCGCGGTGCTGCCGCGTGCGCGCATCCATCGGCTCTATGCGGAGTTGTTCGCGCAGTCGGCCGGGTCGAGCCATTCGCCGCTCGCGCAGCAGTTGCAGGAAGCGCGCTGGCTGATCCGCAACGCGCAGAAGCGTTTCGAAACCATCCTGCGCGTGGGCGAGTGCATCGTGCAGCACCAGCGCGCGTTCTTTCAGTACGGCGAAATCGCGCTCAAGCCGCTCGTGCTGCGCGACATTGCCGAGGAACTGGGTCTGCACGAATCCACCATTTCGCGCGCTACGGGCAACAAGTACATGGCCACGCCGCGCGGCATCTTCGAGTTCAAGCACTTCTTCCCGCGCGAACTCGAAACGGAGAGCGGCGGCCGGTGTTCGGCGGCCGCCGTGCGGGCGCTGCTCAAGGAAATGATCGAGGCGGAAAACGCGCGCGAGCCGCTGTCGGATGTGGCGCTCGCGAAGATGCTGGCCGATCAGGGCGTGATGGTGGCGCGGCGGACCGTCACCAAGTACCGCCGGCAGATGAAGGTGCCGCCGGCGGATTTGCGGCGCAATCTGTAGGCGGCACGTGGAGAGTTAGAGGCGCGGCGCGTTGCGCGAACGCGTTATCGGGCAAGAGGCCGGCGCGCCTGGCGTCTGCGGAGCCCACGAGGGCCGCTTGCGCGGTTGTTTGCGGCCGGGCCGTACTCCAACTCTTCGCCGCTGGCAGAGGCGCTTCGGTTGGCCCTCAGTCCGCTCTATCCGCACTCAGTCCGCCCATTCCTCCGGCAACCCCTGCGTGAGCGTCGAGACGAAACGTGCCGTCTCGGCCTCGCGCGGCCGCGTGAAGACGTCGCGCGCGGCGCCCGCTTCCACCACCACGCCGCCTTGCAGGAACACCACGCTGCGCGCGATCGACGCCGCAAGCCGCAGGTCGTGCGTCGCGATCAGCATGGTCATGCCTTCGCGCGCGAGTTGCCGCAGCACGTCCACCACTTCAGCCGCGAGGCCCGGGTCGAGCGCCGACGTGGGCTCGTCGCAGAGCAGCACGTCGGGCGAGGGCGCCAGTGCCCGCGCAATCGCCACGCGCTGTTGCTGCCCGCCCGAGAGCGTCATGGGCCAGGCATCCGCCTTGTGATCGATCCCGACCTTCGCGAGCAGGTCCAGCGCGCGCTGTCGCGCGCGCTCGCGGTCCCATTTCTGCACGGTGATAAGGCCTTCCATCACGTTCTCGATCACGCGCAGATGCGGGAACAGCTGGAAGTTCTGGAACACCATGCCGGTGCGCCGGCGCACGCGCAGCACGGCTTCACGCGCGGGCTTGCCGCCGCGCGTGAAGGTGATGCGTTCGTCGCCGGCTTCGAGCGTGCCCGCGTCCGGAATTTCGAGCAGGTTCACGCAGCGCAGCAGCGTGCTCTTGCCGCTGCCCGACGGTCCGATGAGTGCCGTCACCGTGCCCTGTTCGAGCGTGAGGTCCACGGGCTTCAACACCTGGTGGTCGCCGAAATACTTTTCGATTTTCTCGAGCCTGATCATCACTGACCCTGAAACACTGCATGTTGACCGAAGCGCCGTTCAAGGCGCACCTGCGCCGACGAAAGCACGGAACTGAACACGAGATAGATGAGCGCGGCTTCTGTGTAGAGCACGAGCGGCTCGTACGTGACCGACGCAATGCGCTGCGCGGCCTGGAAAATCTCCGGCACCGTCAGCACGGCGGCAAGCGACGTGTCCTTCACGAGCGAGATGAACGAGTTCGACAGCGGCGGCAGCGCCACACGCGTGGCCTGCGGCAGGATCACGCGGCGCAGCGCCTGGCTGCGCGTCATGCCCATGGAGTAGGCGGCTTCCCACTGGCCCTTCGGAATGGACTCGATCACGCCGCGAATCACTTCGGAGTTGTACGCGCCCACGTTGAGCGTGAAACCGATGATGGCCGCCGTGAGCGGATCGAACACGATGCCCACGTTGGGCAGGCCGTAGAAGATCACGAAGAGCTGCACGAGCAGCGGCGAGCCGCGAATGAGCCACACGTAGAAGCGCACCACGGCCACGGCCCACTTCGGGCCGAACAGCCGGACGAGCGCCGCCACGAAGGCAAGCGCGAGCCCCAGTGCGAACGAGATCAGCGTGAGGGGAACGGTGAAGACGAGCCCCGCGTAGAGCAGGGGCCACAGGGAGTCTGCCATCAGGTGCAGCGTGGCGGGCATGGTGCGGATTCGCTCCTCTCTTGTTCGTTGCTCCAATGCAGACGGGCCGTGCGTTGGCGGCACGGCCCGTCATGCGCTCAGTGTCGGGAGCTTACTTCGAAACGTCCTTGCCGAAGTACTTGTCGGCAATCTTCTGGTAGGTGCCGTCGGCCTTGAGCTCGGCGAGCGCCTTGTTCAGTGCGGCCTGCAGTTCGGGGTTGCCCTTGCGGATCAGGATGGCGGACTTGTCGCTGTCAGGCGAATCGTCGATGGCGACGATCTTCACCTTCGCATCCGGGCGGTGCTTCTTGAAGTCGAGGAACGAGAGGCTGTCGTTCACCGTGGCGTCCACGCGGCCCGAGGTGAGCAGGTCGATCGATTCGTTGAAGCCCTGCACCGGCACCACTTCGGCGCCGTTGTCCTTGGCGATCTTGCCGAAGTTGCTGGTGAGCGTGTTGGCCGACTTCTTGCCCTTCAGGTCTTTGAAGCTCTTGATCGTGGTGTTGTCGGCACGCACGATGAGAGCCGCGTGCGAGGCGATGTACGGGTCGGAGAAGTCGTACTTCTCCTTGCGCGCCGGCGTGACGGACACTTCGTTGATCACGGCGTCGTAGCGCTTTGCATCGAGGCCCGCGATGAGGCCGTCCCACTTGCCTTCCACGAAGTCGGCCTTGACGCCGAGCTTCTGCGCCACGGCGCGTCCAATCTCCACGTCGAAGCCGGTCAACTGGCCCGAAGCATCGTGAAACGTGAACGGCGCGTAGGTGCCTTCCGTGCCGATCTTGATGGCGCCGGCCGACTTGATCTGGGCGAGGTCGTCGGCGGCGAACGCGGCGGTGACCGCGGCTGCCTGCAGGAGTCCGATCAACAGAAGAGAGCGGATGATTTTCATGTTTGCGTGGCTCCGTGATGAGTAATGTTCCGCGCGCCCGGCCTCTGCAATGTCAGCGGTCGCGCTGGTGGAGCGGACTGTAGCAAAAACCGGTTATTTCCACAAAGCATTTGGTACCTGATTAATATGCCTTGCGGTAATAAAGAAGCGTCCGCGTAGGCATGGGCGCGCATGCCGGATGCCTGCTTTGGCCGTGAAACCGAATAAAATCCGAGCGTTCGCTCGTATTCAGACCCGCCCGCTTGCGGCTTCGCGTCTTCCGTTCGCTCCCTTCGCCACCCCTTGCCATGAACCGTTCTTCGTCCGCTGCCGCGTCCCGTCGAGCCGATCCGCTGGCCCCGCGCAAGCGGCCCGCGCAGCGCCGTTCGGCCGCGACCGTCGAGGCGATTCTGGAAGCGGCGGCGCGCATCCTGGAAACGGCGGGCTTCGAAGGCTATACGACCAATGCCGTGGCCGAGCGCGCGGGCGTCAGCATCGGTTCGCTGTATCAGTACTTTCCGAATCGCGACGCGCTCACGGCCGCGCTGATCGATCGCGAAACCGCCACGCTCGTGGCGGACGTGCAAGAAGCGGGCAAGGCGCCCAGCTGCGAAGGTACGCTGCGCCTGTTGATCCGCGGTGCGGTGCGGCACCAGACGCGGCGGCCCGTGCTGGCTCGCCTGATCGACTTCGAGGAACGCCGTTTGCCGCTCGGTGAGCGCGAACAGCACGTGGCGGACACGATCGTCGCGATTCTTCGGGAGGCGTTCACGCGCGCCGATGCGCCTTCATTGGCCGACCCCGCTACCGCCGCAGCCGACGTGCTCGCGATGACGCGCGGCATGATCGACGCCGCGGGCGAACAGGACGACATCCAGGAAGACAGCGCCGCCGCCGCGCTGGAGCAGCGCGTGATGCGCGCCGTGGTGGGCTACCTGTTCCGGCAGGACGGCCGGTGGCCTGCGCCTTCGGGCGGGCAGAAGACACCCGACCCCGGCGCGCCTACGCCAGCCGCCTGATCAACGCCGCGGCGGCAGCGGGATTACGGACCTTGTGTCCGCTGATCACGTAGAGATATACGTCGCGGTGCTTCGCCGGCAGCGGTTTCGCACCCGCCGTTGCGAGATCGTCCGGCATGCCGCCCGCAGCCCACGTGCGGGCGCGTTCGGCCCAGCGGTCGAGTGCCTTGTCCGTGTAGCCTTCCGGCTCGCCTTCGGCGGTGCCCATGATGCGGGCGTAGACGAACGGCGCGCTCAGATCCGCGATCTGCGGATAGTCCGAATCCCCTGCAATCACCACCGCCGCGCCGTGCTCGCGCGCGAGCGCGATGAATGCCGGCGAGCGGAAGCTCTCGTGGCGCACCTCCAGCGCATGGCGCACCGGCTGGCCCGCCACGCTTGCAGGCAGCAGTTCCAGGAAGGCCGCGAAGTCGTCGGGGTCGAAGGCCCTGGTAGGCGCGAACTGCCAGTTCACGGGGCCCAGTTTCGCCTTCAGATTCATCACGCCGCTCGCGAAGAATTTCTCGATGGAGGCGCCCGCTTCGGCGAGCACGCGCCGGTTCGTCGCGAAGCGCGGCGCCTTCACGGCGAACACGAACTTGTCCGGCGTTTCGTCGTGCCACTTCAAGAAGCTCTCGGGGCGCTGCGAGCCGTAGTAGGTGCTGTTGATCTCGATGGACGTGAGCACGCGGCTCGCATATTCGAGTTCGCGCTTCTGGGTGAGTCCTTCGGGGTAGAAGGCGCCGCGCCACGGCTCGTAATTCCAGCCGCCGATACCGATGCGGATACGCGATTGAGGCGTGTTTTTCATGGGTGGAATGTGCCGCGCAACGGTGGCGCTGCGGCCGTGCTGTAGGAGCGGAGCAGTGTAGCCGAGCCAGGGCGCGGCCCGCATTTGGCTCTTCGGCCCTTCGGCTCTTCGGTCCTTCGGCTACCCCTCGACGACCCACGTATCGCGACCCCACCGTCCTCGTCGGCCACGCGCCAAAAGGTAACTTGACCCACGTCAACCCCGGCCGGCCGCCAGCACCGATCATGAACGCATGAGTGGTGTGCCTGCGCGTGTCCTGCATCGAAAGATCGAACGCGCGCAGGCGCAGCGAGCTTCACGGCGCGAGGTCAGTCATGGACGATTCAGCACACGATGGGGGAACACCGTTCGCCTTCAGGCGGCTTCTGGTCGCAACAGAAGGCGGCAGCGGACTGCGGCCGCTCACGCGGTTCGCGCTGCGGCTTGCCGCCGCGGATGCACGCGTGCGGCTCACGGACGTGGTCTGCAATCCCGTCACGCTTTTCCCGACGCTGATGCTCAGTTATCCCGACTGGGACGACGCGCATCGGACCATGGTGTACGGGGCGCACGCGGCGCTCTGCGATGCGGCCCGCGAGTTCGCGCACGGAGGTGTCGTGCCCGAGGCCGATCTGATCGATCTGTCGGCCGGCCGCACGAATGCACCCGACGCGTTGCGTCACGCCGCGGCGGCGTGGGGCGCAGACCTCGTCGCCGTCTCGGCGCATCCGCACGGGCACCGCTGGGCGTGCCGGCTCGACCCCGAAGAAGTGGCCGCAGGCACGCATTGCCCAGTGCTTTACGTGCCCGCGCAACGGCTGGCCGGCGACGACCTGAAGCTCGAGCGCGTGCTCGTGGCCGTGGACGGCAGCGACACGTCGCTGCTCGCCCTGCGCATCGCCCTGGCGGTGACGCCGCCGCAAGCCGAACTGCGCGCCATCCATGTGGCGGACCGCGCCCTCGGCATGCCGAGGCGCTGGCGCGAGGCCATCGTGGACGAAGAGGGGCGCCGCGCGTTGAAGGCGGCTGCGGCGCTGATCGGCGGCTGCGGGCGCATGGCGCCGGTCGGCAGCATCGAAACCGGCGAGACCGACGACGACGTGCCCAGCGCGATCACGCGCGAGGCGAAGCAGTGGCACGCCGACCTCGTCGTGATCGGCTCGCATGGCGGGCGCGGTCCCGGCCACTGGATGGCGGGCAACGTGGCCGCGCGCGCGTTGCGCGACACGCCCTGCGCGGTGCTGGTGTGTCCGCCGACGAGCGTGGCGCAGGCGCATGCAGTCGAAGCGCGCGCGAGCACCGCCGGCGCAGCCGAAGCAGAGTCGCCCGCTGAAATACCGGGTGAAGCCCCGAGGGCCGTCCAGCCCACCGTTTTTCTGTAGTGCCAGCAGTCCTGCGCGCCGGGCGCACACATCAACAAAGAGACAGAGGTGAGTCATGTATCAAAAGATTCTGGTGGCGGTTGACGGTAGCGAATCGTCCAAACGCGCGTTGAACGAGGCGGTCCGCATGGCGTCGCTCGGCAAGGGCAGCGTGCATTGCGTCTACGTGGTGGACAAGTCCGCGCTCTTCACTTACGCGGGTTACTACGACCCGGTCGCGCTGCTCGACGCGTTTCGCCGCGACGGCACCGAAGCGCTCGAAGCCGCCGGCAAGGCGGTAGCTGCCGCGGGCCTCGCGGGCGACACCGAACTCGTGGAAACCGAAAGCGCCGGCGACGACGTGGCGGCCTGCCTGCAGCGCTGCGCCCAGCGTTACGGCGCCGAACTCGTGGTGATGGGCACGCACGGCCGGCGCGGCGTGCGGCGCGTGGTGCTGGGCAGCGTGGCCGAACGGTTTCTGCGCTTCTCGACCTGCCCGGTGCTGCTCGTGCGCAGCGACGACGTGGAAAAGGCGGCGGCGAAGTCATGAGCTACATCGGTAAGGCACAGCGGCTATTCAACGGACCCAAAGACGGCGCGAAGCACGGGGAGCCAGCCATGGTGCGCAAGGAGTATCGGATCGTTCTCGCGGCGATTGCCGTGTTCACAGCGTTGGCCGGCCTCGGCTTCGTCATTCACGGGCTGCTGTTCGAGGCCGGCGCGTCGTTTCGCTATGGCATGGCGGCCGTCGTGGTGGGGATCGCGGGGTTCGTCATGCTGCTCAACCCCACGCCGAAGGACGACGCCTGACACGCCATACGCGATGAAACGAAGCCGCAGGAGCACCACGACATGAAGGGAATCTTGCGGCTGGCGTTCAAGCTGCTCGTGAACGACAGCGCGAAGTTCACCGCGCTCATCGTCGGCATCACGTTCGCCGTGTTCCTGATGGTGCAGATGACCTCGCTGTTCTCGGGCGTGCTGAACCGCTCGTCGGCCACGGTCATCAACGTGGGCGCGAAGGTCTGGGTGATGGACCCGGCGGTGAAGACCATCGCCAACAGCATCGGCATGCCCGACTACGTGCTGGACGCGGTGCGCAGCATAGACGGTGTGAAGTACGCCGTGCCGCTCTACTCGGGCGGCGCGCTCGTCAAGCTGCGCGACGGCACCTACCAGGCGGTGACGGTGATCGGCCTCGACGACACGAGCCTCTACGGCTGGCCGCGCATGAAGACGGGCCACATCGAAGACATCTACGCGGAAAACGGCTTCATCGCCATCGACGACGCCGAGTTCGTCAAGCTCAACAACCCCACGCTCGGCACGGACTTCGAACTGAACGACCACCGCGGCAAGATCGTGGGCATCGCCACCGTGTCGAGCAGCGGCCTCTTCGGCACGCCCACGCTCTACACCACGTACACGCGGGCGGTCGAATACATTCCGTCCGCGCGCTACACGACCTCGTACGTGCTCGTGGAGCCGAAATCCGATGCGGACATTGCCCACATTCAGGCCGTGGTGAAGTCGCTCGGTTACGTGGCCTACACCAAGGAAGAGTTCATGCAGCGCATCTCGCGCTTCTACAAGTACGAGACGGGGCTCGGCACCAACATCTTGCTGATGACGGTGATCAGCTTCATCGTGGGGCTCTCCATTTCGGGGCAGACGTTCTACACGTTCATTCTCGAAAACCTCGAGAAATTCGGCGCGCTCAAGGCCATCGGCGCGAAGAGCCACGAACTGGTGGGCATGATCCTGTTTCAGGCCACCTTCACGGCGCTGACGGGCTACGGCCTCGGCGTCGGGATCTGCGTGGGGCTCATCAGCCTCGTGCGGCTGCGCATTCCCGGCTACGCGGCGCTCATCACGTACTTCAACCTGTTGCTCGCGTTCGGCATGGTCGTGGTGATCGCCGCGCTGTCGAGCTACCTCGGCGTGCGCCGCGTGCTGCGCATTGAGCCGTTCGACATCTTCCGCGGCTAGGTACGGGCGATGACGAAACTCGCAATCGACGCGCACGGCGTGGACAAATGGTTCGGCGAAGGCGAGGCGCGCACGCGCGCGCTCGCGAACGTCAGCATGCAGGCGCGCTTCGGCGAGATGCTGCTGATCGTGGGACCGTCGGGCAGCGGCAAGACCACGCTCCTGAGCGTGATCTCCGGCATCCTGCGGCCCGATGGCGGCGACGTGGTAGTGGACGGCGTGGACCTCTGGAAGCAGCCCAACGACGCAATCGCTGACTTTCGCCTGAACCGCATCGGCTTCGTGTTTCAGGACTACCACCTGTTCCCGCGTCTCACCACCGCGGAAAACGTGGCGATTCCCCTGATCCTCAAGCGGCGCCCCTGGGACGAAGCCATGACCGAGGCGCGCAAGTATCTCGACATCGTCGGCCTTGGCAACCGCGCGGGCATTGCGCCCGTGAAGCTGTCGGGCGGCGAGCAACAGCGCGTGGCGATTGCGCGCGCCGTGGTGAGCCAGCCCGACATCCTGATCTTCGACGAGCCCACGGCGTCGCTCGACGGCGACACGGGCCGCTCGATCATCGACTTCGTGAAGCACCAGGTGCTGAGCGACACGCGCTGCATCGTGATCGTCACGCACGACAGCCGCATCTTCGACTACGCGGACCGCATCCTGCGCATGGAGGACGGCCAGCTCAAGGGCATTGAAATGGGAGGCGGGGAGTGAGGCAGAAGCTCTTGTTCGCGGCGGCTTTCGTGGGCTTCGTGGCCGCCATGATCGCGGCGTGGGTGTACGGCATCCAGCAGCAGCCGCAGCCGCCCGTCTTCAAACCGGCGTCGAATCCCTACGCGCAGGGCGTGTACGCCGAGGGCATCGTGGAGAGCGATCAGCCCGCGGGCGCGAACGTCAACGTGTATCCGGACGTCTCGGGGCGCGTGACGCGCATTCTCGTGCGCGACGGTGCCGCCGTGAAAGCCGGCGACGTGCTGCTCACCATCGACGACACCGTGCAGCGCGCCACGGCCGAGCAACTGGCGGCGCAGGCGGACGCGGCCCAGGCCATGCTCGACGAACTGCACGCGCAGCCGCGTCCCGAAACGCTCAATGTGGCAAGCGCGCAGGTCACGGCCGCTGCCGCCACGCTCAAGACCGCCGAAGACCAGTACGCGAAACAGCAGCGCGCACATGACATCGACCCGAAGGCCATCAGCCGCGACGCGCTCGACAACGCCGCCAACGGCGTGAAGGTGGCGCGCGCGAATCTGGACGTGGTGACGAGGCAATACCAGCTCACGCGTGCGGGCGCCTGGACGTTCGACGTGCGCAACCAGGAGCGCCAGGTCGTGGCGCTGCGCAAGGCCGCGGCGTCGGCCGGCGCGCTGCTTGACCGCTACACGCTGCGTGCGCCGGCAGACGGCGTGGCGCTCGCCGTCAATGCCGCGACGGGCGGTTACGTCTCGTCGCAGGGCGTCTACGAGACCTATTCGCAGGGCTACGCGCCCGTCGTGGTGCTCGGCACGCCGTCGAACCGGCTCAACGTGCGCTGCTACGTGGACGAGATTCTCATCAACCGGTTGCCCGATGCGAACACGGCGGCCCACAAGCTGAAGGCGCGCATGTTCGTGCGCGGCACCCAGGTGGACGTGCCACTCGAGTTCGTGCGCATCCAGCCTTACGTCACGCCGAAGATCCAGCTTTCGGACCAGCGCACCGAGCGCGTGGACGTGCGCGTGCTGCCGGTTATTTTCCGCGTTGCGCCGCAGAACGCCGTGCGGCTTTATCCGGGACAACTCGTCGATGTGTACATTGCTGCCCAGTAGGCGCGCGCGCTTTGCGCTCGCCGCCTGTCTCGGTGCGCTTGCGCTTCAGGGCTGCATGGTGGGCCCGAATTTTTCGAAGCCCGGCACGCCGCACGTGGACCGCTATCTGCCCGGCGAACCGCTGCCCGCCACGCTCACCGCGGCCGGCGCCGCGCAGACGTTTTCGCCCGGCGCGCCGCTGCGCGACGACTGGTGGACGCTGTTCCAGTCGAAGGCCATCGACGCCGCCGTCGACGAGACGCTCACCGGCAACGCGACGCTCGCAGGCGCCCAGGCGTCGCTGCGGCGCAGCGAGCACGAACTGCGCGCCGGTGCAGGCGTGTTCTTCCCGCAGGTGGATGCCGGCGCCAGCGCGCTGCGCGAGCGCTACGTCGGCGCGCGTCTGGGCAGCGGCGCCGCGCCCACGATCTTCAATCTCTTCACGCTGTCGGCGAGCATCAGTTACGCGCTCGACATCTGGGGCGGCGAGCGGCGCGCCGTGGAAGGGCTCGCGGCGCAGGTCGATGCCGACCGCTACGCCCTCGTCGCCACGTGGCTCACCCTCACTTCGAATGTGGTCAACGCGATGATCGCGCGCGCGGCCTACAGCGACGAGATCACGGCCACCCAGGAAATGATCGGCCTCGTGGACGAACAGATCGCGCTCACCCAGGCGCAGTACGAGGCCGGCACGGCGGCGTGGACGGCGGTGCTCACGCTCGAAAACGAGCGCGCGACGCTGCAGGCCTCGCTGCCCGCGCTCGCGCAGAAGCGCGCGCAGACCGAACACCTGCTCGCCACGCTCGCCGGCAGGCTGCCCGCGGACTGGCAGGCACCGCCGGTGTCGCTCAGCGACATCGCGCTGCCCGCCACGCTGCCCGAGACCGTGCCGTCCGCGCTCGTCGCGCGCCGGCCCGACATTCTTCAGGCCGAAGCGGCGCTCCATGTGGCGAGCGCGAACATCGGCGTGGCGACGGCGGCGCTGTTGCCTTCGGTCACGCTCTCGGCGTCGGGCAGCTTCAACGGCACGACCGTGCCAACGCTCTTCGGCAGCGCGGGCAAGGCCTGGACGGTGGGCGCCGACGCCACCACGCCGCTTTTTCACGGCGGCTCGCTCTGGTTTCAGCGCGAAGCCGCGAAAGACGCCTACGACGCTTCGCGCGCCGCGTATCAGCAGGTGGTGCTGGCGGCGTTCCAGCAGGTGGCCGACACGCTGCGCGCGCTCCAGCACGACGCCGAGGCGCTCGCGGCGCAGACGCGGGCGGTGGAGTCGTCGTCGGAGGCGCTGCGGCTCCTGAAGGTGAGTTACGAGG
Organism: Paraburkholderia kururiensis JCM 10599 = LMG 19447; assembly: GCF_003986935.1. Lineage (GTDB taxonomy): Bacteria > Pseudomonadota > Gammaproteobacteria > Burkholderiales > Burkholderiaceae > Paraburkholderia > Paraburkholderia kururiensis. The sequence goes on along the minus strand of NZ_RJZE01000009.1, from coordinate 47,591 downwards.
TGGGCACCGTCGATTACCTGCAAATACTCATCGCGGACGGCCAGTACCACCAGGCGCGCATTGCCTGGCTCCAGGCGAACGCGCAGCGGCTTCAGGACACCGTAGCGCTCTATGCGGCGCTGGGCGGCGGATGGAACGAGGCGCGATAGGACGGGGGAGGGAAGCGATGGCGCCCAGGCGTGGCGATGCGAGAGGTGGCACGAAAGGTGGCACGAGAGGTGGCACGAAAGGCGACGCCGTCGCGCACACGGAGCCTGCCTTCGCGCACAACCGCAAGGGCCGCGACCGACTCCGCCGCGCTTGACTCAGGTCAAGCGCATGCCGCACACGCCCCCTATGCTGGTTTCAGAGCCACGGCGTGCGAGGCGCGCCGCGGCATGCGACGAACCCTCGCCGGAACGACCCGCCATCCCGGCAACCCCGTCTGAACAGCCCGCTACCCACAGGCCGCGATCATGCAGATTTCCTTTCCTCCCGAGCCCCCCGCGTACGACGGCCGGGATCTCGTTCTCACGTTCCCCGCCATCGTGGACGACACCTACGTGCAGTGCACGATCACGGCCGAGGCGCTCGAAGACCACTTCGGCGCCGCGTCCCCGCGCGAGGAAGACCTGATCCAGGCGTTCAACGCGAACCGGCCCGCAATCGAACGGGCAGCAAGGACGCTGCTCGGCGAATTGGGCGCGAAGCCCGTGCTGCTGCATAGCGGCTATTTCCGCTTCTACGAATCGCAGGGTTGAAGCGTCCAGCTAAAGCGTCCGACCTCGGCCGCCTCGGGTGATAAGCGAGCGCACCTCAGCGCACGACCGTCATTCGCAGGCCCCGTCCAGCATTGACGAGTCTGACGGCACACCGCCCGCGCCAACGGCACGTGGCGCCACCCCCGCAACCGCCCGCAGGCGCGCAAAGAGCGGCGCCCACCATTCGGCCGTCTCGAAGCACGCCGGCGCCACTTCCGTGTTGAAACGCACCACGAGCGCTGCCTCGTCCGCCGTGAACGGTTCCGCCTGCGCAAGCTGGGCCGCGAGGACGGCGAGGCCCGCATCGGATGCATCGCGTCCCGTTGCCGAGCGCGTCGTCACGCGCGCTTCCAGACACGTGCGGCTCGCGTCGAAATCGAGCAGAACCACGGGCACGCCGAGCTTGCGCGCCAGCGCGACGAAGCGTGCGCGGTGCGCCTGCTTGAGGAACGTGGCATCCACGAGCGCGGGGTAGCCGGCCGCGAGAATCTGTTCGGCGATGTCGAGCAGATGCGCGTATTCGGCGTCGATGGCCGCGGGCGTGTAGGCGCTGGCCGGCAACGTCCGTTCGACTACCGGTGACAGAGGGCGCGCGCGCTTGCGCTCCGTGTCGCTCGCCACGCGGATCGCGCCGCTCTGCCGTGCGAGCGCGCGGCTTGCCACCGACTTGCCCGAGCCCGAATAGCCGTGGCAGAGCAGCAGAAAGGGCCGGCGCGGGGCCGTCATGCGCATGGCCACCTGCGCGTAGTCGGGTGGGGCCGACGCGCCCGGCGATTGTCCCCGTACGCCGCGCGCCGCGCGCACGGTCTGCGCTTTCAGCCTCGCCACCATCGCTCGCACGAGTGCCCGGTAAGCGAGGTAGAGCGGCATCGGGGCCAGCGCCGCGAAGTCGCCCGTGGCCTGAAGCCAGCGGTCCAGCGCCCGCCGTGCGAGATCGGCGCGGCCATGCGCTTCAAGGTCCATCAGGAAGAAGGCGAGGTCGTTCGCGACATCGTTCCAGCGCAGGGCGTCGTTGAATTCGATGCAGTCGAACATCAGCGCGTCGTGGCCGCGGCGCACGACGTTGTCGAGGTGCAGATCGCCGTGACAGGCGCGCACGAAGCCCGCGGCGCGGCGCGCCTCCAGCAGCGGGGCAAGGCGCGCGAACTGGCTCTCGATCCACGCGTGCAGCGCTGCGCCGCCCGGCTCGTCGGTACGTGGTGGCAGCACCGCTTGCACCTGCGCGCGAAGCTGCTCAGCACCGCCGTAGCCGGGATGCGGCGAGCGGCGCGGCGCACGCAGATGCCAGGCGGCGAGCCGGTCCACGGCGCGGTCGATATCCACGGCAGCCAGCGCGTTTCGTACGACGAGCTTCGAAAACAGCTGCGACTCGTCGAAGCGGCGCATCTGCACTAGGTAGTCGACCGTGCGGCCGCGGTCGTGGCCGGCAGCAGGCAACGCACACCGACGCCCCGTGCGGACCACCGGCACCACCGCGCGATAGAGCGGCCCCGCGAGCGGCCGGTTCAGCTTCAACTCGGCCTCGCAGCAACGCAGCCGGTCGGCAAGCGAGCCGAAATCCACGAAGCCGAAGTTGACGGGTTTCATCCGTTTGTAGGCGAAACGGCCGGCCAGGTAGATCACGGAGATGTGCGTTTCGACGCGCCGGATGCGTCCCGCCGGATGCCGGTACGTCACGGCGCGGCGCAGGGCGGCGTCCACGGCGCGCGCTTCGTGTCGCGCCTCGCGTGGCACGAAGCGCGTGCCTGTGCGTCGATGAGGCGAGTGCATTGAACGAGCCAAAGACGGATGAGGCAAAGGCGGGCGGCGGCGTGGCATCGTCATGATGGGCAGGGGCTCGGTTCAGTAGCGCAGATAGCGTGCCCGCACGCGTCGAAAGCGTGCGCTGTCGGCGGCTGCGATGGCGGCGGCGGTGTCTACCGCGGCGTCCACTGCGGCGTCGCGCAGGGCGTTGGAGACGAGCGTCGAGCCCACTGCGTCGCGCGTCGCGGCCAGGTCGAAGGTGTCGGGCCAGAGCGCGTGAAGCGTCGCGATCATCGTGAGGCCCACGCGCGCGGGCTCGCGTGCCGGGTTCGCCTTCACCACGCGCACGCCGTGGCACAGCACACCGTGCCAGCGCGATTCGGTGGGCACGAAGTCGATGGGCTCGAAGCGGACGTCGGTCTGCGCCGAATTCAAGGCGGCTGCCAGCTTCGCACCATCCATCCACGGCGCGCCGATCCATTCGAACGGATGCGCCGTGCCGCGCCCCACGCTTACGTTCGCGCCTTCCAGCAGCGCCACGTCGGGGTACAGGTCGAGTTGCGCGGGCGTGCGCAGATTCGGCGACGGCGGTACCCAGCCGAGTCCCGTGTCGGCAGGGCGCATGGCGCGCGCGTAGCCTGCCATCGGAATCACGCGCAGGTCCGCGCCGATGTGCCGTTCCGCGTTGAAGAGCGCGGCCAGTTCGCCCACGGTCAGGCCCGGCAGCAGCGGCAGCGGAAAGTAGCCCGTGAACGACTCGCGTCCGGCATCCAGCACCGGGCCGCCGAAGCGGTCCGCGCCCTGCGGGTCCGGGCGGTCCAGCACGAAGAGCGGAATGCCGCGCGCGGCCGCGGCCTCCAGCGCGTAGCCGAGCGTGGTCTCGTAGGTGAAGAAGCGCACGCCCGCGTCCTGCAGATCGAAGACGAGCGCGCTCACGCCGTCGAGCGATTCCGGCGCGAAGCGCTGGCCGCGTCCGTAAAGGCTGTGCACGACGAGCCCCGTGGCGGCGTCGTGCGTGTCCGCTACGCGTTCGTCCACGTCGGTGGTGAGGCCGTGCTCGGGCGCGAAGAGGGCCACGAGCCGCATGCCGGGTGCGCGCGCCAGCACGTCGACGGTGCGGTGGCCTTGCGCGTCGAAGCCGGTGCGGTTCGTGACGAGCCCCACGTTGAAACCCGCGAGCGGCGCGAATTGCTGGGCTTCGAGTACGTCGATGCCGGTTGCCACGGGTCCGTACGATGCCGGCAACACGGCCGCGAACGCGAGCGCCGGGGCCGCCCATGGCGCGCGTTGCGCGAGGGCCGCGGCGGACAGCGGCGCCTGGCGGCTCGCGAACAGCGACGTGATCTGGTCGCGCAGCGGCCGGGCGTCGCCGCTGTCGTCGGGATGCACGCGGTTGGTCAGGATCACGACGAAACGGCCCGTGGCCAGATCGATCCAGAGCGCGGTGCCCGTGTAGCCCGTGTGGCTCATCGTGCCCACCGCCGGCAGGCGGTCGCGGTTCGCGACGAGCGGCGCGCCCGTTTCCCAGCCGAGGCCGCGCCACGAGCCGGCCCGGCCTAGGGTGTCCAGCGTGTCCGGTGTGGCCATCGCGGCCACGCTTGGCGGCGTGAGCACGCGTACGCCGCCAAGCTGCCCGCCGTTTAGCAGCATCTGCGCGAAGCGCGCGAGGTCCGCAGCCGTCGAAAAAAGGCCCGCGTGGCCCAGCATGCCGCCTGCGCGCGCGGCGATGGGATCGTGGACGCGTCCGCGCCGCAGGCTCCCATGGTCCATCGTCGTAGGTGCCGTGCGGGCAATGTGCGCCGCGTCGGGCAGGAACATCGTGTCGCGCATGCCGAGCGGGGCGAAGACGTGCTTGCGGCACCACGCGTCGAGCGGCATGCCCGACACGCGCGCCACCAGTTCGCCGAGCACGATGAAGTTGATGTCGCTATAGATCACGCGTTCGCCGGGCGGCGTTGCGGGCGTGCTCGCCGCGATGCCGCGCAGCAGCGCGGCGCGGGCTTCGTCCGGTGCGGCGGGCGCGGGCAGCGGTGGGTCGGGCGGTAGCCCCGAGGTATGCGTGAGCAGTTGCCGCACGGTGATGGCGTCTTTGCCGCCCGCGGCGAACGCGGGCCAGTAATGCGCGACGGGCTGATCGAGTTCGAGCCGGCCGCGCTCCACGAGCTGCATGACCGCCGTCGTCGTAGCGATGACCTTGGTGAGCGAGGCGAGGTCGAACACGGTGTCTTCGGTCATCGGCTCGCGCTCGGGCGTGACCATGCGGTCGCCGTACGCTTCATGCAGCGCGATGTGGGTGGCATCCCCCGCTACGACCACTGCGCCGGGCAGGCGATGCGCGGCGATCTGGCCCGCGACGATCTGCGCAAGCTGGGTGCGGGTGGCGGCGTCGAAGTCGGCTGGGGAAGAAGCCGATGCGGTAAGGGCGGGCGGGGCGGCTTCGGGTGTCGCGGTGGTGGCGGTGGTGGCGGGCGGCGCGGCGTTCCCGGTCTGGGGCTGGGGCTGGGTATCGGCCTGGTTCTCAGCCCGGGTCTCAGCCTGGTTTTCAGCCCGGGTCTCACCCTGCGTTTCAGCCTGGCTCGCGCTCGTCAACATCCACAGCGCGGCGAATGCCACGAGCCCCAGGCACTTCACGAGCGCCGCCGCCATCGCAGCAACGCGTCGCCGCGCATGGCTTCGCGTGGCGCCCGTGTCCCGTCGCACGCGCACCCCGCTCAATGCGGCAACTGCGCCGGATCGTAGTGATTGCGCGGGTTCCATAGCATCCAGCCGTCGGTGTCCGCGCTGTCGGCAGCGTCGGTCTGGGCGCGGACTTCGTCGGCGCCGAACTCGCGGTGGTCGAACGCGTAGTCGCGAAATGCCTGGAGCCACGGCCGGAACCGCACGCCCGGCAGCCCGGTGCGCGCCTTCGCTTCGGCCAGCGATCGCCGCACGATCTGCCCCGGGTCCGTGGTCGGTTTCGTGCAGCCAGGCAGGCCCCACGTGAAGCCGGACGGGTAGAGCATAGGCGAGATGTAGTCGAGCGGGCCGCCCAGCAGTTCGAGCTGCTGGCCGATGGCGGTGTCGTCGGTATTCCAGCAGACGTAGCCGAAGATGTCCGCGGCCACGAACACGTTGTAGGGCGCAAGGCGGGCCCGCGCCGCCTGCAGGAAGCCGACGATGGCCGCCGTGCGGTTCGCCTGCGTGTTGGGCTCGGCAAAACGCAGGCCGCTCGCATCGGGAAAGCGCACGTAGTCGAACTGCACTTCGTCGAAGCCGAGCCGCGCGACTTCCTCCGCCACGTCGAGGTTGTGCGCCCACACCGCGTGCGAAGACGGATCCACCCACTGCAGATGCTCGCGGTCGCGCCACACGTGGCCGCTTTCGTCGTGCACGGCGAGTTCGGGGTGGGCGCTCGCGAGCGGATCGTCCTTGAACACCACGATGCGCGCGATCAGATAAAAGCCCTGTTCGTGCAGCTGAGCGACGAGTGCGGCGAAGTCGCGCCGGATGGGCGCGTGCTCCGTCAGTTGCGCGGTGGCGCCAATCGCGTCGCGCGCGGCGCTCGGGTAGGGCGTGAGACCGCGATCGCCTTTCATGTCGATCACGAGTGCGTTGATGCCGTTGCTTTCCTTGAGCCGCACGGCGCCCTCGCGCAGCGTTTCGTTGTTCACGCCGTACACCGAGAGATAGACCGCGCGCGGCCGGAACGGCGTGAGCGCGACCGTCACCGGTTCGCCGCCGGCCGAGGTGGCCTGGCCGCGCAGATACCCAGGCGCACGCGCTTCGACGATGGGCGCGGCGAGCGTGCTGGAAAACGCGCCGTTGGCGTCCGTGTGCTGCGAAACCCCGCCCACGGTGACCGTCGCACCGGGCACGGGCGCGTGCGTGGAGGCGTCGATCACGACGCCGCTGATGGCGGCAGTCGCGGCGAGTGCGAGGGACGGCGTGAGTGCGGCGACAAAGACCGCGATGAAAGCGGCTGCGACGGTGGCTGCGAAGCTGGCTGTGATTCTGGCTGCGAACCCGGCTGTGATTCTGGCCGCAAGCGCGGCCGCCAGGGTGGCGGGGAGCGCGCCGGGCCTCGCGCCCGCACGGGCGTTGATGCGAGACCCGGCACGACCGCCGGCGAAGCCCCTGTCGAGCACGCCACGAACCCAGGCCAACACGCTCGCCCGCAAAGGCCTCCCCCTTCTGCCAGGTTTGGCCCTCATCGTGCGGACTCCCCGGACGACACTGCCGGCGTCACCGTTTCGCCCAGCAGCCGCGCGAGCACGGCGGGCGTGCAGGCATCCACCATCAGGAAGCGCGGCATGGCGAGGAGCCGCGCGCGAGGCGTCACCTTGTGCGCCTCGAGCGTGAAGGCCGCCTTGTAACCCGCTTCGCTCGCAAGCGTGACGAGTTCCTCGTCGTAGACGCCGAACGGCCACGCGAGCATGTCCACGTCCGTGCCGACCTCGGCTTCTATCCGCTCGCGCGAATGTTTGAACTGCGTGAGCACGAAGCGCCGGAACTCGTCCGGTGCCTGGCGGCGGCGTTCGATGTTGAAGTTCGGATGCCACCACGTGTGTGACTGCACGTCGAAGAGTCCGGTGTCGTGCAGCGTGCGCAGCTGGTTCCACGTCAGCGCATAAGGCGCGTTGGAAACGGCGCTCGGATAGACGAACAGCGTGACGGGCAAATGCTCGCGCTGCACGATGGGCAGCATCACGTCGTAGACGGAACGGTGCCCATCGTCCACGGTGAGGGCCACGGCCTTGAGCGGCAGCGTGACGGGTGTGCTGGCCGGCCCGCCAGCAGATGCATTCGCGGGCGCACGTTTCGCCTCGTCCTGCTGCGCGCGCAGCCACGTCACCACGTCGCGCAGCGGCACGAACTGATAGCCGTGCTCGCGCAGGAAGCGCAGCTGCGCCTCGAAGGTTTGTGTGCGCACCGTCATCGAATCTTCCGCCGTTTCGGCGAAGCGGTGATAAACGAGAATCGCGACTTCCCGTGTGCCCTGCGGGTCCGGTGCGCTACCCACCGGCGCGCCACCCGCGCCGCCGGCCCAGGCCATGCAGGTCGTCCAGCCAATACCTGCCGCAAACATACGCCACCCCCGTCCGAAAAATTGTTGCATTCAAGCCTCTGCCTGTTCTTTGCCCGCTGTGTGCCTTGCTGTGTGCCTTGCTCTGTGCCTTGCTGTGTGCCTCGGTGTGCCTGGGTATGCCAGTTACCGCGTTCTGCCGACGTTTCGTCGATGTCTCATTGCCATGGCGCGCTTGTGCGCACCCGCGCGGCGGTTGCGCGCCCGAATCGCCGGTTCATTGCCGCTTCGGTCAATCGCTATCGGGCAAGCGGCACGAGGCCGCATTTCGCCGCGTTGGACGTATTCGACCCGTCGAGCGCCCTTGCTGGCTTGATCTGAGTCAAGCGGGTCCGCCCCCGTGAAAACGGTTACGCGCCCACGAGAAGCCGCCTTTGGCCGTGCGCGCCCCGCAGCGGCGGCGCGCGCAGCACCGCATCCCCGTTATTCGCGTTTCGCGGCCGTTTGAGCAGGGTGGCGCCCGCTTGATCGGTATCAACATTTGCCAGGGCGTGTGCGCGATGCTGGAGGCCGAATCTCGCGCGTTGCTCACGCATTCGTTGCTCACGCATTTCTCGCGCCTTGCTCTTCCATTCACGTGCACTTCACCGCGCAGGAGACGCCTCATGAAGTCCGATGCAACACTCAAGCAGGACATCGAACAGGAGCTGTACTGGGACCCCGCGCTCGACGCGCGCAGCATCGAAGTGGCGGTCCACGACCGCATCGTCACGCTGCGCGGCTCGGTGTCGAGCTGCGCGCAGAAGATCGCGGCCCAGAAGGCCGCGCAACGCGTGGGCGGCTGCCGCGCGCTCGTGCTCGAACTCGACGTGCCCGAGCCGCCGCCGGGCGCACGTTCCGACGAGGAACTGGCGCAGGCCATCGTCTCCGCACTGAAGTGGCAGGAGGGGCTCGACGAAGAGTCCATCCAGGTCGAGGTGGAGCGCGGCTGCGTCACGCTCTCGGGCGAGGTCGACTGGGGCTACCAGCGCCACGCGGCCGAAATGCTCGTCTCGCGCATGCGCGGCGTGGTGGGCGTGATGAACCAGATCGCGGTGCGCGCGAACGAAGCCGCCGCGGACGTCGGCACGCAGATTGCCGCGGCACTTGCGCGGCGCGCGCAACGCGAATTCGCGGGCATTGCCATCGACGCGCGCGACGGCATCGTCACGCTCACCGGCACCGTGAGTTCGCTCGCCGAGAAGCGCGCGGCGTGCGGGGCGGCGTGGTCGGCAAGAGGCGTGCGCTCCGTGGTGGACCATCTCAACGTGGCGTGACGCGGGCGCGGCATTGAGCCGTCAGCAGTTTCACCGGTCCGCCGTTGCGCGGCTGGTCAAAGAGGGCATCAAAGCCGGTATCGAAGCCGGTACCGAAGCGCATGCACAGGCAGATACGCAGGCCGATGCCAAAGCAGATAGTCGAAGCAGATATAGAGGAAGAGGACACACATCATGACCCGTTCCACTGAACCCGGCGGCACGAAAATGCGCCGCGACCATCAACCCGGCGCCCGTACCGACGACAGCTACCGTCAGCCGAAGCGTGAGGCAGGCGGAACCACTTGCAGCCAGTGCGGCGCGACCTGTGAAAACGGCCGCTGGACCTGGCGCGCCGCGGCGGACGACGCGCGCCAGATCGTCTGCCCCGCGTGCCGCCGCATTCTGGAAGGCGCGCCCGCGGGCGAACTCGTGCTCTCGGGCGACTACCTGCAGGCTCACGTCGACGACGTGCTCGGCCTCTTGCGCAACCAGGCCGCGGGCGAGGAAAAGGAGCATCCGCTCGAACGCATCATGGCGATCGATTCCGCCGACGGCCAGGTGGTGGTGCGCACCACGGGCCCGCATCTCGTGCGCCGGCTGGGCGAAGCGATGCTCAGAGCCCACCAGGGCGAACTCACCATCAGCTACGGCGAGAACGAAGCCCTGTTGCGCGGCGCGTGGTCGCGCGGCGCGACGGGTAAATAGGCATCGCGACGAGACCACCGCAACGAGGCGGAAAACGGCAGAGGTCCATGGAAAAGAAAAGCGACTACACGGGCGTGCTCATCACGATGACGTTCGTCGCGATCGTCATCGTGCAACTGCTGATGCTGAAGACGACGAGCACCACCATCGCCTACAGCGACTTTCACCGGCTCGTGGCGTCCGCTCAGGTGCAAGACCTTGAAATCGGTCCGACGACGATCGCGGGCACCTTGCGCATGCCGGACGCGGCAGCCGCATTGCCTGCATCCGACGCCGCCGCGGTCAAGGAAGGCGGCGCGCCGTGGCGCTTTTCCACCACGCGCGTGCCCGACGACCACCTGATCGACAACCTCACCGCGGCGGGCATCCGCTATCGCGGCGTGGCGGAGAGCACGTGGCTCGGCTCGCTGCTCTCGTGGGTGCTGCCGCTCGTGGGCTTTTTCCTGTTCTGGACGCTGCTCATGCGCCGGCCAGGCGGTCTGCAGGACTTCACGGGCATTGGCAAGAGCAAGCCGCGCGTCTACGTGCAGAAGGAAACCGGCATCACCTTCGACGACATCGCCGGCATCGACGAGGCCAAGGCCGAGCTTCAGCAGATCGTCGCGTTCCTCTGCAACCCGGAGCGCTACCGGCGCCTCGGCGGCAAGATTCCGAAGGGCGTGCTGATCGTGGGCGCGCCGGGCACGGGCAAGACGCTGCTCGCCAAGGCCGTGGCGGGCGAGGCGGCGGTGCCGTTTTTCTCGATCAGCGGCTCGGCGTTCGTGGAGATGTTCGTGGGCGTGGGCGCCGCGCGCGTGCGCGACCTCTTCGAGCAGGCGCAGCAGAAGGCGCCCTGCATCGTCTTCATCGACGAACTCGACGCGCTCGGCAAGGTGCGCGGCGCGGGCGTGACCTCGGGCAACGACGAGCGCGAGCAGACGCTCAACCAGTTGCTCGTGGAGATGGACGGCTTCCAGCCGAACTCGGGCGTCATCATCATGGCCGCCACCAACCGACCCGAGATACTCGACCCGGCGCTGCTGCGTCCGGGCCGGTTCGACCGTCACATCGCCATCGACCGCCCGGACGTGACCGGGCGCCGCCAGATTCTCGCGGTGCACGTGAAGCACGTGAAGCTGGCGGCGGACGTCGATCTGGGCGAACTCGCGGCGCGCACGCCGGGATTCGTTGGCGCCGACCTCGCGAACGTGGTGAACGAGGCCGCGCTGCACGCCGCCGAACTCGAAAAGCCGGCCGTGGAGATGGCGGACTTCGACGAAGCCATCGACCGCGCCATGGCCGGCATGGAACGCAAGAGCCGCGTGATGAACGAGCACGAGAAGATCATCATTGCGCACCACGAAGCAGGCCACGCGCTGGTGGCGCAGAGCCGCGAGCATTGCGACCCCGTGAAGAAGGTGTCCATCATTCCGCGCGGCGTGGCGGCGCTCGGCTACACGCAGCAGGTGCCTACGGAAGATCGCTACGTGCTGCGCCGAAGCGAACTGCTCGACCGGCTCGACGCGCTCCTGGGCGGCCGCGTGGCTGAAGAAATCGCGTTCGGCGACGTCTCCACGGGCGCCGAGAACGATCTGGAGCGCGCCACCGCGATGGCGCGGCACATGGTGGCGCGCTACGGCATGAGCGAGCGCATTGGCCTCGCCACGTTCGGCGACGCCGACGGCAATGCGCCGTTCCCGTTCGCGCCGGGCGCTTCGGGCGAGCGTTGCAGCGAGAGCACGGCGCAATTGATCGACGAGGAAGTGCGACGGCTGCTCGCCGAGTCGCACGAGCGTGTGATGCGCACGCTGATGGCGCGCCGCGACGCGTTGGAGCGAATCGCACAGCGGCTGCTCGAACAGGAAGTGCTCGATCACGAGACGTTGTTGCGGTTGATTGCGGGTGAAGACGCGAAAGCGGGCGAGAGCGAAGGCGAGGTCGCCGACCCCGCTGGCGCCACTGCCACCGCGACGCCGCCCGCCGCGGCGCGTGCGGCCCAACCCGGCGCTCAATCCGGCGCCCAACCTTACGCGGAACCGGCAAGCGCATCGCCCGCTGAGCCAGCCTCCGGGGCCGCGCCCGAACCGGCCATGGCCAGTTCCCCGAACGAGCCTCACCATGCCGGTCCATAACGCCGATTTCGCCGCGGTGTTTTCCGAGATCGCGGACCTGCTCGAAATCGAAGCCGCGAATCCGTTTCGCGTGCGGGCTTACCGCAACGCGGCGCGCACCGTGGGCGGCTACGGGCGCGACGTGGCGCAGATGATCGCCAAGGGCGAGGCGCTGGACGACATCCCAGCCATCGGCACCGACCTCGCCGCAAAGCTGCGCGAGATTGCCGCCACCGGCTCGTGCGCGCTGCTTCAGCGGCTGCGCAAGGAATTGCCGCCCGCCATCGTGGAGTTGCTCGACGTGCCGGGCCTTGGCCCCAAACGCGTGCGCATGCTCCACGACGCGTTGCATGTGGATACGCTCGAGCAGCTTCGCGAAGTCGCGCAGTCGGGCGCCATCCGCAAGCTGCCCGGCTTCGGCGAGAAGACCGAGGCGCATATCGGCGAAGCGCTCAGCAAGAGGCTCCAGCATCGCGAGCGGCGGTTCCTGTTGCCGTTCGCGGCGCAATATCTGGAGCCGCTGCTCGCGTACCTGCGCGCGACGCCCGGCGTCGTGCAGGCCGTGGCAGCCGGCAGCTTCCGGCGCATGCGCGAAACCGTGGGCGATCTGGACATTCTTGTGACCGCGCATCAGCCCGCCGCCGTCACGGCGCGCTTCACGCATTACGACGAGGTGGCGCAGGTGCTCGCGAGTGGCGAGACGCGCGCCAGCATCGTGCTCAAGTGCGGGCTCCAGGTGGATCTGCGCGTGGTGGTGCCGGAGTGCTTCGGCGCCGCGCTCGTGTACTTCACGGGGTCGAAGGCGCACAACATCGCGATGCGCCGCATGGCGCAAGACCGCGATCTGAAGATCAACGAGTACGGCGTGTTTCGCGGCGAGCACCGCATCGCGGGTACGACGGAAGAATCGGTGTATGCCGCGATCGGGCTGGCATGGGTGCCGCCCGAACTGCGCGAAGACCGCGGCGAGATCGACGCGGCGCGCGAAGACCGGCTGCCCGCGCTGGTGGAGCGCAAGGATCTACACGGCGACCTGCACGCGCACACCAACGCCACGGACGGCCGCAACAGCCTGCGCGAGATGGCGCTCGCGGCGCGCGAACGCGGCCTCGACTATCTCGCCATCACCGACCACTCGCAGCGCCTCGGCGTGGCGCACGGGCTCGACGCCGCGCGCCTCGCGCAGCAGATCGACGAGATCGACCGCCTGAACGAAACACTCGGCGGCATCGTGCTGTTGAAAGGCATCGAGGTGGACATTCTCGAAGACGGCCGGCTCGATCTGCCCGACGACGTGCTCGCGCGGCTCGACCTCGTGGTGGGCGCCGTGCACAGCCACTTCAACCTTTCGCGCGAGGCCCAGACCGCACGCGTGCTGCGCGCCATGGACCACCTGCACTTCACGATCCTCGCGCACCCCACGGGGCGGTTGATCGGCGAACGCGACGCCTACGATCTCGACCTTGCGCGCGTGATCGCGCACGCGCACGAACGCGGCTGCTACCTGGAACTCAACGCCCAGCCGCAGCGGCTCGACCTGGAAGACGTTGCGTGCCGCGAGGCCGCGCAGGCGGGCGTGCTCGTTTCGGTGAACAGCGACGCGCACAGCACCGACGACCTTCGCCATCTCGATACCGGCATCGGCCAGGCACGGCGCGGCTGGCTGACGAAGCGCGACGTGCTCAACACGCGCACGCTCGCACAGTTGCGGCCGCTTCTCGCACGCACGATGGGCAAGGGGCGCGGGCATGGCGCATCCGCGGACGCCGGCGCCAGGTCGGCTGGTCACGCCGCCGCCGTGCCGCAAGGCGCTCGCGGACCCCTCCCTGTCACGCGGAGCTGACGTGGTCCGCATGCCGCGCTGCCGTTTCGTGAGGCCGGCAGGCGCCGTGTACTTTCACCGCGTGCGTTGTCCGCATCGTCCGCATCGTCTGACATGACCCGCCGCCCATCATGACGAGACCGCGAAAGCCCCGCGCCCCCGCCACCCTGACGCTCGACGCGAAGGTCGAACGGCTGCGCGATCCGGCCGCCTGGCCCGAGCGGCCGCAGGCCGTGCAATGCATCGAAACCCATATGTCGTGGGTCTTTCTCACCAACGGTCACGCGTGGAAGCTCAAGAAGCCGGTGCGCTACGAACAGCTGGATTTCCGCACGCTGGAGGCCCGCCGCCACTTCTGCGAGGAAGAGTTGCGGCTCAACCGGCGGCTCGCGAACGGCGTCTATCAGCGCGTGGTGCCGCTCACGCTCGACGCCGAGGGCGTGCTGCGTCCCGGCGGCGAAGGCACCGTGGTGGACTGGCTCGTGAAGATGAAACGCCTGCGCGCGGATCAGATGCTCGACTGGGCGCTCGCCCACCAGACCGCCACGGCACGCGACGCGCGAAACATCGCGGAGCGCCTCGCCGCGTTTCATCGCTCGCTCGCCGCCGCGCCATGGACGCCTGAGACCTACCGAAGCACGCTGCGCGAAGGCATCGACGAAAACGAGCGCGAACTCTGCAAGCCGGCGTTCGGCCTGCCCGCTAACGAGGTGGCCGCGCTCTGCGCGCAGCAGCGCGCAATGCTGGCCAACCACGCCGCGTGCTTCGACGAGCGCGTGCACGGCGGCTGGGTGGTGGAAGGGCACGGCGACTTAAGGCCCGAACACGTGTGCCTTGCGCCGCCGGTTGCCGTGATCGATTGCCTTGAGTTTTCGCAGAGCCTGCGAACGCTCGACGTGCTCGACGAAATTGGCTACCTCGCGCTGGAATGCGAGCGGCTGGGCGCGCCCGTTTTCGCGCGGGCGTTGCTCAAGGCGTACGGCGAGGCTTATGGGGAGGCGGGCGGGGCGCGCGTCGATGCGGCGCTCGTGAACTTTTATCAGAGCTACCGCGGGGCGGTGCGCGCGCGGCTTGCCGCGTGGCACCTGCGCGAGCGCGCGTTCCGGTCGGGGTCGCAGGCGGTCGTGCATTGGCGCGAGCGCGCGGCGCAATACCTGGCACTCGCGCAACTGCACGCGCAGCGCGGCGCGCGCGCGTTCGCCGAGACGCCTCAGTGCTGCAACAACTCCACGATCGAGCCGCCCGTGTGAATGCGCGCGATGGCCTCGGCGAAGAGCGGCGCGGTATCGAGTACGGTGAGCTTGTCGAGAAGCGCGCCGGGTGGCACGCGCCACGGCGGCACGGTATCGGTAATCACGACCTGTTCGAACGCCGGTTGTGCGCAGGGGGTGTCGCGAGCGGGCGTCGGTTCGGCGGAGGTGGAGGCGGAGCTGCGAGTGGGCGCCGGTTCGGTGGAGGCGGCACCGTGAACCGGCGCCGCGGTGCTCTGCGAGCGCGCGCCATCCTGCGAGCCAGCCCGCACGCCCGTGCCCAGCACCTGCGCCGCCGCGCCAATGAAGAGCCCGTGCGTGGCCGCGGCGTACACCGTCCGCGCGCCCAATGCGCGGCAGTCCGCGGCGACGTGCGCAAGTGTGGTGCCGGTGCCGATCAGGTCGTCCACGATCACGGCGCAGCGCCCGTTCACGTCGCCCACGATCGGCTTGCCCGTGACCACGCCGCCCGCCCGCAGCTTGCCCGCGAAGGCGGCCTCCACGGGCCGGCCGAGGTGTGCCGCGAGCCGCAGCCGGAAGTCTTCGGCGCGCCGGATGCCGCCCGCGTCGGGCGAGACCACCACGACGTCCTCGTTCGCAAGACGCGATGCGAACCATGCGGCGAAGGGGCCATTGGCCTCCAGATGCTCGGTGCGGCAGCTGCGAAACGCGTTCTGCCAGGCGGCGAGGTTGTGCACGTCGAGCGTGACGATGCGGTCCGTGCCCACCGCTTCGAACAGCTGGGCGACGTAACGCGTGGTGACGGGGTCGCGCGGCTGCGACTTGCGGTCTTTGCGCGCGTAGGCGAGATAGGGCACGACCACGCAGACGCGCGCGGCCGAAGCGTCTTTCAATGCGCCGAGAAAGAACAGCAGGCGGCACAGCTTGTCGTTCACGGTTTCGTGCGCGTCGCCGTAGAGGGAATGGACCACATAGACATCGCTGCCGCGCACGTTCACGAGGGGGCGCGTCTTGTGCTCGCCGTCTTCGAATGCGCGCTCTTCGTGTTCGCTCAATGCGATGCCCAGCTGCGCGGCGATGCGCGCGCCGAACTCGCGCGTCGCACCGAGCGCGAACAATTTCAGGTCCGTCTGGTCCATCATGAAGATTGCCTCGCTTCGATTGGCCTGCCTGCGCTTGCTGCGCTCACTGCATTGACGCGTTCCTGTTCATGAAGCACTTCGATGTATTCAACGGCGATGCCGACGGTATCTGCGCTCTCCATCAGCTGCGGCTCGAGCAGCCCATGGAGGCTACGCTCGTCACCGGCGCGAAGCGTGACGTGGCGCTGCTGCAGCGCGTCGAAGCCGTGGCCGCGGCGGGAGACTCCGTCACCGTGCTCGACGTTTCGCTCGAGACGAACCACGCGCCGCTCGTCGCGCTGCTCGACCGGGGCGTGGACGTCGAGTTCTTCGATCATCACTATGCCGGCGCCGTGCCGGTGCACGCATTGCTTGCGGCCCATATCGATCCGGCCCCGGACGTTTGCACCAGTCTGATCGTGGACCGACACCTGCGCGGCAAGCACCGCCTGTGGGCCATTGCGGGCGCGTTCGGCGACAACCTCATGGGACCGGCGCATGCACTGGCCGTGCAGGCGAGGCTTGCCGAGCGCGACGAGCAGCAGTTGCGCGAACTCGGCGAGGCCATGAACTACAACGCCTACGGCGACAGCGAGGCCGATCTCATCGTGCCGCCCGCCGCGCTCTATCGCGCCGTACGGCCCTACGCGGACCCGTTCGAATTCATTGCGACCACCTCGCTCGTGGAGCAGCTTGCCGACAGCCGTCGGCGCGACATGGCGCTTGCGCATCAGCAGCGGCCCGCCGCGGAACTGACGTGCGGCAGCGTCTATGTGCTGCCCGACGCGGCGTGGTCGCGCCGCGTGCGCGGTGCGTTCGCGAATGCGCTGGCGAACGCGGAGCCGCAGCGGGCACATGCGGTGCTTTCCGCGACGCAGTGCGGCGATTTCACCGTGAGCGTGCGCGCGCCCGTCGGCTTGCCCTACGGCGCGGACCGGCTGTGCCGCAGCTTCGCGACAGGCGGCGGACGCATGGCCGCGGGCGGCATCAACAGGCTCGCGCGCGAGCGCTTCGACGAATTCGTGCAGATGTTCCGGCATGTGTTCGAGGCCGCCTGAAACGTGACGTGAAGCAAGCCGAGCCGGTTTGACGCGCGCTTGAATTCCGCCTGAGTCCCCGCTTGAAGCTGGCTTGGACCGGGTTTGAACTGCGTCCGCAGCCGCGTCTGAGTCCCGCCTGGGTTTCGCGTTGATCTCACCGGGGTTTCGCCGGAGTCCCGCTTGAGCCGCTTCGGTCACTCGGCCCCGCGCTACCTCCGGCATTTCATCTGCGGCATTTCACCTGCGACACCTCAACGCGCTGCCTGCACCGCAGGCAGGCCCACTGTCTGCGCGAGGATGGGCAACTCGTCTTCGTTGAGGCTCAACGCATCGGACAGCACGCGATGGTTGATCCAGCCCCGCACCACCGTGGCGAGCCCCGCCGATGCGCAATACAGCGACACGTTCTGCGCGATGGCGCCCGCGGCCACGGCGGCGAACGTTTCGCGCTGCGACTGCGGCATGCTGAGCAGCGCCGACATACGGATTACGTAGACGAGATCGAGCGGCGCCGCGCCCACGAAGTCCTGATAGCCCGTCATGTTGCGCGCGTCCACGGCGTGCTTGAGCACCAGCCGGTGTTGCGGCGCGTCGTAGCGGTACACGCCGTTGGGCAGCGCCGCGTAGATGTCGACCTCGTTGAATGCGTGCGCCGAGGGTGCGGTGCGCCCGCCCGTGAGCGGCCGGTTCACGCCGTCCGCGGCCCAGAGCAGTTCGCCGAGTATGGCGGGCGAGAGCGACGTGGGCGCGAACTCGCGCGTGCTCGTGCGAAACGAAAGCGCCGTCATGAGCGGCAGGCCCGAGCGCAGGTCGGGTTGCGGCAGCTCGATGACCGGCGGGGTTTCGCCTTGCGGCTTCGGCGGCTGCGTGGCAGGCGCCGGCTTGTATGTCAGGAGTTGCTTCTGGCTCATGTCCCACTCCGTTGTGCGTGACGGTGGATATTGGTGCGCGCGAGCGCCGCGCGCTGCCTTTTCACGATAGCGGGTTGGCGCCCCGGCGCGCTTGATTTCAGTCAACCGCCCGGTGGCGTAAAAGACCTTTCCATCGAAGCACCCGCGCCGCAGAGGGGGCGGGTGTCGCCTCGATTCGAGCCGGTTGCGACCGCGCGTGCGCATCGCGTTTTGCGTGCGTCGCGTGATGGGCCAGTTGTCGCCAGAAGGCCGAAATGAGGCGCTGGGGGCGCCGTTGACCTGCATCAGAAACAGGCCCCCACCCGCATGCAAAGCTGGGTCTGCATGGGCGAGCCTGCGTGCCTGGATTTCGCAGGCAGACAGCCCGGGTGAACGGGTGCACTTATCTGGCTCGCTCATTTGGCAACTCATCTTGCAACTGCGGCGGCAGCGAGGAGAAGGCGATGAAGACGGACGCGCAATTGAAGCAGGACGTGGAAGACGAACTGGAGTGGGACCCGGCCGTGAAGGCGACGGACATCGGCGTGGAAGTGTCGGACCGCATCGTGACGCTCTCGGGGCATCCGTCGAGCTACGCGGAAAAGGTGGCGGCCGAGAAGGCCGCGCATCGCGTGGCCGGCGTGAAGGCCGTGGTGGTGGAGATGCACGTGCGGCTGCTCGGCGACGACGTGCGCACCGACGAAGATATCGCCAACGCCGTGCGTTCCGTGCTGCGCTGGACCGTGGGCCTGCGCGAGGACGACGTGAAGGTGCAGGTCGAGAAGGGCTGGGTCACGTTGAGCGGCGAGGTGGAGTGGGCGTATCAGAGCCACATTGCGAATCGCGCGGTTTCGCAGATGCGCGGCGTCACGGGTGTGTCGAACCGCATCGACGTGCGCGGCGACGTGGATTCCGAAGACATCGGTACGAACATTGCCAAGGCGATGCAGCGGCACGCGGAACGCGAGACGAAGCACATCCAGATCAAGGTGCAGGACGGCACGGTGACGCTCTCGGGCAAGGTGGGCTCGTACGCGGAGCGGCAGGTGGCCCGCGGCGCGGCGTGGTCCGCGCCGGGCGTGCGCGCCGTGATCGACAACCTCGTCGTGGAGTGATGCGCCGTGCAGCGGATCGACATGAATCATGCAACGCATTGCGCACCTCGCCACGCAACTCGCGATGCCACTGAAGCAACCGGCACGGCCAGTGCGATGCATGCGATGCGTGCAGTGCATGCGGTGAGTGTGGTGACGCAGCGGCGCGCCTGCCGCAGAGGCCAACCATGACCATCCTCGGCAACGTACACGAAGGGCACTGGTCCGTGGCGGTGGAGACGGCGCCGGCGCCGGGCGGCGCGCCCGGGGTGCATGGCGCGCATGAGGTGCATGGCGCAGACGGTTCGCACGGCTACGTGTGCGAGATCTGTGTGACGCACGAGCGGGCCGGCGACAAGCTGTTCGAGCACCGCTTCCGTCACGCCCGCACGTTCGCGAGCGAGCGCGAGGCGGTGCTGGAGGGCCTGCGCGAAGGGATGACGTGGATCGAACTGAAGATGGCGAACGCGTTCGACATGTGAGAAGACGCGTTCGAGAGGCGAGCGCGCGGCAAGCGGGCTACAAGCGGGCTGCAAGCGCCGCGCGCTTCGCGGGAATCGCGTCAGCCCTCGTTGCGCGCCGGGGCAGGCAAGCGGGTTGCGGTAGCGGACCTGGTCAATGAGGAAGGCGAGGCCGCAGGCAATGCGGAAGGCAATGGCCCAGGCACCGTCGCACCAGGCGACACCGCGGGCGACGCATCGGCGGGCGAACTGCCCGGCGCGTTTTGCGGCATCGAAGCCGCGGGTTTGCCGTCCTGTCGAATGGCGTGTTCGACACCGGGCGTCAGGACGTAAGGGACGAATGCCGCAAGGGCAATCCATAGCAGAACACCGGCAACCATGTTGCTCTCCTCGAGTGAGCGACGCCGCATGACGGAAGGTCTGGGATGCGTGGAAAGCGTCGCAATAGCTTCAATTTACGAAGCGAGCCGCGGTGGCTGTTGATGGAACTCAACCCATTGGTGTGCACGCACACGAAAGCAAGACCGGGCGCGAGGGCGCACGAAAAGTTGCACGAAAGGTCGCACGAAAGCCCGGCATCAAGCGGGCAAAACGTATCCAGGAGGCGTGAAGTGAATGCAGCAACCATCTGTACCCGCGATGTCGTCACGTGCCGTCAGGACACCACGGTGCTCGAAGCGGCGCGGCTCATGCGCAATCACCACGTGGGCGATCTGATCGTGGTGGAGGAGTCGGCGTCGGGCCGCATTCCGCTCGGCGTGATTACGGACCGCGACATCGTGCTTTCCGTCGTCGCGAAAGAGGTCGATCCCGCGAAGCTCTTTGTGAGCGAGATGATGTCTACGCCCGTCGTATCGGCATACGAATGGGAAGACGAGTGGCAACTGCTGCGCCGTATGCGGCTGCATGGCGTTCGGCGCCTGCCGGTACTGGGCGACGCGGACGAACTGATCGGCATCGTCGCGTTCGACGACCTGCTCGAAGCGGCCTCGGGATTTCTCTCCGAGCTATGGCTCGTGACAGGCCG
Organism: Paraburkholderia kururiensis JCM 10599 = LMG 19447; assembly: GCF_003986935.1. Lineage (GTDB taxonomy): Bacteria > Pseudomonadota > Gammaproteobacteria > Burkholderiales > Burkholderiaceae > Paraburkholderia > Paraburkholderia kururiensis. The sequence continues at coordinate 27,347 of NZ_RJZE01000009.1, read as the reverse complement.
GCAATCGCACTTCGAGGAAAAGCACCGTACTTGAGGGTTTTAGGCGGCGAGTTGCGACGCGGAGATTCGAGGCGGACATGCGAGACAGAGATGCGTGGCGAGATACGGAGCGCCGCGCCGCGCCCCGCCACGCCCTGCATCAAGCCCTGAACGTTACCCCGTGACCCGCGTGCCCGCCGTGCCCTTCGCCATCTCTTCGATCCGATCCAGCGCGCCGATCACCGCAGGGCGCCCCGTCTGCGTGGCGAACGCGCAGGCCGCTTCCACCTTCGGTCCCATCGATCCCGCCGCGAACGGCATCTTGCGCAGCTCCGACGCCGCGACCTCGCGCAGCGCACGCTCGCGCGGCGTGTGCCAGTCGAGGTAGACGGCGTCCACGTCCGTGGCGATCAGCAGCAGGTCGGCTTCGAGCTGCTGGGCGAGCAGGCTGCTGCACAGGTCCTTGTCGATCACCGCTTCCACACCCGTGAGCCCCTTGCCGTCCGGCGCGGTGGCCACCGGAATGCCGCCGCCGCCCGCGGCGATCACTACCGTGTCGTGCGCGAGCAGCCAGCGAATCGGGTCGATCTCCACGATGCGCTGCGGTTTCGGCGACGCCACCACGCGTCTGAAGCCGGCGCCGTCCGGCGCAATGGACCAGCGGTTGCGAATGGCGAGCCGTTCGGCGTCCTCCTTCGGGTACACGGGGCCGATCGGCTTGGTGGGATGGCCGAACGCCGGGTCTTCGGGGTCCACCTCCACGCGCGTGAGCAGCGTGGCCACCGCGCGCTCGCGCGGCAGCGCATTCGCCAGCTCCTGTTCGAGCAGATAGCCGATCATGCCTTCAGACTCGGCATCGAGCACGTCGAGCGGCGTGGCCGAGGCGTTGCCGCCCGCTGCCGACTGCAGCGCGAGCATGCCGACCTGCGGCCCGTTGCCGTGCGCGACCACCAGCTGATTGCCGGCGGCGAGCTTCGCGATCTGCGACGCCGCGCGCCGCGTATTGGCGATCTGGTTCGGAATGGTGAGCGGCTCCGAGCGTTTGAGCAGCGCGTTGCCGCCAAGGGCGACGAGAATTCGCATGAGGATTCCTTCGTTGGCTTGTGCTCGCCGGCGCGCCGCGCCTTCGCGTGGCACGCCGGCGCCGTGCTAGGCGAGGGTGGCGACGAGCACGGCCTTGATCGTATGCATGCGGTTTTCCGCCTGCGAAAACACGATGGAAGCTTCGGACTCGAACACCTCGTCGGTCACTTCGAGTTCCGTGAGGCCGTACTTTTCGTGGACCTGGCGCGCCGTTTCCGTTTCGAGGTTGTGATACGACGGCAGGCAGTGCATGAAGCGCGCACGCGGCTTGCCGGTGGCACGCATCAAAGCCGAGTTCACCTGATAGGGCTTGAGCAGCGCGATGCGCTCGCCCCAGGCATCCACGGGTTCGCCCATGGAGACCCACACGTCCGTGTAGACGAAATCCGTACCCTTGACCGCTTCGGCCGGATCTTCGAGCAGTTGCACGCGCGCGCCCGTGGTTTGGGCCAGCTCGCGCATCTGTGCGACGAGATGCTCTTCGGGCCAGAGGGCGCGCGGCGCGGCGATACGCACGTCCATGCCCATCTGCACGCCGCCGATCAGGAGCGAGTTGCCCATGTTGAAGCGGGCGTCGCCCAGATAGCAGAACGACATCGTATCGAGCGGACGTTCGCCGAACTCTTCCATGGTGAGCAGATCGGCCAGCACCTGGGTGGGGTGGAATTCGTCGGTGAGGCCGTTCCATACCGGCACGTGCGAATACTGCGCGAGGTCTTCCACCGCGGTTTGATGGAAGCCGCGGTATTCGATGCCGTCGTAAAGGCGGCCCAGCACGCGCGCCGTGTCCTTCAGCGATTCCTTGCGGCCCAGTTGCGAGCCGGCCGAATCGATATACGTGACGTGACCGCCCTGGTCGTGCACCGCGACTTCGAACGCGCAGCGCGTGCGCGTGGAGGTCTTCTCGAAGATGAGCGCGATGTTCTTGCCGTTCAGGCGCGGCACTTCGTTGCCCGCGTACTTCGCGCGCTTGAGTTCAGCGGCGAGGTCGAGCAGAAAACGGATGTCGCGTGGGCTGAAGTCCTGCATGTTGAGCAGGCTTCGATTGCGAAGATTGAATGCCATGGTGTCGGTTTCCTTGAGCCTGTTGGGGCGTCTTGAAGAGGCCGGCGCACAACGTTTCCGTAACGAACGGCAACGAACGTGCGAGGTGACGTGCGAGGTGCGACGTGAACCGTGCGCCGGCCGCGTGAAGTCAGATGGGGTCGCGCTCGATGGGGCAGGTCATGCAATGGCCGCCGCCGCGCCCGCGGCCCAGTTCGCCGCTCGGAATGGTGATGACTTCCACGCCGGCCTTGCGCAGCAGCGTGTTGGTGTAGACGTTGCGGTTGTAGGCCACCACCACGCCGGGTGCGAGCGCAATCACGTTGTTGCCGTCGTCCCATTGCTCGCGCTCGGCTTCCCATTCGTCGCCGCCCGTGGCCACCGTGCGCAGCTTCGGCACGCCGATGGCACCGGCCACCACGTCGAGGAAGGGCGCCGTTTCGGCGCGCACGTCGAGTTCGCCTTCGCGGTCGCCGGGGCGCAGGCTGATGGTGTGAATGCTGTTCACCACTTCCGGGAAGATCGTGACGAGATCGTGGTCGCAGAACGTGAACACGGTGTCCAGATGCATGGCGCCGCGCGAGCGCGGCAGTTGTGCCGCGATCACGCGCTTTACGCCCTGCTGCGCGAAGAGGGCGCGCGCAAGCTGCGCCACGCCTTGCGGCGAACTGCGCTCGCCCATGCCGATGGCCACCACTTCGGGCGAGAGCGGCATCACGTCGCCGCCTTCTATCGTGGCGCCGCCGTGGTCCACGTCGGGGTCGCCCCACCAGACGCGCGGGCCGCCTTCGAAGAGCGGATGGAAGCGGTAGATCGCGGTGGTGAGCAGCGTTTCCTGGCGGCGCGCGGGCCAGTACATGGAGCCCAGCACGACGCCGTTGTTGATCCAGCAGCTGTTGTCGCGCGTGAAGAGCGCGTTGGGCAGCGGCAGCACCACGAAGCCCGCGTGATCCAGACACTCCGCGGTGATGCCGGCGGGGCGGAACGGCAGCTCGGCCTTTACGATGCCGCCAATCAGACGCGTGGCGAGTTCATCGGCCTTCATCTCGTCGAGCCAGGGGCGCAGTTGCGCCGCGAGTTCGCCGTCCATCTGCCCCGCCGCGAGCTTGCGCGACAGAATCCATTCGCGCGCCTCGGGGTTGCGTACCACGTCGGCGAGCAGGTCGTGTGTGTCGAACACTTCGACGCCGCGCTCCTGCATCGCGCTCACGAATGCGTAGTGGTCGTTCTTGGCCTGGGTGACCCACAGCACGTCGTCGAACAGCAGGTCACGGCAGTTGGCCGGGGTGAGCCGGGCCTGGGCCAGGCCCGGACGGCAGACGATCACCTTGCGCAGCCTGCCGGTTTCGGAATAGACGCCAGATATCACGATGTGTTCTCCGCGTTACAGACTGAGGCTGCCGGTGGCGAGCAGCCACGCGGCGGCAATGGCGAGACCGACGATGGCAGCGAGAATCACCGCTTCGAACGGCTGGAAGATGCGCGCTTTCTGCTCGCGCTTGGCCCACGCATAGAGCACCACGCCCGGCGCATAAAGCAGCGCGCTCAGCAGCAGGTATTTGAGGCCCGCCGCATAGAGCAGCCAGCAGCAATACACCACGGCCAGCGCTCCGATTCCGATGTCGCGATACCGCGCGCTTTCGCCCGCGGTGTAGCCGTCGCCCTTCACCGCGATCAGCGCTGCATAGACGGCGGAGAACAGATACGGCACGAGGATCATCGACGTGGCGAGCGAGATCAGCGCGAGGTACGTCGCGTTGGAAACCAGCGTGACGATGAGGAACAGCTGCACGAGCCCGTTGGTGACCCACAGCGCGTTTGCGGGCACGCCGTGCTCGTTCTCGCGCTTGAGGAACGCGGGCATCACGCCGCCGCCTGCGGGGGTGAACAGCGTTTCGGCAGCCAGCAGCGTCCAGGCGAGCAGCGCGCCGCCCACCGAAACCAGCAGGCCGATGTTGACGAGCACAGCGCCCCAGGTACCCACCACCTTCTGAAGCACGCCGGCCATCGAGGGGTTCTTCATGCCCGCCAGCTCGGGCTGCGAGACGATGCCGAGCGAGAGCAGCGAAACGCCCATCAGCAGCGCCAGCACGACCACAAAACCCAGCACGGTCGCGCGGCCCACGTCCGAGCGCTGCTGCGCGCGCGCCGAATACACGCTCGCGCCTTCAATGCCGATGAACACCCACACGGTAATGAGCATCGTGCTCTTCACCTGATCGAGCACGCCGGGCAGCTTCGGGTTACCCCAGAAGCCCGCGGAAAACTCCTGCGCGTGAAACGCCGCAGCCGCAATGGCGATGAAGAGCACGAGCGGCACGATCTTCGTGACGGTGGTCACGGCGTTGAGCACGGCTGCGCTGCGCACGCCGCGCAGGATCACGAAGTGCATGATCCACAACGCGACCGAGGCACCCACGATGGCCGCGCGCGTATTGCCCTCGCCGAAGATCGGAAAGAAGTAGCCGAGCGTACCGAACACGATCACGAGGTAGCCGACATTGCCTATCCACGCGCTGACCCAGTAGCCCCACGCGGAGTTGAAGCCGACGAAGTCGCCGGCGCTGGCGCGCGCATACGCATAGATGCCGTTGTCGAGCTGAGGCTTGCGCAGCGCGAGCGTCTGGTAGACGAAGGCGAGCATCAGCATGCCGGCGCCGGTGATGAGCCAGCCGATCAGCACGGCGCCGGCGCCCGCGCCCGACGCCATGTTTTGAGGCAGCGAGAACACGCCGCTGCCGATCATCGAACCCACGACAAGCGCGGTCAGCAGACCGAGTTTGAGACGTTGGGGGGACGTTGTGCTTGAAGAAACAGGCGGCACGGGCGCCGCGCCAGGCGGCGTGCCATGCAGGTGACGAGCCAGGGGTTTCATGAGAGGTACTCCAGTGGGGAGACGTCTCATTAAGTCATGCGAAACCGGGGCGGCGTTTGATGTGGATCAGTCAGGGTTAGTCGGGATGACCGATTCGGGATGCGGCGTGATGAACCACTGCGGAGCTATTGCGCACGGCGGTGTACGAGACATGCCGTGTGCATTTAGATGCCTTTTTTATGGTGCTTTTGTGTCGCGCGAGGAGGAAGAGGCGGACGAGGCGGAAGAGGCGGCGAGCAGGCGCAGCATTGCGCCCAACCGCTTTCAGGCCGGCGCCTGCTCCACCAGCATGTCGCGCAACGCAGCGGCAAACCGCTGCAACGAAGCCACGGACCCGGCCACGCTCTGATACTTCTCGCGGCCGATCTGTCCGTCGAGCGTGACGAGCATGCCCGCTTCGCGAGCAAGCGCGAGCAGCGTGTCGGCCTCCGAGCAGACATCGGCGCCTGAAGGCTGCGGCTGGGCACGTTCCTGCGTGCGCGGCTCGCCAGCGTATGGCGTACCGCGGCGCTCCGGTTCGGGATAGACAGCGCCGGCATCGCTGTAGCGGGCAACGGACATGGCGTAGGACATGGCAGGTCTCCTTGGCCGCGTAGGGGAACGCCGGGCAACGTCAATGGAGCGAGGAGCATTGGAGGCGTTGCAGGCGGTGCGGCGAAAACGTTCTTTCCATGAACCCAGTATCGGATAGCGCGTGCGCCACCGAAATCAGACCGTGCTGAACTTCGCGTAAGGGATCGCCGACGCCTTCAGCATTTCCCTACACGGCGGGCGGCGTCTGCGGCGCGCCAACGGCGAGCGCCGGTTCGCCGCAGTGCAAAAGAATGGCGGCGCGCGTGCTGTCGCGTAGTTGCGTCATGGCGGCAAAGTCGCGGCCTTCGGGCCAGATGGGCGGCATCACCGTGACGGTGACGGACCCGGCGCGCGGAATCCATTCGCCGTCGCGCATCGCAGCACGCATGCCGTTGAGCGCGACGGGCACCACGGGCCGCTGCGCGAGGCACGCGGCGCGAAACGCGCCCAGATGAAACTCGCGCAAGCCCGCTGCGCGCGTGAAGGTGCCTTCGGGAAAGAACAGCAGCGCGTCGTGCCCCGGTGCGGTTGCGCTTTCGACGAGCTTCGCCTCGTCTTCCAGGCTGCGCCGGTAGTCTGTCCGTTCCACGAAGCATGTGCCGAGCGCGCGCAGCAGGCGTCCCGCGAAGGGGCGCGTCGCGAACTCGCGTTTGGCCACGAAGTTCACGGGCGGGGGCAACACAGTGGGCAGCACGGCGAGCAGCACCACGGCATCGAGATAGCTTGCGTGATTGGCCGCGAGAATAGGACGAACCGCTGTGGTTTTCGCGCCGCCTGCATGAAGTTCGCTTTCGGGTTCGCCCTTGATGTTCATCACCTTAACGCTCACATCGAGACCCGCTACGCGCAGGAACAGCCGGCAGGCGCCCGAGGCGATACGCCAGTTGCGCGGCACGTTCCGGCTGAACGCGATGGCGAACCAGACGGGCGGCGCGAGCAGCGCGAAGGCGATCCAGCAGTAGAGGCCGCGTGCGGTGCGCGCAACGCGTTGCACCGCGCGATGCCAGAGCGGCGCGAGGCTGGCTGCGGCGATATCCGCGAGTTGCCGCCACACGCGGTGTTCGGGCAGCCGTTTGCCGTGCCGCTCGTAGCATTCCAGCGTCGCCGCGTGGCGAATCTTGCCGCCCGGCGTCTTCAAGATGCTGTGCGGCGCGACGAAACCGATTTCCTCCGGCGGCGCGCCGTATAGCGCGATGGCCGCGGCGTTGATCCGCGCCTGCAGCGCGGCGTGATCGGTTCCCGTAGCGGTATCGGCAGGCGAAGGTGCTGCGGTCTCCACGACGATGACCACGCGTTCGGTGCCGCTGCGCGTATCCGTGCTGCCGCAGACGGCCACGCCGCCCGGCACGACGCCGGGCAGCCGGCCGATCGCGTCTTCCAGTTCGTAGGGAAAGAAGTGGCGTCCGCCGCGAATGATCATGTCCTTCACGCGACCCGTGATGAAAAGCTCCGCGTGGGCCAGGTAGCCGAGGTCGCCCGTATCGAGCCAGCCGTCGCGGATCAGCCGTGCCGTCTGCGCCGGGTTGCGATAGTAGCCGCGCGTAGCCGACGTGCCGCGAAACTCGATGCGCCCTACGCGCCGCTCGGGCAGTTCGAGCCCGTCGTCGCCGACGATGCGCAACGCCGTTCCGTCGAGCACCGTGCCGCAGCTCACGAGTTCGAGCGCATTCGCATCTGCGGAGCGGGAGGGCACCGCGATGCCCCGAGCGTTGAGCGGCTCGCGCTCGATCCGGTCCACACTCAAGCCGCGCCCCGGCTGCGGGAAGGTCAGGCCGAGGGTGTTTTCGGCAAGTCCGTAGACGGGCGTGATGGTGGTCTCGCGCAACCCGAATGGAGCGAGACGCTCGGCGAAGGCGCGCATGGTGGCCGGACTCACGGGCTCCGCGCCGCAGAATGCATAGCGCAGTGACGAGAGGTCGAGCCCTTCCAGGTCGCGCTCAGGCAGTTGATGCGCGCAGCGCTCGTAGGCGAAGTTCGGTGCGGCGGTGATCGTGCCGCGATAGCGCGCAATCATCGCGAGCCATCGCTGAGGCCGCGCGAGGAACGTGAGCGGCGAGGTCACGATGAACGGCAGGCCGTAGTAGAGCGGCGCCATCCACGCGCCGATCAGTCCCATGTCGTGATAGAGCGGCAACCAGCTCACGAGCACGTCGTCGGCGTCCACGCGCATGCGCGTGCCCATGGCGCGGAGGTTGGCGAGCAGGTTCGCGTGCGTGAGCACGACGCCCTTCGGGTCGCCCGTGCTGCCAGAGGTGTACTGGAGCAGCGCGATGTCGTCGGGCGAGGCGGCGGCCGGCGCTTCGAACGGCCGCGGCACGATCTGCGCGGGCGTGACGACGTGCTGAAGCGTTGCTACGCGAATGCGCAGCAGCCGTGCGACGGTGGCGACCTCTTCGAATGCGATCAACACCTTGACCTGGGCGTTGGCGAGGATCGCGGCGTGCCGCTGCACATGCTCTTCGATCTGCGCGAGGCTCGCGGGCGGATAGACAGGCACGGGAATCGCGCCGCACATCAGCACGGCCATGAACGAGACGAAGTAGTCGCAGCCGGTGGCGAGCATCAGCGCAACGGTGTCGCCGGGATCGACGCCGAGCGCGCGCAGGCCGCCTGCCATGTCGCGCGCCCGGCGGTCGAGTTCGCCGTAGGTGAGCGGCGTTTCCGTGAGGCCGTCTTCGAGCACGATCAGGTGCGTGCGCTCGGGGTGACGCCCGGCGTGCCAGGCGAGGGCGGCGGTGAGGGTGAGGGCGTCGGCGGGTTCGTCGAGAGCGGGCTTCGCCGGGGTGATCTGCGGCGTGGCGGGTGCAACGGCGACGATATGCGGTTCAGCGGGTGTTGCCTGCGTGGCGACGTTCGGTGCTGCGGTTGTGGGTGTGGCTATGGCTGCGCTCGCCGCTTGCAGGGCACGCAGTACGTCGGCAGGCGTGAGCGCCGACGCGAACGTCTCCACCGGCAGCGGCGTATTGAAGGTCTGTTCGATGCGCGTGAGCAGTTCGGCGCGCGCGAGGCTGTCGAAGCCGAGGTCGCGTTCGAACTGCGTATCGAGGCGAATGCGGCCTCGCACGTGAGCTTCGCCGCGCAGTTCGCCGGCAAGCTGGTCGATTACGTCGGCTAGCTGTGAGAACTGCGGTGCAAGCTGAGGTGAGCGCCGCGGCGCTTCAGTCGCTGCGCCGGGCGATTGTCGTGATGGAGCCGGGACCTCGTCCATCGCAGCCTCCTTGTGGTGTTGGCGCTCGCATGGGCAAGTCACGTGGACCATGCGCGTGCACCCCTTCATGCGGTCGCTTCATGTGGCCGCTTTATGTGGCCGCTTTATGCCGCCTGTTCGTGCCGCCGCTTCACGTTGCCGCCTCGTGCCAGCGCATGATGGCGGCCCAGATGTCGGCGGCTGTTTCGCAGAAGACGAACAGCTTTGTGTCGGCCTCCGAGATCATGCCTTCGTCCACGAGGAAGTCGAAGTTGACGACGCTACGCCAGTACGCCTCGCCCACGAGCACGACGGGCAGCGGCTGGATCTTGCCGGTCTGCAGCAGCGTGAGCACTTCGAAGAGTTCGTCGCAGGTGCCGTAGCCGCCGGGGAAAAAGACGCCCGCCTTCGCGCGCTCGAGCAGATGCAGCTTGCGGATCGCGAAGTAGTGGAAGCGAAAGCACAGATCCGGCGTGACGTAGGGGTTGGGGTATTGCTCCCTCGGCAGCGAGATGTTGAGGCCGATGCTGGGCGCGTGCTGCTCGAAGGCGCCGCGATTGGCGGCTTCCATGATGCCGGGCCCGCCGCCCGTGATGATGGCGAGCTTGGGCAGCACCGAACTGCCCGCGGTGCTGCCCACGAGTTCGCCCAGTTCGCGCGCCACGTCGTAGTAGTGGCTGCGAGCGAGCAGGCGCTCGGCGACTTTCACGGCGCGCGCCTGTTCGGCGTCATCCGGTTGCGCCGACGCCGCCGCGCGCGCCTCGGCAAGCCGGCGCCGCGCGACGGCGGGTGCCGCAATGCGCGTGCTGCCGTACACCACGACCGTGTGCTCGATGGCCTGCTGCTGGAGGCGCTGCTCGGTCTTCCAGTAGTCGAGCTGCAACCGCACGCCGCACATTTCGGGGCTTTGCAGGAAGGCGGCGTCTTCGTCGGCTTGCAGATACGTGGGGCTCGTCACGAGCCGGCGCACGCGCGCCGGCAGCCCGAGCGGCAGCGCGTGGGCATCTACTGCACTCGTCGCACGCCGGTTGGACGCAGCGGGCGCTGAACTAAGGCGCTTCTTCAACATGAGCTTTTCAAGGTTCGTGGCCGGCGCCGATGCCGGCGGCGAATTCCACGATACGAGGCATCCGTTGCGCGCGATTGATCGTCGTCAAGGGCTCACCGCATGCACGTGGGCGCGCGTGCTGCGCGCACGCATGACGCTGCGGACGTTCCCTGCGCGCATTAGCCTGCTTGACGCATATCAACGGGAAAAGGGCGTAAGCGGCAATGATGTCTACAACGCTCAACCGTTCGATCCAATGCTTGAACGGCCTTCGTGAGCAGTCTTCATGAGCAGCAACAGAGCGCCGCATCGGATGGCGGGAGGTAACCATGGGAATCGGCATGCAGATCGTCTATCTCGGCTTTGCTGGATCGGCACAGATAGAAGCAGAGGCCGGTGCCCAGCTCGTGCGCCTTTTTCGCTTTGCGAGCGGGCTTGCGGGCTGCCACCTCGCCATCGAACTCATGCGTTCGAACGGCGATCGCGATCATCCACGCTACGACGCGCGGCTCGATCTGATCACGCCTTCTCACGAACTGAAGCCCGTGCGCCATTGCACGAGCGACGATCCCAATACGGCGGTCAGGCAGGCTTTCGACGAAGCCGAGAAGCAGCTGGAGCAGTTGGAGTTGGAGTCGGGGAAGCGATAGCGCCGCGCCGGCGCGCGACAGAGCGGCAACGCGAAGGGGCGGTTAGCCCCTCTCCATCCGGTTCGCCGCTTGATGTAACAACAGGAGTAACGACAGGAGGTGAACGGTAGCGACAGTTAGACCGGCCCTGCGAACAGGCCGCTTTCCGGCGCTGTCTTCATCTCGTCGACGCATTGCACGTGCCAGTGGCCGCTCACGGCCGGGTGATGCGAATGCCGGTGCCACAGCACGCGCCCGGTTTCGCCTTCGAACGGACCATTCGCCGCGCCCAGATCGAGCCCTTCGAGTTCGCAGAGCACGCGCTCTGTCGCAGGGTCTGCGATGCGCGTGGTGCCGTCTGTCGTGGCCAGGTTCCCCCACTCGGGAAGATGCATGCCGGCGTGCCCTTCGCGCGACCACTTGCGCGCCTCGTTGTCGAGCCAGAGGATCGCGTAGACCGCGGGATCGGTGCTGTCGAACGTGTCGAGATGGATGGTGATGCGCATGGCGTTCTCTCCAGTGGTGGGGCGTGCAGTGCAGTGCGCCTACTGCGTCATGACCCATTGGATCAGCGTATGGGCGTCCTCGGGCGAAAGCGGACCGCCGCGCTCGGGCGGCAGCGGCATCGGCGTGTCGCCCCAATGGGCGCGGCCGCCCAGGCGCAGCTTCTGTTCGAGCATCACGGTGGCGTCGGGCACCTTGCGATAGCGTTCGGCGATCTGATGAAACGAAGGCGCGAGAAACGGCGAGTCCGACGTATGGCAGAACATGCAGTGCTGCTGATCGACCAGCTCAGTGGGTTCGGCCATCCGCTTCGTTTGCTGCGCGTGCGCCGCGCCGCTGCCGGCGAGCCCTGCCAGACCCGCAAAGCCCGCGAGCAACGCCGCGCAAGCGCCCATGTTCTTGTATGTGGCCTTCATGTCTCATGCTCCTCAATGACGCTCGATTCCGGATCCAGTCTAAAAGGGACGCCGGTTCAGTCATTGATGCGCGTCAAGGTGGCTGTGGCGCGGCGAAGGCGCGCGTTGGAGCCGGCCTGAAGGTGCCCTGAAAGTGCCCTGAAGTTGCCCTGAAGTTGCCCTGAAGTTGCCCTGAAGCGGCCTGGCGCCGCCCTCAATCCGACATCGAGCCGGCATTGAGCCGACACTGAGCCGGCAAGCCGCGACGTTGCGCGATGCCCTCACGACACCACGTCGGCAAGCGGTCGCCTCGGTGCGTGCATGGCATCGGGGCCGCGGCCGATGCGCAGCAACAGCTGCGGCGTGGACGTCGTGCCGAGCGCCGCCCGCAGCCGCTCGCGCAGCTCCGGCGTTTCGATGGGCTGGTTCAGATACGACGCGGTGTAGCCCTCGTGGACCGCGGTCAGCAGCAGGCGTTCGAGCGCCTGGCCCGTGGCGAGCCACGCTTCGGCGTTGTCGGCGCCGGTGGAGAGGGCTACGAGGAGCGGCGAGCCTTCCACGAGCCGGTGATGCGCCGCGGCCATGCCGCCGCCCACGTCGAAGGTGCGAATCACCGAGGTCAGGAGCGGCGCCGCGACGTCGAGCAGCGCGGGCACGCCCGCCGCGTAGGCCGGCATGCCGTCGTCGCTGCGGCGCGGATGCACCCAGCTCGCCAGTTCGCGGCGAAAGCGCGCGTCCGCGAACTGAACGCGGTCGGCATCGGCGATGAGTTCGGCAATGCGCTCGCGCTGCGCGGGGGCGTCGATGCACGCGACGTCCGCACCCTCGGCCGCGCCGGCTTCGATCAAGCGGCGCTGCGCGGCGGGCGGGACCGGTTCGTCGGCGAACGCGGCGCGCGTCGTCATGCGTCGCACGATGGCGGGAAAGAGCGCCTCGAGCGAGGCATCGCGATGGCCGCCGGGCACGATGCGCACGTGGGCCAGCACGTCGGGGTCGGCATGCGACGGAAACACCGTGATCGCGTAAGCGAGGCCGAAGTGCTGCAGCGCCACGCGCAGATTGAAGAGTGCCGCGCCGCAACTGATGATGAGTTCGCGGTCGAAGGGATCCACGACGGGTAGCGCGCGCAGGCGGTCGGCGCATAGCGTCACCGCGTCGCGGTCCACGATGAAGCGCCAGGGCTGCGTGTTGTGGCTCGACGGCGCGAGCACCGCGTACTGGAGCGCGAAGCGCAACTTTTCTTCGACGCTGGCGGACGGTGCGAGCCGTTGTTCGTCGACATCCCACGCGGCGGAACGCGTAACATGGTCCATCTTGCGGCCTCCCTCGGCTGATACGGAAGATGAGCGGAACGTGCGGCATCTTCGCAATGAGTGCAACGAGCGGAATGCGAAGCCGCCGCATGCAGGCACCGCGCCGCCATTCGATTTATCGTCGCAGCGCGCGGTGGGGGCGGAGTTGATGCAGGTCAGCGAAGGAGAGACAGCGTGCGCGCGATGGTATTCGACGGCTCAGGACCGTATCTCAAGGAAATGTCGTTGCCCGACCCGGTGCCCGAAGCCGGGCAACTGCTGATCGACATCCACGCGTGCGGCGTGTGCCGTACCGACCTGCACGTTGTCGATGGCGAGCTCACCGAACCGAAACGGCCCGTCATTCCGGGCCACGAAATCGTGGGCACCGTGGCCGCGTTGGGCGAGGGCGTAACGGGCTTCGCCGTGGGCGACCGCGTGGGCGTGCCGTGGGTTGGGCACACCTGCGGACATTGCCGCTATTGCCTCGCGCACCGCGAGAACCTCTGCGACGATCCGCGCTTCACGGGCTATACGCTCGACGGCGGCTATGCCGAGCGCACCGTCGCCGACAGCCGCTACTGTTTCCATCTCCCCGAGCGTTACAGCGACGTTGAAGCCGCGCCGCTTCTCTGCGCGGGACTGATCGGCTACCGCACGTTGAGTATGGCGGGCGACGCGCAACGTATCGGCATCTACGGCTTCGGCGCGGCGGCGCACATCGTTGCGCAGGTGGTGCGCCATCAAGGCCGCGAAGTCTATGCGTTCACGCGCAGCGGCGACGCTGCCGCCCAGGGGCTCGCGCAGCGTCTGGGGGCCGTATGGACGGGTGGCAGCGACGAGATGCCCCCCGCGCCGCTCGACGCCGCGCTGATTTTCGCGCCCGTGGGCGCACTCGTCCCGCTCGCGTTGCAAGCGGTGGTGAAGGGCGGCACGGTGGTCTGCGGCGGCATCCATATGAGCGACATCCCGTCGTTTCCCTACGCGTTCCTGTGGGGCGAGCGGCGTGTGGTGTCGGTGGCGAATCTCACGCGCGAAGACGGCCAGGCCTTCATGCGCATTGCCGGCGCAGTGCCGCTCGCCATCGAGACAACGCCGTACGCGCTAACGGACGCAAACCGGGCGCTGGACGATTTGAGAGCGGGGCGCGTTTCGGGAGCGGCGGTGCTGGTGATGAGGTGAGCGTGGCAGGCGCGGCCTGCTTCGCTTAAAAGCTCGATAGCCGCGGCAAGCTCGATGGGCCGGGGACCGCCCTGAACTTGCAGTCAAACGCCCTGGGGATGGGACGCCGCCGCATACCCCGCGGCAGCATCCAGGCACGCCGCGGCGATCTGTTCGACCACGGGCGCCCACTGTCCCGGCTCCGCTTGCCGGAACAAGCGCATCGTTGCCGGATACCAGGGCGAATCCATTCGCCCGCGCACCCATCGCCAGTCGAGCCCCAGCGCCGGAAGCATGACCCAGCACGGCTTGCCCAACGAACCGGCAAGATGCGCGACCGCGGTGTCTACGCTGATCACCAGATCGAGCTGCGCGATGAGCGCCGCACTATCGGCGAAATCGGTGATGTCCGGTGCGGCATCGAGCACGAAGGGGCCGCCCTCGAGCGCGCTCACCTCGGCTTCCGCTTGCCCCTTCTGCAAACTCACGAAGCTGACGCCCGGCACGTTCAGCAACGGCCGCAACGTTTCGAGCGAGGGCAGGGACCGGTTGCGATCATTGCCGTGACCGGCATGGCCTTTCCAGACGAGGCCGATTTTGAGTCCCTTCAGCGGCGCCACCCGAGCCCGCCACGTCTCGACGAGCGCCCCATCCGGCTGCAGGTACGCGGCGGGGGGAATGGACCCGAGCGTGGTACCGGCAAGGTGCGCGATGCTGAGCGGCAACGTCCAGTAGTCGTGCGGGGCGCGCGCAAGATCGGAATGGCCATCGACCACTGCGTCGATCCCCGGCAGGCTGCGGAACAACCGGTGCAGCGCCGGCGCGCAGGCGAGCGTGATCCACGCCGCGCCGCGCGCTTTCAGCAACGAGAGATAGCGCCCGAACTGGATCATGTCGCCGAAGCCCTGTTCCTGCCAGACGAGCACGGCCTTGCCTTGCAGCGATTGCCCCTGCCATTGCGCGTAGGCAACGCCGGGAGGCGCCGCGGTCCGGTCCGTCAAAGCGGCGTCGTAGCGGGCTTCGAACAGCGGCCAGCCTTCTTCGAACCGGCCGAGGCTCAACAGCAGCGCGCCGAGCTTGCACCGGGCGTCGGCGTAGTGGGGGTCGATTGCGAGCGCTTTCCGGTAGGTGGCTTCCGCTTCCTGCAAGCGCTCCAGTTCGACGAGCACCGTCCCGAGACTGTGAAGCAGAACCGGATGATCGGGAAACAGCGAAAGTGCCTGGCGGCAGGCGGCCTCGGCATCCGGCAAGCGGCCGCACGTCTTCAGCAAGGCACACAGATTGTGGTGCGCCTCGAGGTAGTCGGGGCGCACCGCCAGCGCCGCGCGGTAGCACGTCTGCGCCTCGGCAGATCGATCGAGACCATGCAGCAGCACGCCCAGGTTGTAATGCGCTTGAGCGCAGTGCGGGTCGGCTTCGATCGCCATCCGCCAATAGCGTTCGGCATCGAGCTTGTGATCCAGATGCAATGCGCAAGCCGCGGCCAGATTCAACGCCTGCGCCCGCTCAGCGCCATCGGGCACACCCGCTTCGAGCACCGGCTCGAGTGCGCTCAACGCCGCGGCTACGTTGCCGCTGGAATAAAGCGAGACCGCCGTCTGGTATCGGTCGGCGCCCGAGGGCAGATTCGATTGTGCGGGGTCCATCGATGGTCTCGTTGTGTGCGTCGAACGTGATGGATCGGGATTCTACGCAGTTTCGCCATCAGGCCGCCGCACGAACTGCGCCTCGTCTCACCTGCGCCTGCCCACCCCCAACGCCACCCCGACCAGCCCCACCGAAACCGCCGCAAAAATCCCGTCCGCCCAGAGGTGCCCTACGTACCTCGACAGCACCGCCACGCCCACAGCCGGCAGCGAATTGCCGCTATAGCAGCACAACAGATACGCCGACAGCAGTTCAGCGCGATGCTCCGGCGGCGCGATGCGGTTGACCTCCTGGAGGCTGCCGCGAAATCCGTAGGCGGAGGCGATCCCGCATAGGGCGGTCGCCCCGATCAGCACCGCGATCGATCCGGCCACCTGCGCCCACAGCAGCAGCGCGAGGCTCGGCGGGAGCAGCCACAAGCCGGCGAACATCGTGGCACGGGCCGTGAGCGTGGGCGTCAGGACGACTGTGGCCGCGCCCACTGCAAACAGTTCGGCCACCACGGCGCCGCTGAGCGCGGGGCTATGCACGTGCATGCTGTTCGCGAGCAGGTTGGGCAGCAGCGCGGCGTAGAAACCGAGCAGCGCGAAGGTGGCGAACGCCGTGACAGCGGGCGCCACGAACGCGGCGCGCGCTTGTCCAGGCACGCCGATACGGGGCCTGAAAGACAGAGGCTGGCTGGCGTGCGTCGAGTGCTCGACGGTCTCGCGCGTGCGCAGAGTGAGCGCGGCGGTCACGAACAGGATCAGCAGGTAGACCACGTAGACGGTGCGCAGCGGCCACGGCGCGAATTGCGCGAGCAGGCCCGCCACCGCCACGCCACCGGCGAGACCGGCCAGGTTGACGGCTGCGGCGAGCCGGCTCGCGGGCGCCTTGTCTTTGGCCGAGTGCAGGTCGGCGATCCACGCGGTTGCCGTCGCCGCGCCCACGCCGATGGCGAGGCCGCTCGCGGCCCGCGCGATGAAAAGCAGCGCGGGATGGATGGCCAGCAGGAACAGCAGCGCACTCGTGCCGCCCACGGCGAGCACCAGCAGGCTCACGGGCCGCCGGCCGGCCTGGTCGGACACGCGTCCCATTGCGAGCAGCGCGCCCAGATTGCCCACCACATACGTCGCATAGACGAGCGTGATGGTCAGGTCGGACAAGCCGAATGCGCGCTGATAAAGCGGGTAGAGCGGCGTGACGAGGGTACTGCCGGCATAGAGCGTGCCGAGCAGCACGGCGGCCGCGACGAGCGATGCGTGACCGCTCAGCGCCGCGGGCTGCGAGAGGCGTGCGTGCATGGCGTCCTCCGCGGTGTAGATACCCCGACGAAGGCAGCAAGGCTTGTTCCGCCGCGGCGCGTCAGGCCTGTAGCTGGCGCGGTAGGGCCCCGTGGGCGGGCGGCATGGCCCGGTGCGGCCTGGCGCCTGGCCTGGCGCAGCGCAGCGCCACACGGCGTGGCGTGGCCTGGCCTGGTCGGGCCCGGCACTGCGGGCCACATCGGCCCGGCCCACGCTCAGGCGGTGCTTTTTGCCGCCTGAATCATCTTCCAGCCGTTGCCGGCGGGGTCGCGAAAGCCGGCGTCCACGCTGCCGAAGCGGTCTACCGGTTCCTGGGTGAACTCCACGCCGCGTTCTCTGAGTTGGGCGTAGCTGGCCCGACAGTCGTCGACGGAAAGCACGAGCGGCGGCATGGCGCCCTTGGCCACCATGGCGAGCAAGGTTTGCGCGGTGGCGGCGTCGTGGATGGGCGGCCCAGGCAGAAACAGACCCAGCTGGAACGACGGCTGGTCGGGGTGCTGCACCGTCAGCCAGCGGTACGGGCCGTTGCTTACGTCCGTATGCACGCGAAAGCCGAGTTTGTCGACGTAGAACGCGAGCGCTTCGTCCTGGTTGTCGACGTAAAGGCCCACCACGTTGATGCCCTGATTCATGACGCCTCCTCCTGGGTAGATGGCGCGAATGTAGCGCCGGCCGCGCGGCGGCGCTTCTCCAAAACTGCGATGGTGAGGTCGGGACGCTGCGCGGCCTTCAGCACGCAGGCGGGGATGCGCTCCAGTTCGCGCGTGCCGGCCTGCTCCGTGCGTGTCGCGGCGCGCAGGGTGCCGGGGCTTTGGCCCGTGACGTCGCGAAACACGCGTCCGAACGTGCCGAGGCTCTCCCAGCCCGTGGCGAAGGCGATCTCGGTGACACTCAGTTCGGTGTCGCGCAGCAGGGCGATGGCCTGCTCGATGCGACGCGTGAGCAGATAGCGGTGCGGCGGCACGCCGAAGGCACGCTTGAACGAGCGCGCGAAGTGGGCCTCGGAGACGCCGCTGACCTGCGCAAGACGCCTGACGGGCCAAGCCTCGTGCGAGGCGGCGTCCATGCGGTCTTTGGCGCGCAGCAGGCGGCGCAGCAGGGCGGGGTCTTCGAGGGCGCCGTCGGTTGCCGAAGCGGGGCACGAAGCAGGGCGCGAAGCTGGCGAGGCGGCACGACGGTCTGATCGGGCGGGCATGCGTCTTCGGACTCTTCGGACAGTGGGCTGGCGGGATGCCGTAGTTTAGGCTGCATCGTGCGGCAGGAGTGAAGGTGGCAGGGGCCAGCCGAAGCTGGCCGGGCCTCAGGCCCCATGCTGCGCGGCACCAGACAGCACCAGACAGCACCAGTTGTCCCCAGATCAGCCCTAGCCGAATGGCAGCAGTCTGGCGTTTTGCACGGCCTTGTCCTGCCGGCGGCGCGATCACGCCGCACGTAGTACGCTTCGCGCCAGAGCCTGCCCGCCTGTCATTCCCGAATTGGACCGCCATGCCCTCACATTTCTCCTGCACGATGTGCGGCCGCTGCTGCCGGGACCTACGTCTTCCGTTGAGCCTTGCCGAAGCGGCGGGCTGGCTGCGCGACGGCGGAGAAACACAGTTGCTCTGCGACGCGATTCCGTGGCCCGTCGAGCCGGCCGCCGACGATCGCCTCGCGGCCTACAAGTTCAGGCGTTCCTTCCCGGCGATGAGCGGCACGCTGCCGTTACGCGTAATCGTGACCGTCGTGGCCGCGTTCGACGGGCCGTGCCCGCATCTGCAAGCCGACCTGCGCTGCGGTGCGTACGATCGCCGGCCGCGCGTATGTCGCATTTATCCGGCGGAGATCAATCCGTTCATCGAGCTTCAGCCGGCCGCCAAACTGTGTCCACCCGAGGCATGGGATGAACGTCATCCCGTGCTCGAAGTGGCGGGGCGTTATGCGGACCCGTCGCTCGTGGCGACTATCGAGGCTTTCCGCGAGGCCGATATCCACGACGTCGGGGCTAAACGCAAACTCTGCGACGTGCTGGGCGTGCGCACGGCGGCGTTGGCGAACGAGGGCTTTGTGGTGATCGCGCCGGGGCGCGAGGCGATGGCGAATGCAATCGCTGCGGCAATGCGCGAGGACGAAGTCGTTGGCGAAGATGCGAACCCGGCATCGTGGACCTTGATTTCGAACCGTCGCAGCACACGTGACACGTTGGCTTCCGTCGATGCAGAAGCACGCGCACCGGACGCCTTGCCCGACCTGCACGAATACCTCGGGTTTCACGCGGCAAGCGGCGAGTGATTGGGCGGGCGGTGATGGGCGAATGGCCGGTAGGTCGGTTATTGCACGTGAGCGCGCCCGTGCCGCGTTCATCGACGGCCCTTCCTAATGGGGTTTCTTGACCCGTGGCTTTTTGTAACGTATCGTTATGCGACGTTATTAAGCCGGGCTGCCTCCCATGCATTCACGCTTTGACCGCTTTCGCGCCACCCCAATCGGGATACAACTCGAAGCGCTAATCGAGTCACCCGACCGCTATATCGAGTTCGCAGCGCTTTCCCGCGTTGGAATGGCCGCCATCGCCGCAATCGCGGACGAACTCGCCGAGAAATTTCCCGAGATAGAGGAGGACACCACCGCGCGGCAGTTTTGCGGGGCGATGGTGGCCGAGGTGATGCGGCGCCACGGCCATGAAGTGGTTCAGGCGAGAGGGCGCGTCGGGCAACCGCTTTTCAGCTACGGCGCCGTGTTCAGTCAGCGGCCCGTGACGCTGCCGTTCGCGGAAGTGGTCGACGCGCTGGCGGTCATGCCACAGAAGCTATCTGGCTTCGTTTCGCGCGTACCGGAAATGTGCTGGACGCTTCGGCCGCGCGGAACGGGCTTTTCGCTCGTCGAACACGTATGCCATCTTCGCGACCTCGATGCAGTATTTGCCGAGAGAATCCGCGCTGTGCGCACAAGAGCGTTGCCACGCATCGAATCGGTGGATGGCACGGCGCTCGCCGAGGAAAGGAATTATCTGGCCGCGAATCTGCGCGAGGCCGAGGCGACTTTCGTTCTCTCACGTCAGCGCCTGTGCGACTCGGTCAGGAAGCTCAAGCCTGCGGAGCTTGTTCGCTGCGGATTGCGCGACGGCGTACGAAGAATGACGCTCGAAGAACTCGTGCGAGAACTACTCGACCACGATCGCACGCATTGGCTCGAACTCGAGGAGCTGGAAGTCGAACTCGATGCGCTTGCCGGCGCGAGTTGAGACCTTGGCCGGCGATCAAGAGCTACGAGAATCTCCGTCGACATCAACAGCCCAAAAAAAAGACGGCGCATTGCTGCGCCGTCAAAGCACACACCTCTTTCGAGGCACTTGCACCCACTCATTCGCCGGAACCATCCGGCTAACCTTACGTCCTCAACATTGGCCGCACTGTCATGCGCGGCCAACAGACATGCTGCGTACTGCCGCGTGCAACGCTCACACGCGAGCCAATCCTTCCATATTCGTGATGCGGATCTGCTTGCCGTGCGTATCGACGAGCTTCTCGCGCTGGAACTTCGAGAACATCCGGCTGACCGTTTCGAGCTTCATGCCCAGGTAGCAGCCAATTTCTTCGCGCGTCATGCGCAGGTGGAATTCGGAGGCCGAGTAGCCACGGGACTTGAAGCGGCTCGACAGATTCAGCAGGAACGTGGCGAGGCGCTGCTCCGCGCTCATCGTGCCCAGCAGCATCATGAGACCCGACTCGCGGACGATCTCGCCGCTCATCATCTGGTGCACGTGATGCTGCATCGACTTCACTTCGCGGCACACCACTTCGAGCAGGCCGAACGGAATGATGCAGACCTGGCTGTCTTCCAGCGCGACGGCGTCGCAGCTGTGGCGGCCCGCGTAGACACCGTCGAGGCCCATCGCATCGCCGGCAATCTGGAAGCCCGTTACCTGCTCGCGGCCATCGCGATGAATCACCACGGTCTTGAACGAACCGACGCGCACCGCGTAGATGCTCTGGAACGCATCGTTGCCGCGATACAGCGCTTCGCCGCGGCGCACGTTGCGCGTGGTGCAGATGATCGAGTCGAGCCGTTCGAGCTCCGCCGTGGTCAGGCTGGGCGGCAGGCAGATGGCGCGCATCGAGCAGGTGGAGCAGCGCGTCACGGCGCGCTTGGCGGTGTCGGCACGCGTATCGGCCGGTGCGTCGACAGGGGCAATCGGGTACGTCTGATAGCCGGTGTGGGGCGAGCCAGACGAAACAGCTACGTCGCAGGCGGTACTCGAATACATGTCAATCTCCTAGGCGACAGCACGCGTGCGATGCGTGCGGGCAATTGCTTCAACGGCGCTGCGGGCTTCTTCGAATTCGGCTGTCTTGTCGAAGAAGTACTGCGCTCCCGCCGCGAGGCTTGCTTCGCGAAATGCCGGACCTGCGTGATTCGTCAACATCATCGTGACCACAGGCTGGTTCGCTGCGGTAACGGCTTCAATCAGTTCGAGGCCGTTGCCTTGCGCGAGCCGTAGATCGGCGATCACGAGATCCGGGCAGGATGTTGCAATTCCTTCGAGCGCGGCGGATACGTCTTCCGCTTCTCCCACCACGCACACTCCGTCGATCCTGCCGAGCGAGAGCGAGATTCTTCGCCTCACCGGTACCGAGTCTTCCGCGAGGAAGACTTTCAGCTTGGCGGACCGTTCTGATTTCATGGGTGCAAGTATGGTCTGCGATTCACGGAATTTAAATCGGCGACGGTTGAACTTTCAGTAGGGCGGAAGGAATGCGTGTAGGTCGATTCCTACAGCGGGCGGGGTGTTTGCCGGGCGGCCGGTGTGCCCTGTGAGGCCTTGAATGCGGCGATATGCCGCCGTTCGGCTGGCTCGCGCTTTACTGCGCTTCATGCGCGATTCATCAGCGCTTTGGTTGATCTTTTTAGTCGGTCTTTCTAGTCGGTCTTTTAATCAGCGCTTTTATGAGCGCCTTGAGGAGTGTTGCGCAGGCGAGCGTGAAACGAACCGGAACAGGTTGCCCGCGCAACGGCAGGAGAGTGGGCAGCGGAACGCAAAGCGACGACGCAGGACATACCTTCGCGCCTTGCGGTTTTCGTCAGACTTCGTCGTTATCGTCGAACAGCTTGTGCCGCATCGCATAGCGCACCAGCGCGGCTTCGTGCGGCATCTGCATCTTTTCGAGAATGCGCGTTTTGTAGGTGCTCACGGTCTTCGCGCTCACGCATAGCTCCTGCGCGATTTCGGAGATGCTCTGGCCCGCCGCGATGCGGCGGAACACGTCGAACTCGCGGTCGGAGAGGCGCTGGTGCGGCAGCGTGTCCGCGGGCTCGTTGAGGCTCTGCGCGAAGCGCTCGGCCATGGCAAGGCTCACGTAGACACCGCCCGCGGCCACCTTCGTCACCGCGGAAACAAGCTCCGTGCTGGCACTTTCCTTCGTGAGATAGCCCGACGCACCCGCCTTAAACGCACGCACCGCGTATTGCTGCTCGGCATGCATGGTGAGCACGAGAATGCGCAGATTCGGTTTCTCGTCCTTGATCTGCCGGATCAGTTCGACGCCGTTGCGCCCTGGCATGGAAAGGTCGAGCACGAGCACCTGCGCTTCGGTGGAGCGTGTGAGCGCAATCGTCGTCGCGCCGTCCCACGCTTCGCCGGCCACCTCGAAGCCGCTGGCGTTCTGCAGGATATGGCGCAGCCCGTCGCGTACCAGCGTATGGTCGTCGGCGATCAGTACCTTGATCATGAAAGTGTCTCTTCCTGTTGCACGGCCTCGCGAGGGAAGGTGACGGTGAGGGCGAAGCCCTTGCCGTCGGCCGTGTCGATCGCAACCGAGCCGCCCAGCATATGGGCGCGCTCGCGAATGCCGATGATACCGAACGACTTGCCGGCGCGACCGTTCGTCCCATTCGCAAAGTGGGTACTGCCCGGGGCGTTGGCGCCGTCTGCGCCGGCAGGGTGGCTGCCGCGTCCGTTATCGCTCACGCGCAGCACGCAGAAGTTGCCCTCCACGCGCAGCATGAGTTCCACGCGCGTGGCCTCGGCATGCTTGGCGACATTGGTGAGGGCTTCCTGGACGATGCGAAAGAGCGTGGTCGCGCTCGTGCGCGAGAAATTCGTGTCGCCGGGGGCGATGCGCCGGTCCACCTCGATGCCGTAGCGGTGCGTGAAATCGCCCGCGAGCCAGTCGATGGCGGGCAACAGGCCCAGGTCGTCGAGCATCACCGGACGCAGGTCGGCGGCAATGCGGCGTACGGAAGCCACGGTGGCGTCGATGAGCCGCCGCATGCTGCGAAGCTGCTCCAGCGTGTCGGTGCTTGCGCCCGAATCGGGCCCCACCATGTGTTCCAGCGCGGAGAGATCCATTTTCAGGGCGGTGAGCTGCTGGCCCAGATCGTCGTGCAACTCGCGCGCGATGCGGGTCTTTTCCTCTTCGCGCACGTTTTGGAGGTTGGCGGAGAGTTCGCGCAATTCCTCGCGCGACTGCTTGAGATCGTTTTCAGCGCGCACGCGCTCGGTCACGTCGCGCAGCATCACCGTATAGAGCTTGCCGGTGGCGTCGCGAATCTGCGAGATCGAGGCTTCGATGGGGAATTCCTCGCCGTTCGCGCGCAGGCCATACAGCACGCGCTGGCGGCCCATCTGACGGTCGGAGACGCCTGTCACGCCGAACTGCTCGACGTGCCGCGCATGGCCTTCGCGGAACCGCTCGGGCAGAAAGCGCGCCAGCGGGGCGCCGATGGCGTCCATCGCGGAACAACCAAACACGCGTTCCGCCGCGGGATTGAAGATCACTATGCGCTGCGATTCGTCGATAGTGATGATGGCTTCCATCGACGAGCGAATGATGCCCATCATGCGGGCCTCGTTGAGCGTCGACTGGGTGCGCGATTCGCCCGCCACCTTGCGCGAGTCGGCGTAGAGGCGCGCGAGCACGAGGACGAGCGCTGCGAGCACGAGCGAAGCGACCACGCCGGCTACCGCTACCGTCGTCTCCACGCTGGCGTTGGCGGCCGCAGCCGCACTGCCGGCCGCCGACCAGGCCAGCGTAAACGTCGTGCCGCCGAACGAGAGCACGGTGGAGCGATGCAGCGCATTCGTGGACGACGTGTTCTCTTCGTCGCCGCTCGCGGTCGCGAAGACGGGCGCGGACGCCTGGCCCGTGTAGACCTGCAGGTCGAGGCCGCGCTCGCCGAAGCGGGCGGGGTCGAACAGGCGGTCGGGGTCGAGCCGGGCGAACAGGATGCCGGCGAGGTTGGCCTGCCGGTCCGTGGCCGTTGCCGGCGTGGCCGGGGTGCCGTACACCGCCAGATAGAGCCACAGCGGAGGGCGCTCGTCGGCGTTGTCCTGCGGACCTTGGCCGGGGCCAGGCGCGGCCAGCGCTACCTGCGCCGATTCCACCGCGCGCGAAAGCGCGACGCGGCTGTCCGGCGTATTGGGCAGCGCGAAAGCCGGGGCGTCTTCGGCCGCGGGGGCGACGAGCGTCGCCGTGAGGGGCACGGATGCTTCGGACGCGGCGCCGGGGAAGGTGCGGCCGCGCACGTCGGCGTAGCCCAGCACGCGTACGGGCGAGCGGCCGCCCTCGAGATCGAGCCGGTTGACATATTCGCGCCATGCCGCCGACGTGGGCGCGGGGACGGCACCCATCAGCCCGCGTGCGCCGTTCAGCACGGCGGCGCTGGCTGCGAGTTTCTGCTGAAGGACTGCGGTGACGCGCGTCGTGCGCTGCTCGAAGCGCGTTTCTCCGGCATGCGAGAGTTCCTGCTGCACGACCCACAAGGTTGCGAGCGTAGCGAGCAGCCCCGCCACGAGTGCCACGGTGGCTGCCAGCATGGGTTGCCGCGACAACCGCGGGCCGTTTCTGGCCGCCGCGGGGCCGGCGGATTGGGGACTAGCGGTCATGTGATTCCCGCCGTATCGAGCTCATAGGGACGCAGTCTCATGTCTGGATGCGGTGTGAATGTACGTCTTCGCGGGTTTGCGAATGCAATACCCACTTCGATCAAGGAAATTGTGAGCGAATTGTGACTGTTTTACACGGCTTGCGCCAGTCCGAAGGCCGCCCTGCGCCGGTCAGCGGGAGATCGGGCGGCTTTTCGCAGGCTTCTTGCGCGCTTTGCGCGGGGCGCGCGCCGGCGGTCTGCCGGAAAGCGGATGCATAGGGAATGCATTTCTGCCGCATTTCTGTTCTGGTTCGTTGCGGGCCGCACGCGAGGGCCTTGACCCCTCTTGCCGCTTGATCCTCGTCAACGACGCGGCCGGCCCCATCGCCAGACTGCTCGTTAAGCGCACTGCGCATCATCGCGTCGTGATGGGAGATGCGACGCGCCCTCTGCATTCAACGTCAAGGGCCTGGCCCGGGAGGCAAGATGTACAAGCGGATTCTGGTAGCGATCGACGGCAGCCGCAGCGCGCGGCGGGCGCTGGACGAGGCCGTGAA
This sequence comes from Paraburkholderia kururiensis JCM 10599 = LMG 19447, assembly GCF_003986935.1. Classification (GTDB taxonomy): domain Bacteria; phylum Pseudomonadota; class Gammaproteobacteria; order Burkholderiales; family Burkholderiaceae; genus Paraburkholderia; species Paraburkholderia kururiensis. The sequence continues at coordinate 2,248 of NZ_RJZE01000009.1, read as the reverse complement.
GATTGCTCAGGCGAGCGGGGCCGTGGTGGCGGCCGTCTATGTGGCGGAACACCACGCGCAACTCGTGGACGTCAACACGCCGTTCGCCGAGGACGTGCCGGCGGACACACGCGGGGGCTCGGCAACGGCCGCGCTCGAGGACGCCGAAGAACGCTTCCGCCAGCAGAAGGTGCAGGGCACGGCACGCGCCGTGGACGCCTACGGCGAAGACGTGGCCACGGTGCTGCGCCGCGCCGCGGATGAAACCGAGGCGGACCTGATCGTGATGGGCACGCGCGGGCTGCACGGCTTGCGGCGCCTGCTGCTGGGCAGCGTGGCCGAGGCGGTGCTGCGGACCGTGGACAGGCCGGTGCTGGTCGTGCGGTATGACGCGGAGGCGGCGGGCAGTCGCTGAGTATGTGCAGGACGGCGGATGGTGCGTGGAACGCGGCTGATGGGGGCCGCGTTCTGGCAGATGTGAGCAGGGTGGGCCTCCCAGGCTTTGGCGGTTGATTAGGTTGATTAAAGCCTCAGACGAATCGATCGTTAACTTGAGCCGCGACGTGGGGCCGAACGCTCGGCGCCGCCGTCGCTTCGCGAAGCGACTCGGTTACGACCAATACAAATCAAAGAGGGGACTACCCATCCCCGGCATTCCGGCCAGTCCGGCTGCGCCTGACGGGGCCTCCCTCTCAACGGATGAACTGCATGAGCAGATTCAGGCGGCACGCGCGGACCTGATACGGCTGGCCTGCGACCTGGCTGACCGCGAGGCCCCGCGCTGACGCATGGGGCTGCGAGGGAGCCCAGGCCGTCTTCCGCCTTTCCCCGCGAACGGACCATGCGTCCCGATGGCGCGCCGTCCGATGCAACGGGCACCGTCTTTGTCAAAGATGGTTAGCGGCCATAGACACCCCCGCACCTGCTCCGGTATGACTGACAGCTGATCTGTCATTCATTTCCTGCCGGACAGGGAGAGCACCGTTGACTCCTGCAACAGCGTATTCCGATGCCGCCGCACGCGCGGGCATCAACATCCACCCGTTCTACAGCCTGGACCTGAAGGGCACACCAGCCGCAGCGCTCGCGGACGTTTACGCGTTCGACGGCGAGCGCGGCATCGGCGAGCCGACGAAGTACACGATCCAGTTCACCCATCCCCGGCACGACCTGTCGCGTAGCGATTCACGATTCAACGTCACGGCGCTGCGCAACGTGGCGGTTGCGGCGGGCGAGGTGCTGTCGTTGTTCGCGCACCGGCACGGCATCAGGATCTTCGCGGCGCGCGGGAAGGTGCAGATACAGGCGCAGTCCGATGCGATGGAACTGGTGGCGCAGAAAAACGTGCAGATCACGAGTGCGGATGGCACGGCTACGGTCAATGCGGCCAATGGTGTGGTGTTGAGCGGCGGCGGCACGGCTTATATCAAGGTGCACGGCGACCACGTGGAGATCGGCGGGGCGGGCAGCCTGATCCTGAAGGTGCCGGACATCAGCAAGCAGGGGCCGGGGGCTCTGTCGCTGCCGGTGCCGAAGTTGGGGCGGATGGATATCGCAAACGACGAGCGTTTCATCCTGAGCGACGGCATCACGGGCCGCCCTGTCGCGAACCGCCCTTACCGGATCGAGCTTGCCGATGGGCAGATCGTTGAGGGCATGACTGGCGAACAGGGCGAGACCTCGCTGAGCCGCAAGGACGTTGCCCAGGGACTCAAGCTGACCTTGCCGAACCACAAGGAAGTCTGATTCATGAACGACAAGACCAATTCGCCCGATAGCGCGGCAGACAGTGCCGATGCGCCGAAGCCCTACCGGCATTCAATCGCCACGCGCGTCGTGCCGATGCAACGCGATCACCTGGGGCGGCCGTACTGGGAGTCCTATCACACGCCGTCGAGCTTCGAGGTGCGCGCCGAGTGCCGGATACCGCCGCACATGCCGGGCGTCATCATCTTCGTGCATGGCGTCAATTCCACCGGCGAGTGGTATGACGCGGCGGAACAGGCGTTGTGTGCCGGACTGAATGATCGTCTGCACCGAACAGAAGAAACGAAGCTAAAGGCAAATGCGTATATCACTGCGGACTCCGAAGGTCGCCCCATTCCACGCCAGCTCGATCCGACAAAGCGCGGACATTCGCCTGTGATCCGCTTCTACTGGGGCTACAGTGCGGCTTCGGGTACCGAACGGAACTGGCGTATTCCCCTTCGCAATCCACGCGGCGTCGATGCGTGGGCTCCCGAATGCACCAGCGATGGCTTCACCGGAA
>NZ_RJZE01000088.1 GCF_003986935.1 Paraburkholderia kururiensis JCM 10599 = LMG 19447 | reverse complement strand
GGGCGGATTCAACCGGTCGTCGCAACGCCTTTAATCGGGGAGGTGTTGCGTGGGTCGAATTGCAGGATGGGTATATCAGATAACCGGGCGACGAGCGATGCACTCACCAGGTGCGCCGTCACTTCGACATGAGGTCGAGCGTCGATTCTGGAAGCAGGTCGCCACCGGCATCACGAGTGAGAAAGCCGCAGAGGCGGTTGGCGTGTCCTCTGCGGTGGGCTCGCGCTGGTTCCGCTATCGTGGCGGCATGCCACTTTTCATGTCGAAGCCTATATCGGGTAGGTACTTGTCGTTCGCCGAACGAGAAGAGATCGGGTTGCTTTCGGCCCAAAACATCGGCGTGCGTGAGATTGCTCGCCGTATCGGGCGTAGCCCATCAACCATTTCGCGCGAGCTTACGCGGAACGCAGCAACCCGTGGTGCTCGCCTCGAATATCGCGCTTCGGTTGCACAATGGAAAGCGGAACATTTTGCCAAGCGACCCAAACCAGCGAAACTGGTAACCAACCAGCGACTGCATCGCTATGTGCAGGACCGCCTGGAAGGCAGTGTGTGTGACGCAGATGGCCGTGAGATTGCCGGGCCCCAGCAGGCACCTTTCAAGGGTCGGAATAAGCCGCATCGCGGAGACCGAAAGTGGGTTAATGGCTGGTCCCCGGAACAGATCGCCAACCGCCTACGGGTCGATTTCCCTGACGATGAATCCATGCGTATCTCTCACGAAGCCATTTACCAGGCTCTATACATTCAAGGGCGCGGCGCGCTCAAGCGCGAGCTGGTGGGTTGCCTGCGCACCGGACGAGCGTTGCGCGTGCCAAGGGCCAGGGCGCGAGCCAAAGCATGGGCACACGTCAGCGAGGAGGTGATGATCTCCAGCCGCCCCGCAGAGGCAGAAGATCGTGCTGTGCCGGGCCATTGGGAAGGAGACCTGCTCATCGGCCTAAATCGATCTGCCATTGGCACGCTGGTGGAGAGATCAAGCCGCTTCACCATGCTCGTACACTTGCCTCGGGAGAACGGCTACGGCTTGATTCCCCGGACGAAGAACGGCCCCGCATTGGCTGGCTACGGAGCGGTCACGATGGCCAATGCGCTCAAGAAGACGGTGACAGATATGCCTGTCCAGTTGTGGCGATCATTAACCTGGGATCGTGGCAAGGAGCTGTCCGATCACGCCCGCTTCACCATCGAGTCCGGCATAAAAGTATTCTTCGCCGATCCGCACAGTCCATGGCAGCGAGGAACGAACGAGAACACGAACGGCCTATTACGACAATACTTTCCAAAGGGCACAGACCTGTCCCGGTGGAGCACCGGGGAGATTCAAGCCGTTGCCCATACGCTCAATTGCCGGCCCAGAAAATCGCTTGGCTGGAAGACCCCAGCAGAATTCCTGGACGAGTATCTAAAATCTGTTCAACAATCTAGTGTTGCGACGACCGGTTGAATCCGCC
>NZ_RJZE01000087.1 GCF_003986935.1 Paraburkholderia kururiensis JCM 10599 = LMG 19447 | reverse complement strand
AGTCGGCCCTGAACAATTCATTTTGCTCGGCAAATGAGTTCACGCTGCCGACTGCGTAGCAGTTTCGAAGCCAAGCAAAGCGACGAGAATCAGGGCGTAAAAAAGCCGCAGCTTGCGCAGGATCATCCGCAGGTTGTGGCCTGCGCCGCACAGCACCGCGTGCATTGCATCACCGAGCGCACCCTTGAGCCAATTGCGATCGAGTTTTCCATCTGCCTTCATGTGTCCGATGGCTGGCTCGATCGCGCTGCGCCGCCGGATCATCGCGCGCAAGCCTCGCGTGATACCGCGTCGCAGCCCCGGGTGATAGACCTTCACACCGTCAATGGCGACACCCTTGTAGCCGCGATCGACGACGGCGATCTGCGGCTGAACGTCGCTCAAGATCGCCGCCTGCTCCAACGCTTCGGCCAACGTGTGCCCGTCGTACGGATTACCCGGCATCGAGCGCGCGCCGATTACGAGACCTTCCTTGTGCGTCGTCGTGATCGACACCTTCACGCCGAACTCGTACGGCTTACGAGCTTTGCCCTTGGCCAGGCACTCCACTTCCGGCGCATGCAGCGCGTACAGCTTGTTCTTGTCCTTCTGCTTCTGCGTGAGAATGCGCTTCGTGCGGCCAATCAGATCTTCCAGCGACGCCCGGCTTGGCTGTGCAACGTCGTCCAGTTGCCGCTCGACGTCGCGCATCACGCGTCCCACTCGCGAACGCAACGTGCGCAGCGCTTTCTTCATCCGCTTGTACTGCTTCGCATGGGCGTAGCGACCGATCTGGCCTGCCAGTCGTGGCGCTTCGCGGTTGTAGTTCTGCCGCAGCTTCAGCCCATGCCGCTCAGCAGCCTTCACCAGATGTTCCCGGCAACGTTCGAGCAGGCGCGAATCAGTGGGATGCGCGATCGCCTTCTCCATGACCGTCGTATCAACGATTACCCGCTTCAGGCTCGACGTCTTGATGACGTTCGCTCGTTTGGCCGCCTCGATGGTCTCGGCGAGCAGTTCCTCAACACCAGCCTCGCCCAGACGCTTCCTCCAGCGCGTCAGGCTCGACGGATCAATCGGCGGCTGCGTCTGCAGGTACGTCTCGCCGGTGAACACTTGCCAGTACGGGTTCTCAAGCCATTGCCATACCACCTCTTCATCCGACAGATCGAACGCGTGCTGCAAGTACAGCAGCCCTGCAATCAAACGCGGCGACGTTGCCGGTCGCCCGCGATGCGACACGAAGCTCGCACTCATCGCCGCGTTCAACCGCTCCCAGTCGATCAGATCGGCAAGGCGAACCAACGGATGCTTCAAGTTGATCTGCTCGCGCAGCGGTTGGCGGAAGAAATCTCCCTCTGGCACCAGCGTCTTCGGACCCATCCACACCTCGTCAGGATTTGCAGGATTCACGCATCAATATGCCCGCTTCTTGCAAATCCAACAACACCGTTTCGGCTTCACAGCCTTACTGCATACGCCTCGCACGATTATTCAGGTCCGACTA
>NZ_RJZE01000086.1 GCF_003986935.1 Paraburkholderia kururiensis JCM 10599 = LMG 19447 | reverse complement strand
ATGTAACGTCGCTGTCGACGTCGACCTCCACAGGCATCAGCTCGCTGTCGACCGGTGTCAGTTCCCTGTCCACGGGCGTGAGCTCGCTCTCGACGGGGCTGTCGACGACCAACAGCAATGTCGCGTCACTGTCGACCTCAGCGTCGACCGGCATCAGTTCGCTGTCGACGGGGGTAAGTTCGCTGTCCACGGGACTGAGCACCACCAACAGCAATGTAACGTCGCTGTCGACGTCGACCTCCACAGGCATCAGTTCGCTGTCGACTGGTGTCAGTTCCCTGTCCACGGGCGTGAGTTCGCTGTCGACGGGGGTAAGCACGCTGAACGCGCAGGCCGTCAAGTACGACCTGAACCCGGACGGCACGGTGAACTACGGCAGCGTGACGCTGGACCCGGGCGGCACGGCCGCGCAGATCCACAACGTGGCCGCGGGCACGTCATCGACCGATGCGGTGAACGTCTCGCAGCTGAGCACGGCGGTGTCCAGCAGCAGGACGCATTACTACAGTGTCAACGACGGCGGTGTACAGGGCAGCAATTACACCAACAGCGGCGCGACCGGCGTGAACTCGCTGGCCGCTGGTGTGGGCGCATCGGCCGCAGGCATCGATGCGACGGCGGTGGGTTTCGGCTCGCAGGCGCTGGCGGCCTCGAGCGTGGCGATTGGCGACACGAACACGGTGGCCGCGGCTGCGGGCCCCGGGTCGATCGCGGGGGGCTACCACTCGCAGGTGCTCTCGGGCACCGGCGCGGTTGCGCTGGGCAACCAGCAGACGGTGAGCGGCAACGGCGCGGTGGCGATCGGGGATCCGAACAGCGCAACGGGCACCGGTGCGGCTGCCCTCGGCGCCAACAACACGGCCAACGGCAACGGTGCGCTTGCCATCGGCGACTCGAACACCGCCAGTGCGCAGGGCGCGGTGGCGCTGGGTGAAACCAACGTGGCCGGCGGCACGGGGGCAGTGGCCATCGGCAACACCTCGACGGCGGCCAGCACGGGTGGCGTGGCACTCGGTTCGGCCGCGACTGCGGTCAATCCGAACGACGTGGCGCTGGGTAGCGGTTCGGTGACGGCGGCGCCGGTGCCGACCACGGGCGCGACGATCGGCGGCACCGCGTACACCTATGCAGGCACCAGCCCGACGAGCGTGGTGAGCGTGGGTGCGCCTGGGGCGGAGCGGCAGATCACGAACGTGGCGGCCGGGCAGGTGAGCGCGACGAGCACCGACGCGATCAACGGTTCACAGCTGTTCGCGACCAACCAGGCTGTGACGTCGCTGTCCACGTCGAGTTCGACCGCCACCAGTTCGCTTTCCACGGGGCTGTCCACCACCAATAGTAACGTCACGTCACTGTCAACCAGTGTGGGCTCGATATCGACGAGTCTCTCGACGATCGGCAGCAATGTCGCGTCGCTGTCGACCTCGACATCCACCACGGCCAGTTCGCTGTCGACCGGTGTCAGTTCCCTGTCCACGGGCGTGAGCTCGCTCTCGACGGGGCTGTCGACGACCAACAGCAATGTCGCGTCGCTGTCGACCTCGACATCCACCACGGCCAGTTCGCTGTCGA
>NZ_RJZE01000085.1 GCF_003986935.1 Paraburkholderia kururiensis JCM 10599 = LMG 19447 | reverse complement strand
AGCGGCACCAGCCGGTTCTTGCTGAACTTGGTCGCCCGGATGACGAGTCCGTCATCAGTAAAGTCGTCGATCGTCAGCGCGAGAGCCTCGGAGATTCTCAGTCCCGTTGCCGCGAGCAGCGCGAACAACGTAACGTATGTTGCCGGGCGCAGCGACCCCGCAGGTTCAAGTCGCGCCGCTGCAGCCAAAAGCTTGGTCAGATCGGCGCAGGAATAGATGTGCCGGATACCGCGTTTATGAGACTCATGACCAAATACATCACATGGCGGACACTCATGGCGTGAATCCTCCGCCTGCATTGCCAATGCGAATCGTCGTACGGTAAGCAGGCGATTCCGGCGTTGTGCTCCAGATGGAGCCTGTCCCGCCCAGTCAATGACGCTTTGTGTTCGAATGGATCCGTCCTCGCGGGCATCGGCGAACACCGCGAAGCTGCGCAGGAGCCGATCCTGGGCAAGGTACTTGAACCCCATGGCACGGTGCAGCTCGACATAACGGCTTACGGCGTTAGCTAGCATGACGCACCTCCCGGCCAAGGCTGGACGATCTCGCGCAGCAAAGCTATGTCGACCTTCGCATAGTGCGCCGTTGTCTCGGATGATCGATGCCTTAGAACTGTCCCGATAGCATCCAGCGTAGCGCCTCCCCGCAGCATTGATGTCGCGATTGAATGCCGCAGAAGATTCGCCCCCTTCGATGGAGGGCCGGCAATACCGGCGCGGGATAACGCAAAGCCAACAATCGAACACACGGTTGCAGAGGTCGCAAATGGTCGCCACGGCGCATTCATGCACAGGAACACGTGATCAACTGGAGTCGGTGGTCGAACTCGCACAAGATACTTGAGCAATGCGTCACCAGCATCTTGCGGCAACGGGAGCCGGACTTCTCGACGGCTTTTACCTCTGAGCCGGAGTTCCGCCAAGCGCCAGTCGATATCGTCAAGACGTAGATTTACGATGTCTCCGCCACGCAAACCGAGACGGGCCAGGAGAAGCAGAATCGCATGGTCGCGCACACCGGTATCCGTTTCGAGGTCGCACGAATTAACGATACGTTCAATGTCCGCTTGCACCAGGTACTTTGGGAGCGCTGAGAGCCGCCAGTGTGCAACTGTCGGCACCGCGAGATCCAGTCCTGGGCGGCACAGGCCGACCGACGCCAGGAACCGCAGATACACCCTCAACGCCGAGACAATACACTTTGCATTGGGAATCTTGTTGCGCTTCACTTCGGCAGTGATGACATCGCGCACCATTGCAGCGTCCCATCGCGTCGTGTCGGTGCCCAACGCCGGCAGCAACTTGCAGATCAGGCGTTTGTGCCGGTCAATGGTCCGCAGCGACAGGCCGCGATGATGGAGAAGCCAGACACAGAATTCATCGAGCACAGAAGGTGGTTCGACGCGAACAGGATCCTCAGCCGGGTCAAGTATGCTGCGGCGCCGCAAATACCCAATGAATGACGCAACCCGTCGTACATACTTCCGAGAAACAGATTGCTGTCGACGTCCGCCCGGACACCTACATCGATGGGCTGCAAACGCCTCTACGCATTGGTCATCAATCGCGTCGACAGCTATACGATGGCGTTCAAGCCAACCTCCAAAATGCGCTATCGACGCGGCGTATTCGGAAATCGTAAGTTGTGCATACCCATTGTTTGCAAGCTCCGCGGTGAACTCGTCGAGATACGGCCCGAGTGCACCTGGAGTCAGTGCGTGCATTTGTGCCGCGTAAGAACTGTTCGG
>NZ_RJZE01000084.1 GCF_003986935.1 Paraburkholderia kururiensis JCM 10599 = LMG 19447 | reverse complement strand
ATTCCGCTGGTTTTCATGTTGCTCAGTGTGTACACGGGCTTCGCCTTTCGCCTCGTGGCCTTCGTTTTTCTGGTTGCCTGTGCGAAGACCCTGATCGTGGGCGAAGACCTGACGGGCAAACAGGTCTCCAGTGCATTGGGGAGTGCGGCGAGCGAAGTGCACGAAACGCTGCGGGCTGTAAAGCCCTGAGAAAACGCGTCGGCAGACGCGGTGCGAGTGTGGCGATTCCTTCGTTGGGGACGAGTGAAATGATTCCGGGCGGTTGGCGGTATTTCAAAGACATGAACGTTCTACTGCTACAGGGACCGGTGGGTCCGTTCTTCTGGCGTCTGTCGAAACAATTGAAGGCCGCCGGTGCACACGCGGTTGACAAGGTCAATTTCAACGCGGGCGACTGGCTGTTCTTTCCGAAGCGATCAATCAGCTACACCGGATCGCGAGCCGACTGGCCCGCCTTCTTCGAAACACTCCTCGAGCAGAAGAAAATCGACGCGGTGCTCCTGTTCGGCGATTGCCGCGCCTATCACGCTGCGGCAGCGCGGCTCGCGCGAAAGCGTTCGATCGAAGTGTGGGTCTTCGAAGAGGGCTATGTGCGGCCCGACTTCGTCACCATGGAGCGGGACGGCACCAACGGCCATTCGAAGGTGCCGCGCGATGCCGGCTTCTACGAGTCACTGCCCGATCAGTCGGACGTGCCGGAGCAGCAGGTGGGCAACGTGTTCGTGTGGCTTGCATTGTGGGGCGCACTGTATTTTCTGGCCGGATCGCTCGGTGTCGCTCTCTTTCCGCATTACCGCCATCACCGGCGGCTCTCGCTTCTCGAAGCATGGGTCTGGGTTCGCGCCGGCTGGCGCAAGCTCGTCTACGCAGTACTCGAACGAAGCACGACACGACGGCTCGCCGGTGTATTGAGCAAGCAATTTTTCCTCGTATCGCTTCAGACTGCGACCGACTCGCAGATTCGCGTTCATTCCCGTTTCGAGTCGATGGAGCCGTTCATCCGCGAGGTTATCGCCTCCTTCTCGCGGCATGGACCAGGCTCATGCGCGCTCGTGTTCAAACATCATCCGCTGGACCGAGGGCACGTCGACTATCGCCGTTTCATCCGGCGTGTATGTGCCGAACATGGGGCCACGGGCCGCGTGTTCTACATCCACGACCAGCATCTGCCAACGCTGCTCGCGCACGCGGCAGGGCTCGTCGTCGTGAACAGCACGGTCGGGCTGTCGGGTATCCATCACGGGCTGAGCGTGAAAGCGCTGGGTGACCCCGTGTACGACATCGAGGGACTCGTTTTCAAGGGCGAGCTGGATGCGTTCTGGCAAGCGGCCGGCTCCTTTGTTCCTGACATGGCGCTGTACAGGCGCTTTCGCCGCTGGCTGATCGATCACACGCAGCTGAACGGCAGCTTTTATGTGGGCGATGTCGAGTGCGACATGTCCCGTTCGTCGTCGCGGTCCGATGAACCCGCAGTTGAAGCGGCGCGGCTCCTCGCGGCGCACAGACACACGGCCGCGCTGCCGGACAGCGACGGGTCGTCCGTGGGCCTTTCGCCAGAAGAGGAGGCCGCGTGATGAGGAACGTGACGGAAGGGGCCAGCGCTGCGCCGTGTCCTTTGCGCCTCGATGTGACGCGCCTCGTTCATCGTTGGGTTCGCGGTATTCGCCCCACAGGCGTCGACCGGGTCGGGCTTGCCTATGTGCGCCGCTATGCCGGGCAGGCGCGGGCCATCGTGGCCATTCGTGGCGTTCCCGTGGCACTGACACACGGCGCATCGAATCGCTTGTTCCGGCTGCTGCTGGGAGCGAGCGAGGGCGGTGGTCCAACGGCGCCGTCGTTGAGCGC
>NZ_RJZE01000083.1 GCF_003986935.1 Paraburkholderia kururiensis JCM 10599 = LMG 19447 | reverse complement strand
ATGTTTCGCCATGGTGGTGGAGTTCGATTGTGGAAGTGTTACCGTGAGAAGCAACATTCTCCTTCAATCGCCACCGCCTTCTCCTGCCTCTTCCCTACGCCGCGTACACCACTTTCAACGATAGCTCAACTGTTCGGGGTAGCCATAGCCAAACCTCCTTCGACCGCCTGCCTGGCGGTATCCTCAGGAGACTCCCGTTATGCAAAGTAATCAAGCACGGCAAACAGCAATCTCCGCGGCTTGGGCGACAGGAATTCGCTTCGAATACGCATAACGAGTAACACCGCATAAGAGCGCTTATGTGGTGCACCACATAAGCGTTCCGGCTTCAACTCATTGGCCGCGAAGGTGCAAACCGTGCTGGAGAAGGATCCCTACAGCGGGCACGTGTTCGTGTTCCGGGGTAAGCGCGGCGACTTGCTGAAGTGCTTGTGGTGGTGCGACGGTGGCCTGTGCCTGCTCTCGAAGCGCCTCGAGAAAGGACGTTTCGCATGGCCACGGGCCGATGCCGGTGTTGTTGCGCTGACGACCGCTCAGCTCGTGCTCTTGCTCGAAGGTTTCGATTGGCGGCAACCGGTCGATGCGGCACGCCCGCGCAGCGCATTGTAAACATTCATTACGTGTGGGGAGCTTGATGGTGGCGTCATGTAAGCTCACTGCATGTCAGCTGCTCCCACCGATCTCCCCGACGACATTGACGCGCTGAAGGCGATGGTCGCCAGCTTGCGCGAGCAACTCTCGTCGCGCGCGATCGAGATCGAACATCTGAAGCTGACGATCGCCAAGCTGCGCCGGATGCAGTTTGGCCGGAAATCGGAGAAGCTGGATCGCCAGATCGAACAGCTTGAATTGCGGCTGGAAGACGTGCAGGCCGACGAAGGTTCGGCCGACATGGCCACGGCTGCAGCAGTCAAGCGGCCGAATCGCGAAGGTGCGGGCCGCAAGCCGTTGCCGGATCACCTTGAGCGCGAAGAGCGCATCCACCTGCCAGCCGACGATGACTGCCCCGATTGCGGCGGGCAACTCAAGCCACTGGGCGAAGACGTCGCGGAGCAGCTCGAATACGTGAGGGCGCACTTCCGTGTGATTCGTCACCGCCGTCCGAAGCTGGCCTGCGCATGCTGCGATCGCATCGTGCAGGCTGCGGCACCGAGTCGACCGATCGATCGTGGCATCCCGGGTCCGGCGCTTCTCGCGCACATCGCCGTGTCGAAGTTCGCGTACCACATCCCGCTGCATCGCCAGGCAGTCATGTACGCGCGCGACGGTGTCGAGGTCGATCCGGGTGCGATGGGGTATTGGATGGGGAGCATCACAGCGCTACTTGCACCGCTGGTCGACACCGTCCGCCGATACACGTTAGCCGGCGGCAAGGTTCACGGGGACGACACGCCGCTGCCAGTGCTGGCGCCCGCAACGGTCGCACAAAGACAGGACGCCTGTGGGTCTACGTGCGCGATGATCGGCCGAGCGCTTCCGAAGAGCCGGCAGCAGTCTGGTTCGCCTATACGCCCGATCGACGGGGCGAGCATCCTCGGCAGCATCTTGCAGACTTCACCGGCGTGCTGCAGGCCGATGCGTTTGCCGGCTATGCCGAGCTCTATCGCGGCGGCACCATCCAGGAAGCGGCCTGCATGGCCCACGCTCGCCGAAAGATCCATGATCTACATGCCGTCCGACCCAATGCGGTAACGGAGGAAGCGCTGCACCGGATCGGCGCGCTCTACAAGATCGAGGAGCAGATCCGTGGCAAACCACCTGATGAGCGGCACAGTGTGCGCCAGGCGCGAGCGGTGCCGCTGCTCGACGACATGAAACGCTGGTTCGAAGCAACGTAAGCGTCAAACCGAGGCCGTCTTGACGATCAGAACTTGACCTCTGAGAGCCGCTGATTCGCGAGCACGAGATCGAAGGCAGCGGGATCGAAGCTGCCGCCACACCACTCAAGGAAGTGGTCGTGT
>NZ_RJZE01000082.1 GCF_003986935.1 Paraburkholderia kururiensis JCM 10599 = LMG 19447 | reverse complement strand
TCGAAGTGACGGCGCACCTGGTGAGTGCATCGCTCGTCGCCCGGTTATCTGATATACCCATCCTGCAATTCGACCCACGCAACACCTCCCCGATTAAAGGCGTTGCGACGACCGGTTGAATCCGCCCAGTATCTGGCCCGCAAATTTCAGGGCTTCGGCCACGACGTCAAACTTCTGCCAGCACAGTACGTCAAGCCGTTCGTCAAATCGCAGAAGAATGACTTTAACGACGCGCAGGCTATTGCCGAAGCTGTCCGACTTCCGACGATGCGGTTTGTGCCGCTCAAGTCAGAGGAGCAGATGGATGTCCAGGCGCTGCATCGCTCCCGCGAACGCATGCTCCAGCAACGCCTGGCATTGACCAACCAGATTCGCGGACTGCTGCTGGATCGCGGTATCGAGATTGCACAGGGATTCTATGCGCTTCGCACTGTGTTGCCCTCTCTACTCGAGAAGGAAGACTCCGGCCTTACTCCCATGATGCGCGATCTTGGGCGCATGCTGCTCGACATGTGGAACCGCACGGAAGCCACCATTGAACAGATGAACGATCGGCTCAAATGTCTGGCACGCGAGAGCGATCTTTGCCGGCGCCTTCAAACTATTCCAGGCGTCGGTATCCTGCTATCGACCGCCATCGTCTCCGCAGTCGGCAATGCATCAACGTTCAAGCGTGCACGCGATCTCGCCGCCTGGGTAGGGTTGGTGCCACAACAGCATACAACCGGCGGCAAGCCTCGCTTGCTGGGCATTACAAAGCGGGGAAATAGTTATCTGCGTCGTCTGTTCGTACAGGGCGCCCGCGCGCTATGGGTGTGGAAAGACAAGCATCCCAACGATCCGATCCAGCGCTGGCTACTGCAACTCGCCGAACGCCGGCATGCACACGTTGCTGTCTGCGCACTGGCAAACAAACTCGTACGCATTGCGTGGGCTGTCATGCGAAGTGGCGCAGAGTTTAACCTGCACTACCGCACCTGACCGTACCAGACTGATAGCTACCCCTGACCGCCGTTACTTTCCGCAACTCGCGCAGCGAATCAGCATGGCGCAAACGACCATCCGTCGCTTCCCCAAACCCGTCTGGACTTCCGGCAGACATCATGCCGCGCCACTAATTGGGACGGAGGCGTGCGACCTCATCATGCAGGCCAGATCCGGATTCGTTCGGATCGCTATAGGCCGGATAGATAAACGCGAGTCGTCTATCGCCACCAGTCTGCGCTTGCGGTTTGCGGGTGGACCATAGAAAAATCCATACTCCACGCGTCGTTCGGTTTGGCCGGCACGATCTTCGCCACTCGCGTCACAACCATCTTTCGCCGCTTCGGCAACTTCGAACGTAACTGCAATTGCTCTTCGCAATACAGCCGGTACGCCTGGTTCTTGCCCAACTGCCAGCCCTCGCGGCGCAACAGCACGTGAACACGCCGATAGCCGTAGCGCACACGCGTGTGGGCAATCTCGCGCATGCGTGCACGGAGCTCCCGACGGGGATCTTTGACACTCCGGTAATACTGCACGCTGCGCGGTTGCTTCACGAGCCGACAGGCCCGCCTCATCGTCAATCCGTAGTGGCTTACCACGTAATCCACCACGTCTCGTCTCAGCGCGGGCCGGGCCACTAATAGGATGGTCCGCCCTTCCCCGAAGGGGGATACTGAAGCCCCGAAACTGTCGGAGAATGATCATGCGTATCGTTCCTCACAACTGCGCCGTCTACGGTGTCGACCTGGGCAAGACGACGTTTCACATCGCCGGAGCCGACCAGCATGGACGGCCCACACTGAGAATCAAGCTTCGTCGCGACGCCTTGCTACAGTTCTTTGCGACAGCGTCTTCTGCGCGCGTGGGCATGGAAGCTTGTCCAGGATCCCATTGGCTGGCAAGGAAACTGATCGCGTTCGGCCACGACGTCAAGTTGATCCCGGCCCAATTCGTCAAGCCCTACCTGAAGTCGAACAAGAATGACACGCTCGACGCTGAGGCAATCGCCGAAGCAGTAACGCGCCCAACGATGCGCTTCGTCCCTGTCAAACGCCACGAGCAACTTGACATGCAAGCGCTGCACCGCGTGCGTGCCCAA
>NZ_RJZE01000081.1 GCF_003986935.1 Paraburkholderia kururiensis JCM 10599 = LMG 19447 | reverse complement strand
AGGCCACGGCACGATGCGCTCCATCTCGCCAAGAAACTTCTCGCGCCGTGTTTGCTTCTTCTTCATCGCGTACTCGGCGCTCGCAAAGCTGCGTTGGCTCATGTCCGTAGAGTTATGTTCCCGTTGCTTTCAGCATGCACGCATCGTGTAGCAGCAGTCAATTGATCAGCGAATCCTTAGGGAGCATTCTGATGCAATGCGCTATTCATTAGATATCCTAATTGTTATTTAAAACAATTCTAAAAACAATTTAATTTAAATGCAATTGTGGCGTCGTCAAAACCGATCATACCGGTTCTCGCATCGTCATATAATTTTGATGAATTGATAGATCGATTCCGCTGAATCTTAATAATGTGATTGTATGAGATACTCATGGAAAATGACTTTCAGGAATTGCTCGCCTGCGTTCGAAAACCGTTGCGTACTGTGCAAGACGGTCGGGATGGGGCTATCCGGTGCTTGCTTGCGCAGGAGATGGACGGTCAGGCAGAGTCTCGAAGCGATTGTCGGGAGGTGATGTTTTTGCCGCCGCTCTTTCCCGAGAATCTTGGGGGGGGCGGCTTTCTGGAAAAGCATCATCTACGTTTCCCTTATGTAGCGGGAGAGATGGCACATGGAATCTCAACTACGTCGATGGTAATTGCAATGGCGCGGGCGGGTATGCTTTGTTTCTTTGGGGCGGCCGGATTGAGTGTAGAGAGCGTGGAAGCTGCCATCACCGAGATAGAGCGCGACCTAGGAAGTGTGGACGGTAATCCGGCCGGGGGTAGCTGGGGTGTCAATCTCATTCATTCGCCAAGGCAACCGCAGCTTGAGCGGGAACTGGTTCATCTCTTCCTTGACCGAGGCGTGCGTCGAGTATCAGCGTCAGCCTTTATGAAGATCACTCCTCCACTCGTGCAGTATGCATGTAGTGGTCTTCAACTAAAAGATGGTGTCATTGGAAGAAGAAACTTTCTGTTCGCGAAAATATCCCGCCCTGAGATCGCCCGACAATTCATGTCGCCCGCTCCAGAGTCGATCCTCCAGCAACTAGTGTGCGAGGGGCTGCTGACAGCAGACGAGGCGGAACTCGCCGCCTATGTGCCGCTGGCTGAAGACATAACCGCCGAAGGGGATTCCGGCGGCCACACGGACAATCGACCTCTTACGGTCCTGTTGCCGACCATCATTCGCTTACGGGACGCGCTATGTGAGCGATACCGTTACAGTGCTTCGATCCGAATCGGAGCGGCCGGTGGACTCGGCTGTCCCGCAAGTGTAGCAGCTGCATTTGCCCTTGGTGCGGCTTACGTGGTGACAGGCTCAATCAATCAGTCTGCTATCGAGTCCGGAACTTCTCAGGTAGTTCGCGAGCTGCTCGCATCAGCGACCATGGCGGATGTGGCAATGGCTCCAGCGCCAGACATGTTTGAGCTGGGCGTCAAGGTTCAGGTGCTTCGGCGCGCAACCCTTTTCGGCGCAAGGGCCACCAAACTACACGCCATATACGTTTCCCACCCCTCACTTGAGGCCATCTCGTCTGCAGTACGAGCCCAGCTAGAGCGTGACATCTTTCAGGCGCCGCTGGAGGAGATCTGGGCCCGGGTGCGGAAGTATTGGATGGAACGTGACCCGCGTGAACTCGATCGGGCGGAAGTCCAGCCGAAGCACCGGATGGCACTGGTGTTTCGCTGGTATCTGGGATTGTCAAGTTTATGGGCACAGAACGGAGAGCTCGACCGTGCTGTTGACTACCAGGTGTGGTGTGGTCCGGCAGTCGGAGCATTTAATGACTGGGTGAGGGGATCGTTTTTGGAGGACGTCAGGCAACGGACTGTTGTCCAGATTGCATTGAATCTGCTCGAAGGGGCGGCGGTCCTTACGCGCGCGCATCAATTGCGCTTGAGTGGCGTTCCTGTTCCGGAGCGCGCCGCTGGATTTCGTCCCCGGCCATTACTCTTATGACGTGCTTGATTCTCCGGGATAGTTCGATCCTCGAAAGCGGAGAACAAGAATGACACGCTCGACGCTGAGGCAATCGCCGAAGCAGTAACGCGCCCAACGATGCGCTTCGTCCCTGTCAAACGCCACGAGCAACTTGACATGCAAGCGCTGCACCGCGTGCGTGCCCAA
>NZ_RJZE01000080.1 GCF_003986935.1 Paraburkholderia kururiensis JCM 10599 = LMG 19447 | reverse complement strand
CGAGCCGCTCCTGAAGGGCATTCCCTTCAAGGACGGCACTCCGGTGATTGAAAGCACACCGGCTCCTCAAGCGCTGGCCGCCTGATCATGCCGCCTGACCCGCGTACACCACTCTTGACGATTGCTCGTCGGATGACATCCATCGACCATGCACGACCGATCAGGGTGCTGATTGTGGGCGCCAATCCGATCGTGGGAGTAGGATTGAAGCAGGTTCTGCGCAACGAAGCAGACATCGAAGTTGTTGGAGAGATATCTGACCCGCGCGACCTGCAACAGGTCTTCGATGGACCGGGTATCGACGTTGTACTTGCTGATGCACTATCGACGGACGAACCGACGGCGGACATGCTACGAAGTGCTGCTGCGAGCCGAACAGACATCGCGCTTCTCGTGATGACGACGCGCGCAAATGTACATACGCATGCGAGGCTGTTCCGCCCTGGTGCGACGGGTTATGTCGCCAAGGAAAGCGAGCCCGCCGTACTTGTTGCCGCCGTGCGGCACGTCGCCAGCCGTCGTCTGTTCATTGACCAGATACTGGCTGAGGCCATGTTTTTCGCACAGAACATCTACGAGAGTGATCCACGAAAGATACTCTCTCGGCGGGAGTTCGAGGTACTCCAGAAACTGGCCCAAGGTTACAGCCTAAGCGACATATCAAGAGCGCTTAATCTCAGTATCAAGACTGTGAGTACCCATAAGACGCGCTTCATGCAAAAGCTCCAGCTAAGAAGCAGCGCAGATGTGATGCGCTTTGCAATGAAGAATGGCATCGTCTAGTTGGGCTGCCGCCGGTTCAGTGGACAGCAAGTTAAGCTTTTCGAGCCTGCTCAAACTCAACGGGGCTGACGTATCCCAACGTCGAATGTCGGCGGGTTGGATTGTAGAAGCGTTCGATGTAGTCGAACACGTCTGAACGGGCTTCCTCTCGCGACCGATACACCTTGCGCGCCGTGCGCTCGGTTTTCAGGCTGCTAAAGAAGCTTTCCATTGCCGAGTTGTCCCAGACCTCGCCAGCTCGGCTCATGCTGCATGTGATGCCTTGTTCGGCCAACAGTCGCTGGAAGTGCTCGCTCGTGTATTGGGCTGCCCTGGTCCGAGTGATGCATAAGTTCCTTCGGTCTACCTCGTCGCCAGACAGCCATCATCAAGGCATCGGCAACGAGTTGCGATGTCATGTTGTTCTGCATCGACCAGCCGACGATACGCCGCGAATACAAATCGAGCACCGCCGCGACATACAGCCAACCCTCCGCCGTCCAGATATAGGTAAAGTCAGCCACCCATTTCTGATTGGGACCGTCGGCCTGGAATTGACGGTCGAGCACGTTACCGGCAATCGCGTTGCGAGTACCGGCATCCTTCGGCAAGCCACGGCGTCGAGGCCGAGCACGCAAGCCCTGAGTCCGCATCAGTCGCTCAATCCGATGCTGGCCGCAGCGATAGCCTAACGCCAGCACATCACGCCAGACAGGGATCTGACCAAGATCCGGTCAAATTGCTATCATAAGCCTGTAGGTTATGAAGCGACGGATCTCTATGCTTTGATGGAATAAGGAGCTGGGACGTGAATGCATCCCTGAGCTATCGCGTCCGCTTGCGTCGTCGGCATGCAGACAGGTCAACGTGGTCGGCCAGCGCGGGACGGTCGCGTCGTTAGCTGACTGGTCTGAATGTGCGGTCTCTTACGCGGACGTCGTTCGCAGCAAACCCCGCATGACGTCCTCCAGGGTATCGTGCCGGGGACCGTCGGACGCCGCTGCTACGACCCGGAGTACATCACCTTCGAGTCTTGCCTCCCACGAGACGATACGGCGGCGGTCATGGGGAAAGCGGGCCAGTTTTTCGCCAATCAGGCGCTCGATGCCCTGTATGATCTCGCGCCGTATTTCGGGTGGAACACTTTTGTCGAATCCGATCTGATCACGTAGCGCTTCAGCACGCTCGCTCTCGGGCAGGAGGCTGGTATTCCACGCCGCAACTATCGCCGTCAGTGCGCTCTGATATTCCTCCAGTGTTGGATGATCGGATACCTCATCCTGAAGCAGTTGGGCGAGGGGCCAGGAGATTTTCTGCTCCGGCTGCAGGTCATTAGTCGGACCTGAATAATCGTGCGAGGCGTATGCAGTAAGGCTGTGAAGCCGAAACGGTGTTGTTGGATTTGCAAGAAGCGGGCATATTGATGCGTGAATCCTGCAAATCCTGACGAGGTGTGGATG
>NZ_RJZE01000079.1 GCF_003986935.1 Paraburkholderia kururiensis JCM 10599 = LMG 19447 | reverse complement strand
ATGACCGGTTGTAGAACCGCAGTCCTTCACCTTCTCACACGCACCAGCGCGGCATTGCAGCATGTATCGACAGCGAACCTCGATTGAGCTTGTGCTCAACGGGGAAGCCCTTGTAGGTGTTAGGCACTTCCCGCCAGACCAGGTATCCTGGCGAGATGAAAAATCGCAGGCCCCACCCAACGGATGTGTCGGATGAGGAGTGGTATTTTGCTGCTCCGTATCTGACCTTGATAAGCAAGGATGCGCCGCAGCGCCGCTACGAATTGCGCGAGATGTTCAACGCACTGCGCTGGATCGTGCGCGCGGGCGCACCGTGGCGTCTGCTGCCCAACGACTTCCCACCGTGGGAGTTGGTCTACCAGCAGACGCAGCGCTGGATTCAGGCAGGTTGCTTCGAGGCCATGGTGAGCGATCTGCGTTCGGTGATCCGGGTTGCGCAGGACCGCCGGGGCCAACCCAGTGCGGTCATTCTCGATGGTCGCACGTTGCAATCGACGTGCGAGAGCGGCCCGCGCGCAGGCTATGACGGGTACAAGTGCGGATTTCGGCGATGGTGATCAGTCGTTTCGGCGAACGTGATCAGTCTGGAAGGTGGTGTTGCGCGGTCAATGGATTATAGCGACGGTGATCACGATCAGGCGTCAGCGGACTCGGATTTCGTTTTCTTTCTCATCGAATCGCCCTTGATCGGAAGCTTGTGGGCCTGATGCACGAGCCGGTCGAGAATCGCGTCGGCGAGCGTGGGGTCTTGCAGCCACGCATGCCAGTGTTCGAGCGGCAACTGGCTGGTGATCACGGTGGAGCGTGTGCCGACACGGTCATCAAGTACTTCGAGCAGATCGTTGCGCGCGGCCTGGTCGAGATCCTGCAAGCCCCAGTCGTCGAGGATCAGCACATCGATCTTCGCGAGTTGCGCGAGCCGACGTGTGAAGCTGCCGTCGCCGTGCGCGATTTTCAGTTCTTCGAACAGCCGCGCGACGCGCACATAGAACACCGAGAAGCCCTGACGGCACGCCTGCTGGCCGAACGCACATGCGAGCCACGTCTTGCCCGCGCCCGTGGGGCCGGTCAGGATCAGGTTCTGCGCATTGCGCACCCAGTCGCAGCCGGCCAGCGTGGCGACGATGCGCTGGTCCAGCCCACGGCTTTGCCGGTATTCAATGTCCTCGACGCAGGCCTGTGGGTTCTTGAGCTTCGCCGCGCGCAGCAAACGTTCGAGTCGCCGCGTATCACGCCAGGCCAGCTCGCGATCTACGAGCATGCCCACGCGCTCCTCGAACGACAGGCTGGTGCTGGCCGAGAGCGTCGACTGCTCCTCGAACGCGCGGGCCATGCCGTCCAGTTTGAGCGCCTTCAGTTGGGTAAGGGTGTGCTGCATCAACATCGTGACCTCCTTCGGGTCAGTGGTAGTAGTCGGGACCGCGCACGTTCTCGTGCTCGGGCGAACGCCATTCGGTGAGCGTGATCGGGAGCGAGGGCTGCAGGTCAAGCCCCGCTTCCAGGATCGACAGCACGGAGCGGCGCGTGGGCGAGCCGATCTTCAATGCGCGCTGGCACGCGGCTTCCAGGCGGTGTTTGCTGTACTTGCGTGCGAGCGAGAGCAGACCGAGACAGGCGCGATAGCCCATCTCGGGGTGGGGTTTGTTGGTCAGCAGATGCCGCACGACAGCCTCGGCGCCGGGGCCGACGGATGCGCCCCAGTTGAGCAGCCGGCCCGGAGTCCATTCCATGTGCGCGCGATGCGCGGCCGGCATGTGTTCGGCGATGGTCGTGTGTTTGCCTTTGAGGCGCGAGCGTGCGTGCGCAGCGACACGCTTGCCGCCATGCAAGATCTCGACGCCGTGGCGGGTGATGCGCGCCCAGACTTCCTGCCGCGCGAGGCTGTGCGGGACGCTGTAATAGTGGCCGCCGACATCGACGTGGTAATCGATGTTCACACGGCACTTCTGGAAGGTGGCGATCTCGTAGCGCCGCACGGGCAACGCGCGCAGTACGGGCTGGTCCAGCCGTTCAAACCATTCGCGACGGTTGCCTTCGAGCCTCTTGAACGGGCGCTGGTTCAGGTCGGCGACCAGTCCTGCAATCGCCTTGTTGAGTTCGGCCAGACTGTAGAAGGGCAATGTCAACTTGGTGATGCAGGCGGCTAGAATGGTCAGATGACAAAGACCCGCTGCTCATTTCACGGCTACCGTTTCCCGGCAGCGATCATCAGCTGCGCGGTGCGCTGGTACCACCGCTTCAA
>NZ_RJZE01000008.1 GCF_003986935.1 Paraburkholderia kururiensis JCM 10599 = LMG 19447 | reverse complement strand
CGCCCTTCGATAGTGACGGGTTGTGCGATGTCGAGATGTTGAAGAGGCTCGTCAGGGACGCCGCGGCCAACGATCAGCCCGCAGTAGTGAAGGACGCAACCGAAGTCCAGAAGGCAGACGCGCTTTCGTACTACGTGAAGGGCCATGATGAGGTACGTCGAGCCCTGCGCGGATTCATCTGCAACGCGCCGAGTGAATGGGATAGCACGCACAACGAGACGCGCTTCGCGAAGCTGCTCGACGAGGGCGGCTTCTATCACGGCAACCGAAAGGGCTACGAGGATTTTCTGAAGTACCTCAAGGAACTTCAGTTCTGGGACGTGACGGGGTTGCCTGCCGGCCAGAAGCTCTGGTTCTTCCATCCGCTCGCGTTTATCCGGCATTTCAGGAAGTGTGGGTGGCTAACCCACGACGAGTTGGCTACCACGTTTCCTCGCTATCCGTTCTATACGCAGGCTGGCAGTCCGCGAAGAGCCATCGCCACAAATGACGATACATATAGGGTGACGTTGGCCATCGCGCGTCAACGTGTCGAAAATCATGTCACTTCGCTGAATAGGTGTCTTAGAAAATATCTTGGTAGCAATCCGAATCGGATTGCTATGTTTTTGGCTCAGATTCTGTTGGAAACCGCGCAGTGGCGCAATCTTGGCGGCAGCAGGCGTCTTATGCACGAATGGGGTTTTGGTCGATATTCGGCGGCAAATCCTGCGACCCAATACTACGGTCCATTTTATGGGCGCGGCGTAATGCAGCTTACGTGGGCCGGGAACTTTGAGGCTTACGGCAAATATCGCTCTTTTCCTGACAATAGTGGATCATATGTTGAAAGAATGGTAGGGGTTGCGCCTAGAGTTACGGCAACGTCACGCCACTATTCAGCCAATCCGAATGACGGAGGTCAATTAATGCTTTGGCATCCTCGTTACGATCCGGACACAGTTGCTGAAAATCCGGAATACGCTTGCGATTCCGGTGGCTTCTATTGGGTGTCGAAGACTTTCTCACAGGGAACAAGCATTAATCGCATCGCAGATGAATACTATTCGGCGTCATCGACAGGCTTCATAAATCGACTGGTAAATGGGGGCGGAAATGGGTATTATGAAAGACAGGCGTATTCGGCATATATCCTAAGAATATTGGACGATGGGCTGGATACGTCCGAAACAATACGCATTTCCGCTCCTCACCCGAAAAGTACACTTGTGGCATCTATGCTGAGGCCGGAGTAATTGATGAAAAAAATCAAATTTGCCCTTTTGATATTTTCGCTTATCTCATTTTTGGCAAACTCCGCTGAAAGCGAGCACGTCTTTTCGCCTGCGCCGGGGGTTAAGGCGGCAGTTGGAACGAATGGCGACGTATTAACCTGGGAAGTAAATAGTGGCAATAAAATTAATAGAGGCACCGTGAATGTTGATACGGAAAAATCGACGCATATAGAAATTGACGACTATGATTTTAGTGGGCACCCTGGATTTGCCGTGTGGCATGTGGACGATGGATTAGGAGTTTATTCAATTTACAGGATTTTTACGTTTTCTCCATTGTCAAATAAATTTGTTGAGCGGCATCCCGCACCGCGGTGCGGGGATGAGTTTATTAATTTAAAGGTCGATAAAAAAAGGCGGCGTCTTCTTAGCACAGTTTGGGATCAAAGTGTCCCTAAAGTATGTACCACTCGTCTGGTGCGTTTGAAGCAATAATCGCTCTCCGGCCAATTTAGTAACGCGAACATGAAATCCCCATCCGCAAAGACAACAAGCTGGAAAACGGCGGCAAAGTTACCAGCGGGTCGCCCAGTTCGAGGTCCTGGGTCGACCGCTTGCCCGTCAGGGCGACGATGGCATCTGCGATAAGCACGAGCCCACTACGATTGCCGACGGTTACGGAAGGTTTCCCGGCCGGAACGGCAAGGCAGTCGCTTTTCACTACTATCGCCATCCGTGCAGTTGCAGCCTGCTCTCGTCACTCGAAAACGTAAATATTGCTTTAGCGCGAAAAATCCGCCACAACCTTGCCGACGCGCGAGCCCATGCGATTGCGCTCGATAGCGGCGGGCAGATCGCCGAAACCCACCACCTCGCTCACCGTTGACTTCAGCGTGCCGTTCGCAACCCCGCCTGCCAGCCGTTCCAGCAGCGCCGCGTCCGGCGTGTTGATGAACCACAGGCCGCGACGGCCGGCCGGTGTGCGTGCCAGGATGTCCGGCGACGTCGTGCCGACGATCGCGCCGTTCGGCGTAAGCACCTGCCACGAGCGGTCGAGCACTTCGCCGCCGACGTAGTCGAGCACCAGATCGATGCCGTTCGCAACGTCCTCGAAACGTTGCGTGCGGTAGTCGATCACGTGGTCGGCGCCCAGGCCGCGCACGTAATCGACGTGAGTGGTAGACGCCGTCGCGAAGACCTCGGCACCCGCGCGCCTCGCGTACTGCACGGCGTAGCCGCCCAGGCCGCCCGCCGCGCCGTGGATCAGGATGCGCTGCCCCGCTCGGATCGGGCCGGCGTGGTGCAGGCTCTGCCAGGCCGCCACGGCGGCCACCGGAATCGCGGCTGCGTGGACGTCGTCGAGTGCATCGGGCGTGCGCGACAGGTTGGCTTCCTCCACGGTCACGAAGTTGGCGTAGGCGCCGGGTCGACCCAGCGGGCCCATGACGCGCTCGCCTGCCTTGAAGCGCGCCACGCCGGGGCCTACGGCCTCCACCTCGCCCGCCAGTTCGATGCCCAGCACGGCAGGCAGTTGCAGCGGGAAGGCGTCGCGAACGTAGCCCTCGCGGATTTTCCAGTCGATGCCGTTCACGCCGGCGGCGCGAACGCGGACGAGCACTTGCCCTGGCCCGGCTTCGGGTATGGCGATCTCGCCCACTTCGACGGCGTCGGCGCCACCATAGGCCCGGATCAATACAGCGCGTTGAGTCGTGTTCATTTCAGGTTCCTCAATCAGGTTGCGGTGAGAACAAGATAAGCCGTTGCATCCATAAAACAAAGACGCGAAAATCTAGACAACTCGTTTCAAATATGGAACATCATGGACCTGAATGCACTCGGCGATTTCGCGCTGGTGGCAACCCATGGAGGACTCGGGAAGGCGAGCCGCGCCAGCGGCAAGTCGAAGGCGACCTTGTCGCGGCGCATCGCCGATCTGGAAGAGGAACTAGGTGTGCGGCTCATCGAGCGCGGCGCGCGCGGCCTGAAACTCACGGAAGCCGGCCAGACGCTGATCTCCCGCACCGAAGGGCCGATGCACGAGGTGGCCGAGGCCATGACGGCGGCGCGCGAAGGACTCGCCGCGCCGCGCGGACGCCTGCGCATCGCGGCGCCGTCGCTGTTCTCGCACCTCGCGATGGGAAGGATTTGCGCCGAATTCTGCGCGGCCTATCCGGAAGTCACGATCGAGCTGGTGGCGGAAGACCGCATGGTGGACCTTGTCGAAGAGCAGTTCGACGTGGCTATCCGCATCAATCCGAGCCCAGACGGCAGTCTCGTGGGCCGATGCTTCGCCAAAGACAGGCTCGTGGTCGTGGCCGCGCCGTCCGTGCCGATGCCTGAGCCTGGTGCGGGCGCCGAGGGCGCCGGCATGCCGGTTCCCGCCATCGTGTTTTCGAGCTTCGAGCCCACCCACTGGACGCTCGACGAAGGGCAACTCGTCGTGCAGCCCATTCCACGGCTGCGGCTTTCGTCGTTCCTCATGATCCGCGACGCCGCGGTGGCCGGCGCCGGCGCGGCGCTCCTGCCGCAGTCCATCGCGTGGAATCAGCTCACGCGCGGCGAGCTGGTGCAGTGGGGCACGGTCTCCGGCGTGGAAACGGCGCTCTGGGTTTTGCATACGTCGCGACGCCTTCCTCCGCCGAAGGTCCGCGCCTTCGTCGACTTCATCTGCGGCCAATACCCGGAAACGTCGCTCGTGCTGAAGGGATAGAAGCGGCCTGGCTTGAAGGGCGCGGCGAACATCGCTCGCTCAGTTGTCATCGCTCAGTTGTCATCGCTCAGTTGTCATCGCTCAGTTGTCATCGCTCAGTTGCCATCGCTCAGTCGCAACGCTCAGTCGCAACGCTCAACCTCCACCAATCAGCGGCCGCGGTTCCATGAACGTATGCCGGAAGTATTCACGCACGGCATGCATGGCCGGGCTCAGTTCGGCGTTCCTGCGCCACGCAAGTCCCACGCTCATCGGCGGCACGGGGTCGCGCAGCTGCATGGTCTCGATGCGTCGTCCCTCCAGCGACCACGGCCGGTACACCATGTCCGAGAGAATCGCCACGCCGCTGCCGTTCGCCACCATGCTGCGCACGGCTTCCACCGACGAGGTGCGCAGCTTCACGTTCGGCCGGTAAGGGGTTTCGTTCCAGTAGCGCAGCGCCGTGTACGCCGCTTCATCGACGGTCAGCATCACGAAGGGTTCGGCGGCCACGTCGGCAAGCGTCACGTTTTCGCGCTTGAGCAAGGGATGCTGCGCGCACAGCCACAGACGCCTGGGCGAATGAATCACGGGCTCCAGCGTGAGTTCCGGATTGGCGACGTTCGAGGTCAGCAACACGGCCATGTCGTATCGATCGGTGATCAAACCCTCCTCGATCGACTCGCGATTCAGTTCGTGCAACTGGATAGTCAATCGCGGATACAGCGTGCTCATTCGCTGCAGGTGATGCGGCAGGAAATAGCCGAGCACCGTGTAGCTGGCCGCCAGCGTCAACGTGCCGGTCAGCGTGCTTTCGAGGTTCGGAATGCGCATCGCCTCGTCCACGGAGGCAAGAATCGTATAGGCGTGGTTGAGAAAGCGCCGCCCCGTCGTGGTCAGCGTCACGCCCGCCGACGTGCGCATGAAGAGCTGCGTGCCCAGGTCGTCTTCGAGTTCCTTGATGGCGTTCGTCACCGCCGACTGCGAAATCGTCAGTTGAATCGCGGCCTGCGAGATCTGCCCGAGTTCCGCGGTCGCGACGAAGTACTTCAGTTGCCGAAGCGTCAAGGCCATGGTGTGCATCCGAAAAATCGATATTGGGACGCGGTATATCGTATTCCCGCCAAAAAAATTGGCGTGGTCAGGGTATTCACCCGTCGCCCCTCATCTGCTGACAAGCCCTCACGCCCATTCATGCGCCGTGCGTGCCATCGAAAAAACAGATAGCGTCCCATCCAAAAATAGAACTATTTTGGCGACCGGCGACCGGCTAATGTTCTTCTCGACGGAGCGCTCGCACGCATTGCGGGGCGAGCGCAGCTTTGTTCGAGGAGAGAGATCCAGCATGAAGAAACACCGCGTCGACCTGAATTCCGACATGGGAGAAGGCTTCGGTTCCTGGACGATCGGCGACGGCGTCGATGAAGAAATCATGCCGCTCATCAGCTCGGCCAACATCGCGACCGGCTTTCACGCCGGCGATCCCAACATCATGGCGCGCACGGTCCAGCTCGCCAAACAGGCGGGCGTGGGCGTGGGCGCGCATCCCGGCTTTCGCGACCTGGTGGGGTTCGGCCGCCGCACGCTCACCGAGACCCCGCAGGCGCTCGTCAACGACATCGTTTTCCAGCTCGGCGCGCTGCGCGAGTTCGCGCGCCTTCACGACGTCAGCGTGCAACACGTGAAACCGCACGGCGCGCTGTACATGCTCGCCGCGCACGACGAGGGTCTGTCGCGCCTGCTGGTCGAAACGCTGCGGCGGCTCGATCCCACACTGCTGCTCTACTGCATGGAGGCGTCGGTGACCTACCGGATCGCATGCGAACTCGGCCAGCCGGTGGTGCGCGAGTTCTACGCCGACCGCGACTACGACCGTAGCGGCTCCATCGTCTTCACGCGCCGCGTGGGCAGGCTCGACCCGGCGCAGGTGGCGGCGAAGGTACTGCGCGCGTGCGTGGAAGGACGGGTCAGAACGGTGGACGGCGAAGACATCGACATCGACTTCGACTCCGTCTGCATTCATAGCGACACGCCCGGTGCGCTCAAACTCGTCGAAGCCACGCGCGCGGCGCTGGTAAGCCACGACATCCGGGTCGCAGCCCCCCAATACGCGGCTTCGCGCTGACATGCACTGACGTGCGCCGCCCACAACAACGATGAGGAGCCCCGAGATGGCACAACAACACGAGATCGTCAGTCCCCTGCCCGGCACCTTCTATCGGCGTCCGTCGCCCGACGCGGCGCCTTATGTCGAAGCCGGTACGACGGTGGAGAGCGGGACGGTAGTGGGACTCGTTGAAGTGATGAAGCAGTTCAACGACGTCGAAGCGGGCATAGCCGGCCGCGTCACGGAAATTCTCGTGGACGACGGCGAGCCCGTCGACGCGGGTCAGGTTCTGATGCGGATCGAGGAATGAGCGCCATGAGCAGAGCGAATTCGTCGGACGCCCCCGCCGTTCGCGCCACCTTCTATCAACCCAGGCGCATTCGCACGGTGCTGGTCGCCAATCGCGGCGAGATCGCCGTGCGCGTGATTCGCGCCGCGCACGAACTGGGCATGCGGGCGGTCGCCGTGGTGAGCGACGCCGACCGCGACAGCCTCGCGGCACGCATGGCCGACGAGGCCATCCACATCGGCTCGTCGCACGCGGCGAAGAGCTATCTGAATCCATCGGCCATTCTCGACGCAGCGAAGCAGTGCGGAGCCGACGCGATTCATCCGGGCTATGGCTTCCTGTCCGAGAACGCGGCATTCGCAGCGCAGGTGGAGGCGGCCGGCCTCATCTTCGTCGGCCCGTCGTCCAGCGTGATTGCGACCATGGGCGACAAGGCCAAAGCGCGCGAAACGGCGCAGCGTGCCGACGTTCCCACGGTGCCGGGCAGCAACGGCGTCGTGCTCTCGCTCGACGAAGCGCGCGGTATCGCCGGGCACATCGGCTATCCGGTGATGATCAAGGCCGCGGCCGGCGGCGGCGGACGCGGCATTCGCGTCGCGCACGACGCCGCCCAGCTCGATGCCGAACTGCCGCTTGCGCAGCGCGAAGCGCAGGCCGCGTTCGGCAACGGCGGCGTCTATCTCGAACGGTTCATCGCGCGCGCCCGGCACATCGAGGTGCAGGTGCTGGGCGACGGGCACGACGTGGTCCATCTGTTCGAGCGCGAATGCTCGTTGCAACGGCGCCGCCAGAAGATCATGGAAGAAGCGCCCTCGCCGTCGCTCACGCCGGCGCTGCGCAGCGCGCTGTGCGCCTCCGCGACGCGGCTTGCGCGGCAGGTGGGCTACCGTAGCGCGGGCACGCTGGAGTACCTGTTCGACGACGCGCGCGGCGAGTTCTATTTCATCGAAATGAATACGCGCATCCAGGTCGAGCATCCGGTGACCGAAGCGATTACCGGCGTCGATCTCGTGCGGGAAACGCTGCGTATCGCCGACGGCGAACCCTTGCGCCTGAGCCAGAGCGACATCGTGATGCGCGGCGCGGCCATCGAATGCCGGATCAATGCGGAAGACCCGGCGCACGATTTCCGCCCGAGCCCCGGACGCATCGAGGAACTGGTGTGGCCGACAGGCCCGGGCGTGCGCATCGACTCCATGCTCTACCAGGGCTATGTGGTGCCGCCGTTCTACGATTCGCTGCTCGCCAAACTCATCGTCTTCGACGAAAGCCGCCCCGCCGCGCTCGCGCGCCTCGAACGGGCACTTTCCGAACTGCACATTCGCGGCGTGAAGACCACGGCGCAACTGCATCGCGCGTTACTCGCCGACGACGATGTGCGCGCGGGCCGCTATCACACGAACTATCTGGAAACGTGGCTCGCGGCCTCGCGCGAACAACTGGCCGCCACGCCGGTCAACCACGAGGAGGCCGCATGACGACCCGTTACACGTTCGGCGGCGATGAATTCATCTTCGTGGAAATCAGCGAGGAAATGTCGCTCGACGCCTTCTTCAAAGGCACGGCGATCACCCGCGAACTGCAGCGCCGCGAGGTGCCGGGCATCGTCGACATCTGCCCGGCCAATGCGTCCTACCAGGTGCGCTACGACCCCGACGTGATCGACCCCGAGTCGCTGCTCGCCTTGCTCAAGGAAATCGAGGCACAAACCGGCGACGCGGAGCTAAACATCGCCACCCGCATCATCGAAATTCCCGTGCTGTACAACGACCCGTGGACGCACGAAACGCTGATGCGTTTTCGCGAGCGTCATCAGGATCCGGGTTCGACGGATCTGGAATACGCAGCGCGGATCAACGGCAAGGCCAGCGTGGACGACTTCATCGCCGCCCATTCCGGCTCGCCGTGGTTCGTCTCGATGGTGGGCTTCGTGGCCGGTCTGCCGTTCATGTTCCAGATGGTCGAGCGCGCGCGGCAACTCCAGGTGCCCAAGTACGTGCGGCCCCGCACCGATACGCCGAAGCTGACGGTAGGCCACGGAGGCTGCTTCGGCTGCATCTATTCCGTACGCGGCGCGGGCGGCTATCAGATGTTCGGCGTAACCCCGGCACCCATCTTCGACCCGGCACAGCGGCTCGACTATCTGCGCGACTTCATGGTGTTCTTCCGGCCTGGCGACATCGTGAAGTTCAAGCCCATCGACCGCGCCGCGTACGACGAAGCCGTGGCCGCCGTGGAAGCCGGCACGTTCTCACTGCGCGTGCGCGACGTGAATTTCTCGCTCGAATCCTTTCTGCGCGACCCGGACGCGTACAACCGTTCACTGGCCGAGGTGCTCCATGCCGACTGATTCCCGCCTCGCCATCGAAGTCGTCAAGCCCGGCCTTGCCACCTCGGTGCAGGACACCGGCCGGCAAGGGTATTACCACGTCGGCATTCCGCCTTCCGGCGCGCTCGACCAATATGCGTTGCGCGCGGCCAATCTGCTGGTGGGCAACCCCGAATCCGCCGCGGCGCTCGAATGCACGCTGCTGGGTCCGCAACTGTTGTTCCATGTGGAGACCCTGATCGCGGTGACCGGCGCCGATATGCTGCCGAAGATCGACGGCGTGACGCAGGCCTGCAATGTCGCGCTGCGAATCAAGGCGGGCAGCACGCTGACGTTCGACTACGTGCGAGGCGGCGCACGCGCGTATCTGGCCGTGGCCGGCGGCATCGACGTGCCCGTGGTTCTGGGTAGCCGCTCCACCTATGCGCTCGGCGCCTTCGGCGGTCACGAAGGGCGGCGCCTGCAGAAGGGCGACCGGCTCACGGTGGGCCGCGAGCGGGGACCGGCGCGCGAAGGCACGGAACTGCCCGCGCCGCTGCGCACGCCGCTCGCCCGCGAAGTCGAACTGCGCGTGCTGCCGGGCCTCTACCATCACCGGCTGACCGACGAATCCGCCGCGACGTTCTTCGAAGACACCTGGGTGGTGGCGCCCGAAGCCGATCGCATCGGCTATCGCTACAAGCAAGGCCGGCCGCTCGACTTCAGGCCGCGCGAGCAGCCGTTCGGCGCGGGCGCCGATCCGTCGAACATCGTGGATGCCTGCTATCCGGTCGGCTCCATTCAGGTGCCGGCCGGCCTGGAACCGATCATCCTGCATCGCGATGCGGTGTCTGGCGGCGGCTACGCCACCATCGGCACCGTCATCAGCGCCGACATGGACCTGATTGGCCAGATGCAGCCGAACCATCAGGCGCGCTTCGTGCCGGCCACCATGTCGCAGGCGCTCGCCGCACGGCGTGACGCGCAGTTGCGGCTCGCACGCCTGCGCGAAGTGCTGCTGCGGTAGCGCGCAAAGCGGTTCGCCGCGAGCCGCGTGTGTCGCACGGCGGCTCGCTTTCTAGCGCTTTCTAACGCACGTTTCCAATCACCGTACGCCGCCTCGCGGCGTGCGCGGACACGTGCGCCCGTTCGACCGATGCACGACCCACGCAGTTTCTGTTCTCTCCGCGGCGTCACCGCACGCTCGCTTCGGCGCCGCCGTTCCTGGACCCCCGCAGTGTATTGAGGAGCACGTTGATGGCCAATCTGACGCAGGAAGTCGCCGGAGGCGACCTCGATCTATCGACCGCTGCCATTCCGGACAGCGCCCGCATGCCGGCGTTCTCGCTCACCATGGCATGGTGGGCGGTATGCAGCGCCGTGTTCTATATCGTCGTCGGTGCGACACTCGCGCTGACGTATGGCGCGCGCAATGCGCTGATCGGCATGGCGCTCTCCGTAGTGTCGTACGGTCTCGTCAACGCCGTGATCAGCCGTTACGCGGTGCGCACCGGGCTCTCCGTTGCGCTGTTTTCACGCGTGCTGTTCGGCAGCTCGGGCGCGGCGCTCGCCACCCTGATCTTCTTCGCGACCGCCATCTATTACGCGGTCTTCGAAGGCTCCGTCATAGCGGTGGCGGCGCATAGCCTCTTTCCCGTGCTCGATTACCGATGGGCCGCGCTGATCGTGGTCTGCTACAGCGTGCCGCTGGTGTTCGGCAGCGTGCAGCACTGGCTCGACAAGTTCAACGGCGTGCTGTTGCCGTTCTATCTGCTCGGGCTCGTTGCCGCGGTCGTGCTGACCACCCACGAATACGGCTACAACGCCGCATGGCTCGACTTCGGCCCGAAAGGCACGGTGCCCGCCAACGGCTGGTGGAACTGCTTCGTGTACTACATGGGCGTCTGGGTACTGATGATGTTCACCTTCGACTACGCCCGTTTCGGCCGCAGGAAAGACGCGGTCTACCATGGCCGCTTCAACTTCGGCATGCCGTTCTATCTGGTCACGTTCCTGCTGAACGGCGCGGTGGGCATCTATCTTGTGAGCACGACGCCGGGGCTCGGCACGCTCTCCGAAGTCTCCGTCGTGCTGGCGCTGCTCAAGCTGATGGGCATCTGGGGTCTGCTGTTCGTGTGGGTGACGCAGTCGCGCATCAACACGGCGAACTACTATCTCGCGGCCATCAACATGCAGGCGTTCTTTCAGAAGGTAGTCGGCCTGCGCGCGCCGAAGTTCGCGTGGGCGCTGGTGGTGGGCGTGGTGGTCTATGCGCTGATGATGGCCGACGTGTTTTCGAAGATCCTGCAGGCACTCGCGTACCAGGGCATCTTCGTCGTGGCGTGGGTGGGCGTGGCGCTCGCGCACATTCTGTCGGCGCGCTATGACGAACTGGTGGGCGATGCCGTCGAGTACCGCGATTCGCATGTCCCCGCATTCAACCCGGGCGGTTTGGCCGCCTGGTTCGCGGGGGCCTTCGCCGGCCTCGTGCTGATGAACATGCAGGGAGCCGTGCAGTCGCTCTCCGCGCCGGCCACCTTCGTGGTGTCGTGGCTCGTCTACCGGGGCATGCTGGCGTCGGCGAAAAGGACGTGGTTCGTGCGTGGAGAGGATACGGGCAGTTATTGACGATAAAAACAGGACGATAAAGACAGGAAGATAAAGACAGCCGGGCTCTTTTTCCTTTCCACGGGACTGCCGCAATTGCTGTTCATTTGGCGGCAATTGCGGCGCCGCGTTCAGCACGGGCCTTCAGCCAAAACGGCTTGCGCGATACAAAATCAACCGGCCGCGTGCCGGTCAAAAAAATGAAATCGCAGGCCTCAGCGCAATCCCGCTGACGACCAGCGTATGATGTCTCGCACGGTCGGCGAGACGCGACTCCCCCGGACACCCCGATCGGTGGGTCCGATCCAGGCCAAATCCCGCCCTCAACCGTTCGACTCCCCTCCCATCGCAAGCCGACCCGGGCGTATCTGGCGCATCCGGTCGGTCAAAATCCGCAGCTTCAATCACTGCGGAGCGCGGGGGAGGCCTGATGACACGAGCCTGCGCCGTGTCGAGGCGTCGAGATTGGTCCGTTTATTTGCCGCGCTCCCAGGCGCCCAGCCACGGCGAGTTCGGTCAGTACCTATGGCACTATTTTGAATGCGGCGACGGCGAACTGCCTGCGAGGCGGCCCTGCCTGTCGCGCGCGTTGCCGCATTCAATCGAGAAAAATACCGAGTCCGGTTTGAAAGGAAGCAAGTTTCATGGATGAACGCAAGCGAGACAGCATGATTGCCTACCTCCGTCACCGCATGGAGGAGTTCGGGATCAGCCCGGATGATCTGGCCTCAGCAATCGCTGCTGACACGAAGGTTGAGCGTTATCGCAGCGCGAATGGCGACAGCTGGAGCGGCGAAGGGCCCATGCCTCAATGGTTGAAGCAGGCGATTAGCGCCGGGCAGTCCCTCGAGCACTTTGAATTGTCATCGGAGCCGGTTTCGCGGCCGCCCGTTAAAAAAGGCCCGGACTGGACGAATGACCCATTCGCGGGCAGTCCGCTCGCGCGGCCGAATTCCCGTTAGCGCAAATGCGGCCTGGCGCACGGCGATAGTCATAAAAGACGGGACTATCGAATACGTGTTTTACCCCGTGTTTTCTCCGGAACAAAACGCGAGTGGAGTCATCGCATGGCTGGAGCCGAACCGATAACCGCGAGAAGTCCGCAGCACGTGGTGGAGTTGCTGGACAGGGCGTTCAACGAATGCGACGTCGATCGTGTTCTAGGCTTTTACGACGAGAAAGCCGTTGTCGTCTCGCAGCCGGGAAGAACGATTAGCGGACGCGGCCCACTCAGGGAATTCTTCGAATTCGCGGTGAAGTCCGGCGCGAGCGCGAAGCAACTCAAAACCCACGTTATCGAGGCCGATGGCGTTGCGCTGTTCCTCTCTCGCTGGACGCTGGAGTACGAGGAATCGGGCGCGAAGCGTTCCGTGAGAGAACTCGTCGCCACGACCGTTTTTCGCAGACAGCAAGACGGCGAATGGAAAGTGCTGATCGACAATTCATTCGGACCATTGGTGCTGGATGCTTGAAAGACGGTTCTGCCCTACGTTAGCCATGACGTGCGAGGAAGCGGTCCAGTTGTCCGGCGAACGTCTTGCTGTCGTTTGCGGTGTACGGCGCCGGACCGCCCGTCCCCACGCCTGAGCTGCGAAGTTGATCCATGACTTCGCGCATGGTGAGACGCTCCTCGATATTTTCGCGGCTGAACCAGCTTCCACGCGGGTCCAGCACATAAGCGCCCTTCTCGAGCGCCGCAGCCGCCAGCGGTATGTCCGCCGTAATCACCAGGTCGCCGTGCGTGACCAACTGCACGATGCGCTCGTCGGCGGAGTCGAAGCCGGCCGGCACCTGCAGCGCCTTGATAAAGCTAAAGCGCGAAGGCGGCGTGCGCAAATACTGATTAGCCACCAGCGTCACGCATACTTCGACGCGCCGTGCGGCCCGAAACAGCATCTCCTTGACGACAACCGGACAGGCGTCTGCGTCAACCAGCACTTGCATCGAGGTATGTCCGATAGAGGAAGAAGGCCCCATGTTACCGCCCGGCGCGCCACGTCGCGATTGTGATGTGCTGCAACTGCGACGGCTGTGCGAAGCGGGCTAAAGCAAACCCATCGCCGACGCCTTGAGCGTGGCCGCCGCGCGCGTGGAGCATTCGAGCTTGCGAAACACGTTTTCGACGTGAGTGCGCACCGTGCTCGGACTCATCGTCAACTCGCGCGCAGCTTCCTTGTTGCTCGCGCCGCGCGAGATCACGCGCAGCACGTCGATCTCGCGGGGCGAGAGCTGCGGGCCGTGTTGCCCACCTCTCGCGTACCGCAGGGGCCGCCGGACGACGGGCGCCTCCTCCGTCACCAGCGCGTCGACAATGTCGTCGCTCAATCTGCCGGCCGCCACCTCATAGCGCAGCATTTGCGCGGCGGCATCGGCGCCGAGTGCCGCGCGCCAGGGCCGCGCCGAGCGCAACGCGACCCATGCCACCGATGCCGCCAGCACGCGAGCCTCCAGCGTCAACGCCTGCCCGCTCGCGCCGCGGAAATATCCCGAACCGTCCTCCCGTTCATAGGCATACGACGCCAGTTCTGCGGCTTCGCCAAGCGCGCCGGTCTGCTTGCCGGCGCGCGCCGTCCAATAGGGCACCAGCCGCACCTTTTCCCAGGCACTCGCGGGCAAAGGCGTCGCCATGTTCCACACGCTGTTGGGCACGGCGGCCCTGCCGATGCCGTGCAGCAATCCCGCCCGATAAACACGCGCATGCGCGGCTTTGTCCGGCGTGAGCCGGGCGCAACACGCCGCCGCGGTGGACGCGACCGTGCGCGAAAATCCCGTCATCCACGGCAGTTTCAGATCGATCACGTCGGCAATGAGTTCAGCCGACGTGGTCTGCTCCATATCGGACGTCATCAGCGCAGCGTCGAAATCGGTGAGCGACGCGCGCTCCAGTTCTGCCAGCCAGCCGGCCGCCTGACGTGCCGCGGTCTCGACGAGGCGCGCCGGATATCGCGCACCAGACCGTTGACCGATCAGCCCGAGCGCCTGCTCGATGCCATACGTGCGGCCGAAAATCTCGAGGTCTCCCGCAAGCGCCACGACGAACACCGGCATGGGCACCCTCTCGCGCGCAACACGCCCCGGCAGGCCCGCGCCGTCCCATGTCTCGAAGATGTGACGCAGCGCGGTTTCCGTCACGCTCGAAAGACCCAGCATGCGCGCAACCTCGCCCGACACCTCGCAGTGGATTTGCGCAAGCGGCAGCATCACGGCACCGGCGCCGCCCGATGCTTCGAGCCGCTCGGCCCAGCCTGACCGGCCTTCGAGCATCGCGAGGCGAATCGCGATGTCGTCGCCGAACACGTCCGCAAAGCCCGCTGCGTTCGCCGTGCAACCCGACCAGCGCAGCAGCGACACTTCACGAACCGTATCGCACGCCCATGCATCGAGTCCCGCCGCGTGCGCCAGGCGCTCCGCCAGCCATCCGGTGCGCAGCGAATGGTCGGTCGGCTGGCCCATGCTCAGGTCGCCAATGAAGGCGAGCGCTCTCACGCAATCGAATACGCGCAGCGGGGGCGAGCTTGTTTGCGGGTCGAACGTCGGCATGGATCACAAGAAGTGGGGTGGAACTGCGCCCGATCATACGCGACGCGGCGCGCACGCAAGATCGGTCATTTGACCGATGTTGTGCGGCCCGACGAGGTGAGATTCTGTCGCTCATCGAGTTCCGGTCGCTGCGTCGGCGCGACGGGCCCCATGCCGCGGAACCGGAATATTCCGTGCCTCGCTGCCGTTTACCGCAGCTTCAACCCACCGTTATCGCCCTTGGGGCTGCCTTGAACCGCGATCTCATCCATCCCGCCTACGTTCGCCTCTTCCACTGGATCAACGCCGTCTGCGTGATCGGCATGTGCATGAGCGGCTGGCAGGTCTACAACGCGTCCCCCATTTTTCATGCCATCAGGTTTGCCCCAGCCATCACGCTGGGCGGCTGGCTGGGAGGCGCGCTGCTCTGGCACTTCGCGATCATGTGGGTGCTGGTCGCCAACTTTCTGGCCTGGCTCGCGATCGGTATTGCAACGGGACGCTTGCGCCGGACGCTGTTTCCGCTCACGGTCCGCGCCTTGGGGGCGGACCTCCTTGCCGCCCTGCGCGGCCAACTCGCGCACGACCACCTGGGCCGCTACAACGCCGTGCAGAAGCTCGCGTATCTGCTCGTCATTGCGGACATCGCGCTTGTCGTGCTGTCCGGTCTCGCTGTCTGGAAGCCCGTGCAGTTGCCGCTCTTGAGCAGCCTGATGGGCGGATTCGACAACGCACGCGTGGTGCACTTCGCGGCAATGAGCGGGCTTGTCGGCTTCTTTGTCGTACACGTGACGATGGTCGCCATCGTTCCGCGTTCTCTGCTGACGATGATTCGGGGGCGCTGAGCATGGGTAACCTGAAAAACAACGCGTCGCCCGCTTCCGTTTATGCGCCGGATGCGGCCGCCATCATCAAAGAGGCCCAACGCGAACTCGGGTCGCCTGCGCGGCGGCTCTTCGGCCGAAGAATGCTCTCGCTCGGTGGGTTGATGCTGCTCTCAGGTTGCGAACTGAAATCCGGCAACGCGGTGGAAACCCTCCTGCGTCGCGTGTCGCGGTTGAACGACGAGGCGCAGGCCTTGCTGTTCGATCCGCACACGCTCGCGCCGACCTACCCGGAGTCGATGATTACGCGTCCGTTCCCGTTCAACGCCTACTACGACATCGATCAGGTGCCGGAGGTCGATGCTGAAACGTATCGCCTCAAGCTGACGGGGCGGGTTAAAGGCAAATCCGTCTGGAGTCTCGCCGAACTGGGCGCGTTGCCGCAACGAAGCCAAGTGACGCGACATATCTGCATCGAAGGCTGGAGTGCCATCGGCAAATGGGGCGGTGTGCCGTTTTCCTATTTCCTGTCGCGGGCCGAAGCGGACACCGCGGCGAAGTACGTGGCCTTTCACTGCGCCGACGGCTACTGGACCAGCATCGACATGCCCACTGCGCTTCACCCGCAGACGCTGCTCACGCTGACCTGGGACGGCAACACGCTGCCCGCGAAGTACGGCTTCCCGATGAAGCTTCGCATCCCCACCAAGCTCGGCTACAAGAACCCCAAACACATCGTGGCCATCACCGTCACGAACGAATTTCCGGGCGGATATTGGGAGAACCAGGGCTACAACTGGTTTGGAGGGTCCTGAGCCAGCGCAGCAGGTTCCCGGGTCCGCCCGCTTCGACGTCAACCGTCACCTTTGTTCATTGCATCAGGAGTTTTCATGTCCATCCGCCGCACTCTCGCCGTTTCGTTACTCATGCTGACCGTGGCCGAAGCCGCGTTCGCGCAGTCTTCCGCCGATAAACCCGAACGCATCAGAGGCACGATCGAGTCGTTCTCGGGCAGCACGTTGGTGGTACACCGCCGCAGCGGCGACACGGTCAGCATCGACCTCAAAGACGCGACGCACGTCAACGCCGTGAAGGCCGTACAACTCGCGGATATCAAGCCCGGTAGCTACGTCGGCGCGGCAGCGACGCCCGGCGAAGACGGCAAGCTCGTCGCGAAAGAGGTGCTCGTGTTTCCCGAAGCGGCGCGAGGCGCGGGGGAAGGTCACTACGCGTGGGACCTCGGCGCGAATAGCTCGATGACGAACGCGAACGTCGACACGGTCGTGCAAGCCACCAGCGGCCGCGAACTCAAGCTTTCATACAAGGGCGGCACCAACACCATCACCGTGCCGACCACCGCGCCGGTCGTCACACTCATTCCCGCCACGCGCGACGAACTGACGAAGGGCAAGCACGTTTTCGTGATTGCCACGCAGGCAAAGGGCGGCGCCTACAGCGGCAATCAGATCGTCGTGGAGAAGGACGGCGTCGCGCCTCCGATGTGAGCCTGGCGGCTGCAGCCAAGTGGCGTCAAAAAAGTCAAAGGAATCAATCGTGTGCACGAGATGCACATTTCCAGGAAAAGGTTGAGTGCACAGCGGGCCACGTCCTAGACTCGGCTCCAATCACGGGGCTGTGGCAAAACGTCCGCCCCTCCGTGACGGGTTTCGGTTTGCAGCCGTCGCCCCTGCGCGCCGCGCATCGCCCCTCGGCGATACACGGCATCGCTCCATCCAGCCGCCGGAAGAGCGGCTCACGACTATATCTGGAGACTTTTTATGACGTCACGAAACCTTCGTGCCGAAGAAGGCGGCACGATCAGCAAGGGAACGGTCGCACTGTGTCTGGCGATCGCGTTGCTCGAAGGGTTGGATCTGCAATCCGCCGGCGTAGCCGGACCCCGCATGGCCAAGGAGTTCCATCTCGCCGTGGCGCAGATGGGCTGGGCGTTCAGTGCCGGCGCCATCGGGCTGCTGCCGGGCGCTGCGTTGGGCGGCCGGCTGGCGGACCGCTTCGGCCGCAAGCGCGTGCTCATGTGGTCGGTGGCGCTGTTCGGATTGTTCTCGCTCGCCACCACAGCCGTCTGGAATTTCGAAAGTCTGCTCGTCGCGCGCCTCTTCACGGGCCTTGGCCTCGGCGCGGCCATGCCTAACCTGATTGCGCTGTGTTCGGAAGCCGCGGGGTCGCAGCAGCGCAGCACCGCCGTGGGCGCGATGTACTGCGGGATGCCGTTCGGCGCCGCCATTGCAGCCGTCATCGGCATGCTGGGTACGGCAGACGCGAGCTGGCGCCATGTGTTCTACGTCGGCGGCCTTGGGCCCATCGTCATGGTGCCGCTGCTGGGCCTGTTCCTGCGCGAGTCGCAGCAGTTCATGGCGGCGAAAGCGTCGAAGGTTTCGGCGGCGACGAAGCAAGGCACGCCGGGCGTGACGGAAGCGCTCTGGCGCCAGGGCCGCGCGCGAACCACGATCGCGCTGTGGATCAGCTACCTGGGCACCCTGATCGTGCTGTACTTCCTGATGAACTGGCTGCCCTCCATGGTGCTTGCGCGCGGCCTCTCGCGCGTGCAGTCCAATCTCGTGCTGATGATGTTCAACATCGGTGGCGGCGTAGGGGCGGTTGCAATCGCGACGATCATGGACCGCTTCGGCCGGCGCGGCACGGTGATCGGCATGTACGTCGGCATCGTGGCAGCGCTCGGCGTGCTCGCGAGCGCGAGCGGGGCAAGTTCCACCGCCGTGGGCGGCCTGCTCTGCGGATTCTTCATCGTGGGCGGCCAGTCGGTGCTGTACGCGCTCGCGGGTCACGCCTACCCGACCGAGGTGCGCGGCACGGGCGTGGGCGCAGCCGTCGCGGTGGGTCGTCTCGGCTCGATTCTCGGGCCGCTCGTGGCAGGGCAGCTTTTCGCGCTCGGCCAGAGCCCGTCGATGCTGGTGGGCGCGAGCATTCCGCTCGTCGTCATCGCGGCGGCCGCCGCACTCAGCGTCGCGGGGTCGTTCGTGCAGCGCGGCGCACTGGGTGCCCAGCGCGCGTGAAGGGGCGCACGCTGTGCGGAGGTGGGGCCTCCAAAGGCCTCATCGGCTCGCCGTCCTGATTCGAATGCCAATACCTACGCGGCCCCGTCGATGGCCCGCACCTCCGGGATCATCGCGGCCTGGCCGCGATAGTTCCCGGCCGAATCCGTGAGTTGCCACACGGTCGCATGTTCGATCCAGAAGCGCACGCCCGCTTTGGTAATGCGCACGCCGCGGTAGCCCGACACGAAACCGTCGCGGGTCACCTGGTCGAGGAATGCCTGCCGTTCGCTACGCTCCACGGGTTCCGCCGAAAGACGCGAAGGCAGCGTCGTGAGTTCGTCCCAGTCGTATCCGAAAATCGCCTGCGCACGCTGGTTGCCGTAGACGAACACGGGGTCGGCTTGCGCGTTGTGCGCAAGAATGCCGAACGGCGCCGCGGCG
Source organism: Paraburkholderia kururiensis JCM 10599 = LMG 19447 (assembly GCF_003986935.1). Classification (GTDB taxonomy): domain Bacteria; phylum Pseudomonadota; class Gammaproteobacteria; order Burkholderiales; family Burkholderiaceae; genus Paraburkholderia; species Paraburkholderia kururiensis. The sequence continues at coordinate 253,884 of NZ_RJZE01000008.1, read as the reverse complement.
TACAGCCACGCCGCGCCTTCGGAGGCGCTCATACCGTCGGGAACGAGGGGTTGACCGAGAAGACGCTGGTAACTGCCGGCGAGAAGGCGGAAGAAGTCTGCATCGGTGCTCAACGACATCGGGGAAGGCTCCTGCAATCGGGTGCGTACGCGGAAGGGGGCACGGCTCAGGGCGCATGGCACATGACTCCGGGGAGCGCCGGCGCAAAGGCGGCGCGTCCGAAATGGCCGCCGTCGAGTGTATGGGAAAAGCCGTTTTGAGGTCGAAAACAGCGCAGACGCCGGCACCCGTCGTTCCTGCGTGCCGCACGCGGCGGGCAGCCGCCTTCAGGCTTTGCCCGCCTCACCACTTCACCGCCTCACCACTTCACCGCCTCACCACCTCATCGACTCCCCGTACCCAACACGTGCCCCTCCACGGTCACGCCATACATGGAATTGGGCGAGTCGTGAAATGCCTTACGCGTCTCTTCGACCGAACCCTTGAAGCGCGGATCCTGCGGGCGCTCGTGACTGTCCATGAAGCGCGCGACGTCCCATGCCTGTTGATCGGTAAGTGTGCCGCCAAGGCTCAACGGCATGTTTGCCTTGATGAATCCCGCCGCGTTCTGGATCTCGTGCATGCCCGCTCCCCAGTTGAAAGAGCGGCTACCCCACAGTGGAGGAAAGACGGTCTTTCCGTCGCTGCTTTGCCCTTGACCGTCCGCTCCGTGACACAACGCGCAGTGCTGCGCGTAGACCTGCGCGCCACGCCCATAGTCGGCCTTCTGCGCTGGCGGCGCGAGCTTCGGATAGCCGCGCCCGGCAATCTTCTCCCCGACCGGCGCGCCCTTGGCGAGCCAGTACGCGTAGCTTTCGAGCGCCACGAGCACCGGGTCTCCGGGCGGCGGCGCCTTGCCGTTCATGCTGTAGCGAAAGCAGCCCTGCATCCGCTCGGCCAGCGTGTTCACACGGCCGTCCTTGCTTCGGTAAGCCGGGTACGAAACGTAAGCGCCCCACAGCGGGCTCGCGTTCGCCTTGCGCCCCGCATCGAGATGGCAGTTCACGCAGTTGAGCGAGTTGCCCACGTATTTGCCCGCGAACTGGCCGGTGTGCAGGAAGATCTGCTCGCCCAGTTTCACCGTCTTGCCGAATTCGCCGCCGGGCATGTCGGCTTCGGGTGGCGGTTGAAAAGGTTGAGCAGGCCGCGCCTCGGGCGCGTGGACTGTATCCGCGGCACGAGCCGCATGCGGGCCACAGGCCATGGCGACGGCGAACACCGTCAGCGTGACGAAGGTTCTACAGATTCGCCTCATGCTCGTCTCCGTCATTTCGCGCTGGTCGTGGCCGACGCTTGTTGGGTGGGTTGTTCACCAGGTTGTTCGCTGTAATAGCGGGCAACGGCATCGATGTCGGCATCCGACAGCTTGCTCGCGACGTTCGGCATCAACGCCATTGGACCCGGCGGGCGCTTGCCGGTCTTCCATGCGTGCAGTTGCGCCGTGATGTATGCGGCAGGCTGACCTGCGAGCGGAGGAAACGCGCTGCCTACGCCCGCCCCGCCCGGCCCGTGACATTGCGCGCATGCAGGCAGCCCTTGTTGACCGCGCCCGCGTGTGGCGAGCCACGCGCCGGTATCGGATGGCGCGGCGTCAGCGGTATCGGTTCGGCGCGCGGTTTCAGGTGCGGGAAGACGGCTGAAATAGCGCGCAACAGCCGTTCTGCCCTCCTTCGACATGAGGCGTGCGAACGGTTGCATGACGGTACTGGGACGGCTGCCGTCGGCAAATGCGGCGAGCTGCGCGTCGAGATAGTCCTCGCCGGCGCCGGCAAGCCGCGGAAAGCCTGCGGCTGCATTGCCTTCTCCATGCGCACCGTGACAGCTGATGCATGCGGGGATGCCCTTGGCCGTGCCTCTCGTTGCGATCGTCCAGCCAAGCGGCGATTGTGGTGTGGTGTCGGTGGGTTTATCGGTACGTGTGTCGGTGCCAGTGGCGCTCGCCTCGTGCGATACGAACGCGAACGCCACCGCCGCCGATAACGCCCAAAGCGTGATCGTGCGTCTCATCCTGTCTCCTCGTCTCGTGCTGTTTGTTGTCGGTCTTTGCCGCTACTGCACTCGCGCCTGTTGCTGCCTTCAAGGCGCTTCTGCCTCCTCGCAGAAGCGCGTTCGTGACGATCAGTAAAACGCGGCCTTCGCCACCAGCCCCAACGCCACGGCGATGAGGATGGCGGCAAAGCCGAACTGCACGTGCCGCCCCGAGAGGCGATGCGACACGATGCGGGCCGCCACCATGCCGGCCGCCGTCGCAAGGCTGAACCACAGCACCACGTCGAGCGGCAGCGGTGCGCCATGGCGCATCGTCGTGATAACGCCGCCCCCGCCCACCAGCGTGATCACCATCAGCGAGGTGGCCACGATCCCGTGCATGGAAACGTCGGTGAGCTTGCGCATCATCGGCACGATGACGAAGCCGCCGCCGACGCCGAGCAGTCCCGTCATCAGCCCGGTCACAGCGCCGACAGCGGCGAGCGCGGCACCCGTCGTCCACGACCATACGAGGCGGCCGGTCGCCGGGTTGACGTGCGCCACGCAGAGTGCCGAGTCGGGCGGCGGCGAATTGCCGTGCGCAAGCGTCTGACGCAGCAGGCGCACCGCGACCACGAGCATCACGAGCGCGAACACCGCGAGCAGCAGACGTTGCGGCAGCGCGTGGGCAAGACGCGCGCCCACCGCCGTAGCCGGAACGCCGAGTGCCGCCATGAAGAACGCGGCGCGATAGCGCACGAGCCCTTTGCGAAAGGCCTCCAGCGCACCCACCGCCGCACTGCCCGCCACGGCCACGAGCGCCACGGGGGTCGCCTGCTGGATCGGCCAGCCCATGCCGAACACGAGCGCAGGCACGGCGAGAATGCCGCCGCCCGCGCCGGTCAAGCCAAGCACGGCACCCACCATCGCGCCAAGAATCAACGAAATAACCATCAGGATCCCGGAACAATCATGAAGAACGGCTGGCTGCTCAGTCGGCCAGCCGCGGATGCGCGAGCCATTCGTGGCCCTTCAACATGCCGCGCCAGTAGAGCGGCGGCAGGATGCGGTCCTTGAGCAGCCACGCGAGCCGCGACGGTTGCGTGCCGTCGATCAGCCACTTCGGGAACGTAGGCGCCACCTTGCCGCCGTAGAGGAATTCGGCGAGCACGATCTTGCCGCGCTCCACGGTGAGCGGGCACGAGCCGTAGCCGTCGTAGTTCGCCAGTTCCTGCCGCCCGCGCAGCGCGGCCAGCACGTTGTGCGCGACCACGGGCGCCTGCTTGCGCGCAGCCGCGGCGGTCTTCGCGTTCGTCGTGTTGGTCGTGTCGCCAAGGCCGAAGACGTTGCCGTAGCGCTTGTGCCGCAGCGTGGCCGGGTCCACGTCCACCCAGCCCGCCGCGTCGGCGAGCGGGCTCGACCGGATGAAGTCGGGCGCCTTTTGCGGCGGCACGACGTGGATCATGTCGAACGTCGTTTCGACTTGTTCGGTTTCACCGCCCGGCAGCGCGCGCGTGAACATCGCGCGCTTTCCCGGGCCGTCGATGGCACTCAGGTTGAGACCGAAATTGAGCCCGATGTCGTAGCGCTCGACGTACTTCATCAACGCCGGAACGTAGTCGGGCACGCCGAACAGCACCGCGCCGGCATTGAAGAACTCGACCTCGATCTGCTCGAGCCGGCCCGAGCGCAGCCAGTGATCGGACGACATGTACATCGCCTTCTGCGGCGCGCCGGCGCACTTGATCGGCATGGGCGGCTGCGTGAAGAGCGCGCGGCCCCGCTTCAGTTGCTGCACGAGCTGCCACGTGTACGGCGCCAGGTCGTAGCGGTAATTCGAGGTCACGCCGTTGCTGCCGAGCGTCTGCGGCAAGCCCTCGATCGCGTTCCAGTCCAGCTTCAGTCCCGCGCAGACCACCAGTTGCCGATAGCGGATCTTGCGGCAGCCCTCCAGCACCACGGCGTCGTTTTCCGGTTCGAACGCCGCGACCGCCGCCTTGATCCAATGCACCTGATGCGGCAGCACATCGACCATGCGGCGCGCGGTGGTCTCGGGCTTGAACACGCCCGCGCCCACCATCGTCCAGCCGGGCTGGTAATAGTGAATGTCGGCGGGATCGATCACGGCGATGTCGAGATGCGCGTCGCGCGCGAGCAGGCTGGATGCCGTCGCCACACCGGCCGCACCGGCGCCGACGATGACGACGTCGTAGCACTTTTCAGCGCCTACGCCGCTGTCGCCGAGGCGGCTGGCCAGGGCGCCGAGGTCGTAGCCCGCTGCCCTGCCGGCCGCAACGATCTGGCCGAACGAATAGCCGGATGCGCCCGAGAGCGCCCACAGCGACGCCGAGCGCATGCCGCTGCGGCAATACGCGAGCACCGGCCCCGGCACCGTCTGCAGCAATTTACCGAACTGCGCGGCCTCGCGGTCGTTGACCTTGCCCGACTCCACGGGCAGGTAGTACGCGGCGATGCCTTCCTTGCGGGCGGCCGACTCGATCTCCACAAAGGTGGGCTGGTCCGCGCCCTCGCCGTCGGGGCGGTTGCAGATCACCGTGCGATATCCGGCCGCGCGCAGCGCTGGCAGATCCGCCACGTGCACCTGCGGCGATACGGCGACGGCGTCGCTGAGTTTTTTGATGTCCATGACTGTCTCTTCGCTGTCTTCGTTAATGAGTTAGCCGATGCCCGCCGCGCCTCACAACACGTTGAGCGGAATCTTGATGTACGACACGCCGTTGCTTTCCGGCTCCGGCAGATGGCCGGCGCGCATGTTGACCTGCACCGAAGGCAGGATCAGCACGGGCATGTCGAGCTTCGCGTCGCGCGCGTGGCGCATTTCGACGAACGCCTGCTCGGTGGTGCCTTCATGCACGTGGATGTTGTGCTCGCGCTGCTCGGCAACCGTGCTTTCGTAGCGCAGCGGACGGCCGCCCGGCTGATAGTCGTGGCACATGTAGAGCCGCGTTTGCGGCGGCAGGCTCAGGATGCGATGGATCGAGCGGAACAGCGTGGACGCGTCGCCGCCCGGGAAGTCGCAGCGCGCGGTGCCGTAGTCGGGCATGAAGAGCGTGTCGCCCACAAACGCGGCGTGGTCGTCGCCGTCGCTCACGAGGTAGGTCATGCAGGCGGGCGTGTGGCCCGGCGTGTGTAGCGCGCGCAGCTGCACGCGCCCCACCTCGAAGGTTTCGCCGTCGGCAAACAGCCGGTCGAACTGCGAACCGTCCACAGCGAAGCCGGGGCCGGCATTAAACAGCTTGCCGAACACCTGCTGCACCGTCTTGACCTGCTCGCCAATCGCGATCTGGCCGCCCAGCCGGGCCTTCAGATACGGGGCCGCGGAGAGATGGTCGGCATGCACGTGGGTTTCCAGCAGCCACTGCACGCGCGCGCCAAGCGCCTCGACGCGCGCGATGAGGCGGTCGGCGGAGTCGGTGCGCGTGCGGCCGGACTTCGGGTCGTAATCGAGCACGCTGTCGATCAGCGCGCAGTCTTTCGTCTCACGGTCGAGCAGCAGGTAGCTGATGGTCCAGGTGGCGGGGTCGAAGAATCCTTCGACAGCAAACGTGCTGGGGGTCATGGCGGGGGCTCCAGTTGACGGACGGGTTCGCGGCACTTCGCCGGTGTCCGGCAAACTGCGCGAGAGCCTAGACAAGGTTCGTGCCAGGCGTTCGCCCTGATTTGCCGCGCGACATCAAGCCGCTGATTTTTAACCAATTATCTGCGCCTCTATTGCGCTGTTCGAGGTAGTGAAAGCCCCCGTGTGCGCGGCAGGCGAACCGTCATGACCTGCCCGGAACTGCCAAATGGCACTCGATGGCAGTTTGTGGCAGTGAATGGCAGACATGGCAGTTGCCGCGTATAGTGGCGTCCACCCCGCCACGGAGTGCCGCCATGCCCCTTTCCCTTTCCGCCTCGTCGTCCACGGCCCACGTGGATTCGCCCGGAGGTGCCGAACCCGGAGGTGCCGAGCCTGGCAGCGCCGCGCCCGGCCAGCCCGGCTCGCCGGAGGTTGCGGCGCTCGTCGGCTACCTGGAATACGACGCGCAGCCGGCCATCGTGCTCGATCCGGAGTACCGGATTCTCGCGGCCAACAGCGCCTACCAGAAGCAATTCGGTATCTCGGGGCAGCCGCACGTGGGGCGTCGCTGCTACCAGGTCTCGCACCACTACGAAGTGCCCTGCGACCTCGCCGGCGAACACTGCCCGATGAAGCGGGCGGCGGCGACGCGCAGCGCCGACCGCGTCCTGCACGTGCACCACACGCCGCGCGGCCCGGAGCACGTGGACGTGGAACTGCGGCCCATTTTCGACGCGCACCAGCAGATCGTCGCGTACGTCGAGCGTCTTTCGACCGTGCGCAGCGCGTCCGCGCAGCCGGATGCCGATGGTCTCGTAGGGCGCGCGCCCGCGTTCAACGAGGCGATCTCGAAGCTGCACCGGGTCGCAACGTCGATGCTGCCGGTGCTGCTGCTGGGCGAATCGGGGACGGGCAAAGAACTGTTCGCGCATGCGCTGCACGCGGCGAGCCCGCGCGCGAACCGGCCGTTCGTGGTGGTGGACTGCTCGGGCATTACCGAAACGCTGTTCGAGAGCGAGCTGTTCGGCTACGAAAAGGGCTCGTTCACCGGCGCCTCGGCGCGCAAGCCGGGGCTTGTGGAAACGGCGCAGGGCGGCACGCTGTTCCTCGACGAGATCGGCGACGTGCCGCTCGCGATGCAGGTCAAGCTGCTGCGCCTCATCGAAACGGGCGCGTTCCGGCGCGTGGGCGGCGTCGAAACGCAGCGCGCCGACTTCCGGCTCGTGGCGGCTACGCACAAGCCGCTCGAACAGATGCTGGCGGACGGGCAGTTTCGCTCGGACCTGTACTTTCGCATCAGCGCGTTTCCGATCCGGCTCCCGGCGCTGCGCGAGCGCGCCGAAGATATCCCGCTGCTCGCCGCGGCCATGCTGCGACGTATTGCATCCGCGCGCGGCGCGGACGCCCGCACCACGTCGATCGCCACCTCGATCGACCCCGAAGCGCTGGCGCTGCTTTGCGCGTATGCATGGCCCGGCAACATCCGCGAGCTTCGCAACGTGCTGGAGCGCGCCAACCTTCTGGCGGACCACGGCGTGATCCGTCCGGAAGACTTGCCCGACGCCATCCGCACGCCCGCCGCGCCGCCGCAGGTGCCGGCGACTGCGCCTGGGTTTGCGCGCGGCAAGCTGTCCGATGCCGAACTCGCCAGCGTGGCCGCCGCTTTCACCGGCTCGCGCAGCGAACTGGCCGCGCATCTCGGCATCAGCGAACGCACGCTGTACCGCAGGCTCAAGTCGCTCGGCGCGGGCTGAACACCTTTCCACCCGGAGCGCCCGTCGTGTGCCCCGCTGTTCGCCGATTAGTCTTATATAAGATATAAGATAATTGACGATACGCCATACCAAGACTAAAATCCCCATCGAAACAGTGCCCCGGAAGCCCTCGGAGCCGCCTGGCAAGACTTCCCCTGAAACGTCCTATCAGCAGGCCCTCATGCTTGAAAACTTTCGCGCTCACGTGGCCGCTCGCGCCGCGCTCGGTATTCCCCCCCTCCCGCTCACGGCTCAGCAGACCGCCGAACTGGTGGAATTGCTGACGAATCCCCCCGCGGGCGAAGAGCAAACCCTGGTCGACCTGATCACCCACCGCGTCCCCGCCGGCGTGGACGAAGCCGCCCGCGTAAAGGCCGGCTTTCTCGCTGCCGTGGCCAAGGGCGAGACAGCGTGCCCGCTGATCTCGCGCACCCGCGCCACCGAACTGCTCGGCACGATGCTGGGCGGCTACAACATCCACCCGCTGATCGAGCTGCTTTCGGACGCCGAAGTGGGCGCCGTCGCCGCCAACGCGCTGAAGAAAACCCTCCTGATGTTCGACCAGTTCCACGACGTCCAGGAACTGGCCGAGAAAGGCAACGCGAATGCGCGCGCCGTGATGCAAAGCTGGGCCGACGCCGAATGGTTCACGAGCCGTCCGGAAGTGCCGCAAAGCCTGACCATCACCGTCTTCAAGGTAACGGGCGAAACCAACACCGACGACCTGTCGCCGGCGCCGGACGCCACCACCCGCCCGGACATTCCGATGCACGCGCTCGCGATGCTGAAGAACGCGCGCCCCGGCATCACGCCGGAAGAAGACGGTAAACGCGGCCCGGTCAAGTTCATCGAATCGCTGAAGGAAAAGGGTCACCTGGTGGCCTACGTGGGCGACGTGGTGGGCACCGGCTCCTCGCGCAAGTCGGCTACCAACTCGGTGCTGTGGTTCACGGGCGAAGACATTCCCTACGTGCCGAACAAGCGCTTCGGCGGCGTGTGTCTGGGCGGCAAGATCGCTCCGATCTTCTACAACACGATGGAAGACGCGGGCGCCCTGCCCATCGAACTCGACGTCTCGAAGATGGAAATGGGCGACGTGGTCGAACTGCGCCCGTACGAAGGTAAGGCGCTGAAGAACGGCGAAGTGATTGCCGAATTCCAGGTGAAGTCCGACGTGCTGTTCGACGAAGTGCGCGCCGGCGGCCGCATTCCGCTGATCATCGGCCGCGGCCTCACGGCCAAGGCGCGTGAAGCGCTGGGTCTGCCGCCGTCCACGCTGTTCCGTCTGCCGCATCAGCCGGCCGACAGCGGCAAGGGCTTCTCGCTCGCCCAGAAGATGGTGGGCCGCGCATGCGGTCTGCCCGAAGGCCAGGGCGTGCGCCCCGGCACGTACTGCGAACCGAAGATGACCTCGGTCGGCTCGCAGGACACCACGGGCCCGATGACGCGCGACGAACTGAAAGACCTGGCGTGCCTCGGCTTCTCGGCCGACCTCGTCATGCAGTCGTTCTGCCACACGGCCGCTTATCCGAAGCCCGTGGACGTGAAGACGCACCAGACGCTGCCGAACTTCATCAGCACGCGCGGCGGCATCGCGCTGCGCCCGGGCGACGGCGTGATCCACTCGTGGCTCAACCGCATGCTGCTGCCCGACACCGTGGGCACGGGCGGCGACTCGCACACGCGCTTCCCGATCGGCATCAGCTTCCCGGCGGGTTCGGGTCTCGTGGCATTCGCCGCCGCCACGGGCACGATGCCGCTCGACATGCCGGAATCGGTGCTGGTCCGCTTCAAGGGCAAGATGCAGCCGGGCGTCACGCTGCGTGACCTCGTCAACGCGATTCCGCTCTACGCGATCAAGCAGGGCATGCTGACGGTCGCCAAGCAAGGCAAGAAGAACATTTTCTCGGGCCGCATTCTCGAAATCGAAGGTCTGCCGGACCTGAAGGTCGAGCAGGCGTTCGAACTGTCGGATGCATCCGCCGAGCGCTCGGCCGCGGGCTGCTCGGTGCGCCTGAACAAGGAACCGATCATCGAGTACCTCAACAGCAACATCACGCTGCTGAAGTGGATGATCGCCCAGGGCTACCAGGACGCGCGCAGCCTGCAGCGCCGCATCAAGGCGATGGAGCAGTGGCTGGCCGACCCGAAACTGCTGCAACCGGATGCGGACGCCGAATACGCGGCCGTCATCGAGATCGACCTCGCCGACGTTCACGAACCGATCGTGGCCTGCCCGAACGATCCGGACGACGTGAAGACGCTTTCGGACGTGGCCGGCGCGAAGATCGACGAAGTGTTCATCGGCTCGTGCATGACCAACATCGGTCACTTCCGTGCCGCGTCGAAGCTGCTGGAAGGCAAGCGCGACATTCCGGTCAAGCTGTGGGTGGCCCCGCCCACCAAGATGGACCAGAAGCAGCTGACGGAAGAAGGCCACTACGGCGTGTTCGGCACGGCCGGCGCCCGCACCGAAATGCCGGGCTGCTCGCTGTGCATGGGCAACCAGGCGCAGGTGCGCGAAGGCGCAACGGTCATGTCCACCTCGACCCGCAACTTCCCGAACCGTCTGGGCAAGAACACGAACGTGTACCTCGGCTCGGCGGAACTGGCGGCCATCTGCTCGCGCCTTGGCCGGATTCCGACCAAAGACGAGTACATGGCCGACATCGGCGTGATCAACGCCAACGGCGACAAGATCTACAAGTACATGAACTTCGACCAGATCGAAGACTTCAAGGAAGTGGCCGACACCGTGACGGTGTAAGCGCGCTGCCGGGCTACGACGGGTTGTTCGTGTCGTAGCGCGATAGGCGATGGAGATGGCGCCGCAGGCATTCAGCCTGCGGCGCCTTTTTTTATGCCGCGCCGGATCGCGTCAGGAAAAGATCAGGAAAGGATTTCGGCGCACTCATCGAGCCGCACTCGACGCCTCCGGCCCCGCCTCGGGATTCGCCACGAGCCGCAGCCGCACGCGTAGCGGTTGCAGCATGTCGGCCGGTGGCGGCTCCGGCAGCACATGCTGGATCAGCAACGTGCGCAATGCCGCATCGGCTGCGTCGTTGCCGAGCGAATCGAACTGGAGCTTGCTCACCGCGCCGCTCTCGCCGATCCATGCGCGCACCACGATGGCAGGCGGCGGTGCATCGGCCGTTGCGTTCACGATGCGCTCTTCGAGGTACTGATGCAGTTGCTTCGAAGCGTCGTTGTCGGCTTCAAGCGAGGTCTGGAACTGCGTGCTGACAAGCTGGGCGTAACGCAGCCACGCCTGAGGCACCGACGAAGGTACCGATGAAGCCACCGACGCAGCCGCGTCCGCTGTCTGCGCACATGCGTGCGTCTGTGTGAGCCACGCGCAGGCCATCACGGCGCATGCCTCGATGAGGCCCCGCCACGCAGCCCTTCGCTGTCGTTTCATGAACACGCCAATGTCCTCTCGTTCCATTCCATGCCTCGCGCTGCGCTAGTAAGCACGGGGTGAGCGTCGGGTGAGCGCCCATCAACCCGGATCGACCGGCAGATACAGCCGCGTGCCGCCGCGTTGCACGAGCAACGCAACGGGCCCATGCGCGCCACGAATCTCGCTCGCCAGCGCGCCGATACTCGCCACCGGCGTACCGTTCACGGAGAGCACCACGTCGCCGCTGCGCAGGCCCGCCCGCGCGGCCTGACCGTTGGCGCCTTCGATCAGCAAACCATGATCGACGCCGAGTTGCTGCTGCTCGCGCGCATTCAGCGCACGTAACGCGAGCCCCAGCGGCGCGGCATCGGCCTCGCCCGTGTTCGCGGCCACGGCGCTGTCGAGCGCGCCCACCGTCACCGCGACGTGACTGCCCTTGCCCGCGCGCCACACGAGCAGGTCGGCCGGCTGCCCCGGCTTGATCTTCGCGATGGTGCCGAGCAGGTCCGCCGAATCGGCCACGCTGTTGCCGTTCACGGCCAGCACCACGTCGCCCGCCTGCAGTCCCGCCTGCGCAGCGGGACCACCGGCCTCCACGGCACTGATCAGCGCGCCGTCGGGCGTGGCGAGCCCGAACGAGCGCGCCAGCGCCTGGCTCACTTCCTGCACCGCCACGCCGAGGCGACCGCGCGTCACCTTGCCCGTCTTGAGCAACTGATCCTTCACGTCGAGCGCCACGTCGATCGGAATGGCGAACGAAAGCCCCTGGTAGCCGCCCGTCTTCGAATAGATCATCGAGTTGATGGCCACCACGCGGCCGTTCAGATCGAACAGCGGACCGCCCGAATTGCCGGGATTGATCGGCACGTCCGTCTGAATGAACGGGATGTAGGTCTCGCCCGGCAGCGAGCGCGACTTCGCGCTGACAATGCCTTGCGTGACCGTGTTCGCGAAACCGTACGGCGAGCCGATGGCCATGACCCAGTCGCCCACGTCGATCTTCGCCGGGTTGCCGGTCACGACGGCGGGCAGGTTGCGCGCGTCGATGCGCACCACGGCGACGTCTGAAACCGGATCGCTGCCGATCACCTTGCCCTTGAACTCGCGCTTGTCCGTGAGCTTCACGTCCACCGTGTTCGCGTCGCCCACCACGTGGCGGTTGGTGAGGATGATGCCGTCCGCGCTCACGATGAAGCCCGACCCCAGGCTCACCTCTTCGCGATTGCCGATCACGCGCCGCGCGAGAAACGGCGCAAGCGGATTGCCGGGACTGACGCCGGGCGGCAACTGGATGCCCATTTGCGTGACCTCGCGCGTCACGCTGATGTTGACCACCGCCGGGCCATAGCGTTTGACGAGCGCGGCGAAGTTCGGCATGGAGAGCGCAACAGCTGCTTCGCGCGACGCGAGGCCCGTGGCCCCACCTTCGCCCGCGGCGCACGCCACGCTCGCGGTCAGCGAAAGCGCGAGCGCAGCCACCGTCAGCACCCTTCGTTTAGCCGGTTCGCCGCTACGCGAATTCGCCATCGCTTTCCTCGTTGCCTTGATTCGTTGCCGTAACTCGTTGCCGTGATTGAGGCTTCGTCGCACACCTTCATTTCGGCGGCACATTGACGGGCGCAGCCGGCCGTTGCGGCGTAACCGACTTGCCCCAGTTCGAGCCGAAACGGTTGCGTTCGGTGGAGAGATTGAACGTACCCACGCGGTTCGACGGTCCCTTCGCATTCGCTTCCGCAGCCGTGGGCGAGGCAGCCTGCGCCGCTTCGGCCGCATTCGGCCTGGGTCGTAATTGCGCATTCAGACAGTCGATGGAAGGCGCGCGCTGTCCGTTAATTTCGGCATCCACACACACCGGCTTCGTCGACGAAGCCGCATCGGCAGCGGTCGCACGCGAAGCCTGGGCGTGCACCAACCGCACCGGCACCGCTGCCGCGCTCAACGCCGCACACACGAGCATCGCCCCCATCCGCCGCCATCCGTTCATCTCGCTCTCCAGTCGCACCGCATGCAGCGCGTACGCCTTCATTCCATTCGATATTCGTGCGAGCGCGCAACGTAGTGCGCAACGGCACGACGCTCGTCGGCGCTCACCGAAAGCATGGGTGCCGCATCCGGCTGACGGTGCCACGGGTCACTCGCATCGCCCACACGTGTGCACGCGAGCACGTGCGCTCCAGTGGGAAACGGCGTGGATTTCGCGTCGCGATAGTCGACGCGAAAGAGCGCGGGCGGCGTGTCCTGCGGTTTCCACAGGTCCGCCGCATCGTGCACGTTCGCACCGAACCAGAAGCGCACCCAGCGCGCCTCGCTGCCCACCCGCTCCGTTACTTCCGTTACGTCCGTTACGTCCGTCACGCGCGGCTGCACGAACGCATCCTCGTCCGGCACGCGCAGGAACCCCGCGAGCACGAGCAGCACGGCAGGCACGTCCGCCTCGCGCAGTTCGGGGTAGGACCACAGGTCGAGCACGTCCGCGCACGAAAGCACCGTCGTGAATCGCGCGATGGAAAGCGGCGGCCACGTCACGCGCATCGCCAGATAGTGGCGCTCCCAGCCTTCCAGAAAGCGTCGCCGGTTCATGGCCGAGATCACCGCGTTACGCGAGCCGTTCACGGCAAGTTCGTCGGGCTGATAACGCGCGGTGGAGAGCACGCATTGCGCCGCGCGGCGGGCGCTCTTGTGGCGTACGTACTCCGGCATGCCGGGCACCGGGCTCAGCGCGCCCCGGCACAGCGGGCAGCGCGCGAGTGCCGCGCCGCCCTGCATACGCCATGCGCCCGGCTCGCCAGGTAGCGCGCGTTCGACACCGTCGCGCGCGTGGCGAGCATCGGCTGATGCCTGGGTTGCGTGGGTCGTAGCCTGCGCCATGGGTGACGATTGCTGCGCTGTGGATGCCATCGTGGGTGCCATATGCCCGCGCCTCTATTGCACCGCTGCGAGCGCCTTCTTCAGCGCGTCTTCGTTGATGGGCGCGTTGCCTGCGAGCTTCGTGAGGTACGCCTGCACGTTTTGCTGCGTGCGCTGTGCGCGCAGCAGCGCCCTGAGTTGCTCCTTCACCTCGGCGAACGGACGCACGCCTGCGGGCCGCGTATCGATCAGCTTCAGCACGTGAAAGCCCGTTTGCGTACGCACCGGCGCGGATACCTCGCCAAGCTTGAGCGCGTTCGCGGCGTCACGCACGGCGGGCAGCAGCATGGTCTCGGGCACGAAGCCCATGTCGCCGCCGTTTGCAGCGCTCGCCTTGTCCTCGGAGTTCGCCTTTGCGAGCGACGCGAAGTCGTTGTTCTTTACGCTGCCGCTGGTGCCATTTCCAGAGCGGCCCTTTGCAAGCCCCGCCAGACGAGCGGCCTCTTTGCCGGCTTTGTCGATGGTGGCTTGATCCGCGTTCGGCGGCACGGCGATGTAGATCTGCGCGAGGTGCAGTGCGCGCGGCACGGCGAACGCGTTCTGGTGCTCGTTATAGGCTGCCTGCAGATCGGTGTCCGAGGGATAGTCTGCCGGCGGCGCATTCACCGACGCCAGATACGTGCGCACGATCACGTCGCGCCGTGCGGCGTCGATCGCCGCCTGCACCTGAGGCTGCGTCTCCCAGCCCTTGGCCTTTGCTTCGGCCAGCACGGCCTTCTGTTCGAGCGTGGAACGCACGAGGCGATCCATCGCGGCGGGGTCTGCGGCGAGGCGCGTGCGCCCTTCGGGGCTCAGCGACTTGACGAGCGTTTCGACATCGTCCTGTGTGACCGAGATCTGTGCCGCGTTCGCGACCACGTCGTTGCCGGCGAGCGCGACCAGCGGCGTGCCGAACAGAACCATTGCTGCAAGCATTGCGAGTTTCTTCACGCTTTCTCCTGGGACGACCTGACCGATGTTCCCGAACACGATTGCTTTACCTGTCCCCTGCCGAATTCGCCGCGGCCACGTTCAACTGCATCACGATGGGTTGCCTCATCCCGCGCGGCAGTGGCGCACCCATACGCGTTGAAACGAGTGCCGTTCGTAGCGCAGCTTCGAGCGCGGGCTCGCAGGGCGATGCCATTTCGACGCGCTCGATGCTTCCACGCTTTTCGAGCCATATCTTCAGGCGCAAGCTTGCGCCGCGCGCATCGGCATTCGCGTCCGCTGCACCGCGCTGCGCGGCCCACAACGCGTGAAAGCGCTGTGTGGCCTCAACAGAGTCGTCGAGCAGCGCACGCACTCGTTCGGACACGTGGCCCGCGTATTCGGTCCACTCTGCGGGCGCATCCTGCACGGCGACCAGCCGATCACCCTTTCTGCGTCGCAAGCTGCCCGGGAATAACCCGCGCAGCACCGCGCCGATTGCACCCATTACACCGATTGCACCGATTGCGCCAACGTGAGCCGACGCCGTCATTGCAGCGTCGCCTGTGCGTCAGCGGCCGGGCCTGCGTCCGCCGCCGATTGCGTCACCGCCGCGTTCCCCTTCGCAGCATCCGCTGTGTCCTGGCGGGCCGCGGCCTCTTGCGCGGCCATCGCGGGACGATTGCGAAGATGGAGCAGAAACTCCTGGATCAGGCGATCCCACAACTCGATGGTGGAGCGCAGGTAGCGGCCGCTCACGCCACCCGCCACGACCACGTCCATCTCGAGCGCGAGAAACGGCCCGTGATTCGCGAGGCGCGCGAACCGCTTCGTACGGTTCCAGCTTGCAACGAGGTCCGCGGGCAACTCGCCTTGCACCTGAAGCACGCAACTCAACGTGTAGTCGAAATAACGCAGCGCGTCCGTAGCCGTGTGCGCGACCGCTTGTGAGCCCGCTTGTGAGCCCGCTTGTGAGCCCGCTTGTGAGCCCGCTTGTAAGCCCGCTTGTAAGCCCGCTTGCGAGGCCGCATCCGGCACGGCGAACCCTGCCGCCACGTTGCCGAAGCGCACCGCGAAGCCGACACCCTGGCTCGCGCTCATCAACTGCACCGCGCCGTTCTGTTCCGCCATCGTCACGCGATAGCCCGCCGCGCGAAACACCTGCGCAAGCTGTTCGACGCCCACGGCCTCGATCCATTCTTCGTTCGCGACGGCGTTGTTGCTGCCCTTGTCCATGTGATCTTCCTTCGTCATGAGTGGCCTCGTAGTGGCGTGTTGCGTACTCAATGCGTACTCAATGCGTACTCAATGCGTGCCTATTGCATGCTCATTGCCCACCGGCAGGCGCCGATGCCGCCGCCGGACGCGCCGCCGGGCCGTACTTGCCTGCATAGAGCGCATCGCCGTAGCGCTGCGCGATGTCGTCGTACTTCACGCGCGCCGATTCCGCGAACGGCTGCCGCGACGAGAGAAACGTGCCGAGCCCGACGTGCTCGTACGCCTGCAGAATCTCGTGACCCACGCGGTACAGGTCCGCATTCTGGGCTTCGCATGTTTGCAGTTGCGTGTCACGCGTCTTCACATCGTTCTGCAATTGCGTGCGCTGCGCGTCGCGCGTCTTCGTCACCGCGAGCAGGTCTTCATAGGACGTCTTGTACTTCGCGAGTTGCTGCGTGTCCCGCGTGTGGCTCGCACGCTCTTCCGCCAGCGCGCGTCGCGCTTCCACCTCGGCGCCCGACTGCCCCTTCGCCGCCGCGAGTTGCGTCTGCAGGTCCTTGACCTGCGCGAGTGCCTGGTCGCGTTGCTGCTCCGCCGCGGTCTTGTCGGCCTGCAACTGCGTCTGGTTGTCCTGAAGCTGACGCAATTCCTGCGTGGTGGAGCGCAGCTGGCTGCGCAGTTTGTCTTCGATACTTTGCGCGCCGGCACCGGTCGCGGCGAAGAACAGGCCGCCCGCCAGGCCCGCCGCGATCATCGCGTGACGAGTTCGTTTCATGCTTCGCTCCGTCAGAACCGCGCGTTGAGTTCGAGCTGGAGCACGTCGATCGACACCGGCGGCCCGTACACTTCCTTCGCGCTCAGGTAGCGCGCGGTGAACCACGTGTCGCGCGCCACAGCGTAGGCCGCGGCCAGAATGTAGCCGCGCGCGTTGGTGCCGCCCAGGTGGAAGTCGGGGTCCGTGAAGGCGTCGAGCGTGGCGTCCGGCTGCAGGTACTTGTAGGCCACGGAGAAATTCCACTGGCCCTTCGTCTTCGGTTCCGGCTCGCCGATGGTGGCCTTCGCGAGGAAGCCGTTCGGACCGCTGCGGTAGTCCGAGCGCGACGCATTCACCGTGGTCGCCTCGTAGTTGTTCACGGGCAGCGAGGCCGCGCTGAAGGCCTTGTTCTCGTCGTAGGCCAGGTTGCGCACGAATTCGCCGTCGAGCCGCAGCTTGAAGCGGTCCGCGATCACCGTATCCCACTGCGCCTTGATGTCGAAGAGGCGATAGTTGTAGGCAAGGCCGAACACCTGCGGCTGGGGCGTGAGGCCCGGCGCGAGATTCGGGTTCTGCACGATGTTGCGCAGCGCGATGAGCGTGTTGCCGCCCTGCATGAACGTCGGGGCTTCGTTGTCAGTGCTGCAACTCGTTGCACCCAGATACAGCGCGCAAGGCGAGGAGAGCGTGCCGCGCATGTTCTGGAAGTCGTAGTAGGCAATGGCGCCTTTCAGACGGTTCTGCGCGTTGATCTTCCAGTCTGCGCCGAACTGCGCGCCGAACATCCATTTGGTGTCGCTGCCCACCTTGTTCGTGCTGTTCGACGGGAAGTTCTCGGCCGTGTACTGGATCGGGAACACGCCGAGCGTGCCGAACAGCATCACGTCCTGGTTCGCCGGCAACGCGTAATGGAAGTTCGATGCGAAGCCGTCCATCTCCAGGTCGTTCGAGAACAACAGGTCGGAGGCGAAGAACGGATTGTCGAAACGGCCCGCGATCAGATTGGCCCACGTGGTGGGCGTGTAAGAGAAATAGGCCTTGTTGAGCCAGATGTTCTTCTTGCCGAACCCGCCGCCCGCGGTGGCCGTGGTGGTCACCGGGCCATTGTCGTTGCCGCTTGCGAGTTGCAGGCCGGCCGTGAGCTGATCCGAGAGCAGCGCCGTGATGCCGAGCCGCGCACGGTAGCGCTCCAGGTTGTTGCGGTTCTGCGTGGTGTTCTGCGTGGGCAACTGCGTGGTGTTGGTGTTCGGATTGATGTCGAAGCCGCCCGCCTGGTTGATGGCCGCGAAGTTGGTCACGTTGTTCGCGTTGCGGCTGCCATAGAAGTGATACTCGTCGCGCACACGCAGATCGCCATCCAGTTTGATGCGCGAGATCCAGTCCGGCAGCGCGTTCGGCTGCGCCCAGTTCTCCGCCTTCGCCTGGGCCATGACTTCCTGCTTGACCTCGTCGCGAATCTGGTTGCGCACCACCTGCGGCACGTAGGGCACGGCCACGTCGCCAGGCTGCGTGGGTGCGTTCACGACGGCCGCGGCCGGCGCAGGCGCACGCGCGGCGTTCGCGGCTCTCGCCTGCGCAGCTTCGGAACGCGCCTCGCTGATGAGGTCGTTGGCATTCTGCTGCGTGAGCACCCCGCGCTTCACGAGCAGGTTGATGAGGTTGATCACCGTGTTCTCGGTGGGCGCCGCGGCGCCTTGCGCGGCCTGCGTTTCGAGCGACTGCGCGTGAGCACCCGCCGCGCACGTCATGCCCAGCGTGAAGAGCGCGGCGCTCATGCGCGAGCGCCGCACCGGCATGCCCCCGCCGCTCCACCCGCTACCCCGAATCTTGTTCGTGCGAATCATCAATGCTCTCCACATACCTGTTGTTTTGCCTGGCACCGCCGGGTCGACGGTGCCTGCCGCTTTCGATTGCCGTATGTCGTTACGTCTGTCGTTGCCCGCCCGGCTCTTTCGTTCGTGCCCGCGCTAGGCCGGCTTGCGCCCCTGCAGCTTCACGAGCACCGGCCACGTCGTGGATGGCGGCGGTGCTTCATCCACCTTCCCGAGCGCTTCGATGGCCGCGACCACAGCCGCGTCGATCTTCGCGTCGCCCGTGGACTGCGCGATGGTCACCTTCGTGATGCGGCCGGTCGGCTCCATCCAGAGATTCAGGCTGCCCGTGAAGCGGCTGCCGCCCGCTTCCTGTACGCCCTTGTCCTGTTCGATCGCGCGTTGCAGCACGTAGACCATGTAGGTGTTGTAGCTCGCGTTGCCAAAGCGCCCCCCGCCGCCGCTGCCCACCATGCCGGAACCGTCGCCCGCGCCGATGTTGAAGCTGTCCGTGCCCGCCTGGGCCGGCGCATTCATCGTCATCTGCCTCGGTTGGTTATCCGAAGGTTTTGGCGCTTCGGCCGGTTTCGGCGCAACGGTGGGCCGGTCCACGGGCGTCTTCACCTCGTCCTTGATCTTCTCGGGCGGCGGCTTCTGCTTCGGCGGTGGAGGCGGGGGCGGCGGCAACGGAATGACCGTGGTCACCTGCGGTGCCGTTACGCGCTTCACGCCGGCCGTGTCGCTCGCGAAATGCCAGACGAGCGCAGCGAGCCCCGCCAGCACCAGCACGATCAGAACCGGCTTGATGTAGCGGCCCGGGCCGTTGCCGGGCGCGCCGCCGTTGTAGGTGGTTTCCATTGCGCGTTCCTAGCCGCCCTGCTTCGCCTTGCCCGTGACGAGCCCCACCTGCGAAAGATCGAGGCGTCTCAGCAGATCGAGCACATCCATCACGCGCTGGTACTGCACGGTGGCATCGCCCTTGAGCACGATGGGCACGTCGGGATTGGTCGCCTTCTCGGTACGCAGCCGGCTCTCGAGTTCGTCCATCGTGACGGGGTACGCGTCGAGAAAAATCTGGCCCGAGTCGGACACCGTAATCGCCTTCGTCTTCGGCTTCGCGAGGCTCGTGGACGAACTCGCCTTCGGCAGATCGACGCGAATGCCCTGCACCGACGCCGTGGTCATGATGATGAAGATGATGAGCAGCACATACGCCAGGTCGAGCATCGGCGTGATGTTGATGTCGTCGTAGGGCTTGTCGTCGTCCTGAACCTGCATGGCGTTCTCCTCGTCGCAGTCAGTCGGCCAGCACCGCGTGATCGCGATGGCTGCGATGCGCTTCGGCAAGGCGCGTCACGAATTCGTCGACGAACACCTGCATGTTCGCCGTCACATTCTTGTTGCGAATGAGCAGGTAGTTGTAGCCAAAGAGCGCGGGAATGGCGACGAAGAGGCCCGTCACGGTGGCAAGCAATGCAGCGGCAATACCCGGCGCGATGGCGTTCACGTTCACGTCGCCCGCTGCGGCAATCGCGGCGAACGTGATCATCACGCCCACCACCGTACCCAGCAGACCGAGGAACGGGCCGCCCGAAATCGCGATGGTGAGCAGCACCATCGACTTCGAAAGACGCTGGTTTTCGCGCACGAGCGTGGCGTCCATGGAGGCGCGAATCGCTTCGATGGATTCGCTCGTGATCACCGCGCGGCCGGTTTCGTCGACGCGGCTATGAATTTCCTGCACGCCCGCCTTGTAGAGCCGGTACAGCGACGACTGGCGCAGGCGCCGCCCTTCCTCGGTGGCTTCGTCCACGTGAGCGAGGCCCGTAAGGTGCCGTCCCGCCACTTCGCGAAAGCGCTGCACGAAGTAGTTGTTCGCGCGGTCCACGGTGCCTACGTAGCCGGCCTTCGTCCACATCACGATCCACGAAACGACGGCCATGCCCAGCAGGATCGCGATGACAACCCACGCGTCCACCGTCACGGACTGCACGATGATGCCGAAGTAGCCGAACCCGAAACCCGACTGCTTTTCGTCGGCACCGTAGCCCACGAGCTTCGATTCGGAGCCTTGCGACAGGGCATCGAGCGAAATGAGCGCGGACGAGCGCGCCACCTTCGAGAGGCGTAGTTCGTCCATCGATCCGTTGAAGCCCGCGAAGCCGGCGGGCGCGCTGCCCGCACCGGCCACGTCGCCGCCCACGGCGGCGGCACCCGCCAGCGCGGGCAGCGTGGCGGCCGCCTGCGCGGCCTGCTTGCCGTTCACGTAGAGCGTGAGGTTCTTGCCGTCTGCGGTCACGGCTACATGCGTCCACTGTGCTGCGGCTACCGGCGCTGTGGCTGCCACGCGAACGGGCGTGGCACCGCCATCCACCTCGGCAAACGGCACGCCGTTGTCGAGGCCGATCAAGAGCGCGTTCGCACCATCGCGACGGCTGTAGAGGAGCGTGTTCGGCGCAAGGGCCGCAGGCTTCGCCCACACGCTGAACGTGAAGCTGCCGCCCGCGCTCACGGCCAGCGACGGACTCGCGGGCAGATTCAACGGCGTGCTGCCGTCGAACTGCGCGCCCTTGCCGATCACGCCGTCTTCGATGGTCTTGAACGGCGCTTTCTGCGCATTGTTCGCGTAGGCCGTGGCGTCTTTGGGCGGCGTGCCCGACGCGCCGTTGAAGTGATACACGAGCGTGTAGTCCGCGTCGAACGTCTCCGCGGGCTTGCTGCCGTCCGGCGCTTTCTTGTTGCCGTAGTACATCCAGATGGACTGCGCGGCGCCTGCAGGCATCTGCGGCACGTCGATCCAGACGAGCGCCACGCCCAGCACGGGGTCGTATTGCTCGATCTGGTAATTGAGCGGCGTCTTGTCGTCTGCCGCGACGAAGCGGATGTCGGCGCCGCTGTCTTGCAGGCCGTCGAACTGGAAGTTGCCCGAATGCAGCCGGATCAGCAGTGGCATGCGTCCTGCGGACTCCGATACATTCACGCCCTTCGGGCTCGTGTCGATGGTGATCGCCTTGCGATACGACCAGTCGTTCTGCCACCACGCGTTGGCTACGCCCGGCATGCAACCCAACAGCACGGTCACGGCCGACAGAAAGAGAAATAACGCTCGCTTCACAGTCTTGCTCCCCGATAAGCCGGCGGCAACGGCCGGCACGACAGATGGAAACCGGTCAAGGTGGTGCATGCGGGCCGCGTTCATCAGAACCCCACCCGCACGTAGAAATCGAAGCGCGGGCTGTACTGCCGCGTATAGACGCCCGCCTTCAGCGGCCAGCCGGCCTCGAAATCCGCGCTCGCATACTTGAAGATCTGCACGCGCGTGCCGAAGCCGACGCTGAGCAGGTTGAAGCTCGAGGTCTGCTCGGGTAGCGGGCTCAACAGCCACAGGTGCGCGGCATCGACGAACGCGTGGAAACGCCACTCGTTGACGTTGCTGCCCAGGTACTTCGCAAGCGAAGGGCTGCGCAATTCGAGCGAACCGATCACGCCGCTGTCCGCCGTGTCTTCCGCCTGCATGTAGCCGCGCACGCTGTTCATGCCGCCCGCTGCGAACTGCTCGCTCGACACGAGCGGCGAGTTCGAGAGTTGCGCGCTGACGTGCGCGTTCGCCTGCATGTCGTTGGCAAAACGCTGCGTGTGATTGACGTCGAACTTGCCGTAGACGAAGTCAGGCGTCGCGTTGTAACGCTTGTTGTCCCATGCGTTCCAGTCGCTGCCCACGCCGCGAATGTTCGTGGTGAGCGAGGCGGAGAACGCCGTTTGCGACTGCTTCAGCGCAAGCTGGCCGTTGTACGAGAACGTGACCGGCACATACGTGAGCGGCGCGCTCGACGCGCCCTGGCCTGCCAGGCTCACGTTCTCGTCGTAGTGCTTGCGGTCTATCTCCACGCTCGCGGACTGTGCGTAGGTGTCCGTGGAAGGCAGCGTGTAGATCGCGGTGAGACCGAACGTGGTGCCTTTGCCGAGCACGTTCGTGCCGCCCACGGACGCCACGTTGCTGTCCGAATGCAGCACGGTCGCGAGCAGGCTCCAGTGCGAGTCCCGGAACGGCGCGAGGTACGAGAACGAGTAGACGCGCGCGTCGTCGGGATGCTGGGGCGCCAGTAGATACGTGCCCGAAATCACGTGCCCAAGCTGCCAGAGATTCGAGTAGCTGAGCGTCGCGCTCGTGCGCAGCAGCGAGGTGCCGGGGCTGTTGTCGTTGTTGAGTTCGAACGTGCCGTGCAGCGGGCTGTGGTCGTCCACCTTCAGGTCCACGTCCAGCGTCTGCGGCAGCGCGCCGGGCTTGAGCACCGGAATCACCTGGCGGTCCTGTGAACGGTTGAGGTCCGCCAGTTGCTGCTGGGCCTGGTTGAAGTCGGGCACGGTGCCTTCCGCGAGTGCGGGCACGGCGTCGCGAATGTTCTGCGGCGAGTTGTATTGCGCACCTTCCACGCGCAGGCGCCCCACCTTCGCCTCCACCACCTGCAGCACGATCACGCCGTTCTTCACCTGCTGCTGCGGCAGTTCCACCACGACGGACTGATAGCCCTTGTCCTGATAGACCTTCTGCAGCGACTCGCGCGCGCCATTGACGTCCGCCAGCGTGCGCCCCGGTCCTTCGAACGGGTACACGGCCTTCTCGATATCGAGGCTCGACAGTGTGGTGTTTCCGCGCACAATGAACTCGTTCACGTCGAAGGTCTGCGGTGCGGTCGTGGCCGGCTGCGCTGCTGGCTGCGTTGCTGGCTGAGTTGCCTGTTGCGCCTGTGGCGTGGCATCGGCCGCGCGTGCCGCCGAGCCGAGACTCAAGCCGCCCACCAGCGCGACCCCCGCCAGGCGGTGTCGCCCGCCGTGCCGCATCCGTTCCAGTCGTTCCCCGTCTACTGTTGGCGGCATGCGCCATTCCCCTTTGTCAAACTGGACCGCTGTGTGTCCGGCGATTCCTTCGGTCTGCGCCCGCCAGGTAACACAGCAATGTTTCAGATTCGTGATACTTGTTTAGTAACCCTGATCTTCATGGCCGAAGCACGGACACGATTCAGCAGGTTTCTTCTATCGCCTTGCCAGACTCAGATAACGCCTCAAGTCAGGCTGCGTTGCGGCGGCGCCCGAAAACTCTGCCAACGTGTACTGCAACAGATCGCTCACGCACACAGCGAGTGGAGCGTTTGCCGTGTCTAACGTCAGCTCCGCTTGCCCTGGCGCTTCATACGGTGCGGATACGCCTGTGAACTCCGGCAGGTGCCCGGCCCGCGCCTTCCTGTACAGCCCCTTCGGGTCGCGCGCCTCGCAGACTTCGAGCGGCGCGTTCACATACACCTCGCGAAAGCGCTGACCCACAAGCGCTCGCGCCTGCGTCCGCATCGCGGCAAGCGGCGATACCAGGGCGACGATCGCGATCAGCCCTGCATCGGCAAAGAGCGCTGCGACTTCGGCCACGCGCCGCACGTTCTCGAAGCGGTCCCGGCATGAAAAACCGAGATCGCGATTCAAGCCGCCGCGCAGATGGTCGCCATCCAGCACGACCGACCGCACGCCCAGCCCACGCAACTCACGATGCAGCGCCTGCGCAAGCGTGGACTTGCCCGCGCCGGGCAGGCCCGTCATCCACAGCACGCCGCCGCTCGCGTCGCCTTCATCCCACCCTGTTGTTTGCATCGTGACCTTCGCCTCGCGCGTTTTGCGTCCGCTCACATTCGACCAGCGGTCTCACCAGAATCGGTCTCTAAGGACAATGACGAAACGCCCGCACGTATCCCGCATATTTTTTGTGTCGCAACGCATCGCATGGCATCGAACCACCTGCGCGCCGCCCGTCGCCGCGTGTCAAGTTGGCGGCTCGTCTTCTTCGCGCGGACGCTGCTGCCAGAAGCCGCCTTTCATCGTCGCGATGGAAGGCGTTTCGGCCCATTGCCGCGGGCCGAGAATTTCGCCGCGCAGGATGTTGGGCATCACCTGCACGTCGAACACTTCGTCCACGCCGTTTTCGAATTGCAGCGTGCCCAGCACTTCGCCCGTGCGGGCATCGAGCGCCGCAACGCCCGCCACGAGCGCAGCAGATTCGCGCTCGATAGGCAGCCCTTGCGAGCCGCGCTTGTCGCGCAGCCGCGAAAGCCCGACGAACAGCACGCCGCCGTATTCGGCGAGGCCATGTGTGAAACCCGGCAGCGTGGCGATCACACGCTTCGCGCCGCTGGCCGGGTCGATTTCCAGCACGTGCCCACGCCCGCCTTCCAGCACGAAGAGCCGACCGCCGATCAGGCGCGGCGAATGCGGCATGGAAAGTCCGGACGCGACGATGCGGCCCGACGGCACCTCCATCACGATGCCGCCTGTTGCCATCTGCTTGCGCCAGCCGAACGGCGTGTTGGTTTCGCCGAGCGCCGTCGCGTAACGCACCTTGCCGTCGTGAAATGCCATG
The DNA here is from genome assembly GCF_003986935.1 of Paraburkholderia kururiensis JCM 10599 = LMG 19447. Taxonomy (GTDB): domain Bacteria; phylum Pseudomonadota; class Gammaproteobacteria; order Burkholderiales; family Burkholderiaceae; genus Paraburkholderia; species Paraburkholderia kururiensis. The sequence continues at coordinate 229,141 of NZ_RJZE01000008.1, read as the reverse complement.
CCGTTGAGGTGGCAGCGGTCGTCGGGGCCGAAGTCGGTGACGAACGGCGGCTGCCAGATCGGCGTGAAATTGAAGTAGCCGTCTATCACGCAGATGCACGAGTAGCGCGTGTTCACGGCAAGCACGATGTGTTTGTCGAACACCATGTCGTGCAGATCGAGGTCGCCGGTGTAGTACGAAACGCGCGGCACGAACACGGCGTCGTAATGGCCGGGGCGACCCGGGTAGAGCGGCGCCAGGTTCGACACGTTTGCGAAGATCATCAACTCGTGGATGGTGGCCACCGCGAGGCGGTTGCCGCTCACGGTCATGCCCATGGAGCGCGGCAGCAGGCACGCAGAAAGCGTGGGCACGCCGTTTTCCACGCCGAGCAGCGCGACGCCGGACGGGCGGCGGCTCAGCGCAAGCGAGCATTTGAGCGACGCGAGCACGTCGAGAAACCGACCGGTGTCGCGCAGGTTGATGAACGGTTCGTCGACACTGCCCCCGGCAGACGCGCCATCGGTTCCCCGTGCCGGCCTATCGACGCCCTCGCCTTCTTCGATCTGTTCCACGCTTTTCGCGCCTCTTATGCCCCGCGGCGCGCCTCACGAACGAGGCCGCTACCCGCATGCGCGGCAGCGGATGGCCCGCACCGCCTGGTCTACGGTATCCACGCCCGGCCTGGTTGTGCGCGCAAACCTCTTTGGCGAATGGCGGGCAATCCGCTTTCGCCTTGAATAGCTGCGCACCGAATGGCAAGCGGTGGCTCTTATCTTCCTGGACGCATTGGGCGACTCAATACCGCATATTTTTTTGTGCGAATCGCTTTGGCGCCTGTCCTGAAGAAATCAATCGTCGTCTTTCCATCGTAAGTTTTTGTGACAGCTACCCGAATAATTCGGAGCGACGTGGAGGCCGCCAACGAGCCTTGAATTGCGGTGCCGGACGCACTCCGGCAGCGGACGTGGAAGAAATCACACTCTGGGAAACGGCGTTCAAAACCGACGCCGCAAATGACAGCCATATGACGTCTACGCGATTACGCATAAAGACGCGGCCTCAATAAGCTGCGGCATAGCCCGCTTTGCTACGTCTTATCCAATACAGGGAAAAGCAGAAGGGCAAGAACGTTCATGTTGATCACCACGGGGTTTTTGCGTTGGCTTTTGCGTTGGTTGCTGGCGAGGCTCACGGGCGCCTTCGCCACCTCGGTTCATGCGCGTGCCCCACTTGCCGGGTCGCTTTCGCACGACGACCCGCGGCTGCCGCTGCGCTGGCGCACGCCGTGGCTCGCGTGGCAGTCGCTTTCGTGGGTCGCGCTCACGTTGCTTGCGCCGCCGTTCTGGGCCATCGGCATTCTGCTTGTCATTAATCCGCACAGCGACCAGCCGCTCTTCTGGGCCGCGACCATGGCGATCGTGCCCATTGCGAGCGGCATCGCCATCATCGAGGTGAACCAGCAGCATCATCGCGCGCCGTTCACGAGCCGCCGCGCCGTCGCGCTGCGCTTCTTTCTGGTCAGCATGGCGACGTGCTGCGCGCTGTTTGTCGCGGCGCTGTGGACCACCGGGGCCATCGATGCATTACTTCGTCCGCTCGCCGAAATGGCACTCGGCAGCCGGCCCAACGCGCTCGTGCTTCCCGCAGCGTGTCTTGCGACGGCGTTCGGCATATCGTCATCCGCGCATGCGAGCATCGTTCACGCGTGGCTCGCGTTCGAAGCCTGACGCGCTCCCTTCACCACCGTGGGCACCTGCACATGGACTCCGACGCCGACCATCGCGCAGCACGATTGAAGCGTCCGCGCCGCGAACGCGGCATCGCGATCATTACGGTGCTGCTCGTGGTCGCGCTTGCGGCCACGCTCGCGGCAAGCGTGCTGTGGCGCGAACAGGTGGCCACCCGCGACGTCGAGAACCAGCGTCTCACTGCGCAAACCCTGTGGTCGGAGCGTGCCGCTGTGGAATGGGCGCGTACCGTGTTGCGCGCGCAGAGCGCGACGTCGAACGTGACGTACCTGGGGCAGTCGTGGTCCGCACCGGTAAGCGACGTACAACTGGGCGATTTCCTGCCGCCCGAAGCCGCCGCGCTCAATAGCGAGCTTGCGCGCGCCTCCATTTCGGGCAACGTGGAAGATGCGCAGGCGAAGTTCAACGTGATGAACCTCGTCGCACGCGCGGCGCCGGGGCAACCGTGGCAGCCCAATGCGGAGGGCGTACTCGCCTACCGTCGGTTGCTGGGCGAACTCGGACTCAATTCCGCGCTCGCGCAGCAGACGGCCGCGTACCTCGTGCGTTCGCTGAGCGAGTCGAACGGCTCGGCGGAGTGGCCGCTGCAAGTGGTTTCCGTCGACGATCTCACGCGCATTCCCGGCTACGACGACAAGACCATCCAGGCCCTCGCGCCCTTTCTCACCGTACTGCCCGACCTCACCAGCGTGAACGTGAACACCGCGAGCGAACCGGTGCTGGTGGCGGCCATTCCCACGCTCACGCGCAGCCAGGCGCATCGGCTCGTGGAGCGCCGCGGCACCGCGTACTTCGTGAGCACGGGCGACATCGCGGAAACGCTCGCGCCCACATCGGGCAGCACCGCGCTGCCCGACGGCGCGATGGTCGGCGTGAACAGCGGCTATTTCATCGTGCATTGCCGGATTCACTCGGCGCGTATCAATGCACGCATCGACACGCTGATTGCGCGCTACGGCGTGGGTAACTTCTCGTGGACTGCGGTGATCTGGGTGCATCGCGCTGCGGCGTAGCAGGCTTGCCTCACGCTCGCGGATCAGTTCAACGAAGGTTCGCCCACCGCAACCGCCGCGGGCGGCAGATTCGCCAAACCCGGCGCCAACGCCGACGCATAACCGAGCGAGAGCCGGTCAAGACTCGTCTCGCGCACTTCGCCAAGCAGGCGGTTCCAGTCTTCGATCGAGACGAGCAGCGCGATGGGCCGGTTGTATTTGGTCACCATCACGAGCGCTTCGCCGGCATCGCGCAGCGCCTTCGACGGGTTGCTGCTGAAGTCGCGTGTGGCCATGGCGATGGTGCGCAGCTTCAGCGGCCCGGCCACGTCGAAGTCGGCCTCGTCGCGCAGGAGGCTATCGAGCGTCGCGTTGCGCAGCCTCGCCTGGGCGCGCGCAGAGACCTTGTTTTCGCGGCGTTTTCTGCGCTCGCTGCGCGGGTCCACGTGAATGGCGAGGTGACGCACGATCTCGCCCAGCTCCGTCGCGGTGAGCTGATCGTAGCGGCCCCAGCCTTCGGGCGGCAACGCGATCATCATGCCCGCGTAGGTGGCCTCCACGCCCGCCGCGATATACGCAGGCAGACGGCTCACATCGCGTTCGTCGAGCTCGAGCTCGCCGCTCACGGCGGCCAGCATCGCGCTGAGGGCGTTCCAGGCGAGCGCGGCAATGCCGGACGCCAGCAGCGCCGCACGCGGCGGCACCACGGCGAGCGTACCGCCATCGAAGATGGCATCGAGCGGCAGCGGCAATGTCTCGCTCCACGGTCGGCACGACAATTCGATCACGCGTGCCGCGTCCAGTTGCGCCGCGGGCACGTTGGTCAGCACGACGACAGAGGTTTGCGTACCGTCGCGCGCCTCGTGACGCCGCCATTCGATGCGCCGAAATACGAGCGAGGCCCCGCAGCCATCGGAAAGACTCACGCGCTGCTCGTACACCGCGTCGCCGTCGATCAACGTCACTGCGCGAGCCGGCTCGAGTTCGCTACACGGCACCGGCATGCAGGCATGTTCGCGCACGACGAACGCACTGCCGCCGCGCGGCCAGCCGGCCAGCACGGCATTGGCGCCGAAGCGGCCGTCCATGATCCATAGCTCGCCCGCGCGAACCGATTCCAGGAGCTTCGCGGCCAGTCCCCGCTCGTGCACGAAGCCGCGTTCGTACGGCAGGAGATCCACCACCATCGCGAGGTCGGGATCGTAGACGGGCAACGCTCGCGGTGCCGCTGCGGTGTTGCTGGTGTCGACGGCATTCACGGTGGCGCGTCCGCACGCGCCCGCAGGCGCCATACAGGCGACGGCGGGCGAGACCAGCGTGCTATCGAGCACGCGCACGCGAAAACCCGCTACGGTTGCAGGGCGTTCGCGCCGCCGCGGCGAAGCGGCCGGCGCGAGCAGCTCGGCGCAGTCCTTCACAAGCGTGCGGCCCCAGTCGCTGCGAAGCCTGCTCACGCTGTCGTGCAAGGCCGTAAGTGCCGCGCCGAAACTCGCGGCCGCACCGGCCTGCCCATGCGGCGCAGGAATGGACGTCATCGCTTTCACCGCGAGCGAGAACAGCATCTCGCGCGTCTGCTCGTGCATGGGCTCGTGCATAGGCTCATGTGTCGGCTCATGCAGCGCCGCAGCGCCGCGTCGGGCCGCGTCGCTCATCCACTCCCCGTGCACCGCGGCCTGCAACACCAGCCTCGTCATGACGGCCATCGGGCTCTGCTCGACAAAGCGTTCCATGATCGTGCGTATCACGTCTTCCCCTCGCCCCTGTTTCGTCACTGCCTGCATGCACGGCTGCGCGCCAGGCCGCCTTGCGCCGCACCCGACTTAAAAAAGCACGCGTGCTATCCTGCCTGCTCCGCGGGCGCAGCACGCCGCCTGCCATGGATCCGCGAGAACCCGGCATGTTTGTCGATCCACGTGTCGCGCATGGCCGCGCGAAGTTCGATTTGAACCGCTCCCCACGCCTCTTCGCCGAAGAACGACGCGGGGAAATTGCCGACGTCATCACGCGCGCCATCGATCAATTCAGCGGCACGCGCAATCGCCGCAATCTGATGCGGCTGCTCGAACGCCAGATCGCGCCGAAGCTCATTCGGCTCGGACTCGAACCCTACGTGGGCACCGTGGGTGAACGCGAAGGCCTCTTCCTGAATTTCTCCACCATGAGCGCGGAGCACGGGCTGCGCGAATTCCAGCTCGACCTCGCCGTGCCCGATCTCGTGCTGCGCAGCTTCGCGTCGAACACGATCCGGCCTCACGCGGTGGCGCGCTGCATGCAGCGCAATGGCGTGATGTCGGTAGCGGATATCGGAAGCGAAACGGACACGGCTTTCGTGCTCGCGCGCGTGGTACGTACGCTCGCGATCGCGCAAAAGTGGCAGCAGGTGGGCGTGCCCACGCCGAATGGCCTCTTCGTCGGCGCGCTCAACGAAAGCACCGACGTGTGCCTGAACACCTACATCCGGCCCGCTATCAGCGACCGGCCTTCGCGCTGGAGCGGCTTTGCCGCCCTGTTTTCGACGATGCCGGCCTGGAGCGCGGCCCAGATCCGGCAGGGAAGCGATCTGCTGCAATGGATGATCAACCATATCGTCTCCTTGCAAGAATCCGCACCGTTCGCCGAACGTTTTCCCTTTCTGCTCGAACCGTATCGCTCCGCCGACGACCCGCTCGACGCGGCCTGGTCCGCCGCTCGCGCCAACGCCTCAGACGGCCCGGCGTCCACCTGAAGCGCACGCGGCATCGCTTACATAAACTAGGTCGAAGCGAGCCGCGCTAACCCGCAGACGAACGTTCGAATGCACGCGGGCACGCGCATGGGCGATGACCGCGGCAAGCGCAACAAGTGCAGCAAACGGCGAAGGGGCGAAGGGGCGAAGTGACGCCTCAGCCCGCGCGGGCGGCCCCTACATGCGGCTCGCGGCACAACGGCGCGGCAAATAACGGCTCAGTGAAGCGCGGTTCAGTGAATGGGCGACGCCCAGTCCGCGGCGTCGCGGCCCAGCATGCCGAGCATCGTCCAGAGCCAGATGATGTCGCGCGCCGCGCGCGCGTGGTCGTCGCTCTGCGTGCGCCAGCGCCGGAACGCTTCGCGGTCGGCCTCATTCGCGTCGCGCGAGCGCAACCAGAGCACCCAGCGCACGGCCCCGTCGCGAATCTGCACAGAAGCGGCGTGCGTGTGGCGAGAAGAGTCATGCAGTTGCGATGCTTTCATGTCCGCCACCGCTCACGCTGAGATGAACCCGCTCGCGCGTGGCGAGCGCCCCTTGTGTCCTTGCCTTCCTCCGTCATGCGAGACCGCGCCAGGCCCTGGCGCACCGTCCTGCGCCCGCGGCACACGCAAGACATGCGCAGGCCGCCCGGCTACCCGCCCGCAGCTGCGACGTGGCCGGGCCGCTTTCCAGAGGCCCTCATAGATCAGGTCGGATGGAGCGGGGTGTAACCCGCAAAGCGCGAAGCGCACGCGGCTACGCGGCACACGTTCGTACCGCAGCGCACGCCGGTTGCGTTCAGCTCAGCAGCACGATATTGCCCGGCAGCCGCATCACGCGCGCGCCGTACAGGCGCCCCATCATGTCGAGCACGTCGTCGAGCCGCGTAATGGGGAATTGCGCCTGAATGCGGTTCTGGCCCAGCGCCGCGTTGCGCAGCACGACCTTGCCGGGCCGGTAGCGGTTGATCTCGTCGATCACCTCGGCAAGCGGCACGCCGTTGAACACCAGCACGCCGCGGCGCCACGCGGTGACGGCCGCTGCATCAGTGCGCGTGACGGGCCGCACGTGGCGGTCGTCGTAAATGATCTGCTCGCCTGCGCGCAGCGTGAGGTCGCCGCGCGCCCGCTGCACGGGATGGTCGAGCACGAGCCAGCCCGATACGCAGGTCACGCACACCTCGGCGCCCGTGCGGCGCACGTTGAAACGCGCCACCTGGGCCTGCATGCGGCCCTTGCCCGCCACAACCGTCACCGGCTGGATGGGCGCGACGCGGCCTGCGGCAGGCGCAGCCGCGTCGAATTCGGCTTCGCCGTCCACCAGTTCCACGCCGCGCGCGGCCACGCGCATGGGCAGCACGTCGAGACGCGTCTGCGTATTCAGTTCGACGCTCACACGGTCCGAGAGCGCGATGCGGCGCTGCTCGCCCGTGCCCGTGTAGTAGTCCGCGGCCATGTCGCCCAGCGACGGCCACAACTGCATGGGCGGACGCAGCGCGAGCCACGACGCGCCCGCCGCCACCGCGAACCCGACGAAGGCGCGCCGGCCGGTCCGCACGGCACGCTCGCGCTGCGCCACGCCGGCCCACGACCGGCCCGACGCCCGCTCTTCCTGCGCGATCTCCGCTGCCGCCGTGCGCAACGAACTCCACGTTTCGCGCAACAGCTGAGCCGTCTGCGGATGGTCGGCGCACCACTCGCCGAACGCCGCGGCATCGGCCGGGCCTGCGTTCCCCGAACGCAGGCGCAGCAGCCACGCGCGCGCTTCTTCCTGCGCGAGGTCGACGGAATCGGCTTCAGCTTTGGTCATTGCAATGAGGCTCAAAATTTACGGGGCCCGCTGCGCGAACCGGGGTAGGCGTCGCCCGCCTCCTGGACACGCTGCAGGCAATACTTCAGCGCCGCGCTCAGTTCGCTTTCCACGAGCCGCAGCGAAATGCCGAACTGCTCCGCGATCTCGCGGTTCAGCAGGCCGTCCACGCGCGCCGCGATCAGAATGGCCCGACGCCGCGGCGTGAGGCCGCGCAGCACGTCTTTCAGGGCTTCCACCTTGCGCCGCGCTTCGACGATGCGCGCGGGGTCCGCGAGTTCGTCGGGCACGTCCATCAGGGTTTCGACGTCGTCGTCGTGCAGATGCCGGCGCTCGCGCCGATGCTGGTCGATGGCGACGTTGTTGGCCATGCCGAGAATGTAGGCGTCCGCGTTGGCCACCTGCGTCGTGACGTTCGCGTTTTCCAGACGCAGCCACGTTTCGTGCAGGGCGTCGGTGGCGCCGTCCTTCGATCCCGTCACGCGCTCGAGACGCCTCACCAGATACGCGTAGCGCGAGGCCAGAAGCTTCCTCAACTGGGAGCGGGTGCTGTCGGCCATGGCGGACTAGTTCCGTTCGTCCGGCTGCGGGCAGCGAAAGTGCACGCCGCTGCCGACCGGCCGCAATAGGATCGTGACGGGCTCGGGCACGCCCGCGGGCGGCGCCGAATCGAGCCTCATCCGCCGCAGTGCGCGCACGATGGCCGCGTCGCGCGAGGCGAGGCCGCTCGATGCCACCAGGTTGACCGCCACTACCGTCCCCTTGTCGTCGATACGCAGTTGCGCCACCAGCCGGTAACTGCCCGGCACGGTCGCGGGCTGCGCGCACAGCGCGTCAGTCATGCGCGCCTGCAGCGTGGCTGCGTAGGCGCGTTGTTCGTCGTTGCCGCTCATGCCGTCCGTCGGCGGCGCGGCGCTTGCCGGATCGCTGCCTGCCGCGGCTGGCGGCGTCGAGGCTGCCCCTTCCGGCTGTGCCACGATGATCGCCTCGTCCGGCCCCGTGAAATCCGCACGCAATCCGGTGCCGGCCAGCAGGCGCTCGAGCGCATCGCGCGGCGCGTAGTCTCCGCTCAAGGCGCTACTCGTGCGCCCTTCCAGCAACGGCGCGGGCGCCAGTACGACCAGATCCGTGACGTGCGCAAACGCTTGCAAGGCCTGGGACAGCGGCTGCGCGGGCAGATCGAAACGGACTGCATCCGCGGCTCGACTGTCTCGTCCCGCCTGCTGCGCCTCGGCGCAACGCGCCGTGAAAGCGGCAAACATCAGGCATGCGATCAGCGCCAGGACACCGGTGGGCGTCCATGAACGTCTCATGAGTCAATGGCCGGAAAAGAGGATGCGCCCGGCAGATGGCGCCTGCCCCGAACGAATGGCGCCCGCCGGAAAAATGCGAACGTCATACGATAGGTAAAGACTGTGACAGTCCGGTGACGTGGGGCGAAGGTGAGAGCGTGGGGCCTGGGGACGATGAAGCAGCGCGTGTGTTGGTGGGCGAGTTAGTGACGAGGCGAGTTAGTGGCGAGACGCGTTGGTGGCGAGACGTGTTGGTGACGAGGCGCGTTGGTGACGAGGCGCGCCTGTGGCGAGCCGTTTTTTTGCGGCATCGATCTTTACTGCTGCGCTGCCGGTTGCAGCGTGGCCGAAACGGTCGCCAGCCCGACACGCGATTCGGCGCTTGCATGCGCGTTGACGACGCGCACGTGCTGCTCGCGGCGCACCTGGTCGAGCCACGTCATCCACGCGGCGAAGGGCACCGCTTTCGCGTCGATCTGCACGTTATCGCCCGTCGCGACGACGCGCGCCTCGGCCATGCCCGCCTGCGTGAGCGAGGCCGCCAGCGCGTCGCGCAATGCGTTGCCTTGCGGCGCGTGCACGGCCGCTGCGGCACGCAGGCGCCGCGCTTCGTCTGTTTGCCCTTGCATCTGCGCGAGTTGGGCATCGAGCCTCGGCAAGCCGGCCGCGATGCGCGCGCGCCCCTCGTATGCGGGCTCCCACAGCACGGTGTAGACGAAGGCGACGAGCAGCACCGTGCCGCCCACCGCGAGCAGCAGGCGCTCGCGCGGCGCGCGGGCCTCGAACCAGCCGCTCAGCGCGGCGCGCGCGGCGTGGAGTTGAGCGAGCCGAGCATCCATTTGCCGTTGTCTTCCTTCGTGGCGACGCCTTGTGCGAGCAGACGCCGGCGCAGGCCCTCACCATCGATCGTCGTGTCCGGCTTGAACATGACGGCGAGCGCGCCGTCGCTATAGTCGAGCGTGGCGATGGCGCTCGATGGAATGGGGCCCAGGGCGCGCGAGAGCGCGGCGGCCAGCACCAGGTAGTCGTCGGCGCGCAGTTCGCCTGCGGCGCTGCGCAGCCGCTTGAGTTCGATCTGCATCTGCGTGGACGGATCGAGAATCAGCGTGATGCCGGGGAACGCGGTTTTCACGAGCTCGGTCATCCGCGCGTTCAATGCGTCTTGCCGGTGCCGCAGTTGCAGCCACTGAACGTTAATGGCCGCAATCGAAGCCACGAGCGATGCCGCGACAAGCGCGATAGCCGGCCACCATGGGCGCAGTGCGCCTCGATCACCTGCCTGCCCGCGACCCGCGTTCGCAAATTCGAACTGACACAGGTCGAACGGGCACGCGAGCGCATTGCGCGCGAGATGGTCCCAGGCAAAGCCTTGTACGGCGAGTGGGAAAGCGGTGTGCGCCGCGGTTCGCGACGGGTTCGCCGGATCGCCGTGATGACCGGCGTTCGTTTGCGCCGCGCTGTGCGCGTTGTCTGGCGTGCCTGTGTCATGCGCTTGCGGCACGTTCGCGGCGTCTGCCGTGCCCGAGGCGGTCAACGCCCAGACTTGCAGCGTGCCGCGCCGCGCGAGTTCTGCAATCGTCGTGTCGAGACAGTCGGCCCGCACATCCATGCCGAAGCCGGTGCGCCCCTGGCGAATCGCGAGTTCGACGTGGTCCACTTGCTCCGCGGAAGGGGCGCCCGCGTCGTGGAGCGGTTCGGTGTCGATATCCGCGTGCCTGTTGGCGTATGCCGCGTACGTGGCGTGTGCCTGTGTAGCGTGCTGAACGACGACGGCCTGTGCCGCTGCTTGAGCTTCGGCCTCGATCTGCGTGACCTGATCGCCTCGCTCGACCGATGCACGTCGCACGATCAACACGCCTGCATGGCGTCTGGCATCGCGTGCTTCCGTCTGGCTTGCGAGTGGCGATGCCTCCCGCGCGTCCTCGTCTTCGAGTGCGAGTCCAGGCTCGCGCCTCGCTTCAGCCTCCTCGGCCGCCTCGTCCTGCGGTCCGTCTGCCGGCGCAGGCAAACAGTGAACCAGCGGCACCGCCCGCACCCGTCCATAGCCCATCGCCGCGAACCATCGAACCACCGCCCCGAACCGCTCGCGATCCACCACCGCAAGCGCGCGGTTTGCCTCGCCCTTCTGCGCGGGCGCAACGGCAATGTGGCTGCGCCGCGCATCGTCGATCAAAAATTCTTCCACCACGTTGGGCAGCAGCTTGCGCAGCTTCGGCCCGGCGACAGGCGGCAGGCTTGCTTCGAGCAACAGTGTGTCGCGCGCCGAGAAAATCAGCACGGCGGTTTGCGCCTTCGGCAACGCATCGGACAAACACGCGTCCGCGTGAACGATCTGCTCGTGGCGATCGAATAACGCATAGCGCACCCGCACGCGGTGCCAGGCCTGCATATCGAGCGGCTTCGCGTCGATAGCGTGAATCGAGGGCAGCAGCACGACGAGGCTCGTCATCGCGCGCCTCGTGCAATGCCTGACTGCACGCGTGCGCGCCCGTTCACGGCGCCCGCACCACGAAGTTGCCGATGCCCGTGCCCACCACGAGCCATTGCACCGACCCGGACGAGAGCGCAATCGTGACAGGCACGTCGATGCTCTCCGCGCCCAGCACCACGCGCGAAATCGCCGCGCCGCCCGTATAGCGGATGGATACGCCCGTGACGCTCGCGCTCCAGCGATGCGCGCGGAACAGGTCGTCGGTCATGGGCTGCCAGGCGCCGTTTTCGGCGCGCTGATAGAAGCGATAGCCGCCATTTACGGGTTGCCACGCGATCGGGGTGGAACGCACCTGCGCTTCGTCGCCTGCGGATTCGAGCAGGCTCGCCACGCGCTGCGCTTCTTCGGCGAGATCGGTGCGCCGGTTTCTGGAGGGCGCGAGCGTTACCACGGCCACGAGCAGCCCGACGATCAGCATCACCACGAGCATTTCGAGCAGCGTGAAGCCTGCGGTGCGTTGCGTCGTGCTCATGCGGTGCGTGCCTGGCCGTGCGCGCGTGGACGCCATGCCGCCGTCGCGCGGCAAGCGAGCATCGTGCACGAACGGCAGCGCGTTTATCGCGCCACCGCCGCCGCACACGCCGGCGCCCGTGCGCTCACTGCCACGAACCAATGTCCGCATCGTTGTTCTCTCCGCCTGCCTTGCCGTCGGCGCCATAGCTGAACACGTCGATTGCGCCGTGCACGCCCGGATTCAGATATTGATACGCGTTGCCCCACGGGTCGTTGGGCAGGCGCTCCAGGTAGCCGCCGTCTTTCCAGTTGTTCGGCACGGGGTCTACCGTGGGCTTTTCCACGAGCGCGCGCAGCCCCTGGTCCTGCGACGGATACCGCCCGTTGTCGAGCCGGTACAGATTGAGCGCCTGCATCACCGTGCCGATGTCCTGCTTCGCCGCCACACGCCGCGCCTCGTCGGGGCGGCTCATGATCTTCGGCACGATGAGCGCGGCGAGAATGCCGAGAATCGCGATCACCACCATGATTTCGATGAGGGTGAAGCCGCGCTGGCTGCGCGGCTTGCCTTGGCCGCTTTGGTACCGCCGCGCTGAACGCGGTGTGCACGCATGCGTTGAATGAGTCATTGCGGGTCGCGTCATCATCTCTTCACCCTCGCGTCAAAAAATGTCGGCATGTGCTGCGTTTCATGCACGCGCCGCTTAATCGCTCGTTCGCTTCGTCGGTTTCCTTCTTGCCGCCCGGGACATCAACCATGATTCGCCTGCCCCTGACTCGCCTCGCCGTTGCGCCCATGCTCGCCACGGCTGTAGCGGCTGCGCTGTTTATCGCCGTGGTGCTCTGGTGGGTGCGCGTATTCAACGCGCCGGCAGCAGCCGCACCGGCCATCACGCCTCCACCCGCGCCGCTCGACGTATCCGCGGGCACGACGCTCTTCGGCGCCTCGCCCGACGCCGACGCGCACAACACCCTCCAGTTGCTCGGCATCCTCTCGTTCGACGCACACCATGCCGCCGCCATCGTGAGCCAGGGCGGCGAGGCGGCGCGTGTCGTGCGTCTGGGCGGCACAGTCGGCCACGCCGCGAAACTCGCCGAGGTGCGCGCGCGTTCCATCGTGGTGGAAAGCAACGGCTTGCAGCGCGAAATCAGGCTGCCCGACGCGCAGAGCCCGAGCGCGTTCGTGCGCTGAGCTTGAGCGCCGCCACAGATACAGGCGGCAGGCGCACCGTTCATCACTGCACCATGTTGTTGAGTTCGATGATCGGCATCATCACGGCGAGCACGATCACGAGCACCACGCCGCCCATCGCGAGAATCAGCAGCGGTTCGAGCAGGCTCGTGAGAAACATCGTGCGGCGCTCCAGCTCGCGCGACTCGCCTTCGGACGCGCGGTCGAGCATCGTCGTCACGTCGCCGGTCGCCTCGCCCGAGCGGATCAGATGCACGAGCACGGGCGGAAACGTCTTCGTATTGCCGAGCGCACGCGAGAGCGACGAACCCTCGCGCACGCGCACGATGGCGTCTTCCACCTTGCCGAACATCGCACGGTTGCTCAGCGTTTCGCCTGCGGCCTGCAACGCACGCAGAATCGGCACGCCGGCCGCCGAGAGAATGCCGAGCGTGCTCGCGAAGCGCACGGTGTTGTAGCCGCGCACAAGCCGGCCCGCGAGCGGCGCCGTCAACAGCCATTGGTCGAACGCGAGCCGCGGGCCCGGCAGCGCAAGCACCTTGCGCGTGAGCCACCCCGCCGCGAAGAGCCCACCGAGCGCCGCCCACCACCAGTGCCGCACGAAGCCCGAGAGCGCGAGCATCGCCACCGTCAGAAACGGCAATTGCTGTTTGGTGCTCGTGAACACGTTGGCCACCTGCGGCACCACGTAGCTCAACAGAAACGTGACGATGCCGAATGCGATCACCGTGACGACCGCGGGGTACGTGAAGGCGAGCAGAATTTTCTGCCGCAGCGCGTTGCTCTGCTCGATGTAGTCCGCGAGCCGCGAGAGCACCACGCCGAGCTTGCCCGTATGCTCGCCGGCCGCCACGAGCGCGCGATAGATGTCGGGAAAATCGCGCGGATGCTGCGAGAGCGCATTCGCAAACGAGTGGCCGCCCACCACTTCCGCGCGTATCGAGGCCATCAGTTCGCGCACGTAGTCGCGCTCGGCCTGGTCGCTCAACACCGAAAGCGTTTCGTCGAGCGGCAGGCCCGCAATCAATAGGCTCGCAAGCTGGCGCGTGACGATGGCCTGCTCGCGCTGCGAAAGCTTCTTGCCGAGCGCGAGCCGCTGGTTGCGCTCGCCGTGCAGTCGCGATGCTGCGAGTTCGACGACGAGCGGCGTCAAACCCTGCGCGCGCAACTGACTGCGCCCCGCCTTCGCGCTATCGGCTTCCAGCACGCCTCGCAAGGTCTTGCCCGTGGGGTTGATTGCTTCGTAGCGGAACGCAGACATCATGGGGCTCCTGTTGTAGCTGAAGCACTTGCGGTACCGGAAGCGCCTGTTGCACCCGAGGCACCTGCTGCTGCCGTTGCACCGGTCACGCTGTCCGCAGCGGGAGCGGAGCCACCATCGCCACTCGCAGACGGCCGCTTCATCCGCTGCAAATCGAAGAGGCCCTCGGCCGGCGCCACGCCCTGCTCGGGGCCCGGCGGGCGCGGCGGCAGCGCGGGGCTATCGCGGTCGCGTTCGATGCGGTTGTCCGAGCGGTAGTCGCTCATCTGTTGTTGCAACTGGTCGTAGCGGCTGCCCGAAATGCTCGCGGTGGTCTCGCCGTCGTGCAGAATCACGGGCCGCAGAAACACCATCACGTTGGTCTTCGTGCGGCTCTTGTTCTCCGCGCGAAAGAGCGAGCCGATCAGCGGCAGATCACCGAGGAACGGCACCTTGTTGTTGCCGTCCGAGTAATTGTCCTGAATGAGGCCGCCCAGCACGATGATCTCGCCGTCGTCGGTGAGCACCGTCGACTGCACCGACCGCTTGATGATGGTCACGCCGCCCGGGTTGTTCACGGAGGTCGGGTCCACCGACGAGTCTTCCGAATAGATCTGCAGCTTGATGACGCCGCCCTTCGTGATCTGCGGGCGCACGTGCAGCACGATGCCCACGTCCTGCCGGTCGAACGTGTTGAACGCGTTGACGCCCGTGCTCGAAACCGCCGTGGCCGTGGAATACGAACCCGTTTGCACCGGCACGTTGGAGCCCACCACGATGCGTGCTTCCTCGTTGTCGAGCGTGATGAGATTGGGCGACGAGAGAATCGACGCGTTGCTCACGGTCGCCAGTGCCTGCACGAGCGCGCCGAGCCCGAAGAACTTGCCGAACTTGTGCAGCAGGCCGATGTTGATGCCGTTGTTGAGCAGCGTGGTGGCCGTTGCCGTGGAGAGATTCTGGCCAAGCGTCTGCCCCTGCGCCGTGAGGTCCACGATGCTCTGGCTCGTCGACGTGCCGAAGTTCGTGCTGCCGTACAGCGCGTTGTTGCCGTTGCCCGACTGGATGGCGCCCTGCCACTGCACGCCGAGATTCGCGGCCGAGGTCGCGCTCATCTCCACGATCATCGCTTCCAGATAGACCTGCGCGCGGCGCACGTCGAGCTGGTCGATCACGTTGCGGATGTTCTGGTAGACCGGCTCGGGCGCCGTGATGACGAGCGAGTTCGTGGCGGCGTCGGCCTGGATCATGCCGTTCGCGGCGGACTCCGCGCCGCCGCCCATCGCGCTCGCAATCAGGCCGCCGCGCGCTGTGGCGGTGTCGCCGCTGGTCGAGCCCGATGCGCTGTCGGTCGTGCCCGGCAGCGGCGGCAGGCCTGCCGTGCCCGTGGATGCGTTCGTGCCCGTGCCTATCCCGCCGCTCTTGCCGGACATGCCACCGTTGCTCTCGCTGAAGCTTTTCGCTGAAGAGGTGCCCAGCGAACCGCTGCCCGTATCGACGGCGAGACCCAGCATGCCGCGCAGCACCTTCGCAAGGTCCACGGCGCTCGCGTTTTGCAGGCGCACCACGTGCATGTTGCCGGGCACGCGCGTGGGCGCGTCGAGCTGCGCGATGAGCGCCTTGGCGTCGGCGACGCGACCGGGGTCGGTGGCGCGCAACAGCAATGCGTTGAGGCGCGGGTCCGCGCTCACCGACACCTTGAGCGTGGCGTCGGTATTGCCCGTCGTGCCTGGGTCCAGCATCTTCTGCACGACGGGCGCCAGATCCATGGCACTTTCGTGATTGAGCGGCACCACGGCCACGCGCTGCGACGTGCTCGCGTCGATGCCCGAGATGATCTGCGCGATGCGGCGGACGTTGTCGGCGTAGTCCGTGACGACGAGCGTGTTGTCGTTCGCGTAGGCCGCAATCACGTTGTTGGGGCTCACGAGCGGTTTGAGCACGGGCAGCAGGTTCGTCGCGGATTCGTTGCGCAGGCGGAACACCTGCGTAATGACGTGGTCGCCGCTTGCGCGCGGCGTGTTGCCGACGTAGGTGGGCGTGCCTTGCAGCTTCGCATCGGCCTCGGGCACCACCTTCAGAATGCCGTGGTCGCGCACGAGCGCGAAGCCCTGCATGCGCAGCGCGGCCTCGAGCGTCTTGAGCGAGCGCTCCTTGCTGACGGGGTTGTCCGAGACGAGATTGAGCTGCCCTTTCACGCGCGGGTCCACGATGATCGTCGTATCCGTCGCCGCGCCGATGGCCTTGGCCACCTGCGCCACGTCCGCATTCGAAAAGTTGAGGCTGACCTGCGCGAAGGCAAACCGCGCGGCGACCAGACCGGTCAACAGAATCGCGAAGCCTGCGGGGGAACAACCGAAGCGACCGAAGCGTGAGCGTGTGCTTGTCATAGAGCTGGGTTCGATGCCGGAGCAACAGGCGGGCGGCGACGAACGCGTCTGCCGCGTGCATCGATACTCCACAGCGCACCCCGCATGGCCTCGTCTGTTCGTCGGGTCCCCGGCGCGCCTCATGCCGGACGGATTCGCCCGGCAAAGACTAAGCAGCGAAGTGGATCAGAATTATGACGAATGGTGGGCAACATTTTTTGCGGGGGTTGAGTGGATTTCATTAAATCGTTTTCGGCGGATTCGATTTTCGCTTCTGTCATATAGACGTTTCGACGTTTTATATTCAGGCCGCATTGCGTGGTTTAATTTTTTGCGCCGAAATTCGCTTTTTTATAAATGGCGAATCGTGGAACGGCGAGGCTTTTCAAGACGTGACAGAAATGGTCCGTAGCATCTGCCATCAAATTGACGTGGAAGGGCGGTAGGGGCTTTGCCGTTGCGGGCACGGGTACGCCTCGCTTGCTGCTCGGGCGATTGCGGGTTTTCTTTCTCGGGTTTTTGTTGCCTGTCTTCGGCTTGTTTTCCGCTTGCTGCGGCGGCGCTCAATCGCTCTTGCCAGATCCCATATGGGTGACAGCCCATTTTCAAAAATGGTCCGTACCATTCGCTATAAAAGTTTCACAAATTCTTTCCAGATTTCACCTAGAGTAATTCGGCGGTTCACACCGGATACCGGTCGCCGCAATGTGGCAATCAAGCGGTACTCGTCTCGTCATCAGGCAACAGGCATTCCCTTTATCTTCGTTCAAGGAAATCTCATGAAATCCAGCAAGCGCAAGATCTGCCAGGCTATCACCCTCGTCATTTCCGCCCTTGGCGCCTCGGTCGCCATGGCCCAAACGGCTCCGTCGCTGATCGGCGGCGGCTCGTCGCTCGTCGCGCCGACCATCGGCACCGAAATCTCGGCGTTCCCTGCTGCGGACGGCACAATTTCGTACTACTCCGTTGGCTCGGGCAAAGGTCAAACGGCCTTCCTGAACAACGACCCCTCGCAATTCAACTCCGGTACCGTCACGGTGACGGGCACGGTTGACTTCGCGAACAGCGACGCGCCGCTGTCGTCGGCCCAAGTCTCGGCTTACACCTCGACGGGCGGCCTCGGCGTCACGAACGGCCCGCTGATCCAGATTCCCTACATCGTCACGCCGATCGCGATTCCCCTCGTGAACGCGCCGACCGGCACGGGCCCGGCTCTGCCGAACAGCGCGACGCCCACCGTTGCCCTCAACGACGACGACCTGTGCGGCATCTTCTCCGGCAAGCTGACCGACTGGAACCAGGTCATCAATCCGGACAACAGCTCGGCCTACTCGAGCAGCAGCAAGCCGATCACGGTGATCTATCGCGCTGACAACAGCGGCACGACCGATCTGACGACGGCCCACCTCGCCAAGGTCTGCCATACGACGTCGTTCGTGCGTAATGGCGTGACGGTTGCAGCCAACTCGAACATCACGTTCACCGAGTCGCAGAACTTCGCGGGTGAATTCACCGGCGGCGTGCCGTCGAACTTCCGCTCGGCAACGGGCAGCGGCGGCGTTGCAGCCGCGCTGCTCGCGCTCTCCGGCGCCGGCGTCGGCTACCTGAGCCCCGACTACACCAACACGTTCCTGGCACCGTCCAGCTCGCCAGCCAAGACGAACAATCTGTCGGTCGCCAGCCTGCGCAACGACTTCACGGGCACGGACATCGTTCCGACGTACCAGAACGCGACGACGGCGATCGGCACGGTCGCTCCGCCGGCCAAGCAAGCGGGCGCCAAGGATCCGACGCAATGGGTTCCGGCTGCCAGCAACCCGACGGCGGGCTATCCCATCGCCGGCACGAGCCAGATCATCGTCAGCCAGTGCTATGCCAATCCGAAGTCGAACAGCCCGGCGCCTGCTGCCGCGGTCGTCGACTTCCTGACGCAGCACTATTCGAGCAGCAACGCGGCGACGCTTCACGGCAACGGCTTCGACTCGGTGCCCTCGAACTACCTGACGGCAATCAACAACGACTTCCTGTCCAACGCGAGCACGTGGAACCTGAACATCGGCAACACGACGACCTGCTCGGGGTCGGTGACGGGTCGCTAATCGCGCCATCCGTTTGATCACAGCTTTGCATTTCACGGCCCTGCGTAGCAGGGCCGTTCTGTTTTTATCCGCCCGGATTCGCAGCACGCGCGGCGAATTCCGCACGCCATACGCGGGTGTGGTCAAGCCCGTATAGGAATTCCCATGAAACTCAACGAACGCAAGGTCTGTCAGGCCATCACGCTTGCCATGTCAATCCTTGGTACTCCGGTTGCGATGGCGCAGGCTGCTCCATCGCTGCTCGGCGGTGGCTCGTCAATGGTCGCTCCGCTGATCGGCACCGAAGTCTCTGCTTCGCCTGCGGTAAACGGCACGATTTCTTACTACGCGGTCGGTTCAGCCAGAGGCGAAGCGGCGTTCCTGAACAACGACCCGTCGCAATTCGACTCCGGTACCACCACGGTGATGGGCACGGTCGATTTCGCGATCAGCGACGCGCCGCTCTCGCCGGCACAGATTTCGGCCTACACGTCGACGGGTGGGCTAGGCATCACGAACGGTCCGCTGATCCAGATCCCATACCTCGTCACACCCGTCACGATTGCCCTCGTGAACGCTCCGGCCGGCACAGGGCCCGCGCTGCCGAACAGCGCGACGCCCACCGTTGCGCTCAACGACGACGACCTGTGCGGCATCTTCTCGGGCAGGCTCACCAACTGGAACCAGGTCATCAACCCAGACAACGGCTCGGTCTATTCGGCTGGCAGCAAGCCGATCACGGTGATCTATACCGCTGGAGACGGCGATGCAACCGACCTTTTGACCGCTCACCTCGCGCAGGTCTGCCACACGACGCCGTTCGTGCGCAACGGCGTGACGGTCGCGCCCAACTCGAACATCACGTTTACCGAGTCGCAAAACTTCGCGGGCGAATTCATTGCCGGCGTGCCGTCGAACTTCGCGCCGGCATCAGGCAGCAGTGGCGTTGCCGTTTCTCTGCTTGCGCTCTCCGGCGCTGGCGTCGGCTATCTGAGCCCGGACTACACCAACACGTTCCTCGCGCCGTCCAGCGCGCCAGCCAAGGCAAACAATCTCCCGGTTGCCAGCCTGCGCAACGACTTCACGGGCACGGACTTCGTCCCGACGTACCAGAACGCGACCACGGCGATGGGCTCCGCCTCCGCGCCCGGCACCAGACTGATCGCCCGGAACCCGTCCAACTGGGTGCCGGCCGCCCGCAACCCGTCAACCGGCTATCCCATCGCCGGCACGATCCAGATCATCGTCAGCCAGTGCTATGCCAATCGGAATTCCAACAGCCCGTCTCCCGCTACCGCGATTGTCGACTTCCTGACGGAGCACTATTCGACCAGCAACGCGCCGACGCTTCGCGGCAACGGCTTCGATTCGGTGCCCTCGACCTACCTGACGGCGATCAACAGCGACTTCCTCTCCAACGCCAGCGCATTCAACCTCAACATCGGCAACACGACGGTCTGCTCGGGCTCGGTGACAGGACGCTGATCGCACCATCCGCCAGATCGATGCCCCAATGGCGAACGGCCCTGCATAGCAGGGCCGTTCCTCTTCTGCCACGGCCCGTCATCGGGTCCGCCGCATGCTCCATGCGGACCACGACAACCCTGGCGACTCAAATCTTCCCTAACCGTTCCTGCTCTTCCTTGCTCAAAGCCGCCTTCTGCGCCTGACCCACCCCGCCGAATCCGATGACGGAAACGGCGTTGGCGGGGTCATAGCCCACCTGTGCGGACTTGCGCTTCCTTGGGTCGCCGTCGCCGGCATCGCCGAACCCTTCCACCTGCACGGAGATGCTCCAGCGCCGCTGACCGACACCAGTGGCATTGTTCTTCACGATGTCCTGGGCCATCTGGCTAGCGGCGGACCCAGCGGAACTCGCCGCCGTCAGTGCGCCGGTGTTCACCGTCTGAGCCACGGGAATTCCGGCGGACTGCCCCTGAACCTGAATGTTGTCGGCATTCGCCACGTGCAGCGCCGCGACGTTGAGATTGCCCGACACGCGAATACCGGCGTCGCCTGCGTCCACTGTGCCGCGCGGCGCGATCAGGGTCGCGTCGCTGGCCGGCGCGCCCGCAATGGTCTGCAGCGTCGCGATGCCTGCACCGCTCACCTCGCCGCGTGCGTCCACCGTGCAGTAGTGGTTCACGTCGCACACGTAGTTCGGCGCAGGCGTATCGGCCACCGACTTCGAGCCCTTGCCGGCGTTGATGTCGCCGTTCGAACTCCAGATGGTCATCGCCCCGCCCTGCTCGGTGAAGATCCGGCTTTGCGCCAGCAGCACGCTCTGGTCCGTGAAGATGTCGATATCGCCTTGCTCGAGCGTCAGGATGCCCTGCGTGCCAGGCCCTGCCACCACCTGGCCGTTGCCGTTGACGATGGCGGGCGGGGCCGACGTACTGCCCACCAGCGCCTGGCCGCCCGGCCCGAGAATCGAGATCGTGCCGCCCTGCTGCGTCTGGATGGTCGTGCTGCGGATATCAAGATTACCGGTACTGACAAGCTTGTTCGCGCCGTTGCTGCCGCCGCCGAGATTGTTCGCCGTATAGCCCAAAGACGACGGGAACAGCGTATTGATGGCCTGGTAGCCGCGCGCGTACTGCCGGTAGTAGGGGCTCGCCTGATTGTTGTAGTCCTGCCCCACGTCGGTCAGCACGCTGAACAATACCTGCTCGGCAAAGAGCTGCTGCACGTAGGGCGGCAGCTCCTGGAACTGCTGCCACGCCTGCGCGGCGGTGAGCGTGCCCACGGCCTTCTTCGCGGCGTCCTTGTCCTGGGCGCGCCCCGTGTCCACGGCGAGCCCCGCATCGTATTGCTCCATGAAGGCGATCAGCGCCGGCGTGGTCGAGGGAACGCCGGGCACTGTCTTCGAAGGATCGATATAGGCGGAGATGAACCCGGCGCTGTCGACGCCCGGCCCTACGCCAAACAACACCTGAATGTTGGCGCTTTCGTGCGGCAAATTCGGATTCAACGCATTGCCCACCGCCTCGATGCCGGTTGGCGGCGCGATAAATCCGTCGTTCCGTCCGCTGGCAACGAAGGCCTGCTGCTGATTCGTCAGCGGCCCGATGTTGCGTCCGGCTTCGACGTCGAACGTACCGGGACCGCCCAGCAGCAAGGCAGGAACCAGAGCCGTCGAACTGGCAAGCAGCGGCGTGTCGTAGATGTCGCGCCCGGCAACAATGCGGGTCACGTCCGCCGCGCGCAGGTTTTGCCCTTGAAACGCGAGGTCTACGATGTCCTGCCCAGCCTGGATCAGGGCCGGCTTGTCGATCGTCACCGTCACCTGGTTGCCGTAAAACCCCGTCGAGCCGAGGATGCCGTTCACGATGCTGCCGTTCAGGCTGTAGATGCGTGCGGGCGTCGAATCGCCGGCATGCAGTGCGCTCGACGCGTGAAGGTCGGGCGTAGCCGTGGGATTGACGGGCGACGGCATGGACGATGGATCGGCATCCGACAGGCCGAAAGTCGTGCCGCCACCCGCTACGTTGGAGAAGCTGATCGTCTGATTGGCGACGAGGTTCAATTGACCCGTTGCCGAGGGGTAAAGCGTGCCGGCGGAATCGAGCGCGATACCGCCCGTGAACGCGGTGAGGTTCAGGCTGGCGGGCAAGGTGCTGATCGCCGGGATAAGCGTGAGGCTCTTGTCGCTCGGTGCAGGCGCCAACGTTCCGAAATCGACGTCGCCTGTCACGGACTGGACGTTGACGGCGGACGTGGACGAGTAGGCCTGCTGATCGCCGCTACTCGTGCCATATGACGGATTCAGCACGCCGCCGATATTCGCGCCTTGGCGCGCACTGACATTCAGGATGCCGTCCTGCACCGCCAGCAGTGTGCCGACCGGTCCGAACGAAACGATGGGGTCTAATCCGACGGCCGCTTTGTTCACGCTATACGTCGTGTAGTTCACACCGTCGGCACCCATACCGCCGCCCGCGGTGATCGCACCGGTTCCCTTCGCAACGAAGTAGTCCCCGCTGAGAATGTTCCCGCCAGCATGAACGAACAGATTGCCGCCGCCCACCGTATTGACGGCGGGGTTGCCCGCGCCGTCATGGGTGAGAAACCACGTGGTGGGCAGCGAGACCGCGAGGTCCGTGATGTTTCCGCCCGCGCTGACCGAGACGTTGCCGCCCACACTCATCACGCCCTGATCGAACGCACCGAAGTTGATCGATGTTTGACCGGCGGGATTGCCGGTTTCCATCCAGGGCGACCAGAACTGGCTGATGTTCTGCCCCACGCGGCCCGATATCGTGCCATCCTGGTCGATGACGTTTTCGATACCCGTGATGTCGCCCTGGGCGTGAATGGTGATATCGCCCGCGGAGTCGGGATTGACGCTCGGGCTCACCAGCGTATCGGGAATGCCGTTGGACGTATTCCCTTTCACAATGCTTGCCGTGCTGCCCGCCGTCGGCGCGCCCGCGGCAGTGGTCGGTGCGCCTGCTGTGTAGACGACGCCGGGCGCGGTGGCATCCTGCAGCACAAAGCTGTTTCCCGCCGCGATATCGATGGCCCCCGTGCCCGTCCGGACCATGGTGGGCGCCAGCAAGGCGACACCGTTGGTATCCACGTAAGCGGTGTGTCCGTCGAGCGTCACGTTGCCGCTGCCGCTCGCGTTGCGGAACACCGATGCGGCCTGTACGGCGAGCGGGTCAGCGCTTCCCTGGTCGGCCCCCGACACCACGCGAAACGACGTACTGGCTCCGCCGACGAGCGAGGCGGCCGCGAGCGGCAACGGGTTGCTGGCTGTCGCCGTGGGCGACGGCGTGTTGTCGGTCACCGCCGGCGGACTGACGGTGGACGTCTGGATCACCGCATCCGGTTGAACGGCGGGCGGAACAAGCGGCGTGACAGTAGGCGTTGATAAATGGTCGTGCCAAAACTGGACAACCTGAGTGAGATAGGTCTGGTATTGATTCAGATAAATGAGGTAAAGCCCGGCATTGCTAGCCTGATCGCTAGCGGACGGCGCGGAAGGCGCAATGGGCTGGCCTGGCAGAAAGGGCTGGGGAACCAAAACGCTAATCACGCCGATATGGCTCGAATTTGGTTTGATAGCGGTTACCAATGAGTCAAGGTTCGTATCGACTTGATCGAGATAATTCGCATACGCGGTATAGAGCGCGTAATACTCTTCAATTTGTTCAGTCGTACCTCCTGTGGGTTGCCCAGGAGCAGAAACCAGATTGCGATTGGGCCCACTTCCATTGGCACCGTAATACGAGAGCGTATAACCATAGGCGCCCTGCGGAGTGTTGTAGACACTGAGCGCCTCAGTCAACGTCGACAACGGCGGCACAGGAATCGACCCGCCGCCGCCCAGCGGATTCGCAATCTGGAAAAACCCGTCGGTCAAACTCGCTTTGACCTTCACGTTGTTTTCGGCACGAAGCGTAATGACGGGCGCCTGGCCCTGAAAGCGGTACGCCAGATTCGTTTGCGACGTGCCCGCGCCGAGGTTCCAGTTCGTCAGTACCGAGATGTTGCCGCCATTGATCGCGGCGCTCGGGTTGTCTAGCTCGATGCCGGGCACCACGTGGAAGTTCGCCACGTCTGTGCCGGCGAACTGATTCGCCACGCTGGTCAGCCCGTTGTTGACGAAGTTCATCAACGTGCCGGCGCCGTTGCCCGAACTGCCGTTGTTATAGCCGTAGAACGTTTCGTGGTTCGTATTTACGGCGCCGCTGCCAGGCGTGAAAAAGTCGTTGGTCAGATACGGCGTCAGTTGATCCGCCGTCATGCTGCCCGCCGTGTACGCCAGCACGGTATTGCCGCTCTTGTCCGTGAACGTGCCTGACACCAGGTTGCCCTGGCTGTCGTACCAGCCCGCCGGGTCGATGATGCCGTCGAAGTGTTGGGCGCCCGTCGAGGGGTCGGTCGTGCTCCATACCGCGTAACCCTCGAGAGTGACCGCACGTGCGCCGACAATCGTGGAACCGTTTTGCCCCGGCGCGATGGTCACGTTCACGCTGCCATCGTCGAGCACGGGCGCACGGAAGCTCACGGTGCCGCCCGACAGCCCGCCGGCCGTTCCGCCCGAAACGTCGATCAGCGCATTCGAGCCGACCGTGATCTTGCCCGACGCCGTTTTCGACATCAGCTCGTAGCCATAGCTCGGATCGGCCTGCACCACGCCATTGGCCGTATCCGGCACGCCGGCCACGCCGACCTTCACCGTGCCGCCGCGTTGCGTCGCACTGGAACCTCGCGCAAGCAGCGAGCCCTCGATGTCCACGTTGCCCTTGCCGTACAGGTCGATTTCACCGCCTGCGGTACCCGAGGCGTTGATCGTGCCGAGAATCGCGACGTTGCCGTTGTTGGCGTCCAGGCCACCCGAGCCGCCATCGGCCGTCAGCGATACGGTCTGGGCTGTCAGCGCGTTGCCCTGCGAAAGCGTGAGGTTGCCCGACTTCGTGCGGATCGCGATCGACTGGTTCACGCCGCTCGATGCGAGCGTGGTGGCGAGGCTGTCGAGGTTTGCCGCACCGCCCGTATCGAGCGAAAAGGAGCCGCCCGCAAAACCGGCCGCGGCACTGCCTTTCAAGGTGCCGTTCAGGTTCACCACCTGCTGCGGCGCGGACAACGAGAGGCTGCCGGCCGCCCCGCCGCCGGCCGGCGCCGAGAAGTCGAGCGTGGCGCCCGGTTGCACGTAGATCGTGCCGGTATCCGACGTGAGCGTGATGGCACCCGCCGGCGCGTACTCCGTCACGTCGAAGAACGGCATGGCGACGCCAGCCGAGCGGATGGTCGCGCCGCTGCCGATGGTCAGATCGCCCGACGTGGCCTCCATGCCGACATTGCCGGCCGGCGCCGCAATCGTGGCGCCGTTGTCGTTGACCGTGCCGCCAATGAAGCTCCACGCCCCGCCCAGCGACGTGCGGTTCAACGCGGTGCCGGCCGCGCTGTTCAGCGTCAGCCCGCCGCTCGTCTTGAGGGTGGACGCCGAACCGGTATCGGCCAGGAAGACCGGTGCGTTGAGCGTGACCGGCAGCGCGCCGAAATCGAACGTGCCCGAGTTCTGGCCCACGATGCCGCCCGTCGCGGTCATCGATACCGACCCGAAGCCGCTCGCCGTCTTGTTGCCCGCGCCGAAGTCGATTTCCTTCGCGTTCACGGTGAGCGTGCCGCTACCCGTGGCCGCCGTGCCTTGGGGTGCACCGGTCTCGTTCGTGAATGCGATCTGCTGCGCGTTGAGCGTGACGTTGCCGCCGCTATTGAGGAAATTCCCGGCGCTCAGGTCGACGCTGTTGCCGAACGTGGCGTTCACGTCGCCCACGAAATTGATGGCACCCGCGCTGCGCAGAATCACCTGCTGCGCATTCGCCAGTTGCGCCACGCCGGCCGGATTCAGCACGAAACCCGGCAGGCTCGCCGCGGCAGCACTGCTGTCGTTCGTGAACGTGATGGCCGAACCGTCGACCGTGATGGCACGTGCCGACAGCACCGCGGCCGGGTCCACCTTCAGGTCGCCCGACGAATCCAAGGTCAGTGCCTGCCCGCCGGTCAGCGTCGCGCCCGCGCCCACCGTCAGCAAGCCCGTACCCGTGGCGCCCGTGCGGTTCACGGTGGTCATGGCCCCGTTCGATACGCGCAGCAGCGCACCGTCGCCCGCAATCGTGATGGGCTGGTCCTTTGCCGCGGGGTAGTTGCCGGTGGCCGAGATGGCAGCGCCCGCATCGATCTGCAATCCGTTGACCGCGTCGGGATCGGTGGTGGCCGATCCGGTCTTCGTCACGAGCAGGATCTCCGGCCCGCTCAATGCGTTGCCGGTGTTGTTGGAGAGCACCACGCTATTGGCGATCGGATTGATCGTCACGCCACTCGTCGTCGCGGTGCGCGTGCCGCCTATCAGCAGACTGCCGGCGTTGAGGGAATCGAGCGCGTCGGCGCCGATCTGCAAATAGCCCGGCAGCGCCGCGCCGCCGTTCCCGGTGATCTGGATGTCCTGCGAGGCGATGTCGATTTCGGCCGGTGCGCCGCCGTCGCCCGCCGCGGTATTGAGCGTCGCGCCGAGCGTGAGCGCCTTCGTTGCGGCCAGCACCAGTTGACCGCCGTCCACGGGAAGCGGCGGCGTCACGTTCCCCTTGGTGGCTGCGAGCGCCGGGAAGAAGCTGTTGGCCCCCGTCAGCGTGTACTGCGAATACTGCTGCCAGACGGAGCCCGACTGCACGTCGAATACGGTCGGCGTCGCGCTGCGGCTGCCGGTCAACGCGTCGGCGAAATAGCCCGCGGTCACGACCGTGCCGTCCGGCAAGACCTTGCTCGATCCCGGCGCGATGTTGCCTGCGTTTGCCGACACCGTGATCCGATACGCGCCGGGCAGCGTCGCGTACTTGCCGGGCAGCAGCGTGTAGTAGCCGGCCGCCAGGCCCGGCACGCCCGACAAATACACCGCCTGCCCCACAGAGCCGTTCATGCCGGCCTGCCCGATGCCGAGCGTGCTGGTCGTGCTGCCCACCGTCCCCTTCGCACTCGTGAACGGCTGCACGGTCTGCGCGAACACCGGGTCGTACGCGGCCACGGGCGACTGCGTACCGGGCACGATGGCGTACACGTTCGTGGCGCCCACGTTGACCGGCACGGCCGTGCCCGTGGCGCCGTTCGCATAGCTGACGTTGTACTGCGAGAGCACGTCGCGCGTGCCGCCGGTGCCCGGCACCCATTCTTCGGCCTGCAGATTGCCGCCGCCCGAGAGGTCGATCGTCGCGCCCGGGTTGAGCGCCACGCTGCTACCGTTCGCGCCGATGAACTTCTGCGGCGGCGCAGTCAGATCCGCCAACGTGGTGCCTGCCGTCGGATTGAATTGCCACTCCACACCGTCCACGGTCGTGCCGTAGGGAATGACCGCACCGCCGTTCGACACCGATGTCACGCTGCCGCCTGCGAACGTCACTGAATCGGTCGCAACGATCGGCAGGTTGTTGAACTGGCTCTTCGTTGCCGCCGCCGTGGCGTCGCCTACGCCGAACACGATCGTGCCCGAAGGCGCCCGCACGGTGCCGCCCTGCACGATGTTCGTCGCGTCCACGAGCAGCGTGCCGCCTGCCGACAAGGGCGTGTCCGAGGCGCCGTTGGACTGGAACGCGATGGTCGTGGGCGTGGGACGCCCGCCCACGGTCGGTCCCGTCGCGTCGAGAATGAAGGGTGTGCCCGTGGCGGGATACACGTCCGCGGCCCGGAACGTCAGATTGCCCGGCGTGAACAGCTCGCCCGCCAGCAAGCCTTGCCCCTGGGTGATCCCGCCGTTGGTCGAACCCAGCCGGATATCGCCGTGGCTCGTGAACGTCGCCTGCGCGAAATTGTTGAGCTGCACCTGGTTTTCCAGGTCGATGAACGACGCGTTGACGTTCAGCGTACCGTCCGCCAGCGGTTTGACGGTCGGAGCGAGAACCGCGTTACTCCAGCTGGCCCCGATGAACGGCCCCACGAGCGCCACGTAAGGCGCCTCGATCGTCACCGCCGTCCCGGTCGAGGTGGTCGATATACCGTCGGGCAGCAAGCTTGAAAGAACGGTGTTGGTGGGGTGAAGGTTGCCTCTGGACGGCGCAGGCGCGGCGGTGCCCAGCAGCGTCTGTACCTGTTGGCTGCCGAGCGCCACCAGTTGTCCCGCGTTGACGATGACCGCTTTGCCGAGGTTCAGGTCGACCGGGCCGGTGAACACGATCGGCACCGCCAACTGCGCAGTGCTGCTTCCGAGCACGAGTGTGGAGATACCGGAGCCCGTGAGGCGATCGGCGGAAAACTCCAGCACGCCGTTCAACGGCTGCGTGAAAGCCTGCCCCGGCGCGAGGCCGGCCGGCACCAGCGTGCCGCTCTGCTGGACGACCAGGGCCGTCGCGCCCGGCAGCGCAACACTGGCACCGCCCACCTCCACCGAACCCAGAGCAGCATTCACTTCCGGCACGATCGACAGTGTGCCGCCCTCGGCCTGACTGGCGCCGGGCTGCGCCTTGAAGGTGCCGTCGAAATAGAGACCGCTCGATGCGGCCAGCGTGATGGAGCCTGCGTCGCTCCAGACCGGTTGCGAGGCATACCCGCCGCCCGGCTGCGCCTGATCGAAGTTCGTCGCGGCACCCGACACGTTGACGAGCGAGCCCGCCTGCGCCACGACATAGCCGGAATCGTCTGCGATGGTCACCGAGCCGCCGGGCAACACCTTGCCCGTGTGCGGCGTGATCGTCGTGAGCCCGCTCTTGACCGGCGCAGCAAGCGGGTTGGTCAACGCCACGCCCGATACGTCCAGCACCGCGTCCGGCCCGAGCCACACGGACTTGCCGGGGCTCGTGAAGCCGCCGCTGCCGGTGTACTGGCCCGGCAACGTATACGACGACGTCAGGGCGGTATCCGCGCTCAACGTGATGGCGCCGCCTGGCGCGACGATCGAACCGAGCACCGTCACCTGCGCGGGCGAACCCAGCCCGATGCTGGCGCCGGCATCGCCGACTATCGACGCCCCCTGCCCGACGCTGACGCCGCCGGTCACGCCGGGATAGTTCGGCACGGCCTGCGTGGTGCCCAAGCTACTGTTGCCTTGCCAGGCCAGATAGCCGCCGCCTGTCATGACGAAGTTCGTCGGCTGACGGTGATAGGCATCGAGCGTTCCGACTGTCGTGAGACCGCCCGACGAGAGATCGGCGCCGCTGGCCGTTCGCTGTAGTGCCGGAACGTCGGGAATCAGGTTCTGCTGCGTGACGTTGACCGTCGCGCCTTGCGCCACGCCGGCGTCGAACATCGCGTTCAGCACGTAACTGCCGAAACCTTGCTGCGCGAAGAAGTCGGTCGGCAAGACGACAGACCATGCCGGCGCCGATGCCGGATCGCCGCCGATCTGGAAGCCCGGCGCCTGCAGCGTCAACGTCCCGCCGCCGGCAAAGCCGAAGCTGCGGATGCTGCCGTCCATCGTGAGGCGGTCGTCCGTGGGCAACTGCGCCGGAAAACCGGGCTGCGCGACATACGTCAACAGCGAAACGCTGCCGCCCTTGCCGACCGGCACGCCGTTGCTCATCAGCAATTGGCCGTTGGCCTGCAGTTCGCCGCCGCTCGAGACGTCGATCACGCTGCCGGGCTGCAAGTCGATGCTGCCCATGGCCGAGAGGGAGACAGTGCCCCCGTTGATGAACTGGCTATCGCCCGGCGTGGTGCCCGCCGCCGTCTGCACGTCGTTGTTGACCCACTGCCCGGCCGTGCTGAGAACCGCATTCGGCCCTACCGTGATGTTGCCGCCGTTCGAAATCGAAATCGTGCCGGCGGGCACCGTGATGCTGCCCGCCACCACGGTACTGCCGTTGCTCGTACCGCTGAATTTCACGCTGCCGCCGGGCTGCAGGTTCAGTTGCGTGCCCGCCGTCACCACGAATCCCGAGCCCGCCGTCTTGTCTTCCGTGACGTTGAGCGTCGCGAACCCGCCGGCGTTCAGCGTGCTCACCGGCACGACTCTCGTGGCCAGCACGTTGTCGGGGTCGGTGGCGGAAAGCCCGCCGAGTGCCGTGGCGTCGAGCGGCGTGTCGATGGAGAACGCGGACGACAACGTATCGAGTTGCGGCGCGGTGTCCTGCAGGATCACGAGGCCCGATTCACCGGTAGTGGACGTGCTGGCCCCCAGCGTCAGCCCTGCGAGATTGCCCGCCGCGGAGAACGTGGAACTCGCCGCCGGGTCGCTGCCCAGATTGAACGTGCCGCCGGTCGGCTGACTGTTGCCCTGCACCTGTTTGGAGCCCGCAAATGCCTGGGCGCTGATGGCACCGTCGAGCACGAGCGACTGGGTCGCGTAGAGGTCCAGCGTCCCGGCATTGCCGCCCACGATGAAGTCCGGTTCGATCAGCCCGCCCGTCTGCAGCGGGTTATACCAGGTCTTCGTCACCTGCCAGCGCGGATGGCTTTCGGTGAATGCGCCCGCCACGCCCACGAACGTATCGTAAGGGCTCGCCTGGCCGATCGGCACAATGGCGCCGCTCGCGTCCTCGAGCAACGTGGTGTTCACGCGCCCGCCGAGGTAGTGGACGTAGCCGCCGTTCAGGTTCATCGACGAACCGGCCGCCGTCATTACCTCGTTGCCCGAGAGCATGATGGTGCCGCCGTTCGTGAGCAGCTGGTCGACCGTGCGCGGAATCAGGCTGACGTATCCCGACAGGTTCAGGATCGGACTGCCGACCCATTGCACGCCGTCGCTGCGCGTGCCGGACAGCGTGCTGTCCACGACAACGTTCTGCATGCCGAACAGGATGCTGTTGCGCAAGAGCGGCGAATCGGCCAGTTCGTTCAGGCCGACGCGCGGGACCGTGACGAGCGTGGCGCTGATCGGCAACTCGACGTTTGCGAGACCGGAGACGTCGATGGTCGCGCCGTTATCGAGATAAATGCGCCCCGGCACCGCCGTATCGCCCGGCGGCGTGGCGTTCAGTGCGGCCTTCGGCGTGAGCGCGGCCACCGATACCGTCGAGCCCGGCGCTTCGATGAGCGAGCCGCCCTGGAACCAGACAGAGCCCGCCGTCATCGTGATGTTGCCGGCAGTGAACGTCGTGCCCGGCGACGACGTGACGGTCTGGCCGTCCTTGTCGGTCAGCACGGTCGTCACGGAATCCGGCCCGAAGGTCAGCAGGCCCGCACGATGCGTGTCGCCGGCGCCGCCATTCGCGCTGAACGTGACGGGTTTCCCGTTGGTGGTGAACGACTGACCTAGGGGGCTGTTCGAGCTGTATTCGTCGACGGTGGAAATCGTGATGGTGCCCGGCGAGTTCACGCTCGTCGTCACGCCCACTACGCCGTTTTGGGCCACGCTGCTGCCGAGCAGATCGACGTTGCCGCGCGCCGCCTGGATCAGGCCGGAATTCGTGAGCGTGCCGGCCGGCGTGACGTCCGCACCGCCGGCCGTCACCAGCTTGCCGCTCAATTCCGGCTGCAACACCTGCGGATTCACCGCGTTCGGGCGCAGGCTCACGCCCACGCCGGCCGCCAGCACGACCTGACCCGCCGTCGCCGTGATGCTTCCGCCGTTGTTCACGTTCGGCGCCGCGATCAACACGAAGCCGCCGTCGCTCGCCGTGCCGTTCGTGTGCGTCGTGATCGACGCACCGGGCTCGATGGTCACGCTACCCGGCAAGGAATAAGGGTTGGAGGCGCTGACCGTGGCCTGGTTGCCGAGCCCGAGTATCTCGTTCGGCACGTCAGGGTTCGGCGGGGTCGTCGAGTTGTTCGTCTCGGGATTGGCCAGACCGCCCGCTGTTCCCGCGATCATGCCGAGGAACAACCGGTTGCTCGCGGCCACGTCGGCCGGCGTTTGCAGCAGGTGGTTGTCCGTGTTGAGCAAGTCCAGCGACGAGGCCACGAGCGAATGCACGTTGACCTGCGACCCCGCGCCGAACAGCACGCCGTTGCGGTTGATGACATACACCGAGCCCTGCGCGGTGATGTTGCCGAGAATCTGGCTCGGGCGACCGGTCGGGTCGTCGATCCGGTTCAGTACGGCCCAATTGTTGGCACCGTTCGTCTGCGTGCCCGTCGACTGGTCGAAATTGAGCGTCGTCTGCCTGCCCACGTTCATCGTCTGCCAGGTCAGCACGGCATTCTGGCCGGTCTGCTTGATATCGACCGTCACGTGCCCGCTGCCGTCCACGCTCTGCGTCGGAAGGTTGGCGTTGTACCAGAGCTGCGCGTTGGTGGTATCGGTCTGGCTTACGCCGGGCGCCACCTGCAAGCCGCCGGCGACGAGGCCGTTGGGCACATTTGACGCAGTGGCCGCCGCCGCAGCCGCCGCGCTCTGCTGGGCCGCAATCTGCGAAGCGATGGCCTGCGCGGCATGCCCGAGATTGAGAATCGAGGGCTGGCTCGCCTGAAGCGCCTGTTGCGGCGACACGCCGAGGTTGGCGATGCCCGCACCTCCTCCGCCGCCCGCTCCCCCTGCCGCCGTACGCGTTGCCTGCCCGAGGTTCACGATGCCGGCCGCACCGGCGTGCGCGGTCACGCCCGCGGCAAGCGTCAGCGCAATAGCGTGACAGAGCGGCCTGAGCTTCGATCGCAATGCGACGGGTGGGTGGAGAAGTTGTTGTCGTGTGTGCGCACGTGCTGCCATTTCGTCTGCCCCGAACACAAAAATGAGCGATCAGATCCGGTACGGGCCAGCGCGTTGCATCGAAGATGCAATCCGGATAACCCTCTGAACCGGTAAACGTCGAGACGTTAAGGGTCTGGTGTGGCGGCGGTATTTCCGGTGTTACGCACCATTCGCGCCGTCCAGAAAGGTACGGACCTTTTCCGGCGGTTCCCCGCTTCCGGACGGCCACGCGCTGCCGTTTTCGAGACGGCCGGCCGTCGCGGCGTCCCGCTCCTTCACGTGACGCTCCAGTGCCTGCGCGACCTGCCCGACCACTGTCGGCCAGTCGCCCGGCTTGTCCTGGCGAAAAAGCCGCGCCGTGGGATACCACGGACTGTCTTCGCGGTTCAGCAGCCATCGCCAGTCAGGAACACGCGGCAGCAACACCCACACCGGCCTGCCGAGCGCGCCGGCAAGATGCACAACGGAGGTGTCCACGGAAATGACGAGGTCGAGACATGCGACGAGCGCCGCCGTGTCCGCGAAGTCCTCGAGGTCGGGGCCGAAATCGAGCATGCCGCTTTCGGCAAACGCAACGGCATCGCGCTCGCGGACCTGCGGCTGCAGGCTCACGAACGTCGCCGTGTGCGAAAGCAGCGGCGCGAGCTTCTCCAGCGCAATCGAGCGGTTCATGTCGTTGCTGTGCGTGGCATTGCCCGACCAGGCGAGCCCCACTTTCAGGCGCCCGCGCGGCGCACGCGCGTCGAGCCGTTTTCTCCACGCGTGCGTTCGCGCAACGTCCGCGTGCAAATAGGGCACGTCTGCCGGAATGGTTTCGAGGCGGGTGTCGAAAGCGAGCGGCAACGTCAGCAGCGGACATTGCACGTCGAACGCCGGCAGCGGCTCGCCGATGGCGATCAGATGACGAATGCCCTGAAGAGACGACAGCAGCGTCTTCAACGCCGGCGGCACCTCCATCACGACCGCGGCGCCGCGCGCCTGCACGAGACTCGCGTACCGGCAAAACTGGATCGTGTCGCCGTAGCCCTGCTCCGAATGCAGCAGCACCGTCTTGCCCGCAATGGGCTCTCGCCCGGACCAGAACGGCCGGCTCGCATGACGGCGCGATCGGGCCGCGTCCGGGTCCACCCATCGGTACTCGTATTTTTTCCAGCCTTCAGCGAAATCGCCGGTCAACAGGCGGCAATAGGCCTCTTCGTGATGCGCGTGGCCTTTGTCGGGCTCCAGTGCGTGCATCCGCGCGTAGCAGTCGATGGCCTCGTCAAACCGCAGCAACTGTTGCAACGCGCTGCCCCGCAACGCCCAGCCGGCGGCGTCGGTTGGCGGCACCTGCGCCGCTGCCGCAAAGCTGGCGAGCGCGTCGTCGTAGCGGCCCAGCAACTGAAGCGTGTACCCGCGGCTAATCAGCAGTTGCGCATTCGGCCCTATCCGTTCGAGCGCCCCGTCGTAGTTTTCCAGCGCCTGCGCGTAACGTTCGAGCATACGCAGCGCAACGCCCTGATTGCTGAGCGCGGTCAACACGTCGGCGTTGCCTGCGAGCGCCCGCGAGTAAGCCTCTGCCGCCTCCGTATGGCGATGCAGCCCCGCCAGCGCGTTGGCGCGGCCGAGCCGCGCGCCCGCATGGTCCGGCGCAAGCGACAGGATGCGATCGCACCGCTTGAGCAGTTCCTCGTAGCGGTGCCGCAGATCGAGCGCGATGCAGCTTCTGTAGAGCGTGTCGACGTCGTCCGGCTTCGCTGCGAGCGCCTCGTCGAAAGAGACCAGGGCTTCTTCATCGCGGCCGAGCGCCAGAAGCATCGTGCCGCACTGCGATAGCAACTCGGGGACGCGCGGGCGGATGACGAGGGCAAGCCGGTAACTGCGCAAGGCTTCCTCGTGGCGCCCAAGGTCGCGCAGCGCATGGCCTCGATTGGTGTGCGTCGCGAAGTTGTGCGGAACAATCGCCAGTGCCCGGTCGAAACTGATGAGCGCGTCGGCGGCGCGGCCGAGCGCACGCAGCGCGTTACCGCGGTTGCTCCATGCCTCCGCGAGCCCCGGCGAAAGCGCCAGTGCCTGCTCATAGGCCTTTTGTGCCTGCGCATGGCGTTCCAGCCCGAGCAGCGCATTGCCGTAGCCGACGTGCGCCGGTGCGTACCGACTGTCCAGCCGCAACGCTTCCTCCAACGGCGCGAGCGCCGCCTCATGGCGACCCAGCTTGACGAGCACCAGACCGTAATGGGCAAACGCCCACGCATAGCGGCGTTCGCGGCGCAGCGCGCGAGCCATTGCACGTTCGGCCTGAATCAGGTCGCCGCACTGATCGCAGGCCGCACCGAACAGCAGCAAGGCCTCCGCATGGTCCGGGTCGATCGCGAGCACGCCGCGATACAGTTCCTGCGCCTGCGCAATCTGTCCTTTGTCGTGCAGCGCGCGGGCGTTTTGCAGCGCGCTCTGCACCGCCGCGCTCATGAGCGCAGCACGGCCGCCCGTCGGATCGTCGTGAGATTGCGCCGTGCGGCCGCCGCGTTCCCTCTTGCGCTCCATGGTTCGCTCGCTCACATGGGCTGCGCGACGAAGTCCGCGCTGGCGACTGCGCGCAATGCCAGCCTCACGCGCTCGAACACGTCGCCCCACTCCCCTGCACGCGACTGCCGGAAGAGCCGCGCGGTGGGATACCACGGGTTGTCCTCGCGTCCGAGCAGCCAGCGCCAGTCGGGCAGGTACGGCAACATGAGCCACAACGGCTTGCCGAGCGCACCCGCCAGGTGACCAACCGACGTATCGACGGTCACGACGCAGTCGAGGCACTGTACGAGCCCCGCCGTGTCGGCAAACGAACCGAGTTCGTCGCCGAAATGGACGATGGGCGACGCTTCCAGAACCGGTAGATCCTCGTCGCGTACCACCTTCTGGATACTGACCCACTGCACCTCGTCGGTCAGCAAGGGCAGCAGTTCCTCCAGCGCAATGGAACGGTTGTGATCGTCCAGATGGCTCGGATTACCGGACCACGCGATGCCGATGCGCGGGCGCCTAATGTCGCCCAGGCGAGCCCGCCATTTCTCGACGTGCGCGGGCCGCGCGCGCAGGTACGGCACGTCGGCCGGGATCGAAGCCAGGTCGGTGCGGAACACGAGCGGCAAACTCAGTAACGGACAGTGAACGTCGAATGGAGGCAGAGGCTCGCCGTATCCGACGACCGCATCGACACCCTCGATGCCCTCCATCAGCGGCTTGAGCGGCACCTGCACTTCGACCACCACGCGCGCGCCCAGCGCCTTGACGCGCTTCGCGTAGCGGCAAAACTGGATGGTGTCTCCGAGGCCCTGTTCCGCATGCAGCAGAATCGTCTTGCCCTCGATGGATTCGCCGCCGAGCCACAGCGGTTGCGCGAATGCCCGCTTGTGCGCCCCGACCTGATCTTCGCGCCAGCGCCATTCGTAGGCGGGCCACCCTTGATCGAAGTCGCCCGTTTGCAGATAGACGAACGCCTTGGTGAAGTTCGTGGCGATGTTGTCCGGATCGATGGCAAGCACACGGTCATAGGCGGCCAGCGCCTCGTCGTGGCGCATGAGCGAACGCAGCGCATTGCCGCGCTGAAAATGCGCCAGCGTATCAGCGGGATTGATGGCGAGCACACGGTCATAACTTGCGATGGCCTCGTCGTAGCGGTGCAGCCGCTGCAAAACGCGCCCGCGCGTGAACCATGCGAGCGCATAGCCATCGTTGATCTCGATGGCCCGGTCGCAGCTCGCAAGCGCCTCGCTTTCGCGCCGCAGGCGGGTCAGCACTCTGGCGCGATTGCACAGTACCTCGACGAACCGCGGCGCGATGTCGAGCGAGGCGTCATAGCTCGCCAGCGCTTCGGCGTAGCGCCCAAGGCCATAGAGCGCGTTGCCCCGGTTGGCGAGCGCCCCAGCGTGCCCCGCGTCCAGCGCGATTGCACGATTGCTCCGCGCGAGTGCGTCCTCGTATCGGCCAAGCCGTTCGAGCACCACGGCGCTGTTGTACAGCGCGTCGACGAAGTCCGGCCGTCCCGCAATGGCTTCGTTCAAACTCGCGAGCGCCGCGTCGAGCCGGCCGCAATCCGCGAGGGTGAGACCTTGCATGAGCAGCATCTCGGCGGCGTCCGGCTTGACGGCGAGCGCGTGAGCGTAGTGCTCGAGCGCTGCTTCGAGCCGCCCCATTTCGCGCAGCAGTTGCGCGCGCTGCCGATGCGCCTCGAACGACCGGTGGTCGACGGCCAACGCCCGATCGCACGAGGCCAGCGCCTCCGTGTGGCGCTTGAGCGCACCGAGTGCAGCCGCACGCCGCCACAGGGCCTCGACCAGCGTTGGCGCGAGTTCGAGCAGACGGTCATACGCCGTGACCGCTTCGGCGTGCCGGCCGAGATCGGCCAGCACACCAGCACGCCAAAGCAGCGCGCGCAGATGCGACGGATTGAGCGCGAGCGCGGCATCGAGGCGAGCCAGCGCTTCTTCGTTACGGCCAAGGCTCATCAACACGGACGCGTGATTGGCGAGCGCGAGCGCCGACGGGCTGCGCTCGATGGAACGCCGCATGGCCGCGTCCGCCTGCTCCATCCTGCCGTGCTGAAAATGCAGCACGCCCAGCAGGTGCAGGGCTTCCGCATGGTCGGGATCGCTTTCGAGAATCTTGCGATAACCCTTTTCCGCGTCCAGCAGCGCACCGCGTTCGTGAAACGCGCGTGCGCGGCGCAAGGCGCTGTCGGCCGCTGTCAACATAGCTTGTGTGTCCGATGTTTTATTCGCCCGCCTCGAAGTGGGCAGCGGACGCGCCTCGCACTGCGGCCCACTTTCCGCGTGAGACCCCATTGTTCTTTCCCGGATGCGATCACGCCGCGTGCTCCCTAGACCCAGCGCGCAAGGGCGGCCTGCACCTGCCCGATCACGTCGGCCCAGCGGCCCGGTGCCGGCTGCCGGAACACTCTTGCGCTCGGGTACCACGGGCTATCGTCGCGTTCGCTCATCCAGCGCCATTCGGACAGGTGAGTGACGAGAATCCACACCGGACGGTTCAGCGCGCCGGCCAGATGCGCGACGGCGGTATCGACCGAAATGACGAGATCCAGCAACTGCATGATCGCGGCCGTATCCGAAAAGTCGCGAATATCGGTGTCGAACGTGCGCACGGGTGCGCTTTCCAGCAAGGCAGCATCGCGATCGCGCACGACCTTTTGCAGACTGATCCAGTCGATATCGGGCCTCAGCAACGGCATGAGCGTGGCGAAGTCGATGGACCGATTGCGGTCGTTGCGGTGTTCCGGATTACCGGACCACGCGAGCCCCACCCGCGGACGATGCTTGAGACCGAGCATGCCCGCCCACTTTTCGACCACGGCGTGATCCGCCTCGAGGTACGGCGTGTTGCGCGGAATGCTCGACAGATCGGACTGAAACGCATACGGCAGACTGAGCAACGGGCAGTGATAGTCGAAAGCCGGCAGAGGCTCGCCCCGTGCGATGACTTGCGCCGGTCCTTGCAGCGACGTCATCAACGAACGCAGCGCAGGTTGGACTTCGAGCACGACGCGTGCGCCTGCGTCGCGCAGATGCTGCGCGTAGCGGCAAAACTGCACCGTATCGCCGAAGCCCTGCTCCGCGTGAAGCAATAGGGTCCGGCCATCCAGCGGCTCTACGCCGGTCCAGCGCGGTTGAGAAAAAATGCGCTCGTTGTGTTCGGACTTCGGGTCGCGCAGCCGCCATTCATATTTGGGCCATCCGCGCGCAAAGTCGCCCTGGCGCAAATAGATGAAGCCTTGCGCAAAGTGGGCATCGAAATAGTTCGGATCGCAGGCGATTGCACGGTCGAACGCCTCCAGCGCCTCGTCGAATCGCAGCATCTCAAGAAGCACGCTGCCCCGGTTGAACCATGCGATGGCGTATTGCGGATTGATCGAAATGGCCCGGTCAAAGGATTGCAGCGCGTCTTCATAGCGGTGCATGTCCTGCAGCACGTTGCCGCGATTGCACCAGGCCTCGGCGAATTCCTGATTCGCGGCGAGCACCGCATCGTAGCTCTGCAAGGCCGCTTCGTAACGCTCGAGGCGATGCAAGGCGGTGCCCTGATTGCACAGAACGTCTATTGCACCGGGTTCCATTTCCAGCGCGCGAGCGTAGTCCGACAGCGATTCTTCGTATCGCTGCAGGCTCAATAGCGCATTGCCCCTCGTCGCATAGGCTTTCGAATGGCGCGAATCGAGCGCGAGCACACGGTCGCAGCGCTGCATCGACTCCTGCGCACGCCCCAACCGCTCCAGTGCCACCGCGCTGTTGTACAGCGCTTCCACGAAGTCCGGCCTCGTCGCAATAGCTTCGTTGAAACTGGCGAGCGCTTCTTTGACCCGCCCAAGATCGACGAGCGTGAGGCCCCGTACCGACAACATCTCGGGATGGTTCGGCGCGATCTCCAGGGCCCGGTCATAGTGATGCAGCGCCTGCGCGTATCGCTGCAAGTCGCGCAGCACGTTACCGAGGTTGTAGAACGATTCGAACGAACGCGGCTCGACGGTCAGCGCACGCTCATAACTTTCGAGCGCTTCCTGATGGCGCTGCAATGCACGTAGCGCACTGCCCCGGTTGCACAGCGCATCCAGCGTGAGCGGCGATATTTCCAAAGCATGGTCGAACGCCTCGAGCGCAGCTTCGTAGCGGCGCGCCACAAGTAACGTGTTGCCCTTGCGCACCAGCGCCTGCACGTCTTGCGCATCGATACGCAACGCCGCGTCGAACTGCTCGAGCGCTTCGTCCGTGCGAGCGCCACTTGCCAGAATTGCACCGAGATCCGACAAAGCGCGCGCGGAGGCGCCGAGCGAGATCGATCTGCGTATCAGCGACTCCGCTTTCGCCACCGCACCGCGCTGATACGCGAGGACGCCGTAAAGATGCAACGCATGGGCGTTGTCCGGCTCGCGAACCAGCACGGCTTCGTACTCGCGCGCCGCATCGTCCAGCCGCCCGCTGCCGTGCCAGTCGCGAGCCCGGTCAAGGTTCGCCGCGCTGCGCCGGGCAGCGGCCGCATTGTCCACGGACGTGCCACCCCCTGCTTGATGCGGGTGTTCGAGCTCCATGTTCGCCCCCTCGTCGTGTTAAGCGACCTTGCCGCCGAAGCGGCCGTTTGGCGTGTCGCGCCGGCCGTTTTCAGAGGCAGACTAATGGACGAGCGATAACAGGCGTATGACGAATGTTACGGACCATTTTGTCGAGCTTGAGGATGACCCGATGCAACTCGAATTCGATGCAAATCGCATGATCGACGCTCACTGGCTGATCGGAATCATCCGTAAATACTCGCGCGGCGGCGAACCGAGCGTGACGGACACCTGCACGCCGCGCGGCAGCGGCATCCCGCGCGACGTAGCGTTGCTGATGCCGTGTTCCGCAAGAAACTTCGCGTAGCTTTGTTCCACTACCGCCTGACTCGTCGTCCATCCCGCAGGCGCGACCCACACCGCGAGCTTCATCGACCGTGCGTCGTCGCTCACCACGACACGCGCGAAGTCGTCCATGTGGTGAAGCGCGTCGGCCAGTGCGGCCAGCGACGCGAGCGGCGCCGAGGCGCTGCGTATCAGTTGCCGGCCCTTCAGCTGATAGCGCACCACCTGCACGAACGTCGGGCCGCCGCCCACGCCCAGGTGGCGCACGAGCACGAGTTCGCCGGGGCGCATGCGCAGCGGCGGGCCGAACACTTCGTCGGGCGTGACGAGGTTCATGAGGTCGTATTGCAACTGCGAGAAGTAGCGGCCGAGCAGCCGCGTGCTGCCGAGATTGGCCGCGATGTCGTCGCGGCCGCGAATGGTCGCATCGAGTCCGCGCCACGAGAGCAGCGCGATCACGGCGAGCAGCGCGATGGCGACCAGCATCTCGATCAGTGTGAAGCCGCGCTCGCGGCGCCGGGGTTTTGAGGCACGCGGCGCAGTCGTCGCGATCGTGGCACGCGCGGTTCTCATCGGCGTTGCGCTAGCGCGCCTCGTTCTGCACGACGGTGACGACTTCGGCCAGCACGTTCGCGCTCGCGGCCGATGCATAGACGCTCACCGTCACCTGTCGCACGAGCGGGCTGCCGAGCGTCGTCACGGTCTGCCGGCACACGAACGCATAGCGCCCCTGCGGGCACGCGAAGGTGGTACGCCCAGGCGGTGGCCAGGCGGCCGCGATGCGGATCGCGCTCAACGCGTTGTCGGCACTCCAGAGCGCGAGCAGGTGGCCGCGGGCGCTGTCGGTGTCCGCCGCAAGCGCGCCGATGGCACGCGTCACGGCGCCCAGCGCCACAGCCACGATGGCGAGCGCGATCAGCACCTCGATCAGGGTGAAGCCGGTGGCCGCGGTGCGCGGCGGATGGCACGCCAGAGGGCCCTGCAAAACGCGTGACGCATGGCACGCCGCGCGCGCGGCGTGCGCAACGCGAGGCGCTTTCTTCTTCCCGTCTGTACTGACGCCGCCCGTTTTCGCGTCAGCCTGTTCCGGTGCATGCACGTTCATGAGGTCTCCCCGCGCGGCCCGACGGCGAGACCTTAAACAGAACGTGTGGCACAACCGTGTCCGATGCTACGGACCATTTCGTGCAGGGTTTCTGGACCCGAGCCTGGGCTTAGGCCTGAGCTTAGACCCGGACCTGGAGCGCCTACGCCAGCGGCTGCGTCGTCAGGGCGCGCGTGAGGCCATGCATGGGGCGGCGCATCGCCACGTCGAACGGATTGGTTTGCGGGCCGATCTGCTCGGCCTGACGCTTAAGCAGTTCGACCACGGTCGGCAACCGGTCATCGGTCAAACGCGCGGCCAGCGTACCGACGCTTAACGCCGCGACCGCGCAGCCGTTGCGGTCGAAGATGGGCACCGCTACGCCCGCCATGCCTTCGAGCACGCCGGTATTGCGGCCCGCGTAACCCAGCTTGCGCACGCGTTCGATCTCCGTGCGCAGATACACCTCGTCGAGCACGCCATAGGCACGCAGGCGCGGCACGTTGAAGCGGATGATCTCCTCGCGCTCCGCCTCGGGCTGGAACGCGAGAATCGCGAGGCTGCCCTGGCCCACGCCCAGCGCCACACGTCCGCCAATGTCTCCGGTAAACGAGCGGATGGGAAACGGCCCTTCGCACATGTCGAGACAGACGGCGTCGAAGCTGCTCCGCACGAGCAGGAAGATGGTGTCGCCGAGGCTCGCGCACAGCCGCAGCAACGCGGGCCGGCACAGCGTACGCATGTTGCTCGGGTTGCTCGCCTGCGCCGCGAGGGCGAAGAAGTCCACGCTCAGCCGATACCGCTTCGTGCTTTCGTCCTGCTCGACCACGCCCTCGGCAATCAGCCCTTGCAGCAGGCGATGGACCGTCGCCTGGGTCAGCCCCACGGCTTTCGCGAGCGTGGTCACGCGGCTGCCTTCCGCCTGGCTCTCGCCCAGCGCCCGGATCACCGCGAATGCGCGCTGCAATACGCCGGCGCTTTTTGCTTCGTCTGCCTGCATTCCATTTTTCCTTTCTGTTGCCGCCACATCGCGCTTGATATTCCACTCTGCGGAATACCTGCTGGCGCGGGTAGAGAACGGTGCATCTCGCCAAGAATCGATTCACAGACGTGCATCCGCGCAGTCATACGAGTGCCCAGGGGTTTCCCGGAGATCACTGGCCGGAATCTCAACTCGCGAGTCAGCATTGTCTGTTCCGTTGAATGGAATATATGCCAAATTCCTCTCGCCGAATGGAATTCAAAATTGACGGCGGGAAATTTGGCTGGCTACAGTCGCCCCAACGCAATGCAAACTGGTTCAGCGGGTGCGAGCGCACCCATGCATTCACTGCACTGGAAGGCGAGACCATGTCGTTCCTCACCCTGACCGATGTTTCGAAATCGTTCGGCGACCTGCACGCGGTCACCGGCATCAACCTCGCGGTGGAACAAGGCGAGTTCGTCTCGCTGCTCGGCCCCTCGGGCTGCGGCAAGACCACCACGCTGCAGATGATTGCCGGCTTCGTGGAAGCCACGCGCGGGCGCATCACGCTGGACGGCCGCGACATCACGCACACGCCGCCGAACAGGCGCGGCCTCGGCATCGTGTTCCAGAGCTACGCGCTCTTTCCGCACATGAGCGTGGCCGAGAACGTGAGCTTCGGCCTCGAGATGCGCGGCGTGGCCAAGGCCGAGCGCAAGGAACGCATTCGCGAGGCGCTCTCGCTCGTGCGGCTCGACGCGTACGCGCACCGCTTTCCGCGCGAGCTTTCGGGCGGCCAGCGCCAGCGCGTGGCGATTGCGCGCGCCATCGTGATCGCGCCGCCCGTGCTGCTGCTGGACGAACCGATGTCGAACCTCGACGCCAAGCTGCGCGAAGACATGCAGTTCGAGCTGCGCGCCATCCAGCGCAAGATCGGCACAACCACGCTGATGGTCACGCACGACCAGTCCGAAGCGCTTTCGATCAGCGACCGCGTGGTGGTGATGGAGAACGGCCGCATCACCCAGGTGGATACGCCCTATCGCGCCTATGAACGCCCCGAGAACGACTTCGTCTCGCAGTTCATCGGCAAGGCCAACATGCTGGCGGGGCGCGTGGTGGCGCGCGAAGGCGACACGATACGCGTGGACCTCGGCAACGATCTGGCGGAAACGGGATCGACGGCGCAGTTGCCCGAGCGCGGCCGTGCCGTGGGCGTAGGCGACGCCATCACGCTCTGCATCCGCCCCGAAAAGCTGCGGCTGTGCGCAACGGGCTCGGGCCGTCTTGCGGGCCGCGTGACGAGCCGCTTCTTCCTCGGCAGCCAATGGCTCTACCGGCTCGACAGCCGCGCGGGCGAAATGCTCGTGTGCTGCCAGAACGAAGGCAAGGAGCCGCTCGCCGAAGGCGACCAGGTGGGCATCGACTGGCACAGCGACGCTATCCGCTTCATCCAGCAGGAGAGCGCCCGTGTCTAGCACGCTCCCGGCTTCACAAGGCGCACCGCGCGCCACCGTGCGCGCCGGCTGGCACGCGTTCCTGCCGCTCTGGCTCATGAGCGCGCCCGCGCTGCTGCTGTTCGCCGCGCTCGTGCTCGTGCCGCTCGCCATGACGTTCGCGCTCACGTTCTACCGCTTCGATCCGTCCGTCGGCCCGATTGCCGCGTTCTATCTGCACAACTACGGGGAAGTGCTCGGCTCGTCGTACTTCCACACGATCTTTCTGCGCACCTTCGGCATCGCGGCGCTCACCACGCTGCTGTGCGTCGTGATCGGCACGCCCGAGGCCTACATCCTCTCGCGCATGCGCGACCCGTGGCGCTCGGTCTTCCTGCTCGTGATCCTCGCGCCGCTGCTCGTTTCCGTGGTGGTGCGCGCGTTCGGCTGGAGCATGCTGCTCAACACGAACGGCATCGTGAACCAGTTCTTCGGGCTCTTCGGCGCGGGGCCGTTCAAGCTCGAATACACGACCTTCGCCATCGTCATCGCGCTCGTGCACGTCATGCTGCCGTTCATGGTGATTCCGGTTTGGACCGCGCTGCAGCGGCTCGACCCGCAAACGGAAAACGCCGCGCTCTCGCTGATGGCCTCCCCCGCCACGACGCTGCGCCGCATCGTGTTGCCGCAACTGATGCCGGGCATTCTCTCGGGCAGCCTCATGGTGTTCGGGCTCTCCGCCAGCGCGT
The DNA here is from genome assembly GCF_003986935.1 of Paraburkholderia kururiensis JCM 10599 = LMG 19447. Classification (GTDB taxonomy): domain Bacteria; phylum Pseudomonadota; class Gammaproteobacteria; order Burkholderiales; family Burkholderiaceae; genus Paraburkholderia; species Paraburkholderia kururiensis. Next base: position 185,124 of record NZ_RJZE01000008.1, on the reverse strand, counting down.
TCGCGATTCCGGGCCTGCTGGGCGGCCGTCGACTCAAGGTGGCGGCCACCGCCGTCTACGACCAGTTTCTGAGTTCGATGAACTGGCCGCTCGGCGCGACGATCGCGGTGCTGCTGCTGGTCGCCAATCTCGTGGTCATGCTCACCTACTACCGCGTGCTCGAACGCCGCTACGCCCGCAGCATGGGCTGAGGCCGCGCGTTGCCAGGACACACATCATGCGCAAAAACGGACCGCTCGCCCTTACGTTCCACAGCCTCGTCATTCTGTTCGTGCTGGCGCCGCTCGTCATCGTGGTGCTGGTGGCCTTCACGCCCGACGAAACGCTGACGCTGCCCACGCATGGGCTCTCGCTGCGCTGGTTCCGCGCCATTCTCGACTACCCCGACTTCATTACCGCGTTCTTCAACAGCATCAAGCTCGCCTTCGCGTCGGCCACGCTTTCGCTCGTCATCGCGCTGCCTGCGGGGCTCGCCATCGGCCGTGCGCGTTTTCCGGGGCGCAGCTTCCTGAACGCGCTGCTGCTTTCGCCGCTCGTGATTCCTGGGCTCGTGCTCGGTATCGCCCTGCTGCGCTTCTTCGCGTTGATTGGCGCAACGGGTTCGTTCGCGTGGCTGATTCTCGCGCACATGATCGTCATCACACCGTTCGTGATGCGGCTCGTGCTGGCGTCGGTGAGCGGCCTCGACCGCAGCATCGAACATGCGGCCTCCTCGCTCGGCGCGAACGCCTGGACCACGTTTCGCCGCATCACGTTGCCCATGATCGTGCCCGGCATCACCGGCGGCTGGCTGCTCGCGTTCATCAACAGCTTCGACGAACTAACGATGTCGATCTTCGTGACGTCGCCGCAAACCGTCACGCTGCCCGTGCGCATGTACATGTACGCGACGGAATCCATCGACCCGATGATGGCCTCCGTTTCCGCGCTCGTGATCGGCATCACGGCGGGCGCGATGCTGCTGCTCGACCGCGTCTACGGGCTCAACCGCATCCTGATCGGGCAGCACTGAACGCCGCCCGGTTTCTCCTTCGCCTACGCGCTGCTACACGCCGACTTCTCATGAGCATCGTCACGCCGCTTCACTTACCGCAGTTCGTTCGCGTCGCCGAAACGGCGCGCGCGAGCGTCACTTTTTTTCTCGACGGCGTGCCAGTGCAGGCGCTTGCGGGCGACACGCTGCTCACCGCGATCCTCACGCAGCAGCGGCACGTGCGCCGCAGCGAATTCAGCGACGCGCCGCGTGCGGGTTTCTGCCTGATCGGCGCCTGCCAGGACTGCTGGGTGCGCAGCGAAGACGGCACGCGGCTGCGCGCGTGCTCGACACCGCTGCGTGAAGGCATGCGTGTGCTGACGCGCAACGACGTGCACAACGACGCGCACAGCGACGTGGACAACGAAGCGGCAAACGACGCAACTACCGACGCATCAAACAAAGCGGAGGCGCAATGAGCACGGCCTCGGCGCGCATCGTGATTGTCGGCGCGGGGCCCGCGGGCGTGCGCGCCGCGCAAACGCTCGCGGCCGCGGGGCTGCGTCCCGTCGTGATCGACGAAAACGCCCGCTGGGGCGGGCAGATCTATCGCCAGCCCGCGGCGAACGCAGGCTTCTCGCGCCCGAAATCCGCGCTCTACGGCTTCGAAGCAAAGAAGGCCGACGCGCTCCATCGCGCCATGGCCGACCTGCTGCAGAAGATCGACTATCGGCCCGACACGCTCGCCTGGTCATGCGAGCCTGGGCGGCTCGACACCTTGCGCGAGGGCCGGGAAGCGAGCGTGCCGTGGTCGCATCTGATCATCGCGAGCGGCGCGACCGATCGCATCGTGCCCGTGCCGGGCTGGACCCTGCCCGGTGTCTACACGCTCGGCGGCGCGCAGGTGGCGCTGAAATCGCAGGGCTGCGCGATCGGGCGGCGCACCGTGTTCGCTGGCACCGGGCCGCTGCTCTATCTCGTCGCTTACCAGTACGCGAAAGCGGGTGCGCAGGTGGCTGCGGTGCTCGATACGAGCCCGTTCGCACGTGAGGTTGCCGCCGCGCCGAAGCTGCTCTGCCAACCCGGCACGTTTGCGAAAGGCCTGTATTACCTGGGCTGGCTCAAGGCACACGGAATACGCGTCGAACACGGCGTATCGCTCGATGCGATCGACGGCGAGCACGCCGCGCAATCCCTCCGTTGGCGCACCGCGGACGGCACAGCGCATGCAATCGCGTGCGACGCCGTGGGCCTCGGCTACGGCTTGCGTCCCGAAACGCAGCTTGCCGATCTCGCGGGCTGCCGCTTCGTGTTCGACTCGCTCAACCGCTGCTGGCTGCCCGAGCGCGACGTCGCCGGACGCAGTTCCGTCAAAGGCGTCTACCTGGCCGGCGACGGTGCGGGCATTGCAGGCGCCGATGCCGCCGAACTCGGCGGCCGCCGCGCCGCGCTCGCCGTGCTCGAAGACCTCGGCATGGCCGCGCCGCAGGGCGCGCCATGGTCCACTGCTGCGGCGCTGGAAAAGCGCCTCGCGCGTATCTCGCGCTTTCGCGCCGGCATCGAACACGCGTTCGCGCCGCCCAGCCACTGCGCCGCGAACTGGCCCGACGACCTGACCATCTGCCGCTGCGAGGAAGTGACGGCCGGCACGTTGCGTAGCTGCATTCGCAGCGGCGCGACCACCGAAGTGAATCGCCTGAAGGCGCTCACGCGCATCGGCATGGGGCGCTGCCAGGGGCGCATGTGCGGCGAATCGGCCATGGCGCTCCTCGCCGCGGAAACGGGCAAACCATTGCATGAAGTGGGCCGCCTGCGCAGCCAGGCGCCCATCAAACCCATTCCGATTTCGCCGATGCTGTTCGAAGACGGCGTCCAGGTCGTGGCAGAGGAAGCACACGATGAGTGACACGCGCCACTTCCAGGTCGTGATTGCGGGCGGCGGGCTCGTGGGCACATCGGCTGCGCTCGCGCTGGCACGCAAGGGCGTGAGCGTCGGGCTCTTCGAGCGCCGCTTTTGCGGCGCGCAGGCAAGCGGCGTGAACTACGGCGGCGTGCGCACCCAGGGCCGCACCGCCGAGCAGTTGCCGCTCGCGGTGCGCGCGCGGCGCGTGTGGAACCGCTTGCCGGAGCTGATCGGCATAGACGGGGAATTCGTCGTGTCGGGGCACCTGCGTCTCGCGCGGCGCGACAGCGACCTCGACGCGCTTCACGCGTGGGCCGCGATGGCGCGCGAATACGGCGTGGAGTCGCAGGTCATGCATGGCGACGCGTTTCGCCGCCGTTACCCATGGCTCGGCCGCGCCGCCATTGGCGGCTCGCTCTGCGCAAGCGACGGCCACGCGAATCCGCGGCTCGTTTCACCGGGCTTCGCGGCGGCGGCGCGCCGCGCGGGAGCGCACGTGCAGGAGCACACGGCGCTAACCGACCTCGGCTTCGACGGACGCCGCTTCCAGATGCGAGCGGGCGACGCACGCGTCAGCGCCGACTGGCTCATCAACTGCGCGGGCGCCTGGGCCAATACGGTGGCGGGCAGTTTCGGCGAGACCGTGCCCATGAAGCCCATCTATCCGAACATGTGGGTGACCGAGCCGCTGCCGCGTTTCATCCGGCACAACCTCGGCGTCTACGGCGGCGGCGTCTACGCGCGCCAGGTGGAGCGCGGCAACTGCGTGATCGGCGGCGGGCGCGGACACGGCGACGGCGAATACGCCCAGCCCTCCACCGACACCACGCGCGCCGTCATGCGCGACGCGTGCGCGCTGCTGCCGGGGCTGCGCAATGCGCTCCTCATCCGCACGTGGAGCGGCGTGGAAGGCGAAACGCCGGACAGCAACCCCATCATCGGACCCAGCCACACCACGCCGCGCCTGTTGCACGCCTTCGGCTTTTCGGGCGGCGGCTTCCTGCTCGCGCCGGGCGTGGGCGAGGTGCTGGCCGAACTCGTCACCGAAGGCGCGACGAGCACGCCCATCGAAGCATTCGCCATCGGCCGCTTCACGCAGTCTTCTGTTCATGCCGCTCTCCCCGTCAAATAAGGAGTTCACACGATGAAATTCACACGCACGCTCGCCTCGCTGGCCGCCCTCGTTGCGCTCGGCTGTTCCACCGTCGCCTCGGCGCAGACGAAAACGATCTACATCGGCATGAACGGCGGTCCGATGGAGAAGGCCTATACGAGCCAGGTGCTGCCCGACTTCGAGAAGGCCAACAACGTCAAGGTGGTGGTCGTGCCGGGCACGTCGTCGGATGTGCTCGCCAAGCTGCTCGCCAACCGCAACAGCCCGCAGATTCACGTGGCCTTCCTCGACGACGGCGTGATGGCGCGCGCGGTCAGCATGGGCGTGTGCGAGAAGCTGGACGATTCGCCCGTGCTCAAGGAGCTTTATCCCTTCGCGCGCATGAAGGGCGACATGGGCGCGGGCGTGCAGCTCGGCATGACCGGCATTGGCTACAACACCAAAGTGTTCGCCGACAAGGGCTGGGCGCCGCCCACTTCGTGGCTCGACTTCGCGAACCCGAAATACAAGGGCAAAGTGGTGTTCCAGTCGGCTTCGAGCAGCACGTTCGGGCTGCATGGCTTTCTCGCCATCAATCGCCTGATGGGCGGCAGCGAAAGCAACGTGGAGCCGGCCTTCACGAAGTGGTCGAGCACGGTAGGGCCGAACGTTGTCGAATACATTCCGAACTCGGCGAAGCTCTCGGAGATGATTCAGACCGGCGAAGCAGGACTCTTTCCGCTCACGCCTACCGCCGTGGGCGACCTGAAGGACAAGGGCTTGCCCGTGGCCTACGTGAACCCGAAGGAAGGCGCGGTGCTGCTGCTCGTGGATCTGTGCGTCGTGAAGAACAACCCTGACCCGCAGCTTGCCCAGAAGCTCGCGCAGTTCCTGCTTTCCGCGCCCGCGCAAAGCAAAGCCGCGCTGGCCGGCAAGCAGATCCCCACCAACCGCAACGCCACCATGCCGCCCGACATGCAAAGGAGCCTCGGCGACCTGGACCAGCTCGTGAAGAAGGTGACGGTGGTGGACTGGGACGTGATCAACGCGCACCGCGCGCAGTGGGATTCGCGCTGGAACCGGCAAATCGAGCAGTAAACAGCGACGGCGGGCCGGTCAGCCCCACTGCCGTCAAAGCGCGCGTGGCGAGTTGCGCGTGGGGCTCGCAACTCGCCACGCGCATCAAGGCCGTAAGCTCCTGTCGCGCGTGTGACTTCACCTGCTATTGCGCACGTTCGGCTGCTTCGATAATCGCGTTTGCAACGGCTTGCGGATGGCTCACGAGCGAAACATGGCTGCCATGCACACGCGTGACGGTAGCGCCAATGGCCTTCGCCATGCGCTCCTGCAGTGCGGGAGCAATCATCTGGTCTTCGGTGCTCACCACGAAGTAGGACGGCCGGTCGCGCCAGGCCGGATGCGTGACCTTCTCGTCGAGGCAGCCCGCGTACCAGGGCCCCTGCGTGGCGGCCACGATGCGCTGCCCGGCAAGCGGCAGGTCCGGCGCGAAGAACTGGCGGATCGCCTTGTCCGAGAGCGTCAGATAGCCTGCGGAATCCTTGTGCAGCTCTTTCGACCAGGGCGGCGCGGGCAAGTCCTTCGTGATATCGGCAATCGATTGATTGGCGTCCGGCGCAAAGGCCGAAACGTAGACGAGCGCCTTGACCTTGTCGTCGTTGCCGGCCTCGCTGATGACCACGCCGGCCCACGAATGCCCCACGAGAACGACCCGGCCCGGCTGCTCATCCACGACACGTTTCGTTGCCGCGACGTCGTCGTTCAAAGAACTCAATGGATTCTGCACGGCCACCACGTGCAGCCCCTTTGCCTCGAGGACAGGAATCACGCGGCTCCAGCTCGAACCGTCGGCAAACGCGCCGTGCGTCAGCACCACCGTGGTGTTGCTCAAGTCCTTCGTGCCTTCGGCGTGCGCCATCGTTCCCGTGGCAACGGCGCCAATGATCAGCATGGACTTTAGAAAGCCGCCAAAAAGTTTGGACATCATTTTCATCTCTCGTTTCAGGTTGGAAAAACGGGTGGGCGCGCTACAACGGTTATCTCGCCAGGTCGTGCCCTGTCCGGCCATCACGGCGCAAAACGCGTGAACACGTAATCGCGGTTCTTCACGCGTGCGGCATGACACGCGAAGCACGTCTCATGCTGGGCTTGATCGACCGGCACGCCGTTGATGAAACGCCCGAACCCCCATCCGCCGGTGGACGCGTAGCGCTTCGCGTCTTTCACCATGACCTGCACCGTCGTGGGCTGGCCCGGCACCGTGGCGGGCGCGAACGCATCGGACTGCTTTTTCCGGTAAGCGAGCTTGACCAGAATCGTCCCGTCCGGAAACGGCAAGGTGGCATTCCTGATGGCCTTGATCGCTGTGTCGTTGCCGAGCACCACGCGCAACTCATCGAGCGGTGCCGCTTCCGCGGCGGGCGCGATCATCTGCCATTCGCGATAGCCCTTTGGAATCGTCACGCCGTAAATGGGCGACGCGGCCGCTGTCGTTTGCGCGTCGTCAGCAGTCGCGCCATCACTCGTCAATGCCGTGAGCCCGAGCAGGCCGCCCGCCAGCAACGCGCCGATGCTGCGCCATTTCGATTTCATCCTGCGCTCCCGCATTACAGATGCTGGACCTGGAGAATCGCGTCGGCGAATGCCTGGGGCGCTTCCTGCGGCAAGTTGTGCCCAATGCCGCCGCTGATGTTTCGATGCTGGTACTTGCCCGTGAACTTCTTCGCGTACGCCGAAGGCTGCGGATGCGGTGCGCCATTGGCGTCACCTTCCATCGTGATGGTGGGCACCGATATATCGGGCGACGTAGCGAGCTTTTTCTCGAGTTCGTCGTATTGCGATTCGCCCTGCGCGAGACCCAGACGCCAGCGATAGTTGTGGATGACGATGGCGACGTGGTCGGGGTTGTTGAACGACTCGGCCGAGCGCGCGTACGTTGCGTCGTCGAAATGCCATTGCGGCGAGGCAAGGCGCCAGATCAGCTTGTTGAATTCGAAGCGGTTGGCTGCATAGCCTGCTTCGCCGCGGTCGGTCGCGAAATAGAACTGATACCACCAGGCCAGTTCGGCCTGCGGCGGCAGCGGCTTCCTGTTTGCCTCCTGGCTGCCGATCAGATAGCCGCTCACGGAAACCAGCGCCTTGCACCGCTCGGGCCAAAGCGCCGCAACGATGTCGGCGGTACGGCCGCCCCAGTCGAACCCGCCAATCACCGCTTGCCTGATTTTCAAGGCGTCCATGAACGCGATGACGTCGACCGCGACGACGGCTTGCTGACCGTTGCGCGGCGTATCTGCCGACAGGAATCGCGTCGGCCCGTAGCCGCGAAGGTACGGCACGAGCACGCGATAACCCGCCGACACGAGTATGGGTGTCACTTCGGCAAAGCTGAAAACATCGTAGGGCCATCCATGCAGCAGGATGACGACCGGACCGTTCGCCGGCCCTGCCTCCACGTATCCGATGCTGAGCCGGTTGGCATCCACCTGGCGCAGCGTGCCGAATAGCGCGCCCCCTCCGGCGGGCGTCAAACCCGCCGCGGCCGGGGCCGATTGGGCGCGCGCCATTTCGCTCAGTCCCGAACCCAGCACGGCAAGGCCGGCGATGGTGGTACCCAATACGCGGCGACGCCGCGCGTCGATCTGATCAGACATAGTCGTATCCCCAAAAAAAGATGAGTTAGTTCGTCGTGCCGCAAGCCGCGGCAGGTCTGCCGATCTGCGTTCTTCTCAAACGCGATCGCCGTTGATGGTCGAAGCTTAAGGAGAAGGTCTAATGCGCGATATTCATCGAGGGGAGAAGCGGCGCACGCCTTGTCATGAGGCACCTATACCTTGGTATTAGAGCGCTCGCCTCGAACACCGGACCGTACTTAGGCATGTTGTCCGGCGATCGGGCATCCCTCACGCCATGGACCGCATCGCTCTGAACCCGACACGCACGATTCAGGAGTGCGCGTAGATCGGCTCGAGTCCCGGAATCGTGTCTTGCGCAGAGGTCGCACGCGAGCCCGACGACGGGGAACCGGTGATAACGGGACCATAAGCCGAGGCCGCGTCGCGGTTCTGGGCACTCACGCGCGCTTCGGCGGCCTGGATGTTCGCGGGGTACTGGGTGTAGTCACCCGCCGGGTTGTAGCCGGCCTTCTCGAGTTGAACGAGTTCCGCCCGAACCTGCGCACGCGTGAGCGGCTGGCTGGATTGAGCAAACGAAACGGCGGGAACGGCGACAACAGCGGCAACGATCAGCGACTGGACGAGCTTCATGGTTTTCACCTGTGAGTATCGAGTTGATTCACGCCACACCCGCGTGGCGCCCGGTATCCGGTTGGCGTGAGGTCCGCTTCGCGGCATCGCCAACTGGCATGGGTGTATTTGAATCGCTCGACGTATCCGGCTTGTTTCCGCGAAGCGGCGTTTATGTATGCGTTCTTGTCTTTTTTTGCCGCGGATACACAACGATACAAAGCGGCGCCGTGCATCGGGATGTGAGGAAAGGGTTGCGCGGCCTGGCGCGCGGCAGACAAACGGCTAGGACTAGCGGCCGATCCGCCTCGTCTGCGAAGGCAGTTCGCCGAACAGTTCCTGATAGTCGGCGGCGAAATGGCTCATGTGGAAGAAACCCCAGTTGGCGGCGGCGTCGCCAATGGCGAGGTCACTGGCGCGCGTTGCCATCAACTCGCGGCGCACGCCGTTGAGCCGCACAGAGCGCAGATACTTCACCGGCGTCGTTTCCGCCACGGTGCGAAAACTGTTCTGCACGGTGCGCCTGCTGATCTGCAACCGCTGACACAGTTCGATCACGCTCGGTGCGTTCGCGGCGTCCGATACGGTCAACCGATGGCACTTGTCCACGATGAAGCTTTGCGTCGAACTCCCCGGGCGCTGGTTGCGGTCACATGTCGGGTCCGTCAACAGTTGGAGCAGACCGTCGAGCATCTCCTGCTCGAGACTTCGTTCGAGGTCCGGCCCGTCGTTCGATGAACCCGCTGCGCCAGATGCGCCTGATGCGCCCGATGACTCCAATGGGTCCATCGCGAGCGCGCTCAAAAAGAGCGCCAGCAGTTGGTCACGGCATTGTGCGAGCCGTTTTGACGGCACCTTGATGACAGGCTGCCGTAACAGCGTGCGGATGTCGCCCGGCGAAGGCGTAGCTTCCAGCGCGCTTTCGAACAGCTCGCCGTCGAACGTGATGGAGAGCATGTCCATACCCATCGGCATATGGAACATGAATTCTTCACCGCCACGCAGCACGAAGATGCTGTTCTCGTCAGCCTCGCGGCCCTGCATGCGGATTGCGCCCGACACGGCTGTAGGAATCGCGAAACACATCTTGCCCTTCGGCGCTTCACCGTGCTGCACGACACGCTGGCTGATCCGCTCGCGAAACACATGAGTGCGCGTGCTTTTCAGTTGCATCAACGAGCTTTCCAGCGGCCCCGCCGATATCTGGCTATAAGTCTGATTCCAGTCCCGCACGGCACAGGCATGCATATGCACGTCCTGGAATCGGTTGATGCTTTGATTCATGACGTTGAATTACCTGTTGTATGAACGGGTTCCCAAAGAATCACTCCGACGCATTCCTAAACGTCGATGCACAGACCGTGCCAGCCAACATCGGGGATGCCGTGATTGTGCCCACCTGCATTCGCGACGTTCTACCAGGGATAACCCGTCGCGCTGCACGCCTTGCGCGCGTGCACGCAGGGCCACCTTGGCGCAAAAGAGTGCACAGGCACCAGCGCGGTGACAACGGCACTTCACTTCGCAGCCGTTGAAGCACCTCGACACACGAAGCGACTTTCGAACTTGCTCATTTGGGATACCGCCGTGCCGGTGTTCGCAATGAAACTTCGTTCACACGGCGAGCGTCGGGCATAGCACCCGCCTCACGCCCGCTCGAGCACACCCGTTGCGCCTCGTGGCGCTTCAATGCACTGCACGGAGACACGATGACTTACGAAAACGCCCGCTTCTGGCACCCCATGATGCACCCCGCTGCGATGAAGGAACGCAAGCCTCTGCGCATTGTTCGCGGCGACGGCTGCTACGTCTTCGACGAATCCGGCAACCGCTTCGTCGACGGCGTGGGCGGACTGTGGAACGTCAACGTGGGGCACAACCGCCCCGAGGTCAAGGCGGCCATCGTGAAGCAGCTCGATCAGCTCGAGTATTTCCAGCTGTTCGACGGCGTGTCGAACCCGCCCGCCGAAGCGCTTTCCGCACGTCTGATGGAAGTGCTCGCGCCCGAAGAAATGAAGCGCGTGGTGTTCAGCTCCAACGGTTCGGACTCCACCGAAACCGCGCTGAAGCTGGCGCGCCAGTACTGGAAAATCCTGGGTCAGAAAGACCGCACGAAATTCATCTCGCTCAAAGAGGGCTACCACGGCAGTCACTTCCTGAGCGCATCGGTCAATGGCAACGCCGTTTTCCGCCGCAACTACGAGCCGCTCATCCCCGGCTGCTTCCAGGTGCAGAACCCCTGGGTGTATCGCAATCCGTTCACGAGCGACCCGGAAGAACTGTCGACGTTGTGTGCAGATCTGCTGGACCGCGAGATCCAGTTCCAGGGCCCGGACACCGTCGCCGCCTTCATCGCCGAGCCGGTTCAGGGCGCGGGCGGCGTGATCGTGCCGCCCGCAAGCTTCTGGCCCAAAGTGCGCGCCGTATGCGACAAGTACGGCGTCCTGCTGATCGCCGATGAAGTGGTCACGGGATTCGGACGTTCCGGCAGTCTCTTTGGCGTGCGCGGCTGGGGCGTCAAGCCGGACTTCATGTGCTTCGCCAAGGGTCTGTCTTCCGGATACGTGCCGCTGGGCGCCACGGTATTCAACGACCGCGTGGCGCAGGCCTTCGAAACCAACCAGGACTTCTCCGGGCAACTCATGCACGGCTACACGTACGCGGGCCATCCCGTGGGTTGCGCCGCCGCACTCGCAAGCCTCGACATCGTGGTGGGCGAAGATCTGCCCGGCAACGCCGGCAAGCAGGGCGCCTATCTGCTCGAAGCATTGCAGCCGTTCGCCGATCGCTTCGAAGCCATTGGCGAAGTGCGCGGCAAAGGTCTCATGCTCGCCATCGACCTCGTCAACGACAAGGCCACGCACGAGCCCATCAGCCCGATGTCGGGCTACGCCTACAACGTCGCGGAAGTGGCGCGCCGCAACGGCGCGATCGTGCGTCCGGTGGGCACGAAGATCATCCTGTCGCCGCCGCTCGTGATCCAGCGGCCCGAGATCGACCGCATCGTGTCCGCGCTCGATGCCGCCTTCAAGGAAGTGCCGTTCGTCCGCTAAAGCGGCCAACGTTCTCTACGCCCAATGAATTCATGAGCATGAGCCAGAACCTGAAGCACTTCATTAACGGCACACCGGCCGATGCCTCCGACGGCGGTCGCATGCGCCTCCTGAATCCGGTTGACGAACTCGAATACGCGAGCGCCGCAGAAGGCACCGCCGAAGACGTGCAACGCGCCGTCGCCGCAGCCAGCGCGCAATTGTCCGGTGGTGCATGGCGCACGCTGGACGGCGCACAGCGCGCGCGTCTGCTGATCCGGCTCGCCGATCTGGTCGAACGCGACACGACGCTGCTCGCCGACATGGACGCCCACGCGATTGGCCGCTCGCCCATCGAGCCGCGCATGATGGACGTGCCGAACGCTGTCGCCAACCTGCGTGCCGCGGCGGGTTGGGCAAACCAGCTGGAAGGCCGGACCATTCCCACCGCGGGCTACATGGGAAACAGGACGCTTTCGTACACCGTGCGCGAGCCCGTCGGCGTGGTGGGCGCCATCGTGCCGTGGAACGCGCCGCTCATGATTACCACCTGGAAGCTTGCGGCCTTGCTCGCCGCGGGCTGCACGGTGGTCATCAAGCCGGCAGAAGAAACGCCGCAGTCCGCGCTGCATCTCGCCGCGCTGTGCAAGGAAGCCGGCTTTCCCGATGGCGTCGTGAACGTGGTCACGGGGCGCGGCGACGTAGTGGGCCGGGCGCTATGCGAGCACCCGGACGTCGCGAAGATCAGCTTCACGGGCAGCCCCGAAGCCGGCCGCACCATTCAGCGCATTGCCGGCGCGCAGTTCAAACGCGTGACGCTGGAGCTGGGCGGCAAGAGTCCGCAGATCGTATTCGAAGACGCGCCGTTCGACGAAGCCGTGCGCGGCTGCGCCCTCGGCATCTTCGTGAACCAGGGGCAAGTCTGCGCCGCGGGCTCGCGCATTCTCGTGCAGCGCAGCCTCGTCCAGCGCTTCGCCGCAGCGATGGCCGAAGCCGCGGCCACCATCAAGGTGGGCGACCCGCGCGAGCCCGGCGTGCAGATGGGACCGCTCGCGAAGCAGCAGCAATTCGAACGCGTGAACCGCTACATTCAGGCCGGCCTCGACGAAGGGGCTGAGCTGCTCGTGGGCGGCGTCTCCCAGCCCGAGAAGGGATGGTTCGTGAAACCGACTGTCTTCGCCGGCGCGAACAACGGCATGACCATCGCGCGAGAGGAAATCTTCGGCCCGGTCGGCACGATCATCGCGTTCGATACCGAAGAAGAAGCCGTGGCCATCGCCAACGATTCGGACTACGGACTCGCGGCCACGCTCTGGACCAACGATCTCACGCGCGCGCACCGCGTCGCGCATCAGGTGAAGGTGGGCGCGGTCGGCGTGAACTGCTGGAGCCCGCTGGATGCGAATCTTCCGTGGGGCGGCCTCAAAAGCAGCGGCATAGGCCGCGAAGGCGGCATCACCGGCGCGCTCGCCTACACCGAAGAGAAAGTGATCACGGTTCTGCTGCCCTCCTGAGCTTTTCGCCACCCTCGACAAAGGAGACCGCCATGCGCTGGAGAAACACGCTGGAGTCCTACGGCAATGTCTCGATGCTGTTCCACTGGCTGACCGCCGCGGCGTTCATTACCGCGTATGTGGTCGTCTACTACGTCATCTGGTTCGTCGACCCGGAGACGAGCATCAAGCCCGCCCTCTTCGGCACCACGCCGAACGCAGCGCGCGTGGTGCCCATTCTCAACATCCACTGGATTCTGGGCATCACGATCGCGTTTCTCACGCTGCCCCGCCTGCTATGGCGGATCTTCGGCATCGTGCCGCGCCACCTTTCGCATTCGCGCATCGAGAACCGCGCAGCAGACGTGGCGCACTGGGCGCTCTACGCCCTGCTGATTCTGATGCCCGTTTCAGGCTACATGACCACCTACGACCCCACGAACTTCGGCTTCTTCGTCATTCCCGCATGCCGGAACACGGCGTTCGCGGCGTGGATCCGGTCGATCTTCGGTCTCTCCGTAACGGGTCTGGAAGACGTGATGTGGGCCGTGCACAGCTTCATCGGCCAATGGGTGGCCTGGCCGCTCGTCGTGATTCATGCGGGCGCGGCTCTCGTGCATCACTTCGTGCGTAAAGACGCGGTGCTCAAACGCATGCTGCCGCTCGCGCAGCACGACGAACCCGCCACCGGGGCGCCCACTGCCGCCACTCAGCCCAACCACCGTTAGCCCCGCCGCAAGCCGTTCCCGTACTTCCGAAGCGATCCCGAAATCACGAAGCACCGCGCTCAAGGCTGGAGTCTCTCCGCCTTGAGGCCGGCTTCGTGAGGGATGCGTTCGTCCGCGAAATGCCGGTCGTTCCCACGCATGTGCAGATCGCGCCCACTCCATCCGCAAGCATTGAAAGCGATTCAACTCACTCGAGGAAACGACATGAAGACAAAACGATTCCGGCGCACCGCCTGTGCAAGCACCACCCTGAAAACCACACTGAGCGCCACGCTCGCCGCCAGCCTCCTTTTCGGCACCGGCATGGCCGTGGGCGCGGACCCCGCTGCACTGGACCGGCTCACGCCATCGGGCGCGGAAAAAGAAGCCAACAAGGACGGCACCATTCCCGCGTGGCAAGGCGCCGAAGCGCCGTTGCCCGGCTGGGAATGGGGCAAGCTGCGCCTCGCGTACTGGAAGCACAAGGACGAAAAGCCGCTCTTTTCCATCGATGCCTCGAACGTCGATAAATACGCGGACCACCTTTCCGCCGGCGAGGCCGCCATGATCCGGCAAACGAAGGGCTATCGCATGGACGTCTACCCTTCGCACCGCACCTGCGGCGTGCCCGACTTCGTTGCGGCCAACACGCGCAAGAACGTGGGCACGGCCAAACTCAACGACGACGGCTGGAGCATCAAGGACGCCACCGTGCCGGGCTACCCGTTCCCCATTCCATCCACCGGCGTGGAAGCCATGTGGAACGCGAAGCTGCGCTATCGCGGCGTGGGCATCGACTACAAGAAGACCATCACCGCCGTGTCGCCACGCCGCGGCGGCAGCGAATGGATTCGTGCCGAGTCCGAGCAGACGCTCTTCATTCCGTGGGGCGAGAAAGGATCGCACGCGCTCTCGTCCTACCCGCCCGTCGAGTTCTATGTGTACTTCGCCTATCTCTCGCCCACGGCGCTCGCGGGCCAGGCACTCGCCATCACGCAGTATCTGAACCAACCGGAAAACGAGACCTTCTATTACTTCCCGGGCCAGCGCCGCGTGCGCCGCATGCCGGCCTACTCGCATGACGCGCCGCAGATCGGCATGGAAAACCAGTACACGCTGGACGAACCGAACGTGTTCAACGGCGCGCTGGACCGCTTCAACTGGAAGCTCGTGGGCAAGAAGGAAATCTACGTGCCCTATAACGACTTCGGCGCCTTCGACTTCCAGTCGAAGTTCGAAGACATCGCCCAGAACAACTTCATCGCGCCGAGCCATCGCCGCTACGAGTTGCATCGCGTATGGGTGGTCGAAGCCACGGTGAAGGCCGGCATGCGGCACTCGGCCCCGCGGCGCGTGGTGTACCTGGACGAAGACAGCTGGGCCCCCGTGCTGATGGACGACTTCGACGGTCAGGACAAGCTTGCCAAGATGCGCGAAGGCTTCCTCATTCCCGTCTACGAAACCGGCACCTGCGACGTGATGGCCATGGTGCAGAACAACCTGGCCGAAGGCCGCTACGTGTTCGACACGCACGCTGCCGGCGTCGGCAAGGACGTTCGCTATTTCACGGAACCCACGGGGCCGCGCATGCGCGCTGACTTCTACACCGCTGAAAACCTGCGCGCCATCAGCGAGCGCTGAGTCGTTCCCGCTGGGTCATTCCCGCTCAGTCATTCCGGGTCGTTCCAGCACCCACAAAACAGACAAGCCAAGGAGATCAACCATGTCCGGTGTCCAGGGGATTCGCATGCGCACGGCCGCCGCATCTGTCTGCGGTCTGCTTTCAGCAGTCGGCGCGCAAGCGGCCGACTTCGAGTTCAGCGACGTAAGAGGCAGTTTCGATTCGACCATCTCGGTAGGTACCGGCATACGCGCCAAGTCGCCCGCCTGCGATCTCATTACGGCGGGCGCGACCGGAGCAGGCGCCCCGGCCGGCTGCCTCGCGCCCACGTCTTCCATGGGCGATCAGGGCAACCTGAACTACGCCAAAGGCGATGCGTTCACGACGTACCTGAAAGGCAGTCACGAACTGCTGCTCAAGATGCCGGACGACTTCACCTTCCTCGGGCGGGTGAACTGGATACGCGACTTCACCGCCACGCACACCACCGGCTACCTGAGCCCGGCCACGCCGTCGTATCTCACGAGCGGCCAGGCGTCCGATGCGAGTTCGGACCTGCGTTTCAAGGCTCGCCTGCTCGACCTCTGGGTCAGCAAGTCGTTTCAGCTGTTCGGCGAAACGGCGCGCGTGCGCGTGGGTAATCAGGTCATCAGCTGGGGCGAAAGCCTGTTCCTGCCGGGCGGCATCAACGCCACCAATGCCATCGACGTGATGCGCCTCTCGCAGCCGGGCACGCAGCTGAAAGAAGCGGTGCTTCCCGCGCCTATCGCGAGCTTCGCAACGGGCCTCGGCCACGGGCTCAATCTGGAGACCTATATCCAGAGCAACTGGAACGGCAACTACCTGCCGCCTTCGGGCAGCTATTGGTCGTTCGCCAACGGCATGGGCCGGGGCCACGACGCCTACGGGCTCATCGAGGTCAAGCCGAAGAACGGCGGGCAATGGGGCACCGCGCTGCGCTGGCAGCCCGCGGGCACGCCGGTGAATCTCGGCTTCTACGTGATGAGCTACAACGACAAGTCGCCGAATTTCAGCACGAACGCGGGCGGCACGGGCCATTCGGGCTGGGCGTATGCCGAAGACCGGCGCCTCTTCGGCATCAGCGCGAACATGCCGATAGGCGACTGGGCCATCGGCACCGAACTGTCGTATCGCCCGCGCGATGCCGTCGCGCTCAACCCGGCCGTGAGCGGCTGCGCGTCGAACAACGGCAACTGCTGGGCCAACGAAAAGAAGTTTCAGTGGCACCTTACGGGCATGCTGAGCCTCACGCCCAGCAACGCCCACACCATCCTGAAGCTGCTGGGGGCGGACACCGCCACGCTCATGGCCGAAGCCGTGGTGGTGAGCTACCCGGGCCTCAAGCAGTACTACGGCAACGACCCGATTTCCGCAGGCGCATGGGGATGGGGCCAGGAGTACAGCGCCAACGGCACGCCCAGGCCCGTGGGCACGAAAACGTCGTGGGGCTATAACCTGGACTTCAGCTGGGTGTACGACGGCAAACTGATTCCGGGCTGGCAGGTGATTCCCGAGGTCTATTACTTCCAGGCCGTGAGCGGTAGAACGCCGAATGCCGTGGGCCAGTTCATGGAAGGCGCGAAGTCGGTCAATCTCGTCGTGACGTTCATCCAGAACCCGGCGAACTGGCAGGCCGCTATCAACTACTCCGCATTCTTCGGCGGCAAGAGCGTATTCGACCAGCCATATCGCGACCGCAATTTCGTCGGCCTCACGCTGTCGCGCAACTTCTGACCGAAGCCGTCCCCTCTCAAGCAAACCGTTCCCGCGCCATGCCCACTCCGCCCGACACCACCACGGCGCTGCAACGCGCCGTGCTCCGCTTCGAAGCATTCGTCTTTTCTCACCGGCGCCTCATTCTTGCCGCCCTCGCCGTGTTCACGCTCGTCATGGCGTGGTTCGCCACGCAGTTGCGCATGGATGCGGGCTTCGACAAGCAGATGCCCGTCGGGCACGAGTACATCCAGACGTTCGAGAAATATCGCAACGACACCTTGGGAGCGAACCGCCTGAACATCGTCGTCAAGGCGCGCCACGGCAACATCTGGAATGCCGCGGCGCTCAAGCGGCTTTACGACGTGACGCAGGCGGTCATCTTCCTGCCCAACATCGAACGGCTGGGCGTGCAGTCGCTGTGGACGCCCAACAGCTTCGTGAATGAAATTACCGAGGACGGCTTTCGCGCGGACCCGCTGATCGACAGCACGATCACGCCCGCGCAACTCGATAGCGAAACCATCGGCAATATCCGGCGCGCGGCAAGACAAGGGGGCTTCGTCGGCACGCTGGTCTCGCGCGACGAAACGAGCGCGATGATCACCGCCGAGCTGCTCGAATACGACGCCCACGGCGCCAAGCTCGACTACGTGGATTACAACCATCTGCTCGAACAGCGCATTCGTTCGAAGTTCGAAGACGGCGACTTCGAAATCCAGATCATCGGTTTCGCCAAGCAGATAGGCGACATCGCCGACGGCGCGCGTTCCGTGTTCAAGTTCTGCGCCATTGCGTTGCTGCTCACGGCCGCCGCCGTGTACTGGTACTGCCGCTCGCTGCGCTTTACCCTGCTCCCCGTTCTGTGTTCGCTCACGTCACTGGTCTGGCAGTTCGGCACGCTGCGCCTGCTCGGCTTCGGGCTCGATCCGCTCGCGGTGCTGGTGCCGTTTCTTGTGTTCGCCATCGGCGTGTCGCATGGCGTGCAGCAGATCAACTACATCGTGCGCGGTATTTCGCATGGGCATTCCAACTTCGACGCGTGCCGCGACAGCTTCAGCGGACTGCTGATTCCCGGCACGCTCGCGCTCGTCACGGCGTTCGTCTCGTTCATCACGCTGCTCTTGATCCCCATTCCGATGGTGCGGGAGCTGGCCATCGCGGCTTCGCTCGGCGTGGCGTACAAGATCGTCACGAACCTCGTGATGCTGCCCGTGGCAGCCTCCTTCTTCAACGTGAGCAAGGCCTACGCGGACAAGGCGCTGGTTCGCCGTGAACACCAGGCGTCCTGGCTGCGCGTGGTGGCTCGCGTGGCGGAACCGCGCAATGCGCTCGTCGTGCTGGCGCTCACCGCCTGCGTTTTCGCGGTGGCGGTATGGCAAGGCCGCGATCGCGTGGTGGGCACGTTGCAGCCAGGCGCTCCCGAACTACGCGCCGATGCACGTTTTAACCGCGACGCCGTGGCTATCTCCAGCAACTTCGATACGGGCCTCGACTGGCTGACGGTGATCTTCGAAGCGCCGCCGGAGAGTTGCAACAACGTCAACATCGGCCTCTACCAGGACCGCTTTACGTGGGCCATGCAGCACGTGGACGGCGTGCTTTCCGCAGCGTCTTACTCCGCACAATTGAGGCTCTACAACGAAGGCTATAACGAAGGCAATCCGAAGATGAGCGTGGTGCCCATCGACCCTGCCAATTACGCCGCGCTCTCCACGGAAATTGCGCGCGTGCGCGGCACGATGCGCAAAGACTGCAGCATGACCGCCGTGAACCTCTTCCTCACCGACCACAAGGCCACCACGATCCAGCGCGTCATCGACGCGGTGAAGGCGTTCCGCACCACCAGCGCGCCGCCGGGCGTGAGCATGCGGCTCGCCTCGGGCAATGCCGGCGTGCTGGCCGCCATCAACGACGAAGTGGCCAGAAGTGAACTGCCGATGATGCTTTACGTGTACGCGGCCATCGTGATTCTGGTGTTCCTGGTCTATCGCGATCTGCGCGCTGTTATCGCGTGCTGTCTGCCGCTGACGGTGGGCACCTTCGTGGGCTACTGGTTCATGAAGGAACTGCAGATCGGCCTCACGGTAGCCACGCTGCCTGTGATGGTGCTCGCGGTGGGCATCGGCGTGGACTACGCGTTCTATATCTACAACCGCCTGTTGCTGCACGTGGCCAACGGCCAGCCCACCGTGAAGGCCATCGAGCACGCAATTCTCGAAGTGGGCACGGCCACCATTTTCACGGCCATCACGCTCGCCATTGGCGTGGCGACGTGGTCGTTCTCGCAGCTGAAATTTCAGGCCGACATGGGCAAGCTGCTCGCCTTCATGTTCATGGTGAACATGGTGATGGCGATGACCGCGCTGCCCGCCATGGTCGTCTGGCTCGAAAAGCTCTTCCCGCGCCGCCGCCCCGTGCACGCAACCGGACTCCAACATCATTGAACGCCGCCATGACTTCTCGCCTCTCTGCTCTCGCCTGCGCGGCGCTTCTGTCTTTGCCGCTCGTCGCCCTGGCCGCCGTGACGACGGACAACGTGCCACCCGCACCGTTGGCTGCACCGGCCGCCTCCGTGCCGTATGCGGCCTCGGCCACGATGCTGGGCACTGCCACAGCCGGCTCGCGCATCGTCGCGGTGGGCGACCATGGTGTCGTTCTGCTCTCCGATGACGGCGGCAAGACCCACCGGCAGGCGAAACGCGTGCCGGTGGACGTCACGTTGACCTCCGTCTCGTTCGTCGATGCGCGGCAAGGCTGGGCCGTGGGCCACTGGGGCGTCGTGCTGCGCACCACGGACGGCGGCGAAACCTGGCAACTGCAACGCAGCGACACGAAGACCGACCGTCCGCTGTTCGCGGTCCACTTCTTCGACGCGGATCACGGTGTGGCCGTCGGCCTGTGGTCGCTGACGCTGGAAACGTCGGATGGCGGAGCGCACTGGCGAGCAGTCACGTTGCCCTCCCCCGGCGAGGGGCAACGCGCGGACCTGAATCTGCAAGGCCTCTTCGTGGACGCACAGGACCGGCTCTACGCGCCGGCCGAACGCGGCATGGTGCTGCGTTCCGACGATCGCGGCGCGCACTGGCGCTACCTCAGCACCGGCTACAAGGGATCGTTCTGGACCGGCGCAGCCGCTGCCGACGGCACGCTGTTTGTCGGCGGCCTGCGCGGCTCGCTGTACAAGAGCGCCGATCACGGCGAAACGTGGCAACGCGTGGAAACGCAGAGCAAGTCGTCCATCGCGTCGCTCGTGCTGTGCGGCTCGACTATCGTCGGCGTGGGTCTGGATGGTCTCGTCGTGCACAGCGACGATGGCGGAGCGTCGTTTGCCTCCAACGTGCGCCAGGACCGCTTGCCGTTGACGGCCGTGGCCTTCGATGCGTCCTGTCATGCCGTGCTGTATTCGCGAGAAGGTGTAGTGGCCGACGCACCCATCCAGGCACTCGCAAAATAAGGCACATCAGGCGCGACGGCGGAAGCGAAAGAAGCGCCTGCGCCTACATCGCGCAGACAGCGCTTTCGCGTCGCTCACTGCACCGCATACGCCAGTGTCGGCGCCGTCTCCTTCCGTGCGGGCGGATCGCTGCGCGGCGAGCTCTCGTGCCTCACGCGCTCCACGCAGTACCGAAGCTGTTCCTTCATCTGCGCGATCAATGTCTGCCGGCGCCGGAACGCCGCTCGCTTGTTCGACGGCACCTGGTCGATCGTGCGATGCGGCGGCACCAGCGGCAACGCGAAACGGTCCCCCGCTCGCGTTCCGCCCAACTCTTGCCAGAACGCGTCGTAGTCGGAGCGGAACGCGTCGGTGCCTGCACTCGATACATGCGCCGAGCGCGCCACCGCTGTGAGCGAGCGGATATCCAGCAGCTCGCACAACGCGCCGATCGCCTCCATGACCGCCGCCTTCGGGCGCAGCCCATGGCTCGCCCGCGTGGCGATGCGCACGCGCTCGCGGTGCTCACCGCCCGGCCCCTGCAGGCCACCGATGAAGAGCCCCGGCGTGCGCGTGTCATATCGCATTTCGAGCGTGAGCGTGGCCCATGCGAGATCGACGCCGGTTTCGGCGTCCGTGCATGCGACGGTCAACAGTCCCTCGCGCCGGCAGCGCGTCACGCTCTTCAGCACGATCGAGAACGGCGGACACGCGGCCAGCACGACGTGCTCGCCCATCAGATAGATACGCCGCGTGAGCGCGTCGCCCAGCAGGCGTTCCATCAGAACGTGGTGGTCCCGAATCATCGCTACACGCTCAAGCGCGCCCAGATGCAACTGCGCGAGCCCATGAAACGGCCGCTCCGCAAAGCGCCGGTCGTGCCGCGCGATATCGGCAAGCACCCGGTGCTCCACAAGCGCGTTGAACCAGCAACGGGCGGCGCGCGGATGAAGCGCCGCATACATCCAGATGCGCACTCTTCTGAACCGCGATTTCAGATCGCTGCCTGGAACGAACTCGGGGAGAAAACGCAATGCGTGTGCGACGAGCATGTTGGTGTCTCGCGTAGTGAGGTCAGTCCCGCGTCGTGTCGAGATGCGGGCCGGTGTGGGCGTCGACGACTTCCGGCGTCGACGTATCGATGTGTCCGTTCCAGCCGCCGCCCAGCGCCTTGTTCAACGCGACGTAGTGCGTCGTGAAGAGCACCCGGCTCTGGATCAGCGCGTCCTCGGCCAGATAGAGCGAGCGCTCTGCCGTGAGCACGTCGAGAAAGCTCGTGGAGCCGGCGCGATACAGCAGGCGAGCCAGATCCGCGGCGGTGCGGTACGAGGCAGCGGAGGTGCGCAGCGCCGCGATGCGTTCGTTCTCCTGGTACAGCGCGACGCTCGCGCCTTCCACGTCCTTCAGTGCGTTCAACACGGCCGCGCGCCACGCGATGAAGGATTGGTCCCGCTCGGCCTGCGCCACTTCGACACCGGCCTTGAGCCGCCCGCCGTTGAAGAGCGGCACCGTGAGAGAAGGTCCGAACGCCCAGCCGATCGAGGAGCGCTGGCCCAGGTCGCCCGGCCGCGTGGCCGAGGTTATGAGACTTCCCGTGAGGCTCACGCTCGGGTAACGCGCGGCCTCGGCTTGCCCCACTTTGGCCGTGGACTGCGCGTACCGACGCTCCGCAAGACGCACATCGGGACGCGCAAGCAGCACGTCTGCGGGCACGCCGAGCGAGACGGGCAGCGTCGGCGTGGGCAGCGGCTCCGGCTGTTCCATGCGGTCGAGCAACGCCTCGGGCGGCTGGCCTGTCAGTACGGAAAGGCCATGCACGGTCTGCGCATAAGCGGCCTCGAAAGCAGGAATGGCGGCCCGCGTGCTTTGCGCCTGCCCCGCCGCGTTGGCTGCATCGAGCCCCGAGGAAGCACCGGCCTCGAACTTGAGGCGCGTGATGCGCGCTGTTTCCTCCTGCGATGCAGCCGTGTCGCGCGCCAACGCGAGCCGCGCCTGATAACCGCGCGCCTGCACATACGACGACGTCACATCGCCGATCAGCGTGAGGAGCGCTGCACTGAGCCCCCACTGCGCCGCGTCGACGCCGTACTTCGCGGCCTCCTGGGCCCGCCGGCTCGCACCGAACAGGTCGAGTTCCCAGCTTGCGTCGAAGCCTGCCTGGAACAGGTCGCCTGCGTTGCCCGTGCCTGAGTTGATGTTGGTGGTGGACGAAGTGGTGGACGAAGTGGTGGAAGAAGCGCCCGGCGACATGCGGCCCGGTCCCCCGGAGCGCGTTCCGGAAACGCTTGCCCGCAAAGACGGCCACGCAGTGCCCGCCGCCTGCCGATAGAGCGCACGCGCTTCGCGCACCTTCGCCCGCGCCGTGGCCACGTCGAGATTGCCGGCAACCGCTTCGTCGATCAGCCCATCGAGCAAGGGATCGTTGAGCCGCGTCCACCACTGCGCGAGTTCGGGCCGGCTGGCGGGCGTCATGGCGCCGACGCTGGCCCATTTATCGGGCACAGCCATCTCGGGTTGCCGATAGTCGGGGCCCACGGCGCACCCGGCGAGCACGAGACCGCTTGCAAGCGTCACCGCGGTGCGCGCATGGCATGTCGCGGTCACGCTCATGACGATCGATGTGATGGCGTTCATCGCGGACCATCCCTGTCGTCTTCCTTGTTGTCGTCCATTCGCGCGGCCGGGAACGCCATGCGCACCGCCACGAACAGCAGCGGTACGAAGAACGCGCCCAACACCGTGGAGGCAACCATGCCGCCCATCACGCCTACGCCGATCGCGTTCTGCGCGCCGGAGCCTGCGCCTGTGGCAAACGCGAGCGGCGCGACGCCAAGAATGAAGGCGAACGAGGTCATCAGAATGGGCCGCAGCCGTTGCGTGGCCGCTTCGAGCACGGCATGAGCGGCGCTGGCGCCGCGGGCCTCGCGATCCAGCGCGAACTCCACGATCAAAATGGCGTTCTTCGCCGCAAGCCCGATGGTGGTCAAGAGCCCCACCTTGAAATAGACGTCGTTGGTCTGACCGAAGGCGAGCGCGGCCACCACGGCCCCCGCAATGCCGATGGGCGCGGCCAGCATGACGGCAAGCGGAATGGTCCAGCTTTCATAGAGCGCGGCGAGGCAGAGGAACACGACGAGCACCGACATGGCGTACAGCGCGGCCGCCTGATTGCGCGAGAGGCGCTCCTGCCAGGACAGCCCGGTCCACTCGTGGCGGTAGCCTGCAGGCAGTTGCGCGGCAATGCGGTCCATCTCCTTCATCGCCGTGCCGGAACTGACGCCCGGCGCCGCTTCGCCCTGAATTTCCACGGCGGCGCTGCCGTTGTAGCGCTCCAGTTGCAGGGGACCGGACGTCCACCGGCCGCTCGCGAACGACGAGAACGGCACCATTGCGCCACCCGCGTTGCGCACGAACCAGCTGCCGAGGTCGGACGGCTGCATGCGGAAATCGGCGTCGGCCTGCAGATAGACCTTCTTGACCCGGCCCCGGTCGATGAAGTCGTTCACGTAGTCGCTGCCCCACGCGATGGAGAGCGTCGTGTTGATGTCGTGCAGGTTCACGCCCAGCGCGCTCGCCTGTTCCTCGTCGATGTCCACGGCGAATTGCGGGGCGTTCTCCTGGCCGGCCGGGCGCGTATTCGCGAGCAGCGGGCTGCGGGCCGCCGCGCTCAACAACTGGTCGCGCACGCCCATCAAGCGGTCGCGCCCGGCGCCGTTGCTGTCTTCCAGATAGAGATCGAACCCGTTCGAGGTACCCATGCCTTCGATGGTGGGCGGCAGCAGCGCATACACCTGCGCGTCCTTGATACGCGCGAACGCTTCGGTGGCACGCTGCACGACAGCCTCGGCCGAAAGCCGCTTCGAGCCCCGCTGGTCGAAGTCCTTGAGCCGCACGAAGGCGAGCCCCACGTTCTGCCCCGAGCCGCCAAAGCCGAAGCCCTCGATCGTCATGACGCCTTCCACTGCGTCGCGCTCGTTGTGCAGGTAGTAGTGCGTGACCTCGTCGAGCACGCGGGCGGTGCGGTCGCTCATGGCACCCACCGGCAACTGGACGGACGTCATCACCATGCCCTGGTCTTCCACCGGCAGAAACGACCCGGGCAGCCGCGTGAAGAGCCACGCGAGCGCAACGAGAAGCGCCACGAACGCGAGCAGGAACCGGGTGCCGCGCGCCATGACGCCCCGCACGCCCTCGCGATACGTGAGCGAGCCGTGTTCGAAGGTACGCATGAACCAGGCGCCAAAGCCGCGTCCGTTGTGATTGCCCTTGTGGTTTGCATCGCGGCGTTTGAGCAGGGTTGCGCACAACGCCGGCGTGAACACGAGCGCCACAAGCACGGAAAGCAGCATGGCCGTGACGATGGTGATAGAGAACTGGCGATAGATCACGCCGGTTGCGCCGGAGAAAAACGCCATCGGCACGAACACGGCGGAGAGCACCGTGGCAATGCCGATCAGCGCGCCCGTAATCTCGCCCATCGACTTGCGCGTGGCCTCGCGTGCGGAAAGCCCCTGCTCCGCCATCACGCGCTCCACGTTCTCCACCACGACGATGGCGTCGTCCACCAGCAGGCCGATGGCGAGCACCATCGCGAACATCGTCAGCGTGTTGATCGAATAGCCGGACACGGCGAGCACGCCGAGCGTGCCGAGCAGCACCACGGGAATGGCGAGCGCCGGGATCAGCGTGGCGCGCACGTTCTGCAGGAACACGAGCATGACGATGAACACGAGCACCACGGCTTCGGCCAGGGTCTTCAGCACTTCGTCGATGGAGCGCGTCACGAACGGCGTGGTGTCGTACGGATAGAACACCTTGACGCCCGCGGGCAGCGTGCCGGAAAGCGCATGGATGGCAGCCTTGACCGCTCTCGCGGTATCGACGGCATTGGCGCCCGTGGCGAGGTTGATGCCAAGGCCCGACGCCGGCATGCCGTTGTAGCGCGAGACATAGGTGTAGTTCTCCGCGCCAATCTCGACGCGCGCCACGTCTCGCAGGCGCACGATCGCACCGTCTGCCGCGCTCTTCACGATGACGTCGCCGAATTCCGCCGGCGTTTGCAGGCGGCTGCGCGCCGTGACGGTGGCGTTGAGCTGCTGCCCGGAGCGCGCCGGCTGGGCGCCGAGCTGCCCCGCCGATACCTGCGTGTTCTGCGCTCTAAGTGCAGTCTCGATGTCGCTCGGGATCAGCGCATAGCGCGCCAGCTTGTCGGCGTCGAGCCAGATCCGCATCGCGTAGCCCGAGCCGAACAACTGCGTGTTGCCGACGCCGGGCACGCGCTTGATGGTCTCGTTGAGCGTGCTGCCCACGTAGTCGTCCAGATCGGCGGACGACAATTTGCCGTCCACGGACGCGAAGCCGATCACCATCAGAAAGGCCGCCGACGATTTCGTCACGGAAAGCCCTGTGCTCTGAACGATCTGCGGCAACTGCGAGACGACGAGTTGCAGCTTGTTTTGCACCTGCATCTGCGCCACGTCGGCGTTGGCGTCCTGCGTGAACGTGAGCCGGATCTCCACCTCGCCCGTGGCGCTGGAGGTGGCCGACATGTACAGAAGATGGTCGAGACCCGTCATGCCCTGCTCGATCACGCGCGTGACGGAGTTCTCCACCGTCTGCGCATCGGCGCCGGGGTAAGACGCGCTGATCGATATGGTGGTGGGCGCAATCTCGGGATACTGCGCGACAGGCAGCGTTCGCAATGCAAGCAGCCCGCCCAGCATGACGGCAATGGCGATGACCCACGCGAATACGGGGCGCCTGATGAAGAATTCCGACATCGCGCCCTCAGCTTCGGCTTGCCTGCCGGTCGCGGATCAGCGCCGGGCGTGGGGCGCCCGGCGAATCGGCGTTATCCGCGCGAGCTACGGCACGCGTGGGACGAACCGCGCCCGTCGCCTTGTCGAGTTCGACGTGCACCGCCGTCACGGCGTCGCCTTCTCTTACGAGCTGGCTACCTTCCACGATCACCTGGTCGCCATCGGCCACGCCAGTCTGCACGAGCCAGTCGTTGCCGACCTGCCGCGCACCGGTCAAGGTCTGCTCCACCACCTTGCCGTTGCGCACGAAGAGCGCCGTGGCCTCGCCGCGCAGGCCCCGGCTCACTGCGCGCTGCGGGATCAGAAACGCGTGGGGCGCAGTGCCCTCGTCGACCCATGCCCGCACGTACATGCCGGGCAGCAGCAGACGCGCGGGATTGCGCAGCACGGCTCGCAGGACGTAAGTGCCCGTCGCCTGGTTCACGCTCGATTCGGCGAATTCGAGTTTGCCGGCGTACGGATAAAGCGTGCCGTTCTCGAGTTTCAGCCTCACGCCTACGCCGGAACCCGCCGACTGAAGACGTCCCGATTCGATTGCCTCGCGCAGCGCGAGCAGACTCGCGCTGGACTGCGTGAGGTCCACGTTGATCGGATCGATCTGGCGGATGGTGGTCAACGCTACGGCCTGACCCGCCGTGACGAGCGCGCCTGGCGTGAGCGAAGACCGGTCGATGCGGCCCGAGATCGGCGCGCGGATGGTGGTGTAGTCGAGCGCGATTCTCGCCGTCTCCACGGCGGCTTTGGCAACGGCTACGTTGGCGCGGGCCTGCGCGAGCACGTCTGCCGCGTCTTCGTATTCCTGCTTGCTGACGGCGTTGCGCCTGACGAGGTCGCTATAGCGGTCGGCCTTCGCCAGCGCGCCGGGCACCGCGGCCTCGGCCTTCACGAGCGCTGCACGTGCGCTGTCGTACGCAGCCTGATAGGTCGCCGGGTCGATCTGGTACAGCGCCTCGCCGGCCTTCACCTCGCCGCCTTCGCGGAAAAGACGCTTCTGGATGATGCCCGTGACCTGCGGACGAACCTCGGCCTCCAGCGAGGCCACCACACGTCCCGACAGTTCGGTGGTAAGCGGCACCGCCTGCGCACGCAGCATCACCACACTGACCTGCGCGCGCGGACTTTCCTGTGCAGCGCCTCTATTCGCGGCGCCACCGGGATCCTTGCATGCAGCAAGGGACATCAGCACCACCGCAGCGGCCACGCCCTTCGCGATGCGCTTGCCTTTCATGTAGAACACGTTCTCTCCAGTACTTCACAGGTTTTCAGGCGCTTCATCCGCGTGAAAAAAAGCCGACCCAGAAAGCGGTCGGCCAAATGGCTCCTGGCACTCCGAGGGTCTGGCCGGAGCCTTGTGCAAACAGCGTTCAATTCATTTCTCGCGCTCGCATGTGGGTTTGCATCTGTGCTTTCACAAAATCCGCAATCTCGATGCGATGCCGCATATGCGCGAGGAACGGCTAGATCATCGGAGCGCAGCGCCCATATCGTGTTGAGATACTGTTGAGATTCAATGGAGGCAGCGCCGTTGCACGGATTTTTCGTATTCAAATGCCATCCATTGAATCTCGATTAAACGTCCATAATCGGCTGAAATAATTGGCCCGCTTCCTCAAGAGCAACAGCTCTTTTTTTCACCGGCCACAGGCCGGTATTTTTTTCTGCATTTTTTGGTTAACGATCCTAAATAAAAACAACCATCGGCCGATAACGGAGAAAGGTTGCCCGATAACGATGCAATTTCCATCGCCGGCAACCTGACCGCACGTTATCCATCTCTTACTTTCAAGAGGTCACCGATGCTCAATATCAATACCAACATCCTGTCGCTGACGACGCAGACAAACCTCTCCGGTTCACAAAGCGCCCTGTCGCAAGCGATCAACCGCCTGTCGTCGGGCAAGCGTGTGAACACCGCCGCGGACGACGCCGCCGGCCTCGCCATCGCCACCAGCCAGACCGCTGCCATCAATGCACTGAATCAAGGCGTGATGAACGCGAACAACGGCATCTCGATGGTGCAGACCGCGTCGGGCGCGATCTCGTCGACCGTGGCCAACCTGCAGCGCATTCGCCAGCTGGCCGTGGAATCGGGCGACGGCTCGCTCGGCTCGGCAGCGCAAGCGAACCTGCAAACCGAAGTGGCCACGCGTCTCACGGAAATCAACCGGGTGCAGACGCAGACCACGTTCAACGGTCAGGCCGTGCTCGGCGGTCTGGGCAGCGTGAACTTCCAGATCGGCGCGTCGGCGAACCAGACGATCACCGCCAGTTTCGGCTCGACCACGTGGAACGCGGCAGGCCTCGGTGTCTCGGGTGTCGATATCTCGACCACCTCGGGCGCGCAGAACGCCATTACTGCAATCGACGCAGCGCTCTCGCAAGTCAACAACTTCCAGGCAACGCTGGGCGCAACGCAGAACACGTTCCAGTCGGCCATCAGCAACACGCAGACGCAATCGACCAACCTGAACTCCGCGCGGGCGCAAATTGTGGACGCGGACTTTGCTTCGGAAACGGCGAATCTTTCGAAGGCGCAAGTGCTGCAGCAAGCCGGTATCTCGGTGCTTGCGCAAGCGAACTCGCTGCCGCAGCAGGTGTTGAAGCTCTTGCAGTAAGCACAAAAAACGGCGGCACGCGGAGACACCGCGCGCCGCTCACGTGCTGCGAGCGTCGTTTTTTTCTTGCTCCGCTTCTATTGAACCCGCATCGCCTTACCGGCGATGCAGCGTCCCCGGCATGCCGGCCCCGCCGAACAGCTGGTTCAGATAGCGGGTGTTGTTCTGCATGGTGGTCATGAGCACGTTGAGCGCCTGAAACTGCGCGTTGTACTGTGCTTTCAGCGTGTCCTGGTAGTGCTTGAGCTGCGTCATATGGTCCGTCAGCTTGCCCAGGTCGGCGTTCAATGTGCGCGTGCGTTGATCGAACGTGCCGCTCGGCCTCGTGTACGTATCGATGAACGTATTCAGCTTCACCCCGATGCCGTTCGTCGAGTTGAACAACGCCGACATCGCGGAGCCCGCGCCCGTCAGCGCCTTTTGCAGCGTTGTGGCGTTCACGGCAAGCGTACCGTCATGTTGCAGGTCGATGCCGATGGACGAGAGGCTGTACGTTCGCCCTCCAACGGCGACACCGCCGCTGATCAGGCTGCCAAACCGATTGGTGATGGCGTTGGTCATCGCATCGCCCAGCAGCGGCCCCGCGCGCGAAGCCAAAGGCTGCGACGCATCCCAGGTCAGGCTCTTCTCCGTTGCGATGTAGTGGTTGTAGGCGGCGACGAAATCGGTAATGGCCTTCGTTGACGCTGTCGTATCCCGCTCGACCGAAACGGTTTGCGTGGTGCCCACGGCCTCTGCGGTCAGTGCGAGCGTGATGCCGGTCAGCGCTCCCTCGACGGTGTTGCTTGCGCTGGTTACGGTATTGCCGTCGATGGAAAATTTCGCGTCTTTTCCCGCAGTGATTTGCGTAAAGGCCGACGTATTGAGCTTCGCGCTGAGACCGCTGCCAGCCGATATCGAAATCGTGCTTGCAGCGCCGGTCTGCCTTGCCGTGAGCACGAGATGCTGGCCGTCCGTCGCGGTGACGATAGCGGCCGAAACACCCGGGTTGTCTGCGGCCGCATTGATCGCTTTCGCGACGCTCGCGAGCGAACTGCCCGTGGCAACGTTGATCTGCATCGTGCGGCTGCCCACGCCGACCGTCAGCGTGCCGCTGCCAGGGCTCGCATCGCGCGCGAACGCCTGCGACGAAATCTTGTTGGCGGTTGCAATGTTGGTCACCGCCACGCTGTACGTGCCGGTCGCCGCGCCCGTCTTGACCGTCGCCTTCAGACCGCTTCCGCTCACGGCCACCGTGAGCGCGTTGAGCGCCGTGCCGTCTGTGAAGCCGCGCAACGCGGATTGCAGCGAGGCAAGCGCAGCCTGAATCTTCCCCACCGCCGAAAGCTCCACGTTGTCCGCGGTCTGCTTCCGGCTGAGCATGCCAGCTTGGCCCGCGGTCTTCGCGGTGACGAGCGCGGCCACCAGCGTATCGACGTCGATGGACGAGCGGGTCGCGCCGCTGATCACGGACTGCGTTGCTTGCCGGATCAATGCGCCGGTATCGCTCGAGGAAGGGGCGGTCGTCGTCATGCGCATGCTCCTGTCAGACGGTGTGTGTTCCTGCTCCCGCTAGTGACGCATGCTTCAGTTGAGGCTCCGTCGAGTTTCTATGGATATCTGATGAATTTCGCCTTCTGACCCGCCTCTCATGCAACGCGCGACGCCTGCGCGTCGAGATACCGTCGAGATTCCATGAACGCCGTTGTGCGCCGCTGCGTTCCACCTCAGCATGTTCGCAGCCGGGCGGCCGGCCTTCGATGGTCGCCAGCATCATCCCAACGCGGGCGGCTTCAACTGGAAACGGAGACCATCATGGGTTACCAGCAAGGACTGAGCGGACTGGCAGGCGCATCGAAAGACCTCGACGTGATCGGCCACAACATTGCGAACGCGCACACAACCGGCTTCAAGCACGGCCAGGCGCAGTTCGCCGACATCTATGCAAATTCGGTCGCCACCGCGGTGCACAACCAGATCGGACTCGGTTCGCGGCTCGCCGGCGTCGAACAGAATTTCTCGCAAGGCACCATCACGACGGACAACGTCGCGCTGCACGTTGCCATCAACGGTAACGGCTTCTTCCAGATGTCGAACAACGGCGCGCTCACCTACTCGCGCGACGGCGTGTTCCAACTCGACCGCAACGGCTTCGTCACGAACGCGGACGGCCTGAAGCTGATGGGTTATGCGGCCAACGCGAACGGCATCGTGGAAACCGCGAACACGGTTGCGCTGAAGGTGCCGACGACGAACATTGCGCCCACCGCCACGAGCACCATCACGGCGAGCCTCAACCTGAACGCGCACGATGCGCTCAAGCTCGGCATGCCCACCGTCACCGCCTCGGGCGCGCTCGCGAGCAAAGGCGCAACGATCACGGACGGCACGCAAGGCACCAACGCGGACACGTGGACCCTGACCTTCACGAGCCCCACCACCTATAACCTGACGTCCAGCGCCGGCGCATCGCAAACGGGACTGAGCTACGCCGCCAATGCGCCGATCAAACTCGGCATGGGTGAAACCGTCACGCTCACCGGCGTCGCGGCAGCGGGCGACAAGGTCACCGTGACGCCCAACCCGATTGCCTTCAACGCCGCGGACAGCGCCACGTACAACTTCTCGACGTCGGTGCCCGTATACGACTCGCTCGGCGGCCAGCAACAGGTGTCGATGTATTTCGTGAAGAAAAGCGCCGGCATGTGGGACGTGTACGCAGGCCAGCCGGGCAACGTGCCCAGCACGCCCATCGGCAGCGCGAAGTTCGATACGTCGGGCAATCTGACTGGTACGGTAGACGCTTCTGGAAAACCGACCACCACGGCGCTTGCGTTCAACTTCTCCGTGACGAACGGCAACGGTTCCGCCACGCCGCAACCGTTGCTGCTGAAGCTTGGCGGCACAACGCAGTTCGGCAGCAAGGACGGCATCAACGCGCTGGCGCAGGACGGCTATTCGGCGGGACAGCTCACGAGCTTCACGATAGGCAACGACGGCACGCTCACAGGCCGGTACACGAACGGACAGACCATGGCGCTGGGCCAGATCGCGCTCGCCAACTTCGCGAACCAGAACGGACTGGTGAATCTGGGCAACAACCAGTTTCAGGAGACGTCGTCTTCCGGCGTCGCGCAAATATCGGCACCGGGTTCGACGAACCACGGCACGCTGCAAGGCGGGGCAACCGAAAACTCGAACGTCGATCTGACGAACGAGCTGGTCAAGCTGATCACCGCGCAGCGCAATTACCAGGCGAATGCGCAGACCATCAAGACACAGCGCATGGTCGATCAGACGCTCATGAACATCTAATGCGCCGCAAGACGTGCGCGAGTCGTTCCTGCCGCAAACGCGCGCAGGAACGACGGAAATTCAACTCATCGATCCAACGAGTTCGGCATACATGCCGGAGCGTGCGACCAGGTTGTCGTGGTCGCCGCGCTCGACGATGCGCCCCTTGTCGAGCACGATGATCTGGTCCGCGTCGCGCACCGTCGAGAGCCGGTGTGCGATGGTGATGGTCGTGCGATTCTTCGCCAGCGCGGCAAGCGCTTCTGCGAGCAGGCGCTCCGTTCGCGTATCGAGCGCGCTGGTGGCTTCGTCCAGCAGCAGAACAGGCGGATTGCGCAGCACGGTGCGCGCAAGCGCGAGGCGCTGCTTTTCGCCGCCCGAAAAGCGATAGCCGCCTTCGCCCACGCGTGTCGCGTAACCTTGAGGCAGCGAGGCGATCAGGTCGTGGACCTGGGCCACGCGCGCGGCGGCCACGAGTTCGTCGTCAGTGGCGTCCGGTTTCGCGAAACGCAGATTATCTGCAACCGATGCGTTGAACAGATACGGCTGCTGCGTGACTACGCCGAGCATCTCCGTCAGCGATGCAAAGCTCAGATCGCGCACATCGACGCCATCGTAAGTGATGCTTCCGCCCTCCACGTCATACAGACGCGCCAGCAGATAGGCCAGCGTGGTCTTGCCCGAACCGGTGGGTCCGACGATAGCCACGTGGGACCCCGCGGGGATGTCGATGCTGACATCGCGAATCGCCGGTACGTCGCTGCCTTCGTAGCGAAACGTCACGTTTTCAAGGCGCACGTTGCCGTGCATCGCGGTGCGCACCAGCGTCACGGCATGCGGACGTTCCGTGATGCCAACGGGTTTGTCCAGGTACTCAAAGATGCGCGCAAACAGAGCGCGGGCGGTGCGCAATTCGACGCTCGCGGCAAGAATTTCTTCAAGCGGCCAGAACAATTGCTCCTGCAACGTGATCATCGCCACCAGCGTGCCAATGGTCATTGCCATACCGAAATCCATGAAGGCCGCGCCGGCAAGCAGCGTGAGTGCCGGCAACACGGAAAGCGCGAAGTAGACGAGGCTCCATTCCCACTGCCCCGCGGAGTGCGAGCGCACCTCGAGGTGCGCCACGTCGCGCGACGTGCGGGTGAATCCGCCTAGCAAATGACGAAGACGGCCCGTGGTACGCGCAAGCACGATGCCGCCAACGGACAGCGACTCGTGGATGGTCGACGACAAATCGGCAATGCGTTCCTGCTGCTCGTGCACGATAGCTTCACGCATGAGGCCGATCCGGTATTGCAGCCACGCAAGGCCCGGTATGACGGCGAACGAGAGCAGCGCAAGACGCCAGTCGAGCACGAGCATGGCGATTGCTGTCATGACGACCACGCTCGCATTCCGGGCGGCCTCGACCGCGGTGTGCGTGACGAGCGCCTGCAGACCGCCGATATCGCTGGCAATGCGTGCCTGAATTTCGCCCGACCGCGTGTTCGTGAAGAACGACAACGACAGATTCTGCAGATGCCCATACACGCGCACACGCAGGTCGTGCATGATGGCTTGCCCGATCCGGGTCGAAACGAATGTCTGAATGGTGCTCGCCACGGCCGTAGCCGCCGCGATGGCGACCAACACCGCAGCAAGACCCAGGAGAAGCCGGAAATTGCCTTGCGGAAGCGCTTCGTCGATGATGCGCCGGATGATGAAGGGGTTGGCCACGCCCGCAATGGAGGCGAACACCATCAATGCCGGCACGACGGCAAACTGAAGCGAATAGGGCTTGAAAAGCGCAAGTACTCTGCGCAGGAAAACGTGCCGTGCAGCAGGCGCGTGGCGACTCATGGAACACCTCAGGTTGACGAACTGACGCGTTTCGTCAGCACGTGCATCTTCGGTTGGCTGTCGCCACAGCGCATGGAGGTTCGATGGAGATTCGATGAAGAGTCGCGCCACGGCCGCTCATACAGCGCACCCATATAGCGGCTATGGCGATCCGGACGCACAAAGAAAAAAGGCCAACCCGCAGGGCTGGCCAGGGAGGCTCCGATACTCACGGACCAACGCCCGGAGCCTCAGGCAAACAACATCAGACTTCGGGGTCGCGCTTCGGCTCGCACATTGGCTCGCACATTGGCTCGCACATTGGCTCGCACATTGGCTCGCACATTGGCTCGCACATGGGCTCACGCATCGGCTCATATACCTGGCAAAACGAAAGGTTCGACATGGGCCACGAATTGCCGGTGCTATCCGTCAGAATCCAGTCGCCTGCCTTCACTTCGCGCCACCCGTCGGGCGTCGCGATCATCCACTTGCCGCCGCGAGACTGAACCCGAGGGTGCTTTTCAGGAAAAAACCACCGGCTGGCCTCGACAACGACACCATCCCGCCTGCGAAATCGCATCCCCGCACCTCGTATCGTTTTTCCGATATTTTGTCTGACCTGCCGCAGCATTCCTGCCGTGTTTCGTACCACGCATTGACCGCGATACAGGCGTGCGCCCATCTTAGGCGCGTGGCCGCCAAAGAGTGTTGAGATACCATTGAGATTCCGTGGAGACCATTAACCGACGCCCCGCCCTGTGCCAGCATTACAGGCGTAAGCAGCCGAATGCGCGCTGTCGAGACCCGAGATAGAAGCATGAACAATGCGCTGATCCTGATTGCGGAAGACGAACCGGAAATTGCCGAAATACTCGATGCGTACCTCGTGCGCGAAGGGTTTCGCACCTACCGCGTGACCGATGGGCAAACCGCCATTGATGTGCACCCCGTACTGAAGCCGGACCTCGTGCTGCTGGACGTCAAGATGCCGAAGAAGGACGGCTGGGAAGTGCTCGTCGAATTGCGTCGCCGCAGCAATACGGCCGTCATCATGCTGACGGCGCTCGATCAGGCCATCGACCGCCTGCAGGGTCTGCGTTTTGGCGCGGACGACTACATCGTCAAACCCTTCAATCCCGTGGAAGTCGTCGCGCGCGTGCGCGCCGTGTTGCGGCGCGTCGGCGTTTCGCGCTCGCCAGGGCTTCTACGCGCCGGCAAGCTCGAAATCGATACCGAGCGATACGTGGCCAAGGTGGTGAGCGAGGCCGGCGAAGCGCCGCTTGCGCTCACGTTGACCGAGTTCCGGATATTGGCCCACCTCGCGAAGTCGCCCACCCGCGTATTCAGCCGCGGCGAACTGGTGGACGCCTGCCTGCCCGGTGGCGACGCGCTGGAACGCACTGTGGACAGCCACGTCTGCAACCTGCGCAAGAAGCTCGACCAGGGCGGTGCACCAGGCATGATGTCGGTGGTGCGCGGCGTCGGCTACCGGCTCATGGAAAGCTGATGCCGACTCAAGAAGGGCCGATGCCGCAGCGCAACCGGCTGAGCCGGCAGATCGTGATGTCGATGGGGCTCGTCGCGGTCATCACGACGCTGATCGCGTTCGTGGGTTCGTTCGTGATCTACGGTTTGCTCTATACGTTCATACCTCTGCCGCCGGGGCCGCCCGAGGACATGCTCATCCCGCAGGCGCCGGACTACCTGATCTTCGCCGCGCTGCTGCTCGTGGCGCTTATCGTCGCGGTCATCATTGCCTTGCGCCTCGCGAGGCGCATTCTCGCTCCGCTCAATTCGCTCGCGGAGGGCGCACGCCGCATCGCGGCAGGCGACCTCGCCGCCCGCGCCGTGCCAGGCGATCGTTCGCTCGGCGAAACGGCGCATCTGGTAGACGACTTCAACACGATGGCAATGAAACTGCAGGACATGGCCGCCGACATGGCCGCCTGGAACGCCGCCATCGCGCACGAACTGCGTACGCCGCTCACCATCCTGAAGGGTCGCCTGCAAGGCCTGAGCGACGGGGTATTCCGCCCCGACGAAGCGCTGTTCCGTGGGTTGCTGTTTCAGGTGGAGGGCCTCTCGCGTCTGGTGGAAGACCTGCGTGTCGTCACGCTGCAAGACAGCGGCCGCATGCAAATGCGCATTGAGCCAACCGAGATCGGCGCCGAAGTCGAGCACGCCGTCGATTCGATCCGCCCGGCGCTGGAGGAAGCCGGCCTTCGCGTCGAACTCCATATCGTGCCCGTCATCCTGCGCTGCGACGGTCCGCGAATCCGGCAGGCGTTGCTCGCGTTGCTCGATAACGCACGTCGCTATGCGCATGCTGGCCGGCTGCGCATCGAGGTGGAGCCCCGCGACACGCATGTGGTGCTGCGCGTGGAGGACGAAGGCC
The DNA here is from genome assembly GCF_003986935.1 of Paraburkholderia kururiensis JCM 10599 = LMG 19447. Classification (GTDB taxonomy): domain Bacteria; phylum Pseudomonadota; class Gammaproteobacteria; order Burkholderiales; family Burkholderiaceae; genus Paraburkholderia; species Paraburkholderia kururiensis. The sequence continues at coordinate 148,947 of NZ_RJZE01000008.1, read as the reverse complement.
CTGGCCTCACCCCGGAATTCGCACGCCACGCCTTCAATCCCTTTACACGCGGCGACGCATCGCGCTCGCGGGAGTCCGGAGGATCCGGGCTCGGTTTGTCCGTCGTGCGAGCCATCGCCATGGCTCACGGCGGCGAGGTACGTTACGTTCAATCGAGCGTGGGCGGCAGTATCTTCGAAATCGATATTCCGCGCGCGCCGCTTCCCGAACCGTGATACCGCGTGCAGCGTGCGGAACCTGTTTAAGGCGTGTACGTGCCCAGCCGCCGATAGTGCTCCGCCGATACCCGACGCAGCCGCGCGGCCAACGCCACACCGAGCAGCACCGCGAGCGGCACGAGCGAACACAACGCGTCGGCCAGCCAGCCGCTCGCGCCCGTCAACACATCGAAGTGCCTGATCGCTGTAATGAGCACGTAAGTCAGCAGCACGCACGAGACGGCGGGCAATGCCTGCGTACGTACCCAGCTCTCGCGCGCGGCGGAATGAATTCCCGAGCGCCGACGAAAGAAGCCGATCACGGCTGCCGAGGTAATCGCCATGAGCAGGATCACGCATAGCGTCGCCACGTTCGAGAGCCAGGCGAACAACTGGAGCACCGGGTCTGCGTGCAGCAGCGCGAATATGCCCACCACAACCGCTGCAATGAACGATTGCAGCAGCGAGCCGACGTGCGGGCTCTGATGTCGCCCGTGTGCACGTCCGAGCACTTGCGGCAACAAACGGTCGCGTCCGCTGGCAAAGAAATATCGGGCCGCGGAGTTATGAAAGGCGAGCAACCCGGCGTAGATGCTCACGATGAACAGCACACGGATCACCTGCGTGAGGCCATGCCCCGCATAGCGGTCGGAAAGGCCGTAGATGAACGTAGTCGGATCCTGCATGGCTTGCAGCGCAGGAACGATCTTGTTCGCGCCGGCCCCCACCACCATGGCCCACAGCGAAAGCGAATAGAACGCGCCAATGAGCAGCACGGCCGCAAATGTCGCAATGGGAATGGCGCGCTTCGGGTCGCGTGCTTCCTCGCCGTAGATCGTGGTCGCTTCGAAGCCGATGAACGCGGCGAAGCAGAACAACAGCCCGATAGAAGGCGAACCGCTCGATACGGCCGCGGGTTTGAAGGCATCCAGATTGACGCCCGCTTCGCCGCCTTTCAGCAGGATGCACGCGTCGAGCACGAGAATGGTCAGATACTCGGCGGTCACCATCACGGAGAGCAGGCGCGCCGACAGATCGATCTGCCGATACCCGAGTATCGCGACGCTCGCCAGCGCCATGAACGAATAGACCCACCAGGGCAACACGAGATGGAAAGCCGTTGAAACGGTGTCCGAAACAACCGCGCCGAAGAGACCATAGACGCCAATCTGCAGAATGTTGTAGCAGAACATGGCGAGCATGCCTGCGCCACCCCCCAGAAGGCCACCCAGGCCGCGGCACGAAAACGCGTAGAAACCCCCGGCATTCGTGACGTGGCGCGCCATCGCGGTATAGCCGGCCGAGAACGTGAGCAGAATGCCGAGCGTCACGAGCAGCAGCGCGGGGGTGCCGGGTCCATTGCCGAGCATGATGCCGATCGGAAAGCCGCCCGCCAGCACGCTCAACGGGCTCGCCGCCGAGACGACGAAAAAGATGATGAATCCGATACTCAAGGCACCTTGCCTGAGCCCGGGATGCGGGGCCTGCGTCTGCTGAAGCATTACGTCTCCTCCGTCATGTGTCGGTATAGTCGGGCCAGCGCACCGCCCGCAGATCCGCTGCCGAAGAGCGAGGCGAAGCGCCCGCTGACGATCCGGCTACACGAACCCGATATTAGAAGTCCATTTTTCGCGCTGTTATCCCGAATCGGCACAATGCAGGATTGGCGATAAACTACCACGCCATAAATCGAAATTTCCCTGCTGAAATCCCGCAATATGAGCCTGCCGGGTAAGGTCGAAACTGACCGCAGCCGCCCTTGCTACGGCCTTTCTGCACAATACATTTCGCTACGGACCGTTCATGTCGAGCCTCACCAAAATGCTCTCCATCCTTGACGTCTTCTCGTCTTCGGCCATGTCGATGACGGCAGAAGGCATCGCCGAACACATGGGTTTCTCGCGAACCACGTGCTACCGCTACGTTAAGGAACTGGTCTCCGTCGGCCTGCTCGTGAGCCACAACGGCGCCTACACGCTGGGGCCGCGCATCATCCATCTCGACTACAACATGCGCCAGTCGGACCCGATGCTCATGGCCGCCACACCTGTGGTGCAGAAACTCGCGCAGCTGACGGGCGGTGACGCACTCGTGTCCACCTTGTACGACGAACAGATCATCAACGTCCTGCACGAAACGGGCGTAGAAAACCTGCAACTCGGTTTCGGGCGCGGACGCATCATGCCGCTCTTTCATGGTGCGTCTTCGAAAGCCATCGTCGCCTCGATGTCGCGTACCCGGCTCAAACGTCTACATGAACGACATCGCGCGGAAATGGGCGAATTCGAAGACTGGACCGCATTCTGGCGGCATTGCCAGCACATCGTGGAGAGCGGTTACTGCCTTTCGCGCGGCGAACTGGACCAGGGGTTCGTCGGTATTGCCGCGCCCATTGCTGCCGCGAGCAACGGCGACATCAACAGCAGCGTGTCGCTCGTGTTTCGCGAAGAGCATTTCTCGCTGTTCGACCAGAGCGTGCTCGGCAAACTGCTCGTCGACGCGGCCACGCGCATCGGGCAAGCCATCTGAACCGTCGACACGCGTCGTCGTTCAGTTGAGCTGCGTAACGAATTTCGTGACCAGATAGCCGTCGAAGGTCTCCGTTCCGCCTTCGCTACCGAAGCCGCTCTCTTTCACCCCGCCGAATGGAATCTCCGCCGGGCCCATGCCGAAGTGGTTGATGTTGACCATGCCCGCCTCCAGGTTTCGGCTGATGCGATGCGCGTTGCGCGACGACGTAGTGAACGCATAAGACGCGAGCCCGAAAGGCAGCCTGTTCGCTTCGTCAATCGCCGCGTCGAGTTCGTCGAACGGCACGAGTGCCGCAATGGGACCAAACGGTTCTTCGCACATCAACCACGTATCGGAGCGAGGCGCCAGCACAACAGTCGGTGCGAAGTAATGGCCGCGACTGAAGAGCCGCGTGCCGCCCGCCGCGATTTCCGCGCCCTTTGCTTTCGCATCGCTCACGAAGGCTTCCATTTCGGCAAGCCGCCGTGCATGTGCGAGCGGGCCCATCGTGACGCCGGGCTCGAGGCCGTGGCCCACGCGAATGGTCGCCATCGCGTCGAGCCATGCCGAGACGAAGCGCTCGTACACGCGGCGTTGCACGAAGAAACGCGTGGGCGAAACGCATACCTGCCCGGCGTTGCGAAACTTGTAGGCGGCCAGCATGGCGGCGGCGCGCGCCACGTCGGCGTCGTCGCAGACGATCACGGGCGCGTGTCCGCCCAGTTCCATCGTCATGCGCTTCATGTGCGCACCCGCGAGCGCAGCCAGTTGCTTTCCGACGGGCACCGATCCCGTGAAAGAGATCTTGCGCACCTTCGGAGATTCGATGAGTTGCGCCGATACTTCGGACGGCACGCCCCACAGCACGTTCAGACAGCCCGGTGGCAGCCCCGCGTCGTGAAAGACGCGTGCCAGCGCGACGATCGCACTGGGCGCTTCTTCCGGTCCCTTCAACACCAGCGTGCAGCCCGAGGCGAGCGCGGCCGCAATCTTGCGCAACGCCTGGTTGAACGGAAAATTCCACGGCGAAAACGCGGCGCACACGCCAACCGGTTCGCGCAGCACCGTCTGCTGCACGTCGGGCGAGCGGGCCGGCACGACGCGCCCGTAGATGCGCCGCCCCTCTTCGGCATGCCACTCAAGATGCTCGGCAGACGACGCCACCTCCGCTATCGCCTCCTGCAACGGCTTGCCCTGATCCATCGTGATATGGCGACCAATCTCGACCGCACGTTCGCGGATCAACGCGGCTGCCCTGCGCAGAATGTCGGAACGCGCGAGTGGCGACTCGCGTTTCCACCGCTCGAAGGCGCGATGGGCGGCATCCACGGCACACGCAACGTCGTCGGTATCGGCGAGTGGAAGTTCTCCGATGACCTGCTCCGTTCCGGGATCGAACACAGGACGCGTGCGGCGATGGCCGGCGGCATGGAAAACCCCGTCGATATAGAAGCAAAGCGACGGGTAGGCCGACTCATGCGCCGGCGATGCAGAAACATTCGTTGGCATAGGCGTATTCAGCGGGTTTCAATGTAAGCACCTCGATCACGCAGGCTAAAACCAGACACTACTGAGGCGGACGGCGCGCGAGCACGCCACCGATTTCCTGCTTGAGAATAAGGTTCTCTTGCCGCACGAGCAGAGGGCGCACCTTGCCGCGGAAATCTCTGAATGCAGCGTCGGCCATCAGTCGCACGCGGCGTTCAGTGCGGTCCTGAAGCGACTCGAAGCCCCACAGATACACAAGCTGGTTGAGCGGGCCGACCTCGGTCGTGAAGCAACCGAGCATCGTGCCAAGAATGCGCTCCTGCGCCTCGCGGCCGTGCTCCGCGTACAGCCTCAAATATTCCGCTGTGCCGCCCGGCACGAGCGTGTAGATACGCTGTTCAACAAACATCGGCTTCCTCCAGTTGTGGGGACGCGAACGCCTGAAAGCGGCTGGCCAGATCGGCCAGCCCTGCCACGTCAGTCTGCGCCGCGACGTAACGGTCAGGGCGTACGAGCACGATAGGCCCTGGGTGCTGATGGAACCACTCCGCCAATACGTTATCGACGTCTTCTACACACTCGCTGCCATATGCGCTGTCCACGCGGTCTTCACGGGACACCCCGCTGCGCGAACGACTCACCTGAACGAATTTCACGCCGAGCGCATGCCAGTAGCTCCGGTCGTCAGCCGACAAATGCGCGAGCGGATCGCAACGCCAGCCGATGATGGCGAACCACGGACCCAGTACGTCGTCCAGCTTGCGACGCACGCCGTCCGCAGTTTCCACGTCGGGCTGAACGATCATCCTGCCCGTCGCGACAGAAGTGCCCAAAGTGCCCGGCAACACGACGCCGTTCGTGTAGCTCGGCATGGGCTTGAACCGCATCTGCAACACGTAGTTGCGCAGAGCAGGCGCGAAGCGCGCAAGGCTGAAGAAACTGTCGCGCAGCCAGGCCGCCACGCGATTCGTGGGCATGAGCATGGCCCCGAAGGTGTCGGCAAGACTGATCATGGCGCGCACGTGATCGAGCCGTTCGGACTCGTAGGTATGCAACACCTCGGGCCGCAGGCGCCCTTGCACGACGCCAGCCAGCTTCCACGCCAGATTGCCGACGTCACGCAGACCCGCGTTGAGGCCCTGGCCGATCCAGGGCGGTGTCAGATGCGCCGCATCGCCGATCAATGCGACACGGCCCACGACAAATCGACTGGCGATGCGCGAATGGTGCGTGTAGGTTCGCGCGCGCACGATCTCGATCTCGTCGACGTTGCTCACGTACGGCGCAATCAATCGTCGGATCGATGCAGGAGTAGCGATCTCTTCCTCGTTCTCGTGAGGAAAGACGAGGAATTCCCAGCGTCGGTAGTTGAACGGCAGATACACACAGACGTTGGGCCGGCGCGGATCGCACACGAGTGCCGTGCAGGGCTGGTCCATGTCCGCGTTCCTGACATCAGTCACCACCCATTTGATGGGATGGGTCGTGCCCTCCAGCTTCACGCCCAGCATCTCGCGCAGCGGACTGCGACCGCCGTCCGCGGCCACGACATAGTCGGCTTCCAGTGCGTACGTCTCACCGTCTACGCGGCGAACGCGCAGCGTCACGCCTGTGTCGTCCTGCTGCAGGTCCACCACTTCCTCACTCAAGCGAAGCGAGACGTGCGGATAGCGCGCGAGCCCCGCACGCAAGGTCTTTTCCGCAAGCTGCTGCATGAAGATGTTGCGCCGCCACCAACCGAATTCGCGCCCCGAAGGCCGGATGTCGGCAAAGCATCGTCCGTTCGCCTTGAACATGCGCAGCGGCACGTTCTGGATGATGTCGCGGCAGAGTTCGTCTGCGAGTCCTGCGGTCTGGAACAGGCGTAGCGCTTCGTCGTCGATGCCCACCGCGCGCGGAAACTCCACGATTTGCGGGGTCTTTTCGATCACCACGGTGGCGATGCCGTACAGCCCCAGCATGTTCGCCATCGCGACACCATTGGGCCCGGCGCCCACGATGACGACCGACGGCCTGTATGTGTTGTCCGTCTTCACCGCTCAGGCCCCCTCGCGCCATACCGCGTCGTTCAGATGATCGAGCCACGCACGCAGCGCCGCGTTGAATGCGGCAAGCTGGTCGTCGTGAACGTAGTGCGTTGCCTGCGGAATGCTCACAGTGCAGATCTGCGGCGAAGCCGCCGCCATCTTTTCCAGCGTCGCCGCGGACAGGAAATCCGAATCGCTTCCACGCAGCACGAGCGTGGGCATCGCGAGCCCCGTCACGAACGGCCACAGATCAACCAGTTGCGCTGGCGTTGCCGCAAGGCGCGCCGCCGCGATGCCGGCGGCGTCATGCCGCCAGACGATGCGGCCGCTTTCGCCGGTCTTCAGGGAGTGCGCAACGCGCGACTCCAGTGCGGTGTCCGAAATGTTGGGGCGCTGCCGGCGCCAGAATGCGCGGGCCTCATCCCATGAATTAAAGGCATCGGGCGTGTCGCGCAGTTCGCGTCTGATGCGCTCCGAACCCTGGGAGCTTGCCGACGCGCCGGGTCCCATGTCTTCGACCACGAGCCCAGCCAGGCGCTCAGGATGTTTGCCCGAGTAGACGAACGCGTTGGCGCCGCCCATCGAATGACCGACGAGCACGAACCGGCGCAGCCCGAGCGCGTCCACGAGCACTTCGAGATCGCGGGCATAGGCCTCGGCGTAATAGTTGCGATGCGGGTCCCAGTTGCTCAAACCGCGGCCGCGCTGGTCAAGCGCGATCACACGGTAACTATCGGCCAACGCTGCAGCCACGGGCTCCCACGTGTACGCATAGCTGCGCAGACCGTGCAGCATCACGACGGGCGGCGCATCCTCGCGTCCCCAGCTGATATGGCGCAGCCGCAGCCCGTCGTTAACAATCCAGCCTTCCTGCACCGGCAAGGTATTCATCGCTCGCTCTCCAGGGCATCGATCCGCTTAGACGAGCCCGTCCTTGCCGACAATCTCCGAGGACTTCAGACCACCGAGCCGCGCATGCAGACGGCCGCGCGTCGCGAAGGCGAAGATCGCCACCACTTCGTCGGCGCCAGGAGCGTCGGGGACGAGACACGTGACGGTGTCGTAGTGCGAGCGGACATACAACGCGTCCTTGTGTGCGAGCGGCACGTCGATGACCGTGTTGATGCCCCCGCGCTTGCCGGTGGACGGCACCCACGCCTTGCCGCCGCCAAGCGCCTCACGCACCGGTTCGGCAAATATCGCCGTCAGCAATGCGTTGCCGTGCTCGTACTCGCCGGCCGAGCCGACGAGACAGGCTTTGCCATAGCTCTCGATATTGCGCTCGCCACTCAGCTCGCGGATTCGGCGGGCAAATTCGGCACCCAATGCCGGCGAGGGGTTCACGAGTTCTTCGAGGTTCTGGCTGAAGCGCCCGGCGTACGGGTTATGAATGACCGCCGCGATCACGATCTTGCGCAGCGGTTCGCCGTCGGCCAGTTCACCGGACTCGTTGGCAAGCGTATCTTCGATCTGCGTATACCACTTGCGAATATGATAGGTTTCGAAATTGGCGGTCTTGCTCATCTGAAGTACTCCGAAAGTTATTGGCGGGACGTGTGCGGCACATCGGTCGCGCGCTTATTCGAACAACGGTTCCAGCTGCGTCGGATCACTGGGCGCGTGGTGCCGGTTCAACACGCGCTTTCCTTCTTCGTCGTCCTTCACTGTCTCGCAGAAGAATTCGAGCCGGTTGCCGTCCGGGTCCGTGAAGTACACGCCGATACCCACCTTGTGGTCCGTGATCTTCACGATGGGCACCTTGCGCCGCAGCAGCATGCCGTAAAGGCGACGCAGTTCCATGATGTCGCCGGCAATCTCGAGGCCATAGTGCTGCAGGCCGATCGTGCCGAGTTCAGCGTCCGAGGCCGCACGAATCAGCGCGATATCGTGGTGCTTCTTGCCGAACGACATGAACACCCACTGTTCGCTGCGTGCCGTCTCGGCCATACCGAGCACTTGCGCATACCATTCGCTCGAGGTGACGGGGTCGCGCACGAAGAGCGAAAGGTGCGTTCTCTGAATCTGCGGTGTGCGCAGCGGCAACCCCGATGCATTCGCCGCACGCACACGTTCCTCGATTTCCGAAGGCGTCATGGCTGGTCTCCCTCTTCAATCAATGCGTCGACTGGACATGAGCGACAAGCGGTGCCTCGAATGGCGTCCACGCCACCGCCGTGATCTCGCTGAACTCGCGCCATTGCTTTGTCCAGCGGCGGCCACCGTCGTGCGAGCAGAAAAGATGACCATATTTGGTGCCTGCATAGACCCGCTGCGGCTGCGCCGCATGCACGCCGAAGGCCCAGAAGGTCGAGTTCGGCGGCATGTCGAGTTCCATCTCGATCCATTCGTGACCGCGGTCGTGCGACCGGTAGATGCGTGTGCGGCTGCCGGGTGTGCCGTCGCCGATCGCCATGAGCAGATCGCCGTCCGGCCCCGGCAGTTGCGTAACGGTCCGCGTGTAGTAGAGGCCGTCGAAGCGCTCACGCGAAAGTTTTCCGTTCCATGTCTCGCCGTCGTCCTCGCTCACGTAGACCGCGTTGACGGTGAGCAGCACCGTGGTCTTCGCTTTGTCGCTTGTGGCGGGCAGCACGGCGATGGCGTGAATGTCGCTGTTGCGGATCGCCGTACCGGGACCGTCGATGCGCGTCCAGCTCGCGCCCGCGTCGCGACTGCGCCAGGCCCCACCCTCTTCCAGGCCGAACCAGACGTCGCGACTGTTATCGGGATCGACACAGATGGTGAGCAGCCGTGGACGATGAACGCCGGAACAGAACTCGGGGAACTCGGGCGTCGCACGCGTCCACGTGAGCCCGGCGTCGGTCGATTTGTAGAGCGCTGCACGCGAGGGCGCGCCCGTACCGGCATAGAGCACGGAAGGATGGTTGGGGTCGATCGCGATGGACCACACCGTCAGGCCGTTCAGCAGGTTTGTGGGCCGGTGCCAGTGCGCACCGCCGTCGTCGCTGATGCACAAGCCCGAGTCCGCTCCGGCGTAGATGCGCGAGGGCGTCGAAGGGTCCACGGCAAGCGCGCGAACGATGCCGTCGAACTCGATGGGTTCTTCGAGCCCGAGACGATGCCAGGTCTTGCCATCGTCATTGGAGCGCAGAATGCCCTGCCCCGCCGTTGCGACCAGTACAGTTGCGGTCATGAATCGATACTCCTCGTGTCAAAGGAAAATGCCGCGCGTGAGGCCGCCGTCGCAGCCCACAGATTCGCCGGTGATGGAGCCGGACTTCGGCGAGGCGAGAAACGCCACGATCCAGCCCATTTCTTCGGGCTGCAAAACACGGCGAATCGGCGTGGCTTTCACGTAGTTGGCCTCCACCTGACTGGCTGTGAGCCCCTGTTTTTGCGCTTCCTTCTCATAAAGCTCATGAATGTGCGGAGTCTCCACCACCCCCGGATGAATCGTATTCACCGTGATGCCGTCAGGGCCCAACTGGTCCGAAAGCGTCTTCGTCATGTGCACGACGGCAACGTTACGCATGCCGGAAAGCTGCTTGCTACCGCGGCCCGTCAGCCCGCCGATGTTGATGATCCGGCCGAAGCCGTTGCGACGCATGTACGGCGCCGCGGCCTTGGCACAGCGCAGATAGCCGACCACCTTGATGTCGATGTCCTGCAGCAACCCGTCGGGATCCGCGTTTTCCAGTTCTGCGCGCACGAGGCCGCCCGGATGCGCGGCACCGTTCAGCAGGATGTCGAGCCGCCCGAAGCGTTCGACGGTTGCCGCCATCGCCGCTTCCACCGAAGCCATGCTCGTGGTGTCCACGCTGACCGGGAGAATCGCGCCAACACTGTCGCCGGCCGACGCGAGCGCCTCGCGAATTTCCGCTGCCGCGCTTTCGAGATGCTCCATGCGGCGAGCCGCAATGGCAACGTTGACGCCTTCGCGAGCCAGTTCGAGTGCGACCGCCTTGCCGATCCCCATGCTGCCGCCCGTAATGAAGGCGACCTTTCCTTTGAGTTGCAGATCCATGACGAAACCCGTAGAGATTCAGGAAGTAGTGAAGTTGAGATTCAAGGCAGGCGCATCTCGATGAGCCGCGGCCCTTCCGTGTCCGCGAGCGCGCTTGCAAGAGCCTGTTCGAGCGCTTGCGTGGTGCTCACTGCTTCGGCCGGCACGCCGTAGCCGCGCGCAAGCGAAAGCCAGTCGATGGGGGGATCGTCGAGCAGCGTGAGGCGACGCGAGTTCGGGGCGTCGTCGGGAAAACCACTGCGCTTCAGTTCGGTCTGAAGGATTCCGTAACGTCTGTTCGACGCAATCAGAATGACGATGGGCAAGCGCTCCCGCGCCATGGTCCACAGCGACTGGATCGTGTATTGCGCGCTGCCGTCCGACTGCAGCGCAAACACACGACGATCCGGGCACGCCACCGCGGCACCCAACGCAACCGGCAAACCCTGACCGATTGCGCCACCCGTATTGGTCAGAATGGTGTGCCGACGAGCACGTGCCGATGCCGTCACGAACGGATACCCGCAGGTGCCGCCTTCCACCGAAACGATCGCGTTGTCGGGCAATGCATTCGAAAGAATGCGTCCCACGGCCTGCGGCGTGAGCGGGCCGGCATCCACCGGCCAGTGGCCCGTTTCCACGCCAGGCACGCCGGCTACCGCTTCGATGCGCTGAACCAGCGCCTCCAGCGCCTCGTCGGCGGCCTCGCCTGGCGCGGCCAACGTGAGAATGTTCTCGGGCGCCGCAAGCTCGCCCGGAATGCCTTCGTAGGCGAAGTACGTGACGGGCGCGCGCGCACCGGCGAGCACGACGAGGCGCCCGGCCAGTGCTTCGCGTGCCGGCTCCGGGAAATAGGGCAGCCGGTCGATGTCGGGCAGGCCGCCGCCCCGCTCTGTCCGCGCGGGGAATGTCTCGCTGAAGCACGTCGATCCCGTAGCCGCTGCAATTCGGGCAGCGGCCCGTTGACCGCGAGCGGAGAGCGCGCGATCGCCCATCAGAAACGTGATCGGCGCGCCTGCAGCCACCAGATCCGCGACAGCCGCGACGTTTGCGGGGTCGAACGACGGTGTCGCAATCTTCGGTATGCCTGACGGGTTCGATGCAGGCGAATTCACGGATTGCAGATCGACGGGCAGCACGAGCGTCGCGACGCCACGCTGGGCGCCCATGGTCGCGGCGATGGCGTCGTTCGTATCACGGCCGAGATCGGCTTCGGTCGCCACGCTGCGGTACCAGACGGACACGGGACGGGCCAACGATTCGATGTCGGATGTGAGCGGCGCGTCGTACTGCAGATGCGCGCGCGCGTGGTCGCCGACGATGTTGAGAATGGGCGTGCGGGCGCGGCGGGCATTGTGCAGGTTCGCAATACCGTTCGCGTGCCCCGGTCCCAAGTGCAGCAGCGTCATGGCGGGCTTGCCCGCCATGCGGCCGTAGCCATCCGCCGCGCCTGTGCAGACGCCCTCGAACAACCCCAGAACGGCCCGCACGCCGGCCACCAGATCGAGCGCACGGACGAACGGCATTTCAGTCGTGCCGGGGTTGGCAAAGCAGACGTTCACGCCCGAATCGCGCGCGGTCTCCAGCACGACGCATGCGCCGTTGCGTTGGTCGGGGGCCATGTTGGGTGTCTCCATGCGGTCACGCTCGGTTTGGTTCGGTTGGCGTGACTATAATCCCGCAATTGGAGATTTGTCAAAAATCAATCATCGAGCCTATGGAGTTTGATCTGACGCTCAATCACCCACATTTTTCGATCTCATAGAAGGCTAAGTGAGCACCATCCGTCGTCTATGCCAACATGGTGAACTATCTACAATACCGTTTTGTGGGATTCTCGTACACGCTTAGCCCATACGAAGGCACGGACACTGCCCCTGGTTGTGACGAAGACGGACGCCCAGCCTGCATGCGCCGCAAAGCGCCCGCGCCGTAGCGGCGCCGACATGCGCAGGGCACGCCGGCGCCCACTTCCCATAGCGGACTAGAACCGGTGCCGTACGCCCACGATCACGAGTTCCTGCGTTGCCTTCCCTCCGTCCACGTAGGCGTCGGATATCACCGCCTGCGCCGCGCCCGCGCCGTTGCTGCCTGACGCATGGCCGTAGCTCATCGTGCCGTACACGTCCGTGCGCTTGCTGAGTGCGTAGTCGGCAGCCAGCGTGACTTGCTGATACGTTGCGGATGAATCGCCGTGCGACTTCAGGTAGTTGTACCCAACCTCGTACAACAACGCCGGCGTAGCCTGCCAGGCTGCAAACACTGAACCGTTGTTGTAGCGTTCTGCATTCCTGAAGGTCGAGTTTCCATCGGCGAGATACTCGGCGTAGCTGTAGTAGCCGCCCAGCGTGACGGAACCCACTGCGTACGTTGCGCCCGCGCGAGCGATGTTGATCGCGCTGGCCGTTGCGTAGGCATTGTTGACCGGCGAAAGGAAGATGCTGTCAGCGCTGCTCGTGCCGCGCTTCGACAACACCGTGTTGCCATTGTCGATGTGCGCGTAGCCGCCCGCTATCGTCAGCGGTCCGCGGCTATAGGAGAGTGCCGCGTTGTATGCCTGCCCCGAGCCCACTGAACCGGCCACCCCGCCGAACCCATACATCGCGGCGGCCTGCAGCCCGCCCCACGACGGGCTCGTCCATTTGACGGCGTTACTGTTGCGCACCGATCCGTCCGCGTTGTCCACGTCGCCCGGCGCGGTGAAGTACTCGAGAAAATTGTCGCCCTGAATGGGTAAAACGAGATCCTGCAACGTATCCTGTTGACGGCCCATCGTCACTGTGCCGAACGCACCCGCCAGTCCGACATAAGCCTTGCGGCCGAACAGCAACCCGGAGTTCATCTTGCCGTTGTTGACGTTGAAACCGTTCTGCAAGTTGAACAGTGCACTCAGCCCGCCGCCCAGGTCTTCCGTACCTCGCAAGCCCCATTGGCTGATGGACATCTGCCCGGACTGCAGTTTGATTCCGTTACTCGCGCCGCCTGTGTTGTGCGTGTACTGGATCGATTCATCGATGACACCGTAGAGCGTCACCGAACTCTGCGCGAAGGCGTTACTGCACATGCCGGCGGCACATGCCAACGTGGTCGATGCTATCCATTTCATTGCTTTTTCTCCGTCGTTGCGTGGTCAAGGGAAGTCGATCAGAAGCGCGCGACATTTATGTCTGAATATTTTGTATACCTAAATTTATTGCTGACACGATTGCAAACTTCCGGGCGATGCCGACCGCCCGGAATTCAGCAGCGTTCTAGCCGCACGCGCTCACCGGCCTTGCGCTTCGCGTGCCCGGTGCCGGAACAGACAGATCAATTCGCTCGCCACGTGTGCCGCCGCGAGCGCGGTAATGTCCGCATGGTCGTATGCAGGCGCCACTTCGACTACGTCTGCGCCCACCATATCGATCGACGTCAGCCCGCGAATGATCGACAACGCCTGCGCCGTGGAGAGACCGCCGGGTACGGGTGTGCCGGTACCCGGCGCGAACGCCGGATCCAGACCGTCGACGTCGAACGTGAAATAGGCGGGCCGCTCGCCGACAATTTCGACAATCTTCTGGACCGTCGCCTTGACGCCGTATTCGTGCACCCACGGTGCGTCGAGCACGTGGATGCCCATGAAGTCGTCATTCCACGTGCGTATGCCGACTTGCACGGAGTGCTCCGGATCGATGAGCCCCTCCTTCACAGCCTTGTAGAACATCGAGCCGTGGTTGAGGCTGTCCGGTTGATCGTCGGGCCACGTGTCGCAATGTGCGTCGAAATGGATCAACGACAACGGCTTGCCATACTTCTGCGCATGAGCCACGAGCAACGGGTAGCTGATGTAGTGATCACCGCCCAGCGTCAGCATTTTCGAACCCGCGGCGAGTATGGCGTGGGCGTGGGCAACAATGGCCTCCTTGACGGTGGACGGATTGTGCACGTCCAGCCAGCAATCGCCGTAGTCGATCACCGCGTAGTCGTCGAACGGATTGATACCCCACGGATAAGGCAGCAATACGCCGAGCTGACTGCTCGCGGCACGAATCGCGCGTGGACCGAGCCGCGCGCCAGGGCGATTCGTCGTGGCGATATCGAGCGGCACGCCGGTGATCGCGAGGTCGATGCCGGTCAGGTCCTTCGTGTACAGGCGACGCATGAACGACACGACACCCGCGTACGTGTTCTCTTTCGAAGAGCCATACGGCGACTCGCGGCGAATGGCGCCGTCGCCGCGCAAGACTTGCTGCTTTTCCATTATGTGTCTCGCCGTTGTGTGTCGGCGCCGCGAATGACGGCGCGTGTCAGATGCCCAATGCGCATCCGTCCTTGCGGTGATCGGAAGCACCGATCAGCGTGCCGGCATCCCAATCGATGCGGATGGCCTGCGCGCCGCCAATCGCCCAGTTCGGCGCAACCAGTTCCACACCACGTCGCGTCAACGCCTCGCGCACCGCAGCCGGCAACGTGCTTTCGGCTTCCACCAGACGCGTGCCGGGCCGTGGGAACAGGCGCGGCAGGTCCATGGCCGTCTGCATGTCAAGGCCATAGTCGAGCACCTTCGACAGAAAATGCGCATGCCCCATTGCCTGATAGTGGCCGCCCATCACGCCGAACGTCATCTGCACCTTGCCGTCGCGCGTCACCATGCCGGGGATGATGGTGTGCATGGGCCTTGCGTGCGGGGCAATCGCATTCGGGTGCCCGGCCTCCATCGAGAAGCTCTGCCCGCGGTTGTGCATCATGACGCCGGTTTCGGGCGCCATGATGCCGCTGCCGAACGGATGAAACAGCGAATTGATGAAGCTCGCGCAGTTGCGTTCTTTGTCGACCACGCAGATATAGACCGTGTCCTTGTGTTCGGCGGGCTTTACAGGCGGCCTGTCGTGCATGGCATCGCCTGCGCCGACACGCGCGCGCAACGCACTGATCGACGCATCGGACAGCAGCTCGTCCACGTCCATCTGCCGGCTACGCGGATCGGCCAGCAGCACGTCGCGCAGTGCATAGGCCACGCGTGTCGCTTCGATTTCGCGGTGCAGCCGGTCCGCCCCAAGCGGGTCGTCGTTGGCTTCGAACTGTTCGAGCATCTTCAAGATCAACAGCGCGACGATACCCTGCCCGTTCGGCGGACATTCGTGCACCTCGTAACCGCGAAAGCTCGCCTTGATGGGCTTGACGTATTCGCCGTGAAACTGCGCGAAGTCGTTCATCGTGTGGAGGCCGCCCATGCCGCGCAAACGCGCAACGATATCTTCGGCGATGAACCCCTCGTAAAAGGCTCGTGCGCCGGACTGCGCGATCGCCTCAAACGTGCGGGCGAGCAGCGGTTGACGGTGCACGGTGCCCGCACGCGGCGACTCGCCGTCTATCAACATGTGGCGCCGGCTCGTTTTGTCCAGCGACAATAGCTGCGCCTGATGCGCCCAGTCCGCTGCCGCGCGCGGTGCGACGGCGTAGCCGTTTCGCGCCAGCTTGATTGCCGGCGCGAGGAGCTCGGAAAGCGGCAGCGAACCATGATCGCGCGCCAGTGTGGCCCACGCATCCACGGCGCCAGGCACCGTTACCGCATGCGGCGAATGGCGCTCGATAGTAGACACGCCCAGCGCACGAAGCGACTCCACGCTGGCTGCTGCCGGCGCCCAGCCCGAACCGTTGAAGCCGACGATGTCGTCGCTGCCGCGCCGCGAATAGAGCGCAAAGCAGTCACCGCCTATCCCCGTTGACCCCGGTTCCACGACGCATTGCACGGCGCACGCGGCAATTGCGGCGTCCATCGCGTTGCCGCCTGCTTCGAGAATCCTGACTGCGGCCAGCGTGGAAGCAGGATGCGAAGTCGCGGCCATTCCTTCCGTGGACATGACGAGCGAGCGGCCCGGCTGTTCGAAATCTCTCATGTATCCCCCAAACTCAGCGATGAGCCAGCGACTGCCGCCACGCGAGCGTATCGTCCAGCGCTTTCTTCGAACCGTCGAACATCTGGTCGATCTGATCGTGCGTGATGATGAGCGGCGGACAGAAGTTGAACGTGTCGCCCAGCGCGCGCGTAATCACGCCATGCGTGAGCGCACGCGCGCCCGCATACGTGGCCACGCCTTCGGAAGGCGGGAACGGTTCCTTCGTCTCTTTGTTTGCGACCAGCTCGACGGCCGCAAGCAGCCCCGCACCCCGCGCCTCGCCGACGAGGGGATGCGTGCCAAGCTCGGCCAGGCGCTGCTGGAAATGCGGCATCACGCTGCGTACGTGTTCTAGAACGCCGTCTTCTTCGTAGATGCGTAGCGTCTCCAGAGCAACGGCGGCACACACCGGGTGGCCGCTATACGTGAAACCGTGGCCGAAGGTACCGATCTTCTCGCTTTCTGAAACGAGCCCGCGATAGATCGCATCGTTCACCATCAGCGCGGAAATGGGCAGGTAGCCGGCCGAAAGCTGCTTGGCCATCACGATCATGTCGGGACGCATGCCGTACGTCTGCGAGCCGAACATGTTGCCCGTGCGGCCAAAGCCGCAAATAACCTCGTCGGCCACGAGCAGAATGTCGTAGCGCTTCAGGACCGCCTGAATCTTCTCCATGTACGTGGCGGGCGGAACGATCACGCCGCCGGACGCCATGATGGGCTCCGCGAAGAACGCTGCGATCGTTTCGGGGCCCTCTTTCAGGATCAATTGCTCAAGCGACTCGGCGCAGCGCGTCGCGAACTGCTCCTCGGTTTCGCCCGGATTCGCGTAGCGATAGTAGTGCGGGCAGTCCGCGTGCAATATGCGGTCAATGGGCAGATCGAAGTCGCGGTGGTTATTCGGCAAACCCGTGAGGCTTGCCGATGCGATCGTCACACCATGATAGGCACGCACTCGCGAAATGATCTTCTTCTTGTTCGGTCGGCCGATCGCATTGTTGTAATACCAGATCAGCTTGACCGCAGTGTCGTTGGCCTCCGATCCCGAATTCGCGAAGAACACCTTGGACATGGGCACCGGCGCCATGGAGATCAGTTTCTCGGCAAGCAGGATGGAAGGCTCCGACGATTTGTGTCCAAACGCGTGATAGAACGGCAGCTTTCTCATCTGCCTGTCCGCGGCATCGGCGAGCCGTTGCTCGCTAAAACCCAGCGACGCACAAAACAGCCCGCTCAGTGCTTCGATATAGCGCTTGCCTTCCGTGTCGTAGACGTAGACACCTTCGCCACGGTCGATCACCATCGGGCCAACGTCGCGATGCAGGCTGAGATTCGTATAGGGGTGAAGATAATGATCAATGTCGTTCTGTTTCAGGTTTTGCATGGGATCTTCCCGGTGTCGTCTCTTCCACGAATGAATGACTATGTGTTTGCCGCCCGCCGTGCTACTTCACTGCGCCGGACAGGAACTTCTGCAGACGCCCGCTTTTCGGTGTCTTCAATATTTCGCGCGGATGCCCTTCTTCCTCCACCACGCCCTGATGCAGGAACATGACGTGGTTCGACACCTCGCGCGCAAAACCCATTTCGTGCGTGACCACGATCATCGTGCGGCCCTCTTCCGCGAGGTCGCGCATCACCTTCAGCACGTCGCCCACGAGTTCGGGGTCGAGCGCTGACGTCGGCTCGTCGAACAGCAATGCCTCCGGCTCCATCGCAAGCGCGCGGGCAATTGCGACGCGCTGCTGTTGCCCGCCGGACAAATGGGCCGGATAGGCATTTGCAAAGCGCGACATTCCTACCTGTTCGAGATAGCGCTTCGCACGTTCGGTGGCCTCCGCCTTGCTGAGCTTCAGAACGTGCCGCGGTGCTTCGACGACGTTCTCCAGCACCGTCATGTGCGCCCACAAATTGAAGTGCTGAAACACCATCGCGAGCTTGGTGCGCATCTTGCGCAATTGCGCCGGGTCCGAAATGCGGATCTGGCCATTCCTGTCCATGGAGGTTCGCACCTCGCCGCCACTCAACGTCACGCGGCCCGATGAAGGCGATTCCAGAAAGTTGATGCACCGCAGGAGCGTGCTCTTGCCCGAACCGGACGAGCCGATCACGCTGATCACGTCGCCCTGCTTCGCGGCCAACGAAACTCCTTTCAATACTTCGTTTTCGCCGTACCGCTTGTGAAGATTCTCGACAGATAGTGCGTTCATGTGAGGTGGCTCTAGCCTCTGGCCAGTTTGATAAACGGTTGTGCCCGCAGATGCGCGAGGTATCTGCGTTCGGTCAGTCGGATCAGGAACGTGAAGAGGGTGGTGAGCCCGAAATAGACCGTCCCAACGGAAATGAAGGCCTCGAACGGCGCGTAATAGTTCGCGTAGAAATCGCGTGCGGCACCTGTCAGGTCGATCAGCGTAATGGCGCTCACCAGCGACGTGCCGTGCAGCAACAGAATGATTTCGTTGCTGTAGACCGGAATGAACCTGCGCAACGCAGAGGGCAGCAGAATGCGGCGCCACGCCGTCACCCGACTCATGCCGTAGGCCTGCGCGGCTTCTATTTCTCCGTATGGCGTCGTCCTGATGGCGCCCGCGAGAATCTCCACCGTGTACGCACAGGTGTTCGCAGTGAGTGCGATCATGGCGCAGCTGAATGGGTCGCGCAGCAGCAACAGCACCGGATTGCCGCGTTGCCACCCGTCCTGCACCCACTGGAATTGACCGAACCCGTAGTAGACGATCATCAGCTGCGCAAGCAACGGCGTGCCGCGCATGAACCATGTATACGCCGCCACCGCTCCGCTCGCGAGACGGTTGGGCGACACACGCAACACCGCAAGCGGAATGGCGATCAGGAGACCGAGCGCCAGCGAGTACACCGTCAGTTGAATGGTGACCCAAAGACCGTTTGCGTAGGCGGCAAACAGTGGAGCCATTTCTTCGTAGTTCATCGGTGCAGACTCCCTTCACGCACGCCCCGGTTCAATCGCACACGTGTTCTTGCGAGGCACGCGGTGGAACCCGACGTCACCAGCAGATAGACGGCGCATGCAGCGAGATAGAACGTCATGGGCGCCTGGGTCGTGCGGCCGGCCTGGTCCGCGATGAACATGACGTCCTGCAAACCGATCAGCGATGCAATGGCAGTGGTCTTCAACAGCACGAGCCAGTTGTTGAGTGCCGCGGGCAACGCGAGGCGCACCATCTGCGGAAACAGAATGCGGCGAAACGCGAGCCATCTGGAAAAACCGTATGCGCGGGCGGCCTCCATCTGACCGGCCGGTACGCCGAGAATCGCGCCGCGAAACGTCTCGGTGTAGTAGGCACCGAAGATGAAGCCGATGGTGAGCACTGCGGTCGCGAAGGCGTTGACGTCTGGCGCGTGAAGGCCGAAAGCGGCGGCAATCCGGTTCAGAACGATCTGGCCGCCGTAGAACACCAGCAGCATCATGACGAACTCGGGCACGCCGCGAATCAGCGTCGTGTAGGCCGTGGCCACGGAGACCAGAAAACGCGATGGCGACAGCTTGGCCATTGCCCCCGCCATTCCCACGCAAATGGCCAGCACGACGGAGAGCAGCGCGAGCACGAGGGTTACCTCGGCGCCTCTCAGCAATGCAGGTAGATATCTCTGCAGCTCTGACATGACTTTCCTTCAGCCCCTCTCAGGACCACGCGTGTCGAACATGCCGGCGGCCTTCACGCCGCCGGCTTCGAGACGGTCAATAAATGTCGAAATCGAAGTACTTCTTCTCGATCGACTGATAGACACCGTTGGCGCGAATGGCGTTGATCGCCTGGTTCAACTGCAGGCGCAGATCGTCGTCGGACTTGCGGACCGGAATGCCGTAGCCCTCGCCCAACAGCGTCTTCTGCTCGGGCGTCGTCCCGACAATGGGCGCGCCGACGAACTTGAAGTTGGCACCCTCGGGCTTCGTGAGGAACGCCGAGTACGCAGCGGTTGCATCCTGCAAAGCGGCGTCGATGCGACCGGAGCGCAGATCGAGATACACCTCGTCCTGCGTCGGATAGCGGACCAGTTGGACGCCGTTCTGCACCCAGTACGCGGTTGCATACTTGTCCGCCAGCGTGCCGCGCTGCACCCCGACGCGTTTGCCTTTGAGTTCAGCCAGCGTCGCATCCTTGATCGGGCTGTTCTTCGCGACGACGAGCCGGCGCGGCGTGTTGTAGTACTTCTCGGTGAACGCCACTTTCTGCTTGCGTTCTGCGGTAATCGCGACGGACGCGACGATCGCGTCGATCTTGTCCGCCAGCAGCGCCGGAATCAGGCCGTCCCAGCTAATCTGCACCAGCGTGCAGTTCGCGTGCATCTGCGCACACAGCGCGTGAATCATGTCGATGTCGAATCCAACGGGCGTGCCGTCCGGCTGCATCGACGAGAACGGCGGGTAAGCGCCCTCGAAGCCGATGCGGATGTCCTTCCACTCCCTGGCGTGAACGTTCGTTGCGCCCAGCACGAAAGCCATGAGCAGTAGAAATTTCTTCATACCTCGCTTCATATCGATACCCCAGAAAAGATCGCTTTTGAAATGACTGCGGGTTTAAAGCCACACCTTGAAAATCATATTTCTGTAGCACTTCTTATCAATTTTGACGAAAGCCTTTCAGGCTTTGCGAAGAGATTCAGTTCCCGGTGGTCATCCACCGGCGCAGGGCGGGCACGGTCGCTTCGATGTGTTCCCGCACGGCCGATTCGAGCATCAGTGGATCGCCCGCCTTGATAGCGCTGATGAGCGTCATATGTTCGTCGCGCGACGTCATCGGTTTGTCATCCAGGCCCAGCCATAGCCGCATGTGCGGCTCCACCACTGCATGCAGACCCGCGATTTGCGCGACGAGACGCTGACGCCCGCATAGCTGGCAAAGGTACTCGTGGAAACTGCGATGGACAGTGACCCACTGCTGGACGTCGGACTCGACGCGCTCCATCGCATCGATCAGTCGCGCGAGTTCGGCAATGTGCTCAGGCGTGATCTTCGGCAATGCCATGCGCGCGGCCAGCCCTTCAAGCACGCCGCGCATGCCAAACACTTCTTCCATCTCGTCCGCATCGAGGCCGCGCACGACCGCACCGCGATTCGGCCGGATGACGACCAGGCCTTCGCTTGCAAGCCGGCGAAACGCCTCGCGCACCGGCATGCGGCTCGTTTTGATTTCCGCGGCGATCTCTTCGGGAACGAGCCGGTCGCCGGCCTTGAACGTGCCCATACGAATGCGGTAAAGCACATATGCGTAAGCCTCTTCCTCCGCCGTAGCAGGGAAACGGCCCAGCAGCGATTGGGGGCGTGTGTCCATGTTCATGGGTTGCCGCTTTGCGCGAGACGCAGCACGTCGCAGGCGACGCACCAGTGGCGGCCCCCTTCTTCTCTGCTTGCGTGGCTTGCTTGACCTGCGCGTGCTTGCCGTCTGCCATCTTGCCGGCTATCGATTCGCTTCATGAAAGTATTTTGTAATAGTGGATATTTGTATCTATGGATGCACTATAAGTCGCCAAAAATCGTGTCGAGTAGGGGATATCCCTGATGATCCCTGGTGGTGAAGACGGAGATCGGGGAGAGGCACGCCGGCATGGCATCGCCCCGGAGAGGCGGCCGGCACGCGGTGAATCTTTACTGCTGTGGCAGTCCGCCCGTCGCCCTCATTCAAACCGGACACAATAAACAGGCGGCAAATGTGCCGAAACCAGTTGCCAGCTTTCGCCGCCATCGCCGGATGTCCATAGCGATCCCGTTGTCGACCCCATCGCGAGCTGTGTGCCGGAGTCGTCTACCGCGAGCCCGTGCCGATATACGAGGTCATACGCCGGTGCGGCCGGCAACCCGTTCGAGAAACGTTCGAACGTGCGGCCGCCGTCGCGGGTGCGTGTGACGACGAGCCGGCCGTCCACCGGGATCCGGCACTCGTCTTTCACTGCGGGCACGAACCACGCGGTGTCCGGCTCCCGCGGATGCACGGCCACTGCGAAGCCGAAGCTCGATGGCTGCGCTTCGATGCGCTGCCAGTGCGCCGCGCCGTCGGTCGAGCGGAAGATTGAGCAGTGATGCTGTGCCCAGAGCGCCTCGGGGTTCGCCGCGCATTGCACGACGCGGTGCGGGTCTTGCACGTTGGCCTCGCCGCGCCGCTCCGGCGGCATGTAGTCGGCCTCCATGCCCTCGGCAGTGGGGTGCCAGGTCGCGCCGCCGTCGGCGGTTTGCCAGACGCCGCCGCACGACACACCGACTGTCACGTGGCGACTGTCGCGCGGATCGACCATGACGGAGTGAATCCCCGGAGCGTCATAGCCGCCTCCGAACCATTCGCGGCGTCCCGGCCGATCCCACAGCGCGCGGTTGAGCACCCACGTGTCGCCATGATCGTCGGAACGGAAAAGCCCGCCTGGAATCGTGCCCGCCCACAAGACGCCCGGCTCGTCCGGACCGCCCGTCTCCAGCGACCAGATTTGCTGAAGCGTCCAGGCAGGGGCCGGCGGGCTGGGCGTCGCGGCGCTCGCATGGTCCGCGCCGGTGTCTGCCGTCCCGCTCGCGCCCTCGCCGGTGCGCGCCTCGTCGGCTGGCTGCGGCGGGTAGACGGGGACCGCACACGCTTCCCACCCGGCCATGCCCGCGCGCCGACGATGCAGCTTCACGCCGAAGTGGCCGAGATTGAGCGCGGCATAGAGCGATCCGTCGCGCGGATCGGGCAGCACCATACTCACCGGTTCGCCAACAAAATGCGGCTCGCCGAGACTCCAGTTGCCCTTGCCCTCGGCTTTCAGAACGAACAGACCTTTGCGGGTTGCGACAAGCAATCGATCACTCATGTCGGGTGTCTCCTGCGAGGCGGCGTCGCTGCTTCAGCGCCTGCTTTGGGTGCTCGGGTACGGATCGCTCGCTCTATCCGCCCGAGAGTGCCTGTACGACGTAGACCCGGCTTTCCTCGCCGAGCACATCGGACAGATGTTGTCGGTCGCGCACCGGCCGGCCGTCGATGAACACGGCGAGATGCCGCCGCAGTGAGCCCTGGTCATCAAGTATGTAGCCGCGCAGCGGAGGCTGCGCCGTAAAGACGGCCTCGAGCGCTTCGCCCAGCGTGCTTGCATCGATCTCGCGCTCGGGCGTTGCGATATGCCGCTGGATCGAAGCGGCGAAGAAGATATGCGCCATGGCGGGTAGCGGCGCAGGAATGGCCGCGGCCGCTGGTTCTGTAGTTTAGGCGATCCGTTCGTTCGAAGCCGACTCACGCGTGAGCTTGTCCAACACCTGAACTGCATGTTTCAAAAGCTCGCGCTCTTCCTCATTCGTTCTCGACAGAAGCTGCATCGTCAGCCACTCCGTTCGCGCAGCCCTGTCTTTTTTAAGTTGTGCCCGGCCAGCCGGGGTCATATGCACGAGATAAGCGCGACCATCCTCGGCATCCTGCACCAGGCTCAGAAGTCCTTGATCGACCAGTTTCATCACGATCAGGCGCATGGTCTGATGCGTCACGCCCCTACCGGCCGCCAGCATCGCGATGCTGACCGGCCCCGTGCGTTCGAGAAAGCCAAGCGTTTCGTTCTGGGCATTCGACTGCGTTCCGCTGTGCTCGCGCACCGCTCGCACGAGGCGACCTACAACGTCGCGAACCGATTCGGCGAGAAGTGCGGCACCGCGTGCAGATGCCGGCGAAGTCTTCGGAGAGGATTTACCCATATCGAAAACTTCACGCCTTCTGCAATTGCGCAATGACGGCGGCCAGCGTGTTGACGCCCCAATGCTCCACGTATTGGCCATCGCGCACGCGAACAATATCGATGACGTCGATCGAGACGGTGCGCCCCGTTGGCTCGATACCGAACAGCGGTCCCGCATGACGACCCGTGATGGTCTTTCGCGTGGCGACCTTGTCGCCCTCGCATAGCTGGTCATGAACGTGAACCTGCATGTCTGCAAGCGCGGGACGCAACAGGGTGTCGAACGTCTTCCACATGGTCTCGGCGCCCCGCAGCGCAGCATCAGGCGCAGACCAATTAACGAAATCGGGCGCCATTAAAGCGTCGAACGATTCACGATTCCCGTCCTGGATGACTTCGCGGTTGAAGCGCATTCCTACCTGTTTGGGGTGATTCGAGTCCATGCTGGGTGCCTGTCGAAAAGTGGCGGTATCGGCATACTATACAGCACAGCTGTATATATCAAGAGCGAACCGCTTTCTGCCTCCGGCCCCGTTGGAGCCACTCAACGTTCTCGACCATGGACAGTGGGTGAGATTAGCTGCGCGCGATCTCCCTGAGAAATCTTTCGATCCGGCGATCGGGAACGATCCACATCGCGGCGACGAGCGCATACAGAAAGTAGGACGCGGCGGGTGCAACAAAGGCCAGTGCGATGCCGGCGAGGTAAAGCACGGGCGAAACCTTGCCCTTCCAGTCGGCACCCAGAACCTGCCTCATCACTGACGCTTTACCCTGGGCATGCATGATCGTGATCTGGAGCACGTACCAGGCGAGCGCACTGGTGAGCAGCGATACCCCATACAGCGCCGTGGGCAGCGGCGCGAAGCCGTGTTCCCCGGCCCATGCGGTCGTAAACGGAATCAGCGAGAGAAAGAACAGCAAGCCGAGATTGGCCCAAAGGATGCCGCCCGTGACGTCCTGGATCAGGTGGGCGAAGTGATGGTGATTGTTCCAGTAAATCCCGACATAAATGAAGCTGAGAACATAAGACGTGAACGTCGGCCACAGCGCCAGCAGCGCCTGAAACGTCGCGTCGTGCGGAGCGTGCATTTCAAGCACCATGATCGTGATGATGACCGCCACGACGCCGTCGGTGAAGGCCTGCAGTCTTTCGGCTCTCATATGGAGTTCCTGAAAACGTTATTGGTGTTCATTGCCGGTCCACAAGCGAAACGCCGGGAAACCCCGGCGTCGATCTAATCCGATGAGGGACTGGCAGACCCGGAGGTGGATGCGTGCTCACCCAGCGTCACACTGTTCGCGAGCACTTTGATACGTTCAGCCGTGTGGTTGTCGAGCGGCGTGTACACGATCATGCCAAGATCCGGCCGACCATCGACCGAGAATGCCGAGTACTCGAGCTCGATCGGCCCCAGCTTCGGGTGCAACAGACGTTTCACGCCACCATCGGCATGGTTGTGCAGATCGTTCTCACGCCACAACGCTTCGAATTCGGGGCTTGTTCCACACAACTCATCGACGAGCTTGCCGGCCTCCGAAACGAGGCCCGCACGCGCCACGTCGGCTCTGAACGCACCCACGACAAAACGCGCGACGCTCTCCCAGTCATGCTGCACCGCCCGCACGCGCGGATTGCCGAACAGGAAACGCAAGATATTGCGTCCATCGGGCGGCAGTGCGCCGTAGTCGGTCAGCACGACGGCGGCGGCGCGGTTCCACGCGACAACGTCCCAAACAGGATTCTTGACGATAGCGGGACTGGATTGCAGTGAATCGAGAAAGCGCTGCAGCCGAGGACTGACGTCGCGGACGGCCGGGTATCGGACTTCCGGTGGTCTGCCCAACCCGAGCATGAACAGATGTTCGCGCTCGGCGTTCGTGAGCATCAGCGCGCCGGCAATGCGTTCGAGTACGTTTGCAGAGGGCGCTCCGCCCCGCCCCTGCTCGAGCCACGTGTACCAGGTGGAACTGATGTTCGCCCGCTGCGCCACTTCCTCGCGGCGTAGACCCGGCGTGCGCCGACGCCCCGAATATCCGAAGCTCGCGGGATCGAGCCGCGTGCGGCGGCTCTTCAGGAAGTCGCCGAGCGATGTGGGCTGGGTGACCGGCATGAGATTCCTGTTAGTCGTTTTACCGGGATAACGTCACTACTTTAACGGAATAAAAAATCGACAGATAGTTCAGGAAGTCAAGACCAGAGGAGTTGACGATGCGAATCTTTTTGACGGGCGCGACCGGTTTCATCGGTTCGGCCCTCGTTCCCGAACTGATTCAGGCCGGGCACCAGGTCACCGGAATGACCCGTTCGGAAGCCGGTGCACAGGCGCTTAGAGAGGCTGGCGCCGAGCCCCACCATGGCACGCTTGAAGATGTCGAAAGCCTGAAACGCGGCGCCGCGAAGGCCGATGCCGTGATCCACCTCGCGTTCGACCACGACTTTTCACGCTTTGTTGAAAACTGCGAAAAGGACAAGCGCGCGATCGCTGCGCTCGGCTCGGTGCTGACCGGCTCGGATCGGCCGCTTCTCATCACGTCGGGTACGGGCGTGGGCATCGGTGAGCACGGCGAACTCGCGCGCGAGGACGTCTTCAACACGACCCATCCCAATCCGCGCATCGGCTCGGAGATCGCAGGAAACACCCTGCTCGACGCAGGCGTGAACGTGTCGGTGATGCGGTTGCCGCAAGTGCATGACATGCGCAAGCAAGGACTGATTTCGGTCCTGGTGGCGATCGCGCGTGAGAAAGGTGCCGTGGCCTATGTCGGCGAGGGCCGCAACCGCTGGCCGGCAGGGCATCTATCCGACGTCGTACGGCTTTATCGGCTCGCGATCGAAAAGGCGGAACGAGGCGCGCGGTATCACGCGGTGGGAGAAGAGGGTGTCAGCAGCCGCGACATCGCCGAATCGCTCGGGCGCGGCCTCAAGCTGCCTGTCGTGTCGATCGCGCCGGAGCAGGCGCAAGCCCATTTCGGCTGGATGGCCATGTTCGTCGGAATGGACATGCCGGCCTCCAGCGCGTTGACTCAGGCTCGCCTCGGTTGGCGGCCAACCGGGCCGTCGCTCATATCGGACCTGGACCAGGGGCGATATCAGTAGCTACGGCGCCAACCTGCACAGCATCCCTGTCCACCGCACCAAGGCCGATGGCCCGGGCGGGCTGCGGCCTTGGTCCAAACATCCATCAGCGTCAAAGAATGCGGTTCAAGGCGTCGGCGAACCTGGCGACCGCGCCTTCGACGTCATGCAGTTTGTCGAGGCCGAACAATCCGATGCGGAAGGTCTTGAAGTCTTCGGGTTCGTCGCATTGCAGAGGAACGCCGGCTGCCACCTGCAAGCCGGCCTCCGCGAATTTCTTGCCGGATCGTATGCCGTCGTCGTCGGTGTAGCTGACCACGACACCCGGGGCCTGGAAGCCTTCGGCCGCCACGCTTTTGAAACCTTTGCCAACCAGCAGCGAACGAATGCGCGCGCCGAGTTCGAGCTGCTCCGCTCTCACTTTGGCGAAGCCATACGCCTCGGTTTCCTTGATTACGTCGCGCAGTTTCGCGAGGCTGTCCGTAGGCATCGTGGCGTGATAGGCGTGCCCGCCGTTCTCATAGGCCTCCATGATCTGCAGCCATTTGCGCAGATCGCACGCGAAGCTCGTACTGGTGGTCGCTTCGATTCTTTCGCGGGCCACCGGACCGAGCATGACCAGCGCGCAGCAAGGCGACGCGCTCCAGCCTTTTTGCGGTGCACTAATCAGGACATCCACGCCCGTGGCCTGCATGTCGACCCAGACCGCGCCGGACGCGATGCAGTCCAGCACAAACATGCCGCCCACGGCGTGCACGGCGTCGGCCACGGCACGCAGATAGGCATCGGGCAGCAGCATGCCAGAGGCGGTTTCGACATGCGGAGCAAAGACCAGATCGGGCTTGCTTTCCCTGATCGCGGCGACCACTTCGTCGATGGGGGCGGGTGCATAGGCGGCCTGCCTTCCCGGTTCGACGGGACGCGCCTTCATCACGATCGATTCGGCGGGAATGCCTCCCATCTCGAAGATCTGCGACCAGCGGAAACTGAACCAGCCATTGCGGATGACCAGACACTTCCTGTTGGTCGCAAACTGCCGGGCCACGGCTTCCATGCCGAAGGTCCCGCTGCCCGGGACCACCACGACGGACTTCGCGTTGTAGACCCGCTTCAACGCACCGGATATGTCGCGCATGACTCCCTGGAAGAGTTGCGACATATGGTTGATAGAGCGATCGGTGTATACGACTGAATATTCGAGGAGGCCCTCGCGGTCGACATCGGGAAGTAAACCTGGCACGCTCGCCTCCGGTAAGGAGTGGACAATACCCGCAAGTATGTCCCACTTTTTCACAGACGGTTGCGGCTTGTTGGCAGGGTTTCTATGGAGCCCTTGCCCCAGCCCACGGAATACCCACTTGATATAGATCAACCCTCTCCCGCAGAAATCATTATTCAAATTAGATCGTTTTTTGAAACACGCGTTTAAGGTTTTGCACCTTTAATAGGGGCGCAACCGATGGGTAGATATTACTGCCCAGGCGCAGCCATCCCTAATTCGCCCGGATAACAAAAAGAGTATCCGTCGACGAAATAAGCATGGAGCCGGCAGTTCAGCCTCCCTGCGGAGCAGAACCTTTCTTCAGACGACTGAGATAGAAACAAAACCACGCTGTGCTCAAGCGTTGAACACGTCCATTTTGAGCGCCGTCCTCTGCATTCTCGATTCCCCCCATCAAGAAAAAACTTCAGCGAACGTAAACGCGCTCATATCGCTATTTGAGTATTCCCGAATATCGAACCGCACTCGTTCTCGTGCCGTTCAAAGATTATCCATAAGCCGATGACGCATACGCAAGATAGATTGGCCTGGCTGGCAGCCCCCCTTCTCGGATGTGCCGGCGCACTGGCTTGCCTCGCCTTTTCGTCGTTCAGCGTCGGCGGTGCCGCCGTCGGCGCGGGGCTTGCAATCGCCGGCATCGTGGCCGGCGTGCGGCAGCGAAACACCAGCGTGCGCGTCTTGCAGCAGCTGTTACGGTACTTCGATAGCCAGCGCGCGTTCAGCGACGAACTTGCGCCCGTCTGGGCCCGGCACATCGAATCGTCGCGCGCGCAGATGGAAGAAGCGATCACCGCGCTGAGCGGACGGTTCGGCGGTATCGCGTCGCGGCTCGACACCGTGCTCGGCGTTTCGACAAACCGCGACGGGACATCGGGGGGCAACGACGTCTACGCATCGAGCGAGCTCGAGTTGCAGGCCGTCGTCCAACGGCTGCGCGCGGCGGTGGACAGCAAGACCGCCATGCTCACCCAGGTGCAGGGGCTGCACGGCTTCGTCGACGAACTGCGCGACATGGTGGAAGCGATCAAGCTCGTCACGCAGCAAACGAATCTGCTTGCGATCAATGCGGCTATCGAGGCAGCGCATGCGGGCGACGTGGGGCGCGGATTCGCGACCGTTGCGCAGGAGGTGCGCGCGCTGTCGCGCAGATCGAGTGAAACGGGCGTGAGCATCGCCGCCAAGATCGAGACGATTCGGCACGCGATCGTCTCGGCATGCAACGCCGCCGAGCAGACAGCGGAGCACGATACCGTCGCCATGTCCGACTCCCAACACGCGATCGAGCAGGTCCTGGTTCGATTTCGCGAGTTCACCTCCTCGCTTGAATCGGATACCGAACTACTGCGCGGCGAGAGCCGCAGCATAAAGGCCGAAGTATACGAAGCGCTGGTCCAGTTGCAGTTTCAGGACCGCGTGAGTCAGATCATGCAGCACGTGAAGGCCAACATCGAGCGCCTTCCGTCTGTCGTCGACCACCACTGTGCGCAATACAAAGCCGGTGCTGAGATGCCGACACTCGACGCCGCGGAATTGCTCGGTGAGCTGGAGCGCACCTATGCAATGGCCGAAGAGCGTGCGCTGCATCGAGGCGACGTGCATACCAAAGCGCACGCCCAGACCCAAACGCAAGCATCAGCGTCGAACTCCGACATTACTTTCTTTTGAGGACAACCATGGCTAAGACCATCATGATCGTCGACGATTCCGCGTCGGTGCGGCAAGTCGTCGGGATCGCGCTGCGAGGCGCGGGTTACGAAGTCATCGAGGGATGCGACGGCAAGGACGCACTGACGAAGCTGCATGGACAAAAGGTTCATCTGATGATCAGCGACCTCAACATGCCCAACATGGACGGCATCGCGTTCATCAAGGCGGTCAAGCAGATGCCCGCCTACAAGTTCACGCCGATCGTCATGCTGACCACGGAAAGCCAGGACACGAAAAAACGGGAAGGACAGTTGGCCGGCGCCAAGGCATGGGTCGTCAAACCGTTTCAGCCGCCTCAATTGCTCGCCGCCGTCGAAAAGCTGGTGTTGCCTTGAATCGCGAAGAAGCCGGAGTCATTGCGATGGATGCCACCTATACCGCGCCGATCGACGTGCCGATGACGATCTATCACGCCGCGGAACTCAAGGAGTTCATGCTCGATGCGCTGGAGCGCAGCGGCTGCGTGCGCTTCGACTTGTCGGCCGTTCCCGAAATCGACTGCGCCGGCGTGCAACTGCTCATCGCCGCGCAGCGCCGTGCCGCGGAGCGCCAACAGGTCTGTGAATTCGTCGCTGCAAGTGATGTCGTGCTAACGACACTCGCGCTGCTCGGCCTGCCCCAGACACTGACGCAGGCGCAATCGCCGGCCCAAACGCTTTCGGCGCTTCAGGAGCAAGCTTTATGAATATCGACGACGCACTGCAGACCTTCATCGCCGAGAGCCGCGAGCTGCTCGGGATGATGGAAAGCGGCCTGCTCAGCATGCGCGAGAGCGCCGACCCGGGCGACGAAATCAACGCCGTTTTCCGTGCGGCGCATACGATCAAAGGATCGTCTGGACTCTTCGGCATCGACGGCATCGTAGCGTTCACGCATGTGGTCGAAAGCGTGCTCGACCGCGTACGGGACAACGAGATCGGCATCGATGAATCACTGATCTCGTTGCTGCTCTCGTGCGGCGATCACATCGGCCTGCTCGTGGAGCTCACGGCGGAAACAGGCAATTGCGCAGACGAGGCGCTGCTCGCACAGGCGCAGCCGCTCGTCGATGCGCTGGGCCGCTATCTCTCGGCGCCGCAGCATGCGGCGCAACCGAAGTCCGATATCGCAACGGACGACCGTGCTGAAGCGGTCGCGGCATCAGGCATGCAGCGTTGGCTTGTCTCGCTGCAATGCGGCGAGCCCGTGTTGCGCAACGGGATGGACCCGCTCTCGATCATCCACTACCTCGCCCGGCTCGGCGAAGTCACCCAGGTGTGCGCGAATGGCGACCGCGTTCCGTCGCTCGACGTGCTCGATCCCGAAGCCTGTTTTCTCGGGTTCGAAATCGAGCTGCTCAGCGACGCGGGTCGGCAAGCTATCGAAGGGGCATTCGAGTTCGTCCGTGAGGACTGCGAGCTGAAAATCCAGACCGATAGCGAGCAAATCGCAATGCCACCGGCCGCACCGGTGCAGCCGGTGGCCGAATCGCCAGCCGACGCCGTCTCGATGGTGGAGGAGGCCTTGCCGGGCCAGAGCGCAACGGCTGCCGCCGCGGCGCCTGCGCGCAGCGGCAGCGCCGCGCGCGAGAACAAATCCGCCGACTCACACTCGATTCGCATTGACGCGGACAAGCTCGACCACCTGATCGATCTCGTCGGCGAACTGATTACGGCATCGGCAAGCACGGAGCTTGCCGCACGCAAGACGCAGAACACCGAGCTGCGCGAATCCGCGGCAACGCTCAATGGTCTGATCCAGAAAGTGAGGGACAGTGCGCTGCAACTGCGCATGGTCAAGATCGGCGCGACGTTCAACCGCTTTCGCCGCGTGGTGCATGACGTCGCGCAGGAACTCGGCAAGCGCATCGACCTGGTCGTCGAGGGAGAGGACACGGAACTCGACAAGACGGTGGTCGAGAAGATTGGCGATCCGCTGACGCACCTCGTTCGCAATTCGATGGACCACGGCATAGAGCCGGCGGACATTCGCCGCGCGCGCGGCAAGCCGGAACAAGGGACCGTGACGCTGAACGCCTTCCATGATTCGGGCTCTATCGTGATCGAAGTGAGCGACGATGGCGGCGGCCTCGACCGGAATCGCATCCTCGCCAAGGCGGTGGAGCGCGGGCTCGTCCCACCGGATGCCGCACTCTCCGACGACGAAGTCTATGCGCTCATTTTCGAGCCGGGCTTTTCGACGGCCGAACGCGTCACGAACCTGTCGGGGCGCGGCGTCGGCATGGACGTGGTGAAGCGCAACATCACCGCGCTGCGCGGCAGCATCGGCATCGATAGCCGCCCGGGGCTCGGCACCACGATTTCGGTGAGGCTGCCGCTCACGCTCGCCATCATCGACGGCTTTCAGGTTTGCGTCGGCGATTCGATCTTCATCCTGCCGCTGGATGCCGTCGAGGAGTGCGTCGAATTCTCGTCGAGCGGCGTGCATGACTACACGGATCTGCGTGGGCAGGTGCTGCCTTTCATTCGACTGCGTGAGCGTTTCGAACTGGAGGGTCCGGTCAGTTCGCGCCCGAACATCGTCGTCGTCAAGCATGCCGGGCAACGTTTCGGTCTGCTTGTCGATCGGCTCCTGGGTGAAGGGCAAACCGTCATCAAACCGCTGTCGAAGGTATTCGGCAAAGTGCGCGGCGTGAGCGGCTCGACCATCCTTGGTAGCGGCGACGTCGCCCTGATTCTCGACATCGCCGATTTGATGGCAATGGCCGGACCCATGGGGTCGAACTCCGGGAGCCCGGCTCTCGCAACCTGTTAGGCCCTGAGGATCCGCCCCATGACTCGCTTGACACAGCCCCAGATCCTCTCGCCGGACGCAGCACAGCGCTCGGCGCAATACCTCACGTTTCTGCTTGGCGGGGAGATGTTCGGCATCGGCATTCTGACCATCAAGGAAATCATCGAATTCCACGAGGTGACGCCGGTGCCGATGATGCCGCGCTGTGTGCGGGGCGTCATCAATCTGCGCGGCGCCGTCGTGCCGGTCGTCGATCTGCAGGCGCGCTTCGGGCGACAACCCACGCCTGTTACCAAACGCACCTGCATCGTCATCGTCGAGCTGGGCACGAGCAGTGAAATTCCCGTGATCGGCGTGGTTGTCGATGGGGTGAGCGAAGTGCTCGACATCACAGCGAGCGACATCGAACCCGCGCCGGCGTTCGGCGCGCAAATGCGCACCGATTTCATCGCAGGCATGGCGAAGGTGCGCGATCGCTTTGTGATTCTGCTTTCCGTCGAGGACGTTCTCGCGATCGACGAACTGGCCGCGCTCGCAGGAGAGCAGCAGCTTGCAGCCCCCGCGCTCGCATAGAACCGTTGTATTGAATCCGCTCTTCGCTTTCGCCCGTCTTCCAGGAAACATCATGAACTCCAGCCATTCCTTCGCCTCGCACCGCCTCTGGCTGTGCGCGTCAACGAGCGCAATTGCACTCGCCATCATCGCTATCCTCGGCGCATTGCATGCTCTGCCGCCGGTCGTCACGATCGGGTTGTCCATCGTTATCGGATTGGCCGCCGTCGTCGCCTGCACGGCGTTCGACCGCGCCGCGGCACGCCGCATCGCGCTCGCGCGCCAGATGGCGCTCGAGATCGCGGCCGGCAAGGTCAACGTCGCGACGCCCCACGAGCACCTGGCGAGCGATGCGCTCATCGCCGCGCTCGACGAAACGCGAACCACGCTGCGCACATTGAACGACGAGCTCACGCGGATGTCGCAGAGTCACAACGAGGGTGACATCGACGTGACGATCGACCTCTCCCATGTGAAGGGGGACTTTCGTGCCATGGCCGACGGCATCAACAAGATGGTCGGCGGGCACATCGCGGTGAAGAAGAAGGCAATGGCCTGCGTGGCCGAATTCGGGCGCGGCAACTTCGAAGCGCCGCTCGAGCAGTTCCCCGGCAAGAAGGCGTTCATCAACGAAACGATCGAACAGGTGCGCCGCAATCTGAACGGCATCATCGCGGAGATGAACAGGATGTCGGCCGAGCACGACAAGGGCGATATCGACGTGATGATCGCCTCCGAGAATTTCGACGGTGCGTTCCGCTCCATGGCCGACGGCATCAACAAGATGGTCGGCGGGCACATCGCGGTGAAGAAGAAGGCAATGGCCTGCGTGGCCGAATTCGGACGCGGCAACTTCGAAGCGCCGCTCGAACAGTTCCCCGGCAAAAAGGCGTTCATCAACGAAACGATCGAGCAGGTGCGCCGCAATCTGAAGGCGCTCATCACCGACACGGCCGCGCTCGTCACGTCGGCTCGCGCCGGCCGGCTCGAAACGCGCGCCGATGCGAGCGCGCACCAGGGCGATTTCCGTCGCATCGTGGAAGGCATCAACCAGACCCTCGACGCCGTGATCGAGCCGCTTAACGAGGCAGGCCGCGTGCTCAAGGCCATCGAAGGCGGCGACCTCACGCAAACGGCCAGCACCGCGTTCGAAGGGCAGTTGAAGGCACTCTGCGAGAGCGTAAACAGCACGGCGACCAAGCTGGCCGAAGTGGTGGACGAGGTGAACGGCGGAGCGATGTCGCTGGCGAACGCGTCGGAAGAAGTCAGCGCGGCAGCGCAGTCGCTCTCGCAGGCTGCGAGCGTGCAGGCCGCCAGCGTCGAGGAAACGAGTGCCTCGCTCGAGCAGATGACCGCATCGATCTCTCAGAACACCGAGAACTCGCGCGTGACCGACGGTATGGCGAGCAAGGCAGCCAACGAAGCGAACGAAGGCGGGGACGCAGTCAGGGCGACGGTCGGCGCCATGAAGCAGATCGCGCAGAAGATCGGCATCATCGACGACATCGCCTACCAGACCAATCTGCTGGCGTTGAATGCCGCCATCGAAGCGGCGCGCGCGGGCGAACACGGCAAGGGCTTCGCCGTGGTGGCGGCCGAAGTGCGCAAGTTGGCCGAGCGCAGCCAGGTGGCCGCGCAGGAAATCGGCAACGTGGCGGCTTCGAGTGTCGAACTCGCGGAAAAGGCGGGACATCTGCTCGACCAGATGGTGCCGAACATCCGCAAGACGTCCGACCTCGTGCAGGAGATCACGGCATCGTCCGAAGAGCAATCCGCGGGCGTCAACCAGATCAACAGCGCTGTTGCGCAACTGAGTCAAACCACTCAGCAAAATGCTTCGAGCTCCGAAGAACTGGCGGCGACGGCGGAAACGATGAATACCCAGACCACGCAACTGCAGCAGACGATGAGCTTTTTCAAGATTCGTTCCGGTAAAACCATCCGCCCCGCTGCGGCACGCCGCACCCCGGCAGCGCCCGTCGCCACGATCGCCAAACCTCGCGCGTCGCTCCGCCAGATGCCGCTGCATGCGGCGCACGAGAGCGACGACGAGCCGGCGTTCCATCTCGACGAAGCGCAGTTCGTTTCCTACTGATCGGCGCCACCGGCATGCGCTCTGCCGCATGCCGGACGACGCGCAATAGCGAGGGCAGATGGAAACCATCACCGATTCCGAGTTCAGGCAGTTCCAGTCGTTCATCTTCGATGCAGCGGGAATCAGTCTCGCGCCGGCAAAGAAGGCCCTCGTCAGCGGCCGGCTGGCCAAGCGCCTGCGGGCCTGCCAGCTCGACAGCTACGGCGCGTACTTCGCCCTGGTTTCCAGCGACGCGCATCGCGCAGAGCGGCAGATCGCAATCGATTTGCTGACCACGAACGAAACCTATTTCTTTCGCGAACCTAAGCACTTCGACTTTCTGGGCACGGTTGCATCCGAAGTCCGGGCACCGGTGTTCCGCACCTGGAGTGCGGCCTGCTCCAGTGGAGAGGAGGCATACAGCATCGCCATGGTGCTGGCCGACCGGCTTGCGGGACGGCCTTTCGAAGTGGTCGGCACAGATATCAGCACACGCATGCTGCAGGCCGCGCAGCGCGGGCATTACCCCGATATTCGCGCGCGCCAGATGCCGGTCGATTACCGGAAACGGTTTTGCCTGCGCGGAACGGGTGCACAAGAAGGAACGCTGCTCGTCGAACGCGGGCTGCGCCAACAGGTGCGTTTCGCACAGGCCAATCTTGTCGCGCCATTGCCCGATCTGGGGCGCTTCGATGTGGTGTTCCTGCGCAACGTCATGATCTACTTCGACGCGGCGACGAAACGCGAGGTGGTTCAGCGCGTCTCATCGCTATTGCGTCCCGACGGATATCTTTGTATCGGGCACTCGGAAAGCCTGCACGATCTCGGGGTCGACCTGATCCCGGTTTCCCCTTCGATCTTTCGCAAACCCGGCCGCGCCGGGCATTGAGGGGAGGCAACGATGACTCGAATCCGCGTATTGATCGTGGACGACTCCGCTGTTGTCAGGCAGGTGGTTTCCGGCATGCTGACAGCGGCCGGCATCGAGGTGATGGACGCGGTTCCGGATCCGATCGCTGCGATGAGCCGTCTCGCGCACGGCTGGCCGGACGTGATCCTGCTCGACGTCGAGATGCCGCGTATGGACGGCATTACGTTCCTGAAGAAGATCATGGCGGAACGGCCGACGCCCGTCGTCATCTGTTCGACTCTCACCGAAAAGGGCGCCCGCACGACCATCGATGCAATGGCGGCAGGCGCCGTGTCGGTGGTCGCCAAGCCGCGGCTGGGTCTGAAGCAGTTTCTGCTGGAAGCCGCCGACGAGCTGACCACGACGATTCGCGCCGCAGCGCGCGTGAATGCGGCGCGGCTCGCCCGCCGGCATCCCCCGGCCGTGCCGGTCCCGAAACATACGGCGGATGTGGTGCTGCCGCCGGGCATGCCGGGCGCGCTGTCGCAAATGACCGAACGCATTGTGGCAATCGGCACGTCGACGGGCGGCACTCAGGCGCTCGAAGTCGTACTGACGGCGCTACCGCGCGTCTCCCCTGGCATCGTCGTCGTGCAGCACATGCCGGAAAAGTTTACGGCTGCTTTTGCCGAGCGTCTCAACCGGATTTGCGAGATCGAGGTCAAGGAAGCCGAGCCGAACGATCGCGTGACGCAAGGACGCGCGCTGATCGCGCCCGGCGGCAAGCATTTGACTGTGCGGCGCAGCGGCGCACAGCATTTCGTCGACGTCATCGACGGGCCGCTCGTCAATCGTCATCGCCCCTCGGTGGACGTGCTCTTTCGCTCGGTCGCCCGCAGCGCGGGCCGCAATGCGCTCGGAATCATCATGACCGGCATGGGCGATGACGGCGCGGCCGGGCTTGCCGAGATGCATGTCGCCGGCGCGCGTACGCTCGCGCAGGACGAAGAAAGCTGCGTCGTGTTCGGTATGCCTCGGGAAGCGATCAAACGCGGTGGCGTCGACAAGGTCATCCCGTTATCCGCGATCAGTCAGGAAATCGTGCTGGTGCAAGCTCACCGCGCTTGAGCGCGGCGCGACGCGGCACACCACTTCACCATGTAAACGCTTCGAGCCGCAACGGCATTCGCCGTTGCGGCTCGATGGCGCCTGCTATTTCAATGTGCGGTTTCGGCCGCGGTCTGGAGCGCTGCAATGTCGTTTGCCGACATCATGTGCTGCAAGGCGAGCAGGACGACGAACCGGCCGCGCACCTTGCCCATGCCTTGAATGAACTCGGTTCGGACAGACGAGCCAAACGCGGGCGGCGGTTCGATGTCCGAGGCCGGGATATCGAGCACCTCGTTGACAGCATCGACCACGATGCCGATGTCCTGCCGTTCGCCTTGAACCTGCACTTCGACAATGACGATGCACGTGCGTTTCGTCACCTCGGACGAGGGCTTGCCGAAGCGCGCCAGCAGATCCATGACCGGTACCACCGCGCCGCGCAGATTGATGACGCCGCGCGCGAACGCCGGCATCATCGGCACAGTTGTCATCGCCGTGTAGCTGATGATTTCCTTGATCGACAAAATGCCAAGCCCGTAGGCTTCGCCGGCCAGCATGAAAGTCAGCACCTGGGCCGGCTCGGCGATGTCCACGGTCTCGGGCGCGTTGACCTGCGCCCGTAGTTCGGCAGAAGCGGAAGTCTGATTCATGATCCGGCTCCCCCCATCAGAACTTCGCGAATTGTGATTCGTCGGGCATCTCCGTGCTGACGAACGCGAGCCCAGGCGCCAACGCCAGGCCGCCGGCCGGCTTTGCGGCGCTGCGCGCACGCGTGTGCGCCGTCGAGCTGCGGGCGCTGCCGGCATCGCTCGCGCGCGTCGTGCTGGCACCCGCTGCCAGGCGGAAGAACGTCATTGCCTGCCGCAACTGCTCCGACTGGCTGCTCATCTCCTCCGCGGTCGCTGCCAGTTCTTCGGAACTGGAGGCGTTCTGTTGCGTGGTCTGGCTCAACTGGCTGACCGCCACGTTGATCTGCCCAACGCCGGACGACTGCTCTTCCGACGCGGCAGTGATCTCCTGCACCAGTTCCGAGGTCTTCTTGATGTTGGGCACCATCGAATCGAGCAGTGCGCCGGCCTTCTCGGCCAGTTCGACGCTCGAGCCCGCCACAGTGCCGATTTCCTGCGCGGCCACCTGGCTGCGCTCGGCCAACTTGCGCACCTCGGCCGCCACCACGGCGAAGCCCTTGCCGTGTTCGCCCGCGCGCGCCGCTTCGATGGCGGCGTTCAGCGCCAGCAGATTGGTTTGATAAGCGATGTCGTCGATGATGCCGATCTTCTGCGCGATCTGCTTCATGGCGCTGACCGTTGCCTTGACCGCTTCCCCGCTGTGCGCGGCTTCTTTCGCGGCCTGCTGCGCCATACCGTCGGTCACTTTCGCGTTATCGGTGTTCTGTGTGATCGATGCCGTCATTTGTTCGATCGACGCGCTCGTCTCCTCGACGCCGGCTGCCTGTTCGCTCGAAGCCTGGCTCAGCGATTGCGCGGTCGCGCTGACCTCCTCGGCCGCGCCTGCCAGTGCTTCCGCCCCGCTATTGACTTCGCCAACCACGTTGGACAGCCTCGCGATCATGTTTTGCATCGCCCGCAGCAGTTGCCCGACCTCGTCTTTGTTCTTCGATTCGATGCGAACCGTGAGGTCGCCCTCGGCGAGCCGGTTGGCGGCCTCCAGCGCCTGCCCCAACGGCTTGCTGACGCCGCGACTGATGAGGAAGCCGAGCAGCACGCCCAACGCCAGAGCAGCCGCAATCGTGCCGATCATCAGCGAGCGGCTTTGCTCGTACAGCGCGGTGGTGTCTTCGGATGCCTGCTTCGCGGCGGCCTCTTTCACCTGAGCGAGGTCGGTCATTGTGTCGTCCAGCACGGTGGACTTTTCGCGCACCGTTGCCATCGCCGCCGTGAGCGCGGGATCGCGCGCGGTCAGTTTGCTCGCGTTGATCAGCGTGACGAGCGTCGCCTGGTCGCGCAGGTAGGCGTCCCAGGTTCGGGAAAAGCTGTCCAGCAGCTGTTTGCCCTTTTCCGAGGTCATGAGCGGGCGCGCCTTGTCCATGTTGTTTTTCAACAAGTCGACCGACTTGTTCATTACGTCGAGATACTTCGCGCGTTCTTCCGCCGTGGTAGCCAGCAGCGCGTTGCCGCGAGCTCGTCCGATGTAAATCAGGTCGATGTTGGCTTCCTTGATGTAAGACACGCCGAGCACTTCGTTGCTGTACATGTGATCGGCAAGATCGTTGATCTTGCCGGCGTTGCTGATGCCTACCATGCCAACGATACCGCTGGCCGAAGCGACGACGAGAAAGGCGGCTACAAGGCGGATGCCTATCCTGATATTGCCAA
Source organism: Paraburkholderia kururiensis JCM 10599 = LMG 19447 (assembly GCF_003986935.1). Classification (GTDB taxonomy): domain Bacteria; phylum Pseudomonadota; class Gammaproteobacteria; order Burkholderiales; family Burkholderiaceae; genus Paraburkholderia; species Paraburkholderia kururiensis. The sequence continues at coordinate 109,496 of NZ_RJZE01000008.1, read as the reverse complement.
GCATATGAAAGTGTCCTTGGAAAAGGGATTCAGCAGGGCTTACGTCAGTCGCGACTTCGGGGACGGATTAAATCGCGAGCATCACGCTCATCTCGGTCATGCGAGCCCCGCCTATAAACGTGGATATCGGTTAGAGACAACTACGTCTTAATCCCTGATCCGGAAAATTCTTTGTAACGCCGGGAGGGGAATGATTTACCACCTGTGTTTGCGCAAATTCCCTGGCCGTTGCGTCAGAGGCGATCGTATTGACACCTTTTCCCCGCTCGAAATGCAATCTGCATCATTACGATTTCAATAAGGAAAATAATCAGGCGAGGCTGAAAAACGGCAAATTGGACGCGCGCTCCTTTAGTACGTCCTGTGCGGTCGCCTTTTTATTGAAAATGGCCTAACGGGTTAAAACAAGCGAGTTGCGGCAGCGTGCCGCCACGTTTGGCTTGCGCTGTTATGGACGGCCGCAAGATGGGTCCGCGACACAACCAGACCGTCTCTCAAGCTAATGCGCGAGAGGTTTCGGTTGGAACGTTCCGTGTCGAAAGTCCCTCCAGGTCGGCGAGGAGTTCGTCCGGTATGAAAGAGACAGCTAGCATCCGCCACTTACGTCAGCAACACCCGGAGCAATGAGATTTCGTGCCAGTTCACGCAAAAGGTGCTGTGTCTGCGTGCTCTGGAGTGCCGCTTCCCGGCTGGCCAGCCATCAGATGCCCTCCTGCGTCACGTTCGTCTCAATTGATATGCGTCAAGTTGTTTCCGAATGGTCTCCTGATAATCAGGTGCATCTGGCTGTGTGGGAGATTCCGATCCACCAGCGCTGCATCTTCTGAAGGGTTGTCTCCTCCATATCTCCATAGATATGGTTCGGCTCGCCACGGCGGGCTTTTTTTTGGGCTCCGCACGCTGCTGTCGATGTAAGCGCAAGCGCCGTTCTTCCAGGAATTGCTGAAGTGCCTGGCGGGTGGCGCTTCGAACAAGAGGAAGGCAAGTGTCATGCTAAAGATCGACCGGGCGTTCACGAGCGGGATTGAGCAGCGGCCTGAATCACTCGCCGTCGTACGCGCTGTCACGGGCATGTGCAGCAGTCTCGGCATAGGCAGCACGGCTGAAGGCGTGGAGACCATTGCCCAGTTTGGACTGCTTGGCATCGAACGATGCGACGAAATTCAGGGTTATCTGTTCAGCGAGCCGAAACCGGAGCGTGACCTCCACGGCGTTCTTGCGTCATGCAATCTCGTAGATGTCGTGCCAACGGGCATGCGTTCCGGAAAGCGCGACACGGACGAGGCGCAGGTAATGGCCGTTTCTTTCGCCGAGGGATAACGATGTGTTAGCGTCGAAATCCGCCAACCGCCATGGGCAAAGTCCAGACGCGGCGATGCCTGGGTGACAATCCGAAAAATTCTTGATGTCGCGGCGAAAGCGCGATGTAGAAATGAAACCGTCAATAGAGACTCATATGCAAGGCGCTGCCGATGCTCAAGCGAACGAACGGACGCTTTCCCGGGTTGGGCAGTTGACTCGCGTGCTGCACGATTCGCTGCGCGAACTCGGTCTCGACAGGCGCGTGCTGCTTGCCGCAGAGGTGGTACCCGAAGCCCGTGATGGTCTTCAATACGTGGCCTCTGTTTTCGAGCAGCGTGCCGATTGCACGCTGAACGCGATCGACTCGGCCAGACTGCTTCAGGATGAGCTGGAGAAACTGGCCGCAGCGCTGTGCGCCCGATGGGCGCAGTGGTACGCCGTGCCTGGCGGAGGCGACAAAGTGCCTCGTCTGTTGAACGACACGAGGGCATTCCTCTCGAAGGTGTCGGACACGGCCAGTTCGACCAATACCCAATTGCTCACAGTTCTCATGGCGCAGGACTTTCAGGATCTGGGAGGACAAGTGATCCGCAGAGTCCTGGACATCATCCTTGTGATCGAAAGGGAACTGCTTGCCGTGCTGCTCGAAAACGTGGCGCCTGAAACACTTGCGCGCATCGCCGCGTCGGGTGACGTTCAGCCATCGCCATCGATAGGGGGCGAACCATCTCAGCAACGTGAGCGCCCGGCGCTGGAAAAACTGAACGAATCCGAGGTTGACGATCTGCTCGCAAGCCTCGGGTTCTGACTGCCGTTACATGCGGCGCAATTCAAACGCAGAAGCGGCACTCACGCTCGCATCTTCCGGCATTGCCGAAACCGCAGTGCCATTCATGTGCGTTGCAAGAGGCGACCCTCGAACCATCGGTTTCGGTCCGCTTCGCTCACGTTCGCGGACAGGGTGGAGGTGGGCAACGGCGGAACGCCATCGCTGATCAGCACGACGTCGACGTCACTCGCCCTGCCCGTCGAGGCAGGCATCGCGTTCAGCAACAACGTGGGCGCCGCGTTTGGGACGACTGCATGTTGATCGGCGCGCCCAGCAGCTAGAAAAAAATTCTCCAAAGCGGCGAAGCTATAAAAAATATTGAAATTGGCTTCTCCTGTCAGAGCGATATGATTCCTCCATCGACCGCACTGTCCGATATGTGGGAGACGGGCGAGCACGGCTGCTGGCAGGCAGTCGCTCGCCGGTTGCCCGCCTGCGGGCTTCAGACTCAACAAGGAAACGCATGGCTGTCCACGCAAGCAAATCTTCTGTGCAAACCCGCCTCGTCCATGGCGGGCGGAATCCCGCCTGTTTCTCGGGGATGGTCAACACGCCGGTTCATCGGGGATCGACAGTGGTCGCCGCATCGCTTGCCGAATGGGACAGCCGCAAGGAGCCCGGCAATCCCACAGCGTCTTACGGACGTTTCGGCACGCCGACCACACGCTCCTTCGAGCAGGTGGTCGCGGACCTGGAAGGCGGCTATCGCAGCATCGTGTTCCCATCGGGATTGTCCGCGTGCGCCCTGAGCTTGCTGGCATTCGTCCGGAGCGGCGACCACGTGCTGATGAGCGACGCCGTATACGGACCGACGCGTCAGTTCGCGGAGAACGTGCTGACACGGTTCGGTATCCAAACGACTTTCTTCGACCCGCTGGCGGGCGCCGGTATCCGCGCAGACTTCAGACCGAATACACGCGTCGTCTTCGTCGAGTCGCCAAGTTCATGGACCTTCGAGGTTCTCGACATTCCGGCTATGGCCGAGGTCGCCAAGAGCGCGGGCGCAACGGTAATCATGGACAACACATGGGCTTCCCCGCTCTATTTCAACGCGCTGGGTCATGGCGTGGACGTTTCGATTCAGGCCGCAACGAAATACATCGTCGGCCACTCGGACGCGTTACTCGGTGTAGCGACAGCAACCGAAGCCGCATGGCCCACTCTGGCGAAGGGTGCGCACGACTGCGGCCAGACCGCAGGCCCAGATGATCTTTATCTCGCCTTGCGCGGCATCAGGACACTCGATGTGCGTCTGAGGCAGCATTGGGCCAATGGAGTGAAACTCGCACAGAGTCTGGTCGGGCATCCGTTGATCGAGCGCGTCATGCATCCTGCGCTGCCCGACGATCCGGGCCACAAGCTCTGGACGCGCGACTTCACGGGCGCGAGCGGACTGTTCGGCGTCGCGCTCAAGCCGATGCCACGTGCCGCGCTCGCGGCCCTGATGGACAGCTTCAGACTGTTCGGCATCGGGCTTTCGTGGGGCGGCTTCGAGAGCCTGGCGTTGTTGTCCGAGCCTGTCCTGCGCCGGTCGGTGCGCCCCTGGCCGCACCGCGGCCACGTGCTGCGGATCCACGCTGGCCTGGAAAACGTTGACGACCTCATCGCCGACATGCGCGAAGCGTTGCGCAACGCGCAAGCGCAGCTTTGAGTCTGCTGTAGCAACGGATGCGAACCGGCCTCACGAAAGTTCAGGGAAACGAACCATTTTCCGGAAAACATATTCATGCAAAAGCACCGGAACCCTTCCACACGGGGGATTTGCCATGTCTGACGCGAGTCTCGACCCGAGCCGCATGCCTCCATCGCTGTGGGCGGCCACATCTGCTCCCGCCGTGCCCACCACACCGCTGCCGGCTGGCACGTACTTCGCGGACCTGCTGGTCATCGGCGCGGGTTTCACGGGCCTCAGCGCTGCGCTGCATGCGGCAGAGCGTGGAGCCAGGGTCATCGTGCTCGAGGCAACGGAAATTGGATGGGGCGCGTCGGGCCGCAACAACGGGCAAGTGATTCCGGCCATGACGCGCGCCGATCCGGATGCGATCGTTGCGGAATACGGCGCGGACAAGGGCGAAGCACTCGTCTCGCTGATCGGCGAGTCTGCGAATACCGTGTTCGATCTCGTGCGTCGGCACCGGATAGCGTGCGCGGCCGTGCAGGCGGGATGGATACAGCCTGCACACCGCGCGAGCCGCCTCGGCCTCGCCCGCGCGCGCGTCGACCAGTGGCGGCGTCGCGGTGTCGATGTAGAACTGCTGGATCGCGACCGTACCGCAGAATTGACCGGCTCGTCGTTTTGGCACGGCGGCTGGCAGAACCCGACCGGCGGGCACCTGAACCCGCTCGCATTCGTCCGCGGACTGGCGCGCGCGGCGCAGGACGCCGGCGCTTGCATCCATACGCACACACCCGTGTCGTCGCTGACGCGGCAGGGTGCTCACTGGGTGGCGGCACACGGCGATGCGTCCGTGCACGCGAGCCGGGTCGTGATTGCCACGCACAGCTACAGCGGGCGCTCCACCCGCGCGCCGTGGCCAGGCATCGCGAAGGCACTGCTGCCGATGCGCTCGTATCAGATGGCGACCCAGCCGCTGCCCGCAGATGTGCGCGCCACGATCCTGCCGTTCGATCATGCGATGTCCGATACGCAGTCCGATCTTCACTTCGCACGCTTCGATCACGAGGGACGGCTTGTAACCGGAGGCGCGCTCGTCGTACCAATGGGTTATGAGCGCCGGCTGCCGCTGCGCATTGGTGCGCGAGTGCGACGGATGTTTGGCCAACTAAACGACGTGCCGCTTCGTTTCGAATATCTCTGGCATGGCGACTTCGCGGTCACCCCGGACCGGATGCCTCGCTTCGTGCGGCTCGATGATGGGCTGTACACGTGGTATGGCTGCAATGGGCGCGGCGTCGCACTATCGACCGCGGTCGGCCCCGAGCTTGCGGATGTCGCGCTCACGGGGGACGAGCGCGCATCGAAGCTGCCGTTTTCCACGCTGCGGACGATCACGGCGCACGCGCTCGTCAGGAGAGTTGCGATCGGCGCGATGCTCTATTACCGCTGGAAAGACCACCGCGATTAAGCACCTCCCATGACACGACATCTGTCCGGCATCGATCATTTCGTCATCGCCGTGCGCGATCTCGATGCCGCGCGCGACGACTTCGCGCGGATGGGGTTCTCCCTCACGCCGCGCGGTTACCACACCATGGGCTCTGAGAACCATTGCGCCATGTTCGCCGGCTGCTATCTCGAATTGCTGACGGTTCGCCGGCCACATCCTGTCACGGCGTTCTTCTCGGACTTTCTTGAGCGCGGCGACGGCGCCGCCGCCATGGTGGTCGCGACCGACAGCGCGGACGCGCTGTATCGCGACTGGCGTGCGGCCGGCGTTCCGGCAGAGCCGCCCGTGGGTTTTTCCCGGCCCGTCGCAACAGATAGCGGCACTGCGGATGCGAGTTTCCGGATCACGCAGGTCGACGTCGCATACACACCGGGCGGCCGCGTGTTTGCGTGCGAACACCTGACGCCGGAACTCGTCTACCCGCCCGGCGGCACACAGCATGAAAACGGCGTAACCGGTCTTGCGGGAATCACGATTTCGGTTGAGGCGGCCCAGCTTGCAATGACAGTCGATCGATACGAACGCGTGCTCGCGGCGAGCGCGATGCGCCTCGCCGATACGAGCTGCCTGATCCGCTGCGGGAATGTCGACGTTCGAATCGAACATGCCGCGCACGAAGACGCGTTCCGTGCAGGGCCGAAGTTCTCCGAGCTTGCGTTCACGGTCGAGTCGCTCGACCGGCTCGTCGATGTACTGCACCGTGCCGGCATCGAGTCCACGCGAAGCGCGCGCGATGTGGTGGTGGACGGATCTGTTGCGCACGGAGCGGCACTGCGCTTTGTCGAGCGCGGAAATGCAGCCCATGCCTGAATGACGCAATTCGCGCCCGGAATTCGATCCGGGCCTGGAACCGTTCGGCAGCAAACTCACGACAACAATTAGTAGTCCGATTCTTAACCACTCAAACGGAGTAGTCGACCATGTGTTTCAAACGAAAGTCACGGTTGCTGTCGTCCCTTTTGACGGGCTTTATCGTCGGCGTGTCGGGCAACCTTGCGTACGCGTCGCCCGTCACGGTCAAGATTGGCGTTGTCGGGCCGCTGACCGGCGAAGGCGCCGGCTACGGAAAAGACATCTTGAACGGCGTGACGATGGCGGTTGAAGAAGCGAACGCACGACACCTGAGAATCGGCGAAAACGACGTGCACCTGGAAATTGTTCACGAAGACGACCAGAGCGACCCTCGTACCGCCGTGCAGGTCGCGCAGAAGCTCGTCGATGACGGCGTGGCCGTCGTGATAGGCCATTTCAATTCCGGCACGACGTTGCCGGCCTCGACGCTATACGAACGTGCGGGAATTCCGATGATCACGCCGTCCGCGACGAATCCGGCGATTACGGGACGCGGCTATGCCAACGTGTTTCGCATCATCGCCACCGACGCCCAGAATGCCGGCAACGCGGGTGCTTATGCCGTGAAGGTAACGAAGGCGAAGCGCATTGCGGTGCTCGATGACCGGACTGCGTTTGGTGAAGGCGAAGCAGACGAATTCGTCCGCGCGGTAAACGCCGCCGGCGGCACGATCGTCGACCGCGAATACACGAACGACAAGGCGGTAGATTTCAGCGCGCAGCTCACCCACATCAAGTCATTCAACCCGGATCTGCTGTTCTTCGGCGGGCTCGACACGCAGAGTGCGTTAATCGTCAAGCGTATGAAGCAGCTCGGAGTGGATGCGCAGTTTCTGGCTGGCGGAGGGGTTGCGGACACCAATTTCCTGAAGTTGGCGGGAACGGCAGCCGACGGGGCAATGGCTTGGGAAAACGGGCCTTCGCTGCAAAGCCTGCCCGGCGGCAGTGGTTTCGCGAACGGGTACAAGGCGCGTTTCGGCAGCGACCCGCTTCCCTACTCGCCGTTCGCGTACGACGGCACACGAATGGCGATTGCAGCGATGCTGACAGCGAAATCCGTAGAGCCCGCAAACATCTCTAAGGCGCTGAAGGGGCTCGATTTCAACGGCCTGACGGGAATGGTCTCATTCGACCGCAAAGGCGACCTGAACCATGCGGTCTGCACCTTGTATCAGGTGAAGAACGGCGCGTGGCAAACGGTGACGAGTTCGGCACGCTGACTGGACAGCGCAGAGCCGTACGACCAGACGGCTGAGACGCCCTCAAGAAACGCTACCCGGTGGGGGAGCCTCGGCCTGAGACCGTGCATTTGCTGGCCCGCCTCAATGTCACTCGCCCAGTCGCACTTCGGCGCCAGGCGGAAACTGACGTGCCCTCCGGAATTACTACGCTAACCGCGCAGATCAGTTCCCGCGACGGGCAGTTCCTGGATAAATGCCGCCATTGCAGGCGCTACGATGCATCTGCCCACCGTTGAACGGGAGGTCAACAGGGAGCTGATGATGCAAAACGGGCACGTCTGCCGTGAACCTGGCTGACGTGCCCGTCGCAAGCGCTACGCCGACCCGGGGTAGCGCTGCTCACACCGGTTTAGAAGCGGTGGCGAATGCCGGTGGTCACAGCCACCTGGTTTTGTGTGCTCGAAGACGGAATGATGCCGCCGATCGAGGTCGGGACAGCAAACGAAACGCCGTTCACGTTCTCAGACGACGAATGCTGGTACACGCTCGCCAGATACACGTCGGTGCGCTTGCTCAGCGAATAGTCGGCGCCGAGTGTGACCGAATGCCATTTCGGACTGAGCCCCGTGTCGCCGGACGACAGGCGGCTCCACGTATACGTGTAGTTGCCCACGAGCGCCAGCGCCGGCGTCAATCCATAGGTGCCGTTCACCTCGATGTTGTCAAAGCGCATGTTCACGCCCGAACCGACGCTGCCAAGGTCCTGCAGGCGCGTGTGCGTCCACAGCAGCCCAACCGTTCCCGGACCATACGCGTAATTGGCGCCGACACCGACCGTGCGCTGCACGCCGGCCAGTTGCCCACTGCTCGTACCATTAACAGTGAACAGACCGGAATTGAGTACGGAATTGGATGCGATATTGGCATTGACGCCCGGGTTGCTCATCTGGCTATAAGCGGCGGCAACCTTCAGAGGCCCGCGGTTATAACCCGCGCCGACGCTCCACTGACGACCGTCGGCAAAGGCACCGGCCTGGTTGCTGAAGCTGTACATGCCGCCGAAGCTGAAGCCGGCGTAATTGGTGCTCTGATACTTGAGCGCATTCAGATACGAATACTCGGCACCGATATTGTCATTGTTGAACGGGTGGGCGGCGAGGTTGATGCCACCGGCCTGACCTGCGAGTCCAAGCGGCGACAGGTAGTCGGTGAAGGTGTCGTACTGGCGACCCAGCGTGACGGTGCCGTAGTCACGGCTTTGCACGCCGACGTAAGCCTGGCGCGTGAACATGCCCGAAGACTGACCCGTGAAATAGCCGGGGCTGAACTGGCCGTTATTCAGGTTGAATCCGGATTCCAGCTTGAAGATCGCGTTCAGGCCACCACCCAGGTCTTCCGCGCCCTTCAGGCCGAAGTACGTATTGGACATCAAGCCACTGGACTGCGCCCACAGGCTGTGCCCGCCCGCGTTATTCACATAGGCAAGACCCGCGTCGAGCGAGCCATAGAGCGTCACGCTGCTCTGTGCGTGCGCGGCCGCGCTGAATGCACCCAACACACCGAAGGCGACGAGGGTTTTTTTGAGGTTGCTTTTCATGGGGCTTTCTCCCTGTTATTGAAGTTTCATTGCGTCAACAACCGCATCGGCGGACGGCGAGTATGGTGGCATCGGAGCGGGATCTGTCGGTTGCTGCCGTGCAACGAGGCAGGGCTATCTCAGGCTACCTTGATAAATAGCAACCAATCTGTCGCGAGCGGGAACTTACTGGAAGGTGGGCGCATTGAGGCCATTGGCATATGTCGTGCTGACGACAATCGATGACCGGCAAATCAAGGCGCCACGAGGAACAACTCATGAAGTTTCTCTTCTGCATCGCCGCCCTCTTCCCAAGGCTGCGCCATGACGGTACCGAGCACGATGCCGGTACGGAGGTCGTCGTCGAACATGGGAATGGCGAGCAGCGCCGGCAGCGCTGCGAACGAAAAGACCAGCGAGAAAGACAGCCCATCATGGACAGAACGCGCACGCCGTCGGTTCACGGTCGTCGGTCATGGCGGCAGCGCGCACGTGATGCAATATGCGATTTGCTGCGGCCTGCTGAACCTGACGCGCACGCTCACCAACGTGCGCACGCTCCTGTTCGTTGGCAGGTGTCACATGCACAGCCGGCAATTGCCCCAAGGTATCAACCGCCAGCTGGCCCTGGCGGCGCCGCACGCACGATACAGCGCAACGCATTGAACATCTCGTGCAGTTCGCACTTGCACTGCGGTGCACTGATGTCCGTCAGCATCGGATAAGGTGCCGCGAAACCCCACTTTTTGTCGGACACATCAGTCGGGTAGCGCTGCGGTTGGCTCTTTTCATACCGCCAAAAGTGGCTAACGCACGCTAGAACGCCTGCCAGGCCGGCTTGCTTTCGTTCGCGACAAGCGGCGTCTCGCTTCTGTGCCGGACAGCGTTCCTCGCCGTCGATACCGGCCGCCGCTGTGCCACAGTCGCACGCACAGGCAGGCTTGCAGAACCTGCGATGGAGTCAGGCAGGCGGAAGATCGAAACGAGTTCGCGCAGGGTGCTCGACTGCGATGCCATCGACTGCGCAGCGGCGGAAGCTTCCTCGACAAGCGCCGCATTCTGCTGCGTGACTTCGTCCATCTGTATGACCGCCTGGTTGACCTGCTCGATACCGGTATGCTGCTCGACCGACGCGGATGCGATCTCCCCCATGAGGTCAGTGACACGTTTGACCGAGTCGACCACTTCCTTCATCGTGGCGCCCGCATTGTCGACGAGCGACGTGCCGGCCTCCACCTTGGCCACCGACTGGTTGATGAGCTCCTTGATTTCTTTGGCCGCCGACGCGCTACGCTGCGCGAGGCCGCGCACCTCGCTCGCCACGACGGCGAAGCCGCGGCCTTCCTCGCCAGCCCGCGCGGCCTCAACCGCGGCATTCAGCGCCAGGATGTTCGTCTGAAACGCGATGCCCTCGATGACCGCAATGATTTCGGAAACCTTGGCCGAACTGGCGGAAATGTCGTGCATGGTATCAACCACCTGTGCCACCACCTGCCCGCCTCTGGCCGCCACCTCCGATGCATTGCCGGCGAGCGCGTTGCCCTGACGGGCGTTCTCGGTATTCTGTTTGACCGTCGCAGTCAACTGTTCCATGCTTGCCGCCGTTTCCTCCAGCGATGCAGCCTGCTCTTCGGTACGCTGGCTCAGGTCGGTATTGCCTGCGGCAATCTGGGCGGAGCCGCTAGCGATGCTTTCGCTGCTTGAGCGGACGCGGCTCACAACGTCCAGCAGACGCTCGTTCATGTTTTTCAGCGCGTGCAACAGTTGGCTCGTTTCGTCGGTACCGGACACTTCGATGTCGGACGTCAGATCGCCCCGCGCAACGGTCTCAGCAATGCCGACTGCCCGACCCAGTGGCGTGACGATGGAACGGGTAATCAGCCATGCCACCACAACAGACAACAGCAGCGCAGCCCCGCACAGAACGCCCGTTAAAACGATCGTCGTATGGTAATTGACCTCCGCTTCTGCCTTGGCGTCGGCTGCGCCAGCCCGATTTAGCTTTACGTCCTGCTCGATCAGCCGCAGTGCCTGAGTGAAAAGCCTCGCCGACTCGCCTGTTGCAAGTGTTCTGGCCGCAGCGAACCCGGCATCGCCCGATTCGGAAAGCTCAAGCAGTTTCGCGTCAGACGTCATGTATGCGGACCACGCATTTTTTAGGTTGTCCGTAATTTGCTGTTCTTCGGGCGAGGACACCAGCTTCTCGTACGCGGCCATCGCGGCGTTAAAAGACGACAGATCAGCGTCATGCTGGGCGCGCTGACTTTGCTTTGCCGTTACATCGCTCTCCATAATCGATCGCAAGCTAGCCCGGCGTACGCCGTTCGCCAAGGCTCGGATATCGCCCAGCGTCTGAACACTGGGCAGCCAGTTTCCGGCAATCTCACGCGTCCCTCCGTAGATTCTTGAGGCCTGCAACATGGCGAGGCCGCCTGTCATCAGCAACAGAAGCAGGGCAATGCCAAAGCCCACTTTAAGGCGGGTGCCAATACGTAGCGAACCTAAATATTTCATGTTCATATCTCCAGGGTGACAGTCCATATATCGGTCCTGTCCGGTCTACCTGAACTGCTGCCAGGTTAAACCCTGGACGCCAGAGCGCTGTGCTCATTTACCAGAAATACGGAAGCGCCCGGTTGAAGCGCTGCAGCGGCGCCTGCTACCGATCAAGGCCCGCCAGTAAACGTGTCGGCGCCCAGTGTTCCGAAGACCTGTTCTGGCACTTATCCCACGCCGCAAACGGCGCTGCTGTCGCTTCGCCGCGTGGACGGCTATCGTCCGCGACAGGAAGCCGGCGCCGGCGCAGGCCATGCGATCTGCGGGCTCCGTCGCGCAGGCGTCACAAGCGGTGGCATATGCCGCAGCCGAATATAGGTAAACTCGTATCCCGGAACGGCACGGCTGGGTCGTCCCGAAACGCTCAACCGTGACGCACGACCGTTCGCAACGCGCGTACCTGTAGAGGGGCAGTCAAATGAAACTTGCAGACTTCATTGAGGCCGACCTTGACGGTTTGATCGACGCCTGGGCGGAATACGCCCTGGCCATCAGCCAGGAGGACACGCTTCTTTCCGAAAGCCAGTTACGAAATTCTGCTGCCGAGATTCTGACGGCAATTGCAGCGGACATGCGAACTGCACAGAACGCGGTGCAACAGGAAGCCAAATCCCGTGGCAACGATCGCGCCCCGCAATCGGAGTTCAACCGCGTGGCACACCATCACGCGGAGGACCGCCTGGCGCATGGCTTCGGTATCAACGACGTGGTAGCGGAATTCCGCGCCCTGCGCGCCACAGTGCTGCGTCACTGGCACACGACCTCGCCCGAAGGTGCCGCGGCGTTCCAGGAAATGATCCGCTTCAATGAAGCGATTGATCAGGTACTCGCTGAATCGGTGCGGCACCATGCGGCCCAGACCGAGCGCAGCCGCGACCTGTTTAACGGCGTGCTGGCCCACGACCTGCGCTCGCCGCTGGCGGCGATACTGAATGCAGGCGAAGTGCTGCTGCATGACAACGGTCTGTCTTCCAGCAGCGTACGGGCGATTGCGTTCGTCCAGCGCAGCGCAACGCGCATGAAGCAGATGATCGACGATCTGCTGATTTTCACCCGTGCACGACTGGGCTACACGCTGCCGATCAGTTTTGCGTCGCAGGATATTGGGCGTATCTGTGGCGACGCCGCGGACGAAGTGCGGGCGTCCTTCCCTGACGCCACCATCGACGTGCGTCTTGCGGGCGATCTGCGGGGCCGCTGGGACGGCGCCAGGATCGGCCAGTTGATGGTCAACCTGCTGACGAACGCAGCTCGCTATGGTTCTGGCGGAGTTGTCGTCGAAGCCGATGGCCGCGAGGGACACGTGACCATTGTCGTCTCCAACGAAGGCAACCCCATCCCGGAGAAAGCGCTGCCCACATTGTTCGATCCGCTCACGAGGGCGAATTCGCCGGAGCGGAGCGGAAGCGCTGCGGGCATTGGACTCGGCCTCTATATCTGCCGCTGCATTGTCAGGGCGCATCAGGGAACCATAGCCGTTGCATCATCGGAACGCGGAACCAGCTTCACCGTGCATATGCCGTGCTCGCCTTCGCTTTCCGGTTGAGGGCGATGATCCGACGCAGCGTGGAAGGTCGAGGCGATCCGGTGATGGAGGCGGCTTGCGCGTAAAAGCTTTGCGCGAGCTCGGCGGCCGAGGCGATGACCCGTGTGCCCCCGGTTTAAATGACAACGGGTGGGCACCTGCCTCCTGGAGTCGGTGAAGTCACAGACCAATGGAACGCAGAAAGGTCGCTCATTCGCGGGCGATGCGGCATCGTTGCCTTAATCCGTTCTTAAGGTACGCGCTGTAGGCTTGCCTTCTGTCCAGCGACGGCGCGCCAGGTGTGGACGAGGTTCATTGACCTCGCGATCACCCCAATGACGATGTTCCGTTAACGTATGCTGCGAGAGTCCATGACCGAACCGATCGAAGCATTTAATCGAGCGATTTTTCTTCGGCTCAACGCCACGCCAACCACCCCGCATTGGCTGACCGAAGCTGGTTTGCTGCTCGCCAACTACGCAATCTGGATCGTCCCGGTCACGCTCGCCTGCATGTGGCTGGCGGCAGGCAGCGAGAGGCGTGAAATAGCCGTGCGCGCGAGCCTCGTTGGCTTTGTCGCGCTGGGCATCAACCAATTGATCGGTATGGTCTGGTATCACCCTCGACCGTTCGTGACTGGATTGGGACACACGCTTCTGGCGCATGCGCCAGATTCGTCGTTTCCGAGCGATCACGTTACGCTGCTCTCAGCCGTGTCGTTCACTTTTCTCTACAGCGGGCTGCGACTACCTGGCTTGTTTATTCTTGCCGTCGATATCGCGGTGGCGTGGTCGCGCGTGTTTGTCGGCGTGCACTTTCCGTTCGACATGGTCGGCGCGGCCAGCGTGGCCTGGATCACATACGCTCTGAGTTCGGCACTCTGGAGCTCATGGGGATCGGCCTTTACGCGAGCATGCGTTGTGGTGTACCGCAAAACGCTCGCCTGGCCGATTGATCAAGGATGGCTGCGCCCATAACTGCGCGTCCACGCGAACCCGCTCACTACACTCCGTCATGAACAGGCCGGCCGCCCGCAAAGGCCTGCCCGATCACGAAAACGCCAGATAGTGCTTCGTAAAACTGTCGCTCAACACTTCCCACAGCGTAGGCGTTCCTTTTTCCATAAACCAGGAATCGCCCGCACCGAATAGCGCGCTTTGGCCGGTGGACTCGTCGGTGATACGCACTTCTCCCTGCAGGATCGTTGCCTGTTCGCTGAACGGGTACACAAGGCGGTATGTGCCCTTCGACGTACCGAAATAGCCCGCGTTGATGGCATCGGTGGGCGCGCCGTACGTCGCGTCGCCATACGCCTGCACATCTCCCCCTTCCAGAATTTCGGCACCGAGCTGGCTCAGACTGCCCCACGGATGAAGATGCGCGATCGTCATGTTGCGATCGATGATGGTCAGACTCATGATGAAAATCCTGTATCAGAACAAGGATGGAACTCAACGGCGTCCATTCCAGTAGCCGGACATCTGGTGAAGCGCCTTGCCCAGGCTGACGAGCAAGGCGCGATAGCGGTCTTTACCGCCAATTCCCGCGCGGCTTATTGCGCTGATCAGCCGATAACGCTCCGAGCCGCCCAGGATGCCCTCCGCCAGAATCTTGCAGATGATCTGGCTCGGCGTGACGCCGAAGCCGGAATAGCCCTGTACGAAGAACGCGTTGGCGTGTCCGGGCAGAGCGCCGATCTGCGGAAACAGGTTGCGCGTTGTAGCCATAGGACCGCCCCACGCGAGATCGATACGGACGTCGTGCAGGTACGGAAACACTTCAAGCATCAAGCGCCGGTTCCATTGCTTGAGATCGGTGGGGACGCGTTCGATCACCTGCGTCGACGAACCGAACATCAGCCGGTTATCGTTCGTCACGCGGTAGTAATTGATGATCGGCCGGATATCGCTATACGCGCCGCGAATCGGGCTGATCTGCTCGATCAGTTCCTGGCTCAACGGTTCTGTTACCGAGTTGAACGCGTACACGTTGATCGTGCTGCGATGCAGCTCCGGCTCGATCCGGTTATTGAATCCGTCTACGGCCCACACCAGCTTGCGCGCGCTTACCGATCCCTTTGCCGTTCTGACTCTGATCCGGTCGCCATAAGTCACTTCCAGCGCAGGGCTGTATTCGAAGATCCTCACGCCGTAGATCTCCGAAATCGCCTTCGCCTCGCCAAGCAGCAGATTGAGCGAATGCACATGCCCGCCGCCCATATGCAGCAGCGCAGCCTCGTAGACGTCGGAGCCAATGATCTGCCTGACGTCGCGCCCTTCCATAAAACGTATTTCGTACGGAGAACCGAGCGACTTGAATTCTTTCTCCCAGCTGCGCAAGGTCTTCGCCTGGCGCGCGTTATAGGCGAGATAGCCGTATCCGCTGCGGAAGTCCGCATCGATGTTGTATTTAGCGATACGGTCACGCATGATCTGCGGCCCGAGGTCGCTCAACGCGAATATCGCGTGCAGACCTTCTTCGCCCACGTCGGCCTTGATCGCGTCGAGATCGTGTCCGATCCCGGCCATGACCTGCCCACCGTTGCGCCCCGTGCCGCCATATCCCAGGTAGCGCCCTTCGAGAACGACCGTGTCGGTCACGCCCTGCTCCGCCAGTTCGAGCGCGGTGTGAATGCCCGAGAATCCACCGCCTACGATCACCACATCTGCTTCAATATCGCCCTCGAGCGACGGGAAACTCAAATCGTATTTCCTGGTTGCCGTGTAGTACGTCGGCGTTTCATCCGTGTGCATTGCGTGTCCCGTCTGTTTCGAAAACGTGCGGGCCTGCAATGACCCGCACAATCCTGGTGGCAAACGATCTTAAGCAGACAGAACGCGTGCCGTTATCACAAATCGGCAGCCGCTCGACCGAAACGAACGTGCTCTGCTCGCGTTGTTGTTTCCCGCGCAGGATCCGACGTCTCAGAACATCACCCTCAGTCCCGCCATTAACGCGAGCTGGCGATTCGAATTGCTGTTCACGAGATTCGGAATCTGGGCGTAATTTGCCGTGCCGCCCGTTGCAGGGTTGATGCCCAGTCCCTGCCCGGAGGCCACCTGCCCGATCGCAACGCCGTACAGTGCCGTGCGCTTGGACAGCGCGTAGGTCGCGCCCAGGTTGACCTGATGGAAGCGAGTCGAACCGCCGCCTTCAACGTGCGCACGGTTGAAGATGTACGCAGCCCCGAGCGTCCATGTCGGCGTGAGGTTGTATGTGGTGTTCAATTCGGCGATATCGAACGTCACGTCCGCGCCGTCAGGGCGGGCGCTGCTCGCGAAGTACGCACTGTTTTCAAGCTTCGTGTGCGTATAGACGAGCGCCACCATCGCGTCACCTAGCGTGATCGACCCACCGATACCTGCCGCCTTCATGGCGCGCGCATTCTGCAGGTTGCAGTACATGGCGGCCGCGTTGCTGCAGGCAAAGTCGCCAATGTAGCCGGAGGCTCCGCCCAGTGCCGCATCGAGCGGATTATTGAGATCGAGATAGCCGGCACTCACCGACACGGGACCATGGGTATAGGCCGCAGCAAGCGCGTAGCCGCGTCGTGCACTGAAGTCGCCGGCCTGGCCGCCAAGACTGAACGTGCCGCCGAACGTGAACCCGCTGAAGTCGACGCTCGTGAACTTCACCGCGTTGTTCATGTTGAACGCTTCGTTGAGGTTGTCGACGTCGCCGAAATGCGAGCCGTAGAGCGTCGACCACGCGTTGCTCGACGCATAGACGCCGAGAAAGTCGGAGTACGAATCGTATTGCCGCCCAAGACTAAGGGTGCCGTACCGGTCGTCTCGCAGACCCACCCACGCCTGGCGACTGAAGAGCGCGCCGTTCTGCAGCATCGCGCCGTTTCCGGTCAGGAACTGGTTCTCGAGTGCAAACGTTGCTTTAAGGCCGCCGCCCAGATCCTCGGTGCCCATGAGCCCCCACCTCGACGGCATCAGATAGCCGCCGCCAAGCTGCACGGCATGGCCGCCGTGCACGGTGCCGTTCGCGTCGGTGACCTGCTGGTTGGTCGAATACAGCACCCCTGCATCCACCGATCCATACAGCGTCACACTGCTTTGTGCGTGTGCCTCGTGAACTGCTGCGCCGAACAGCATGACGCACGCGGCGGCATATCTCGCTTTAACTTTCATTTGCTACCTCCTATGTCTTATCAAGAATCCTGTGACCGGGATGCACTGCGATCTGGAGCGTGTCGAACGTCGGGCAACACCCGTCCCTCTGAGCGGCGCAAAGCGCCCTCAGCCGGTGAGGAAAATGTGGGAATGAAACGCGGCTACGCGTGCGCTAGAGCCGCGAGTTGCCGAGTGCGTCGAACGCGCGTGGATTGCGCGCCTTGAGCCGGCGGGCGCTGACGATTCCAGCGACCGCGAAAACCGGCATCAACACGGTGAGCCCATACGAGAGCCCGACGCTTGCGCCCGTCAGAACCGGGAAGTTGATGATGGCAAGCACGAGCACAGCGAGGAGCGCAATGCCCGAAAGCACCGGAAACACGACGACGCGCAACGCGCCTTCCTCGTGCTGCGCCGTCCGTGCGAAGAAGCGGAGCACGGCCGCGGACGACAGCACCATCAGGGCGATGATGCAAAGCGTCGCAAGATTCGTGAGCCACGAGAACAACGTGAGCACAGGGTCCGACTTGCCGACGATGAACGCGATGACGACGCACGCGGCAATGACGGTCTGCAATACTGAGCCAACGTGTGGGCTGCTGTGCGAGGCATGCGTGTGCCCGAGCGATGCCGGCAACAGGCCTTCGCGTCCGCTTGCATAGAAGTAGCGCGCCGCCGAATTGTGGAAAGCGAGAAGACCCGCGTAGACGCTCGTGATGAACAGCACGCTCATCGCGTCGGTCAGCGCATGGCTGGCGTAGTGATCGGACAGCGAATAGAGAAACGTCGTCGGGTCGGACAGTGCGTTCAGGGTCTTCACGATCTCGCCGGCGCCCGCGCCAATCACCATGCACCACAGCGAGAAGGCGTAGAAGCCGCCGATCAGCAGCACCGAGATATACGTTGCAAGCGGCACCGTGCGGCGCGGGTCTTTCGCCTCCTCGCTATAGATCGTGGTGGCTTCGAAGCCGACGAAACTCGCGAAGCAGAACAGGAATCCGATGGCAGGCGTGCCGCTCAGAAATACGTGCGGCGTGAACGACGCAAACGTGATGCCGTGTGCGCCGCCCGACTTGAGGATCGCCACGTCGAGAATCAGCACGACAATGTATTCGCCGAACACGAGCAGCGACAGCAGCTTCGCCGACAGGTCGATTTGCCGGTAGCCCAGCACCGCTATGCTGG
This sequence comes from Paraburkholderia kururiensis JCM 10599 = LMG 19447, assembly GCF_003986935.1. Classification (GTDB taxonomy): domain Bacteria; phylum Pseudomonadota; class Gammaproteobacteria; order Burkholderiales; family Burkholderiaceae; genus Paraburkholderia; species Paraburkholderia kururiensis. Next base: position 91,241 of record NZ_RJZE01000008.1, on the reverse strand, counting down.
CCAGCGCGACGAGCGAACATGCCCACCACGGCACCGTGATGCCGAGCCGCGCAGACAGAAAGCCGGACGCCACTGCGCCAAACATGCCGTAGAGCCCGATCTGCATCGTGTTGTAGCCGAGCAGCGCGAGAAACGCCGCAGCACCGCCCGCGGTTGCGCCGAGCCCGCGGGCCGTGAAGGCATAGAAGCCGCCGGCGTTCGTGACGTAGCGCGACATCGCCGTGTAGCCCGCGGCGAACATCAGCAGGATCAGCACGGTAGCAATGAGCAGCGTCGGTGTGCCGGCCCCGTTGCCCAGCATGATGCCGATGGGGAAGCCGCCCGCAATCGCGACGAGCGGGCCCGCGGCCGAGATGACGAAGAAAACGATGAAGCCGAGGCCGAGCGCGCCCTTGCGTAGCTCGGTCGAAGGTGTAGGGTCCATTGCGACACTCATTTGATTCGCTCCCGATGGAATGGCCTGTCTGCTGTCGTGGTGCACGGCATCGGGGCCGCTCGTCAGCGGTCCGACTGGACCGGACGATAGCCCGCCGTGTGGATGGCAATGTATGAAGCCAAAAGTCGAGTCCGGCAGCACAGATTGGCAAGACGTCGCATGCCTGGGGTTTACGCGTTCCCATGCGAGCGGGCTGCACCATGCCGTAGCGTGATCGAGCGAGGGATGGGCAAGGCGACCCGGCATTCATACGAATGCCGGGCCATGTGAGAGCGCTGGGACACGACACCACATCGCGCCGCGCCAGATGCAATCTTGAAGAAGGGACACCTGGATCATGCAGCGCACTGCGCACGCAGCGTTTCGACGTGCACGCAGCACGTCGCGTCAATTCTTTCGCGGCGTCTGCGAGGGCAATTCGCCGAAGAGGTCGCGGTACTCCCGCGCGAAGTAGCTGAGATGCGTGAACCCCCAGCGGGCGGCGGCATCGCCGATCAGCAATTCGCCCGCCGCTGTCGAGCGCAACAACTGGCGCACCGCGTTGAGACGGATGGAGCGCAGGTATTCGACCGGCGTGACGTTCGCGACGCGCTGAAAGCTCGTTTGAAGCGTGCGGCGGCTACAGCGCAGATGGCGGCACAAGTCCAGCACCGTGAGAGGCTGGTCGGCCTGCTCCTGGATCAGGCGTTCGCAACGCCGCACGATTTCGCTGTAGGTGCTGTGCGTCAGGTCGCGTGTCTCCTCGGTGGCGGCTTCGAGAAGACCGAGCATGAGGCTCACCACCTCATCCTGAAAAAGTCGGGTGGCCGACGGGTTGACGAAGCCGGCCGGATTGCGTGCCGCGGCCTCGAAATAGCGCGTCAGACCTTCGCGCAGAACGGCAACGCGTTCGCCGGGCACGGGCAACACGTGCTTCCTCAACTGACGCACGGCAGCGTCGCCGACCGTGATCCCGACGAGTTCCTCCATCGTTCCGGCCGCCAGGCTGACGACAGCGTAATGCATCGACTCCGGGGTGTAGAGGCGAAACTCCTCGTGCGTGCCGAGCGCCATGATGGCGTAGCCATCGACACGCTGCCCCTGGAACGTGCCCTGCATGGGCGCGGTCAGCGGCACGGCTATAGACGAGAGGCCGTTCGGCGAAACACCCGCCTGCACGACTCGCCGGTTGGTCGCTTCCTGGAAGAACTGGAAGCCCGGGCTGTTCACCTGGAACAGCGTGCCTTCGAAGCGGCCGGGCGTAAGCTGGCGATAAACCTGCTCCCAACCGTTGACGGCATGTGATAGATCGTGGGCGTCGGCGAGGGCGGCAATCCGAAATTCCATCATCCTCTCCTGCGAAACACCAGGCATCGTGCCCGATCAAAATTCGGATTGCGACAAGGTCTTCAGGACTTTCGTATAGCCAATGCCGACGCGCTACGTTCAGTGCGCAATACAGACCGATTTCGTCTCGGTGAAACCCTCGATTGCATGCCGGCCAAACTCGCGGCCAATGCCGGACTGCTTGTAACCGCCAAACGGCATGGCGGGATCGAGCGGCACATGGCAATTCACCCACACGGTACCCGCCTCCATCTGCGGCACGAGGTTCATCGCCGCGCGCAGGTCGTTGGTCCAAAGGCTTGCAGCGAGGCCGTATGGGCTGTCGTTCGCCAGATGCAAGGCTTCGGCCACATCGTCGAACGGTGCGAGCGCCAGCACGGGGCCGAATACTTCGTCGCGCACGATAGCGGCGTCGGGCGGAACATCGGCGATTACGGCGGGCCGCACGTAATAGCCCGGCTCTTCGGCTCGCGCGCCGCCGGCCAGAAATCGCAGCCCCTCGGCGCGGGCGCGCGCAAGGTGGTCTTCCACGCGCGCGCGGTGGTGCGCGGAAACCAGCGGATTGATCTGCGCAGACGGGTCGAGGCCTGGGCCCATCGTCATGGCGTTCGCGCAGTCGGCCAGCCCTTCGGCCACCTGCCGATATTTGCTGCGATGCACATAGATGCGCGACACGGCCGCGCACACTTGCCCCTGGTTCAGGAACGCGCCCGCAAGTGCTCCTTGTACGGCCTGATCGACGTCGATGTCGGCCAGCATCACCGCGGGATTCTTGCCACCGAGTTCGAGCGAAAAACGCGTCATGTTCTGCACGGCCGCCGTGCCGACCCGCTTGCCGGTGGGCGTCGAACCGGTAAACGAAATCTTGTTGACGCCTGGATGCGCCGCAAGCGCCGCCCCGCATTCCGCGCCGCCTGTCACCACGTTGAACGCGCCCGCCGGGATGCCGGCGTCGATGGCCAGTTCGGCAAGCCGCAACGCCGTGAGCGGCGTTTCGGGCGACGGCTTGATGACGACCGAACACCCGGCGGCAAGCGCGGGAACGAGCTTCCAGACCGCGATCATCATCGGAAAATTCCACGGCACGATACCGGCCACGACGCCCACCGGCTCGTGCCGCGTGAACGCCGTATAGCGGGCGCCAGGGGGAAACGGAATCGACACGTCGAGCGTCTCGCCCACGATCTTGGTTGCCCATCCGGCCATATAGCGGACGTACTCCAGCGTGGCCCCCACGTCGATCGCACGGGCAACATTGATCGACTTGCCCTGGTTGAGGGTCTCCAGCTGCGCGAGTTCCTCGGCGTGCGCCTCCAGCACGTCTGCGAAACGCAACAGGATGCGCTCGCGATCGGCGGGCCGCAGCCCGCGCCACACGCGCGCCTCGAACGCGGCGCGAGCGCTCGCCACGGCCTGGTCCACGTCGGTCGCATCGGCATCCGGCACCGTGGTCAGTACATGACCCGTCGCGGGATCGAATACGTTTGACCGGCGCGGCGAATGGGCGAGGCCAATGGCGCCGTCGATGAAGAGGCCGTGTTCCCGTCCGACGAATGCACGGACGGCGTCGCATAGGGCGACTGTCGCATCGCTGCTCATATCGTTGATCTCTCGACTCTGGGGGTGAAGTGGCATGCCCGGTGTACGTTTGGCCCGCAGCGTTCGCGGATCGGACACCGATTGCAGCCCTCCGACTCTAAAGAGCCGGCGCGACGCGCGTTAGCGCAAATCGGCAGATACGCGGGAATTGCGGGTAAACCGCGACGGGCGGCGCGCCGGGGCGGGCCGGGCAACTCAACGATCTGCCCGGCGAGCGGGCCATACTCAACGATCGGCCCGGCGAGCGGGCCACACGCACCGTTCAAACGTGCGGCGCCCGCGGAACAGCCGGCGCGGCAATAACACCGAGTCTGCTGCGTTCACCTGCATGAGCAGGACGAACCGCGTGCCGTCGTCGTGGGCCACGATGGCGCAACTCGCATGCACCAGCCCGCGGCGAAAACGCGGATCGACAGCCAGCACGTCGATTTCGTCGTGCAGACCCTCGCAGCGTGCACCGTCTACGACATTCCAGCTATCCGGCAAGCGCAACAGAATGTCTGCCACGTCCTCCTCGTGAGAGATCACGGCGGCAAGCGCGCCGGGGCAGCGCCGGAACCACGCCGGCACGCCCGCCGGCCTGACCGCCACCACGGCCACCGCGTAGAGCAGCAGTGCCGACTCGTCTGGCCTCCGGCCAGCGGTCGGTTGCCGGGACGAGACGGGGTTCATTGCGCGCAACGCAGAAATACCGGCCGTCGCGGCGGGCTTCGTCAATGGAACAGCACACCGACCAGTTCGGTGCGACTCGATACGCCGAGTTTGCGGAACATGCGCAGCAGGTGCGTCTTGACCGTGGGCTGGGCGAGCGCTAGATCGCGGGCAATCTGCTTGTTCGAGAGACCGTTGCGCACCAGCCGCGCGACCTGTTCCTCGCGATGCGTAAGACGCGCCGCGCGGTCCGCCGCCTCGGGCCCGGCCTGGGAGAGACACAGCGCCGGTTCGCGACGCAGCCTGGACGCCAGTGCGACTTCGAGCAATGGCGCAAGCGCATTCGCGCTTTCCACCTCCCTTCGGGAAAAGGGCGCCTCGGGCGCGAAGCGCAGCAGCGAAAATGCGCCGACCACATGGCCGTCGGCTCGCAAGAGTACTTCCATCACGTCGACCACGTGATGCGGCCGCAAAAAGCGCTGCCAGTAGACAGACCTGCTGCGCAGCGTCTCGGGCAGTTCACCGGCGAGCGTGACCACGCTGCCTTGCTGTTGGACACAGCGCGATGGATGTAACGGGTCGAGCAGGCAATAGCGCTGCAGATAGGTGCGATGCATGCCCTCCGCCAGGCCGAACAGTTCGAAGCCCGATGGCTGGCGATCGCTGCCGATCCGGTAGAACACCGTGGCGCCGGGCCGCACGAGTCCGGCGAGTGTGGCCACGGCGGCTTCGAGCACATGATCCTCGCGCCTGACGTGGCGCACAGCGGGGTAGGGGCGAATACCGGGGTCACAGATCATGACGTCTCCTTCATGAGCCAGTCGAGGCGTTGCCCAACCGATAGTAGTGACCGGCGCCCCGAAGCCGTGAGCCTTAATTGGCAAATCCCCTTCCCTTCGCCAATGGATCGCCTCGCGCTGTGGCGGGTTTCGCGGGCCAGCGCGCGTACCGGCGCCCCTTGCCCACCGGTCAGGACGACGTGTTCATTCGGGATGCCGCGTGACGTTGAGCACCTGGGCGTGCGCACCGACCGGGAAATTGGAGAGCGCGTCGAAGCGGTTGCCGTGATAGCCGAAGATCTTGCCGTCGGTCTTCATGCGTTCGAGGTCGATCATCACGACGCCGAGCGTCGGCACGATCTTCTCGCGCCAGATGAACAGATACAGCGCGGTGTCGATACCGATCGTGTGGCAACGGTCAACATCGCCCAGCCCCGCCTCCACGCCAGACAGACACTGCCACGCGTAGAAGTTGTCGTTCAGATAGATGTGCTCGTAGCGCTCGGTCGCACTGTAGATATACAGGTTGCGCATGCCGATCAACTCCGCGGTGGGCGCATGGAGCGCGGCGCCGTGGGTGCCGGCATCGGTGCCGATGCGGCCATGACGTATCTGCGCCTGCACGCCCGTCAGTTCCATTGCGCGCTCGACGCGCGTGAATGCGTCGATCCGCGTTTCCTTTTCGCCCGGCAGCACGCCCACGACGACCGTGCAAAGCTGTTTGCTCAGGTCCAGCACATAGCTGGTGCTGGACGCTCGCGATTGGCCGTCCGCGTCCACGAGCGGCTCGTCGGCGCCGATGTAATCGACGAAGTAGATGCCCGCGCGCAACGAGGTCACGCGGCACGCATGCCGTTCGCGCGGTTGTGCCGGTTGCGCGGCCCCCGCCGGGACACGTTCGACCTCCACCGATTGCGCGGTGTCGAAATGCAGCGTGTCGACGCCTCCATCTGCGAAGGTCAACACCAGTGTGCGTCCTTCGAGATCGCCGACGGGTGCAAGAATGTGGCTATTGGGCGCAAAGCCGTCGGCGAGCGCGCCGACCTGGATGAACGCGGGTTGGGACGTCATGATGAAGCGGGCTCCTGTGGACGAAGGCTGAACACGCACCGCCCATTGAACGGCGGCACAGGCATCCACTCTACAGACGCGTCGCCGCGCGCGGCATCGACCAGAAGGATGACAACGGCTGCAACGCGCCGTCGATGCAGCCACGAAACGGCGTTCGTGTGTCCGGGGTAAAAACGCATTGCCAACTTTTTTTGTTTGCGCAAGATCGCCGGTGACCATCGCCGACGGCCCGAAAATCCATGCAGCGCACCCTCCTGCCCTACGCCTCGCCCATCGCAGCTGCCGCGCCCGGCCGACGGGCTCTTATCGCGCCACGCGCCTCTTCAACCCGGGCGTCAACCACTGGACCTTCTCGCCGATCATCGGCGCGACGTACATCACCAACAGCGGATTCGAAATCTCGACCAGCATCGAGATCGATCAGAACACGACGAACCACGCAACGAACTACCGCAGCGGCACCGGGTTCCGGCAGGAGTTCGCGATCGGCCAGCACATCGGCCCGTTCACCGCCGGCCTCGGCGGCTACCTCGAGCGGCAGCTGAGCAACGACCACGGCCTGGTTCATTGCGACGGGACAACCGGCGATGTCGGTGCCGCTTTACTGGGACGAAAAGGGGCTGCCCGTCGGCAGTCATTTCGCAGGTGCGTTCGCCGCAGAGTCGCTGCTGTTTTCGCTTGCGGCGCAGCTCGAGCGGGCTGCGCCCTGGTCCGATCGACGACCACCGATCTCCGTTGGCGGTCCGACGTCGTAAGCTATCCGAAGGACGCTCCACCGCGCCGGCATCGCGACGTATGCCGACGCTTCGTGATGATCCTAGCCATACTTCGCGTCAAAGCATCTGCGGCTACCTCGATAAACCGATCCCGGCGTTTACGGGGGAAACCGGGTACTGCATGACAGGCGTTCCGCGCGCCGTGCATCGCGCGCGAATCCTCGGAGGTGCTTACGCTCCCCCTTCCCGCTGAAACACCGACGCTAGATGCTTCAGCGCGCGCCATGCGAAGCTTTGGCGCGCCCCGCCGATGGTTGCCGTGCCGTCGATCTCGCGTGGCCAGGCCTCGTTGGCCGGACATTCGTCGATCCGCACCCGGTAGATGGCCGCGAGCGGCACCAGTTGATGCGTGCCGGGCTGCTGCTGTACGGGCAGCGGGCCGCCGTAGACGCTCGCGAGCGAAGGCGTGTCGAGTGTCGCCACGTTCACGCGGTCGACCGCCGTCACGCGGCAACGCACCGCACCGAGTTCCGGCAACGACGCCACGAAGTCGACGCGGTCGCCGGCCGCGACGCGCGCAGCGTCGTCTTCGCCGACGAATGCCTCCCCCTTCACGCCGATCGGCCCAACGACATCGAAAACGTGCTCACCGCGCGGCAACCAGGTGCCCGGCGCCAGTTCATCGTCGGTTTGCACGACGCCGTCGAACGGTGCGCGCAGCGTCAATTGCGCGACTTGCGCGGTAAGTCCCGCCACGGTTTCGCGCGCGGCGTCCCAGCGCCGTCGCAGCGCCACACCCTGCTCGAGCAAGCGGCCGTCGAACGATTGCTGCTCGACTTGCCAGTTGAGCAGCGCTTCATCGGTCCGCGCCGCTTGCAGCCGATGCGTCAGATCGGGCGACGCCAGCACCGCGAGTACATCGCCAGCATGAACGCGCTGCCCGTCGCGCGCGATCGGCGCCTGCTCCGTCACGTAAGCCGCTTCGGGGGCATAAAGCCCTTGCGCGCGCGACGGCCCGAGCACGGCCGGCGCGCTGACGCCGCCGTGCCACGGCAGCACGAAGAAGCCGAGAAGCAGCACGCCGATGAACGCGGTGCGCCGCGTCTCGCGCCGCCAATGCAGATCGGTGCGGCGACGCCAGCACGCCGCGATTTCGCGCACGATCGGGCGCGCAATGAACCAGCCGAATTCGACGAAGAACAACATCAAGCCCAGCGCCTTGAAAAACGCGTGATAGACAACGAGAGCGATCGAGAAGAACACGACCAGCCGATACAGCCAGGTCGCAAACGAGAAGGCAATCAGGAAGCGCCGGCGCTTGGGCGCGCACGGCTCGGGCTGCGGATCCCGAAAACCGAACAGCCGCTCGCGCATCCACCAGCGGCCGAACGCAAACGCCCTGTCGTGCAGATTCGGCATGTCGAGCCAATCCGACAGCAGGAAGTAGCCGTCGAAGCGCATGAACGGGCTTGCATTGATCGTCAGCGTGCCGATCCATGTCGTCGTCGCAAGCAGGAACGCGCCGGCGCGCAGCGGCCCGTCGGGCAGCACGCTCCAGGCCAACGTCGCCAAAGCGGCCAACGCCAGCTCCGTCAGCATGCCGGCCGCGCCGATCCGCAACCGCTCGGCGCGCCCCGGCACCTTCCACGCTTCGGTCGTATCGGTATAGAGCACCGGCACCATCACGAGCAGCGCGACGCCCATCGTCGGCACGCGGCAACCGTAGCGATGCGCCGTGAACGCGTGTCCGAACTCGTGCAGCACCTTGGCGCAGCCGATCGCCACACCAACCGCGATCAGCCCGCGCAGGTCGGCATACGCATGAAACGTGTGGATGAACTCGTCCCAGCGGCGCGACACGAGCACGAGGCCGGTCAGCGCTATCAGCATCACGGCCATCCAAAACGCCGGCCGATAGGCGATTTCGGCATAGCGAGCGAAGCGCCGCAGGAACGGCATCGGGCGCCAAAGCGGCACGCGGATCATCAGGTAATGCTTGAGCAGCCACATCGCGTGGGAGAGCTTATGCGCCGCGGCGGCGCTCGCGAGCCGGCCCGTATCGGCCGGGCTCGTCGCAACGAGCAAGTGCTGATGGTGCAGCATGCGCACGAGCGACTCGAAGTCGTCCATCGTCAGATGGAGCGTGGTCTCGGCGTTGACCGAAGCCACGATCGCCTCGGGGTCGTCGAGCGGCCAACGCGAGAGCATCTCGAACGCGGGCCAGCCGATCTGGAAGAAACGATTCCCCGCGGGGTCGTGGAGCATCCACGTGGGTGCGCCTTCCGGCGTGGCCGCACCGGACGTGAGGCTCAGTTCCTGGCGTAGGGACGGAAGGCGTGCCATTAGTGCGCTGCGTCAGTGAAAGCGGAGGCCGTGCGCGGCTTACCAGCCGAGCCACTGCCGCGCGGTCGCCAGCGGGCGGCGCAACAGATAGTAGGCGAGCGGCACCCATCGGCCGTGAATGCGCGCAGTGCCCATCACGCCGAGCGGCGGCTTGACGCTGCCCGTGAACGTCGCCTTGAGGCGATACGCGACGACACCCTCGGGCGTCGGCTCGGCGCGATAGGCCACCGTATCGATGCGCGCATCGTATGAGGCGAGCGGAGAGCTCTTCGGATAGAGCGTGACGCTCGCGCCCGGCACGACGTCGACATTGTCCGCGGCAGGCACGTAGGCCGTCAGCTCGACATGCGCCGGATCGGCCAGCAGCATCACCTTTTCTCCGATGGACACCGCCTTGCCGTTCCAATCGTTCGGATCGGAGAAGACGGCGACGCCGGCGCGCGGTGCATTGACGCTCACGCGCGCCAGTTCGCGCGCGGTGTAGTCGAGTTCGACCGCGCTTTGATCGAGCTTGCCCTTGCGCAGCGCCATGTCCAGCCGGTCCTTGTCGTCGGTGACGGCGAGCTGCGCGGTCTGCCGATATTCTTCCTGCGCCGTCGCGTAATTTTTATTCGCCAGCGCAAAGCGCGAAGCCAACGCGGTGGAATCGAGCGCGAACAGCGGGGCGCCGGCTGCGACACGCTGGTTCGGTTGCGCGAACAAATGGTCGATGACGCCGTCGAGCGGCGCGCGCACGACGAACGGGTCTTTCGCCGTGACCTCGGCGGGCGCGAGCACCGTGAGCGGCACCGGCACGACAAGCGCGCAGGCGAGCGCCACGAGCATGCGACGCCGGTATTTACCCACGCTCAGCGCCAGTTTGGCGCGCTGTATCCACGAAGCCCGGGGAGAAAACGCCGCGAGCGCATGCGACCAGACGCGCGCGAGTTCGGCGAGAAGCGCTTCGTCGACAGGCGTCCACGGTTCTTCGCGCGCGAAAACCACCCCACCGAACGAGCGGCCCGTCCGATCGACGAGCGGCACCCACAGCGCGTGCGTCGGCCACCAGGCGTCCCATTCGGCCGCAAGCGCATCGGGCAGGCTATCGGCCGTGAAAACGCGCGGCCATGCGGGCGGCGGCGAGTCGGCGCTCTGCGCCGGCGCGTCCGCGGCCACGTTCACGTGCGCTTCGCCACCGGCCGCCATCGCCGGGTCAGGTTGCGAGGTGGACGCCGCGGGCGACGCAGAATGCACACGCCGTTCCAGCGCTCGGCATACCTCGCCGAGCCATTGCACATACGGCGCGCCCGGATCGCTTTGCGGCAAGCCCGACACCGCGGCCACCGCGCCGGGCACAGGCGCCGGCGCGCGCCACCATGCCGCCTGCCGGTACGGTACGAGCGAAAGCGTTTCGTTGACGACGACGAAACCAAGCGTCTCCTCGCTCGACGCCTCGCGTGCGCGCGCCGACAATTGCCATAGGAGGGCGAGCGCGCTCGCTTCGATCCGCAGCGGGGCGTTCATCGCGCGGCTACCATCTAACGACCGGCGGCGGCAAACCGCGCCCAGCCACTCATGCCAGGCAACAGCTCGGGCGTGTGGGCAGCGAGCGCGGCCGTCACGTCTACCGTCTGCGTAACGGGATCGACGCGCGCGCCGATGCGGGCCACCGTGGCCGGATAGCTCTTGCCGACTTCATCGACGCTGACCGTCAGCGCGTGGCCGGGCTTGAGCCAGGCCAGCCACTTCGACGGCACGATCATCTTCAGTTCGAGGCGGCTCGTGTCGACGATCGTCAGGAGCGGCTTGCCCGGTTCGGCGAACTGCTGGGCCGAGGCGCTGCGCTTGACGACGCGTCCGTCGAACGGCGCGGCAATGCCGCACTTGCGCACCGTCGCCTGCATGTAGGCGACCTCGGCCGCGCTGGCCTTCGCTTTGGCATCGGCTTCCTGCACTTCGATCTCGCCGATCGAATGCAATTGCGAAAGGCGATCGTTGACGCGCTTGAGCTGCACGGCCGCTTCGGCTTCGGCCTGAGCCTTGCGCAGTTGCGCCGCGTAGAGCGAGCAATCGAGCGAGACGAGCGTCTGCCCCGCACGGAACGCGTCGCCGTCGCGAAACGGCATGGAGGCGATCTTCGCGCTGATTTCGCTCGACACGTCGACTTGATCGCGCGCGACCAGCTGAACGCGGATACGGCCGTCGTCGTCGGCGCGAGCGGCCGAGGAAACGCCGGGCGCCGCAGGCGTCGTCGACGCATTCGGCAACGCCGGCGCCGCGGTTGGGGCTTGCGGTCCTGCGGCTCGCGCACTACCGGCCAAACAGCTGAAACCCACTACCATCAAGGCCGCGCTGCGCAGCCCTGCCATGCACCATCGATTCATTGCGTTCTTGCTCCATCCGCGTGGCCGAATTGGGCCCAGCGCGTTTGCTCCTGGTCGATCGATTGCTCGATCGATTTCAAATCGCCCTGGCCGGCTTCGGTCGGCAGCGGGTCGAGGCCGAGCGTCGCCAGCATCTGACCGTAAGCGCTTTCCAGCTCACCGTAGCTTTGATACAGGCGCAGCTCCGACATCATCGCGGATGTCGCCGCTCGAATCTCCTCGAGCTTGCCTTGCGCATTGGCGATCGTGGCGTTGTGCGTGTGCTGCAGGATTTGCCCGTCGACGTCGTTGATCTGCTTGAACAGATCGAACTGGCGCTCTTTCGCGCTCAACTCCGCACGCGCGACATGCACTTGCGTGAGCACCGCCATCGACAGTGCGAGCTGCTGCGCCCGCGCAACGTCGCGCTGAGCGTCGGCCATGCCGCGAATGTTCCTGGCGTTGAGCAAGTTGAGCAAGTTCCAGCTCACGTTGATGCCGGCCGCGCGCCACGCGTGATAAGCAAGGAAGCTGTTGCTGTCGTAGTGCGCGCCCAGTTGGAATTCGATGCCGGGCAACAGCTTGGCGATTGCCTTGTGCGTCTCGTTGATGCTGATGCGTTCGTTGTAGCTCGCTTCGACCAGTTCCGGCCGGCGCTCGAGCGCCGTCTCTTCCATACGGTCCATCGGCATGTCGAACGTCGGAACCGAGAAGCCCTCGGGCGGCGCGAGCGTGATATCGGTGCCGGGGGCGATGTTCATCAGCGAGGCGAGCCGCGGCTTTGCTTCATCGAGCTGGTCGCGCACCGCTTCGAGCTGACGCATGATGTCGAGCAGCGCGTGCTGATAGGCGAGCGTGTCGAGCGGCGAACGCAAGCCTTCCTGCTGCGACTTGCGCGAGTCCTCGAGCGCTTGCCGGGCCTGGCCGAGCAGCGGCCCGACGCTTTTCTCGAGACGCTGCGCGCCTACCGCTTGCCAGTAGGCTTCGCGCACTTGCTGCATCATCAGTTGCACGACCTTGCGCCGGCGCTGCTCGACGACGAGCACGCGGTCGGCTTGCTCCTTGGCCTCGAAGTAGCTGACGCCGAAGTCCAGCACGTTCCAGGAGAAGGTCAGATCGGCGGTGCGGTCGTTCTGATCGGTCGAGTACGACGGCTCCAACGACACCTGGTGCGTTTGCAGCGAAATCGATTCGGAGGCGAGCGGATGATTTCGGTTCGTATAGCCGGCCGCCGTGGTCAGCCGGGGCAGCATGTCGAAGTTCGCCACGTCGAGCTGCTTCTGCGCCAGCGCCTCTTCCATCATCTTCAGGCGATGATCGAGATTGAAACGGATCGCGCGCGCCATGGCCTCTTCGAGCGTCACGGGCCCGGTGATCGGCGGCTGGTCCGCGAACATCGCCGTGCGATCGGCCTGGGCGCTTTGCGCGCGCTCGGCGTCGGTGAACGGCGTCGGTTTGATCGCGCAGCCCGACAGCCACAAAGCGGCCACCGAAATCGCGATCAGCGTCGGACGCATTGCGCGTTTGGAACGGGCTTCGCACGAGGCGTTTGCGGCGGGCGCCAACGCGGGCGTAGGCATCATTTCGGCAACTGTCGGTTGTAGTCTCATTGGTCTAGACGGATGACGGGAATTCATACGCGACGCGCGGCGTCGATCGGATTCGTAACATGCAGCGCCGCGCGCGCCTGCGCGAACTGCTGATCGAGCGAAGGCTTGCCGACGGGGCGCGCCGCACGTGCAACGGTCGGTTCGACCAGCGCTGCATGGCCAGGTGTCTTCGGATGGGCGACACCGTGCGGGCCGTGCGGCGCGAGCACGATTTCGCGGCGCGTTTCGTGGCCGGATGCGTCGCGCGTCTGAACGACGATATGCACGTCCTCGACGCCCGGCGGCAGCTCGCCGCGCAGCACGCCGTTCGCCGCGTCGTAGTGAATCCAACCGGGCAACGAGCGGCCGTTGGCGAGTTGCACCGTGACGTCGGAGCCGCCGTGCATCGCTTCGGACGGCGGCAGCAGCGTCGCGACGTCAACCGAGAACGGGTCGTTCGGCGCAATCGTGATCGAAACGTCGGGCAGTGCGAGCGGCGCGTCGACGGGCGAAATCGAAATCAAAGCGTTGAGCGCCGTCATATCGAAGCGCGGCACCGACGCATGATCGAGCGAATGCATATTCGCCGGCGCGTTCGGATCCATGAACGTCATGGTCGTGACGACCGGCACCGAACCGATCGGCAACGATTGATCGAACTCGTCCAGCACGTCTGGAGGCGCGGTATTGTCGTCGCCCGTGAACTGCGAAGTATGCGATGCCCCCGACGTATCGACGATCGTTGGCGGCGGGGAAGGCAGAATCGGCGGGAACAGGGGCGCGTTGGTGATCGCGATCGTATTGGAGGCCACCGCGCTCGACTTCACGCCGTCGTTGACCGTGAAGGTCACCGTCCGGCTGCTGCCTGCGTTTTGTGCTCGATCGGAGTACGTGACCGCTTGAAGGGCCGCGGTCCATTGCGCGATCGTCGCCGTGCCGCCGGCGGAAGTCAACGTGAGCACACCCGTCGCGGCGTTGTAGCTCGCCGCGATATTGCCCGTCGCCGCGTTGCCCGTGAAGGCAAGCGTATCGTTCGACGAATCGAATCCGCCCGTGATCGACACTTGAGCCGATGCAAGCGTCGTGTTGTCCAGATCGCTGATCGTGACTTGCGGGGCCACCGCCACCGGTGTCGAGCCGATGCCTCGCGCCGTGAACGACACGTTGCCGCTGACGGTCAAGACCGGCGTTTGGTCGGTATCGGTCACCGTGATCGTCCGTGTCGCCGCTACGCTCGTATTGTTCCCGCCGTCGATGGCCTGGAAGCTCACCGTGCGCGTCGTGCGGTCGGGTGTGAGCGCGGTATCGTCATAGGTCACCGACCGCAGCGCGCTCTGCCATTGCGCCAGTGTGGCCGTGCCGCCGACGGAGGTGAGCGTCATGACACCCGTCATCGCGTCGTACGACGCGTCGATGTTGCCCATGGTCGCGCCGTCGTTCGTGAATGCCAGCACGTCCTCGCCGCTATGCAACCCGCTCGAGATGCTGACCGTGACCGAGCTGAGGGTGTTGCTGCTGCCGTCGGTTATCGTCAGACCCGAATCGACGGCGACGGGTGTGGAGGCTGTCCCGTCGCCGGCCACGAAAGCCGCCGATCCGGCATCGGTCGTGATGACCGGCGCAGCGATGTGCACCGTATCGGATGCGACCGCGCTGGTCTTCGTGCCGTCGCTCGTCGCGAACGAAATCGTGCGGTCGCCCGAGGTCGTGTTCGGGCCGGTGGCAAATGTGACTGCCGACAATGCGCTCGCCCACTGGGCGTCGGTGGCGGTCGCACCGACCGACGAGAGTGTCAACACACCGGTCGCTGAGTTATACGAACCGACGATGTTGCCGAACGTCGTCGTGTTCGTATTGGCAAATGTCAGCGTGTCGCCGCTGTGGAAGCCCGTGCCGATCGAAACGGTTGCCGTCGATTGCGTCGTGTTGTCGAGGTCGGTAACCGAAATGCCGCCGTCGATCGTCGCGCCCGACGTGCCCGCCACGTAGTTCGTCGTGCCGCCTGTCGTGGTGACGATCGGCGTTTGATCGGTGTCCGTCACGGTGACCGTGCGCGTCGCCGTATTGCTCGTGACGCTGGCCGTGTCGACCGCCGTGAAGCTGATCGTGCGGGTGGCGGCGTTCGGCGTAACGGCCGTGTCGGTGTACGTCACGGCATCGAGCGCAGCCTGCCACTGAGCCAGCGTCGCCGAATGGCCGGAGGACGTAAGGGTCAACACGCCTGTGGCGGCGTTGTACGAGGCGGCGATATTGCCGTACGTCACCGCGCTCGTGTTCGAGAACGCGAGCACGTCTTCGCTCGACTGGAAGTTGCCGGTGATCGCAACGGTCGCCGAGGACAGCGTGGAGGCCGCGCCGTCAGTGAGTGTCAGCCCCGAATCGATCGCCACCGGGGTGGATGCCGTGTTGTCGCCCGCGACGAATGCGGCCGAGCCCGAATCGGTCACGATCGTGGGCGGACCCACCACGTCCACTGTGTGGGTCGCCACCGCACTGGTCTTCGTGCCGTCGCTCGTCGCGAACGAAATCGTGCGGTTGCCCAGCGTTGCGCTCGACCCTGCCGAGAACGTCACGGCCGACAGCGCGCTCGCCCACTGGGCGTCGCTAGCCGTCGCACCCGAGGAGCTCAGCGTCAGCACGCCCGTCGCTGAGTTGTACGAACCGACGATGTTGCCGAACGTCACCGAGCTCGTGTTGACGAACGTCAGCATGTCGCCTGCGTGGAAACCCGTGCCGATCGAGACCGTCCCCGACGATTGCGTCGTGTTGTCGAGGTCGGTAACTGAAATGCCGCCGTCGATCGTCGCGCCCGACGTGCCTGCCACGTAGCTCGTCGTGCCGCCTGTCGTCGTGACGATCGGCGTTTGATCGGTGTCCGTCACGGTGACCGTGCGCGTCGCCGTATTGCTCGTGACGCTGGCCGTGTCGACCGCCGTGAAGCTGATCGTGCGCGTCGCGTTGTTCGGCGTAACAGCCGTGTCGGTGTAAGTCACGGCATCGAGTGCGGCCTGCCATTGAGCCAGCGTCGCCGAATGGCCGGAGGACGTCAGGGTCAACACGCCTGTGCCCGCGTTGTACGACGCGGCGATGTTGCCGTACGTCGCTGCGCTCGTGTTCGTGAACGCGAGTACGTCTTCGCCCGAATGAAAATTGCCCGTGATTGCGACGATTGCCGACGATAGCGTGGAAGCCGCGCCATCGGAGAGCGTCAGCCCCGAATCGATGGCCACCGGTGTCGATGCCGTGTTGTCGCCTGCCACGAAAGCAGCCGAGCCCGAATCGGTCACGATCGTGGGCGGACCGAGCACAGCGACCGTGTCCGTTGCCGTGGCGCTCGTCTTCGTGCCGTCGCTCGTCGCAAAAGAAATCGTGCGGTTGCCCGGCGTCGCATTCGAACCCGCCGAGAACGTCACGGCCGACAGCGCGCTCGCCCACTGCGCATCGGTGGCCGTCGCCCCCGCGGAGGTCAGCGTCAGCACGCCTGTCGCCGAGTTGTACGAACCGACGATATTGCCGAACGTCACTGAACTCGTGTTGACGAACGTCAGCGTGTCGCCTGCGTGTAAACCCGTGCTGATCGAGACCGTCCCGCTCGCCTGCGTCGTGTTGTCCAGATCGCTGACCGAGATACCGCCGTCGATCGTCGCCCCCGAGGTGCCCCCGACATAGTTCGTCGTGCCGCCCGTCGTCGTCACAATCGGCGTTTGATCGGTGTCGGTGACCGTCACCGTGCGCGTCGCCGTGGCGCTCGTATTGCCTGCCCCATCGACGGCCGAGAAGCTGATCGTACGCGTCGCATTGTTCGGCGTGACCAGAGAGTCCGTATAGGTCACCGAACGCAACGCACTCTGCCATTGCGCCAGCGTTGCCGTCGCCCCCGATGAAGTCAGCGTCATCACACCCGTTGCCGAGTTGTACGACGCCGTGATGTTGCCCATCGTCGAACCATCGTTCGTGAACGCGAGCACGTCTTGGCCGCTGTGAAAGCCACCGGTGATCGCGACCGTCGTCGACCCAAACGTCGTCGCGCTGCCGTCGGTCACCGTCAAGCCCGAGTCGATCGCCACCGGCGTCGACGTCGCGTTGTCGCCCGCGACGAATGCTGCCGACCCCGAGTCGGTTGTGATGACCGGCGGCGCCGTCATGTTCACCGTGTCGGTCGCCGCGGCACTCGTCTTCGTACCGTCGCTCGTCGCAAACGAGATCGTCCGGCTACCGTACGTCGTACTTGTGCTCGAGAACGTGACGGCCTTCAGCGCTGCAGCCCACTGCGTCATATCGGCCGTGGCCCCGGCGGACGTCAACGTCAGCACGCCCGTCGCGGCGTTGTACGAGGCCGTGATGTTGCCCATCGTCGAGCCGTCATTGGTGAAACTCAGCGTATCGCCGCTGTGGAACCCCGCCGAGACCGACACCGTGCCCGACGATTGCGTCGTATTGTCCAAATCGCTGACCGAGATGCCGCCATCGATCCTCACGGCCGAGGACGCGCCCACGTAGCTCGTCGTACCCCCCGTCGTCGTCACGATCGGCGTTTGATCGGTCGCCGTCACGGTTACGTCGCGCGTGACCGTGCTGCTCGTGTTGCCGGCGCTGTCCACCGCCGTGAAGTTCACGGTGCGCGTAAGGGCATTAGGCGTCACCGCCACATCGGTGTATTTGATCGAATCGAGCGCGCTGCGCCATTGCGCGAGCGTTGCCGTCGAGCCGGCCGAAGTGAGCGTCAATGTTCCGGTGATCTGATTGAACGAGGCCGCGGTGATGTTACCCATCGTCGAGCCGTCATTCGTGAACTGCAGAAAGTCTTCGCCGCTCGTAAAGTTGCCCGAAATGGTGACGGTCGCCGATGACAGCGTACCGGTGGCCGAATCGGTCACGGTCAACCCCGGATCGACGACTACCGGCGTCGACGCGGTGTTGTCGCCGGCCACGAATGCGGCCGAACCTGAATCCGCCGTCAGTTGAAGAGGGTTCACGACATTGACCGTATCGGTTGCCGCTGTACTCGTCTTCGTGCCGTCGCTCGTCGCGAAGGAAATCGTCCGCGCGCCGAGCGTCGTGCTCGAACTCGAGAAGGTGACCGCCGACAGCGCGTGCCCCCATTGAGCATCGGTGGCCGTCGCCCCGGCGGACGTCAGCGTCAGCACGCCCGTCGCCGCGTTGTACGAGGCCGTGATGTTGCCCATCGTGGAGCCGTTGTTCGTGAACAAGAGCGTATCGCCGCTATGGAAGCCGCCGGAGATGGATACGGTGCCCGACGATTGCGTCGTGTTGTCCAAATCGCTGACCGAGACGGCGCTGTCGATCGTGACGGCCGCCCCCCCGTCGCCGTAGTTCGTCGTGCCGCCCGTCGTCGCGACGATCGGCGTTTGATCGGTTGCCGCGACGGTCACGTTCTTTGTGACCGTGTTACTGGAAGACGAATAGGCGTCACTCGTCAACGTGAAACTGACGGTACGTGTCGAAGTGTTCGGTGACACAGCCGTATCGGTGTAGGTGACCGCCCGGAAGGCGTTCTGCCATGCCGTGATGGATGCGGTGCCGCTTGCCGATGTAAGCGTCAGCACGCCGGTGCTGCCGTTGTAGGTGGCGGAAATGTCACCGTATAGCGCGGCGCTGGTGTTGGTGAACGCCAACACATCCTGACCGCTCGAGAAGTTGCCCGTAATGCCGACCGTGCCCTGCTTCGCGGTGGTCGCATCGCCATCGGTCAACGTCAGCCCGCTATCGACTGCCACGGGCGTCGATGCCGTGTTATCCGCCTCGACGAAAGCGGTGCTGCCGCCGCTAGCCGTCACGACCGGCGGCGACGACAGATCGACATAGGTGAAGTTGTTGAGTGTCGGCGACAGGAAAAAGCCGTCCGTCTCGCGCAATCTCAGGGTGGTAATACCGGCAAATCCCGCGTTGCTCGAAAGATCCACATGACTCGTGGAACCATTGATTGCCAATGATGCGACAACGGTACCGGACGAATTCAGTCCCTCGATAGTCACCGCTCCGCCGAACGTGTCGACATCGAAACTCTGGACAGCCATCTTGTCGCCGTTCGTCAACGTCATCGTCATCGACGTCAACTGGGTGTTCTGCACATTGCCGAACAGCACCCCATCGGTCGAACCCGTGCTCAACGGCGGCGTGCCGCCTTGATTGACGGTCGTACTGTCGACGGCAAACTCGACGGCCTGATCCATCGTGTACGTGAAGGCGCCGAGCGAAAACGACGTAACGCCCGATGCGCCGCCTGGCGTAACGTAGCCGAGTTCGCTGTCATACGTTTCATTCGCCACTGCTAACAATGCGCCATATTGCTGCTCAGCCGCCGATGAAAAAATCACCGACGTATGCACAGCGCCCGCATCATATTCGAGCGACCAATCGCCGCCCAACGCAGCTGCGCCTGTCGCATCGGTCGACGCCGCCACGTTCAGTCCCGTCACCGAGGCGATCTGCTGCACGAGCGCCTTGCCGTCCGCATTTTGAGCGACGTCGCAGCCGTAAATCAGAAAGTCACCGCCGGGCTTCATGGCTGCGCCGATCTGCGCAAGCTCGGCGCTATACGCCGATATGTCACCCGCGTTGAGCCACGTGCTGCCGATCTGCACGTTGCCGTCGGACCCGTGCGAGACGAGATGAATCGCACTGACGCCCGGGTGCTGCTGCAAGTATTGATCGATTTGCACGAGGCCATCCTTCGACGAATCGAGAACGACGACCTGCGTTCCTTGCGGCACGCCGGAGAGCAGCGTTTGATAGTTAGCGACGTTCGAATTGACGAAGACAACCTGACGATCCCCGGACTGCGCCGCCGTATCGGTGAAGCCATGCACGGCACGCATTGCGGCGGAATCGCCCGCGACGCCGTTCGACGCCTCGTTCATGTTGCCTTGCACGGCGCGCATCGACGCTGCCGCGTTGGACGCCGGCGCGTGGCCCGCCGCCCCTTCAGCGACGCCGGTCTGCGCGGACGCGTGTGCGGAACCGGCATCGCCGACATTCGCCTGCGCAGCCGGATGCTGAGCGGCCGTCACGGTCGCCCCGATCGCAACAGCGGACGCGTCATAGACGATGCGCGGCTCGAGCGCGACGATGAGCGGCGCGGGCAACGCAGGCTGTGCGCTGCGCGTGCTCGCGCCGGATCCGCGGATCGCGGCGAGAAGCTTCGTGAGGCTGGCGGCGAGTTTCATCGCTTGATGTCCTTTGAAGCGCGCCGCAGCGCGGCGCGCCCTTCCTCTGTTACCCGCGCGAGGGGAAGACCCCTTGTAGCGCAATGATGAAGTTGATGCCGAGATACGGATTACGCGACGCGAAGGGAACGCTGCCCCCCATGATGCTGTTTTGAACGGTGGACGCGCTGGCCTGCAGATTCACGTTGAACGGCTTCAGGCTGGTCACGTTGTCGGTCGCCGTGCTGTATAGCGATGCAGGCCGCCCCCCGGCATTGCATGGCCCGAGCACCGTGGTCGGCCCCGGAACACCGCCTTCGCCCTGGGTCGACGTCGTCGCCGGGATCGAAATCGCACCCGTCACGGCGCCGCCGCCGGAGACCGTCGCCACGTGCGTGTGCTGCGGCATGTTCTCCGTCGTGAGCGCGATGTTCTCCGTCCCGCCGACTTCGCCGATATCGATATTCGACAATCCCAACCCCTGCCCGACGCCCACGGGCGTGCGCCCTTGCAGGTTCGGCAACTGGTAATTCGACACGCCGTTGCCGCCGTAGTACGTGCCGAGCAGCCCGAACAATGCCTGGTTTTGCGAAATGGGCAGCAATTGCCCCTGGCACTGAGCCCAACCGGTCGGCGCAAAGTTGAAGCCCACCATGCGGATCTCGCCCAAATACGGATCACTCATCGAACGCCTCCTGTCGAAGAAAGGTAAATCGTCTTACGTCACGTCCGATGAGCCGGCCGCCTTGGCCAGCTCGTCGGCACGAGCGTACACAACGACAGTGAGCGTCGATCGTCCGTCCTCGGTGGGCCGCGTCGGCGTGGCGAGCAAATCCCACGCTCGGCCAGCGGGTGAACCGATGCGATAAACGTCCTGCGAAAGAGAAATGCCCGCGGGAAGTTCGAACATCGCCGCGTAGCAGACAAAACTGTCATTCATGGGAATGCCGGCGTTCGCATGCAACAGCACCGCGTCGACGGTTTGCCCGTCGGCGGCGCCAAACGTGAAACGCTGCCCGATGGCATCGAGCAACTCGGCATGGGTAGGGATGGACAGCAAACAAGCCCTCGCTCGTTGTTCGTTATGTATCTGGCCGGTATTGCCGGCCGTGTTCTATGTTGTTACCGTCGCATCCTTCACTTCATGCAGCCGTCCGCAAGCGAGCCGCTCATCGAACGCTGAAACGCATACGCGCTAGCTCACATCGCCTTGCGCGAGTCCTTCGATGTCCGTCACATCCGCATCATCGAACCGCATGACGGGCCGCCGCATCTGCATGTAAATCCCGTTCTCGCCCGTCGGCTCGAACCCGAGCCGACGATAAAGCCCTCGCACCGGATTGTTCATCTCGACGTACAGCATCACGGGCATCTCCCGTGCCGCCGCCTGCGCCACGAACGCGCGCATGAGCCGCGTGCCGATGCCCGCGCCGCGATGAACGGGCAACAGTGCGATGTCGACCAGGCGCGCTTCGCTGCCGCCCCAATGGTGATAAAGACGCCCGATCGGATTCTCGCCAAGCATGATGACGTCGAAACGGCAGTGCGGATAATGCTGCCGGTAATACCTGTCTTGCATCGAGAACTGATCGGCAAGCAATGCCGCGATTTGCTCCGCACTCCAGCCTACGTGGGCGAATTCCTGCGCGCGCGTGCTTTCGAAAACGATATACAGAAAGGCACGGTCACGATCGTTCGCAGGCCTGATGCGCACACGATCAGCATCGTCCACGCCTTGTTGCGTGGCGGCCAGAGCGCCATCGATGCTATCGGCCATCTGATATCTCATTTCCTTGCACGGACAAACTCAACCAATCGATGGAAAGACTGTGTCGACCGGCCCTGGAAAACTGATAAAGGCGATGTGGATATTAGTCTAGAGATACTACCGTCGCAACCGCGCCGATACGACGTCTCCTACGTGAATACCCTGATCGACATTTACGGCCTTTCGATGAAAAGGGCCTATATGCGTTATCGGCCGCTGCGACGATTAATTGAATGTTTTTTTGCTCTTAAATAGGGGCGTGTTGCTGCGTTTTCGTGGCGCACCAACATTGTCGCGACATTCCGCCCAATTCGGGCGTCCGACGAAGAAGAACCTTGGGAGAAGGGGCGCCGTCGTGGACGCGCGCCCTTAGAACCACACCTGCTTCACCAGCCTCGGCCCCGGCAGCACACCCGTATCAAACGATGCGAGAGTCCCTCAGCCATCGGGGCGGCGATCACGTTCATGCTGCGCTCAATGTGCCGGACAACATCGCCTCCAGTGACCAGCCTTCCGAGCACTGGACCGTCGGCAGCAACGCCGGCTCGGGAAAAAACCATGGAGAACGAAATTCTTCGTGAGGCGGTGCAGCCGCCTGGAGGACAACAGCGGAAGAGAGCGGAACAGGCTGGAAAGCCCATGTGGCGGAAGGCAGCAGGAGTCGAACCTACAAGGGAACGGCTGACGTCCCCTACTGGGTTTGAAGCCCAGCCGCACCACCGGATACGAATGCCTTCCTTCGGAGAGAACTGCAGGCGACGGTGGTCGAATCCGGTTCGGCCATAAGCCGCGCCTTGAATGCGGTCCGCCTGCGAGCGCCGAATTATCGCACGCTGCCTGTCTATGTGCGCGCCGGGAATAATCTGCGCGCACCTCCGGTATCACAGTCAGACGCCGCACACGCCGGCTGTCTCCCTCAACCGGAAAGACCGGAGGAAGCGACGATGAACGACGACAAAATGCCCGACCGCGCACCCGCTCGCATGGACGCGGGCCATGGCGACGACCTGGGAAACCCGCCCGGCGATCTCACGGGGCACGGCAAGGCGCGCCGCCGTGCCCTCACCTGCATGGCGTGGGCCGGCACAGGCGTCGCGTGGACCTTGAGCGGCGGTGTACCGCGAACGCTGGGCATCGTCGGCGATGCCTGGGGTGCCACCTCCGACGAGCGCGCCCTTACGTTCGTGCAGATCAGCGACAGTCATATCGGCTTCAACAAGCAGCCGAACCCGACGCCCGAGAAAACGCTTCAAGAAGCCATCGACAAGATCAAGGCCCTGCCTCGTCCGCCCGCTTTCATGCTTCATACCGGCGACGTCAGCCAACTTTCGAGGCCCGCCGAATTCGATACGGCCGAGCAGATCGTGCGTGGCGCAGGGCTCGACGTGCACTACATTCCCGGCGAGCACGACGTGCTGATCGACGACGGCCAGCCCTTCTTCGAGCGCTTTTCGAAGGGCACCGGCGGCAAGGGCTGGTACAGCTTCGATCAAAACGGTGTGCACTTCGTCGCGCTCGTCAACGTGCTGAACCTGAAGAGCGGCGGCCTGGGCTCGCTGGGCGCGGAACAGCTGGCGTGGCTCGAACGGGATCTTCGTGGCCGCACGAGCAGCACGCCAATCGTGGTGTTCACGCACATTCCGCTGTGGTCGCTATATCCGGAATGGGGATGGGGCACGGACGACAGCGCACAGGCGCTCGGCTACCTCAAGCGCTTCGGTTCGGTCACGGTACTCAACGGCCACATTCACCAGGTACTCCAGAAGGTGGAAGGCAACGTGAGCTTCCATTCGGCGATGTCGACGGCGTTTCCCATCGCAGCGCCTGGCGTCGGTCCCGGGCCGGGCCCGATGAAGGTACCCGAAGACCGCCTGCATGCGGTGCTCGGCGTACGCACGGTGAATTTCGTGCCGGGCCGCACGGACCTGGCGCTGGTCGATTCGCCGCTTGGGGCGTGAGCGTTACTCGCGTCGATATCGCCCTTATGTCGCATTGCCTTGAACGGCTACGTGCCGTCCATCACTCAAGAAATCCTGGAGAAACCCATGAAGTCCTTCGTGAAAGCCGTGGCGTCGCGCATGGTTCGGCGATTCAACGTCATGACGCCAGCCGTACCGCTCCTGTGCGCCGCGCTCGCGCTGCTTCCCGTCGCACCCGCGGCCTTCGCCGCAGACGCGGCCAAACCGTCGCCCAATACGGTGAATATCGACAATTTCGCGTTCAGCCCGGCCACGCTCACGGTGACGAAAGGCACCACCGTCACGTGGGTGAATCGCGATGACATTGCGCACACTGTGGTCAACGACGCGAACCCGCGCACGTTCAAGTCGCCGCCCATGGATTCGGACGACAAGTTTTCCTTCACCTTCAGCACCCCGGGCACCTACAAGTACTTCTGCTCGATTCATCCGCACATGACAGGCGTGATCGTCGTGAAGTAGGCATCAAAGCAGTTCGTGCAGGCGGCTGTCGGCGCGCAGCAGATGCAGATCGCGGTGAAAGCGCGTGTAGCCGATGCGGTCGAAGAATTCGAGGATCTGGATGGCGCGTTTGCGGCCCAGCCCGGTGGCATCGCGAAATGTCATCGCGCTCACCGCGCCTCCGTGTTCGCGCGCGAGTCCGGCAACGAGCCTGGCCAGTTCGAGTACCACGTCGCGATGGTAGAAAAGATCGCGCACCACCTGGTACACCTCGCCGAGCCGCGCCAGCTTGCGCAGCAGCGCGCGGACCTTTTCCTCGGGTTCGTTCGTTGTACGAGCCAGATCGCGTACCCAGGGCGGATCGAAACGACCGGCGGCGATCAGCGGTCGCAGCACGCCGGCAAGCCGTTCCTCGTTAGCATCCAGCGCCACGCTGTGCGAAGGCAGATGCAGCCACGGCCCGCTCCTCGCGATGAGGCCATCGCGTACAGCGGCATCGACGAGTGCACGCCACAGCGCATCGGTGGCGAGCGGCGCCGACATGCGCCGCAAACGCGCGCTGTCAGGGCCCTGTTCGTCGGGAAAGCGCGTGTGGAACGCCTCGAGCGCGGCCACCGTCTGCTCGCGCATGTGTGTCCAGTGGCCGCGCGTGATGATGACCGCGTCGTCGCCGTCTTTGCCCGCGAGCGGCACCTCGATGGCATGGACGGGTAACGTGAGCAGATTCGCGGGCAAACCCGTCAGACGCATCAGCATCGAACGCGTCAGGCCGCGCGGCGCGCAGTCGAGCAGCGGTTCGATCCGCCCGGTATCGAGCCAGCTACGCAATGCGTCGAGCCATGCCATTCGCTCAGGCGTGCGCCGCTTGCGCACCGGGCCGAACGGGTCGAGCACGCGCGCGCCGCCCACGGTTCGCGTGGCCTGTGCGTTGCGCACGATCAGGCGGTCACCCGGCAACGCGCAGACGGGTGTATCGAAGACGAGTTGCACGCGCGCGGTCTGCCCTGCCGCCAGGGTGTCGCCTTCGAGCAGTGCAACGTTTGCGACGCGATGCAGCGTGCCGAGATGCACGTGCAGCGGCGACCAGTGCCTGAGCGTGAGATCCGCATCGTCGAGCAACGTGAGTTCGACGTCGATGCGTTCGCACGCGCTGGCGAGCGCGCTATCCACGATCCAGTCGCCGCGCGCGATGGCATCTTTGTCGATGCCCGCCAGATTGAGCGCGCAACGCTGGCCCGCATGGCCCACATCCGCGGAGCGGTTCTGCGCGTGAATGCTGCGCACGCGCACGGCACGCCCCGCGGGCGCGAGTATCGGGGTATCGCCTACGCTTACGCGCCCCGCGAAGACAGTGCCCGTCACGACCGTGCCCTGGCCTGCGAGCGTGAACACGCGGTCCACAGCGAGGCGGAACAGGCCGTCGTCGCGACGCGCACGGAACGCGATGGCCGTATCGCGCAGATATACGTCGAGCGCTGCTACGCCGGGATCGTTCGGTATCGTCGCGCAGGTCTCGAATACGGGAATGTCCGCAAACGGGCCGCCCGCGAGCCACGCTGCGATTTCGGCGCGCACCTGCTCGCGTCTTGCGGCATCCACGCGATCCGCTTTCGTCAACGCCACTGCGCCGCGCGTTACGCCGAGCAGTTGCAGTATCGCGAGGTGCTCGCGCGTTTGCGGCATCACGCCATCGTCCGCGGCGATAACGAGCAGCGCGAAGTCGATGCCGCACGCGCCCGCCGCCATCGTGTGAATCAGTTTCTCGTGACCCGGCACGTCGATGAAGCCGAGCACGTCGCCGTTCGCGAGCGGCGTGTACGCGTAGCCCAGTTCGATGGAAATGCCGCGCGCCTTTTCTTCCTTCAGCCGGTCGGTATCCACGCCCGTCAGCGCACGCACCAGCGTGGTTTTGCCATGGTCGATATGGCCTGCCGTGCCGACAATCACAGACGCAACTCCACACATTGCGCGACGAACGCCGCCTCGTCCGCGGCTTCGAGGCAACGCAGGTCCAGATGCAACGCATCATCGGCAATGCGGCCGATCACCGGCCGCGGCAACGCGCGCAGCGCAGCTTCGAGCTTCATCAGCGCGCGGCCACGGCCTGGGCGCTTGCCTGCGGCTGGATGCGTTGCAGCCAGGACGCCGCCGCTACGCACAACGAGCCCGAAGCTCGGCAGCACATCCACGGGCAATGCGCCGCTGCCGATCTGGCTGAACATCGGCTCTACGCTCACGCTATACGCGTCGCCCAGCGCGCGTTGCAGCGCCGGCATCACGCGTTCCGCGCTCGCGCGCATCTCTTCGCCCGGCCGCGTGAGCAGGCGCAGCGTAGTGAGCCGCTCGCGCAGAAACTCCGGCGCGCGGTAAAGCTGCAGCACCGGTTCGAGCGCGGCGAGCGTGAGCTTGCCCACACGCAGCGCGCGCTTCAACGGATGCTTTCTGATCTTGCGGATGAGGTCGGCACGACCCACGATCAAACCGGCCTGCGGGCCACCGAGCAGTTTGTCGCCGCTGAACGTCACGACGTCGGCGCCGGCTTCGATGGTCTCGCGCACGGTAGGCTCCGCGGGCAGGCCGAACTGCGCGAGATCGACGAGCGTGCCGCTGCCCAGGTCGACCGCAACCGGCAACTCATGCTGGCGGGCCAGTGGCGCGAGTTCATCGAGTTCGACGCTTTTCGTGAAGCCCGAGATCGCGTAGTTACTGCAATGCACCTTCATCAGCAGCCCCGTGCGTGGGCCAATGGCTTCTTCGTAGTCGCGCAGGTGCGTGCGGTTGGTCGTGCCCACTTCGCGCAGCTTCGCGCCGGCACGACTCATGATGTCGGGAATGCGAAACGCCCCGCCAATCTCCACGAGTTCGCCGCGCGAGACGATGACGTCCTTCTTCGTGGCCAGCGCGGAAAGCGTGAGCAGCACGGCGGCCGCGTTGTTGTTGACCACGGTGGCCGCTTCAGCGCCGGTGAGTTCGCAGACAAGCGCTTCGATCAGGTCGTCGCGTTCGCCCCGGCGGCCGGTGGCGAGATCGAATTCGAGGCTCATGGGCTGCGTGAGCGCACGCACGACAGCGCGCACGGCTTCGTCGGGCAACAGCGCGCGGCCCAGGTTCGTATGCAACACCGTGCCGGTCAGATTGAAGACGCTGCGCAGACGGCTTTGCGCGCGTGCGGCAAGCACTTGCGCTGCCGCGGCTGTGGCGCGGGTCTCGTCGAATGGCGCATTGTCGGCGGCGGCCGGCTTGCCGGTCTGGACGTCGCGGCGCCAGCTATCGAGCGTCTCGCGAATCGCGGCAAGCACCTGCGTGCGGCCATATTCGGCAACGAGCGGCTGCGCCGCAGCCGACGCGATCACGCGCTCCACGGAGGGAATAGACGCGAGCCGCGCCTTGAGGTCACGGCCGCCGCTCGTGCAGCCGCTCATACCACCCTCATCCCGCTCTTCGCCCGATTGATGCTCTGCCACTTCGCCCACGCCCCGCCTCTCCGTGTTTTGTCTTTGCCCGCCCTGGCCCGCCGTCATTCGTCCGACGGCACTTCCGGCCACAGCAGCGGATTCGGCCCGCTGCGCCGGTACCCGGCCTCGTTCATCAGCAGATCGAGCGTGAGACTCGCGAGGTCGTCGGCGAGCGGCTCGAAGTCGAAGTCTTTCTCCTGATAGCCGATCTTGCGGTAGGTGTGGCATTCGTCACACGACTCGGCCTTCAGCGCCTCGCTCACGCCTTCGATGCCGTGATAAGCGATGCCTTTGGTCGAACCGCAGTTCGAGCACTTCACGCGCACCATGTGCGACTCGCTTGCGCACAAGCCGCACTGCAGGTAACGGTAGCCCTGGTAGCGGCCGCCCACGCGCACGACGCTCGCCACCGGCTGCCCACCGCAGACGGGGCAGACGCCGGGCGTATCGACATAGGGAATGTCGCGCTCGTCGAGCCGGCTCGCCAGATCGGTCCACACCACTTGCAGTGCGGCCATGATGAACGGCGCCGTGGCGGGCGCCACTTCGTTGAAGCGCTGCGCGAGCATCGCGTCGGCCTGGCGTTCGAGTTCGTCCGCGGGCATCGCGCGGAGTGCAGAGAGCACGCCGGCCAGCGTCGGCGTGACCTGGCCTGCCGCTTCCACGCTATCGAGCAATTGATGCAGCACGTCGTGCCATGCCGTATCGCGTTCCGGCGAAAGCGCGGGCACGAGCGGCATGCTGTGCTGCTGCGCCTGGGCGATGGCGTCCGCCGACGGCATGCGCGCCGAGAAGCCTTGTTCCAGCGTCTTTTGCTGCGCGTCGACCAGCACAGCCATCAAACGCACGTAGCCTGCAATGGGATTGCCCTCGGCAAGCTTGCGCAGACGCGCCGCGCGCGTGGCGAAGAGCGTGGCGCGTTCGGGCAAACGGATGCGGGCAATGGCGGTATGGTCCAGCGCTTCGATCTGGCCCGGCTCAAGAATGCGTTGAACCACAACAGTCCCTCTTCAAACCCTCTACGGCACGTGCGCGCCATAGAGTTCAAATGAAAAAGCCGCCGCCCTTGCGGGGGCGGCGGCCTACGATGCACCGGCCGGCCGCCTCTAGAAACCGGCGATACCGGCGCGGTGCCCGGCTTACTTGATGCTCTCGCGGAACCAGCGCGGATGATGCTTTCTCGCCCACCCGAGCGTAACCGTGCCGCGCACCATCGCCCCCAGCGAGCCCTTCACCCACAACGCCGCGTACACGTGCACGACGATGCCGATGATGAGGACGAACGCGCTCGCGGCATGCACGACAGCGGCAAGACGGATGACTTCGATCGGGAAGTAGAACGAGAAATAGCGCCGCCAGATCACGACACCGCTTGCAAGCAACAGCAGCAGGCAGGCCACCATCACGAAGAATAGCAGCTTCTGTCCGGCGTTGTAGCGGCCGATGGGCGGCAGCTTGTCCTCGCGATTAGCGAGCACGTCGTTCATCTGGCGCAGCCACTGGTAGTCGCTTTCGTCCAGATAGTTGTGGTGCCAGAAACGCAGCGCCAGCACCAAGAACGACACGAACATCACCACGCCGATGAACGGATGCAGAATGCGCGTCCACTGCCCGCCGCCGAGCAGCGCGGAGAGCCAGAACATCGACGGATGAAACATCGCGAGGCCCGAAATCGCCAGCAGCACGAACGAGATCGCGGTGATCCAGTGGTTGGTGCGCTCGTTCGGCGTGTAGCGCACGATCAGGTTGGGATCAGTTTGTTTCATCGCTACGCTCCCGTCGTTCGCCCCTCAACTGCTCCGCTTCCTTGCTTGCGGACGCTTCCTCTTCCGGCGTCACCTCGTTCGGACCAACACGCGTGTAGTGGAAGAACCCGGCCAGCGCCGCAATGGCCATACCGGCCACGGCGAGCGGCTTGGCCACGCCCTTCCACAACTGCACGAGCGGACTGATCTTCGGATTGTCCGGCAGGCCGTGATAGAGCGAAGGCTGGTCCGCGTGATGCAGCACGTACATCACGTGCGTGCCGCCCACGCCCTGCGGATCGTAGAGGCCCGCGTGCTCGAAGCCGCGCTCCTTGAGATCCTCGATGCGCTCGGCCGCGTGCTGCTTCATGTCTTCCTTGGTGCCGAACACGATGGCGCCTGTCGGACAGGTCTTCACGCACGCGGGCTCCTGGCCCACGGCCACGCGGTCGGAACAGAGCGTGCACTTGTACGCGCGGTTGTCCTGCTTCGAGATACGCGGAATGTTGAACGGACAGCCCGTTACGCAATAGCCGCAACCGATGCAGTTCTCCTCGTGAAAATCCACGATGCCGTTCGTGTACTGCACGATCGCGCCCGGCGAAGGGCAGGCCTTCAGGCAGCCCGGGTCCTCGCAGTGCATACAGCCGTCCTTGCGGATCAGCCATTCGAGGTTGCCGTTCGGGTTCTCGTATTCGGAGAACCGCATCACGGTCCACGAGTGCTCCGTCAGGTCGCGCGGATTGTCGTAAACGCCGACGTTGGTGCCTACCTCGTCGCGCAGGTCGTTCCACTCCATGCACGCCGTCTGGCAGGCCTTGCAGCCGATGCACTTCGAGACGTCGATCAGTTTCGCCACGGTGCCGGTAGCGGGCTCGCGCACAGCCGGAGGCTGCACGGTGGTGGCCGACTGGCGTTTGATATCGAGTGATTGCAGTGCCATGTCCGCCCCCTCAAGCCTTCTCAACTTTCACGAGGAACGACTTGAACTCGGGCGTCTGCGAATTGCCGTCGCCGACTGCCGGCGTCAGCGTATTCGCGAGATAACCCGGCTTCGCCACGCCCGTGAAGCCCCAATGCAGCGGAATGCCCACTGTGTGCACCTTGTGGCCGTCCACCATGAGCGGCTTGATGCGCTTCGTCACCACTGCCACCGCCTCGATATGACCGCGGTTGCTCGATACCTTCACACGATCGCCCGCCACCACGCCCACCTCGCTCGCCAGCTCTTCGCCGATCTCCACGAACTGCTGCGGCTGCACGATGGCGTTGAGCCGCGCGTGTTTGGTCCAGAAGTGGAAGTGTTCGGTGAGGCGATATGTCGTTGCGGCGTGCGGGAAATCCTTAGCCTTGCCAAACGACGCCCGGTCATCCGGGAACACGCGTGCGGCCGGATTGTTCGTGGCCTGCGCGTTCTGCGGATGCAACGGGTTGTAGCCGAGCGGCGTCTCGAACGGCTCGTAATGCTCGGGGAACGGACCTTCGTTCATGCCGTCGCGGGCAAAGAAGCGCGCCACGCCCTCCGGATTCATGATGAACGGACCCATGCCCGTTTCGGGCGATTCGTCGGCCTTGTAGTCGGGCACGTCGGCGCCGGTCCACGCCGCGCCGTTCCACGCAATCAGCTTGCGCGTGGGATCGAACGGCTTGCCGGTCGTATCGCACGATGCGCGGTTGTACAGAATGCGCCGGTTCGCGGGCCAGGCCCACGCCCAGTTCAGCGTCTGGCCGATACCGGTCGGGTCCGAGTTGTCGCGCCGGCCCATCTGGTTGCCGGCCTGGGTCCACGAGCCGCAGAAGATCCAGCAGCCGCTCGAGGTGCTGCCGTCGTCCTTCAGTTGCGCGAAGCCTGCCAGCTGCTCGCCCTTCTTCACGAGCACCTTGGTGGGATCCTTCGGATCCGGCAGGTCAGCAAGCGCCTTGCCGTTGAACTCCTTCGCGAGTTCTTCGGGCGTGGGGCTTGCCGGATTGGCGTAGGGCCAGCTCAGCTTCACAATGGGATCGGGCAGCTTGCCGCCGTCCTTGCCGTAGGCCGCACGCAGACGCAGGAACAGCCCCGACATGATTTCGAGGTCGCTGCGCGCTTCGCCCGGCGGCTCCACGCCCTTCCAGTGCCATTGCAGCACGCGGCCCGAATTCACGAGCGAGCCGTTTTCCTCGGCGAAGCACGTGGTGGGCAGACGGAAAACTTCGGTCTGGATGGCCGACGAATCCACGTCGTTGTACTCGCCGAAGTTCTTCCAGAACTCCGACGTTTCGGTTGCGAGCGGGTCCATGATGACGAGCCACTTGAGCTTGGCCAACGCCGCCGCGTTTTTCGCCTTGTTGGGCGCCGCCGCGAGCGGATTGAAGCCCTGCGCGATGAAGCCGTTCATCTTGCCCTGATGCATCAGCTCGAACGCCTGCAGCAAGTCGTAGGACTTGTCGAGCTTGGGCAGCCAGTCATAACCCCAGTTGTTTTCGGCCGTGGCCGCGTCGCCCCACCACGACTTCATGAAGCTCACGAAGAAGGCGCGGTAGTTCTTCCAGTAGCTGAGCTGGTTCGGACGCAGCGGCTGCTGCGCACGCTTCTTGATGTACGCCTCGTAGTCCTGCTCCGCTTCGGTGGGCAACGTCATGTAGCCGGGCAGCAGGTTCGACATCAGGCCGAGGTCCGTCAGGCCCTGGATGTTCGAGTGCCCGCGCAGCGCGTTCATACCGCCGCCCGCAATGCCGATGTTGCCCAGCAGCAATTGCACCATGGCGCCCGTGCGGATCATCTGCGCGCCCACCGAGTGGTGGGTCCAGCCGAGCGCGTAGAGCACCGTGCCGGCGCGGCCCGGCTGCGCCGTCGTGGCGAGCATCTCGCACACCTTCAGGAACTTGTCCTTCGGCGTGCCGCAGACCTTCTCCACCATCTCGGGCGTGTAGCGCGAGTAGTGCTGCTTGAGCAGGTTATAGACGCAGCGCGGATGCTGCATCGTCTCGTCGACCTTCACGAAGCCGTCGTCGCCGCGCTCGTAGTCCCACGACGATTTGTCCGCGTAGGCGTGCTTCTGCGCGTCGTAGCCGGAATAGATGCCGTCGTTGAAGGCGAAGTCTTCGCGCACGATGAACGTGAAGTCCGTGTAGTTCTTCACGTACTCGTGCTGGATCTTGTCGTTCGTCAGCAGGTAGTTGATGACCCCGCCGAGGAATGCGATGTCCGTGCCGGTGCGAATGGGCGCGTAGTAGTCCGCGACCGACGCCGTGCGCGTAAAGCGCGGGTCGACCACGATCAGGCGCGCCTTGCGGTGCGCCTTCGCCTCGGTGACCCATTTGAAGCCGCACGGGTGCGCCTCGGCTGCATTGCCGCCCATCACCAGGATTACGTCTGCGTTCTTGATGTCGACCCAATGGTTCGTCATCGCGCCGCGGCCAAACGTCGGGGCAAGACCTGCCACCGTCGGGCCGTGTCAGACACGCGCCTGGTTGTCGAACGCGAGCATCCCCAGACTGCGGATCGTCTTGTGAGTCAGATAGCCCACTTCATTGCTGCCCGCCGACGCGGCCAGCATGCCGGTGGTGAGCCAGCGATTCACCTTCTTGCCATCCGCGGTGGCCTCGACGAAATTCGCGTCGCGGTCCGCCTTCATGAGCTTCGCGATGCGATCGAGTGCGTCTTCCCACGAAATGCGCTGCCACTTGTCCGAACCGGCGGCACGGTACTCGGGGTACTTGAGACGGCTCGGGCTGTGGATGAAATCGATGAGGCTCGCGCCCTTCGGGCACAGCGTGCCGCGATTGACGGGGTGGTCCGGGTCGCCCTCGATGTGGATGATGCTCGCGGTGGCGTTCTTGGCGCCGTCCCCGAGACCGTACATCAGGATGCCGCAGCCCACGGAGCAGTACGGGCAGGTATTGCGGGTTTCAGTGGTACGCGCCAGTTTGTACTGACGAACCTCCGCAACCGCGCGCTCTGGGGAGAAGCCCATAAGCGCAAGACTCGATCCGGCGAGCGTGGTTGTGGTGATCTTCAGAAACTGGCGCCGGGACATTTGCAACATGTCGTCCTCGGCTTCTGGTTATTGAGTGTGAATCAAAAGTATAGGTCGTCTCTTACAGGAGCGTCAGGAACGCGGCACGCGCGAAGCGGTGCGGCGGCCAGGCGAGACGGGCCGAACGATAGCACGACACAAAGACACACGTGTTTTCACCGGCACGCCCGCTGGGCGGGCGTGGTGCGTGCTTCGCGCAGGCCGCTGCTGTCGTGCAGCAAAATGGCTGGAGCGCGGGACGGGCGGCGCAGATCATCGGTCTAGGCTGCTGCGCGGCGTGCATGCCTGCATGGCATCAAGGCGGTGCTCCTGCCGCTTATATACAGTGGAGTGTGCGGACACCCTTAGGTCTCCGCTTTGCTCTGGACTCGTGCAAGACCATTGGACGGCGCGCCCTGACTCGCCGTGAAGGAGCACCATGGACACGCTTTCCCCGGACCGGATTCAGTCCGCCGCGCGCAAAGAAGCCTCGTGGGCGATCGGCGCGTTCAGGAAGTTCTCCGACGACCGCTGCACCTCCCTTGCGGCCAGCATCGCGTTCTACTCGGCCTTTTCGCTCGCGCCCACCCTCGTGATGGTGATTGCGGTGGCAGGCTGGTTCTTCGGCACCGATACCGCCCGCAGCGAACTCTTCGACCAGGTGCGCATGGTGCTCGGCAACGACGCCTCCGCGGCCATCACGACCATCGTCGAGAACGCTCATCGCAGCAAGAGCGCGGGCGACGTGGCGGCCATCATCTCGTTTTCGATGCTGGCCATTGGCGCCTCGGCCACCTTTTCGTCGCTCAATACGGCGCTCAACATCGTATGGCCGCCGCCCGTCGGGGCGCGGCCTTCGACGGTGCTCGCCCTCGTGCGCGTGCGGCTCATCTCGTTCAGCCTCGTGCTCGGCGTCGCATTTCTGCTGATCGTCTCGCTCGTGCTCGACACGGCCATCACGTTCGTCGGCGAGATGCTGTGGGCGGCTTCGCCGTATGTCGTGATCGGCGATCTGCTGCAGCTCGGCGTGGGGCTGCTCGTGCTCGCAGTCGCCTTCGCCGCGCTGCTCAAGTTTCTGCCCGACGCGCCGGTGCGCTGGCGCGACGCGATTGTGGGGGGTGCCGTCGCCGCCGTGCTGTTTTCGGCGGGCAAGAAGCTCTTCGCGCTGTATCTCGCGCACGCGGGCATGGCGAGCGCGTTCGGCGCGGCGGGGTCGCTCGCGGTACTGCTCATGTGGCTGTATTTCTCGGCGGCTGTGCTGCTGCTCGGCGCCGAGTTCGCGGCGGCACGCGGACGGCTGCACGATCCGCGCGGCGCCTGGGGCAGCCAGGACAACCTGCCGCCCGGTAGCCGTGCCAAGCTGGCGTCCGTGCTTGCGGCCTCCACGGTTGGCGACAGGTTGCGACAGCCGGATGGAGCCGCGGCGCGCGTGACGGATCAGGCGACCGTGGCGGCTGAAGGAACGAGGCGACGTGGGTCAGCGAAAGATTCGGGGAGCCGTATCGCGATGGCCCCGCATGTCTCCAACGGCGATGCGCATCCCGCCTCGCTATATCGGAAGGACAACAAAGAACGCTTCCCGGCGCGCGTAGTACGCGTGGGTCGGACGGCAGTCGGCATGGAGCGCAAGGCAACGCGAGCAGCCGCCGACGCCATCGTTCAATCAGGCCGCGCCGCTGCAGCGGCGAATCGATACGTGAAGCAGCACCCCTGGACGTCGGTCCTGCTTGCCACGGGCGCTGCGCTGTTCATGACAGCGGCCAGGAACCGCCTGGCCGGCGGCCGACACCCCGTCCATGGCAAGCTCACTCCTTCCAACGGCAGCGATACCGACGACGCCCAGCCGACGTTGTCACGCAAACGCTGAGGACGCCGGCGCGTCTTGAGACAGATCAGTTTCGGCGCGGCCGGCCGGATCGGCCGCGAAACGGCTTGCCACGGTTTGTCAGCGGCTTCTTAATGCAGTCGCGGCGCGCGCCATCGAATTCATTTCATTCGACTTTCATTTACGCGAGTTGCCTGACCAATTTCAGGGCGTCACTGTGCGCAAAACAACAATAATGTAGAAATGGTACACAGTGTTGCGACTTCCGCAATTATCGTGAACACGCTTTATATACAAGGCTTTGTGAACGTTGTTACATTTTGGCTACACTCAATTTTTTTCAGTTCTTGCCGTTGCATGCCCTGCGTTATTCTCCATCGCGCAACAACAAATCAATCATCTGCGTGGAGAAATGGATGAAAAAGCTTACACTTTCGACCCTCTCGCTGGCCCTGCTCGGCGTTGCCGGCGCAGCGCATGCTCAAAGCAGCGTCACCCTGTACGGCGTGATCGACGAGTCGTTCCAGTACGTGCACAACGCCGATACGAGCAACAACAGCCTGTACCACCTGGCCGGCGGCAACCTGCAAGGTAACCGCTGGGGCCTGAAGGGTCAGGAAGACCTGGGCGGTGGCCTGAAGGCGATCTTCCAGTTGGAAAACGGCTTCGACATCAACACCGGCAAGCTTGGTCAAGGCAGCCGCATGTTCGGCCGCCAGGCATACGTCGGTCTGACGCACGACACGTACGGTACGGTCACGCTGGGCCGCCAGTACGACCCGGTCGTCGACCTGGTTCAACCGCTGACCGCCGACAACTACTGGGGCTCCACGTTCACGACCCCGGGCGACGTCGACAACAACGACAACAGCTCGCGTACCAACAGCGCCATCAAGTACACGTCGCCCGTGTACGCCGGCTTCCAGTTCGAAGCGTTCTACGCGTTCGGCGGCGTGGCAGGTTCGACGGGTTCGGGCCAGACGTGGTCGCTCGCAGCAACCTACGCGAACGGTCCGTTCAGCGTGGCTGCCGGCTACATCGTTATGGGCAACCTCAATGGGCCCCGCACGACCTGGGGCGGTACGTCGGATGGCACGTTCGACACCTCGACGACGGCGGCTATCAACGGCGCGTTCACGACGGCCAAGTCGATCAACATCGCCTCGGTTGCTGGCCAGTACGTTGCTGGCCCGTTCACGTTCGGTCTGCGTTACAGCAACGCGATGTACAAGCGTGATGCGTTCTCGGCCGCCTCGTTCGGCGCTACGCAGCGCTACGACGTGGGCGCTGGCTTCGTGAACTACCAACTGACGCCGGCAGCACTGATCGGCCTCGGCTACACCTTCACGCACGGCAAGGGCAATGGTGCGTCGCAGACGTATAACCAGGTTTCCCTGGGCGGCGACTACAACCTGTCGAAGCGTACGGACGTGTACCTGGTCGGTGCGTACCAGCGTGCAAGCGGCAACGGCGTGACGGCATCCGTCGCCGACTACGGCTTCGACTCCAACGCTCGCTCGTCGGAAATCGTCAGCCTGGGTATCCGCCACAAGTTCTAATCGAACTTCGTGCGAAGCTGCGGCGAAACATTGCCGCAGCAAAAAAGCCAGCCTCTTCGGCTGGCTTTTTCTTTTCCGGGCCCATCTTGCAGGCCCCGGCAAACGTCTCCGGCGTAGCCGCGCTGCTAGCGTCGCGACTTCACCGTCTCCGCTTGCGCAAGCGTCTGCGCCGGCTGCGCAGGCACTTCGCGCGCGTCGCCCGTGGCGGGCAGCACGAGCGGCGCACGGCCACGCTGCTGCAGCGGGACGCCCTCGGGGCTCTCCCACGCCGGGTCCGGAATCTCCGCGAACACCTGACGCAGCTGCTCGCCCCAGGTGCGGTGGATCATCTCGAAGTATGCGTTGTCATGGTCGATCGTGACGAAGCGCGTCACGCGCAGCGCATTCGCTTCGTACACCAGCAGATCCAGCGGCAACCCCACCGAGAGGTTCGAGCGCAGCGTGGAATCCATTGAGATCAGCGCGCACTTCGCGGCCTCGTCGAGAGGCGTGGAAGGCTTCAGCACGCGGTCGATGATCGGCTTGCCGTACTTCAACTCGCCAATCTGGAAATACGGATTCACGTCCGACGCTTCGATGAAGTTACCCGCCGCGTAGATCATGAAAAGGCGCGGACGCTGCACGAGGCCCGTGCCCATGTCGGCGGAACCTTCCCCCGCGCCGCGCGGCGCAGCGATCTGCCCGCCCAGAATGAAGCTGCAATTGAAATCGACGCCGAACTCCTGAAGCGAGCGCGCCTCGTGCTGGTGGACCGCGCGCACGGCGTCGCCCACCACGCGCGCAGCCTCGGTCATGCTGGACGCCGTCCAGAGCGTGGGGCGGCCCGCGGGAGCGGCCTCTTTCAGCACGTGCAGAACGGCTTGCGTCAGCGAGAGATTGCCGGCGCCCATCAGCACGAGCACTCGCTCGCCGGGCTGCTCGAACACCGACATCTTGCGCGCCGTGCTGATGTGATCGACGCCCGCGTTGGTCCGCGTGTCCGACAGGAACACGAGTCCCTCATCCACACACATCGCCACACAGTAAGTCATGAATCTGCCCTGCCAAAAGCCAATAATCACGGCATTGTACCGCCGCGCCACCGCGATCCCGAGGCCCGCTCCGAGGGGACTTTGCCTCACGCGCGCGACACCGGCCAAGAAAAATCCCCGCGGGCATGCACCGGCGGGGATTGCGTCAAGCATGCCGGCGACGATGCGCCGGCGCAGCCATTATCAGGCTGCTGCGTCCTTCAGCTTCTTCAGCGCACGTGCCTTCACGCGAACCGAAGCGGGCTTCGCCGGGAACCAGCGTTCCTCGCCCGTGAACGGGTCTTTGCCGAAGCGCTTCTTCTTCGCCGGCACAGCCTGCACGACGATCTTCAGAAGACCCGACAGCGTGAACTCGCCTGCGCCCTTCTTGTGCACGGAACCGAGGATGGTGTCCTCGAGTGCGCCAAGCACGGCCTTCACGGACTTCACTTCGACTGCGGCACGCTCGGCAATGTGAGCAGCCAGCGAGGCCTTCGTGAAGGTGTCCTTGATCGGCGACGGAGCGCCGGACGCCTTCACGGCGACCTTCTTAGCTGCAGCCTGCTTTGCGGGCACTTTCTTCGCGGCAACCTTCTTGGCCGGGGCAGCGGCCTTCTTGGCCACTTTCTTTGCGGAAGTCGGCATGTTTCTCCTACCAGTGTTGGTCAATGAATCATGAAGGCACCGCGCCATGCGGGCTCTTCAACGGCGGATTCTACAAGCGCTCCAGCGTTTTGCGCGAATCTTTTGTGCGGGCGAGGCGCAAGTTGTTGCGCGGCGCAGACTATGGCGTGCGTTTTAGCGCCTTTTTTATGGGGTAAACGCGGCATGGCGGCTGCGCTACCCCTTTGCCAAGGCACTTTTCTCGATGCGCGCGCCCACGTTACGCGCCATTACGCGAACGCGCGAGGCGCGGCATCAGCGCGGCGAGCGCATCCAGTCCTTCGTCGATATGGGCGACGTCCATCGCGCCGTAGCCGAACATAAGCCCCTGGTCGGGGCGCGCCTTCACATAAAACGGCGTGAGCCCGTAAATGCCGAGCGAAACGTCGGCGGCCGCACGCACCAGCGCCGCCTCGTCGACGGAAGCGTTAAGCCGTGCCGCGAGATGAATGCCCGCGGTGGTCGGCATGATCGGCGCTAACCACTCGGAAAGCGGTCCTCGCAGATGCGTGAGCAACGCTGCGCGCCGCGCGGCGTACTCCTTGTGCATGCGGCGCAGGTGCCGCGCGAAGTCGCCGTTGAGCATGAAGGTGGCGAGCGCACGCTGCGTGAGCGTGCAGCCGTGCCAGTCCGTTGCCTTGCGCGCCGTGACGAGCGGCTGCGCCAGCGACGCCGGCGGCACCACGTATCCCACGCGCAGTTCGGGAAAGATGGTTTTCGAAAACGTGCCTACGTAGGCCACGATTGCGCTGCGATCCAGGCTTTTGAGCGGCTCCATAGGACGCCCTTCGAAACGGAACTCGCAGTCGTAGTCGTCCTCGATAATCACGGCGCCGCGTTGCTGCGCCCATTCGAGCAAGGCGACGCGACGCTCGAGGCTCATCGGCATGCCGAGCGGAAACTGATGCGAAGGCGTCACGTAGACGAGCCGGGCGTTCTTCGGCAACCGCTCGACAATCAGCCCTTCGTCATCCACCGGCACCGGCACGACCTTCGCGCCCGCCGCGAGCAGACAGGCACGCGCCGGCGGATAGCCGGGGTCTTCGATAGCCGCGACATCGCCCGGGCGCAGCACGACGCGCGCGATCAGATCGAGCGCATGCTGCGCGCCCTGCGTGACGATCACGTCCTCCCAGTTGCTCGCCACCGCGCGGCTGAACGCGAGATAGCGCGAAATCGCGAGACGCAATTCCTGCTCACCCGCCGCCTCCCGATAGGCGCCCACGCCGCGGGCCTGCGCGCGCAGCGCCTGGTTCACGCAACGGCGCCAGACGTCGAAGGGAAAGCGCGACTTGTCCGTCACGCCGCCCATGAAATCGACGCGCAGACGTCGATCGGAACGCGGTAACAGCTGCGTTTGCGATAGCGCCTCCCACACGGGCGCGGCCTTCGCGAGCGTTCCTGCGCCCGGGCGCTCGTGGGCCGCACGAGACGCATGAGACACATGAGGCGCGCGGACGCCTCCGGTCATCCGCATCTGCACAGAAGGCTCGGACGGCAGCCGTTGCAGGCCCGTTGCGACGAACGTGCCCGAACCGGCGCGCGCAGTGAGATAGCCTTCGGCGAGCAGCCGTTCGAACACGTCCAGAGTCGTCTTGCGCGATACGCCCAGTTGCACCGCGAGGTCGCGTGTGGAAGGCAGACGCGTGCCGCCGGCGAGCCGTCCCTCGACGATTCCCGCGCGCAACTGCCTGTAGATCTGCCCTGCCAGGTCGTGGCGTCCTTCTACGGTGACGTGAATGTCCATCGCGACTCCTCCGCTCCCCGGCTCCTCGTCTTCGAAGCAGCTATTCTGGCAGACCGCATTCGCGATCGACCCGTGAAGCAGCTGACCGGCAGCCGGACAGCCCGACGCAAAAAAGCCCCGCCATGCGGGGCTTTCTGCCTTCCAGGTTGAAACCGAAGCCGAATCGCAATCTACGTCCGCCCTCAATGCACGAGGGCAAACCGACGCAGCCGCCGCAGCGCTACACGAATCAGTCCAACGCAGCCGAGGCGGCAGCGCGACGCTCGTCGGCCTGCGCACGCGCACCGTTCGACGACCGATGATGTTCAGACGAAAGCCGCCGCATCAGCGGCAGCAGCACCACCGCAATCGCAACGCCCACCGCCGCGAGCCAGCCGAGCCCCCAGAACAGCTTCGTATAGAGCGGCAACGAGGTCAGCGGATCGAGCTCGCCGGAAGGCATCTGCGCGAAATTCGCCACCACGCTGCCCAGATACTGCGAAACACCGGTCGCGACGAAATACGCGCCCATCATGAAGCCGCTCATGCGCGCGGGCACGTAGCGCGCGATCATCGCGAGCCCGAGGCCGCTCACAAGCAGTTCGCCGAGCGAGTAGAGTCCGTAGCCCCACACCATGAACCACGACGACACACGGCCCTCCACGGCGTACCGGCCGCTCACCGCGAAGACGAAGAAGCCCGCGGCCACCACCGCGAAGCCCGCGGCGAACTTGCCCGCCACCGGCACGTCGCGGCCGTTGCTGGCGAGCCGCGTGTACAGCGTGGCGAGCAACGGCGAGAGGACCATGATCCAGATCGGGTTGAGCGCCTGGAACTGCGCGGCGCTCCACGAAAACAACGGCACGCCCGCAATCGAGAACAGCGGGTCGACATTGCGCAGCGCAAACAGCGTGAGCGAGGTCGACATCTGCTGATAGAAGATGAAGAACAGAATGGACTGCAACGTGAGCACGAGCGCCGCGATCAGCCCCGCGCGTTCGGCGCGTTCGCAGCGCGCGAGCATCCACGCGAAGATCGCGAGAATCGCAACGCCAGCCGCATAGACGCAGGCCACGGCAATCGCCTTGTGCTGGAGCACGAACACGGTGGCCAGGCCGAGCGCGATGCCGCCCAGCGCCACCGCCGCCGCGCGCGTGAGCTTGAGCGGTTGCGCGTCCGGCGCCGAACCCACGTGCGCCACCGTGCGATACATGAGCGCGAAATTCAGCACGCCAAGCACCATGCCGGCGCAGCACACCGCGAACGCGGCGTGCCAGCCCCAGTGGTCCTTGATCCACGGCGTAGCGAGCATCGACACCGTGGAGCCCACGTTCACCGCCATGTAGTACATCGTGAACGCGCTGTCGATGCGCGCTTCGTCGCCTTCATAGATGCGACGCACGAGGTTGGCGGCGTTCGCCTTGAAGAGCCCGTTGCCCACCACGATCACACCGAGCGATGCATACATGTGATCAAGGCTGTCGTCGGGCATGGCGAGCATCAGATAACCCACGGCGAGCACCGCTGCACCGAAGATCATCGTGCGCCGCGCGCCCAGCACCTTGTCGCCGATCCAGCCGCCAATGGAAGGCGCCGCATAGACCAGCGCCGTAAAGGCGCCCCAGGTGAGGTTGGCGTGCCCGTCGGCGAAACCGAGCTTGTCCACCATGAACAGCACGAGCAGCGCGGCCATGCCGTAATAGCCGAAACGCTCCCACATCTCGATCAGAAAGACCGTCGAGAACGAGCGCATCTGCGAAACAGGTTGATTCATCGGGTACCTCGTGTGGATGCAATTGCAACGACGCCCGGGGCTCACCGCCCGGACCATGCGTGAAGAAACGGCGCAGCCGGCATCACGCCGGAGCGCTCATTTGCGCTTGCGCGTCGAAGAAGACAAAGCAGGGGAAAAAGCGAGGCAGGAAGGCGGCCCGAGGCCATGCCGGCTGCGTGACCGACATTCGTCGCGTGGCGACACGCGAAAGCGTTTCGTGCAAGTGGAAGTGCGGTTCATTTTTCAGGTCTGCAGGCGAACGCCCCGATCAGGGTGTGCCGTTGCGAGGTGCCGCACGCAGGATCGCTGCGCGCGACAGGGCTGCAAATCAAAGGGTATTGCAGGGAAAATGCAGGCGATGCGAAAGGTTATGTCGCGCCGCTAGCGCAGCGATTCTGCAGACGATAGACGCTTCGATCACCCAGGGTTATCCCGGCGCCGGATTGTAGCCCGCAAAATTCAGCCGTGCTCGATGTCAATAAGCGGCACGTCGAGCAGGCGCGCAAGCCCTTTGCCGCCTTCGCGCATCAC
Source organism: Paraburkholderia kururiensis JCM 10599 = LMG 19447 (assembly GCF_003986935.1). GTDB lineage: Bacteria > Pseudomonadota > Gammaproteobacteria > Burkholderiales > Burkholderiaceae > Paraburkholderia > Paraburkholderia kururiensis. The sequence goes on along the minus strand of NZ_RJZE01000008.1, from coordinate 48,752 downwards.
GTGGTCGTGATTCCATTGGAAGAGCGGCCGGGCAAGGGGAGCCACGAGGTTCATCCACGGCCGCATGGTGCGTACCTGCCATTCGTAGCGAATGACCGTCACGCCGTCCTGCTCTGAAAAACGCCACCGGCCGGCGCCTTCCACGGCGCCCGTGGCATAACCGTCGAGTGCGACAAGAGGCTCGATGCGCGTCACGCGCATGTCGAACACGAGCCGGTACGGCAGCGCGCCCTTCCACGTGTAGCGATGCAATGCGCCGATGCCGCGTGTGTCGCCGGCCTCGATGGCTTCCACGCGCTCCACGCTCTTCCACCATTCAGGCCACCGCGCGCAGTCTTCTATGGCGGTCCACACCGCCTGCAACGGCGCGTGGATGCGCCATGTCGTCGTGAACGCGTACTGGCTGTTGCGCACGGCAGCCTCCGTGGTCGTGTGCCGGTTCTTATTCTGAACCGGCGCGAAGCACATGGAGGTCCCGGTCCGTGCCGGCGAGGCCCAAACGGAATCAGTAACGGTCGATGCGATTGCCGTTGATCTGCACGCGGTCGCCAGGACGCAGATCGCCGGGGTTGCTCACATCGAACGCGCGCGACGAGCCGTCGCTCAGTTGCACCACGACGCGGTAGCCCGACGGCGTCGACGTGCTATTGCTGTATTGCTGGCCGATCTGGTTGCCGGCCACCGCGCCACCCAGCGCGCCCACCACCGTCGCGACATCGCGGCCGTGGCCGCGTCCGAACTGGTTGCCGATCACGCCGCCCACCAGCGCGCCCGCCACCGTGCCGACCACACCGCCCGTGCTCGCCGGACCGCCGTTTGAAACGAGCGGCTGGATGCTCGACACCACACCGTATTGCGCACCATAACCCGCGGCAGGCTGCTGCGGATACGGCTGCGGCGCAGGCTGCTGCGGGTAGCCCTGCGTGTCGTATTGCTGCTGATAGCCCGGCTGTGCATACGGCTGCTGCACGTACCCCGGCTGCGAGTAAGCCGGCTGAGGCTGGGCATACGCCGGTTGCGCCTGGTACACGCCGCCGTACGACGATCCATAAGGCGACGGTCCCGGCACGGCACATCCGGTGAGCGCAAGTGCCGCGCCTGCCGCGATGGCAGCGGTCCCAACAAAAAGCCTGACTGAACGCGTGTTTTTCATGATCTGTACTCGATGTGCTGCCGTCGCGGTGGTGCCCGCGCCCGCGGGCGTAACGGATGATGCGCGGAGTATAGGGAAAGGCGCCGCCGATTTTTCGTGGTCCCGAGTAACAGTGTGTAAAGTCTTTTGCCGCCCATCGCGCGGGCCTCGCCAGGCCGCGTCGATAGCCCGTCGGAAAGAAAAACGTGCGAGGAATAACGCCGCTCCATTGAGTGTTGTGTGGGCATGTCATAACGACAACGAGGCGCGACGCCATGCACCCACCTTCCCTGTGCCGCAACGTGCGGCTCGCCGTCGTAACAGGCAGCGCGAGCCTGTTTGGCCTCGTCAGTGCGTGCTTCGGCGAAGACGGCGCCACGTGCGTCCATTTCGCCGACAGCGCAGCGCTCGCGCGCGCCGCTGCATCGAATCAACCGACCTTCAGCGCGATCCTGATGGACGCGCAAAGCGACGCGGCATCATCACCGCCCGCTCTCGCGCAGCGCAGCGGTCACGAGGATTCGCGCGTGCCGCTCATCGCGGTGGGCATCCGCGGCGGCATCGACGCCGCCGAGCAACTGCTCGATGCCGGCGCCGATGAAGTGGTGCTCTCCCCGGTCGATTCGCGCGAACTCGTCTTGCGCGTGCATCTCGCACTACGACGCACGTGTGGCAGCGCGGGGCCCACCCACGCAGACGATCGGCTCGTCGTAGGCGCGTATGCGCTCAACCGGCGCACGTGCACGGTGCACATCGGCACGCAGACCATCGACCTCACGCCACGCGAGTTCGCCGTGGCGTGGATCCTGTTTTCGCGGTGCGGGGAATATGTGAGTCGCCGGCAGATGGCCGGCGCGGTGTGGAGCAGTTCGGACGACATCGTGGGACGCACGCTCGAACAGCACATCTACAAACTGCGCAAGAAGCTGGAGTTGAACGGCACGCGTGGGGTGCAGCTGCGTGCCGTGTATGCGCGCGGCTATCAGCTGGATGTGGCGGACGTCGCAACGTCCGCCGAAGTCGCATAGCGGTACACGTCAGTCTGTAACGCGGTCAGTTCAGCAGATCCGGCGACGGAGACGGCGTATGCGAATCCATCCAGTCGTACGTGTCGTTGCTGTTGGCCCATGCCCAGTTTCGTGCTGGCACGGCCGCGCGTGTCGCGTTGCTGCTATCCGTACGCACTTCGGCATGCGCACGGCGCAGTTCTCCGCTCCGCAGTTCTCCGCTCTCATCGTGCACGCGGCGCGCGACGTTGGCGCGTTGGAAAGTCGAGTCGTCAAAGCTCATGGCCTTCTCCTTGCAATCAGTTTTCGCGGGCGGACTCGCATTCGAGCGACGCGGCCACCAGTTCCGCAAACCGCTCCAGTGCCGCGACAGAGCCATGCACGGTGCGGTATTCCTCGCGCCCGATGCGCGCATCGAGCACGACCGTCATGCCAGCCTGCCGGGCGAGATCGACGATATCCATCTCATGCTCCACGTCCGCAAATGCGATTGAGTCAGGTTGATCGGTTCAGCAGGGCTACCACTTCTGGCCGCCCGTTGATGCGTAAGTTGGAGCATTTCCCGATTTGCATCAACGGGGCAGCGCTGAATTCATAGTTTGCTGTTCCACAACAATGGCTGAATCGCCCGCCTGGCGGGGCTTTGCGGGGTCTTGAACCCCTCGCCCGCCTCGCAGGTGCGCCGAGCATCGTGCCTCGCTGTGGTGCCTCGTGCGCCTTGCCTCGGTGCACGCGCCGCTTCGTGAACGCGCACGGCGGCTTGCAAACGGCCTTCAACGCGCGTGCCGTGCGCACGCACACATGCGGCGCAACGCTTGCCCTGTAGGGCCTGCGCGCGTCTATAGCGGCTTCGGCACGAACCTCTGGCACAGAACTCGCTAAGTTACCCCGCGAGAGGTGCGAAGCAATTTGCATCATCTTAGGATCGCTAGGGTTCCGGTCGTGACCGCTGCGCAAGCCGCACACACGACGCCTGGTCCGAGAGCAATCCGGTCTCGTCTCCACCTTCCTGCAAGGCGGCGCCGAGGCTCCACGGAGGGATAAAAGCCCGGGAGGTCGCGATGTCGTTCGTCGCCCTCTCACGCTTTGTCCAATCCGACCCAGGAGCCTCCATGCCGTCCAGCCTCCCCGCCGACGCCGCGCTGCCCGCTACACGGGACACGTCCCTCCCCGCCATCACGCCGCTGTGGGAAACCGTGATTCCCGCGGGCACCCACTGGTCCGCCGTCGTGCGCCGCGGCCTCGCGCTGCGCATCGTCGATATGGAAGGCGGCGCGAATCTCGCTGCCGTGTTCTATCGCCAGGAAGATCCGCTCGAACGCTACAACATGGCCGACACGTTGAAGGCCCAGCACACCGCGCACCTCACGCGCGGCCACGTACTGTATTCGGACATGGGGCGCGTCATGGCGTCGATTACGGCCGATACGCTCGGCTGGCACGATCCGCTCGGCGGCGTAGGCGATGCCGCGCTCTTCGCGCACAAGTACGGCACCGCGCGCTATCAAACGCATCGCAACGACATGATCCGCAACGGCCGCGACAGCCTCGTGCTCGAACTCGCGAAGCACGGCCTTGGCGAGCGCGACCTCGTGGCCAACGTGAACTTCTTCAGCAAGGTCGCCGTGGGCGACGACGGCGCGCTCGAATTCGTGCCGGGCCATTCGCCGGCGGGAAGCACGTTCGATCTGCGCTTCGAAATGAACACGCTTGCAGCGTTCTCCACGGCGCCGCATCCGCTCGACCCGCGTACGCAGTACGAGCCCAAGCCCGTGCGCGTGATCGCATACCGCGCCTATGCCGCTGACGCATCCGCCCCCGCCGACGACCCGTGCCGCACCGCCTGCCCCGAGAACACTCGCGGCTTCATCAACACCGACCGTCTGTTCGCGTAAGGAGCGCCGCCATGCCGATCATCGAAAGCGCGCTCGATCTGCGCCATGCCCACTACGACTTCACGCTGCCCGCGGGCGAGCCCTGGCTGCACGATGTGAAGCGCGGCGAGACGCTGCGCATCATCGACTTGGAAGGCAACCAGGCCGTGGACACGCTCTTCTACAGCAGCGCCGACCGGCACGAACGCTATAGCGCGCAGGACACCATTCGCGCGCAGCGCAACCTGTACCTCACGGCGGGCAGCGTGCTGATGTCGAATCGCGGCAACGCGTTGCTCACCATCGTTGCAGACACCTGTGGCCGTCACGACACGCTGGGCGGCGCCTGCGCGGCCGAGAGCAACACCGTGCGCTACGCGCTCGAAAAGCGCCACATGCACAACTGCCGCGACAGCTTCCTCAACGCGATCACGCATTGCACGTGCGGCGCGGGCGCGCTGCTCACGAAGCGCGACATCGTGAGCAACATCAACTTCTTTATGAACGTGCCAGTCACGCCGCTTGGCAAGCTCACGTTCGAAGACGGCATCTCGGCGCCGGGCAAGTACGTGGAAATGCGTGCGGAGCAGGACGTCACGGTGCTCATCTCGAACTGCCCGCAGCTCAACAACCCGTGCAACGGCTATAACCCGACGCCCGTGCGGCTCGCGATCTGGAGCGCCTGATGGCACATACGCTTCAGAAAACCTTCGACAAGGTCCTCATCGCGAACCGCGGCGAGATTGCCTGCCGCGTGATCCGCACGCTGAAGCGGCTCGGCATCGCGTCGGTCGCCGTGTATTCGGAAGCCGACCGTCACGCCATGCACGTCATGCAGGCCGACGAAGCCGTCTGCATCGGGCCCGCGCCCGCCGCCGCGAGCTACCTCAACGCGGCCGCGATACTCGATGCGGCGCGCCGCACGGGCGCTCAGGCCATTCATCCGGGCTACGGTTTTCTCTCGGAAAACGCGGCGTTCGGCGAGGCATGCGAAGCGGCAGGGCTGCGTTTTATCGGCCCACGTCCGGAGCAGATGCGGCGCTTCGGCCTCAAGCACACGGCGCGCGAACTCGCGCAAGCGAGCGGCGTGGCGCTGCTGCCCGGCACCGGGCTGCTCGCCGATGCAGCGGCGGCACTCGACGCCGCCGCCACGCTCGGCTACCCCGTCATGCTCAAGAGCACCGCGGGCGGCGGCGGCATCGGTATGTCGCTGTGCCGCGACGCGGCGCAACTGGAGGCGGCGTTCGCGTCGGTGGCGCGGCTTGGCGAAGCGAACTTCGCGCACGCGGGCGTCTATCTGGAAAAGTTCGTCGAACACGCACGCCACATTGAGGTGCAGGTGTTCGGCGACGGCGCGGGCAACGTCATCGCGCTCGGCGAGCGCGATTGCTCGGTGCAGCGGCGCAACCAGAAGGTGATCGAAGAAACGCCGGCACCGGGGCTCTTGGACGAAGAACGCGCCGCCCTGCATGCCACCGCCGTGCGCCTCGCGAAGTCGGTCGACTATGCCTCCGCGGGCACCGTCGAATTCGTGTTCGACGTCACCACGCGCGCGTTCTACTTTCTCGAAGTCAACACGCGGCTCCAGGTCGAGCACGGCGTGACCGAGGAAGTGACGGGCGTCGATCTGGTGGAGTGGATGATCCGCCAGGCCGAAGGCACGTTGGCGCCGCTCGCCACGTTGGCGCAAGCGGTAAAAGCGACGCAGGCGCCGCGTGGCGCAAGCATTCAGGTGCGCGTCTACGCCGAAGACCCGAACAGGCACTTTCAGCCCGGCTCGGGCACGCTCACGCACGTCGCGTTTCCCGCCGATGTGCGCGTGGACACCTGGGTCGATGCCGGCACGGAGGTGAGCGCGTTCTACGATCCGCTGCTCGCGAAGATCATCGCGACCGGCGAGTCGCGCGAAGCCGCGCTCGCGAAGCTGCGCGGCGCGCTCGCCGAAACGCGGCTCTACGGCATCGAAACGAATCTCGACTACCTGCGCGCGATTGCGGGCTCGCCCACGTTCGCGAGCGGCGAGCAGACCACGGGCTTTCTCGGCCGCTTCCACTTCGCGCCGCACACCATCGACGTGCTCGACGGCGGCGTGCAGACCACGGTGCAGCAGTTGCCAGGGCGGCTCGGTTACTGGGACATCGGCGTGCCGCCCTCGGGGCCCATGGACGACCTCTCGTTCCAGCTTGCCAACGAATTGCTCGGCAACGCGCCTGATGCCGCGGGGCTCGAATTCACGATGGTCGGCGCCACGCTGCGCTTCAATACGGAGACGCTGTTCGTGCTGGGCGGCGCAGCGCTCGCTGCCACGCTCGACGGCGAGCCGGCGCCGTTCTGGACCGTGACGCGCGCAGCCGCAGGCGCGGTGTTGAAGCTGGGCGGGGTGACAGGCGCGGGCATGCGCGCGTGCCTCGCCGTGAAGGGCGGCCTGGACGTGCCCGACTATCTGGGCAGCAAAGCCACCTTCACGCTCGGTCAGTTCGGCGGCCACGCGGGCCGCGCGCTGCGTAAAGGCGACGTGCTGCACGTCGGCACGCACGCGGGCCACGGCGAGCCCGGCGCCACGCTCGCACCCACGCGCGTCCCTGTCCTCACGCACGCGTGGGAGCTGCGCGTGCTGGACGGCCCGCACGGCGCGCCCGACTTCCTCACGCCCGACGACATCGCGATGCTCTACGAGGCGCACTGGACCGTGCACTACAACTCGAGCCGCACAGGCGTGCGCCTGATCGGCCCGAAGCCACAATGGGCGCGCACGGACGGCGGCGAGGCCGGGCTGCATCCGTCGAACATTCACGACAACGCGTATGCGATTGGCGCCGTGGATTTCACGGGCGACATGCCGGTGATTCTCGGCCCCGACGGCCCGAGCCTGGGCGGCTTCGTGTGCCCCGTCACGGTGATCGGCGATGACCTGTGGAAGCTGGGGCAGCTGCGCCCGGGGGATACGGTGCGGTTTGTGCCGGCAGATGCATCCGCTCTTGCGTCGGCACTTGCGTCCGCATCTGCATCCGCATCTACATCGTCAGGCACGAAGCCGAACGCAGCACACGACTGCGTACTCCACCGCGACGACCACGCAGGCGACGGCGTCGGCGTGGTCTATCGCCGCTCCGGTGACCGCAACCTGCTGATCGAATACGGGCCGCCCGTACTCGACCTCAAGCTGCGCTTTCGCGTGCACGCCCTGATGGACTGGCTCGCCGCGAACCCGTTGCCCGGCATCGTGGACCTCACGCCCGGCATCCGCTCGTTGCAGGTGCATTTCGACAGCGCGACGCTCTCGCGCGAGCGGCTGCTCGACCATCTGCGCGAAGCCGAGGCCGCGCTGCCCGCCGTGGACGCCATGCGCGTGCGCAACCGCATCGTGCATCTGCCGCTTTCGTGGGACGACCCGTCCACGCGCATCGCGATCGAACGCTACATGCAGTCGGTGCGCCCCGATGCGCCCTGGTGCCCGAGCAACATCGAGTTCATTCGCCGCATCAATGGGCTGGAAAGCATCGACGACGTGAAGCGCATCGTGTTCGACGCGCGTTACCTCGTGCTCGGGCTGGGCGACGTCTATCTCGGCGCGCCTGTTGCGACGCCCGTCGATCCTCGGCATCGGCTCGTCACCACCAAGTACAACCCCGCGCGCACGTGGACGCCCGAAAACGCCGTGGGCATCGGCGGCGCGTATCTGTGCGTCTACGGCATGGAAGGCCCGGGCGGGTACCAGTTCGTCGGACGCACCGTGCAGATGTGGAACCGCTACCGCACCACGAAGGAGTTCGTCGCGGGCAAGCCGTGGCTGCTGCGCTTCTTCGACGAGATCCGCTTTTTCGAAGTGAGCGAAGCCGAACTGGCCGAGTGGCGCAGCGACTTCATCGCGGGGCGCCGATCGCTACGCATAGAAGAGTCGGTGTTCGATCTGGGTGAGTACGAACGCTTTTTGAAGGACGAAGCGGAGTCCATTGCGGCATTCAAGTCGCGCCAGCAAACCGCCTTCGAAGCCGAGCGCGAGCGGTGGCGCGCCGCGGGCCAGGCGGACTACGCCGCGGAGGGCGAGGCAAATGCGAACGGCGCCGCAGGCGATGCAGCGGATGAAGCGGCTCTGCCCGACGACCGCCGCGCGATTGCCGCCGACGTGTCGGGCAGCGTCTGGAAGCTGCTGGTCGCCGAGGGCGAACGCGTGACCGAAGGGCAAGACGTGGCGATCGTGGAGTCGATGAAGATGGAAGTGGCCGTGGCTGCGCCTGCGGACGGCGTGATCGAAACCATCGGCTGCGCGGCGGGCGATGCCGTTGTCGCAGGCCAGCGGCTGATGGTGCTGCAGATAGCGAGTGCCGCCGCGCCTTGCGTCGAGACAACCACAAGCACAAGCGCAACCGCAACCGCAAACGCGACCGGCGAGGAGGCTACATGCAAGTGAACGTTCAATCCGAAGTGGCTGAGTCGATGTCGATAGCGTCGCTGCGCGCCCGCTATCTCGACGGCAGTCTTACGCCCGCACAGCTGGTGGAGGCGCTCGCCGCGCGCACATCGGGCGAGGACACGCACCACGTCTGGATTCGCACCCTCACGCGCGACGAGATGATGGCTTACGCGCAGCGCCTGGAGGGCCGCGATCCCGCTACGCTGCCGCTCTACGGCATCCCCTTCGCGATCAAGGACAACATCGACCTCGCAGGCGTGCCCACCACGGCCGGCTGCCCCGCCTACGCGTACACGCCGGAACGCAGCGCGCCCGTGGTGGAGCGGCTGATCGCCGCCGGGGCGATCCCCGTGGGCAAGACGAATCTCGATCAGTTCGCCACGGGCCTCTCGGGCCAACGCTCGCCTTATGGCGCGTGCCGCAACGCGCTCGACCCGCGCTACGCGTCGGGCGGCTCCAGTTCGGGCAGCGCCGTGGCGGTGGCGCTCGGGCTCGCGGCGTTTTCGTTAGGCACCGACACCGCCGGCTCCGGGCGCGTGCCTGCGGCCTTTCACGGCCTCGTGGGCCTCAAGCCGACCAAGGGCGTGTTGAGCACGCTCGGCGTGGTGCCCGCGTGCCGGTCGCTCGATTGCGTGTCGATCTTCGCGCAGTCGGCCGGCGACGCCGCACGTGTATTCGACGTGGCCCACGGCGTGGCGGATAGCGACCCGTATGCGCGTGCCTGGCAGCCCTCCGCCAGCGCTTTCGCGTTCGCGCCCGCCACGCTGCGTGGCGTGCGCTTCGGCGTGCCGCGCCAGGCGCAACTCGCGTTCTACGGCGACGACTCGTACGCCGCCGCATTCGATGCCGCGCTGAACAAGCTGAAAGCCGCGGGCGCCGAACTCGTGGAAATCGATTTCGAGCCGTTCCTCGCCACCGCGCGACTGCTCTACGAAGGACCGTGGGTCGCGGAACGACTCGCCGCCATCCGAGCGTTCTTCGAGGCGCAGCCTGACGCGCTGCATCCGGTCACGCGGCAGATCATCGGCGGCGCGGCACGCTGGAGTGCCGCGGACGCGTTCGCCGCCTTCGACCGCCTCGCCGCACTACGCTTGCAGGCGGAACAGGTCTGGACGCAGATCGACGTCATGGTCACGCCCACGTCGCCCACCACGGCGACGATTGCGGAACTCGAAGCCGATCCCATCGGCGTGAACGCGCGCTTCGGTTACTACACGAACTTCGTCAATCTGCTCGATCTCTCTGCGCTCGCGGTGCCTGCGGGCGTGTGCGCCGAAGGTGCGCATGCGGGGTTGCCGTTCGGCGTGACGTTCGTGGGCCGCGCTCACGACGATGCGGCGCTGCTTGCGCTTGCGCGGGCGTGGCTCGGTGAAACGCAAGAGGCGTCTATGCCTTCCGCACGCGTCGAACCGCAATCGACGCATGGCGCCACCGTCCGCGTCGCCGTCGTCGGTGCGCATCTGAGCGGCGAGCCGCTCAATGAGCAGCTCACAGAACGAGGAGCGCGGCTCGTCTCGACCACGTCGACGGCGCCGGCCTATCGGCTCTACGCGCTGCCCATCGCGACGGCTGGCACGCCGGTAAAGCCCGGCCTCGTTCGCGTGAGCGAAGGCGGCACAGCTATCGAAGTCGAGGTGTGGGACATGCCAGTGGCCGCGTATGGCTCGTTCGTGGCGGGCATTCGCGCGCCGCTCGGCATCGGCACACTCACGCTCGCCGACGGCAGCACGGTGCAGGGCTTCCTGTGCGAGAACGCAGCGCTCGCAGGCGCCGAGGACATCAGCGCATTCGGCGGCTGGCGCGCGTATCGGCGTCATGTTTCGCAGACCGCTGAGCCGCCAGCCCGCGAGAGCGCCAGTGCCGCCGAAACGCCATGAGCCGCACCGTCACCGAAAAGAAACGAGACCCAACCCAACCGATTCACTGAAGCAAGCCGTTGACCATCCTGCCTGGAGATCACCCATGAAGACGAAGTTCGCAATCGCATCCGGCTCGCCCTCGCGAGCCGCCACGAGCGCCGCGGTTCTCGCGAAGCGCTCGGTATGCCGGTGGCTCGCGCGTGCGGCCGGGGCCGCCGCGCTCGCCACGGGGCTCTTCGCCGCCGCGGCGCAGTCTGCTGCTGCCGCGCCGCTGCGCGTGGGCTACAGCGACTGGCCGGGCTGGGTCGCATGGCAAGTCGCCATCGACAAGGGCTGGTTCAAGGAAGCCGGCCTCGACGTGCAGTTCGAATGGTTCGACTACGCCGCCTCCATGGACGCCTACGCCGCCAACAAGCTCGATGCCGTGCTCGTCACGAACGGCGACGCGCTCACGATGGGCGCGAACGGCGCGAAGAACGTGATGGCGCTCATCACGGACTACTCGAACGGCAACGACATGGTGGTCGCGAAGCCGCCCGCGCGCACGCTGAAAGACCTGAAGGGCAAGAAGATCGGCGTGGAGTTCGGTGTGGTCGATCATCTGCTGCTGCTCGACGCGTTGCAGCGCAACGGCATGAAGGAAAGCGACGTGACGCTCGTGAACGCGAAGACCAACGAGACGCCCCAGGTGCTCGCCTCTGCGGACGTTTCCGCCATCGCCGCCTGGCAGCCGAACGCGGGCGAGGCGCTGCGTCAGGTGCCGGGTTCGCGTCCGGTGTTCACGTCGGCCGACGAACCGGGGCTCATCTACGACGTGCTCGCCGTGAACCCCGTGAGCCTCGCTTCGCATCGCGCGGACTGGGAAAAGCTCGCGAAGGTCTGGTACCGCGTCGTGCATTACATCGGCGATCCGGCCACGCAAGCCGACGCCGTGAAGATCATGGCGAACCGCGTGGGCCTGAAGCCGGAGCAATACCTGCCGCTGCTCAAAGGCACGAAGCTGCTCACGCTGCCCGAAGCGCGCGCAGCCTACGTGAAAGGCGACGGCTTCAAGTCGCTGTACGGCTCGAGCCGCACCGCCGATGCGTTCAACGTGAAGTACGCGGTGTACAAGACGCCGCAGGACGTGAATGCGTATATCGATCCGTCGCTGACGGCAGCGCTGAAGTAACACGGTCACGGGCACTGCGCCCGTGACCGCCAAAGAACATTGCTGGAGAACGCCATGGCCGGAATGAGTCAGACGGGATGGTTTGCCGTGCGGCGCGAACTGCCGCCGCGCGCGAAGTGGATGCTGGGCGCCGGCTCGTTCCTGCTGCCGCTCATCGTGTGGTGCATCGTGAGCTATGTGCCGTTCATCTGGCATCCGCAGATGCTCATCACGACCCCGGGCAGCGTGGACTATTTCCAGCCCGGCATGCGCGTGGACAAGGCCGTGTTCGCCGACGAACTGGAGCACGCGCGGCAGACGCACGCCGCACTGCCCGCAGGCATGAGCGCGAATCCCGTCTATCTGCCGGCGCCGCACGAAGTGCTGCGCGCGTTCTATACGGCGTTCACCACGCCGCCCGCGGGCCAGGACGGCGTGTGGCTGCACCAGAGCCTCTGGCACAGTGTCCAGGTGATCTTCTGGGGCTTCGTGGTGTCGTCGGTAACCGGCGTGCCGCTCGGCATTGTGTGCGGCACGTACAGCGCGCTCGCGCGGCTTCAGGAGCCGTTCTTCGAGTTCTTCCGCTATTTGCCGGCGCCCGCGTTCGGGGCGCTCATGGTCGCGATACTCGGCATCTACGACGCGCCGAAGATCGCCATCATCGTGATCGGCACGCTCTTTCAGCAGGTGCTCATCATCGCCAACACCACGCGCAAGCTCGAATACGGGCTGCTGGAAGCAGCGATGACGCTCGGCACGCGGCGCCTCAAGCTGCTCACGCACGTGGTGGTGCCCGGCATCTTGCCGGACCTCTACCGCGATCAGCGCATTCTGCTGGGCTGGGCGTGGACCTATCTGATCGTCGCGGAACTAGTGGGCACGAGTTCGGGCATCACCTGGTACATCACGCAGCAGGCGCGGTACCAGCATTTCGACAACGTCTACGCGGCCATCATGATGATCGGCATCATCGGCCTCGGCACGGACCTCGTGCTCGCGCTGCTCGGCCGCAAGCTGTTTCCGTGGGACCGTACGCTCAAGGCGTGAGGTTCGCTGCACGGTTCGCTGTATTCGCATCGACTCTCAAGGAGCGCAACATGCTGTCCCCGCAATCCATACCCGACTACCTCCTGCAGTCCGATGCGGTACGGGCGCGCTTTGCGCGCCTCAAGGCCCGCGAACCCGTGCTGGAGGTTCGCAATCTGGGCAAGCGCTTCGCGTCGCCGCAAGGCGAGCACGTCGCGCTCAACAACGTGAGCTTCACGACGCACCGGCGCGAGTTCGTCTGCGTGATCGGACCGTCGGGTTGCGGCAAATCCACGCTGATCCGCATTCTCGCGGGGCTCGAAACGCAGACGAGCGGCGAAGTGTGCGTGAACGGCAAAGCCGTGGACGGCCCCGGCGCCGACCGCGGCATGGTGTTCCAGGGCTACACGCTGTTCCCCTGGCTCACGGTAAAGAAGAACGTGATGTTCGGGCTGCGCATGAACGGCCAGGGCGCGGCCGAAGCGGAACGCGAAGCGCTGCAATGGCTCGATCTGGTGGGCCTCGAGAAATTCGCGAACGCGTACCCGCATCAGCTTTCGGGCGGCATGAAGCAGCGCGTGGCGATTGCGCGCGCGCTCGCGAACCGGCCGCGCATCCTGCTCATGGACGAGCCGTTCGGCGCGCTCGACGCGCAGACCCGCGCGAAGATGCAGGCGCATCTGCTCGACATCTGGCGCAACGTCGACATCACGATCCTGTTCATTACCCACGACCTGGACGAAGCGATCTTTCTCGCCGACCGCATTCTCGTGCTGAAGGCGCATCCGGGTGAGGTGCAGGAGTTGATCGAAGTGCCCGTGCCACGGCCGCGCAGCTACGAGCAGTTCACGTCGCCGGAATTTCTCGCCACGCGCGCAAGGCTCGACGCGTTGATTCACCCGCCGCAATCGCACGAATCGCCCGAGGACGAGGCGCGCGTGAGCCCGCACATGATCCGCATGACGGACGTCAACGACGAGGTGGAGTGAGCACAGGCGCGCCGCAAATAGCAACACTTCACTCGCTCAAGTTTTGTGCAGCCCCGCCGATAAGCGGTTTGTCGGCCCACCGGACGCGGTTCTATCAGGACAGCTGATTTCGAAAACTTCTTCCGGTATGCCGCCGATAGAATCGTCGAGGCCCACACGGGTATCCGCGTCATGCGGCGACACCGCAGGGCACCAAAACAGAGACATCCTGGGGATTGCAGCCATGAAACACGCATTGAGCCTCTTCGCACGCGACGAGCGCGGCGTAAGCGCCATGGAATACGCCATCATGGCGGGCATTGTGGCGGTGGCGCTGACGGCTGTCGGCGTGGCCTTTAGCAACAACATCGGTGCGCTTTTTACGAACCTGTTCACGCAGGTGACCGCGGCGCAGAACTCCGGCAGTTCCAGCTAAACGGGATGATTTGATGCGCGCCGGGCTGCACGGGCTTCGTCCACGTGCGGCCTGGCGAGAGAGCGGCCTTTAGCGGATCGGCTCTTCATCTCTTCATCATTTGCTGGCGTCGGCCTTTAATTTCGACTATATTGGAAATATGGAAGAAATCGATGTCATTCGCGCCCTGGCGGCGCTCGCTCACGCGCTTCGGCTTCGCGTGTTCCGCATGCTGGTGGTGGCAGGTCCGGCAGGACTCACGCCAGGCGCCATCGCGGGGCAACTGGACATTCCCAACGCGACACTCTCCTTTCATCTGAAGGAGTTGATGCACGCGGGGCTCGTCACGCAGGAACGCGATGGGCGCAGCCTGATTTATCGAACCGCCTTCGAGCAGATGAATGCGCTGCTCGGCTTTCTGACCGAAAACTGTTGCCAGGGCGAGACGTGCCTCACGCCCGGCGCCGATTCCTGCAAATGCTGAAGGAGAACATTCATGAAGCGGTTTCACGTCCACGTCCACGTTGAGGACCTTGCAGCCAGTGTCGCTTTCTATACGAAGCTGTTTGCCGCCGAACCCGCGCGGATCGAAACGGACTACGCGAAATGGATGCTGGACGATCCCCGCGTGAACTTCGCCATTTCGACGCGCGGCACAAAGGCCGGCGTGGATCATCTGGGCTTCCAGGTTGACCACGCCGACGAACTCGCCGAACTCGCGCAGCGCGCCCAGGCTGCGGACATGGCCTTGCTGGACCAGGGCGAAACCACCTGCTGCTATGCGCGCAGCGACAAGCACTGGATCGTGGATCCGCAGGGCATCGCCTGGGAGCATTTTCATAGCCTCGGCAGCGCGCTCGTCTACGGCGAGAGCAACCGGCAATTGCCGGCTTCAGGCGCATCTTCCTGTTGCGCCCCGCGTGGCAACACCTCATGCGCGGCCGCGGCACCCGCCGCTGGCGAGCAATGAGGCGATGGCCGCGATGACCACCAACGTACTCATTCTCTGCACCCACAATTCAGCACGCAGCGTACTGGCCGAAGGCATGCTGAACCATTGGGCGCACAAGCTCGGCAAGGACGTGCGCGCCTATAGCGCCGGCAGCGCACCGAGCGGCCGTATCAACCCGTTTGCGCTGCAAGCACTCGCAAACGCGGGCGTCGACACCCAGGGCTATCGCAGCAAAAGCTGGGACGAATTCGCGGCAGACGGCGCGCCCCGAATGCGCATCGTCATCACGGTGTGCGACAGCGCGGCCGCGGAACAATGTCCGTTCTGGCCGGGAAGCCCCGTCAAGGTCCATTGGGGCTACGCCGATCCGTCCAATGCGCCGGGCGGCGACGAAGGCAAACGGCAGGCGTTCGAACTCACGCGTGAGGCCATCGGTTATCGCATGCTGCAGTTGCTCGCCCTTCCGCTGGATCGTCTGAACGATGCCGAGCTTCAGCATGCGCTGGACGACATCCTGAAAAGCTGAGCCTTCTTTTTGCGAATCGCCTCATGACCGCCACCAACGTCACCGCTTCGAACAAGCCGCCTGCGGAACCGCCTGCAAAGCCGCCTGCCAAGCCGCCCATCGGCTTCTTCGAGCGCTACCTCACCGTCTGGGTCGCGCTGTGCATCGTTGCCGGCATCCTGGCCGGACAGTTTTTCCCGGCCGTTTTCCAGGCCATTGGCCGCATGCAATACGCCCAGGTCAACTTGCCGGTGGGCCTGCTGATCTGGGTAATGATCATCCCGATGCTCGTCAAGGTGGACTTCGGCTCGCTGCACGAGGTCCGCCAGCACATCAAGGGAATCGGCGTCACGCTGGTCGTGAACTGGCTCGTCAAGCCCTTCTCGATGGCGTTTCTCGGCTGGCTCTTCATCAAGCATCTCTTTGCGCCGATGCTGCCTGCCGCGCAACTCGACAGCTACGTTGCGGGACTCATCCTGCTGGCTGCCGCGCCCTGCACGGCGATGGTGTTCGTCTGGAGCCGGCTGACCGGGGGCGATCCGCTCTTCACGCTCTCGCAGGTGGCGCTCAACGACAGCATCATGGTGGTCGCCTTTGCACCGCTCGTCGGCCTGCTGCTCGGCATCTCGGCCATCACCGTGCCATGGGCGACGCTCTTCACTTCGGTGGTGCTCTATATCGTGATCCCGGTCGCGCTTGCGCAGATGCTTCGCAAGGCGCTGCTCGCGAGAGGCCAGGCGGCATTCGATGCCGCGATGGCAAAGATCGGGCCGTGGTCCATCACGGCGCTGCTCGCCACGCTCGTGCTGCTGTTCGCGTTCCAGGGCGAAGCCATCCTCGATCAACCTCTGGTGATCGCGCTGCTCGCGGTGCCCATCCTGATCCAGGTGTTCTTCAACTCGGCGCTTGCCTACTGGCTCAACCGCGCAGTGGGCGAGAAACACAACGTGGCCTGCCCGTCAGCGCTCATTGGCGCATCCAATTTCTTCGAGCTGGCGGTTGCGGCCGCCATCAGCCTGTTCGGCTTCAATTCCGGCGCGGCGCTGGCCACGGTGGTGGGCGTGCTGATCGAAGTGCCGGTCATGCTGCTCGTGGTCCGTATCGTCAACCGTTCAAAGGAGTGGTACGAGCGTGCGTAAGGTATTCGCGAACCGTCGGATGAAAGGCCTCGCGGCATCGGTTGCCGTACTGCTCGGCACGGCGGTTGTTGCGCCGCTCACCCTTGCCGACGTCACGGCGCGCCAGAAAGAAGTCGCGCAACACGGTGCGGACGTGATGCCGTTTTCGCTCGCGGCAACCACCCACATCTTTACGAAGACGGCCGATGGCGGCATCCAGCGCGTCGTCACGAAGCATCCCGACCCGAAACAGACCGCGCTGATCCGCGGGCATCTCGCCGCGATCGCCCGTCGGTTTTCGGCGGGTGACTTCGGGGCGCCGGAGCAGATTCACGGCAACGACATGCCCGGCCTCGCCGTATTGCGTACGGCACAGCCTGGGGAGTTGAAGATCGACTATCGCGACGTGCGCGACGGGGGCGAAATCGTGTATCGCAGCGAGCAGCCTCGTCTCGTGGCCGCGCTGCACGACTGGTTCGACGCGCAGTTGTCCGATCATGGGCACGACGCGATGGCAGGGCACGACGCGGGCGCAATGCACCACTATCCGGCGGACATGTCCGGGCAGTGAACGTAGAGGAGCGTCGGCATGAGCACACCTGATGACGAAATTCGCCCGGCCGCCGCTACGGACTTCGACGGCGTCCGCGCGTTGCTGGATACCTGCGGGCTACCGGCCAGCGACCTCACGGCGCAAAGCCTGGACGGCTTCCACGTCGCCGTGCGCGACGCCGCCATCGTCGGGGTGGCGGGACTGGAGCAAGCCGGCGATGCGGCCCTGTTGCGTTCGGTCGCCGTTCACCCGCGGCTGCGCGCATCCGGCCTCGGCACGCGCCTTGTCGACGCTTCCATTGCGCTAGCGCAAAGGCGATCGCTCGGGGCGCTTTACCTTATTCCGAACGACGAACCCGCCCACACGTTCTTCGCGCGGCGCGGATTCACTCGCATCGAGCGAAACCACATTCCCGAAGCGATCCGCGGTCTGCCTGAATTCACGCATCTCTGCCCGCAGACGCACCCGTGCTTGTGGAGACCGCTGAATCCCGATTGCTCCAAGGTGCCTGCCATGAAGAAACTCGAAGTGTTCGATCCCGCCATGTGTTGCTCGACCGGCGTTTGCGGCGTGGACGTCGACCCCGTGCTGGCGCAATTCGCCGCCGATCTGAAGTGGGTCGAGGCGCACGGCGTGACAGTGGCCCGCTACAACCTGGGCCAGGCGCCGCAGGCGTTCGCCGCCAACGCCGCGGTGGTCAAGGAAATGGAAGCCGGCATGGAGCGGTTGCCGATCCTCGTGGTCGACGGCCATATCGTGTCGACGGGGATGTATCCGTCGCGCCAGCAACTCGCGCAGAAACTCGGCATTGCGCTGACGACGGCGGAAAAACCGCACATCAAGGCCGGCAGCTGCTGCACGCCGGGGTCGGGCTGCTGCTAGGGAGCGCTCATGTCCCTTCCCGAAACGCAGACCCGATATCTCTTCTTCACCGGTAAAGGCGGCGTCGGCAAGACATCGCTTTCCTGTGCCACGGGCCTCGCCATGGCCGATGCCGGCAAGCGGGTGCTCATTGTCAGCACGGACCCGGCCTCCAATCTCGACGAGGTGCTCGGCGTCCGTCTGAGTCAGCTGCCGACCGCGGTGCCGGGCGCGCCGGGCCTGTTCGCGTTGAACATCGATCCGGAAGCGGCCGCGCAGGCCTACCGGGAACGCATGGTCGAACCGTATCGCGGTGTCTTGCCTGCCGCGGCGATCCGCAACATGGAAGAGCAGTTTTCCGGGGCGTGCACGGTCGAGATAGCGGCCTTCGACGAATTCTCCAAACTGCTCGGCGACCCCGCCGCAACGGCCGATTTCGATCACGTGATTTTCGACACCGCGCCGACCGGCCACACGCTGCGCCTGTTGACGCTGCCGTCGGCGTGGAACGAGTTCATCTCGTCGTCGACGGGAGGTGCCTCGTGCCTCGGGCCACTGGCCGGGCTGGAGAAGCAGAAGGTGCTGTACGCGGCGACCGTCGAACGGCTGTCGAGCGCAGCGCAAACCACGGTCGTGCTGGTGAGCCGCCCCGAAGTCGCCGCGCTGCGCGAAGCGAATCGCACGCGGCACGAACTGGCCGAACTCGGCATTCGCAACCAGGTGCTGGCGATCAACGGCCTCTTTGCCACAGACCGCAACGACGACCCGATTGCAACTGCCATGGCCCAGCGCGCGCAACAGGCGCTGGCCGACATGCCGCGCGAGCTGGCGGGCCTGCCGCAGACGCGCATTCCGTTTCTGCCGCGCGGCACGGTCGGGCTGGATGCGCTGCGCGACATGGCGCATCCCGAACGCGTGCGCATGCCGACCGAACGCCGGATGCCCGACACCGCGTTGCCGCCGGGTCTGGGCGGCCTCGTCGACGAACTGTCGGCTGCGGGCCACGGCGTGATCATGACGATGGGTAAAGGCGGCGTGGGCAAGACCACGGTAGCGGCGGCAATCGCAGTTGCGCTGGCCGGCCGCGGACACGACGTGATCCTCTCGACCACCGACCCGGCCTCGCACGTGGCCGCCACTGTCGATGGCGTCGTGCCTCGCCTGAGCGTCACGCGCATCGACCCGGCGCGCGAAGTGCAGCAGTACACCGAAGAGGTGCTGGCCAAAGCGGCATCGCACCTCGATGCGGGCGGCCGGGCGATGCTCGAAGAAGATCTGCGCTCGCCCTGCACGGAGGAAATCGCCGTCTTCAGGGCCTTCGCGCGCACGGTCGATCAAGGCAAGTCCGGCTTCGTGGTACTGGACACCGCGCCGACCGGGCACACCATTCTGCTGCTGGACGCAGCCGAGGCTTACCACCGCGAAGTAATGCGCACCCAGGGCGACATGCCGGAGTCGGTCCGTCAACTGCTGCCGCGCCTGCGGGACCCGGATTACAGCCGCATCCTGATCGTCACGTTGCCGGAAGCGACGCCCGTTCACGAAGCGGAACGCCTGAGCGCCGACCTCGCGCGGGCGGGAATCACGCCGTACGCGTGGGTCATCAACCAGTCGTTGCTGGCGAGCGGCACGACCGACCCGATGCTGTGCCAGCGAGGCACTTACGAGGTGCCGTTCGTGCGCCGCGTGGCGGACGATCTGGCGCAGCGCACCGCACTGATTCCGTGGCTCGCCGAGGCACCGGTCGGGGCAACCGGCCTCGAACACGTGATCACGTCGCGGGCGGCCACGTAGCGCGTCGATCATCGCCTGATCCCTGATCCGTACCGCTCACCATCCGTCAATCTGTACCGGTACCGTACTGGCTCCTGCCGCTAAACTGGCTCAAAATCACCAACAAGCCAGGAGCAGACCCACATGTCCGCAGAACTCCTGAGCGCGCTGCCCGCCGGCATCCTCTTCGCGCTCGTTACCACCATCACGCCCGGTCCCAACAACACCATGTTGCTGGCCTCCGGCGTCAATTTCGGCTTTCGCCGCACGCTGCCGCACATCCTCGGCATTAGTGCGGGCGTCGTGTTGCTGATGCTCTCCGTCGGCTTCGGGCTGGGCGAAGCATTCCGGCGTTTCCCGATGCTCTATAGCGTGCTCGAAGTGGCGAGCATCGCGTATCTGCTTTATCTCGCATGGAAGATCGGCACCTCGGGCGAGATCCAGGTGCGCAAGGGCGAACGTCGTCCCATGCGTTTTCACGAGGCCATCGCGTTTCAATGGATCAACCCGAAGGCATGGATGATGGTGCTCACCGCCGCCACCACGATCCGCCTCTCCGCAGACTTCGGCGTGAACGCGGTGATCATGGCGTCGCTCTTCTACGTGATCGGTCTGCCGTGCATCTGCCTGTGGGCCGCGTTCGGCACGGCATTGCGGCGCTTTCTCGCGGACTCGCGGCGGCTGCGCGCCTTCAACGTGGTCATGGCGCTGCTGCTCGTGGCTTCGATGTATCCCGCCGCGCTGCATCTGCTCGGCTGAACGATGGCGGCTTTTGCCGCCTCGTTTCTGCCGCCTCGTTTCGTTTCTGCCGTCTTGTTTCTGCCTGGCCCCGCTTTGCGGCTCTGCCTTATTCCCCCCTTCCCGCCCTCTCGCCGCTTCGGCCAGTCCCGCGCCGCCGTCCTCAAGTTTTGTCGGACGAATGTCGATATCCCGTATTCAGACTTCTCTTAACAGCTTCCCCGCAACACAGAATCAGCAAGGCCGCCATCGCGCCCATGGCAGGCCATTGCCCGCGGCACGTTGTCGTGCCGTTGCGCGGCGCATCGCGAAATACATCGACGAATGTGAAAGGAGACCACGTTGAAGAAGCTGTCGATTCGTGCCTGGCTCACCTGGATGGTGGCCTTCTTCGGCCTCGCGCTGCTGGTTGGCGCGGCGGCCGGCCTGTTGTCGCTGCGCGCGAGCAATCTCTCGCTGCAGCAGATGTACACGGTGGACACGCCAGCCGTGGCCGACCTGGAAGGCAGTTCCGGCCAGCTGCTGCGGCTGCGCCTCGCGCTCGCCACTTACGCGTCGCTCGTCGATCTGAACGATGAAAAGGGCGCCGCGGCCGTCCTGCAGCGCTTCGATCAGTACCAGAAGAACTCGGACGAGCGCCTCTCCCACTATCTGAGCATTGCGGGCGCAGGCGACGAAGAGCAGCGCCTCATCAAAGACATGCAGGACAAGCGCAACACGTTCCTGCACGAAGGCGCGGAACCCGCGCTCGCGGCACTGAAGGCCGGCGACCGCAACGCGTTCCAGCAGCTTCAGGGCCACAAGCTGCCCTCGCTTTACAGCGCCTACGAAAAGGCGATGCTCACGCTCGAAAAGCTGCAGATCGATCATGGCGCGCAGCGCTACCAGGAAGCGCACGCGCGCTTCTACGCCGTGTGCATCGCGGTGGCCGTGGGCATGGCGTTCTCGCTCGTGCTGGTCTGGATTGCGCGCATCGTGCTGGTCCGCGCAATCGTGGGTCCAGTCGACGCAACGGTCGCGCAGTTCGAGCGCATCGCCGCCGGCGACCTCACGGGCCGCATCGCCACGACCGGCGAGAACGAAATGGGACGCCTCGCCACAGCGCTGCGCAGCATGCAGGAATCGCTGGTCAGCACGGTGAACACGGTGCGCCAAGGCACCGAATCGATCAATACGGGCGTGAGCGAAATCGCGTCGGGCAACGCGGACCTCTCGCAGCGCACCGAAGAGCAGGCGGCCTCGCTCCAGCAAACGGCGGCGAGCATCGAAGAACTCACCTCCACCGTGAAGCAAACCGCGGACAACGCGACGCAGGCCAGCTCGCTCGCCCGCAACGCCTCGGACCTCGCGGCGCAAGGCGGCGAACTCACGCAGCAGGTAGTGGGCACGATGCACCAGATCGTCGACGATTCGCGCCAGGTGGGCGACATCGTGGGCGTGATCGAGGGCATCGCGTTCCAGACCAACATCCTCGCGCTCAACGCGGCGGTGGAAGCCGCGCGGGCCGGCGAGCAAGGGCGCGGTTTCGCGGTGGTGGCAAGCGAAGTGCGTTCGCTCGCGCAGCGCAGCGCGACTGCGGCGCGCGAAATCAAGACGCTGATCGACAGCTCCACGGCGCGCGTCGAATCCGGCTCGCAACTCGTGGAGCGCTCGGGTTCCACGATGTCCGAGATCGTCAACGCCATTACGCGCGTGA
Organism: Paraburkholderia kururiensis JCM 10599 = LMG 19447; assembly: GCF_003986935.1. Lineage (GTDB taxonomy): Bacteria > Pseudomonadota > Gammaproteobacteria > Burkholderiales > Burkholderiaceae > Paraburkholderia > Paraburkholderia kururiensis. The sequence goes on along the minus strand of NZ_RJZE01000008.1, from coordinate 26,711 downwards.
GTTCGATCATGGGCGAGATCGCGGCGGCGGCATCGGAGCAAAGCACGGGCATCGACCAGGTGAATCGCGCCGTCGCGCAGATGGACCAGGTGACGCAGCAGAATGCGGCGCTGGTGGAACAGGCGGCCGCGGCGGCGAGTGCGCTCGAAGATCAGGCGCAGCGTCTGAGCGCGGCCGTTTCCGTGTTCAATACGGACGGCTCGCGCCACGCATCGCACACGTCGCACCTGCCGCGGCTTACCGCACCGACGCGATGAACTTCCACAGCGCGTCGTCCGTGGAATACGGCACGTTGAAGCGGAACCACGCGCTCACGGCATCGTCGGGACGAAAGTAGGAACCGGGCGCGAGCCAGATGCCGGCGCGCAATGCGTCGGTCGCCACTTCGGCGGCGCGCCCGGGCTCGATGGGCAGCCGGGCCCACACGAAGAGCCCCGCGCGCGGCCGGTGGAACACGTCGAGCCCGAGTGCGTCGAGGCGCTCTTCCACGGTCGCGTGCGCAGCCTTCAGTCGTTCGTTGACGCTTTCGACGTGCCGCGCGTACCGCCCTTCCACGAGCACCTTGTCGACAATGCGCTCGATGGCCTCCGACGACGTCAGCCCCACCGCCATCTTCGTGCGCGCCAGTTCGCGCAGCACGTCGCGCTCGGCCACCACGTAGCCGCAGCGCAGCGCGGGCGTGACGGTCTTCGAAAAACCGCCCACGTAGAGCACGCGTTGCAGGCCCTCCATCGCGGCGAAGATCGGCGCGCCCGCGGGCGCCAGCTCGCGGCTCACGTCGTCTTCGATCACCCACATCTGCTGGCGCTCCACAATTTGCAGCACGCGGAACGCGTTGGCCATGGTGAAGGTGGCGCCGGTCGGATTCTGCAGCGTCGTGTTGACGAAGAGCGCCTTGGGCGCGTGCGCGGCCACGACGCGCTCCAGCGCATCGGCGTCGATGCCGGCCGGCGTACGCGGCACGCCGTGCACGGCGAGGCCGGCAAGCTTCAGGATCTGCAGGAAATTGCAGTAGCCCGGATCTTCGACCACCACCGCATCGCCCGGACGCAGCAGCGTGCGCACGACAAGGTCGAGCGCCTGCGTGGCGCCGTGCGTGAGCAGCACGTTCGAGACTTCGACGGGCAGCCCGTGGCGGTCCAGTTGCTCGGCGAGGCGCTCGCGCAGCGGCGCGAAACCGTACGGGTGCCCGTAGTCGCCGAGGCGCGCGGCCGGCACGCGCGTCATGGCGCGCAACGCGTGCCGCAGCCCGCCTTCGTTGATCCATTCGGCCGGCATCCAGCCGCAGCCGGCCTTGATGGGCACGGAGTGATCGGCGAATACGTCCGAGAGCAGCCACGTCGCCGTGAGGCTGGGCGGCTGCCAGCCGGCCGGGCTGGGCCGCGCGGCCTGCGCGCGCGGCGCCACGCGGTAGCCCGAGCCACGCCGGGCAACGACGAGGCCCATCGACACGAGCCGGGTGTAGGCCTCGGTCACGGTGAAGGTGGAAAGCGAGTGCGTCTGCGCAAGCTGGCGCACGGAAGGCAGCAGCGCGCCTGCACGCAGCGTCTGCGCCTGGATGGCCGCGGCAAAGCCTTGCACCACCTGGTCCACGAGCGTGGGCGCCGTGCGGCGGCCGCGCTCCAGTTGAAGTTCGATCATCGTCACGGCACCCCAGCGGCAAAGGCGGCTGGGTTGAGTTGAGTTCGTTGGGGAAGGGTTCGCCAGGCGCGGACACGCGGCTGGCGAACCAACACAGTCCGCGCAGATCGGCCAGCACAGTTATCAGCGCAGTACGTGAACTGTATATGCCGACATTTAACTCTGGGCGCTACAGTTTCGCTACCTGTTCGAGGAGAAAAAACCATGACTTCGCGCCCTGTCATCGACGATCTGGCGTCTTTCTGGATGCCCTTCACCGCCAATCGCCAGTTCAAGGCCGCACCGCGCCTGCTGGAGTCGGCCAAAGGCATGTACTACCGCACCACCGACGGCCGCCAGGTGCTGGACGGCAGCGCCGGCCTATGGTGCGTGAACGCGGGTCACGGCCGCGAAGAGATCATTGCCGCCATCACGCAGCAGCTCAACACGCTCGACTACGCGCCGACGTTCCAGATGGGCCACCCGCTCGCCTTCGAAGCGGCCAGCAAGGTGGCGGAACTGATGCCAGCCGGGATCGACCGCATCTTCTTCACGAATTCGGGTTCGGAGTCGGTGGATACGGCGCTCAAGATCGCGCTGGCGTACCACCGCGCGCGCGGCGAAGGCCAGCGCACCCGGCTGATCGGCCGCGAGCGCGGCTACCACGGCGTGGGCTTCGGCGGCATTTCGGTGGGCGGGATTTCGCCGAACCGCAAGACGTTCTCGGGCCAGCTGCTGCCGGCCGTGGACCACCTGCCGCACACACACAACCTCGAACACAACGCGTTCTCGAAGGGCCAGCCGGCATGGGGCGCGCATCTGGCCGACGAACTGGAGCGCATCGTCGCGCTGCACGATGCGTCGACCATCGCCGCGGTGATCGTGGAGCCCATGGCGGGCTCCACCGGCGTGCTGATTCCGCCGCAGGGCTATCTGCAGCGGCTGCGCGAGATCTGCACGAAGTACGGCATCCTGCTGATCTTCGACGAAGTCATTACGGGTTTCGGCCGGCTCGGCAAGGCCACGGCGAGCGAGTTCTTCGGCGTGACGCCGGACCTCATCACGCTCGCGAAAGCGATCAACAACGCAGCCATTCCGATGGGCGCGGTCGCCGCGAGCCGCCAGATCCACGACACGGTGGTGAATAGCGGCGCGCCGGGCGCCATCGAGCTGTTCCACGGCTACACCTACTCGGCGCATCCCGCGGCGGCGGCAGCGGCCGTGGCGACGCTCGATCTGTATCGGCGCGAAGACCTGTTCGCGCGGGCCCACGCCCTCGCGCCGAAGTTCGAAGCCGCGGCCCACAGCCTGCGCGACGCGAAGCACGTGAAGGACATTCGCAACCTCGGGCTCGTGGCGGGCGTCGAACTCGAATCGCGCGACGGCGCGCCGGGCGCGCGGGCCTATCAGGCGTTCCTCAAGTGTCTGGAAGCCGGCGTGCTGATCCGCTATACGGGCGACATCCTCGCCTTCTCGCCGCCGCTGATCGTGAGCGAGGAACAGATCGACACGCTCTTCGGCACCGTGCGCGAGGCGCTCGCCAGCGTGGATTGAGGCTGTACCGCCGCGGCGCCTCGCGGCTCATCAGGCGCCGCGGTGGCGGTTTCACTCGAAACGCTTCACTCAAGCTTCAGTGATGTGTCCGGGCGGCTCGCGTATGAGCCGCCTTTTTTGCGGCCGCTGAACGCCCCGCGGCGCCCTTCGTGCGCGCCGCCTTCTTCGCGGCGGCCGAGCGGCTGGACGCCGAACGGCGGTTCGCGGCCGAGTGCGACTGCTTCGACATCGCGCGATGCGAGGCGCCCTCGCCGCTCTCGCGTTTGAGCACCGCGGTGGTGGTGCGCGAACGCTTCGTCTTCGATTCGGTGCTCGCGCTCTTCGCCCGCTTCGACGCGGGCTTGTGGCCGGCCTCGTAGTCCTTCTCGGCCTTCTTGCGCGTCGCCGTGCTCGTCTTGCCCTGGGCAGGCGGCTTCATGTCGACGCCGGCGCGCCGCGCCTTCGAAAGACCGATCGCGACGGCCTGCTTCGCCGACTTCACGCCGTGCTTGCCTTCGCGCACGTGGTCGATTTCTTCCTTCACGAACGCGCCCGCCTGGGTGCTGGGCGCCTTGCCCGCGCGCTTCGCGCTGCGGGCTCGTTCCATGGTTTTCTTTTCAGGCATGACAGTCCTCCAGAGTGGCTGTTGGCATCAGTCAAGCGAGCAACGGATATGCCCGGCCTGTGCTGGAGGGTGCGTTCGGAGCGTCGACGGCGTATCGTGGCGGCAGGTGCCAAGGCACGCGGCGCGCATGCGAAGCGCGAGGCGTGAGCGAGCGACTCAGCGGAGGACATCATGAAAACATCGATTCGGGCAGGAACGCACATCGACGGCGCGCACTGGATGGCCGAATACAGCGAAGACGGCCATGAAATACGCGTGTTTCGCGAGGGTCACGAGGTGGGGGTGTACGACGCGCCGCCCACGCTGTTCGGCGACGAACAGGAGGCGGGCTCGCTCAGCAACGCGGATCATCGCGCCATCGAGGCAGCGCTCGTTGCGAGCCTGCGCCAGTACGTCGCGGAGCACAATCGCGAAGCGTGAGCGCAGGCGTACTGATCGACGCTCCGGCACCGCAGGCAGCGCCGGCCGCTCTGCCTGCCGGCAACGTCTTCAGGACTTCGCTTCGTCCTCTTCGCGGAAGAGGCGGTCCGCCAGGTGAAACGCGGAATTGGCTGCCGGCACGCCGCAATAGATCGCCGTCTGCAGCAGCACTTCCTTGATCTCGTCGCGCGTCACGCCGTTGTTCTTCGCGGCGCGCAGATGCAGCGCGAGTTCTTCGCCCCGATTGAGCGCCACCATCATCGCGATGGTGAGCAGGCTGCGCGTGTGGCGCGGCAAGCCTTCGCGCGTCCAGATCTCGCCCCACGCATAACGCGTGATGAAGTTCTGGAATTCCTCGGTCAATTCCGTGCGGTTCGCGAGCGACCGGTCGACGTGCGCGTCGCCCAGCACCGCCCGGCGCACGCCCATGCCGGCCTGATAGCGTTCGTCGTCGTTCATGCCTGCTCCGTGAGGAAGTCGAGCACGGTCTTCGTGTACGCGTCGGCCTGCTCGATGTTGGAAATGTGCGAGGCGTCGAGTTCGGCGTAGCGGGCACCGGCAATCGATGCCGCGAGTTCGCGGCCTTGCGCAGGCGTGGCGGCCACGTCGTGCGTGCCGGAGATGACGAGCGCGGGCGTGCGAATGGCGGACGTTTCGCCGCGCAGGTCCGTTGCGTTGAGCGCATCGCAATTCGACGCGTAGCCTTCGTTGTCGGTATGCACGAAGACGTCGCGAATGAACGCGAAAACGAGCGGCTCGCGCGCGACGAACGCCGGCGTGAACCAGCGTGCGAGCACGGCGTCTGCGAGCGCGGCCATACCTTCGCTGCGCGCGCGCTGGGCACGTGGGCCCCACACCTCGGGCGAGCCGATCTTCGCCGCCGTATTGCAAAGCACGACGCGGCCAATGCGCGCGCTGTGCCGCGCGGCGAGGCCCACGCCCGTCAGGCCGCCCATCGAGACGCCGCAGAAATGCGCCTTCTCGATGTCGAGCGCATCCAGCAGGCCCACCACGTCGCCCGTCAGTTGCTCGATGGTGTACGGGCCCGGCGGCACGTCGGAATGGCCGTGGCCGCGCGTGTCGTAGCGCAGCACGCGGAAGTGCTTCGCGAAGGCGGCGACCTGCGGCGTCCACATGGAAAGGTCGCTGCCCAGCGAGTTCGACAGCACGAGCCAGGGCGCGTCGCTGCGCTCGCCGTCGACGCGGTAGTGCAGCTTCGTGCCATTTACGGTGGCGTACGGCATGAATCGCTACTCCTTTTTTCAGGGTTGTTCGTTCGACGCAGCCACCGATGACGGCGGCGCCCACGCCGCATGCCGCGCAAGCACGGCATCGACGAAGGCCTGCGCCTCGCCTGCGTAATGGGCCGGATCGAGCAGCGAGCGCAGCTGCGCGGCTTCGAGATGACGCGTGACGGCGGGGTCTTCGGCAAGCACGTCGAAGAGCGGCCGGCGCGCCTGCACGGCGGCTTTGGATGCCTTCTCCACGAGATGATGCGCATCGAGCCGGCCGATGCGATCGCCCAGCGCAAGCATCACGGCCTCGCCCAGAATCAGCCCGTGCGTGGCGTCAAGATTCGCGGCAAGGCGCGCGGTATCCACTTCGAGCCCCGAGGCGATCTGTTCGATGTTCGCGAGCGCGCCGCCCGCCAGCCGCGCGAGATCGGGCAGTGCGTCCCACTCGGCCTGCCAGCCGCCCAGGGCGCGCTCGTGCTCCTGGACCATGCCAGCCAACACGGTGGCGACGAGTCCAGGCGCGCGCGTCGCGGCGGTGAGCACCGCGGCGCAGCCCACCGGATTGCGCTTGTGCGGCATGGTGGACGATCCGCCCTTGCCGGCCGCCGCGGGCTCCGCGAGTTCGCCGATCTCGGTCTGCATCTGCAGCGAGATGTCGCGCGCAATCTTGCCGAGCGTGCCGATCAACATGCCGAAGAACGAGGCGGCCTCCGCGATGCGGTCACGCTGCGTGTGCCACGGCAACGCGGGCTGCGCGAGCTGCAGTTCTCGCGCGAGCGATGCGCTTACGGCCGAAGCCGCATCGCGCAGACTCGCCAGCGTGCCCGCCGCGCCGCCGAATTGCAGCACCAACGCCCGCTCGCGCAGCGCAGCAAGACGGTCGCGATGGCGCAGCAAGGCGTCGAGCCATTGCGCGAACTTGAGGCCGAGCGTGATAGGCAGCGCCTGCTGGAGCCACGTGCGCCCAACCGCCGGCGTCGCACGATGCGCACGCGCGAGGTTGGCGAGCACCGCGCAGGTGGACTGCAGCGTGTGGTCGATCAGGTGGAGCGCGGCGCGCAGTTGCAGTACGGTGGCCGTGTCGATGATGTCCTGGCTCGTCGCACCCCAATGGACGTACTTCGCGGCTTCGGCATCGGCGGCCTTGACGCGCGCCGTGAGCTGGCGAACGAGCGGAATGGCGAGGTTGCCGCCGAGCGCGGCATCGCGGGCGAGGGCGTCGGCATCGAGTGCATCGGCCTGGCAAGCCGCGACGATGGGCGCCACGGCTTGCGGCGGAATCACGCCGTGCGCGGCGCACGCGCGCGCGAGCGCGGCTTCGACATCGAGCATGCGCTGCAACGTGGCGCGCGGCGACCAGATGTCGTTCATCGCCTGCGTGCCGCAGATCAGGCCGGTCAGACGTTCGAGACGGTCGAGACGTTCGGGCATGGTGACGGAAATCCCGTTGGCAGTCGGATGGAGCGTGGCGGCACCGTGCGGATGCGTCGGCAGGCGAAGCGTCGGTTAGATCGCCAAGACCGCCACGCACACGGCAGCGTGACGCTCATTGTCGCCCAACTGCCGTGCGCGCATCGTCGCTGCGCGCCGCCGCAGGCCGTGACGCTCCGCGCCGCGCGTTCAGGCCGCGCGGCGGCCCTGCGTGGCGTCGATGAGCGGCACGCCCGTCAGACGCTGCAATTCGTCGAAGCCGATATCCGGGAAGATCTCGCGCACCGCCAGGCCTTCGGGCGTCACGTCGAGCACGGCGAGATCGGTATAGATGCGGTCCACACAGCCCACGCCTGTGACCGGATACGAACACGTCTGAACGATCTTGCTTTCGCCTTGCTTGGTGAGGTGCTCCATCATCACAAAGACCTGCTTTGCGCCGATGGCGAGGTCCATCGCGCCGCCCACGGCCGGAATCGCATCCGGTGCGCCGGTGTGCCAGTTCGCGAGGTCGCCCGTCGCCGATACCTGGAACGCGCCCAGCACGCAGTAGTCGAGATGGCCGCCGCGCATCATCGCGAACGAATCGGCGTGGTGGAAGAACGCGCCGCCCGTGAGCAGCGTGACGTGCTGCTTGCCGGCGTTGATGAGTTCGTCATCCTCTTCGCCCGGCGCGGGCGCGGGGCCCATGCCAAGCAGACCGTTCTCGCTGTGCAGGAAGATTTCCTTGTCGGCATCCAGATGGTTCGCGACCAGCGTGGGCACACCGATGCCGAGGTTCACGTAGGCGCCTTCGGGAATATCGCGCGCGACGCGCTTCGCCATTTCATCGCGGGTAAGTCGTTTCATGAAGTGTCTCCGTCCTTCAGGCTGCCTGTTGCGACTGTGGCGACCGTTGCGCGGCGTGCGCCGCCTGCGGCACTTCGATCACGCGCTGCACGAAGATGCCGGGCGTGACGATCACTTCGGGATCGAGCCCGCCCAGCGGCACGACTTCCGACACCTGAGCAATGGCCACCTTCGCGGCGCTCGCCATGATCGGCCCGAAGTTGCGCGCCGTCTTGCGGTAGACCAGGTTGCCCCAGCGGTCGCCCTTATACGCCTTGATGAGCGCGAAGTCCGCATGCAGCGGCGATTCGAATACGTAGTGCTTGCCGTCGATCAGGCGCGTTTCCTTGCCTTCGGCCAGCTTCGTGCCGTAGCCCGTGGGCGTGAAGAAGCCGCCAATGCCCGCGCCCGCCGCGCGAATGCGTTCCGCGAGATTGCCCTGCGGCACCAGTTCCAGCTCGATTTCGCCGGCGCGATAGAGACCGTCGAACACCCACGAATCCGTTTGCCGCGGGAACGAGCAGATGATCTTGCGCACCCGCTTTGCCTTCAGCAAAGCCGCGAGACCGGTGTCGCCGTTGCCGGCGTTATTGTTCACGATGGTGAGTTCGCGCGCGCCCTGCTCGATGAGCGCGTCGATCAGTTCCGACGGCATGCCCGCCGTACCGAAGCCGCCGATCATCACGGTGGCGCCGTCGTGAACGTCGGCCACGGCCGACTGAAGCGACTCGAAAATCTTGTTGATCATGCCAGGTCCTCGGCCATTCCATGCCATTCCGGGCAGTGCCCGACGTTGCTGCGCGGCGCCGCTCATTCACTACACGGGCACCGCTCCAACCGCGAATCACGCTGCTGATTCACAAGAAGCGGCAGCGTGCGCTGGAAGTGTTCGGCTCGGGTCGTTGTTCGTATATAGAACTACGATTCGATTAACGAACATCTCGATGCATTATCGGAGGCGCTGGCGCGCCTTGTCAAGGCAGGGGCTTCCATGAGCAAAAAGGCCGTCCTCGCGGGACGGCCTCCTCTGTCTTGATACTTGATACGCGTCTGATACGGGCAGCAATCCGCTTACGCAGCGAACGGCAGGCCCACGTAGTTTTCCGCGAGCGAGCGCGCCGCCGCCTCGGACTTCGTCACGTAGTTCAGCTCCGACATCTTCAGGCGATTGACGAACGGCGTGTCGTCGGCCGACGGGTGCAGCATGTTCGTCATGAACCACGAGAAGTGCTCGGCGCGCCAGACACGTTCGAGACACGTGGACGAATAGGCGTCGAGCAGGTCCGTGCGTCCGTCGCGATAGCGCGCGGCCAGCGCCTTCGAGAGCACGCGCACGTCGGCCACCGCGAGGTTCATGCCCTTCGCGCCCGTGGGCGGCACGATGTGCGCGGCGTCGCCGGCGAGGAACAACCGGCCGTACTGCATCGGCTCCGCCACGAAGCTGCGCATCGGCGTCACGCCCTTTTGCAGGATCGCGCCTTCCGCGGGCTGCCAGCCGCCGTCGTTCTCAAAACGCGTTTTCAGTTCGGACCAGATGCGCTCGTCGGACCATTGCGAGAGGTCTTCGTCCGGCGCGCATTGCAGATAGAGCCGCGTGATGGTGGGCGAACGCATGCTGTACAACGCGAAACCTCGCTCGTGGTGGGCATAGACCAGTTCGGCGGCGTTGGGCGCGGCCTCGGCCAGAATGCCGAGCCACGCGAACGGATAAACGCGCTCGTAGGTGCGCAGCACCGAGGCCGGAATCGCGTTGCGCGACACGCCGTGAAAGCCGTCGCAGCCCGCGATGTAGTCGCACTCGATGCGCTGCTCCACGCCCTGGTGCGTGAAACGCACCTCGGGGCGATCGCGCTGCGCATCGCCTGCGAGGCCGTGCAGCGATACGCCGCTCGCTTCGAAGAACATCTGGTGGCGGTGCTCGTCGGCGGCGTCGATCAGGTCGCGCACCACCTCGTGCTGGCCGTAGATCGTGATAGCGCGGCCGCCCGTGAGCCCCGTCATGTCGATGCGATGGCGCTTGCGCCCGAACAGCAGGTCGATGCCGTGATGCACGAGCCCTTCGCGCTGCATGCGCGCGCCGAGCCCCGCTTCGTTGATCGTATCGACGGTGCCCTGCTCCAGCACGCCGGCGCGAATGCGCTGCTCGCAGTACTGGCGCGACTGCGCCTCCACGAGGATCGAATCGACGCCTTCGCGCCGCAGCAGATGGGAAAGCAGCAAGCCCGCCGGGCCTGCGCCGACGATGGCAACCTGGGTGCGCATGTTCGTCTCCTGAACAATTTTTCGAATGGTGGAGCGATTGTCGGCGCTTTCCCCAATATGCGGCAACCGCATTCCGGGCATAGCTTGTATACGCGAACACGATAGTGCCGCGCCGCCCGCCACGCTTCACCCTGCCGATGACCGACCTCGACCTGAACCTGATTCCGTACCTCGTTGCCATGGAAGACACGCGCAACGTGAGCCGCGCCGCCGAGCGCCTCGGTGTGAGCCAGCCGCGCGTGAGCACCGCGCTGGGACGCCTGCGCGAATACTTTGGAGACCCGCTCTTCGTGCGCACCTCGCGCGGCATGGAGCCCACGCCGCGCGCGCTCGCCCTGATCCCGGCCGCACGCGACGCGCTCGTGCGTATCGAAAAAGGCATGCTGGAAGCTCAGGACTTCGACCCGGCCACGACCACGCGCACGTTCTCCCTCGCGCTTTCGGACGTGGGCGAGATCGTGTTCCTGCCTCGTCTGCTGCAACTCTTTGCCGAGCGCGCGCCGCGTGCGAGCCTGCGTTCGGTCTCGCTGCCGCCGGCCCAAGTGGAACGCGGACTGGAATCGGGCGACGTGGATCTCGCCGTCGGCTACTTTCCGGACCTCACCGCGAGCAACTTCTTTCAGCAGCGTCTCTTCACGCACCGCTTCATCTGCCTCATGCGCAGCAACCATCCGCAGGTGGGCGAGAAGCTCACGCTCGAGCAATTCCTCTCGCTTGGCCACGCCGTGGTGCGCGCCGAGGGACGCAGCCAGGAAGTGCTCGAACGCTTCCTCGAAAAGAAGCGCCTGCACCGCCGCGCCGTGCTGGAAACGCCGCACTTCATGAGCCTGCCCTTCATTCTTGCGCGCACGGATCTCGTTGCCACCGTGCCGCACGCCATCGGCTTCGCGTACGTGGCCGAACACGCGTCCATCAAGCTCGTCGAGCCGCCCATTCCATTGCCGCGCTTCGATCTCAAGCAGCATTGGCATCGCAAATTCAACAACGACGTGCGCACGGGATGGCTGCGCAGCGTCGTCTCCGAACTCTTCAACGACGCCATGGACGAGTGGCCCAAATGACGTCCGGGCGTCCAGGTGGGGGCTTTCGCCAGGCACGCGCGGACACAAAACGTGGAACAATGGCCGACACCCCAACGGCGCAACGCCAGATGGACCAGCAGACAGGAGTGGATGGATGACCGACGCAACGAGGACCGCAAGTCACGCGAAACCCGCACAGCAAGACACCGGTGCGGCGAAAAACGGCGCCGAGCCGCGGCCCACACGAGAAGAAGCCGAAGCCGCGGTGCGCGTGCTATTGCGCTGGGCCGGAGACGACCCCAGGCGCGAAGGTCTCGTGGACACCCCGGCGCGCGTCGTACGGTCCTTCGAGGAATTCTTCGCGGGCTACGCCACCGACCCGCGCGAGATTCTGGCCCGCACGTTTGCCGAAGTGGACGGCTACGACGAGATGATCGTGCTCAAGGACATCCGCTTCGAGAGCTACTGCGAGCACCACATGGTGCCGATCATCGGGCGCGCGCATGTGGCCTATCTGCCGGATCGTCGCGTGGTGGGCATTTCGAAGCTCGCGCGCCTCGTGGACGCATTTGCGAAACGCCTGCAGATCCAGGAAAAGATGACGGTGCAGATCGCGGATACGCTCAACGAGGTGCTGCAGCCGCGCGGCGTGGGCGTGATTCTCGAAGCGTCGCATCAATGCATGTCGACGCGCGGCGTGCATAAGGCCGGCGTGGAAATGGTCACGTCGCGCATGCTGGGCACCTTCCGCACCGATCCCTCGACGCGTCGCGAATTCCTTTCCATCGTCGGTAATCCGGTGGGAACGAGTATCGCCAATACGTGAGGCGGCGCGAGGCTCGCGCTGGTCGCACTAGTCCCGCTAATCGCGCGCTTCGCGTGGCGCCGCATGCAGCGGCGTCCCGCCCGACGTAGTGCCTTGCGCCGTGCTGCGCTGCCGCGCACGTCCCACCGTGGCCAGCAAGATGGCGCCGAGCACGCAGGCCATGCCGGCCAGTTGCGCCGGCCTGATCGTCTCGTGCAGCAGCAGCGCCGCGAACACGAGCGACGACACCGGTACGAGCGCAGTCGTCACGCTGGCCTCGCCGCCGGTCACGCGCGCCGAGCCCGCGTACCAGAGCATGAAGCCCGCCACCGTGGGCACCAGCGCGTAGTAGACGACGCCCATTACCGCAGGCGCGTCGAAGGCAGCGCGCCACGGCGCCTCGAACAGCGCGGGCACGATGGCGACACAGAAGCCGGTCCCGCTCATCAATGCGGACAGCTGCAACGGCGTCACCGTTGCGCGCAGCTTCCGGTTGATGAGGATGAACAGGGCCTCGCACACCACCGCGGCAAACACGAGCGCATTGCCCGCGAGCGCCTCGGGAGCGCGTTCGTTGCCCACGGTAATCCACGACGTGCCGGCCGCACTCAACGCTGGAAGCGGCACGGTACACACGAGCACCCCCGCCGTCGCGAGCGCGACGGCACCGGCAAGCGCCGCACTCATCCGCTCGCCCAGCGCAACCACCGCCACGAGTGCCGACACCGCCGGCAACGTGCCCGCAATCACGCCCGCATCGGCGGCAGACGCGAGCTTCATTCCGCTAATGAGCAGGACCGTATAACCGACGCTGCCCGCGCCGGCTTGGGCAACGACGAGCATCGCATCGCGCAGACCGAGACGCGGCCAGCGCACGCCGCGCAGACGCATGATCGCGAGGAACGACGGAAACGCGATCGCAAAACGCAACGCGGTGGCCGAGAACGGCGCGAGCCCCACCGCGATCTCGCGGCTCACCACTACGGTGCTGCCCACGCCGATCATCGCGAGTCCGCAAAAGAGATAGCCCGTGTGCCTCGAATTCATGCTGCGCGCTCCATGACAGGGAATGGAGACGCAGCTTAGGGTCCAGCGTCGTGGAGGGTCTTGAACGAAATTGCAGCGTGAGGGTGCGACGTACCGCGTGCAACGTACGGCAGCCCACGTGGCTGCTTATCGCACTGCACCGGCGTAGACGGCCGGCGTCACGCCGAACATGCGCACGAACGCGCGCGTCATGTGGCTTTGGTCCGCGAAGCCTGCACTGGCGGCCGCATCGGCAAGCGCAAGGCCAGACGCAATCGAACGCCGCGCCAGCATGACGCGGCGCTGGACCAGATAGGCATGTGGCGTCATGCCGACGTCGCGTGCAAATGCCCGCAGCAGCTGGAAGCGGTTCATGTCGGAATCCGCGGCGAGCGCTGCGAGTGTGTGTGATGCCGAGGGATCGTCGTCGATGCGGGCCTTGGCGTGCGCGACCGACCCGGGCGCGAGACGTCGGGGCGTCAACGTAGCGTGCGACTCGATCGCGCATTCGAAGAACGCGGCCAATGCCTCGTCGCGAACAAGTGCGTCGGGGTACGCCACAGGATCGGTGGCAATCGCAAAGAGTCGCTCGAACAGCTTTTTCAATCGAGGGTCGTACACGACGGGACGCGTCAATTCGAGGTTGCATGCGTTCGTGCCCGCAAGCTCGCGCGCGGCATCGAAGACGAGCGACGGCTCGAAGTACAGCATCTGCCATGCGCGGCCACGTTCGTCGAAGGGCCGGCCGTCATGAACCTCGCCGGGATTCACGGTGATGACGTCGTTCGTGCGCGCCTCCACCGGTCCGCGCCCGCTCGCCGAGCGATGCCCGCCGTGCGTGATGACGCCCACGCCGAAGTGGTCGTGCGAGTGCCGTGCGAACGTGTGTGACGTGGCGGCGGCAGTGGCCTCGACGCCGGCAATCGCGGTGCGCAGCATGCGCACGCGGCCTGATGGCACGCGTTTCATGGCCGCGCATGCGGACCGTTCACGTCGGCCGCCCTGCTTCGTTGCGTTCCACTTCGCGCGCCTTGCCCTGCGTCACGCTGCTGCCCGGCGGCACGCTGTGCGTGAGCCACACGTTGCCGCCGATCACCGAGCCGCGACCGATCGTGACGCGGCCCAGAATCGTTGCACCCGCATAGATCACGACGTCGTCCTCGACAATCGGATGCCGCGCGTTGCCCTTCACGAGCGTGCCGTCGGTGTCCGCCGCAAAGCTCTTCGCACCGAGCGTCACCGCCTGGTAGAGCCGCACGCGTTCGCCGATGATCGCGGTCTCGCCGATCACCACGCCCGTGCCGTGGTCGATGAAAAAGCTGGGGCCGATCTGCGCGCCCGGGTGAATGTCGATGCCGGTGGCCGAGTGGGCAATCTCGTTGATAAAGCGCGCGAGCAGCGGCACGCCGAGCCGGTGCAGCGCATGCGCGAGCCGATGATGCGTGACCGCGAGCACGCCCGGGTAGCACAGCAGGATTTCGGTGATGTGCTGCGCGGCCGGGTCGCCGGCATAGGCGGCCTGAATGTCGCTGACCAGCAGCGCGCGAATGCCGGGCAACTGCTTGCCGAACTCGCGCGCCACGTCGAAGGCACGCACGCGCAGCAATTCGTTCGGTGTCTCCGCATGCTCGGGCAAAAAGCGCAGCGCGCGGCGAATCTGCTCAGCGAGCAGCCGCAGTGTGCTTTCCAGCGTGTGTCCAACGTAATAGTCGACGCTTTCGTCCGTCAGATCGGGCGCGCCGTAGTGCGTGGGAAAGAGCGCTGCGCGCAGGCCGTTGACGATGCCGACCATCGCCTCGCGCGACGGCAATTCGCGAATACCGCGCGGATGGCGCGTTCGATGCAGTTCCTCGCGCGACGCGCGCAGCTCCGCGACGATCTGCTCCAGGCCCCAGTTCGAAGAAGACGGATTTGACATGGTGACAACGACAGCCGCGCGTGGCACGGCGAAAAGTGAAGTGTCCCCAGAGATTACCGCGTTTTGTCGTGAATCGCCGCACGGGCGGGGCATGCGCGCGTCGTGTCGACGTGCGATGCAAGCGGAAAGACGCGCCTTCGCGCGCCTCAGATGGTTATGCTGCTGGCGTCGATCCAGCGCACGGCCCAGTCGCGCGCGTGGGCGATGGCGGCGGCTTCGTCGGTGAAGCGCAGGTCGGTGGGAAAGAAGCGGTTAGCGACGAGTTCGCCGTCGCTGGAGCGTGAAATGACCACGTAGGGTTGCCAGCTGCCGTCGCCGGCACGCGCCGGGGCGCAATTCAGCAGATAGCCGCGATGCGTGAATGCAGCGTCGAAGTGCATGAGTGTCACCCGCCCTGACTGCCCTTGTCTGGTTCAAAAGGCGCGTCGGGAACTGCCGTGAAACCCACACCCGGCCGCTCGATGAGGCCGTTGACTACGCACGCGCCAACTGTCGAAAGAGGATCATACTCTCAAGAAAATTGGCGATCCAAGGAAAAAAGCAAATTACCGCGAGCTGTTCAAGTCGCGAACAAAGGCACGGGTGGTAGGGCGCAAAGCCATCAGGAAAAGTACCAGGACGTCATGTCTCTTGTGCACTTAGTGGATCTCCGGTTCGCCTGCACGCTGCGCGCCACCCGCACCGCCTCGTTGCAGGAAATCGAAGTCGCAGCCCTTGTCGGCCTGCATGACGTGGATCTGATGCATCGCGCCGTAGCCACGCGTGAAGCGCGGCGGGGGTGCGACCCACTCCGACTTGCGGCGCGCCAGTTCTTCGTCGGAAACCAGCACGTTCAGCTTGCGCTGCGGCACGTCGAGTTCGATGAGGTCGCCGTCGCGCACCAGCGCAAACGGTCCGCCGATGAACGACTCCGGCGCCACGTGCAATACACACGCGCCGTAGCTCGTGCCGCTCATGCGTGCGTCGGAGATGCGCACCATGTCGCGCACGCCCTTTTGCAACAGCTTCTTCGGAATAGGCAGTTGGCCCCACTCGGGCATGCCAGGCGCGCCGATTGGCCCCGCGTGTTGCAGCACGATCACGCTGTGTTCGTCGACGTCGAGCGATTCGTCGTCGATGCGCGCCGCCATGTCGTTGTAGTCCTTGAACACCACGGCGCGGCCCGTGTGCACGAGCAGATGCGGTTCGGCCGCACCCGGTTTGATGACGGCGCCGTTCGGCGCAATGTTGCCGCGCAGCACCGCGAGGCCGTTGTCGGGCAGGAGCGGCGCGCTGCGGCGGCGGATCACGTCGTCGTTGAAGACCTGCGCGTCCGCAATGTTCTCGCCGATGGTCTTGCCGTTTACCGTCTTCTGCGTGCCGTCGATCAGATCGCCCAGTTCCTTCAGCATCGCGCGCAGGCCGCCCGCATAGAAGAAGTCTTCCATCAGGTACTCGCCGGTCGGCCGGATGTTGGCGAGCACCGGCGTACGGCGCGAAATGTCGTCGTAGCGGTCGAGTGTAAGTTCGATGCCCGCGCGGCGCGCCACCGCGATCATGTGCACGATCGCGTTGGTCGAACCCGATAGCGCGAGACATGTGGTCACCGCGTTATCCACGGAACCGGCCGTGAGAATGTCCGAGGGCTTCAGGTCTTCCCACACCATCTCGACAATGCGCATGCCCGTCTTCGCCGCCATTTGCGCGTGCCGCGAATCGGGCGCGGGAATGGATGCGAAGCCGGGCAGCGTGAAGCCCAGCGCCTCAGCGGCGCTCGTCATGGTAGACGCCGTGCCCATCGTCATGCAGTGGCCCGGCGAGCGCGCAATGCCGCCTTCCACGCCCTGCCAGTCGTCTTCGGTGATATGTCCGGCGCGCAGTTCGGCCCAGTACTTCCAGGTGTCCGAGCCGGAGCCCAGCGTCACGCCGTTCCAGTTGCCGCGCAGCATCGGGCCGGCCGGCAGGAAGATGGCGGGCAGGTCCATCGATATCGCGCCCATCAGCAGCGCCGGCGTCGTCTTGTCGCAGCCGCCCATCAGCACGACGCCGTCGGCGGGATACGAGCGCAGTGTCTCTTCCACCTCCATCGCGAGGAAGTTGCGATAGAGCATGGTGGTGGGTTTCTGGAACGGCTCGGAAAGTGTCTGTACAGGAAGCTCGACGGGAAAGCCTCCAGCCTGCCAGATGCCGCGCTTCACTTCCTCCACACGCTGCTTGAAGTGCGTATGGCACGGATTGATTTCGCTCCACGTATTGAGAATCGCAATAACGGGCTTGCCTGCGTATTCTTCGCGGCTGTAGCCCATCTGCGAGGTGCGCGAACGATGGCCGAACGAGCGCAGGTCGTTGACGCCATACCAACGGTGGCTGCGCAGCGTTTCCGGGGTCTTTCTCTTCGTCACTTTCTCTCCTTCACACGCGAAACGATCTGGGTCGGGCTCACGAACTGCAGCGCGATGATGACCCAGATCAGCGTGATCGCCATGTAGATCATGGCCATGGCGTCGATGGATTGCGGCGCCCGCACGCCCGTCGAGAATACCGCGTAATAGAGCGCGACGACGAGTGTCTGCGTAGCGGGCCCCGCCGTGAAGAACGTGAGTTCGAAGAGGCCGATGGTGCGCACCAGCACCAGCAGACCCGCCGCGAGCATACCCGGCACGAGGAGCGGCAGCAGCACGTAGCGGAAATAGCGCAGCGTGTTCGCGCCGAAGATGCGTGCAGCGGCTTCGAGGTTCGGGTCGATCTGTTCGATGAACGGCGTCATCACGAGAATCACGAACGGCAGCGCCGGCACGAGGTTCGCAAGAATCACGCCGCTCAGCGTGCCTGCGAGACCGAACTTGTACATGGCGGTGGCCATCGGAATGCCGTAGGTGACAGGCGGCACCATCAACGGCAGCAGGAACACGAGCATGGCAAGCCGCTTGCCGCGAAACTGCACGCGCGCGAGCGCGTAGGCCGCCGGCACACCGAGCACGATGGAAAGCAGCACGACCGCGCCCACCACTTCCACCGTGACCCACAGCACACTCGCCAACTGGAAGTCGGACCAGGCCTGCGCGTACCAGTGGAGCGTGAACCCTTGCGGCAGCGGCGTGCCGAACCAGCGCGTCGCGATCGAGTTGATCGCCACGGTGGCAATGAGCAGCAGCACGTTGAGCAGGAAGAACGCCATCGCGCCCCACACGAGCGCTTTCCATACGAGGTCGGGCAGACTCGCGCGCGGCCCTCGCCTCGCCGGCTGCTCGCCACGGCGGCCGTGGTTGCGCGATGCGCTGTCGTCCTCGCTGCTCGCGGACAGGTTCATGGCGGCAGGCGACGACGACGCCGCGCCGGCATTCGATGCCAGCTCGCGCGGCACGGAGCGGCGCCACGCTTGCCTCGTCTCGCGATCGGTGGTCATCAGCCTTTTCCTCCGGTGGTGGGTCCGCGATAGAAAAAGCGGCGCGCACCCAGCATCGCGGCCACGACGATCAACTGCACGAAGCCCATCACGATGGCGACGGCTGAAGCGAGCGAGTAATCGTAGTTCTCGAACGCGGCCTCGGCGGCGGCAATCGACATCACGCGCGTGGGGCCCGCCGGCGCGCCGAGCAGCACCGCGGACGGAAACACCGAGAACGCCTGCACGAACGAAAGGCACGCCGCCATGGTGAGCCCGGGCACGAGCAGCGGGAAATAGATGCGGCGGAATTGCTGCCACGGCCCGGCGCCGAGCGTGGCGGCCGCGCTCGCGAGCGTCGGGTCGATGCCCGTGACGTAGGAGAGCGTGAGCAGAAACGCGAACGGAAAGCCCGACACCACGAGCGAAATCAACACGCCCCAGTAGTTGTGCGTGAGCCGCACTTCGTCGGCATAGAGATGCAGCACGTGCAGCGTCTGCGGGAACCAGCCGTTCGGGCCGAAGTAGGTGAGCATGCCGTCCGCGATCAGCACGGTGCCGAGCGTGACCGGAATCACGAGCAGCGTGGTAACGAGCTTCTGATACGGCGACGGACGGCGCAGCGCGAACGCCACCGGCACCGAAACACCGACGTTGATGAGCGTGGCCGGCACGGCGAGCTTGAGCGTGACGAGAATCGTCGGCCAGAGTGAGGTGTCGGAAAAGAACGTGGCGTAGTTGGCCCAGATGCCGCCGCCGTTCATCGGCTGGAACGACAGCACGAGCCCGTACGCAAACGGATAGATGAACAGCGCGACGATGAAGACAAGTGCGGGCGTGACGAGCCAGCGCTTCGGATCACTGGGCGCTGCGGCAGTTGCGGGTAGCGTGGCGGCGTTCGCGTTCATGGCGCCTCCACGTCGTAGACCAGCGTGCGAGCTGCCGGCACGCGCAGGCTGATGCGCTCGCCTTCCGAAAATTCGCCGGCCAGCCGTGCCCACAGTGCGCCGAACGCGGTCTGCACGCGAATCAGCGAATCGCGGCCGCCGTATTCGACGGTTTCCACTTCGGCGTCGAAAGCGTTCTCGGCACCGGGGGCGGCACGCTCGATGTCCTCGGGTCTCAGCGCAACGCTCACGGCCTTGGCGCTGAACGCTTCCATCGGTGTGCCGACCAGTTGCACGCTGCCGTTCGCGAGCCGCACCCGCTCGCCCTCGGCGGCTTCCAGCGTGAACGGCACCACATTGCGATAGCCCATGAAACGCGCGACGTGCAGATTCTTCGGCCGCCCGTACACCTCTTTCGGCGTGGCGACCTGCTGCACGACGCCCTCTTTCATGACGACGATGCGGTCCGCCATCGAAAGCGCTTCGTCCTGGTCGTGCGTCACGTAGAGGGTCGCGCGCTCCAGCTGGCTATGAATGCGCCGGATCTCCGCGCGCATCTCGATACGCAGTTTCGTGTCGAGATTCGAGAGCGGCTCGTCCATCAGCACGAGCGGCGGCTCGATCACGATGGCGCGCGCAATCGCCACGCGCTGCTGCTGGCCGCCGGACAACTGCCCCGGCAGCTTGCGCTCGTGTCCCACGAGTTGAACGAGTTGCAGCGCCTCGCGCGCGCGCCGCTGCGCTTCGCCCTTCGCCACGCCGCGCATCTTGAGACCGAAGCCCACGTTGTCGAGCACGGACATGTGCGGAAACAGCGCGTAGTTCTGGAACACCATGCCGAAGCCGCGCTTCTCGGGCGGCAGCACGTCGATACGCCGGTCGTCGAGCCAGATGCCGCCGCCCGAAAGCGGCTGCAGTCCCGCGATGCAGTTCAACGCCGTGGACTTGCCGCAGCCCGATGGCCCGAGCAGCGCGATGAACTCGCCGCGGCGGATGTTCAGATCGAGTCCCTGCAAGGCCGCCACCGCATGGCCTTCTGTGCTGGTGAAGCTGCGGCTCACGGATTCGAGACGCAGTTCCTCAAAGTGACGATTCATCGTGCGTTCCTCGTCTTTCCGTCCGGTATGGGGACGGCTGGGTCCTGATCCTTGAGACTGGTCCTTGAGACTGGCCCTTGGCCCTGGTCTGCACGGCGCGGCCGGCGCTGGCGATACCACCCGCGCCGGCCACCCGTATCGATGTCGCGACAATGGCGCCACGCTGGACGCCTTGTCGGTCTATTTGGTCTTCTGTGCGCCGATCTCGCGGTCCCACTTCTGGAACGCCGCCACCATGGCCTGCGCGGAAAGCGGCAGCGCCTGCGGATGGTCGGCGATCAGTTTGGGATACTCAGGCCGGCCGTACTTCTTGAGCACGTCCTGGCTGTGCGCCGGCGCCTGTTCGAGCGTCACGCCCTTCACGGCGGGCCCGGGATAGAAGTAGCCGTCGTCCCAGGTCAGGGCTTGCTGCGCCGGCTCCAGCATGAAGTTCATCAGCTTGAAGAGCACGTCCAGCTTTTCCTTCGGCACGCCCTTCGGGATCACCATGTAGTGGGCGTCGTTCACCCAGGTCATGTTGTCGAAGGCCTGCACGCGATAGTCGGCCGGCACGATGCCGAGCGCACGCGGATTGATGTCCCAGCCCGTCACCGTCACGGTCATGTCGCGCGTGCCTTCGCCCAGTTCCTTCATCACTGCCGACGTACCGCCCGGGTAGTACGGAATGCAGTCATTCAGCTGCTTGAGGAAGGCCCACGTCTTGTCCCAGCCGTGGATCGGGTCCACGGGGTCCTTGTCGCCCAGCACGTAGGGCAGGCCCATCAGGAACGTGCGGCCCGGACCCGAATTGGCCGGACGCGCGTAGATCAGGCGGTCGGGGTGCGCCTTGCACCATTGCAGCAGTTGATCGGGCGTCTTCGGCGGATTGCTCACCTTGGCCGGGTTGTACTCGATGAGCGGTCCCGCGGGCATGTACGCGACTTCGAGCCCAAAGCCCTGCGCCAGGTCCTGCATCTTGCGGGGGCCAGGCGCATAGCGGTCCAGCACGCCAGGAAACACCGAGGCCTGGTCGGGCAGGAGCTTGAGCCAGAGGTTCTGTTCGATGCCGGCCGCGAGTGCGTCGGTGCCGGTCAGCACGAGGTCGATGTCGGAGCGGCCCGCCGCCTGCATCGCCTTGATCTTGCCCGGCAGTTGCGGCGCGGGCGCATTGGTGTACGTGATGTTCGAGACCAGGTTCGGATACTTCGCCTTGAACGCCTCGAAGCCCTTTTGCGTGAGCTGGAGGTCACCCGCCACGTCCACGATGTTCAGCGTCACAGCGTCCGCCGCCTGCGCGGCAGGAACCTGCGCGGCCACTGCGGCCACCGCGACGGCACATGCTGCCAGCAGCCTGACTGACAATCCGCCAGAAAAGGTCATCGCATCTCCTCGGTTGTTCTCTTGATATGGACGCCGCGGACGGTGCGGATGAGGCGCGGCAGGTTCGCACGGCGCCCTGCCACCGGTCCCCGGTTACCGCAAAATAACGAACGCGGCGCGTCGATGTCAAGCAAATTATCCGAACCGGATAGGGCTGCACGAGACCGCTGGAGTGCGCACAAAACCTCTACCAGCAAGGGTTTCCGTTTAATCCCCGCGAGCAGATCGCACTGCGGCGTGGTAGTGGAAACCTTTACTTGTTTGGCAACTTGACGGCGGCGAAACCCCTTGGCTCAACCGCCCTTCACGCCCTGCGTATTCACGTAAAGCGCGTAAAGGCCGTGGCTCGCCGCCATGAAGAGTCGATTGCGGTGGCGCCCGCCAAAGCAGACGTTCGCACAGCGCTCGGGCAGCGCGATATGGCCGATGGCCTCGCCCTGCGGGGTGAAGACGCGCACGCCGTCGAGTTCGTCGGTACCCATGCCCCAACCGCACCAGAGGTTGCCGTGGATGTCCACGCGAAAGCCATCGGGCGTGCCGGGACCGGCGTCGATCACAACGCGATTGTTCGACAGCGTGCGGCCGTCGCCGCTCACGTCGAACGCGCGAATCTTGCGCGGCTCGGAACGCGACTCGACCACATAGAGAAGCGACTCGTCGGGCGAAAAGGCGAGACCGTTCGGGCCCGCCACATCGTCGATCACGACCGTTACCTCCGCCGAGTGCGGATCGACGCGATAGACGCAGGCCGGCAGTTCGGACGGCTGCTTCTCGCCCTCGTAATAGCTGTCGATGCCGAAGGTGGGGTCCGTGAACCAGATCGATCCATCGGACTTCACGACGATGTCGTTCGGTGAATTGAAGCGCTTGCCGCGATAGCGGTCGGCGATCACGGTGACGGTGCCGTCGTACTCCGTGCGTGTGACGCGGCGCGTGAGGTGCTCGCACGTGACGAGCCGGCCTTCGCGGTCGCGCGTATTGCCGTTCGCGTTGTTCGACGGCTGGCGAAAGGCACTCACGGCGCCCGTTTCCTCGTCCCAACGCAGGATGCGGTTGTTGGGAATGTCACTCCACAGCAGGTAGCGGCCATCGCCGAACCAGACCGGCCCTTCGGACCAGCGCGCGCCCTGATAGAGACACTCCACCGACGCCGACGCGAGCCGCAGCGCCGTGAAGCGCGGATCGAGCACGCGGATGGCGGGGTCGGGATAGCGGCGGCTGGGGTGGTCGGTCATGGTGAGAGGCAAGCTTGGGCGCGATGCAGCGCCGTGGCGGGGAGCGTTGCGATACGGCCGCGAACGAAGACGGAGAAGCGGGCCGGAGAAGCGGGTCGGCAAAGCGGGCCGGAGAAGCGGCGCGAGGAACGCGAACCGAGGAATCGCGGCGGCGACTCCGACGTCACCGCCGCAACGCGCTACACGGCGTTCTCCCGGTTCTCCCCGCCCGCTCAGTCGCGTCCGAGCTGACCGTCGCGCAGACGCCAGAGCTTCAGCGGATTGCCGTCCTTCACGGCTTCAGGCAGCAGCTCGGCCGGCAGGTCCTGATAGCAGACCGGACGCAGGAAGCGATCGATCGCGGTCGCACCCACCGAGGTCGCACGCGGATCGCTCGTGGCCGGGAACGGTCCGCCGTGAACCATCGCGTAACAGACCTCGACACCCGTCGGATAGCCGTTCGCCAGAATGCGGCCCACCTTGCGCTCCAGCGTGGGCAGCAGGCCGCGCACGAGTTCGTAGTCGGCCGGTTCGATCATCAGCGTGGCCGTGAGCTGGCCTTCGATCTGCTCGGCCACCTTCGTCATTTCGCTCACGTCGGCGCAGGTCACGATCAGCGACGTCGGCCCGAAGATCTCGTCCTCCAGCGCCCGCGTGGCGAGGAACTGGGCCGCCGTGGTCGTGAACAGCGCAGGCAGCGCGGAGCACGACGCGTCGCTTGTCGTGCCTTGCGCCACGCTCTTCACGCCGCTCGTTTCGGCACGCTGCGCCACGCCTTCGCGATACGCGGCGGCGATGCCCGCGGTCAGCATGGTCTGCGCGCCCTTCTTCGCGAGCGCCTGAGCGGCGGCGTCGATGAAGCCCTGGGTATGCGGTCCGTTGAGCACGATGACGAGACCCGGATTCGTGCAGAACTGGCCCACGCCCAGCGTGACCGATTCCACGAAGCCGGTTGCAATCGAGTCTGCGCGTGCGGCCAGCGCGCCGGGCATGACGAACACCGGGTTGATGCTGCTCATTTCCGCGAAGACAGGAATCGGCTCGCGGCGCTTCGATGCGATATCGGCCAGCGCCAGACCGCCGCGGCGCGAGCCCGTGAAGCCGACCGATTTGATCGCAGGATGCGCGACCAGGGCTTCGCCAATTTCATTGCCGGCCCCGATCACGAGCGAGAACGTGCCTTCGTGCAGACCGCAGTCCGCCACGGCCTTCTGGATTGCGCGGCCCACGAGTTCAGACGTGCCGAGGTGCGCCGGATGCGCCTTCACGACCACCGGGCAGCCGGCCGCGAACGCGGAAGCGGTATCGCCGCCCGCCACCGAAAACGCGAGCGGGAAGTTGCTGGCGCCGAACACCGCCACCGGGCCCACCGGAATCTTCTGCATGCGCAGGTCGGAGCGCGGCAGCGGCTTGCGATCGGGCATCGCCGAATCCAGCGTGGCCGTCAGCCAGCGCCCTTCGCGCACGAGCGAGGCGAACAGCTTCAATTGACCGACGGTGCGTCCGCGCTCGCCTTCAAGACGGGCGCGCGGCAAGGCGGACTCGGCCTGAGCGCGCTCGATCAGCGTATCGCCGAGCGCGAGGATGTTCTCGGCGATGGCTTCGAGGAAGCGCGCCCGCGTTTCGAGCGGTGCGCTGCGATAGGAGTCGAAGGCCTGTGCGGCCAGATCGCACGCGCGGTCCACATCCGTGACGCTGCCCGCGCCGAACGTGGGCTCGATTTCGGCATTGCGCGCGGGGTCGAAGGCACGCAACGTGCCCTTCGTCCCTCGTACGGCGCTCGCGCCGATCAGCATCTCTCCGGTAATCTGCATCGTCAAACTCCTGTGAAGCGCCGGTGGCCGCGGTACCTGTCGCGGCACCGCCATGTCCGCCTGGCGCGTAGTGTGTGGAAGAGGGTTGTGCCGGTTGGCCATGCGTGGTGACCACCCGGGCAGGACCGGTAGCGCCGCGGGTGCCGTGCGTCTGCGTTGCAGGCGCTTGCTTACCAGCGCACCCGGCGTGCCGAATCGGTCCATCGGCTCGTACTATGCCGGCCTCGTGTCCATGCGGACACAGCCGGCAGCCGAGTCGTTGTCAGTGAACCCGGGACTGGCCCGGGTGAATCCAGCCCTGCTCCTGCTCGAACGCAAGCAACGCCTGCGCCGCCGCCTGGATATTCGCATGATCCGCGGCCGGCGTCGAACTGAGCAAGGGCAACATGGCGCCCATATCGGCAATGCCCGAGAACGTGACAGCATCGTGAAGCACGCGGATCAGCGAAATCTCGTCGCGCAGCGTCTCCAGCGGCATGAAGGCATCGTAGATTCCCGCCGCCTCGCCGAGCCCGTTTTGCTGCGCGGCACGCAGCAGCGCCATCACGGCGCGCGGCGCGATGCAGCCCGAACCGGTGGTCCACGAAGCAAGACCGAAGTCGCGAACATGCACGAGCGCGGGCCGCTCACCCATGCCCGAAATCACCTTGGCCCGGCTCACGCTCTGCAATAAGCGCCTCAGCCAGGCGTCATCACCTGGATCGTCGCGCACGACCGCGTACTTGACCGCAATCAGTGTGCCCCTGTCGACGAGCCGCGCGAGCGTATCGACGTCCACGTAGTCTTCGCTCTTCACGTATAGCGTGAGCGGAATGCCGGCAATGTCCGCAATGCGCGTAAGTCCGGTCTCGACCCCCTCCGGCGTGGTGAACCCGCCGAGCGGCAGCACCATCGCGGTGCGGTACGGCGTCTGCGAGAGAATGCGGGCCTGGTCGAGCATCTTGCCGTAGTCGGGTCCGATGGCCGGAATCACGCGGGTGGTTTCGGCGGTACTGTCTGCGAGCATGTCTAGCAACTCGCGATACTCGCTCACCGGCACGTGGTACAGGTTCGCGTTGCCGCCGTACAGCAGCGTGCGCACGCCGCCCGCCTCGATGTGCCGGATGAGCTTGAGGTTCTGCGCCGCGTCCAGTGTGTAGTCGACGCGACGGGCCAGCGGCGGCACGGCCATCACCGTGGCGGCGAATTCGCTTTCGACGATCGGAGAGACGTTCATGACACCTCGGCCAGCGTGTTCGGGATGCCGCAGTGTGGCACCTCCGCTCGCCAGTTGTCAAACAAGTTGACCCTCGACCAGCGATGCGCGCTGGCCGCTTCGGAATATGGGCGAAACACTGAAGAATATATAAACCGCGCAGGCAATT
This sequence comes from Paraburkholderia kururiensis JCM 10599 = LMG 19447, assembly GCF_003986935.1. GTDB lineage: Bacteria > Pseudomonadota > Gammaproteobacteria > Burkholderiales > Burkholderiaceae > Paraburkholderia > Paraburkholderia kururiensis. Next base: position 887 of record NZ_RJZE01000008.1, on the reverse strand, counting down.
AACTCCGTGAACGGAATATTGACCCGCGATCAAAGCAAAATATTCTTTTTAAGGATCTAATCCGCAGGTCGCGTTTTTAAACAGACGTCTCCCGTGCGCAACATTCCGGGATTTCCCGCGAGGGATTTGCGCGTTCGGTGTGGCGGCCCTGTAATAATCACGGGCAAAAATATCTGCAACGCCCATACCAGTTGCGCCGCGGTCCCACTTGGCGGTGCTGTGCCGCGCCATGACCGCTCCGGCACGACCTGTCACGCAAGCGGAGGCAGGTCGGTTACGTCAATACGAGGAACAAAAACGACCCCGCTGAAATTTAGTGATAAATTGTTACAACCGAAGAGGGGGGCGCAACCCTCCCCGCGCCGCCTGCGGCATTGGCCAGCCGCGAATCGAGAGTAATACCGTGCCGCTACATTTCATTGAGCAGATGTCGCCGATACTGGCCGCATCCGACGAGACGCAATGGTTCGACGCCGTTGCCGGTCTCGCCGGCTCGTGGGGCTTCAGTCAGGTTCTGCTCGCCATCCTGCCGCGCCCGGGCATGCGCCTCGAGGATGCCTACGTGCGCAGCAACTACGCGTCGTCGTGGCGGCAAGCCTATACAGACCAAGGTTTTGCCTATATCGATCCAACCGTCTCGCACTGCACGACGCATTCGTCGCCGCTCGTATGGTCGCCTGATCTGTTCGCCACGACGCCGCAGAAGTCCATGTACGAAGAAGCAAGCGCGCACGGGCTGCGCGCCGGCGTGACGCTACCCAGTCGGCCCTGAACAATTCATTTTGCTCGGCAAATGAGTTCACGCTGCCGACTGCGTAGCAGTTTCGAAGCCAAGCAAAGCGACGAGAATCAGGGCGTAAAAAAGCCGCAGCTTGCGCAGGATCATC
>NZ_RJZE01000078.1 GCF_003986935.1 Paraburkholderia kururiensis JCM 10599 = LMG 19447 | reverse complement strand
CGCTGGCACTTTCGCGATCAGGTCTCGTTGCGCGAGATTTCCAGACGGCTGGGCGTGTCCAGAAACACGGTCAGGCGTTACATCCGGGCCGGCACGGTTCTGCCAGCCTATCCCGAGCGCCACAGCCCCAGCAAACTCGACGGGTTTGCCGCGAAGCTGGCAGGCTGGCTCAAGACCGAGGCGAACCGGCCGCGCAAGCAGCGCAGGACGCTCAGGCAGATACACGCGGATCTGTGCGCGCTTGGCTTCACGGGCTCCTATGACCGCGTGGCGGCGTTTGCCCGGCGCTGGCGGCAGGAACAGCACGAGCAGGCGAAGACCACGGGACGCGGAACGTTCGTGCCGCTGCGCTTTGCCCCTGGCGAGGCATTCCAGTTCGACTGGAGCGAGGACTGGGCGGTGATCAACGGCGAGCGTGTCAAGCTGCAGGTCGCGCAGCTCAAGCTCAGCCACAGCCGGGCCTTCTTCCTGCGTGCTTACCTGCTGCAGACCCACGAGATGCTGTTCGATGCGCATCATCATGCGTTCGTCGCCTGGGGTGGCATTCCACGCCGCGGCATCTACGACAACATGAAGACTGCCGTCGACCGGGTGCGTCCCGGCAAGGTGCGCGAGGTCAACGCGCGCTTCAGCGCGATGGTGAGCCACTACCTGTTTGATGCCGAGTTCTGTAACGTGGCTTCGGGCTGGGAGAAGGGGCAGATCGAGAAGAACGTCCAGGACAGCCGCCACCGCCTCTGGCAGAAGGTGCCGGCGTTCGGTTCACTGGCTGCGCTGAACGACTGGCTGGCCGACCAGTGCGTACTGCTGTGGCAGCAGACGCGGCACCCGGAGCAGGACATGACGGTCTGGGATGCGTGGTCGGCCGAGCGTCCGCACCTGATGCCGGTGGGCCAGCCGTTCGATGGCTTCGTCGAACATATCAAGCGCGTTTCACCCACCTGCCTGGTGAACTTCGAACGCAACCGCTACAGCGTGCCGGCGTCGTTCGCCAACCGGCCCATCAGCCTGCGTGTGTATGCCGCAAGGCTGGTGTTCGTGGCCGAGGGGCAGGTGATCGCCGAGCATGGGCGGCGTATCAACCGCAGCCATGACCGCGGCGAGACGATCTACGACTGGCGTCACTACCTGGCCGTCCTGCAGCGCAAACCGGGCGCACTGCGCAATGGCGCACCGTTCGCCGAGTTTCCAGAGGCCTTGCGCAGGCTGCAGGGCGTGCTGCTCAGGCACCCGGGCGGCGACCGCGAGATGGTCGAGATCCTGGCGCTGGTACTGCTGCACGACGAACAGATGGTGCTCACCGCAGTTGAGCGGGCGCTTGAGGCGGGTGTGCCGAACAAGCAGACGGTACTGAACATCCTCAGCCGTCTGCTCGACAGCCCGCCTGTGCCGCCGCTGCAGACGCCGCAGGCCTTCGCACTGAAGGTCGAGCCACAGGCCAACGTCGGCCGCTACGACCGCCTGCGTGGCCGGGAGGACAGCCATGCAGCCTGAGGCCATGATGCAGATGCTCAAGTCACTGAAGCTGCACGGCATGGCCCAGGCGCTGGGCGAACTCGCAGCGCAGGACTCGCCGGCGTACAAGGCGGCTTCGCTGGTGCTGGCCGGATTGCTCAAGGCGGAGATTGCCGAGCGCGAAGTGCGTTCCCTCGCGTACCAGATGAAGGTGGCACGCTTCCCGGCGTACCGCGACATGGGCGGGTTCGACTTCAGCTGCAGCGATGCCGACGAGGCACTGGTGCGCCAGCTGTACCAGTGCGACTTCATCGACTCGGCGCACAACATCGTGCTGGTGGGTGGACCCGGTACGGGCAAGACCCATCTGGCGACGGCCATCGGTGTGCAGGCGCTCGAACATCATCGCCGCCGTGTGCGTTTCTTCTCCACCATCGAACTGGTCAACGCACTCGAACAGGAGAAGCTGGGCGGCAAGCCCGGGCAGCTTGCAACACGGCTCATGTATGCCGACCTCGTGGTGCTGGACGAGCTCGGCTACCTGCCGTTCAGCCAGACCGGCGGGGCGCTGCTGTTCCATCTGCTCAGCAAGCTCTACGAGCGCACCAGCATCATCATCACCACCAACCTGAGCTTCGCCGAATGGGCCAGTGTGTTTGGCGATGCGAAGATGACCACCGCGCTGCTCGACCGGCTCACACACCACTGCCACATTGTAGAAACAGGCAACGATAGCTATCGTTTCAGAAACAGCACGACACAGCCAAAGAAGGAGCGAAAGAAGACCCAGATACCCACCGAATAACCCGCAAAGCTGGTCCAACGGGTGGGTCAGAATTCAATGCAAATCGTGGGTCAGGCTTCCGTGCAAATCAACA
>NZ_RJZE01000077.1 GCF_003986935.1 Paraburkholderia kururiensis JCM 10599 = LMG 19447 | reverse complement strand
TTCGAGCATTACAACGAGAAGCACCCGCACAGCGCGCTGAAATACCGCTCGCCACGCGAGTTCCGACGTAGGACCGATTCATCAACCTTAGTGTGAGACGGTGTCCGGAAGTACGGGGGCAAATCCACCTGGCCGGTCGTGAATTTCCATAAGGAGTATCAATGAAACGACATATCGTCGCGGGCCTTGTTCCGCTTCCTGCGCAGGCGGCATTCGCGGCGCAACCCGTGGTTGCCGGTGCGGCCGGCGCGATGCAGGCCATACCCGATGCGCAGCGTGAGGCTTTCCGGCAACGTCTGGAGGACGTCATGCGCGATCCCGGCGCGCAGGCCACCCTGTGTGCCTCGGTGCGCGGCTTCGGCGCTCCGGCGTATTACCCCGCCTGTATGGTCGATCACGGCCCCGGCGCGATGCAGGCGGCGATGTCGGGACAGCCGGTCGCGAATGGAGGGCTCAGACAGGATTTCGATGCGGCGAAGGGATGGGACGCCGCGGTTGCGGGATACCTGCAGTGCAGCCGGGATAGCCGGTGACCCTGTCCGGCGCGCTGATGCAGCCGGTATAAGTGTAACTAAGGCAGTGACATATTCGCGGTTTAACGTTTGACGCGGTTTCATTTGACACTTCGTTGCAACGGCGCCACCGGGAGGTACAGCCACTTGCAACAAGATGTGTCAGCGGCCTGCGTCGATGCGCCGGACATCCGCCACGAAACGCCGGCCGGCAAAGGGCCGGCGGGCGGACGCGGTTATTGTTGCTGATTGCGAAACATGTTGTTGCGTGAGTCGCGGGGCGGCGATGCCTAGTGTTGTCCCTACACTCGCGTCTCGTTTTCAGGAGTACCCGGCGGGACGCGGCAGCGCAGGCGCCCGCAGGGCGCTCCTGGTAAAAATCATCGAACAGGAGTCCTGCCCATGAAAAAAAATCTCATCGCCGTTGCCGTCGCGGCATCGTTCATTTCAGTCGCGCACGCGCAGAGCAGCGTGACCCTGTATGGCCTGGTGGACGCGGGCATCACCTACACCAGCAACGTGAACCACGGCACGAAGTGGGCGCTGGGCAGCGGCGGCATCAACCAGAGCATGTTCGGCCTGCGTGGCGCGGAAGACCTGGGCGGCGGCCTGAAAGCGGTCTTCACGCTGGAAAGCGGCTTCAACATCAACAACGGCCGTCTCGCCAACAACAACGGCATGTTCAACCGTCAGGCGTTCGTCGGCCTCGCCAGCGACCAGTTCGGCTCGGTCACGCTGGGCCGCCAGTACGATGCGGTGCAGGATTATCTGGCGCCGCTGACCGCGACGGGCAGCTGGGGCGGCACGTACTTCGCGCATCCGTTCAACAACGACAACCTGAACACCAATGGCGGCCTGTCAGTCAATAACTCGGTCAAGTACTCGAGCGTGAACTACGGCGGCTTCACGTTCGGCGGCACGTACGGCTTCTCGAACCAGGCGGGCGCATTCGCGAACAACCGGGAATACAGCGTTGGCGCGGCCTACCAGTACCAGGGCCTGCGTGTGGGCGCGGCCTACGCGCAGCAGAACAATCCGGGCGCAACGAACGCGGCGGGTGTAACCAACGGTGGTGCCTCGGACGGCGTGCTGGCCAACACTTCGGGCGTCATGACGGGCCGGTTCCGTCAGCGTGAGTTCGGCGCGGGCGCGTCGTACGCGTTTGGCCCGGCGACGGTGGGCGTGGCATGGACGCAGTCGCGTGTGGACAACCTGTCGGGCGCCGCGGCGGGCCAGCGTCAGGGCCGCTCGAACAACTACGAGGTCAACGGCCGGTACGCGGTGACGCCGGCCCTGGGCCTGGGCATTGCCTACACGTTCACGGATGCGCGCGGCTATGGCATCAACGCGGCGGGCAACGACATGAAGACGCGTTACCACCAGATTGGTCTGCAGGCTGACTATGCGCTGTCGCGCCGCACGGACCTCTATGCCGAGGCCGTGTACCAGCACGCCATGGGTGACGGCGGGGTGGCCTCGATCTACAGCGGCGACAACTCGCAGCTGCCGTCGTCGTCGAGGAACCAGACGGCCGCCACGGTCGGCCTGCGTCACCGCTTCTAGGCTCCGGTGCGCGTAGCTGCCTCCGCAAAGGGGCGGCGTCCGGGACGGGCTCCCTGTTCACAGGACGGGGAGCCCGTCTGTCATTGAGGCGCGCTGCCCGGAATCCGTCGCGCCCAGCCGCGGATCCAGGTGCTGCCCTTCCGTCGATACCTGCGCATAACCGGTCAGCATGGTGGGCCGTCGTGTTCCGTCATGCCGGCGGACCGCGCCCTGCGCGCTACTCCGGCGGGCAGGTCCGGAGCCGGTTACAGCGGATGGCATGGGTGACCCTAGCCCACAAAACTGTCCCACTTGGAAGTGGAAAATTTCGGCATGACGCTGTCATCGAGACCAGGAGGTCATGCCATGAAGAAGAGCAAGTTCACCGAAGAACAGATCGCCTATGCGTTGAAGCAGGCCGAGCTGGGCACGCCGGTCGCGGAGGTCTGCCGCAAGATGGGAATCAGCGACGCGATGTTTTACAACTGGCGGACGAAGTACGGTGGGCTGTCGCCGTCGGAGCTGCGCCGGCTGAAGCAACTTGATTCCACGTCCCTGCAAACTTGAAGTCGATTCGGTTCTAGAAGCGAGGATCCATTTTTTCGTACAGGGCTCCCGGACGCGTGAGCACAACCCACGCGACGCGAGCAAGTTTGTTCGCCAGCGCTAT
>NZ_RJZE01000076.1 GCF_003986935.1 Paraburkholderia kururiensis JCM 10599 = LMG 19447 | reverse complement strand
GGTTCATGACGTTGCCCGGCGATGCCGGACACATAACTGACACATTCTGTTGCAATTTACCCGACGCGCCCGGGTGGCGCCGGCGCAACGGAGTGTCAAAGGGAATCGCGTCAAACGTTAAACCGGAGATCTGTTAGCGCTCCCGTTACATTCATACCGGCCCGCGCCAGCCGCTGGACAGGCTCACCGGCTATCCCGGCTGCACTGAAGGTATCCCGCAAACCGCGGCATCCCATCCCTTCGCCGCATCGAAATCCGGTCTGAGCCCTCCATTCGCGACCGGCTGTCCCGACATCGCCGCCTGCATCGCGCCAAGGCCGTGATCGACCATACAGGCGGGGTAATACGCCGGAGCTCTGAAGCCATGCACCGAGGCACACAGGGTGGCCTGCGCGCCGGGATCGCGCATGACGTCCTCCAGACGTTGCCGGAAGGCCTCACGCTGTGCATCGGGAATGGCCTGCATCGCGCCGGACCGCAGGACCCGGGCAGCCTGACCTGCCGTGGGGTCGGCCACGCGCGCGGCGTCGTATGCGCCATAGACCCCGCCGGGCGCAAAAAGGAACACCGCGGCGTCCCACCGCGAGGCGGCCGCGCAGGCCACCATTGCGGGGTTGGGCACGACCGGCGTCTGTTCCCGCGACAGCTGTGGCCGGATCAGGCATTACTCCGGTGCGGCCACGCCGGCCGCACCGGCAACCACGGGTTGCGCCGCGAATGCCGCCTGCGCAAGAAGCGGAACAAGGCCCGCGACGATATGTCGTTTCATTGGTACTCCTTATGGAAATTCATGACCGGCCAGGCTGGCGGACTGCGGCCGGGCCACCAGCAGCCAGCTCACCGCATGACCGTCGCGCCATGCGCGCGCGTTCATCCACCTGGCTCCGTCGGGCGACCGGGCGCTGCGGCCGGCAGCGACAGGCTGGCGGTGCGCGCGTGCGCGGTCTTTCGCGGGCCAGCCGGGGGGATACCACGCACCCCCGCCCGCTCCAGCGGCGCCCCCTTCTCCGCCAGATCCTCCAGGCGGTAGCCGTAGCCATACAGCGGAACGATCAGATAGCCGTTCTCCGGGCGCAGCCCCAGCAGGGCCCGCACCGCCCACACGTGCGTGTCGACCGTGCGCGTCAGCACGTCGCCGTGCGTGCGGCCCCACACCGTTTCGAACAGGTACGCCCGCGACAGCGGCCGGCCGGCATTCCGGAAGAACAGGACGGCCAGCCCGAACTGCTTGCGCGACAGCGCGACGTACTGCCCGCGCCGGTACGCCCGCTCCTCCTTCAGGTTGAACAGAAAATCCCGGTATTCCAGCCGCGCGGCCGGCGCCCCGTTCCCGCCACCGCGGCGCAGCAGCGCCGACACGCGCGCGGCCAGGATGTCGGGGTCGACCGGCCGGATCACATAGTCATCGGCGCCGGCGTTGAGGAAATGGGCCACGTCGCCCAGTGTCGCGCGCGCCGTCGTGACCAGCACCGGCAGGTTCGCGTGACAGTTTCCGCGGATCCACCGCAGCACCGCGTCGCCGGACATGTCGCGCGCATTGCGGCCCAGGATCACCAGATCCCAGGCCTGTCCGCCCAGCGCGACGGTCAGGGCGTGGCCCCTGCGGAAAACCTCGCAGCGGTGGCCGGCACGGCCGAGCACGCCCGAGGCGAGCTCCAGCCAGGCGGGGTCGTCATCGAGAATGGCAATGCGCATGGCAGACTCCTGGTTCACAGGGAGCCTTAAGCAGGCGGCAGCGGCGACTGCGCATCGCCCGAGATGAACGCCTGGATACGTGTCCACGCCCCGGCGTAGCGGAACGCCGGCAGCCAGGCGAGCTGCCGGTCGTGCACGGTGAGCACCCGGGCGATTACCTCGCACCCGCGCGCGTCGAGCATCCAGCCTCCTTCCCCGCTCCCGTCATCCAGGCCGAAGCGTTCGAGCGCGGCCTCCGCCTCGCGCAGCAGCGCAAGGTCGACGGGCTCGCGCGCGGCGTGGCCCATGAAGTACGCCAGGTAGACCACGCGCAGCAGCATGACCACCTGCTCGACACCGCCGTGGCCATGCCGCATCGCTTCCAGCGCCAGATGCTGTTCGAGCGACAGGGCGCGCGCCTTCGCGGCCGGCAGCGGCAGCAGCTGTTCGCGCGTGAGCGGCCGGCGCGCGGCCTTGCGGGAAGGGGAAGAATGGCGGCTCATGACGCAAAACGCCGGGCAGGCGCGGCAGGGCAATCCTCCGGGGACGGCACGCCGCCGGCCACGAAGGTGGTCTCGCGCACCCCCATCCACGGACCGGCCACCAGCAGGCCATCGCGTTCCACGACCTGGCGGCGCAGCGACACCAGGCGGCTGCACTGGCCACACTTGCCGGGCACGATCCCGGGCACGTCGAAGCGCACCCGGCGCGCCCCGCACCACGAACACGGCATGTTCGCGTCGGGGCGCGCGCAGGCCCGGATGCGCGAGGCCAGATCCCCGGACGGATCGGGCTGGGCGCAGCGCCGCTGGAACTCGCGCACCAGCCGCGCCGTGATCATCGGATCGGTATCGATCATCGCCGCGAGCTGCGTGAGGGGCAGCGGCAGCGCCAGATAGCGGATCAACCGCCGCTGCCGGTGGGCGATGCGGTTGCGGGTGAACGGCGTGCCCGCGCGGCGGTTGAACTGCACGCCGCGGCGGCCGCACTGGAAGCGCGGCAGGCCCCGCACGATGCCCTTGCGCCGCGCGCCCGTGGCGCCGCACGCCGGACACGGCGGCAGCGGTTCGT
>NZ_RJZE01000075.1 GCF_003986935.1 Paraburkholderia kururiensis JCM 10599 = LMG 19447 | reverse complement strand
TTGATCTCTTTCCAGTAAGCGGCGTTCAGTCGCCAGGCAAAAAAGCTCAGCAGGCCCAGGAACAGCAGCACCCACACCCCGATCTGCCGGCGCGCCTTCTGCTGCGGCTCGGACATCCACGACAGGTACGCCACCAGGTCCGCCACCGCAGAATCATAATCCACCCGCGACAGCGTCCCCGGCGTGAGCTGGTCGTAGCCCGCAAAGCGGTGCTCCTTCTCGCCCGTGCGCTCGTCCACCACGTCCTCGAACTTCGCCGCGCGCTGCCCCTGCAGCTGCCACAGCACGTGCGGCATGCCCACGTTGGGGAACACCAGGTTGTTCCAGCCCGTGGGCCGCGTCGGGTCGCGGTAGAAGCTGCGCAGGTACGTGTACAGCCAGTCGCGTCCGCGCGCCCGCGCCTCCACCGACAGGTCCGGCGGTGCCGCCCCGAACCACGCCTTCGCGTCATCGGGCCGCATGGCCACCGTCATCGTGTTGCCCACCTTGTCGGTGGTGAACAGCAGGTTCGCCTGGATCTCCTTCTGCGCAATGCCGATGTCCTGCAGCCGGCTGTAGCGCATCAGGTTCGCACTGTGGCAGTTCAGGCAGTAGTTGACGAACAGCTGCGCCCCATGCTGCAGCGAGGCAAGATTTTCGCCGTTATCGGGCGCGCGGTCGAGCGGAATATTCTCCTGGGCCATCACCCGCCCCGGCACCGCTGCCACCAGCAGCGCCAGCACCAGTGCAACCCCGGCCGCGCCCGCACGCGCAAACCCTGCAAGCAATATCTTCATGTCCGGTTGTCCTCGTTCGCGGTTAATGGGGCTTGTACCGCACCCGTTCCGGCGGCTCCCTGAACGTGCCCAGCCGCGTCCAGAACGGCATGCCGAGGAAGAACGCGAAGTACACCAGCGCGCACACCTGCGCCACCAGCGTGGCCGCCGGCGACGGCGGCTTCGTGCCGAGGAACGCCAGCGTCAGGAACGCCAGCACGAAGATTCCGTAGAACACCTTGTGGAACAGCGGCCGGTAGCGGATCGACTTCACCGGCGAGCGGTCCAGCCACGGCAGGAAGAACAGCGACACCACCGCGCCGCCCATCACCACCACACCCCAGAACTTCGACTCCGTGAAGTACATCGCGACGATCACCAGCACCGCGAGCACCGGCAGCCCCAGCCGCCATTTCCCGCGCGCCCTCGCCAGCGCCAGCAGCCCCAGCAGCCCGATCACGACCATCAGCACGATCTTGAACGGGTCCGTGGTCGCGCGCAGCATCGCGTAGAACGCGGTGAAGTACCAGACCGGTGCAATCTCCGGCGGCGTCTGCAGCGGGTTGGCCGGGATGAAGTTGTTCGCCTCCAGGAAGTACCCGCCCATCTCCGGCGCGAAGAACACGATCGCGGCGAACACCATCAGGAAGATGCACACGCCCATGAAGTCGTGCACCGAGTAGTACGGATGGAACGGGATGCCGTCCAGCGGGCGTCCCTGCGCGTCCTTCTTCGCCTTGATCTCGATGCCGTCCGGGTTGTTCGAGCCCACCTGGTGCAGCGCGATCAGGTGCACGAATACCAGCCCCAGCAGCACCAGCGGGATCGCGATCACGTGGAACGCAAAGAACCGGTTGAGCGTGACGTCCGAGACCACGTAGTCGCCGCGGATCCACAGCGACAGGTCCGGGCCGATGAACGGGATCGCCGAGAACAGGTTCACGATCACCTGCGCGCCCCAGTACGACATCTGGCCCCACGGCAGCAGGTAGCCGAAGAACGCCTCGGCCATCAGGCACAGGAAGATCGCGCAGCCGAAGATCCACACCAGCTCGCGCGGCTTGCGGTACGACCCGTACAGCAGCCCGCGGAACATGTGCAGGTACACCACCACGAAGAACATCGACGCGCCCGTGGAGTGCAGGTAGCGGATCAGCCACCCCCACGGCACCTCGCGCATGATGTACTCCACCGAGCCGAACGCCAGCGTCGCGTCGGGCTTGTAGTTCATCGTCAGGAAGATGCCCGTGACGATCTGGTTGACCAGCACCAGCAGCGCCAGCGAGCCGAAGAAGTACCAGAAGTTGAAGTTCTTCGGCGCGTAGTACTCCGACAGGTGCGCCTTCCATGTCTCGGTCAGCGGGAAGCGCCGGTCGATCCAGCCGGTGAGCCCCGTGGTCTCTACCTCGTGTTCAGTGCCGCTCGCCATTTACGCTTCTCCTTTTTCGTCCCTGCCGATCACCAGCTGCGTGGCCGAGGTGAACATGTAGGGCGGGATGTCGAGGTTCTGCGGCGCGGGCTTGTTCCTGAACACGCGGCCCGCGAGGTCGTAGGTCGAACCGTGGCAGGGGCACAGGAAGCCGCCCGGCCAGTCGTCGGGCAGGTTCGGCTGCGCGCCCTCCTGGAAGCGCGGCGTTGGCGTGCAGCCCAGATGCGTGCACACGGCCACCGCCACGAGGATGTTTTTGTGCTCCGCACGCGAGCGGAACTCGTTTCTGCAGTACGCCGGCTCGGGCATCGAAAAGGGATTTTTGCTCTGCGGATCGGCCACCTCGCTGTCGGCCTTCTGGATGTCCGCGAGCATGCGGTCCGTGCGGTTCAGGATCCAGACCGGCTTGCCCCGCCAGGCCACCGTCATCATCTCGCCGGGCTTCAGGTTACCGATGTCCACCTCGACCGGCGCACCCGCCGCACGGGCCTTCTCCGATGGTGCAAACGAACTAACGAAGGGTACGACAGTGGCCACGCCTCCTATGCCACCTGCTACGGACGTCGCTATCAGCCACGTACGGCGGCTGCTGTCGACGCGGTCATCTTC
>NZ_RJZE01000074.1 GCF_003986935.1 Paraburkholderia kururiensis JCM 10599 = LMG 19447 | reverse complement strand
TCAAGCCTCCACATCCTCCAGACTGAAGATTTCGGTCTGGTCGTTATACGAGAAGATCTCCGCATAACGGCTCCAGTCGATCACCGTATCGAGCGTCTCCTCCGCCGCCTGGTCCGACAGGAAGTCTTCCAGCTCCTGCTCGAAGCGCACGCGCGGTGCGCGGTGACCCGGCCGCTCGTTGAGCACCTTCCTGATGCGTGCGGCCAGCGGCACGTTGCGCAGCAGGTGCTCCGCGAACATCATCTTGCGCTCCTGCGTGCCGAACTCCGCGAACACCCGCCCCGGCGGCGTCAGGAACACGTCCCCCTCGCGCACGTCCGCAAACCCCAGGTGCTGCAGCATCTCCGCGATCGGAAACAGGTCGTCCACCTCCAGATGCAGCGAGCGCGCAATCTCCGGCATGTCCGCCCGCCCGTGGTACGGCGGCATCGCCAGCGTCTCGATCAGCCCCGCCATCAGGTTCGTCGACACCTGCGGCAGCCAGCTGCCCAGCTCCAGCTCCTTCTTGCCCCAGCCGCCCGTCTGCCGCGCCGTCATCTTCGCGTAGATGTCGTCCACGAGGCGCCGGAACGCCGGGTCCAGCCGGTTGCGCGGATGTCTGAACGGCACCCTGATCTCCGCCAGCACCCGCCCCGGGTTCGACGACAGCACCAGGATCCGGTCGCACATGAACACCGCTTCCTCGATGTTGTGCGTCACGATCAGCACCGAGCGGATCGGCAGCCGACCCTGCGTCCACAGGTCCAGCAGGTCCGTGCGCAGCGTCTCGGCCGTCAGCACGTCCAGCGCCGAGAACGGCTCGTCCATCAGCAGCAGCGTCGGGTCCACCACCAGCGCACGCGCAAACCCCACCCGCTGCCGCATGCCCCCCGACAGCTCCCGCGGGTACGCGTTCTCGAAGCCGTCCAGACCAATCAGGTCGATCGCCGCCAGCGCCCGCTCCCGACGCTCGCGCGCCGCCACCCCGCGTGCCTCCAGCCCCGCCTCCACGTTCTGCAGCACCGTCAGCCACGGAAACAGCGCAAACGTCTGGAACACCATCGCCACGCCCTCGGCCGGGCCCTTCAGCGGCCGCCCCAGGTACTCCACCTCCCCCGAGGTCGGCTCGATCAGCCCCGAGATGATGCGCAGCAGCGTCGACTTGCCCGAGCCCGAGCGGCCCAGCAGCCCCACGATCTCCCCCTCGCGCAGCGTCAGGTTCGCGTCGTCGAGCACCAGCAGCTCGCCCTGCGCCTTGTTGAAGCCACGGCTCACGTGCTTCACGTTCAGGATCTCGGCGCCCGGCACCGGCGCCACGTTCGCCGCCGGCTGTCCGCCTGCGGCCGTTACAGTTTTCGGTTCCTGCATGATTCGCTCTCCGCTTCGCCCATTCAGTCGAGCCGCAGCCTCGACCCGGCGTACGCGTACAGCGGACGCCACAACAGCCGGTTGAACAGGGTGACGAACAGCGACATCACCGCCACCCCAAGGATGATCTTCGGGAAGTCCCCGTCGGCCGTGGTCTGCGCGATATACGCCCCCAGCCCGTGCGCCACCAGCTTCGTGTCGCCCCACTGCACCGCCTCCGCGACGATGCTCGCGTTCCATGCCCCGCCCGAGGCCGTGATCGCCCCCGTGATGTAGTACGGCAGCACGCCCGGCAGCATCGCCTGGCGCCACCACTGCCAGCCGCGGATGCGGAAGTTCGTGGCCGCCTCACGGTAGTCGTTCGGGTAGGCGCTCGCCCCCGCCACCACGTTGAACAGGATGTACCACTGCGTGCCCAGCACCACCAGCGGCGAGAGCCAGATGTCCGGGTTCAGGTGAAAGCGCACGATCGCCATCACGAACACCGGAAACAGCAGGTTCGCCGGAAACGCCGCGAGGAACTGCGCGAGCGGCTGGATCTTCTGGGCCAGCGCCGGGCGCAGCCCGATCAGCACGCCCAGCGGCACCCACACCAGCGACGACAGCGCAATCAGCACCACCACCCGCAGCAGCGTGATAAAACCCAGCACGAACACGTGCAGCACCTCGTCCATGCCCACGCCGGTGTGCACGTACGCGATCACCCGGTACAGCACGTAGGCGGTGAGCAGCACCACGACGATGCCCCACACGATGTCGGTCAGGCGCGTGCCCAGCGTGCGCGTCACGCCGAACGGGTTGGGCCGCTCGAACGCCGGCAGCTTCAGCGGCACGCGCGCAAGGCGCGCCAGCAGCCAGCCGAACGGCACCAGCATGCGGTGGATCAGCCGCGTGCGCCGGATCAGGTCCAGCAGCCAGGAGCCGGGCGCCGTGCCCGAACTGGTGGTCTCCATGCGGAACTTGTCGGCCCAGGCCACCAGCGGGCGGAACAGCAGCTGGTCGTAGGCGAGGATCACCACCGTCATGGCCAGGATCACCCAGCCCACCGCGTGCAGGTTCTTCTGCGCGATGGCCTGCGCCAGGTACGCGCCGATGCCCGGCAGCGTGATGGTGCTGTTGCCCACCGTGATGGCCTCGGAGGCCACCACGAAGAACCAGCCGCCCGACATCGACATCATCATGTTCCAGATCAGCCCCGGCATCGAGAACGGCACCTCGAGCTTCCAGAAGCGCTGCCAGGCGGTCAGGTGAAAGCCGCGCGAGACCTCGTCCAGGTCGCGCGGCACGGTGCGCAGCGACTGGTAGAAGCTGAAGGTCATGTTCCAGGCCTGGCTCGTGAAGATCGCGAAGATGGCCGCCAGCTCCGCGCCCAGCACGCGGCCCGGAAAGAGCGCGAGGAAGAACGTCACGGTGAACGAGATGTAGCCCAGCACCGGCACCGACTGCAGGATGTCGAGCACCGGCACCAGCACCATGCCCGCGCGCCGGCTCTTGGCCGCCAGCGTGCCGTAGGTGAAGGTGAACGCCAGCGACGCCACCATCGCCGC
>NZ_RJZE01000073.1 GCF_003986935.1 Paraburkholderia kururiensis JCM 10599 = LMG 19447 | reverse complement strand
GTAAGCGTCAAACCGAGGCCGTCTTGACGATCAGAACTTGACCTCTGAGAGCCGCTGATTCGCGAGCACGAGATCGAAGGCAGCGGGATCGAAGCTGCCGCCACACCACTCAAGGAAGTGGTCGTGTTCCTCGTGCGTCGGATCGCCGATCGCTTCGAGGAAGTCAGCATATCCCGGCACTCCGCCAACGTCTTCCGGTGGACACGCATTCTGTCCGTCCAGGCACAGCGGCCGGCGCATGTCCGGATCTGGCACGAGTGCTTTCTCGACCTTGATTCGATGCCGCCAGTTGTCGCCGTAGTCGTAGATGTAGGTGAATGACTTCAGCCCGCCCAACGCCTTCGCCAGCGTGACCCGTACTTCGTTGAGCATTGGCGGATCGCTCGGGAATCCGAAGTCATCCGGTTGACCATAGTTGGTTTCGCCGAAGACGAATTCGTGCAGGTGCCCGCCCTCCCAGCCCATGGCCAGCAGCAGCACGACATGCAGCTTGCCCAATCGGATTGAGCCGGGGACGATGATTCGTCGCCAGATTGCCGGCTTGATGTATTGCAGTTCAACGCGCAGCACGTAATCGGGCACTGGCGCCTTGACCTGGCGCAGGGAGGGCTTGCGGGTTTGGGCCATCGAATTATTACGCGGCTTGCTGCTCGACGTGTTCGGCTGGCATCAGGCGCCACGGCAGCAACTCGTCGATGCGGTTGACGGGATGATCAGCGATGCGCTCAAACACCGTGCGCAGGTAGGCAAACGGCTCGATACCGTTCAGGCGCGCCGTACCGATGAGGCTGTAGATCACCGCCGCGCTTTGGCCACCGCCATCGGAGCCCGCGAACAGATAATTGCGCCTGCCGAGGACCAGCGGCCTGATCGCGCGCTCCGCCGTATTGTTGTCCACCTCGACGCGCCCGTCTTCGCAATAGCGTGTGAGTGCGTGCCAGTGCCCCAGCGAGTATCTGATCGCCTTCGCCAGTCCCGACTTCGCCGAGACCTGTGACAGCGTGTGTTCGAACCAGGCCTTCAGCTCAGTGAGCAACGGGGCCGAGCGCTGTTGACGCGCAGACAGGCGTATGTCCGGCGTCTGGCCGCGAACCTCGCGTTCAACAACATACAGCGCCCCAATGCGACGCAGTGCTTCCTCGGCAATCGGTGAGCTGTCCAGCTTGTACAGGTCGTAGAACTTGCGCCGCGCATGCGCCCAGCATCCGGCCTCGATGACCGTGCCGTCACGATACAGGGCGTCATACCCGCTGAAGGCATCTGCCTGCAGGATTCCCGTGTAGCCCGCCAGATGTTCCCGAGGTCGCTCACCTTTGCGGTCGGGCGAGTACCTGTACCAGACTGCTGGTGGCGCACGGCTTCCTGCCGGGCGGTCATCTCGCACGTAGGTCCACAGGCGCGCTGTGCGTGTCTTGCCACGCCCCGGCTCCAGCACAGGCACGGGCGTGTCGTCGGTATGGATCTTGTCTGTGGCGCGCACGTAACGGCCGAGTGCATCGGACAGCGGATGCAGCAGCGCAGCCGCTTCACGCACCCACGAAGCCAGTGTTGCCCGGTCCAGTTCGATGCCCGCGCGGCGATAGATCCCGGCCTGCCGGTATAGCGGCGTATGGTCAGCGTACTTCGCGACGACCACCTGCGCGAGCAGCCCGGCACCCGCCATCCCGCGTGCTATCGGCCGCGAAGGTGCCGGCTCCTGCACCACTGCAGCACATCGCGGGCAGCTCAGCTTCGGACGTACGTGACGCAGTACCTTGAAGTAGCCGGGCACATAGTCGAGCATCTCCGAGACGTCTTCACCGAGCGCGCGCATCTGTTGCCCACACTCCATGCATCCACAATCCGTCGGTGCATGAACAACAGTTTCGCGGGGAAGATGGGCGGGGAAGTGCCGTGGCTTGCGGCGCAGCGGAACAACTTTCGTTGTGGCCAACGTATCCGCAGTCGCGTCGGCATCGGGCACCTTCGCCGTTGCGGCCATGGCCGATTCAGGAACGGGAAGCTCGCCGAGCGCGAGCTGCAACTGGTCCATCAGTTCGGTCATGCGCTCAGATGAGCGGCCATACTGCCATCGCTTCAGTCGCGAGATCTCGGCCAGCAACTGCGCGATGGTCTCGTCGCGCGAGGCAACGATGCGCTTGAGGGCGACGATGTCATCGGGCAGATGGCTGGCTGGCATGCATGCCAGTGTAAATGAAGCCCACGCGCTTGTGGGTTTCCGCACCCTGCGTTATGCCGCGTGCGTCGGCTGCCACGTCCGCTCGGGATGCCGCCAGTCAATCCCTTCGAGCAGCATCGACAGTTGGGCGGCTGACAGATGGACTGTTCCCGAGTCCGCCTGCGGCCACACGAAGCGCCCACGCTCGAGTCGTTTCGCGTACAGGTTCATGCCGTCGCCGCTCCACCATAAAATCTTGATGAGGTCACCGCGACGCCCGCGAAACAGGAAGATGTGCCCCGAGAAGGGATCACGACCGAGCGCTGACTGCACCAGCGCGGCAAGTCCATCCATGCCACGGCGCATATCGGTAACGCCCGCTGCCAGCCACACGCGCGTACCGCCTGGCGGCGCAATCATGCTGGCATCAGGCAGCGCAGCACGAGGCGCAACTGCACGGGGTCGACCATGCCCGTGACGCGTACACGGGCACCGTTCAGTTCGATCTCGATGCCCGACGCTGCCGGTACGCTCTCGCGATGTGGCTCGACAGGCTGTAGAGCGAGCGACGCCGGCTCTGCGCTCTCGCCGGTCGGTGCATCCGGTAGCGCTACGGGCAGCAACACCGCTGTGCTGTTCGCCACCCCTTCAAACAGGCCCGCCCGCAGTTGCCGGCGCCACTTGAACACCATGTTGGGATTCAGTCCGTGCGCCTGCGCGAGCTTGGCCACCGAAATACCCGGCTCGCACGCCGCGACGGCAACTTGCCGTCGGTACTCTGGTGTGTAATTCGGTCGGCCCTTGCGGTTCGATGATCGCGCATTCCGTGTGTCCAAAGTAGTCCCCACCACTTGAAGTAACGGGCATCACTTTGGACACAGGCTTCAGCTCTGTCCATGCGGCCATCAAATGACGCATAC
>NZ_RJZE01000072.1 GCF_003986935.1 Paraburkholderia kururiensis JCM 10599 = LMG 19447 | reverse complement strand
GCCGCATCGGAATGCACATAGACATCCCGGACACCGGCCTCCGCTAGCGCCGCCTTGATCTTTCCCACATCGTCCCGCCCCTCCTTCATGGTCGTGCCGATGTTGGCCACCACAATGGCTGGTTGCCAAGGATGCGCGCTGGCCTGACGTTTCAGGTCTTCGTAGTCGATCTGCCCGTGCGCGTCGGATCGTACAATCGCATAGGGCAACTTCAACAGCCGTACGCCTTTGCTCACGCTGTAGTGGGTGTCGCGAGAGAAGTAGGCAACGCCATTCGGATACAGCTCGCGTCCGAGGTACAACCCAAAAGTATTGCCCTCCGTACCCCCGGTGGTGACATATCCCCAGTAGTCATCGACCGGGGCGCGGAAATGGGTGGCGAAGAACTCGACCACGTCCCGCTCGAACTCGCGTGAATCCACCCGGTAGATACCCTCGTCGAAAGGGTCTCCGACGTTGTTCCCGGTCAGATCCATGAAACGCCACAATGCACTGTAATCAAAGTTCTTGGCGAACGGATACCCTAGAAAATTGTCATTCGCCCTTTTCATCGAATCGTAAAGGGCGTCGAGTCGGGCCTCATCTTGCGTGCTTAACATCAAACCTCCTGCTCTATTAGGGAAACGCTGATCAATGAGCCCGCCGCCAGTAGTTCAGCACATTCGGCTCGCGATTTTTAAAGGGGAAGGCCGCCGCAGCCAATTTCGGGCTTCCACACGGCAGACTTCCCGCATTTTTCACACGACAGACGGACTGCTCCGACGACACGGCTGCAACCACTTTCGCGCCATCGCCAGATTCGCCAGCGCGAACCGTCTGAACAGTTGGGCTGAGTTCTTGAGCAACACGTTGTAGCGCACCTTGCAATGCCCGAACAGGTTCTTGACGACATGGAACGGATGCTCGACCCGCGCGCGAATCTGCGCTTTGGCGCGCTCGGCCGCGATCACCAGATCTTTCAGCGCACCCTCAGACATCGCCTTGATCTTGCCACGCTTAAACTGGGTCCCGGCTCCTTTCGACATTCTTCATCGACGGAGGGGCCTCGAAGATCGTCGCATCCACCAGCGTGCCTTCCTTCATCATCAGCCCGCGCTCGCCCCGCTCGACGCCAATCTCGTCGAACAGCTTTCGCGTCAGTTCGTGCTCGACCAGCAGACGCCTGAACTTCATCAGCGTGGTGGCATCCGGCACGTTCTCGCGCGCCAGGTCGATACCAGCGAACGCGCATCGCGATGCTGTCGTACAGCGCGTCCTCAAGGCCTTCATCCGACAGGCCGTAGTCGGGCCCGTATTTGCACGTACGGAATACCGAACTTTCAATAAACTACATAACTCGACACTATATTTACAAAATAACTTTGTATCTATTGTTCGAAAACCCCTCAAATTTCACAAAAATTTAGTTTGAGCTTATCAAAGCGTCAATGCAACAATTGTCAATCTTAGCTCCGATTATCGAGGCGTGACGATAGTAACGGGGTTACCAGAGTGCCTGCCGCCAAACTTTATTGTATATGGCCACAGCCATAATTAATTAAGGCAATCATCGCGCCGTCGCAATAGCCATGCCAGGCTTGAGAATTGACAATCGTTTTGTTGCATTGATGTGGATGCGGAACGATATTTTCCGTGTACTACCGCTTAATTTCTTCAATTACGTGTCGGCGGCAATGTGGCGGCATTAAGGGCGGCCGACGTGAAGTTCCTGAAAAACCTCGCAGAGGACAAACAACGATGAATTTTCTCAATGCAGATGCTTCCAGCTCTCGCGGGGTTGAAGTTGTACCTCGCTTCAGCTCTGTAGAGGAAGCTCAGGATTGGCTTTCCCGGCGAGGGATACAGTACGTACTGGCCCAGTTCGTTGATATTCACGGTGCCCCAAAAGCCAAATCTGTACCATTGGCGCATCTCGGGACCATTTTGAAAATCGGAGCCGGGTTCGCCGGCTTTGCTATATGTGGTTCAGGCATGCAGCCCAACGACTCCGACTTCGTGGGAGTTGGCGATCTGTCCACGCTTACGCCGATGCCGTGGCAGCCAGGACTTGCCCGCATCGTTTGCGATGGGAGTGCAGATGGCGCCCCGTCGCCGTACGATTCACGCGTGGCGCTCAAACGTCAGGTCGAACGCGCTGCTCGGCACGGATGGATTGTATTTACCGGACTGGAACCTGAGTTCTCGTTATTGCGACGGTCGGTGTCTGGCGAAGTAAGCCCCTTCGATACGACGGACACCCTGACGAAGCCGTGCTATGACTACAGGGGACTCTCCCGTGCGCGAGTGTTTCTCGAACGACTCACTGACGCCATTCGGGCAGCAGGTATCGATGTTTACCAGATCGACCACGAAGACGCGAATGGGCAATTTGAGATCAATTATACGTACACCAACTGTCTTACTTCATGTGATCGTTATATTCTATTTAAAATGGCTGCTTGCGACATCGCTAGCGAACTGGAAATGATCTGCTCTTTCATGCCAAAGCCATTCAGCGATCGTCCGGGAAACGGTATGCACATGCACATTTCCATCGGAGACGGCACGGCGAACCTGTTCGCCGACCCTGGCGATAGCCGCAGCATGGGGCTCTCGAAGCTTGGTTACCACTTCACCGCCGGCTTGTTAAGGCATGCCTCTGCGCTCGCGGCAATCTGCAATCCTACGGTCAATTCATATAAACGTCTCATCGTCGGCAGTTCGATTTCCGGTACGACTTGGGCTCCCGCCTATGCCAGCTACGGCCGCAATAACCGGTCGGCCATGGTGCGTATGCCCGGCGATCG
Organism: Paraburkholderia kururiensis JCM 10599 = LMG 19447; assembly: GCF_003986935.1. Lineage (GTDB taxonomy): Bacteria > Pseudomonadota > Gammaproteobacteria > Burkholderiales > Burkholderiaceae > Paraburkholderia > Paraburkholderia kururiensis. The sequence goes on along the minus strand of NZ_RJZE01000072.1, from coordinate 481 downwards.
CATCGAATTACGGCTCCCCGACAGTTCATGCAATCCTTATCTGGCAACAGCAGCTGTCGTCGCAGCGGGTATCGATGGCATCGAGAATGAATTGGACGCGGGTGCCCCCATCAACGAAAATCTCTTTGAATGGTCATCCTCGCAGCTCAACGAGCATGGTGTCAAACGATTGCCACAAAATTTGAGTCAGGCGCTGGATGCCTTGGAGGCAAACGATACCATCAAGCAAGCGCTTGGACCTGTCGCGGAGGAATTTATCAAACTCAAGCGAGCTGAATGGTTGGAATATATGCGCCATGTCTCGGACTGGGAGCGCCAGAGCTATCTTCAATCGTGCTAGTGACTGCTCTCGGCGGCGATGTCAACTTGGTGATGCAGGCGGCTAGAATGGTCAGATGACAAAGACCCGCTGCTCATTTCATGGCTACCGTTTCCCGGCAGCGATCATCAGCTGCGCGGTGCGCTGGTACCACCGCTTCAA
>NZ_RJZE01000071.1 GCF_003986935.1 Paraburkholderia kururiensis JCM 10599 = LMG 19447 | reverse complement strand
TCTTCATTTGGAAACCTCCTGCGCGAGCTGTCGGGTTCGACGTACCACTGTACAGCCAGCTGCAAATGCTCTCTGTTATTGGGCTTTCACCGACCCGTTACCGGGGGGAGGCGTCCATACCATCTAATACGGTCTAGTCGAATCTGATCAAGTAAAGTTCGCGCTTCTGGCCTTTTAGCCATGCAGGTGGGCGACCACGCCCGCTCCAGGTTGCACCTGTTTGAGGGTTACGATATTTTGGTTGCTGCATGCGTAGCGAATTCAAAATTGGGGAGTCCCGGCTATCAAAAACGTCTTTGACTGTTAGGCCATATGCATGAATAGTGGCGCGGATTTCGCTTATAACAGCATCCAGTTCTGCGAGTCGTGCCGCTTCCGCCTCTTGTTGAAGCGCTTCGAGTTTCGCCTTAAGCTCGAGATATGTTGTCATGCAACACCTCCTGAATATTGGCAAGCACATCCCCTATGGGACTTATTGCAGCAATGGGGCCTTTCTCGATGTGCAGGTATACGCACCCAGCATTATCGTCGCTACGGTACTAATATATACGATACGTTGTCATCGACCCATTGGGAAGCGGCCTGAACGACTGCGTCGAGAATTTCCTTTTCGAATCGAAATTCGTCCATTCCGACGATACAACAAACCAAACAAGCCAATTATAATTTAATGTGCTCGAATGGCCGTATATAAAGAATTTACGCGGAAAAATCGTACCCGTAGCATTCGTTTATTTCCGGGCGCGACTAGCGATTGGCCACCATTGTGTTCCGAGATTGATATCACCGCACTGTCGAATGAGTTGATCGGGAGGGAAAATGGAAAATAGTAAATGCTTGGTGCGTCGAATCGACTGCCCGCACACGGTAGAACGGGAGACCACACCATTCCAGGCTAAAGATATCCGCGCCTTGTCACTCGAGAATCATCTGGCATTGGCGGCGATGCGTTTCGGCCACGGTAACCAGGATCACCTCAGCCGCTTGACGCGAACCGTGCATCTGGCATTTTTCCTGCAAAACATGATGCGGCCCAACGAAGACATCGAACCATACCGGCGCGCCGAAGCCGCCCTCAATGCTTGCGCTGCACGCGTAGAGCGCGGCGCTCGTTGCTTGCTTCTCGATAGGGAACTTATGCTAATCGATCATATCTTGGCCGTTCATGATGAGCAGCTCGCCGCAACGACAAGGTGCCAATGTTTGGCCGCATGGGAGCGCCTGCAGAGTCACATCGCGGCGAGTCAGAGCTGACACTCGGGTAAGTCGGGCGACGAATGCAGTTTCCTAAGCCGCGTCGATCTCTCCCGTGCTGCTCTTGCTGTCAATTCCAATTGCGCGCAATACCGACTGCAGCACCGAAATTCCCGCGCGTGTCCGCCGACCCCACGAGTTTGCTTGCCCACCGCCCACCTCCCGATGATATAGCGGAAAAGCCCACCGCTATCGCGCTCTGTGCGTGGTAAGTGCCGGCGGCTACGCCCATGGTGGCTTGCCCGGGGCGGTATGCCTGCGGAATACCTGCCATAGCCATGGCAGCAGCAGTCCCGCCGTACATATCCTTTCGAAGAGTCGACATGTCACTGCGTAGCACGCCAATTGAGTTCGAGAGGCTCCCAGTCACTGCTTGCAGTTGGGACACGTTGACGGCGTCTGTCGGCGCGCTCCCAGGAGCCACGTTAGTAATCTTTCGCTCGGCTCCTGCATTGCCCATCGAAACTTCACCCACAGAATGAGATTGCTCAACAGCGTAGCCACTGTAATTCGCTTGCGCGCCTGTATTGGCCTCAGAGCCAGCGCCAATCGCGACAGAATTGTCGGCATGGGCTGCGGCACCGGCGCCGATCGCCATCGACTTTGTGTGGCTCGCGGTGGCGCGGTAGCCAATTGCGGCGCTGTCTTTTCCTGACGCCGCAGCGAATGTGCCGTGCGCGATGCTGTGATCGCCGGTGGCACGCGCCGAAGTGCCGTTGACTGCAGCCTCATTACCGGATGCAAGAGCATTTGCACCATGAGCAATACTACCCGATCCGCTAGCGTCAGCACCGTAGCCGAGAGCCGTACTTCGGCCACCTGCCGCCATAGAGGCAACGCCGTACGAAGAACTCTGAACTCCGGTGGCTCGGGACATCGAGCCGGCGGTTGTGCTTTCCGGACCAGTTGCGACTGCGGAGAATCCTTGCGCCGTGCTGCCGATGCCGCTGGCTTGGGCACCCGGGCCAGTCGCTATGCTCCCCGCCCCGGATGCGACCGAATCGACGCCGGTCGCTGTACTGGACTCGCCTGTAGCTCGTGCGCCCGCCCCGGTGGCCGTGCTTTTGCTGCCGGACGCGATTGATGTTGAACCGTTCGCAGTACCGCGCATACCGCTACTACTCGCCGCATAACCATTTGCCGTGCTCTGATCGCCGGTGGCGTTGGATTCAGCGCCGGTTGCTGTAGCGCGAGAGCCCGTGGCGAGCGAGAAAGCACCATTGGTCGTGCTCTTTAAACCACCCCCAACTGATCCAAAGCCCGTTACCGTCGACTCGTCACCGGCAGCATTCGCTGCGGCACCTATTACGGTAGCGTGATAACCGTCTGTGAATGCGTTGCTACCGACAACGGTTGAACCAACCGATCCTGGAGCGGCTTGTGCTCCTTGGCCAATTGCAGTGCCGTTGGCGGAAAACGAACGGGTAAGCGTTCCGATTGCGACAGAGTTATCTCCCCCAGCCCACGCACCAGGCGCAATGGCAAGCGAACCTCCTCCGGCAGCGGTACCGCCGTCCACTCCACCCGCATGAGCGTTGTGGACCGAGTGCACGCAGAGCAAGGTTGAAAACATGCTAAAAACTATATGCTTGATATGAAACTTCGTATTCGTTCTTGAAATATTAAAATACATCGAGTATGCGCGGCAAAATTTGCACCTAGTGCTCAAATCATTAGAATTTAGACTCGCGTAGCTCATAATCCGCTTTCCAAAAGTCATATTAATCATGAGTTTGAAATATATGATTGCTGGTGATTTCGAGAACTTGAACCAAGATCGAGCGCCAATTGTGCGCTCGCGTGTTGATGTTAAATACGGGCGAAAACCCAAATTGGCATAAGCATATGCCGAATACTTATCGGGTATGCGGCTTAGAGTGGCTTATGTGGACGCCTCCCGGATAGCAAGCTGGGGTTGCACTTTGGTCTACAGGTAAGGCAGCACGCTTATGTCCGCCGTCATTGCAGGCTGGTTGGATTTGCCCCCGTACTTCCGGACACCGTCTCACACTAAGGTTGATGAATCGGTCCTACGTCGGAACTCGCGTGGCGAGCGGTATTTCAGCGCGCTGTGCGGGTGCTTCTCGTTGTAATGCTCGAA
>NZ_RJZE01000070.1 GCF_003986935.1 Paraburkholderia kururiensis JCM 10599 = LMG 19447 | reverse complement strand
AGCCTCCTTCCCCGCTCCCGTCATCCAGGCCGAAGCGTTCGAGCGCGGCCTCCGCCTCGCGCAGCAGCGCAAGGTCGACGGGCTCGCGCGCGGCGTGGCCCATGAAGTACGCCAGGTAGACCACGCGGAACAGCATGGCCACCTGTTCGACGCCGCCGTGGCCCTGCCTGAGGGCTGCCAGCGCGAGGTGCTGTTCGAGCGACAGGGCGCGCGCCCTCGCGGCCGGCAGCGGCAGCAGCTGTTCGCGCGTGAGCGGCCGGCGCGCGGCCTTGCGGGAAGGAGAAAAATGACGGCTCATGATGGAAAACACCGGGCAGGCGCGGCAGGGGAATCATCCGGCGACGGCACGCCGCCGGCGACGAAGGTGGTCTCGCGCACGCCCATCCACGGGCCGGCCACCAGCAGGCCATCGCGTTCCACGACCTGGCGGCGCAGCGACACCAGGCGGCTGCACTGGCCACACTTGCCGGGCACGATCCCGGGCACGTCGAAGCGCACCCGGCGCGCCCCGCACCACGAACACGGCATGTTCGCGTCGGGGCGCGCGCAGGCGCGGATGCGCGAGGCCAGATCCCCGGACGGATCGGGCTGGGCGCAGCGCCGCTGGAACTCGCGTACCAGCCGCGCCGTGATCATCGGATCGGTATCGATCATCGCCGCGAGCTGCGTGAGGGGCAGCGGCAGCGCCAGATAGCGGATCAGCCGCCGCTGCCGGTGGGCGATGCGGTTGCGGGTGAAGGGCGTGCCCGTGCGGCGGTTGAACTGCACGCCGCAGCGGCCGCACTGGAAGCGCGGCAGGCCCCGCACGATGCCCTTGCGCCGCGCGCCCGTGGCGCCGCACGCCGGACACGGCGGCAGCGGTTCGTGACGCGTCGAATGGATGCCGTCGAAGTCGGCCAGCAGCGTGGCGCTCAGCAGGCGGTCCTCGACCACGTCGCCGCCATCGGGCGCCAGCCGCGGCGCGCGGACCGCGGTCGCCCGTCCGCCGGGCCGGACCTGGGCCTCGTAACGGCCTTCGGGCTCGAGCCCGGGCAGCCAGCGGCGCAGCACCCGCACCGTGTCGCCGGCGGCCGCCTCGCCGATGCCCAGCCGCGCGGCGGCCTCCACGCAGCTCAACGGACGGGGCAGCAGCCCGACCAGCGCGTCGATGTGCAGCCGCAGCGGCCGGTGGCTGAGCGGCGTGCCGCTGAGCCGGCTGAAATGGCAGCCGCAGGCCTCGCACCGGAAGCACGGCAGCGGCCCCGTGCGCAGCCGCGCGTAGCCCTTCTTCGCGATCTTCATGCCGCCGCAGCGTGGACAGGGCGGCACCGGCCGGCAGTCCGGCGACATCAGCCGGGCCACCACGCCACGCAGGAAGGCGACCATTTCGGCGGCGTCGCCGGACAGCACGTCGTCCGGCGCGGGAAAGGGCATCGGTTGCGATGTCATGGTCTCAGAACTGTCCGGTGAACTGGAAGCCCAGCGTCACGCGTGCGGTGTTGAACCGCGCCGGCTTGTACACCGGCGTGCCGGCGAACAGGTCCCAGGCGTAGGTGCCGAAGCGGGTCGGCACCGCGCCACGAATGCCGATCACCGCGCCGGCCAGCTGCGTGCCCGCGAGAAACGCCGTGCCGGGGCCGTACACGTGACCGTAGTCGAGCCCCGCATAGACGCTCTGCCCCGTCTGCCCGATGGGCGCCTGCAGCTCGTTGCGCCAGTAGAAGCCGCGTTCGGCCGCGAGCATCGTCTCGCCATCGAAACCGCGCACCGTGTAGCGGCTGCCGATGGTCAGGTCGTCGATGTAGAACAGCGTGTTGTTCGTGAACTGGCCGTGCAGCGTCGTCACGTAGCGCAGGTTCTGCCCCGCCACCGAGAACGGCACCGAGAGGTTCGCGTCGAGCACCGCCATGTGGAAACGGTACGTGGGACCGCTGTCCGATGACGTATCCGGTGTCGCGCCGAGCCAGCCGATGCCCTGCCGGTACGCGAGCGTGCCGTCGAACTGCGCGGTGCCGAAGTAGTGCCGGTCCGTGACGCCCGCCTCAATGAAGGTGTTGTCGCGGCGCTGCGAGGGAATCTCCGTGTCGTCGATGAAGTTCGCGCCCCAGCGCTTCGTCAGCTGGAACTCCACGCCAAGGACATCGTTCTGGCTGCGCCTCACCACGCGCTGCAGTTTCACGCCAAGGGTCTGGGCGTTGCCGCTCGACACGAAGGTCTGGTTCACGCCCGCGATGGGCTGGTAGTACGTGTTCGTGTTGCCCGAGACCGTCGCGGTCCAGTAGCCCCACGGCACCGAGTAGAAGCTGTTGAAGCCGTGGGAACCCAGGCGCTTGTCACCAAACTCCAGGTCCTGGCTCGCGCCGATGTTGAAGAGGTCGTTCAGTCCCAGCGGGTTGTCGATGCCAAGCGACAGGTTGCCCTGCAGCTTCCCTGTCGCCCGCGTACCGGAGTTGTCGACGGAGGCGACCACCGTCCACGGCTTCGCGCGCTTCACGCTGATGATCACGTCGCTCTCCCCGGGCACGTCCGTCGGCTCAACCTGCATGTTGACGTCCTGGCTGGGCACCCGCTTCATCTGTTCGAGCCCCTGTTCGAGATCGCGCAGGTTCAGCAGGTCACCGCCGCGTGCGGGAAAGGCTGACTTCCATGTGCCGCGCATGGCGGGATCAGCAAAGTGCAGTTCGCGGATCACGCCGGGCACGAGCGACAGGCGCAGCGCGCCGGTCGACAGGTCCTGTTCGGGCACCAGCACGCGCGTGGTGACATAGCCACGGCTGAGGATCAGCTGCGACAGGCCCTTTACGATCAGCTCGACGCCCTGTTTGCCGAAACACTCGCCTTTGTAGTGCTCGAGCCATTCGCGCGCGAAAGCGAAGCGGTCCATCGGAAGCGCCGAGGCACCCTGAGCTCGCACGGCGTCGGGCAGCGTGGCAGGCACGTCGAGCGCGAACGTATCGACGCGGAAACACGGCTGCTCCGTCGGCAGATCGGGCCACGCGCCAGCGGCTGGCGCGGTGGAGCGCACCGCGGGCGCGTTGACCGTGCGCTCGCGCTGCTGGGCCTCGCGCTGCTGCTCGATGAGCTGCTGTTGCTGGGCCGCGCCGCGCGCGGCGTTGGCGACGTCAGGCGGCGTTGGTGAAGACTGCGCCATGGTGTTCACGGCGACAGCCAGCATCGTCGCCGGTACGAGGGCGACATTCCATTTGCGTTGCATTGTTCTCTTGTCCCTGCCAGTCTGAGACCATCTTTAGCCACTCGGGCTGCTTACGGTCCGGTCTTCTTTTCCATTGCGTCCGGTGGCGCCGGACATTTCGGTGCGTACTGTGATTCGACCAGCTCATCGAGCCCGTTTGCGTCAATGTGGTGGATGGTGATTGAGCAGTTGTATGAGCGCCGGCCGCTTCGTTCCAGTGCGAGGAACACGTCGTAGTCCTGACCCGCCACAGGCGTAAAGCTCACGTCGG
>NZ_RJZE01000069.1 GCF_003986935.1 Paraburkholderia kururiensis JCM 10599 = LMG 19447 | reverse complement strand
GGTGCCGACGACTGCCTGGTCAAGCCGGTCGACCCGGCAATCCTGGTGGCAAAGGTTTCGGCCCTGCTGCGCCGGTCCCGCGCCGGGGAGGCGGTGGCCTCAAGACTCGAATACCGGGATTTTGTCTTCGAACTGAAGGAAGGGCGGGCATACCGGGGGGGCCAGCACATTGCGCTTTACCCCAGGCAGTTCCAGGTTGCCGTCCTGCTGTTCCGGAACATCGCCAGACCGCTGTCGAGGGCCTACCTGTTCGAGGCGGTATGGAAGCAGCTCAGTACCGGCGTGTCCCTGCGGACCGTCGATACGCACGTAGGGGAAGTCCGGAGCCGGTTGCGGCTGCGGCCCGAACACGGCTATCTCCTCGCGCCCGTGTTCGGCTACGGCTACCGCCTGGACGATCTCCTTGAGAAGGGTGAGGCCGCGGGCCGGCACACCTGCCTGTCTGATGTATCGCAGTGAGGGGCGAGCCGGTACCCGGGCGGCATGGCAGGCGCCGCACCGCGACGCAACCCATGGATGGCGCCCGCGCGCCCCGCACCGGCCGGCAGCCGGGGAGGGATGACTGATGACGAAGACATACAGGGAAGGGGGCCGGGGAGCAACGGAACAGCGAACCCACTTAGTGGTTCGATAAAACCTTCGTTTTGCTGAACTCGCCGTAGAGTCTCCCGCGTGACGCGCGAAACAGCCTGTAATCGGTTCAAAAAACACGTCTTTGAAATCAAAGTTCTGCAAACGCATGGCTGCCATGAGTTTGCAGAACCAGAGCGCTATGCCGTCCGCAAAGTCTTGCCAGAATTGGCATTGCGGTCTTAAGTGAGTTGGCTGTTCCGTTGCTCCCCGAACCCCTATTAAGGGGTTGTTCTGGAAGACTGGCTCGTGTCCCGGACCCGCATGGCCGGGACACCTTTGCGTGGCGGTTCGCCGCCGCGCCCTTTTTATCTGAAGTGAGGTATCGATGCATTCGCGAAAACACATCCTCCCGCTGGCGCTTGCGGTGCTCGGCCTGTACATGACCACCCCCGTGTGGGCGCAGACGGATACTGCACCTCCATCGCTTCCCGCAGACGCGGTGGCCACCGTCAACGGCGTGGCGATCCCGCAGTCGCAGCTCGATGAAGCGGTGCGCGTCGCGGCACAGGTGGCTCACCAGCCCGACACGCCGCAGCTGCGCCAGGCGCTGAAGCAGCAGCTGATCGCGCGCGAGCTTTTCCGCCAGAACGCGGAGAAGGCGGGCTACGGTTCGAAGCCGGAAGTCCAGCAGGCGATCAATATGGCGAAGGCCAATGCCGAAACACAGCTGTACCTGAAGGACAGCATTCATGCCGCGCCGGTGACCGATGAACAGGTGAAGGCGCGTTACGACCAGATCGTGGCGTCGCTGGGCAAGGAAGAGTACAAGCCGCGCGTGATCGCGGTGCCTGACGCGATGACCGCGGCGACCGTGCTGAGCGAACTGAAGGCGGGCAAGCGCTTCGACGTGCTCGCGCAGCAGTACAGCGTGGCGCCCAGCAAGGCAAACGGTGGGGAACTGCCGTGGGTGAGCTTCAAGACCCCGGTCGCGGAGGGCAAGACGCAGGGGCTGCCTCTGCCCGTGGCGCAGGCCATCACGCAGCTGCCGGTGGGAGGCGTGACGCCGGACTCGATTCCGGCCGGCAACGTGCGCCTTATCGTGAAGCTGGATGCGAAGCGGCCGACGCAGGTGCCGGCATTCGACGCGGTGAAGGGCACGATCCGCAAACAGCTCGAGGCGCTGGCGCTGGAAAAGGCCGCGGCTGACTTCACGGCGGGGCTGCTGAAGGGCGCGACGGTCGTGCAGTAGGACAGGCGGAAAGCATGTACGACGTGACGAACGCGGCGCCCGCGCGGCGCTTCGACGCGACGGTGGGAGCGATCACCGCGCGCGAGCCGGTGGATGATGAGCAGACCGAGGACGTGGCGCTCACGGATTACCTGACGCGCGCCTGGCTCGAACTCGTCAATCCTCACTCCGCGCCGTTGCCGCGCTGTCCGCATTGTGATGGTCTGCGCGTGCGCGCCGACCGCCCGAAGAAAGGCAAGCTGCCGCCGTTCTTCTGCCACGGCTGCCGCAAGGTCTTCAACCGCATGACCGGCACGCCCTTCGCGAGGCTGCAGGATCACGCGAAGGGCGCGGCGATGATTCCGCTGCTGTCGCGCCAGATGTCGATGATGCAGGCGGGCGCACGGCTGGGCCGCACGCAGAAGGCGGTCCTCTCGTGGCTGCTGGCGTTCCGCCGGTACCTGCTGGAGCTGGACCCGTCGGGCAGCTGGGAGGCGAGGGTACGGCTCGGCGTGCGGGTGGCGCCACGGGCGCGGTGCGCGCGCTGCGGCTTCGAGGGCGGTTTTCACGCCGGTGGCTTCGATCCCCAGCGGCGCCGGCGTATCCGCTGCCCGCGGTGCGGGCGCAGCCGGCTGCTGGACGTGATGCAGGGCGAGGGGCAGGCCTTCGAGGCCGTGGTGATGCACGATGCGATTGACAGCGCGGTGCGGGCCCGGCGCAAGGTGTTTCCCGACACGGAGGCGCCACCTGTCGCGCGCGCGGCCAGTGTGGGCGATGCGGCGCCGGCGGTGAAGCCGCGCGCGCGGCCGCGTCTGGAGGACGTGGTGCTGCCGGCGCGGACGGTGCCAGCGGGACCGGTGGAGCGGCGCGAGGATCCGGTGCTGTCGGCGTTCCTGCTGCCGCACGTCGAGGCCGCGCTCGGCGCGGACCGTGAGCCGGGTCCGTGTCCGTGGTGCGACAGCACGCGCACGCAGCACCATCTCCAGGCCCGTCCGAGCGGGCTGCCTGGTTTTCACTGCCGGGACTGCCTCGCGTATTTCACGCGCGCGTCGAACACGCCGTTCACCAGTTCGCTCGCGCGCCTGCACGCGCGCCGTCTGGTGCCGATGCTGGGCTGGCGGGACACCGCCGCGGCGGCCGCGCGCGAACTCGGCATGGACCCGACCGTGCTGCATCGCTGGCTGTCCGCCTGGCGGCAGTGGCTGCTGCTGCTCGATCCGGGAGGCGAGATGGAGGCGCGCGTGCGGCTGGGAATGCACCCGGAGCCGCTGGTGCTGACCTGCGGCAAATGCGGTCATACCGGGCCAGTCCTGCTGCTGGGGCCAGCGAGGCGACGCGGGGTGGACGGGGAGGGGGTGAGGCGCATCAAGTTCAGGTGCCGCCAGTGCGGCCGTTCGGGGCGGGCATCGCTGCCGGCCGCGGCCAGCGGAACCGCGGCCTGATGCGATGGTCCGCAGATCCGCGGCCTCCGGCGAACGACGGCGGTGTTTCAGCCCTGCCGCGCGGGCGCTACCGGTGCCAGCAGGGGCTGTCCTGCAAATCTGGTGAGGTGTATGCAAAAGAGGTCATGCGATCCTGAATGCTGGAATGGTGCCGGGCGGGCCCGTGCCCTGACCATCGTGCTGGCCGCACTGTCGATGCAGGCGGCCAGCGCCGGCCCGACGGATACGGATCCCTATGGCGTGGAGCCGTACCGGTCATGCGGGGACAGGCTCGTCACGGGCCTGCCCGAAGCGGTCGATTCACTGGATGC
>NZ_RJZE01000007.1 GCF_003986935.1 Paraburkholderia kururiensis JCM 10599 = LMG 19447 | reverse complement strand
ATGTTTCGCCATGGTGGTGGAGTTCGATTGTGGAAGTGTTACCGTGAGAAGCAACATTCTCCTTCAATCGCCACCGCCTTCTCCTGCCTCTTCCCTACGCCGCGTACACCACTTTCAACGATAGCTCGTCGGAGAGCGTCGCTTCGCATCTTTCCCGTGGAGAGCGGTGGTCCGCACAGCGAAGCGGTGAACCGAGCGCATGGGCTCTACAGACCGGTATCGGCCTTGCAAATTGACCTCGATGTGATTCCGCATTACCTCGTGCTTCGTACGGGCTGCCAACCGTATGTGCTGAACGCTGAGCGCCGTGTTTTGCGCCGCGAAGCAAGCCGTCTCCTGCATGCGTTCGCAAGAACTCGCGGCGCCCTCACTTCGATTGCGAACGACGAATGGAACGACTTTTTCGGCTCGGAATCCATCTCGCCCGCCGAGCGGGCCGAAGTGCGAGCGTACGCACTTGTTTGTGGCGCCGAAAGCGAACACCAGCTCAGATTGCTGGCTGACCTCTGACCCCCAACGGAGCGCCTGATGTATCGGATGATCGCGTACCGTGGATTTGAGATTCATGTTGAACTGAGTCAGTCCTCAGTGGATCTTTACGACGTCACGTTTCAGATCAAGGGTGGAGAAAACCTTCGCGTCGTGGGTAGGAGCGGAGACAAGATTTCGCTGCACAACGGCCCCTATACACGCCGCTGGGCGTATCTCATCGCTGAAGCCGCCGGGCGAGCTGCAATTGACGTGCTTCTTGGAGTGGCCATCGTGGACGGAGATCCCATTGACTGACGGGAGCGTGGGTGCCCACCGTTGCACGGAGATGTTGCCAATTGCAGCTTCGTCAGACGCCGAAATGACACGAGGCTGCCGCATTGCCCCATCTGCAACCCGGTGTGAACACTGTATGTTCGCATTCCTCAATGGCCGTTGAGTTTGTTAATGCCGGAGGTCCATCGAAGTGGAACTAAACGGCCAAAGCGGGTCGGCCCATTCCATTTGCACGAGCGTCGCTCTGTAGGCGATCGTCATGCCCGGTGTCGGGCAACAGTCGGCCAGGAAGCGAGCGCAGCCCGGCCATTCCGGTGTGCGCTGTGCCTTGGGAGCGGCCAGTCAATCCGCTGATTTGAGCCGAATCTGGGTGGGCGCTGTGCAGTCCCTTTGTTCGATTCCATTGCCGCACGTCCGGTGTCACCATCGGGTTGTGCCAGGCCGCCCCCGCGGCCAGACGGGGCACTCTCAGGTGCCGGGCACAACTAAGTTGCATCGCTTCGTCCGCAGAGCAACCGCCGGGGTGAAACAGTTACAAGATAAGTATTGACGCTGATCCGTCCGGCGCGTACTCTGCCGTTCGAAGTTCAAGAAGTTCGATTGCTGTTCATCAATTGCTCGCTCCTCAGCGGTATTCGTTGTCCTCTCTCTCCTTGAAGCTTCACGCGCTCTTTATAGGGCAAATCTTCGTATTTTTCTTCAAGGATTCCTCATGGATACCGGTACCGTTAAGTGGTTCAACGACAGCAAAGGCTTTGGCTTCATCACCCCGGACAAAGGTGGCGACGACCTGTTCGCGCACTTCTCCGAAATCAGGGGCGACGGCTTCAAGACGCTGGCTGAAAATCAGAAGGTGAGCTTCGAAACGAAGCAAGGCCCGAAGGGGCTGCAAGCGGCTAACATCAAGCCGATGTAAAGTTGGAGGCCCGGCCTCCCGCGACGGATGCCGGGTTGCAGCAGCACCCTCGGAGCTTCATCGCCCTCAGTTGGCGCCATCGCTCCTGTCTGGCATCTGTCTATTGCACAGTTCGCCAGACGCCCTACGCCCCTCGTTGCACCGCAATCTTTCCTCAGGCTTCAAAGCCACTTTTCGTTTTTCGATTGCATCTGAACTCGGCTCGAATGGCTTCGAACCGGCGCACCCGTGCACTGTTCGCACGGTACGTGCGCACTCCAGTATTACTAGAACTAAAATGCAGAGAAAACAGATTCACCAATACAATGGTTATGCCGTTCAACCTTCGGCGCATCGTTTGCCTGACGGTAGCTTTTCATCCAACGTGCTGCTCGAGCGCATCGATAGTGCTCGGGCTGAAGGCCGCTACTGGTTTTATTCGCTCGATTACTTCAGGAGCGAAGAGCTGGCGTTGCGGCACTCAAATCACTGGGCACGCAACTGGGTCGACACGCGCGGTTAAAGTCGACGCCTCGGCCCGAAACATGCAATGCGCCTGAGGCGCCCGGGCGGGCGTAAGCATGAACGGAGAGAGGCATTTCGTTATCGTGGAGACGCGATACGCAACCGTCGGCTGTGGCTCTTACCTGTGCCGCGACGCTGTGCGCGAGCCATATCGCCGCTCATCAGGCAGCCAGATTTCAACCAGGGAACAAATTGACGACCGTAATTCTGAAACCCGACGAGCCCGTGGAAGTTGCATTACGCCGTTTCCGTCGTGCGATCGAGCGCACCGGCTTGATTCCGGAACTCCGCGCCCGGACAGCCTATGAAAAACCTACCGCAGAACGCAAACGCCAAAAGGCTGCTGCAGTGGCACGCCTGCGCAAGCAGATCAAACGGTCGTTGCCGCCGAAAAAGCAGTACTGACTGGCAACTGCCAGGCAGCCAGCCATGCTCTAGCGGACATCTGGTTTGCGGCCCGCTGTCTCGGCCAACCTTTGCATGGGGAACCGGTACAGACGGCCGGTTACGCTCGTACACCAGCCGCTTGATTTTCTGCGATTGGCAGACCGTTTTGGGTCGGACTTCCGTCCGCCGCTGATCGGCGCAGACTGACTCTCCTTCCGTCGAAAGGAGAATCGTCATGGAAGCCATTGGTGTCGGCAGCGCGCGGCGCGTGCCGTGGAACGAGGGAAGACTGACGGGCCAGAAGTCACCACTTAAGCTCAGAGAGATCTGGGCGATTCGTATCCGCTTACAGCTCGCCGGAAAGACGCGAGACCTGGCATTATTCAATCTTGCGATCGACAGCAAGCTACGAGGGTGCGATTTCACGCGGTTGCGAGTCTCGGACATATGCCTGGGCTCGCGCGTCGCAGCGCGGACGACGATCACGTAGCAGAAGACGCAGCGGCCGGTACAGTTCGAGATCACCGGGCAGACACGTACGAGCGTAGAGGCGTGGATGCGAGCCGCGGCGCTTTCGCGCGGCGACGATCTGTTTCCGGGTCGCATCCACGAATCGCCGCACCTGTCGACCCGACAATACGCTCGACGGGTCCATCGCTGGATACGAGCGATCGGACTGGATGTTGCAGCTTACGGAGCGCATACGATGCGCCGGACCAAGGCTTCGCTGATTTACCGTCGCACGAAAAATCTGAGGGCAGTGCAGTTACTGCTCGGACACACGAAGCTAGAGAGCACGGTTCGATACCTCGGAATTGAGGTCGATGATGCACTCGAGATGGTTGAGCAAACCGACGTGTGAGGGGCCCTAGGCCGGACGGCGTCGGGTCGCTGCCGGGCCATCAAGGGTCATTTGCCTTCGCTTTCGCGCGGGCATTCCAATGCGCGGGTGCCTCTGGCGGCAGACGTTGGCAAGCCAGGGCTAACATCGGTTAGTCATCGAAGTTGATTTCGTACGATAACCATCGGCCGCGGTCGCGAGCGGCATGTCCGTCGGACTACGATGCTAATCCGAAGCCAGGGATCACCGGTGCCTGGTCTGACGCTCAATAAAAGGGGCGGCCTACTAGCAGGCCGGGTGGTACACTGATTGCGTCAGTTCCAGGCTTCTGTCATGTCCATCGTCCCTCGGAGTTTGCGTTCCACGGGGGCACTTGATTCCCGTCTACTGCTGGTCAGCTCTCTCCTCGTTCCAGAGGAAGCGATATTCCCTCTCCGGACGCCGATTCCGCTAGCTGCGTCGCTGCGATAGTCGCACCATCCCGAGCTCTGCGGCACGCTGTGCGCCGCCATTTCATTTGCAGCAATCGCCCATTTCCCACACGCTGGGCGGTTCCCGGCTATTTCTCGTCGGGCTCACACTTTTGGACTTCATCATGAGCGAGTACGTCAGAACTTACAGAGGGTTGGAGATCTATCCCCTCGTCTATTCCCGCATTCCCCGGGGAGCCGTTGGCTCATTCGACTACGATGCCGGCTTTGACGCTGCCGTCAGGATATGCCGCCGAGGCACCGACGACACACTGACGGCCAGCCGCGTATTTCGGATTCCACGTCGTGCGCCGTTTAGCGATGCGGGCGAGGCGCGAAGGGCATCCAACGGCTATGCGGAGCGCTTGATTGATGGACAGGTCGACGGGCAGTCCGTGCGCGATCTATGAGGGGGCCGCAAGACCGTGGAATCGAGAAGACGCGAATCCAGCAAGATAACCCTGGCGCGGAGAACTATGCGGTCACCGCTTCGTTTCGTCGGACGATGGGTGGCATTATTCCGTCCTTGAAGGTGATTCGTCTTTCCGACAAGCGGGTGATCTATCCGTTTCGCGGTTGCCCAGACATGCCCCTATGCGAGGATCCGCAGAGCGCGAAGAACTTCGCCGAGGTCTACGGCTGGCAACTCGTCAACGGCGATATTGCGATTCCGGAGTAATCTGACGGCCCACCGTCGAGCGCCGCCGCGTACGCTTAATGGGCTGCATCGACGTGTGGCCAAATGGGTGGCAAGGTTCATGGATTCAATACTGCTAACAGCTACCCGCGTGCATACGTTCTCGCAGGATGCGATGATGACGAGCGCGAGCGGCTTCTTTTTTGCCCGCGAGAAGCGGCTATTCTTCGTGACGAGCCGGCACGTCCTCATTGACGAGCCGAGCGCCCATTTCCCGGACCGCATCGAAATCGAACTGCACATCGATCCGGCGAACCTCGGTGCTTCCACCTGGTTTTCAGTACCGCTTTATGTCGACCAGCGAGCCGTCTGGCGACAAGGCTGCGATGCAGGTGGTGCGATTGATGTGGCTGCTGTGGAGCTGCAGAAATCGGCGTTGCCGGATACGATGACTTATCGGACCTTCACCCCTGCGCACCTGCCGGACCTGGACAAGGCCGTTGAGATTGGCAGCCCGCTTCTCGTGGTGGGGTATCCGCTTGGTTTTCATGATTCGCTTCACCATCTGCCGGTGGTCCGGCACGCTGTTGTGGCGTCTTCGTTCGGCTTGAGATTCCAGGGGAAAGGGCAATTTCTTACCGATGCGCGAACGCATCGAGGAACCAGCGGAGCCCCTGTTGTCATGGCAGACAGCGGACAGTTGAATATGCACGACGATGGACTGCACTGGACGCTGCTCGGCGTCCATTCGACTCGCTTCGATATCGGTGCGCGCGACGCTGAGCATGACGAGGCGCTTGGCCTGAACTGCGCGTGGTATGCAGACATACTGATGAAGCTCACTGAACGCTGACGGCCCACGGAGTGGCGAAACGCACCAGATTCCTCACTATCTTGTTCTTCGCGCCGGACACGAATCGTACGTTCTGGACAGGGAGCGCGCGTTGATTAACCGCCAGGCGAGTCGCATGATGAACTGGTTCGCACGCGCGCACGGCAAGCCGATGTCGATCGACGACGCGCGTTGGGATAGCTTTTCCCGGGGGTATGGGTTCTCGTCCGACGAGCGGAAGTGTTTGTGCTCTTACTCACTGGTGAAAGGTTGCGAGACCGGGCATCAACTCGCATTGCTCGCCAACCTTTAGCGTTCTGACGCGATCAGGGGATGAAGGCACGCGTTTATGCGCTGCGTATCGCGGAACCTCGGCCCTGCGCCCCGGCGAGAGCGGCTTAGACTGCGGCGCTCAACGACAGCAGATTGATCTGGAATGCGATCGAATAGCTCGCGGCTATGATGCCCGCAACATACGCAATCTTCGGTCCGCCCCTTCGGTCAGGCTCCTTGACCTGCCGAACCGTTCAATATACCGATGCCATACCAGGTGGTCGGTGCTTGAAGCGCCGGTGCACCCAGTAATACTGTTCGGGAAACTTAACGACCTGCTCCTCAAGAAACGCATTCATGCGGCGTGCGTCGACCACATCGCTCCCCGATGGGAAGTCCGCGAGCGGCTCGAAAATCGTCAACTTATACCCTTGATAGTTCGGGAGTACCTCGGTCACGAACGGAACAACCCGCGCGTGCCCCAGTCTCGCGAGACGCGAAATGGCTGTTAGCGTACAGGCGGGAACGCCGAAGAAAGGGACGAAAACAGAGTTGTCGACACCCTGGTCCATGTCCGCCGCGAGCATGACGGGTTTGCCGGAACGCAACAATCCCACGATCTTTTTAGCGCTGGTCGCGCGTTCGATCATCTCTGCCCCGAATCGGCCGCGTTGGCGCTTGGCCAGCGCACATAGGGCCGCGCTTGACATACGTGTGTACAGCGAGGCAACCGGGAGGCGCGTCGAGTAGAGCATGCAACCAACCTCAATGCCTACGAAGTGAAACCCCATGAAGATGGTGGGCGGAGCGGCGTCGTCGTCGAGATCAATTTTGCTTTCGATCTGCACGATATCCCGGATCGACTGCGCACTGCCAAACCACTGGATGCCTCGCTCGAGATAACTGCGAACAACGTGGCGGAAGTGACCTCTTGCGAGTTTCTGGTGTTCGCTGCTGGTCTTCTCGGGGAAGCAAAGACGCAAGTTCACCAGGACGATATGCTTGCGGCGGCTCGGAACCGCATACAGCGCAGTGCCGACAATCATCCCGAGCCTTGCGACGAATTTGTAAGGAAGGACGGAAAGCGTGCGCAGTAACGCCACGATAAGCACAAAACCGAGGCGGTTCAAAGATTGTCCCCTCTGGATGGTAAGGTTTGGAAAGCGCCGCCGAACGCCATGCAGGCGAACTTTCGGGTCGTCGCCGCGTCATGGAAATGTTTTCGCTCAAGCTACTAACTACGGACTACATAGCCCAGGTTGCGATCATTGGACTACAGGGACGACTTGCGAGTTAGGCAGTGTAGCAGGCGGCTCAGATGCGACTCACTTCAACAATTCTGGTCGTGAATCGTCGACGCCGGCGACGACGACCCGGTTTCACAGCTCGAAGTAAGTTGCTGCTGGCAACGGTTGTGCGAACGGCACTTCCACGCCGAAAGGAGACCTCAATCGTGGCAGACAGTGAACGGCGGCAACGGGTCCAGGTCGTGTGGAAACCAATTTTGCGCATTGAGGTCCGCGACTTTGGCGTGGTCGACCGGGCTTTATAGCCTGACAGTCGTGCCGGCATCGCTGGTCATAAAAAGGCTCTTCCGAGCCTCAGCTTCCCGCCATCCCCATGGCCTTCACCATCCGCTCAACCCCAAGTATATTCATGACGCGCTTGAGGTTGTAGGCCAGCACCTGGAGGCTCATTTCGGTGCTCGCCCGCCCAAGCATTCGGGTCAGGAAGTGCGTGTAACCCATCCAGTACTTGAGTGTGCCAAAGACCTGCTCGACGGTACTTCTGCGGATGGTCATTGCATCAGGTTTCCGGTCCAGCCGGCGCTGCATGGCTTCCAGGATATGTTCATGCTCCCATCGTCGGATGCGGCGATGGTCGGCGGGCGAACATCGCTCCTTGAAATGGCATTGAGGACAGGCGCTGGGCCAGTACACCCGCAGATTCATGTCATGCTCACCCCCTACTGCTGCTGGGAGTTTCCACGCGCACATCTCACAACGTACGAGTGCTCTTATCGAGGGCTACGTTGTCAGAAGAGCGTCATACCCCACCGTTGCCAGTGACGCATGTCTTCCCAGGCTACTGCTGGTCGCACAACAGGTTCACTACCCCTCAAGGTTACAGACGGGCCGAACAATGATGCATCGAGCTTCCGCTCGTTTCACATGCGTGCTGGTGCCCGGCGTCGGCACGATCTGCGCGAGCGCGACCGGCACCACGCCCGCGAGCATCAGCGCGCCGAATGCGGCATGACGCATCGCGAACAGCGAGATGGCGGCGCCTGCGGCCGCCTTCATGGACGGACGTTCCGCCTTCGTTTCCCCCTGACCTGCCTTGCCCGCCGACGTGGCGGTTTCCTCAACGGCGACCAGCATGCTCCGTAGCCGGCTGAACACCAGCCTGTAGATATGTCAGATCGTTGCGTGTGGCGGTGGAAGCCAGTGTGGAAGGGGGCGCCCCCTGCCTCAGCGCAACATGAACGACATGGCGGACAGACAGTTGAGCACCCGCACCAGCGACTGCATACTGTCCGCGCCAAAGCGCAGTGTGCTGCCGTCGACGCGCCGCATGTCCGGCCATTGGCAAAACAAATCCGCCTGTCCCGGCGTCTGCGTGGCCAACTCGCATTCCAACGGCGCGTCGATCCTGAACGGCAGCAATTCCCTCGCATCGGATACGGCACGTCGCGCCGCCTCTTCGATCAGCGCGCAGGCGCGCGACGGCGCGACGCTCGTGCACGCTGCGTTGCCGTAAGCCCGCTTCGTTTCCACGCCGACCGCCCCGGGAAAAATCGGCGCCGTTTCGGCCAGAAAGACATCGTCGCCTGAGAGCAGCGCCACCGGCACGCCAAACTCCCCGGCCAACGCACCGTATAGACCGGCCTCCCCGAACTCCTCGGCATTCACTCGCACGCTTCTGAACGCAAAGCTATTGATCGTATGCGCCAGCACGCCGGTGGTTTGCGACCGCGCGTGATAGCCGACCATATAAACGGCATCGCAATCCTGCTCAACGCCCGCCATCATCCCGAGGTAACGCGGCTTGCCGGTGATGGTTTGCGCGCGCACGTCGAGCCGGTCAAGCAGCAGATTACGAAAGCCGCCGTGCGAATCGTTGACGAGGACCTCGGTCGCGCCGCCTGCGAATGCGCCGCGGATCGCCGCATTCGCCTCGTCGGTCATCCAGGCTCGCGCCCGCTCGTACTCGGCGTTGCCGCTGCGCGTTTGCTCGACGTGGGTGACGCCGGCCACGCCTTCGATATCGGTGGAAATCAAGATCTTCACGATGATTGCTCGCTTGAATGCGCAGCCGCCAGTAGCGTGCGCCAGTTCGGTACCGCATCGACGATGGCTTCGCGTCGATGTCCATCGCGCCCGGTCACGGTCGTGGCACGCCACAGCGCATGGACGATCGCCTGCTCGACCGCTTCCGCGCAGGCGTCGAACAGCGGATCGAGCATCGATTCGTGCACCATCTGCACGGCGGGCATCGGCTCGCTCGCGAGATGCGGGACTTGCCACGCCGAGCTGAACGCGAGCGCGATATCGCCGCTGCCATGGCCATACACCGAACCCGTGCGTGCGAGCCCGGCCGCCGAGCGCTTCGCCAGGCGCTCCAGCTGCCGGACGTCGAGCGGCGCATCGGTCGCGACGATCATGATGATGGAGCCTTTCTCCGGCTCGGCGCGTGCGCTGTCCGCGCGGGATCCTTGCGCGACGATGCGGCGCCCGAGCGGCTGCCCGGCCACCGTGAGGTTCTCGATGCGCCCAAAGTTGGCCAGCACCAGTGCGCCCAGCACATATCGTTGCCCGTCCGTCAACGTGGCGATGCGCGAGGCGGAACCCACGCCGCCCTTGAAGCCGAACATCGACATCCCTCGCCCCGCTCCCACGGAGCCTTGAGCGAACTCGGCCGTCGCCTCGTGGCAAGCCTTCGTATAGTGTTCGGCCGACACCGCCATCGCCTGGATATCGTTCAGATGGCCATCGTTGCACTCGAACACGAACGGATTGACGGTAGCCCATTGCCGGCCGATCTCCGGATGGCAGTTTATCGCCGCGCGTATCTGAGACGCGGCGATGGCGCCCACGGAAAACGTATTCGTGAGCGCGATCGGCGTTTCGAGCACGCCTAGCTCCTGCAGTTGCACGAGTCCGATGCTTTTGCCGAAGCCGTTGATGACCGCCGCGGCCGCCGGCGTCTTTCGGAGGAACGTGTCGCCGTCATGGGGCATGACGACGGTGACGCCGGTTTGAATGTCCCCGTCGTCGAGCGTCGCGTGGCCGACCGTCACGCCGGGCACGTCGCTGATGAGATCGCGCTGCCCCGACGGCAGAACACCGATCCGTGGAACGGCTTCTGCAGCGACTGCGCCGGGCACACCGGCTTGCTGTACAGGCATTCGATACCTTAGGTTGAATCGCGGGTACCGGTTCGCGTCACCGGTCGAGCTTGGGGTCGAGCGCGTCGCGCAGACCATCCCCGAGCAGATTGAAGGCCAGCACGGTCAGGAAGATCGCCACCGCGGGAAAAATCGCCACGTGCGGCGCGAGCATCATGTCCGAGCGCGCATCGTTGAGCATCGCGCCCCACTCCGGCGTCGGCGGTTGCGCGCCCATGCCGAGGAACGACAAGCTCGCTGCGGTGATGATCGACGTGCCGATGCGCATCGTCCCGTACACGACGATCGGCGAAATCGTACCGGGCAGAATGTGCCGAAACAGAATCACAAAGTCCGAGGCGCCGATGCTGCGCATCGCCTCGATGTAAAGCATGTGCTTGATCGACAGCGTGCTCGCGCGCACGAGCCGCGCAAACGCCGGCACGCTGAATACCGCAACCGCGATGATCACGTTGACCATGCTCGAGCCCAGCACCGCGACCACGCCGATCGCAAGCAGAATGCCGGGAAAGGCCAGCAGCACGTCCGATACCCGCATCGCGATACGGTCCCACCAGCCTTCGTAGTATCCCGCCAGCAAGCCCATGACCGTGCCGACGACGGCACCGAGCGCCACGGAGACGAAGCCCGCGGCCAGCGAGATGCGCGAGCCCATCACGATACGGCTGAACTCATCGCGTCCGAGCGCATCCACGCCCATCCAGTGCAGCCACGACGGACCGGCGTTCAGCGCGTCGTAGTCGAAATAAGTTTCCGGATCGAACGGCACGATCCACGGCGCGGCGATCGCGACGAGCACGAGCAGCAGCACGAACACGCCGGCCCACATCGCCAGCTTCTGCTTGCGAAACTTGCGCCAGAACTCGCGAACTGGCGTACGCACACGGCCCGCCGGCGCGATGTTGACGCGCAACGCCGGGGCTTCGATTCGATTCATGGCGACTCCCCTCGCTCTTACTGATAATGGATGGTCGGATTGATCAATCCGTACAGCACGTCCACCACGATATTGATCACGATGAACTCGACGGAGAACAGAAGAATCAGCCCCTGGATCACCGGGTAGTCGCGCATGTTCACCGAATCGACGAGCAGGCTGCCCATACCCGGCCATGCGAAGACCGCTTCCACGACGATCGAGCCGCCCAGCAAAAAGCCGAACTGCAGGCCCATCATCGTGACGACCGGAATCAGCGCGTTGCGGAACGTATGCTTGACGACGACGAACCACTCGGACAACCCCTTGGCCCGCGCCGTGCGCACATAGTCTTCCTGCATGACTTCGACGAACGCGGCACGCGTGAAGCGCGCCATGACCGCCGCCACACCGGCGCCGAGCGTGATCGACGGCAGGATGTAGTGCTGCCATGAGCCGGCGCCAATCGACGGCAGCCAGCCGAGTTGAACCGAGAAGATCTGCATCAGCACCATGCCGAGCGCGAACGCCGGGAACGAGATGCCCGAGACGGCGAGCGTCATGCCGACCGCGTCCGGTGCGCGATTGCGCCAGACCGCCGATACGATACCGACCACGAGCCCGAATACGACCGACCACAGCATGCTGGTGATCGTCAGAATGAAAGTGGGCATGAAGCGGTCGGCGATCTCGAGCGAGACCGGGCGCTTCGTCCGCAGCGACTGGCCCAGATCGCCGTGCAGTGCGTGATCGAAGTAGCGTACGAACTGTTTCGGCATCGGCAGGTCGAGACCGAGTTGGTGGCGCACCAGAGTGACGGTCGCTTCGTCCGCTTCGGGCCCGGCCGCGAGCCGGGCAGGGTCGCCGGGCAACACGTGCACGAACAGAAACACGGCGACCGCGACGAACACCAGAGTCGGGACGGCCCCGAGGAGCCGCCTGGCGATATAGACAAACATGGCAAGTCCGTGTTGACGAGCGCGAACGGGCGGACCCGCCCGCGCTCCGATACCGGATGCGCGATCCGCTTATTGCGTCAGATCGACGTCGCTGAAGTTGAACGAACCGTCTGGCATGGCATAAAAACCTGTCAGGCGCTTGTTCTCGACCGACAGGTTGCGATCCGTGGTGAGGAACGCCCATGGCGCATCCTTCCAGACGCGCTGCTGCGCATCGGCGTAGAGCTGCTGCCGCTTCGCGGCATCGGTGATCAGCAACGCGTCGGACACATCCTTGTCGACGTCCTTGTTCGAGTAGTACGCCGTGTTGTAGAACACGGGCGGCCAGGCGTTGGTGGTCAGCAACGGACGCAGCGCCCAGTCGGCTTCACCCGTCGAAGCCGACCAGCCGCCGTAGTACATGCGTACCGCCGCGGTTTTCGGATCCTTCACTGTCTGGACGCGCTGCACGTTCTGGCCCGACTCGAGCAATTCGATCGTGGCCTTGATGCCGACTTGCGCCAATTGCTGCTGCAGAAACTGCACGACCTTCGCCGACGTGCCGTCGTTATAGCCCGACCATAGCGTTGTCGAGAAACCCGCCGGGTATCCCGCCTCCTGAAGAAGTTCGCGCGCCTTTGCGGGATCGTATGGCCACGGCGCCATCTTCTCTGCGAACGCCACGCCTTGCGGCACCACACCCTGCGCCGGGAACGCGTAGCCGGCGAATGCGACCTTCGCCAGCGCGTCCTTGTTGATCGCATAGTTGACGGCTTCGCGCACCCGTACATCGTCGAACGGCTTTTGCAACGTATTCATCGATATGTAGCGCGTCTTGATCGACGGACTCGCAACCAGCTCGAGCTTCGGGTTCGCCTTGAGCAGACCCGCTTGCTCGTACGGTACCGGATAAGCGAATTGCGCCTCGCCCGTCTGCACGACCGCCGCGCGGGTGTTGTTGTCGGTCACCGTGCGGAAGGTCAGCGTGTCGATCTTCGGATAGCCTTTACGCCAATAGCCGTCGAACTTCTTCACCTTCACGTACTCGGCCGGCTTCCATTCGACGAACTCGAACGGGCCCGTGCCGACCGGATGGAGCGCAATGTCTTTACCCCACTTCTTCAGCGCGGCCGGCGAGATCATCATCGCGGACGGATGCGCAAGCGCATTGATCAGGGCGGAGAACGGCTCGTTGAGTTCGATCTTGACCGTATACGGGTCCAGCACGGTCACCGACTTGATGCGGTTGAACTGGTTGTAACGCGCCAGCCCGTTGCTCTTGTCGAGCACGCGGTCGAGATTAGCCTTGACCGCCTCGGCATTGAAGTCTGTCCCGTCCTGAAACTTCACCCCCTGACGCAGCTTGAACGTATAGCTGAGACCGTCCGCACTCGCCGTGTAGCTTTCCGCAAGCAGCGGCTGGACCTTGAGGTTCCTGTCGAAGCCGAACAACCCCTCGTAGTACGACTTGCCGACCGCCTGTGCAAGCGTCTGATTCGTGTTGTACGGATCCAGCGAATCGAGCGAGACCGGTACCGCGATGGTCACGTCTTTCGCGGCCATCGCCAACGGCGCGGTGAAAACCCCAAAGGCCAGCGCAATGGCCCCAATCCATTGTGTGGCGCGAAACGTTCGCATGGTTCTACTCCTCGTTGCGGGTGGGTACATCAAAACTGCGCGGCAATGGCGTGCTGCGCGACATAGTGGTCTCGGTCGATTTGCTTGAGCGGTACGACGACAGGCTCGTCGCCGACGTCGCGGATCGGGCTCGGGATCTCGCCCGACGACAGCTTGCGGTCGAGGTGGCGCCGCTGCGGGTCCGCGACCGGCACCGCGGCCATCAACCGCTTCGTATAGGGATGCTGCGGATTCTCGAAAATGTCGCGGCGCGAGCCGATCTCGACGATCTGGCCGAGATACATAACCGCCACCCGGTGACTGATCCGCTCCACGACGGCCATGTCGTGCGAGATGAACAACAGCGCCATGCCCATCTCGCGCTGAAGATCGATCAGCAGGTTCACGATCTGCGCTTGAATGGAGACGTCGAGCGCCGAGACCGATTCGTCGGCGATCACGACCTTCGGGTTGGTAGCCAGCGCTCGCGCGATGCAAATCCGCTGACGCTGGCCGCCCGAGAACTCGTGCGGATAGCGCTGCGCGGCATCGGCGGGCAAGCCGACTCGCTCGAGCAGATAACGCATGCGCGCTTCCGCCTCGCCCGCCGGGTAAAGCCGATGAATGCGCATCGGCTCCATGATCGAGTAGCCGACCGTCAACCGCGGGTCGAGCGAGGCCAACGGGTCTTGAAACACGAATTGGATATGACGGCGCAGATCGCGCAGCGCGTCGCCGTGCAAGCGGCTGATGTCCTGACCGTCGAACAGGATGTGGCCGCTCTGGCTCTTGACGAGTTGCAGCAGCGAGCGGCCCGTCGTCGATTTGCCGCAGCCCGATTCACCCACCAACGACAGCGTCTCGCCGCGATGCAGATCGAAACTGATTTTCTCCACCGCGTGCACACGACGCGTGACGCGGCTCAGAAGTCCGGTATGGATATCGAAGCGCGTAGTCAACTCGCGCACGCTCAGGATCGGCTCGCGCTCCTGCGCCTTGGTGTCGAGGGCGCTGCGAGCGCTCGGCGCGGCCGCCTGAATCGGCGCGACATCCGTGCCTGCGAGCAGCGGAAAGCGGGCCGGCAAATCCGTTCCTCGCATCGATCCGAGCCGCGGCACCGCTGCGAGCAGCGCACGCGTATAGACGTGAGAAGGCGTATCGAAGATTTGCTGCGACGCGCCCGCCTCGACGGCCTCGCCGCGCAGCATCACGAGCACGCGGTCGGCGACCTCGGCCACTACACCCATGTCGTGCGTGATGAACATGACGCCCATCTGCATCTCGCGCTGCAGTTCGCGGATCAATTGAAGGATCTGCGCCTGCACCGTCACGTCCAGTGCCGTGGTGGGCTCGTCCGCGATCAGAAGCGCCGGCTTGCAGGCGAGCGCCATCGCGATCATCACGCGCTGGCGCATCCCGCCCGACAGTTGGTGCGGATAGCGTCCAAGCACGTTTCGCGCGTCGGGGATACGCACCTGATCGAGCATGCGCAGCGCTTGCGCACGCGCCTCGGCGACACCGAGCCCCTGGTGCAGGCGGATCGATTCGGCGATTTGCTCGCCCACCGGAAAGACCGGATTGAGCGACGTCATCGGCTCCTGAAAGATCATCGCGAGATCGGCGCCGCGCATCGCGCGCATCTGTTGCCCCGAGCACTGCGCGATGTCGACCGTCTGTCCGCCCCGCCGGCGAAATCCAAGGCGACCGCCGGTGATACGGCCGCCGCCGTACTCGACGAGCCGCATCAGCGCGAGCGACGTCACCGATTTGCCTGAGCCCGATTCACCGACGATCGCCAGCGTCTCGCCGCGATCGACATGAAACGAAAGATGCTTGACTGCTTCGACCGTACGTTCCGATCCTCTGAACTCGACGCTCAGATCTTCAACCTGTACGACCCGCTCGGACGCCATGTCCGCGAAGGCGGCAACTTTCTCGCTCATCATCTTTCTTCCGCCGAAAAGAGCCGGGCCTTCGCACCGCGAACGCCCTTGGCCGAGCTACCTGTAAATGGCGACGACCGGGGGCTGTCCTGCGCGAATGAAGCCTCGGTACATCCCTTCCGTGTTGAACGGCATGCTCACGTTGCCGTGTGCGTCGACCGCCACCAGACCACCGCGTCCGTCGATGCGCGGCAATTGTTCGTGAACCACGTGATGCGCGGCTTCGTCCAGCGACGCGCCCGCGTATCGCATGCGGGCCGCGATGTCGTGGGCCACCACCATGCGGATGAACATCTCGCCGCTGCCGGTGGTCGAGATTGCGCAGGTGCCGTTCTCCGCATAGCAGCCCGCGCCGATGATCGGCGCGTCGCCGACGCGGCCCGGCTGCTTGTTGGTCATGCCGCCTGTGGACGTAGCAGCGGCCAGGTTGCCGTGACGGTCGCGCGCCACGGCGCCGACCGTGCCGAGCTTGCGGTCTTCATCCAGCGGCGCAGCCCCCTGCGTTGCGTGGGAAAACGATAGCGGCACCGCGCCGGTGGAGACGGCATCGTGATCGAGCGTCGTTTGCCGCGCATCGGCCTGCTGCACGCGTTCGAGTTGTTCGCGGCGTAACGGCGTCGAGAAGAACGACGGGTCCACGCATTCGAGCCCCTGCTCTCGCGCAAAGGCTTCCGCGCCTTCGGCGACGAACATCACGTGCTGGCTTCGCTCCATCACCGCACGCGCCGCGAGCACCGGATTACGCACCGTGCGCAGATTGGCGACCGCGCCGGCCTGCAGCGTGCGGCCGTCCATGATCGACGCGTCGAGTTCATGCGTGCCGGCGCTCGTGAATACCGCACCATGCCCCGCATTGAAAAGCGGGCATTCCTCCAGCAACCGGACGGCCTCGGTCACCGCGTCGAGCGCGCTGCCGCCCTGCTCCAGCACGCGTCCCGCATCCTGCAAGATGCGCGCGAGCGCGTTTTCGTACGCCTCGCGCATTTCGGCGGAGGCGTCCGCACGCGCCATCGCGCCCGCACCGCCGTGAATCGCCAGTACAGCGTCAGTCATGGTTTTGATCCTGGTTGCTTAGCCACGGCATCACCGCCTCGGTCAGTTGCGCCACATCGTCGAGCGAGTTCTCGGAGCGATGCGCCACCGCCGCCGAAAGCGCCTCGATCATGCCGAGCGCCGCTGTTTCCGAGTTCGACAGGTACTGCCGTTCGCTCGATGCATAGAGGCAGACGTCGGCGTGTCTGGCGATCGGCGAGGTCGGCTTGTCGGTGATGGCGAGCACACCCGCGCCGGCCTCGCGGGCCGACTTCGTCAGCGTGACGGTGTCGGCGAGATAGCGCGGGAAACAGATCGAGATCAGCAGATCGCCCTGGCGGATGCGCGAGATCTGGCGAGCCGCTTCCGACACGCCGCCTAGCGTCGCGAGGCTTTTGACGACATCGCAGTGCACGGTGAGATTGCGTTGGAGGAAACCCGCGAGGAACCCGCTCGACCCGAAGCCGACGATAAAAATTCGACGCGCGCCAAGCACGGCTTGCACGGCCTTCTCGCACCCGTCGGCGCTGAGCGACATGCGTGTCAGCTCGAAATTGCGCTGGTCCTCGTACAAAGACGCGGAAAAGATGTCCGCCGCCGATGCCGCGCGCGTGCGTTCGAGACGCAGGCGCTCGACGGGCGCGAGGGCTTGCTCGAAGCCTTGTGCGAGCAACGCCCGGAATTGCGGATAGCCCGGCAAACCCAGCTTGCGCACGAAGCGATTGGCCGTCGCGTTGGACACTTCGCAGGCACTTGCGAATTCGTCGATCGTCATGACCGCGACCTTGAACGGCTTCGCGAGCACGTAGTCGGCAAGGCGCCGATGCGCGTCGCTCAGCGACGGCAACACCTGCGCGATACGGTCGACGACGGACGCCTCTGACTTGCTCATTGCACCCCGGATACGGTTGAGAACTTGGACATGAAAATAATTTTTCGCCACAATAGCTTCGACGAAAATACATTTTCATTAGGGATAACCCTAACTCATTCTCACCGATTCGGCATCTCGATGAACACTGACCCGCTCTTGCCGTCCGGCGCGCGCATCGTGCCCGGCCTTTCATCCGCTGAGCTGCGGGCGACGCTGCGGGCCCGCCATCCCGTCGGCATCCTCGGCGGCATGGGACCCGCCGCAGGCGTCGATTTCGTGCGTTTGTTCCTCTCTGCATGCGAGCGCTGTTTGCGTGAGCACGGCACGCCGATCGTCGATCAGGCGTTCCCCGAGCACTGGCTCGCGCAGATTCCGGTGGTGGACCGTAGCCGGGCGTTGCTCGACCCGAATGCGCCGCAACCGCTGCAAGGCATGTCATTGGCCATCGAGCGGCTCGCCCGCCTCGGCGCTCGCACGGTGGCAGTCGCGTGCAATACCGCCCATGCGTGGCAGGCGGCGTTGCAGCGAGAACAGCCCGATGTCGAGCTGCTGCATATCGCGAAGGAAACTGCCATGCATCTGCGCGCCTCCGGCGTCACGTCGGCGATCCTGCTGGCAACGGAGGGCACCTATCGGATGGCGCTCTATCAGCAGGCGTTCGATGCGTGCGGGATTCGCTGCGTCCTGCCCACGGCTCGGGAGCGCGGCGCGTTGATGGAAGGGATCTATGACGGGGTCAAGGCCGGCAGGCTCGAGCTCGCGCGCGAGCGATTCGCGGCAGTGGGCCGTGTGTTGCACGAACAGCACGGCGATCTGCCGATGGTGATGGCATGCACGGAGATTCCGCTCGCGATGCCGTTCATCGACGAAGCGCGGGAATGGAGGCTAGTGGACCCGGCGGAAGTGCTGGCGTTGGCACTGGCGCGCCGGGCGTATGGATTGGGTTGATCGTGATCGCATCATGTACCGAGTGGTGCAGTGGGAAGGCCGCGAAGTTCAACGTCATTCAGCGTTTTTTGTGGACTGTTGAACGATCGCCTTCGCAGACTTTTCGTCCGCGCTCACGACGCATCAGTTGGAGGACAGAATCGATCGAGAGCGAGCAAAAGTTGGGGAGGCTGCTTATCAGGGCCGTTTGAGTTTTCGGTGGCGGCTCCGGTTTCGTTTGAAGTAGGCTAATCGGTCTCGCAACGGTGGGAGCAAGCCATGCGGTTGATCATCGAAGCAAGGTTGGTCGACGGCGAAAGTGACCCACTCGAGGAGGGCGACGGAGTACTGGCCGTCATTGAGCGCCCTGACCGTAGTGTTGCCGAACTGGGTCTGACTCTCACGGAAGGGCGGTCGCTGCTCGCAAAGGTGCAGACCGAACTGATTTCGAAAAAGGTACAGCGGTGGCTCTCACCTGATCTGGCCGGAACGCA
The DNA here is from genome assembly GCF_003986935.1 of Paraburkholderia kururiensis JCM 10599 = LMG 19447. Lineage (GTDB taxonomy): Bacteria > Pseudomonadota > Gammaproteobacteria > Burkholderiales > Burkholderiaceae > Paraburkholderia > Paraburkholderia kururiensis. The sequence goes on along the minus strand of NZ_RJZE01000007.1, from coordinate 271,408 downwards.
CCACGGCAGCGGCTTCGCCATGCAACCGGACCGAGGCCGGATCCCCATTCAAAACAAGGAATTGGACGAGCGCGGCAAGGGTTCGCCACCAAGCCGGGCACCACATCGGTGGGCAACGTCCACGCAGATACAGCTGACCGTCCCAGGGAAATCCCCGAGAATGCACGCCGCTCAGGATGCGTAGCGAAAGCCCTACCGGGCGCTGGAAATAAGCCGCGACATCAGGCTCGCTCGCGAACGGCCACCGAAGCCAACGCCGCCGGCCGCTGCGCATTCGGCAGTGCACTGGGCTGTATGCCCCGCGGCTCGCCCTTCACAGCAGCACGGACAATCGCCTGCGTGACGAGCCTGAACGTTGCGACAGACCCCGCAATGCCGAGCAGCATCGGGATCAACATGTCGTGGCCGACCTGCGTGAACTCGACCATCAGCACCAGCGCGGTCATAGGCATCTGCATCGATGCAGCGAGGAACGCCGCTGCGCCCACAATGGCAAAGGCGCCCGCCGACGTCCCCGGCCACATCATGTTCCACGCGCCACCGAGCACGACGGCGAGCAACGCGCCGTTCGTCAGGCCTGGCGTAAGCAGTCCACCTTCGGCGCCTGCGCGCAGGCTGCCCATCTCGATCGCGACCTTCAGCACGAGGAGGATCGCGGCCAGTCCGATACTGAGCGCGCTGTCGAACGAAAGCGTCGCGGCACCTTTGCCGTTGCCGGCCAACTGCGGGAAATAGACGACGAGCGCACCGATCAACGCGAAATTGACGAGCGCAAAGAGCGGTAATCGCGCGTCTTTCGGTGCGCGGGCGCGGGCCTGTTCGGCGAGCCGGGTGAATCCCCACGCGGCAAAGCCAAAGAGCGGACCGCAGATCGCCGACCATACGACAAGCGGCGTAGTCAGCGCGAGCGGCCCGATCAGCGTGTACTGATGTTCGTTGCCGAGTCCGAGCCAGGCGGTGGCAGCCGCAATCGTCGAGGTCACGACAGCGGGCACCAGCGCCCTCCATTCGAACGTGCCCAGCAGCACTTCGAGCACGAACAGCGCGCCGCCGAGCGGCACGTTGTAAACCGCGGCGAGACCTGCACCTGCGCCGCAGGCAATCATGATGCGGGTCTCGCCGGCGCTCAGCCCCGCGCGCCGCGCAAGCCAGCTGCCCCACACTGCGCCGATCTCGCGCGGCGCCACCTCGCGGCCCAGCGGTGAGCCGAGCGCCACGGTAACGATCTGCAGCAACGCATGAACAACGGTGCTCGCGCCCGGCATGCGCGGCCCGTCCTCCTTGACGGCCCGCTTGATGCTCACGAGCGGACGGCCGAAGCGGTAGAGCGCCCACCATCCGATTCCGGCAACGAGTCCACACGCCAGAAGCGCCACGAACCGCCGTCCGGGCGAAGCGGCAGTCACGCCGCTCAGAAAACTCTCATGGCCGACAAGGCGATCCAGGCTGTAGCCATACGCGAGGTGCTGGATAGCGTGGAGCAGCAGCGCCAGCAACATGCCGCCCAGGCCGGCGCCGACGCCCGTCAGCACACTGACCGTTGCTAATGCCGCGAACGCCGGCAGGCGGCCAGGCCCGGCGCCCAGGCGGGCAATCGAGAAAGATTCGGAAGCCATGATGCGTCGCCAGATGAGGGAAAACCCGTATCTTAGTTGCGCAGCAACATGCGCTGTATGACTTATTTTTCCGAATTAATTCGCTCAGATCATGGTGGCCGACTTAGGTCGGCGTCGGCAGGAACGACCACCAGCACACCTGATTGAGCGCCTGGATCGACACCGACGGGCTCAGTCCCGCATTCACGCTCGCAGTCCAGCCGTTTTGCGCACTCGTGGTATCCGAACAGCTGTTCACGTAATCGAGCGTGCCGGTGAAAAAAGCGCTGCGCGGCAGCGCGACTTCCGTGCTCTTCCAGGTTTGCAGCGCCTGGAGCAAGGAACTGTCGGTGGAAGGCAGGAAGACCTGTTCGAAAAAGACGCCGTCGACGAGCATCGGGAACGACACACCGCCGCTCGCCCCGCTGATCGCCGAGGTCGGCGCCGCATTGAGCAGGATGGGCGCATTCGGGAACGCGTTGCGCAGTTGCTCGACGAGGTCGAGGCCGCCTTGCTTGCACGCGCTGTCGCACGGTCCCTGCGCGGCGTTCGCCGCGTGGCCGACGATCTCGAAATTGTCGAGCATGAAGCCGTCGACACCCGTCGCCGCAAGCCGTGGCGCGACGTAGTTCACGATGAGGTTCTGGTAGTCCGCGTTGCCCACGTTCATCCAGTACTCGGAAAAACCGCTATACCTGCCGAGCTGCGCTGCCTGGTTCGCGCCGCACGACACGAAACCCGCGGGCACGGTTTGCCAGTACGAGCGCCATGTCTCGCAAGCGCCCACATTCAGGTAGCTCAGCACCTTTGCGCCGTGCGATTTCAGCGTCGCGATCTGGTCGGCAGTGAAGTTGGGTGCCGTGCCGCTGGGATCGGCGTCGATCACGATCACGTTGAAGCTCGATGCAAGCCGCGCGAGGTCGACCTGCGATGCCTGCCCGTAGTAGACCTCCCAGACTGGCTTCGCCGGCAGATTGCGAGCCGCAGCAATCGAGACGTTTGTCGAGCCTGAAAGCGTGCTCGCCGTGCTGGTGCTGGCGGGGGCGCTCGTGGCCGACGTGCTGGTGCCGCCACCACCACCTCCCCCGCCACAGGCGCCGGCAAACAGCGACAGAGCAAGCGTGCAGTAGAGAGCGACGCGGCGGTTCAACAAGCGCAGGGATACTGACAAAGCGGACACTCCGGAAGAAAAGGCTGGCGCGGCGGCGAGCCGACCTCGGCCCGCAAACCAGAAGCAAACGGAACGCAAACGGGTTGCCGCAAGCGCCGCGCAAAACCTGTGTATTAACGACCTGTACCGTTCCTTCTTTAGCCGGCCGGGCCTCACTGCCCAGCCTTGAACGCGTACACGCGCCCATCGCCGGCCACATAAAGCCGTTGGTTCGCCGCCAGCATGGTAGCGAAGTGACGCACACCCGGCACGCGCTCCTGCGCACTGCCGCCCGTGAACACCGGCTCGCCATTGTCCGCACGAAAGCCGTGCACGCGCTCGTCGCCCTCGGCGCCGACGACCCAGACGATACGGTCCGCGTTGCCGTCGCTCGTGGTCGTGATCGGGCTACCGGCGCCGTCCAGCGCCGCACACCAGGCTGTGCCGATACCGCCGCGCGATGCCGAAGCAACTCGCAGCACCGTGAGCCCCGCGCCGGCTTCGCCCGAAGGACACGCCGAACCCGCTCCCTGAAACGCAATGAAGACACCATCGGCCGTGGCCCACGAAGCCGGCGCCGTGCGCATCGAACTGGACGACACGCGCGCTACGTCCAGCGCGCCGCCTATACCGCCCAGGTTCTCGCGATCGAGCAGATACGCCTTGCCGTCCTTGCCCAGCGCGACGATCAACTTGCGTCCGTGCAAGTCGATCGGGACAGGGTTCACGCCGCTCAAGTCGAGATCCGCGTCGTCCAGTTGCTTCCAGTCTGCCGGAGCGAAGAAGTCGCGGGAATCGGCCGAATGGCGTAGATCGGGCCTGAGGCGAATCACGGCTTCGCCGTCGCCCCACGTGCGCGTGCCTTCGGTGTTGCCCGTCGAGACGAACAGTTGGCCGTCCGCCGCCGCAATGCCGCCCGGCGCCCAGATGCCGCCTTTCGCCGCGCGCGTGGCCCACACGTTCGCTACGCCCGGATGGTCGAGCCGCACGCTCACCACCATGCCGCGATAGTCGCCGCAGTCGCCCCAGTTGCCGCCATAGGGCACGAAGAGTTGTCCGTCCATCAACGCTAGCGCGCTGCGCTGGTTCTGCGCGCGCGAGGTGAAAGCCACGCCGCGCGTCTTGAGCGCCGCTTCCATGTCGAGCGGCCAGCCCTTTTGCACAGCGCCGTCGCGCAGCGAGAGTCCGAACACGAAATGACGCGGCTGCCCTTCGCGCAGCACCATCGCGTCGAGATAAAGCGTGCCGCTCGCCGCATCGATCACCGGCGTGCCCGTCACGCCGAGGGGATCGATATTGCCGCATGGCATCGCGCTGCGCGGCACCGCGGGACCGAGCGCCGTGCGCCAGACGGTGCGGCCCGTGGTGGCATCGAGCGCGTAGACCGCGTTCGTTTCGGTGGCGACGATCAGCAGCCCGTTCGACTGCGCTGCTGCGCCCGTGTCTGCCGAATGCCAGTAAAGCGGCTGCGCGTTGACCGCGCCTTCGATCTTGCCGTCGAAGCCGGTATCGCGTTGCAGATGCGCGGCGCGCTGCCAGGTGAGACCGGGCACCACGTACTGTCCGCTGCGGTCCGGCGTGCGGTGATGCATGGTGACGGAATCGGCCCCTTCGCCATGCGCGTCGCCCGCTGCCGAGGCGGTGAGCGATGCGAACAGCAGCGCGGAAAAAAACGTCGGCAGAAGTGCCGGAAGAAGCGCCGAAAAAAACGCAATACGAATCGATGGAATGAGAGCCGCGCGCACGTGCACCTCCGTTCGTACCCGTCGGCAACGCGTCGGCGAATGGAACGTGCGGTACGCCGGGCGTCGCATCGTGAGCGTGGAAAGGCCCTCGTTCGAGGGCCTCGTAGGGGAGCGCTGATTCTACCGTCGATGCCGGGGCAGCGTGATGTCAGCTTCATGCAGAAGGACGGTCGCGACCGTTGCCGTGCGCGGCAACAACCGGCGCAGATGCATGCGATGGCGCCGCCTGAAGACGCATTCAGGAACGCACCTCCGGACGGACGCACTTCAAGACGGCTCGTGGCCCGCCTTGCCGCTGCCCTGCCCGTCACCCGGTCGAGCGTTGCCCGTGGGCGCAGGATCGCCCACCGGTTGTTCAGCGCCCAACGGCTTTTGCGCCGCTACGTCCGCCTGCGCCGCTTCTGCGTCGCGCGACTCGTGACCCGGCTGGCTCACCTCGGCGGCTCCACCCTGCTTCGCCGGTTCGCCGCTCACCCACACCGTGCGCTGCGGGTTCGCGATGCGGATGCCGCGCGCCCGGAACTCGTCCGCGATGCGCCGGTTGAACTCGCGCTGCACGCCCCAGCGCGCCTTGTCGGTACATTGCACCTGGCCCGCAAGCGTGACCGCCGCGCCATCCACCGCGTCCACACCCCAGAACGCGAAGTCCGAGAGAATGCCGGCCTTGAACCTCTCGTCTTCGCGCAAGGCGGCGCCAATCTCAGTTAGCGTCTCGACGGCGCGGTCCACGTCTTCGCCGTAAGCGATGTTCACCTTCACCGCTGCGTTGCCGATGCCGCGATTCGTGTTGTTGATGGTCGTGACCGAACTGAACGGCACCGTGTGCAACGAGCCGTCGCCGGCGCGCAGCCGCACCGTGCGAATCGACAGATACTCCACCGTGCCCGATACGCCCGCGAGCGTCACCCAGTCGCCCACCTGCATGGCGTTCTCCATGAGCAGGAAGATGCCTGTGATGAAGTCCTGCACGAGCTTTTGCGAACCGAAGCCGAGCGCCACGCCGAAAATGCTCGCGCCCGCCAGCAGCGGCCCCGTGTTCACGCCGAGTTCCGAGAGGCCCGTCAGCACCACGACGAGCGCGATCACGATGAAAAGCAGCGTGCGCACCATCGGCACGAGCGTCCTCAAGCGCGCGGCACGCACGAAGTCGCCGCTCGTAGTCCAGTTGTCGAGTCGCCGTTCGATGGCGACGTTGATGGCTTCCCACGCAACCAGCGCGACGACCGCCGCAACGGCGATGGTCGCCAGCGCCGACGCGAGCCGGTGCCCCACGGTGCCGTCCGCGAACAGCATGCGCAGGTCCACGCCCCACACGAGCAACAGCAGGAACACGGTGACGAGGGTCACGAACGCCGAGACGATGCCGCGCAACAGCGGGTAATAGCGATACGCGCGCTGCTGCACGAGCGACGAGGGCGCCCCTTCCTTCTGCTGGAACAGACGCGCGAGCGCGCCGTGCAACACGATGGACGCCACGCGTGCACCGATCAGGATGGCGACCGACATTCCGCCCGTATGAAGCAGCAGGCTGTAGCCGTCGCGCACGTCGAGCGCCCAGACGAACCACAGCGCCATCACGACGAACACCGCGATGCCGGCCCACGCGTCGGCAAGCAGATTGCCCGCGATCGAAAGCGACTGGCGGTGAGCGCTGTGCTCGCGCAGCCAGGCGGCCACGGGCTTGCGGCTTTGCAGAATCATCACGGCGATCATGACGTGCGCGATGAGCGCGATCGCCTTCATCAACGCCGCGTGCGCGCCTTCGTTGAGCCCGAGCGCCGCGGCAGTCTCCGCTACGGCCGCGCCGGCGCCCGCAATCACGACGATGCGCACGATCCAGCGCTGCAGCCACACCGCCCAGTGGTCCGAGAAAAACAGCAGCCGCAGACCCGGCGCGTCCGGCTGCGCGAAGAATTCGCCGACGATTACGACCACACGGCAGATCACGTAGATATCGATGAGCGAGCCGATCACGCTGTCCGCGGGCGAACCGTCTGTGGTGAAGAGCGACATGGCGCCGCTCGCCACCGCGACGAACGCGACGAGCGGCAACGCCCGCAACAGCGCGCGTAGCGCAGCGCGCGGCAGATGCCGCAGCAGCGACCAGTGCTGCGCGGCGTGCAGCTTGCCGCGCGCTTCCTTGGCGGCGCCGGTCGTTGTGCGTGGCGTGGGCTCGACGGAGTCCGGGCGGCTCACGTCGCTCCTCGCGTCCTCCGCTTTACGTGCCGCAGCCGCCGCTGCGCGCTCGCGCTGCTCGGCCTGATCCGCCTGATCGCGCCGGCGTGCCGCAACGGTGCGAATCACGTGCCGCAGTGCGCGGCGCGCACCCCACTCGACGATGAACGCCGGCAACAAGGTGGCAAGCAGCGCGAGCGCCACATCGCGCGCCGCGGCCTGCTTCGCGGGATTCGTCAGCGCGTCGGCCCACCATGCGCGCAATGACGACACATCGAGCAATGCCGCCGCGGACCGCCGCAGCGCCGTCGCCACGTGCACCGCCCAGTGCGCGCCTTGCCGCGCAAGCTGCGCGGCGAGCCCATTCGACTGCAATGCCGCGGAGGCCACCGTGCCACTTGCCGCTGTCGCCGCGCTCGCGGCGGCGGGCGCGCTGGCGGGCGCGGCAAGCGCACCGGCTGCCGCGATGGCACGCAACGTGTTCTCGACCTGGGCGCGCCGTGCCGGGCTTTCGAGCACGTCGAGCGCGGCGCGCGCCTGATCGGGCGTCAATCGCGGCGCACTGGCTGCGGCAGCCGACGCGGCACTGGCCGACGCAGCGCTCGCAGGCACCGCGGCCGCACAGGCGTTGCGCGCCGTACCCGCGGCGAGGAACAGCGACACCAGCAACATGAACGGAACGAAAGCGACAGACGTAGACGATTTTTTTCGCATGAGTGACGTAACGGGCAACCTCGATGAAAACAGTCAGGGGCGATCGCGGTAGCACGGCTCGTGCCTCGCGGCGGCAGCGACGGGCGATGCAAGGTGATGCGGGAAAAGCGCGTGGACCGGGCCTTCGGATCGAAACCGGTATCGATAAGTCCGCGCGCGGGCCTCTCAGGTTCCCTCACACGTCACCCTATGCCACTCAAGAGCGGCCGCGCCGGCACCATCCCTAGCCATTTTCAAACCCTCAGGCGCCCCTGCGCGGCTTGATGCAGGTCAACGCCAGCAAACAGACACGCCGCACAGTACAGCGTGAACCTCGAACGAAGCGCAACGTCGGCTGCCATCCGAGCGTTAGCTGCTTTCCCCCGCCGCTTTCCCTGACAGCGTGTTGTAAGCCGCCTCGCGGCGGCAAGGTACCGCGGCGGCGGGCCGCCATCCTCTGGCGCAGAATTTGCATTATCGGCAACACCCAAGGCGCCGGCAAAACGACCGGCGCAAAACAAGGAGGAGACAATGCGTGACGATGTCCGTCACGTCGCCGGCCCGTCGGCGACGCGCGAGTCCAGCTGGCTCGCCCCGGAAATCCAGAAGTCTCACGAACGTTCGGAAATGTACGGTCTCAGCGCCTCCACGCGCCCGGACTACGACGTGCTTCCGGCCTCCGAACTGCGCCTCAAGCTCGAGCAGAACCGCATTCTGTGCGCGCACGCCACGCCGGTCATGGAAACGCTGCACGAGCAGATCGTCAACACGCAAAGCATGATCGTGCTGACGGACTCCCAAGGCTTGATCCTGCATTCCGTCGGCGACGACGACTTCCTGCGCCGCGCCGAGAAAGTGGCGCTGCGTCCCGGCGCGAACTGGGCCGAAGACCGCCAGGGCACCAACGCGATCGGCACCGCCATCGCGGAACGCTCGCCCACGGTCGTGCACGGCGACCAGCACTATCTCGCGGCCAACCGCTTTCTCACGTGTTCGAGCGTGCCCATCGTCGACCCTTATGGCGACCTGATCGGCGTGCTCGACGTAACGGGCGACCACCGCAGCTATCACCAGCACACCATGGCGCTCGCGCGGATGTCGGTGCAGATGATCGAGAACCATCTGTTCATGAACACCTTCCGCGAAACGCTGCAGATCGCGTTTCATGCGCGCCCCGAGTTTCTCGGCACGCTGATGGAGGGCATTGCCGCATTCACTTCGGACGGCCGCTTTCTCGCCGCGAACCGCAGCGCGCAATTCCAGCTCGGGCTGCCGCTTTCGGCACTGCGCGCACACACGCTCTCGTCGCTCTTTGGCGTGGGGAGCGCGCAACTGCTCGAACGGCTGCGCGCAAGCCCTGGCCAGTACATTGCGCTGAATCTGCACACCGGCGCCACGGTCTGCGCGAAGGTGGACTTCCGCCGGCCGGCGCTGCCCGCCTCCACAGCGCGCGCCTTGCAGGCCGATGCGGCAGAGCACGACGGCACGGCACAACCGGCCCCCGCAGCGGCAAACGCCCCAGCCACGGGCACCGGCGCCGCGACCGCCCATGCCCGCTCCACCATGCTCTCGCGCCTCGCCTACCTCGACACCGGCGATCCACAGGTGTCGGCGGTCATCGGCAAGGTGCGCAAGGTGATCGGCAAAGACGTGCCGATTCTGATCAACGGCGAAACCGGCACCGGCAAGGAACTGCTCGCGCGCGCCATTCACAACGACTCGCCGCGCCATGCGGGGCCGTTCGTCGCGGTGAACTGCGCGTCGATTCCCGAAACGCTGATCGAATCGGAACTGTTCGGCTACGAGGAAGGCGCGTTCACCGGCGCGCGGCGCAAAGGCGCTGTCGGCAAGCTGCTGCAGGCCAACGGCGGCACGCTGTTTCTCGACGAAATCGGCGACATGCCGTATCCGCTCCAGGTGAGGCTGCTGCGCGTGCTCCAGGAGCGCCAGGTCAACCCGCTCGGCTCGGCGCGCTCGATTCCCGTGGACATCGTCGTGGTCTGCGCCACGCACCGCGACCTGCGCGAGATGATTGCGCAAAACCGCTTCCGCGAAGACCTTTACTACCGCCTGAACGGCCTCGTCGTGAAGCTGCCGCCGCTGCGCGAGCGCACCGATCTGGAAGCCGTGGTGCTCAAGATGCTGCACCACGAGTCGCAACAGGCGGGGCGCGCGGCGACCGACGCCCCGCTCACCGTGGCCGACGACGTCATGACGCTCTTCACGCAATGCACGTGGCCCGGCAACTTCCGCCAGCTCGCGAACCTGCTGCGCACGGCCGCCGCGATGGTGGACGAAGACGGCGAGATTCGCCGCGAGCATTTGCCCGACGATTTCTTCGACGACCTGCGCAACCCGCGCCCGTGCGTCGCATCATCCCAGGGACAACCCCAAGGCATCGCGCAGGTCATGCCGCTGCGCGGCGCGCGTCTGCAGGATGTGGAAGCGCAGGCCATCGCAGCAGCGGTCGCACAGCACGGCGGCAACGTGTCGGCCGCGGCGCGCGCGCTCGGCGTCTCGCGCAACACGATCTATCGCAAGCTGCCGTCGCTTTCGAACGAGGGCCAGGGTGAAGGCGCAGGCGAAGACGACAACGCCGTGAATTCATAATGCGTGTGGCGGCGCTCGCTTGTGTGCTGTTTCACCGTGCGGTTCTTCCGCGCTGTTCCGTTCTGGAACACCCGGTGTGGCACAACGGAACAGCACGCGCGGCGCACCGCGGCTCGATGACGAGCCGATAGCGTGCCCACGCCCCGCCTCGATGCGCTCCACTGCGAAGGCAACACGAAAGGCCAGACAAAAGCCCCGAGTTCAGTCCCAATTCAGCCAGATTCCCGCCCGCCTGCCCCGATGCCGCGTTCGATACGCGCATCGCGGCCCGCGTTCGCCGCTCGCTTTTGCAGCGGCAACGCGCACTCACCACCGGCATGGACCTTGCAATGAAAGCCCCGACCGCCAGCATTGCTGCGGTCTACATCCCATCCAACTCAAGGAGACAGCCATGCAATGGACCACCCCCGCCTATACCGACCTGCGTTTCGGCTTCGAAATCACGATGTACATCGCCAACCGCTAAACGGAACGCGACGCGCCGCGCGCATGCGGGCCGAAGGGCCACGCATGCGTTGACGGCGCCCGCCACGCAACATCATGAAGATCAGGATTCTGGGTTCGGGCGCGGGCGGCGGCCTGCCGCAGTGGAACTGTAACTGCGCCAATTGCACTCACGCCCGCAGCTATACCGGCGACATCCAGCCGCGCACGCAGTCCTCGATCGCCGTGAGCGGCAACGGTACGGACTGGGTTCTGATCAACGCCTCGCCCGACCTGCTCGCGCAGTTGCGCTCGCATCCCGAGTTGCAGCCTGCACGGTCGGTGCGGGACACCGGCATCGTGGCCGTGATGCTGATCGACGCACAGATCGATCACGTCACGGGCCTTCTGATGCTGCGCGAACGCACGACGCCGCTGCCGCTCTACGCGACGCCGCCCGTCTTCGACGACCTTTCCACAGGCCTGCCGCTCGTGCCGCTCCTCGCGCACTACTGCGGCGTGGACCGTCACGACATCGTGCTCGACGAACCGTTCGAGATTGCCCACGCGGGCGGGCTGCGCTTCACGGCCATCGCCGTGCAAAGCAAGGCGCCGCCCTACTCGCCGCGACGCGAGTCCGGCGTGCCCGGCGACAACATTGCGCTCGTGATCGAGAACGTGGCCAACGGTGCGCGGGTGTTCTACGCGCCGGGTCTCGCAGGCGCATCGCCTGCGGTGCTGGCAGCCATGAACTCGGCGCAGCTCGTACTCGTGGACGGCACGTTCTGGTCGCAGACCGAAATGATCGACCTGGGTCTCGCCGACAAGCTCGCCATCGACATGGGCCATCTCGCGCAGTGCGGCTACAAGGGCGAACCGGGCATGGTGCAACTGCTCGACGGACTGCCGCGCGCCACGCGCAAGGTGCTCATCCACATCAACAACACCAACCCCATACTCGACCCGCATTCGGCCGAGTACGCGGCGATCCGTGCGCGCGGCATCGAAGTGGCGCGCGACGGCATGCAATTCGAGGTTTGATCATGAACGCAGCCTTGCCCGCTTTTTCGCCAGCCTCCGCGTCGACGTCCACCGCCACGCCATACGATGCGCCGTGGCCCGCAGAGGAATTCGAGGCGCAGTTGCGCGCGCTCGGTGCGCGCTATCACATCTATCACCCGTTCAACGTGAAGATGAACAGCGGCGGGTGCTCGCCCGAGCAGATCCGCGGCTGGGTGGCGAACCGCTTCTACTACCAGATCAACATTCCGCTCAAGGACGCAGCCATTCTCTCGAACTGTCCGGACCGCGAAACGCGCCGGCTCTGGATCGAGCGGCTGCACGACCACGACGGCTACGGCGAGCACGCAGGCGGCATCGAAGCGTGGGCGCGGCTGGGCGACGCCGTGGGTATCAATCGCGACGAACTCTGGTCGCTCGAGCATGTGCTGCCCGGCGTGCGTTTCGCCGTGGACGCCTACGTGAATTTCGCGCGTCGCGCGCCGTGGCAGGAAGCCGTGTGCTCGTCGCTCACGGAAATGTTCGCGCCGCAGATTCACCGCGACCGGCTCGCGGGCTGGCCCACGCTCTACCCGTGGATCGAACAGGACGGCCTGCAGTATTTCCGCAGCCGCATTCCGCTCGCGCAGCGCGACGTGCAACATGGCCTCGCCGTCACGCTCGCGTATTTCACGACGCCGAAAGCCCAGCAGCGCGCCATGGAAATTCTCCAGTTCAAGCTCGACATTCTGTGGTCGATGCTCGATGCCATCGAAAAGGCGTACCCCGTATGAACACCGTCGATTCCGATCTCGGCGTGAACCCGCGGCCGTGTCTGCGCCGCATGTTCCGGCTGCAATGGGAGCCCGCGCAGAACGGCTACGTGCTGCTCTACCCCGAAGGCATGGTGAAGCTCAATCCGAGCGCCGGCGCCATTCTTGCGCGCTGCGACGGCACGCGCGAACTCGACGACATCATCGGCGAACTCGAAGAGCTCTTCAGTGCCTCCGACCTCGCGCCGGACGTGCATCGCTTCCTCTGGCACGCACGGCAACGCGGCTGGGTGGATTGAACGCATGAACGACGAGATGCAAGCCTCAGCACCCGCACCTGTGACGTTCGATCACGCTCATGGCGGGGCGGCGCCCGCGCCGCGCGAAGCCGCTGCGCCGCCGCTCTGGCTGCTCGCCGAACTGACGTGGCGCTGTCCGCTGCATTGCGCGTTCTGCTACAACCCCGTGGACTTCGCGCGCCACGAGGCCGAGCTCGACACGCAGAGCTGGCGCAACGTCATCCGCGAGGCACGCGCGCTGGGTGCCGCGCAGATCGGCTTCTCGGGCGGCGAGCCGCTGCTGCGCGACGACCTCGAAGAACTGGTGGGCTACGCGCGCGGACTCGGCTTCTACACGAACCTCATCACGTCGGGCATCGGCCTGACCGAAGCGCGCATCGGCAAGCTCAAGGACGCGGGCCTCGATCACATCCAGCTCTCGTTTCAGGACTCCACGCGCGAACTCAACGACTTCCTCACCAGCACGCGCACGTTCGAACTCAAGCAGCGCGTGGCGCGGCTCATCAAGTCGCACGGCTACCCGATGGTGCTCAACTGCGTGCTGCATCGCTACAACCTGCCGCACGTGGCGCAGATCATCGAGATGGCGCTCGACATGGGCGCCGAGTATCTCGAACTCGCGAACACGCAGTACTACGGCTGGGCGCTCCTGAACCGCACGCAACTCATGCCCACCGCCGAACAGCTGCGCGAAGCGGAAGACGTGGTCAACGCTTACCGTGCGCGCGTGGGCGAGCGCTGCCGAATCCTGTTCGTGGTGCCCGACTACTTCGAGGTGCGCCCCAAGGCATGCATGAACGGCTGGGGCTCGGTGTTTCTCGCCGTATCGCCCGACGGCACGGCGCTGCCGTGTCACGCCGCGCGGTCGCTGCCGGGACTCACGTTTCCGAACGTGCGCGATACGTCGATCAAAGACATCTGGTACGAAAGCACCGCATTCAACGCGTATCGCGGCGAGCACTGGATGAAGGAACCGTGCCGCGACTGCGACGAGCGCCACACGGATCACGGCGGTTGCCGCTGCCAGGCGTATCAGCTCGCAGGCGACGCCGCTGACGCCGATCCGGTCTGCTCGAAATCCGCGCATCACGGCGTGGTGGAGCAGGCGGTGAAGATCGCGCGGCAGCACGCGCAGGCGCATGACACGGCGGTGCAGCCGCTCGTGTTTCGCAGCAGCGAGAATTCATTTAAGGCGGGGTGAGGCCCTGAGTACGGTTCAGTTCTGGCCGGACCGAAGCACTCAACACAGGCCGATAGAAAAATGCCGCACGGAATGCCGCACGTTTTGCCGGGGCAAACGTGCGGCATTTTCGTTGTCGCGCGTCTTGCGCAGGCAGCACGCAAAAAAATGCGACCGCGCGGCTTCCCCCCTAAACACACGGAGCTTGCCGCGCGGCCGCCAACGGACCTACCTTGCGGTTGGGCCGGAGACAACGTGAAGCAGCGCTGCAGGATGAACGCCGAACGCGACCCGCCGCCTGCTCAACCGACTGTTGCTCCGCGGCGGTTCGATCGCGCTACGCCACGCGAAACACTGACACCGCGTCACGCAATCGGGCGGACTGGTCCTCGAGCGATTGCGCAGCAGCGGCCGCCTCCTCGACGAGCGCCGCATTTTGCTGCGTGACCTCATCCATCTGCTGGACTGCCTTGCTGATCTGTTCGAAGCTCAGACTCTGTTGCCGTGAAGCAGCCGCGATATCGCCGACGATAGTCGACACCTGTGTGATCGCCTTATGGATCTGGGTCATCGTCGAGCCCACGCTCGATGCATGATTGCTGCCTTCCCCAATCAATCCGACCGACCCATCGATCAGGGTCTTGATCTCTCTCGCCGCCGTTGCCGACCGTTGCGCGAGCGCTCTGACTTCGCTTGCAACAACGGCGAAACCACGGCCCTGTTCACCCGCTCTCGCGGCTTCCACCGCCGCGTTCAACGCAAGAATATTGGTCTGGAACGCAATGCCTTCGATCACGTCGGTGATCTGCGCAATCTCGCCCGAGCTGCTGCTGATTTTTGCGATCGTGTCGACCATCACCTTGACGGTCTGACCGCCGCTTTCGACCACGGCTGTCGCATCGGTGGCGAGATCGTTGGCTCGCATGGCGTGATCGGCGTTCGTTTGTACCGTTTCCGACAACTGGACGATGCTTGCCGCCGTCTCTTCAAGTGAGGCCGCCTGTTCCTCGGTGCGCGACGACAGATCGACGTTACCGCTCGATATTTCGGCGCTCGCCACCGCAACGCTTTGAGCGTCGCGGCGCACGCTGCTGACCACGTTCGTCAGCGAACGCTGCATGGCGTCCAGCGCCCCGAGGAGCGGCGAGAATTCATCGTTCGACGAATCGACGACGGGTACCGTGAAATCGCCGTCGCGCACTCTTTCGGCAACCTGCCGCGACGCTGCAATGCGGTTCCTGAGACGTCCCGCGATATACGACGAAAAGACGACGAGGCAAACGGCAATCACGCCCACGAGCGCCACCATGACAAAGCGTATGGAACGTGCAGACACGCCAATGTCGGCCACCTCGCGTCCCAGTTGTTCCTGCTGCCTTGCCCGTTCTTCGGCCAGCCATTTCTGCATGTGAGAAAAGGTGGGAATGGTCTGCGCGGTCAACATCGCGAACGCCTCGTCGCGATGTCCGTCTGCCACGAGTTGCAGATTCGCTTCCTGCTGCGGCCAGGTATCGGCCTGCATTCGAAGCCAGACATCGCGAAACGACTGCTTTGCTGCGGGGTTGGAGATATTGGCGAGAAAGGCATCGTCATTGCGGCTGATTTGCTGCCGCATCGCGACGATGTCCTGGCGGGCGCTGTCGACGCCCTCCTTCGAAGTCACGAGCATGGCCTGGCGCAGGTCGAGCATGACCTGCGTGACACTCAGCTCCGTGCTGGCGATGTACTCGAGTTGATGCACGCGGATCTCACCGGCGTTTTTGGCGAGTTCCTGAACGTGGGCCAACTGGACCCAGAAGACGACTGCAACGGCCGCCAGGAAGACGATCAACGCAGCCGAGATGGCATAGAGCCGGGCGACGAGACCGGTTCGAACGAAGCTTTTCATAACCCATACCGGAAAGATTGACCACTCGTTACCTTCAGTGATCCTGACTGATGGCGTGGTGGTTCGTTGTAAAAGCAGACGGGCTGAATGCCTCTCGCTGTAGCAGAGAAAAGCCGACCATCTACGACTCGGCGTCAGGCGTGTTCCCGACATATCGGGCTGCCCCGTCACGTTCCCCGACCTTGAGTGTGCAACCGTGCGGATACATAGGAGACGACACGCTGACTCTCTGCTTATCGACTCGCCTTGCGGCTACTGAAGGCACGCGGCGAAGCGCTACCCTCCTGAATCGCATGTTCTCGACCTAGATCAACGAATAGAAGCGCCCCTATTTTTTAGATACAACGCAAGCTCCCCATACGGGCATGACACCTCGCGCAAACGCTAAAAGCGCCGCCGGCATGATTCGCCGGCGGCACCTTCGAAGCGCACTGCGTTGGTACGTCTTACTGCGACGCCCCCACCGTGACAGCCGACCCCGCGTTGAGCGGCGTCGCCGACGCCTTCGCGGCGTCCGCCGTGAGCTTCGTCGCGCCGGCTGCGTAGCCGTTCGAGTTCAGCAGGTACGCCATGAGGTCCGCGTAGTCCTGGGGCTTCAGCTTGCCGGGGTTGTCGGCGGGCATGTTGGTGAACATGTAGGTGAACACGCCGCCAATGGTGAGATGCGAGCCCGACGCGGGCGCAAACGCGGGGCCCTTCAACGCAGGCGCGTTGAGGCCTTCAAGATTCGCGCCGTGGCACTTCGCGCACGCCCCTGCATAAAGCTTCTTGCCGTGCGCGACCTGCGCGCTGACGAACGAAGGCGCACTGGCCGTGCTCGCATCCACCTTGATGAAACCGCCACCCTGCGCGGAAGACGACAGCCCCGCAGACAGCAACGCGGCGCCGTAGGCGTTCGGCCCATGCGTCGGTGCCGGACCGTCGCGGTAGGCGAACGCATCGGCCTGCGTATGGGACGTGGCCAACTCGCCAACAGAGGTTGCCGCCACAGCCGTCTTCGGCAGCGCCCATTGCTGCGTCATGGCCGCAAGCCGCCCATCCGCGGACATCGCCGCCAGCGCCGCATCCACGCGCGGCTGCAACGCGGCGCTCTTCGCGCCGAACGCGAACACGAGATGCCAGTCCGCGTACGGCGACGACGTGCCCGCCACCGCGAGCCGCTGCTGCGGATGCGCAAGCCGATACGCCACGAGCGCCGGATACCAGACGATGGCGCGTCCGGCGTGACCCGCCACGACCGCATCGACGGTGGACTCCGAGGTGTTTTCGAGCACGAGCCGCGCGCCCTTCTGCTGGACCGCGATGAGTTGCCCCGGGCTCGCATAGGTGGCGGCAATCACGTTTGCGGTGTTCGCGGACGCAGCCGCGGCGTCGGTGGTCACGCTCACGTAGCCCGAGCGCAGATAGCCGCGCGAGAACTTGAGCTTGCTGTCGGAAGCGTCCGCCGCCGTGGAGCGCGGGAAGCCCGCAATCACGTCGCAGTGCCGCGCAAGCGCCGCGTTGAGTTCCTTGAGCGAGACGCCGTCGTCGTCGCTTGCGCCGAATGCGCCTTCGAGCACGGTGGCCTCGATGTGTGCGGCCTTGAAGGCTTCGCGTGCGACGGCGCGATCGAGCGGCGCCGAGGGGCTGCCGGGAAACGTGCAGACGCGCACGCCGGCGAAGGCATCGGCAGACGAAAGTGCGGTGCCTGCGAGCAGCGCACTCGTGAAAGCCAGCGAAGCCAGGCAATGAAGTCGGGTATTCATGAGAGTACTTTCCGGTAAGCACCGGCGCAGCCGCGCGCACGGCGGACGAAAGCCGCCGCGTCGCGCTGCGCCGGGTTAGATCACGCGCCGCCGAGCGCGAAGACGTAGAGCGTGCCGCCGCGCGGTACCTTCTCCGCGGCCTTGGCCATCGGGCCGCCCCAGATCGGGTTGGCACCGCCGTAGCCCGCGAGCACCGCGACGTACTCCTTGCCGCCCGACTCGAACACCGCAGGCTGCGAGACGATGCCGCTCGCGAGTTTCGGGCTCTGCCACAGCACCTTGCCCGTGGCTTCATCGAACGCGTAGAGGTGGCCGTCCAGCGCGCCGCTGAACGCGATGCCGCTCGCCGTCGTCGCCACGCCGCCGTTCCACGGCAGCTTGCTCCAGTGGCTCCACACCTTCTTGCCGGTGTTCACGTCGATGGCCTGCAACTCGCCGAAGCCCTTGCTGCCCGGTTCGGGTTTGATCTCGAAGCCTTCGCCGAGATACGGCAGCCCTTCCATGAAGTTCACCGACTTGCCCGAGAGCGTCATGCACGCATGCAGCGCGGGCACGATGGCGAGATGGCGCTCAGGGTCGTACGAGAGCGACCACCAGTTCTTGCCGCCCAGGAAGCTCGGGCAGGTTTCGATCGTCGTGCCCACCTTCGGGTACTTCGACTGGTCCTGGATGGGCGCGCCCTCGGGCGTGTAGCCCGTTACCGAGGTCGCCTTCACGAATGCCTTCGCGTAGATCAGTTTGCCGGTGCCGCGGTCAATCGCATCGAAGTAGCCGTTGCGGTCCGCGTGGATGATCGCGTCGTAGTCCTTGCCTTCGTACTTGATCTTCGCGAGCACGGGCGTGTTCACGCCGTCGTAGTCCCACGTGTCGTGGCGCGTGTACTGGTAGTGCCACTTGAGGTCGCCGGTCTTCGGGTCGAGCGCGAGCAGCGAGTCGGAGTAGAGGTTGTCGCCGGGACGCAGATCCGCGAGCCACGGCCCCGGATTGCCCACGCCCCAGTAGAGCGTGCGCGAATCGGCGTCGTACGTGCCCGTGAGCCAGGCCGGCGCGCCGCCGTGTTCCTGCATGCCGTCGGGCCAGGTGTTGCCGTTCTTCTCGCTCGCGCCGGGTATCGTGAAGCGCTTCCAGAGCACCTTGCCGTCGTCGGGGCTCAGCGCCGCGATGAAGCCGCGCGCGCCGTACTCGCCGCCGGCGCTGCCCACCACGAGCGCGCCGTCGATGGCGAGCGGCGCAAGCGAGAACGCGTAGCCGAGACCCGGCTCGAACATCGACTTCTTCCAGACGAGCGCGCCCGTCTGCGCATCCAGCGCCGCCACTTCGCCGCTCAGCATCGCGACGTAGACGTTCTTGCCGTAGAGCGCCACGCCGCGATTCACGACGTCGCAGCACGCCGTCTTGAACGACTCGGCGCCCAGCTTCGGCTCGTATTTCCAGAGCTGCTTGCCGGTAGTGGCGTCGAACGCGTAGACGTTGTCTTTCGGCGTGGTCACGAACAGATAGTTGCCGTTGACGATAGGCGTTGCTTCGAAGCCCTGTTGCAGTTCGGCGGGAAACTTGTAGGTCCACGCCTGCTTGAGCGTCTTCACGTTGGACGTGTCGATCTGCTTGAGCGGCGAATGCGCGTGACCGTTATAGGTGCGGTAGTAGGTGAGCCAACCGGGATCGTCTTGCGCCGACGCGAGGCGGTCGTAGGTCACGGCCGGATACTCGTCGGCATTCGCGGCCGTGGCGGCAATGGCGGCCAGGCCGAGACTCGCGGCCAGCGCGACGCCCAGGGCGAGCGCCGTGGGCCGCGTAGCCGTTGCTAAACGTGCTTTCATCCTTGTCTCCTGTCGATTTATCGAGGGCGATGCCCGGTTGCGGCGCCATCGTCCGGTAAGCGTCAATGGCAGCGCGCCGCTTTTTGCAAGTCGCATGCCATTGATCTGCCTCAAGCCTTCTTTAGCGATTTGCCTTGCGTGGCAGGGGATGAAGCGTGAAACGTCCGGCGACGCGGAATGCCGGTCGCGCGTTCGAGGTGTTGCAGTCTGGTACAGCCGCAGGCCGCGTGTGTTGCCGGAGGGAACAGTCCCTTGAGTCGGGGGAGTTCCTAACGAACGGGATCAAGCGTTGGATCGCGTGCTCGATCGCGTGTTGAACGGCGCCTCGCGTTGCATGCGCCGCATGTGGCCCACGCAAACTCGCAATGGCATGGTTCTCGCTGAACGGGTGCCCAGCGCGAAGCGCACATCAGATCAACGCATCCGTGTTTTCCCGCGCTTCAGTGCGGATTCAGTGCGGAACCTGCCGGACGTGCAGGCACGGATGCCGTCCCATCCATGGAGGAGAGACATCATGAACCACGCGGAAATGCAGTTCCTGACCACCGAATACCCCTACAAAAAGCAGTATGGAAACTTCATCGGCGGCGAATGGGTGAAGCCCGTCGGCGGCGAGTATTTCGACAACGTCTCGCCCATCACCGGCGAGCCGTTCACCTCGATTCCGCGCTCGCGCGCCGAAGACGTCGAACTCGCGCTCGATGCCGCGCACCGCGCCAAGGACGCCTGGGGCAAGGCCTCGCCCGCCGAGCGCGCGAGCGTGCTGAACCGCATCGCCGACCGCATGGAAGCCAACCTGCAGCGCCTCGCCGTCGCGGAAACCATCGACAACGGCAAGCCCCTGCGCGAAACCCTGGCCGCCGACATCCCGCTCGCCATCGACCACTTCCGCTACTTCGCCGGCTGCATCCGCGCCCAGGAAGGCTCGGTCTGCGAGGTCGATCACGACACCGTCGCCTATCACTTCCACGAGCCCCTCGGCGTGGTCGGCCAGATCATTCCGTGGAACTTCCCGATCCTGATGGCCGCCTGGAAGATCGCCCCCGCACTCGCCGCCGGCAACTGCATCGTGCTCAAGCCCGCCGAGCAGACGCCCGCTTCCATCCTCGTGCTGATGGAGCTGATCCAGGACATCCTGCCCAAAGGCACGCTCAACGTCGTGAACGGCTTCGGTCTGGAAGCCGGCAAGCCGCTCGCCACCAGCAAGCGCATTGCGAAGGTCGCCTTCACGGGCGAGACCACCACGGGCCGCCTGATCATGCAGTACGCGAGCGAGAACATCATTCCGGTGACGCTCGAACTGGGCGGCAAGAGCCCGAACATCTTCTTCGCCGACGTGATGGACCGCGACGACGGCTACTTCGACAAGGCACTGGAAGGCTTCGCGATGTTCGCGCTGAACCAGGGCGAGGTCTGCACGTGCCCGTCGCGCGTGCTGATCGACGAGAAGATCTACGACCGCTTCATGGAACGTGCGCTCAAGCGCGTGGCCGCCGTGCAGCAGGGCCACCCGCTGGACCCGAAGACGATGATCGGCGCGCAGGCCTCGCAGGAGCAGCTGGAAAAGATCCTCTCGTACATCGACCTGGGCCGTCAGGAAGGCGCGCAGTGCCTCACGGGCGGCGAGCGCAACGTGCTCGCGGGCGAACTCTCGAAGGGCTACTACGTGAAGCCCACAGTGTTCCGCGGCCACAACCGCATGCGCATCTTCCAGGAAGAGATCTTCGGGCCGGTGGTGTCGGTCACGACGTTCAAGACCGAAGAGGAGGCGCTGGAGATCGCCAACGACACGCTGTACGGCCTGGGCGCCGGCGTGTGGACGCGCGACGGCACGCGCGCGTACCGCTTCGGCCGCGCGATCCAGGCGGGCCGCGTGTGGACGAACTGCTACCACGCGTATCCGGCGCATGCGGCGTTCGGCGGCTACAAGCAGTCGGGTATCGGCCGTGAAACGCACAAGATGATGCTCGACCACTACCAGCAGACCAAGAACCTGCTGGTGAGCTACAGCGAGCAGCCGCTGGGGTTCTTCTGAGCGGTGGCTTGATGCGTTGGTGAAAGACGGGCGGCGGGCGGAAGAAACGCACGCCGCACGCCGCGGCTCCATACGTGCAGACGCAGCCCTTCACCCGCCAAGATCGGGAATAGCCTTCACCACCATCTCGAACAGGTGGTCGAGGTCGCTCTCCGTCTTCATGCCTTCGAACGGGTCGCGATTGGCGCCGAACGCGGCGTCAACCTCGATCCAGTCTTCGCGGGTCAGGAAACGCAGCGCGGCCGGCAGGATCAGTTCTTCTTCGAGGCGGCGGTGTTCCGCGAAGAACCGCGCGTATTCGTAGACGCTGTCGCGCAGTGCCGCGAAGGCCGCCTCGTCCGCGAGTTCGTAGCGCGTGAACGCGCGCTCCAGTTCGCGCACCTTCGCTTCGCCTTGCGCGTGCTGGTGCTCCAGTTCCTCGATGATCTCGTCGAGATCCGCCGTGCGCATGCGCAGCCGCGCGAACAGATAGCAGTCTTCCTTCGGGTGATGGATCTGCTCGGGATATTCGCGGATGTAGTAAAGCATCGCGCGGAACACGATGGCGTCGGGCGTTTGCGCGCGGGCATCGACAAGCTCGATGAAACGCTGCATGCCACCAACCACCACGGCAAGCTGCTGGTGTTCCCTGATGATGGCCTGCACGGCCGTATGCATGGCGGACGGCACCATGATGTTTCTCCTCGCGGCAATCGCGGCAATTCGTGGCAATTCGCGGACGACGGACGGCCCGCAGCAAACCGGCTGACGTCCTTCGAAAAGTATCGTGCCGCCACGAAAGCCAGCCTTGACCGCAATCAATCCGCACACGGGGCGTTGCACGAGACACTTCCACGCACGCCGATGAGCCGATCCGTGCCCCGGGCCTGGCTGCGCGCCCGTCGTCGGCCAAGGGAAAACCCTATAATTTGCATTTTTCCGGCGGGCGATCGCCATCACGCGGTCTGCAGCGCGGGAGCCCCCGGCACACGGCGCCTGGCGAGTGAGCCGGCAAGCACGGCAAACGCCGGACCACCCACGGCGGCGAAGTCCTCGCACGATCGGCATCGCCGGCCCCCTCAATCACCATCGGGAACGCGCCCTTCACGGCGCGCACATGACATGAAGCGAATCGGAGCGTTTTTCGTCGCGAGCTGGCTGGCAGCAGCCACGCTCTATCTGGGCCGGCACTCGGTGCCCTTCATGGCACTAAGCGGCGTCATCGTGTTTGCCGGGCTCGATCTGCTGCGCCCTTGAGGGCAGCCGCTTGTCGACGATAGCGGCAGTTCATGCGCGGCGGGTCGCACTGATCCCGCACTGACCCCGCACTGACTCGTTCGATGGCGCAATGGCGCATCGGGTGCTAGCCTGCCTCTGCCACTCCGGCAATCACCACCCCGCACAGGAGAAAGCAATGAAGAAATCGCGTGTGTTTCTCGGGTCGCTGATCGTCACCGGCATGCTGGCTGCGTCGGCCGTCAGCGCGCAACCGCCGCACGACGACCACGGAAGAGGCGATCACGGCAAAGGCGAGCAGGGTCACGGCCGGGGTCATGGCCCCGAGCGCATGCCGCCGGGCCACAGCCCCGACGGTCCGGGCGCGTCCGCCTACGCGCCGGGCCACTGGCGCAAAGGCGATCGCCTGCCGCCCGAATACCGCGACCGCCAGTACGTGATCGACGACTGGCGCGCCTACCGTCTCGGGCCGCCGCCGCGCGGCTACACGTGGATCGGCGTGGGTGGCGATTACCTGCTGGTGCAGATCTCCTCCGGCATCGTGCTGCGCGTGGGGCCCTAGAGCGCAACGAATCAGGGCCGCGGGTCCCGAGCCCTGATCCGACACGCCCGATCAGTCGACATCTCCCCTTCTGTCCCCCCCACTCCCGCTCACGTCGCCTGCGTGGCACGAGGCGCCCTCGCACGAAGGCGCCTCATCCCTTCCGCTTCGTACCCAACGTATCTGTCGCACGCCGACACGCTCGCTTACGCGACCGCGCCTTCCCGGCCGCCGTGCAGGCTGCGCGCCCCTCCCCACCCGACAACGAGAACACCTCGCGCAAGCCGCGCGGATGTGAGCCGTGCATGACGGGCAGGTAAGCGGGAGATGTCCGCCACCACGGTCGGCCGCATTACCAAGGGCGCTTGATCGTGGTCAACAAACCCCAAGCGGGTGGATTACAGAATCGCTTACACACGCCCTTCAACCTTCCGCAGGACACCCACCGTGAATGCCGCCGCCTCCACCGACACGCCCTTCGCTCTGCCAACCCGCGTACTCGTCGCCGTCGACGCGTCGGCCGCCTCCCAGCAGGCGCTTGCCTACGTGCAAAACCTGCTGCGGCCCGAGAACCAGGTCCGCCTCGTAAGCGTGGCGGAGAACCCGCGCACGCTCGTGCCGACCGGCGGATTCGTCGGCAGCACGCTCGACGTGGCTCGCGCCGAGTTGCGGCGCGACGCGGCAGACGCGCTGAGCCACGCCAAAGCGCTGCTCGCGCCCAGCAACGCCGCGATCGAAACCGAGGTTATCGACCTCTCGCAGCACGGCGGCAGCGTGGTCGATGCGCTGATGGCCGAAGCGAACGCCTGGCAGGCGGATCTGCTCGTGGTGGGCGCGCGCCAGCATCACGGCGTGATGCGCTGGGTGGAGGGAACGGTGTCCGAGCCGCTTGCGCGACTCGCGCGGTGCCCGATTCTCGTCGTGCCGGAGCGCTTCGAAGTGAAGCCCGGCCAGGTGCCCACACGCCTCTTCTTTGCGCTCGATGCGAGCCACGTGGCATTGCAGGCGCTGCGTTACGGCATGCGCTTCGCCACGCGCAACGCTCACGTGCATGCCGTGTACGTGGTGGACCGCGCGGTGCGCCTGAGCGACCTCGTGCCCATCGACATGCTCGAAAACGCGTTCATCGACGAAGGCAAGGCGGTGCTGGCCAATGCGGAGCCCATTCTCAGCAGCGCCACGTCGTCGGCCACCACGGCGCTTCTGAAGACCGAAATCGCCGGCGACGATGTCGCTCACGCCATCGTGCGCGCGGCCGACCACTGGCACGCGGAACTCGTGGTCATGGGCACTCACGGCCGGCGCGGCATGGCGCGCTGGGCGCTCGGCAGCGTGGCGCAGCGTGTGGCGCAGCTCACCAGCGTGCCGCTTCTGCTGGTTCACTCGCAGGAGGTATGAGGGTTTGCGGCAGCGTGCGGAGCGTGTCGAACAGCGCCCGCACGGCGGCTCACGCAAACCGGCGCTAGAACCGCAGGCGCATCAACGCGCCCTCACCGGGCGCGTCGTCCACTTCGATCCTGCCGCCGTGCGCTTCCATGATCGTCGCCGCGATGGCGAGCCCAAGGCCCGCTCCGCCATTACGGCTGCGGTCGAGCCGATAGAAGCGATCAAAAATTCTCGCGCGCTGATCCGCGGGAATACCAGGCCCGTGGTCGCGCACCGAGCAACAGCGGCCCGGACCGCTCACCACTTCCACCGCCGTTCCTCTCGGCGTGTGCTCCAGCGCGTTCTCGATCACGTTGCGCAGCGCCCGGCCAATGGCTTCCGCGTGGCCGCGAACGGTGGCGCCGCCTGCATCGACAAAGGTGATGGAACGCCCGCGTGCCACAGCAAGCGGCAGCAGATCGGTGGAAACGTCGCGTGCCAGCGCGTTGAGATCGACGCGGTCGTCTGCGGCAATTTCTATCGTGCTCGCCTGCGCCATGTCCAGCATCTGGTCCACGAGCCGCTTCATGCGCTGGGCGTCCCGCGTGAGCTTCGTCTTCGTCTCTCCGTCCGGCAGATTGCCGATGCCGAGCATCAGGATGGCAAGCGGCGTGCGCAACTCGTGCGCCGCGTTACCCGCGAATTCCCGCAGCGTTTGCACTGACCGCTCAAGCCGGTCGAGCATGCGGTTCACCGATCCGACCAGCGCCTGCACCTCCCAGAGTGGCGTGGAAGCCTCGATGCGCGCGGCAATCTGCGCCGGATCGATGCGGTCCACGGCGGCAATGGTTTCGTCGAGCGGCTTGAGCGTGCTTCGCACCACGCTGAAGTTGAAGAGCAGCAGCAAGCCTGAGAGCAGTGCGAGCGGAAGTACGACATGAAAGCGAACCTCGTCGAAGATCACGGGAACGAAGGGCTTGAAGCCGCGGCCGGCAATCGCCACGGTGATCCAGTAAGGACGGTCCGCCACGGACACGCGGCGTGTGCCCGTCAGCAGAAAGCGGTCGCCCCACGTCTCGCGCTGCGTCCGGATGACGAGAAACGACATGGGCGGCTCCTGGTCGATGCGCAGATCGCCGTCGTCGTGGCGGGCGATGATCGCGCCGCCCTTCTCGTGAATCACGAAGGCGCGGCGAGTATCGGGCGCGAGCGGCCGCGCGAGATCCTCGGATAGCGCGATGCCGGCACCCGCGCTGCCGGGGGCAATCTCCCGCGCAATGCGGGCCGCCTCGGCCGAGATGAGCAGCTGGTCGAGTTCATTGGGGTTGCGCACGTACATCCACACGACGGCGAGCAGCTGGGCCAGCATGAAGGCGCAGCCCACCACGGCGAGCCGCACGGAGATCGTGAAGAAGAGCGTGCGGCGACGGCGCCGCAGCGCGCGCATGCCGCTCCCGTCAGCTATGGGGCTGCGGCTCATCGCTGTCCCCGTCCGAAGCTTGCGCGGCGGTCAACATGTAGCCGATGCCGTGCGCGGTATGCATCACCACCTGTGCGTCCGCGGCGGCGAGGCGGCGCCTCAGGCGCGACACCACCGCTTCGAGCGCGTTCGGCGTGACCTCGGCTTCGAGTGCATAGAGCGAATCTTCGAGCGCCCCTTTGGTCACTACGTGCCCCACCCGCCGCATCAATCGTTCGAGCAGATCGAGTTCGCGCGGCGGCACCGGCACGACGCGGCCCGAGACGCGCACCTCCCGGCCCGCCGTATCGAGTTCGAGATTGGCCACGGCAAGCGTGGTGCCGAGGCACGAACCCGGCCGGCGCAGCAGCGCGCGGCACCGCGCCGCGAGTTCGCGCAGCTCGAACGGCTTGACGAGATAGTCGTCGCCGCCCGAGTCGAGCCCGATCACGCGGTCGTCCAGACTGCTGCGGGCCGTGATGATGAGCACAGGAACGGTGTGGCCGCCGCGGCGCATGGCCTGCACGAACTCCACGCCGTTGCCGTCCGGCATGCCGAGATCGAGCAGCACGAGGTCGTAGGTGTTCGAGGCGAACGCGCGCCTTGCGAGATCGAGCGTCGCGCACGCGTCCACCGCGAAGCCTTCCTTCGAAAGCCCATCGGCAATGAGCGAGGCAAGCCTGCCGTTATCTTCGACGAGCAGCAGCCGCATGATCCACGTCCGTTCCCGAGGCGGGCCGTTTGCGCCCGGTCACCATGGCAAGCACAAGGTTCTCGCGATGCCGCCGGCTCTCCACCAGCGCCGCCATCACGTGCAGCGCCGCCATGGCGAGCACGGCATCGACGAGGAGCGCGTGCGTGGTCTGCAGCCATTGCTCGCCCCAGAACGCGTCGAGTCCCTGCATCCAGCCCGTGATGCAGACCGCGGCCAGCAGCGCCATCAGCGCGAGCATCATGAGACCGCCCGCCGGGTTGTGACCGACGTAGCGGCGATCACGCCCCGCCGCGGCTCGCGCGAGATGCGCCAGCGCGGCGCGCGGGCTCGCCACGAAGTCGGCGAACCGCGCGTGCGCACTGCCGACAAAGCCCCAGACCACACGCACGACGAGCGCGCCCGCCACCGCGTAGCCCACGTAACGGTGCGGCGCCTTGCCGGCTTCGAGCAACAGATAGTTCGCGAGCACGCCCGCCACAACCGTCCAGTGAAAAACGCGCACGACGGGGTCCCATACGCGGACCGAACGCGGCTTCGCGTGACGTACGGCAGCGGCGGGCGCGATCAGCGTTTCGCGAGGATGCGGGGGGAGCATGGCTAGTCCACGTTGCTTTGAACAACCGCGCCCGTCACCGGATTGAAGTAGACCTCGGCCTTGCGGCCGTCGCCGGTGCGCCCGTAGATCTCGTAACAACCGGAAGCGGTTTTCTTGAACACCTTGATGTCCTTGTAGCCCATCTGACTGATCTTCTTCTGCATGTCCGCTTCGCTCAGCCACTGCGATTCGGGCTGACGCGTACAGGTAGGACTGGCGACGGCGTGGCCCGCGATGGCGCCCAGCACGGCGATAGCGGCGATGCGTCCAATGCGTTTGCAATTCATGTTGCGACTCCTCTTGCTTGAGATGACGAGCGCAAGACACGCTCATTGCCAAGGTTAGAGACGCCTTCTGACCGAGTCCTGACGGGCCTGCATCAATGCTCGCCGTGTCGCGCAAACGGTTGTTCCAACGCGCGGCAGACGTCAGGACATTGTCAATGCCGCACGACAACATGGTCGCTGTCGCCACGGTCGGCGACGTCCCCGAAAAGGAATGCTGATCATGAAACTCTTCACGCAACTGGTTCCCGTGGCCGCGCTGGCGGCGCTTTCGTTCGCCGCAGCCCCCGCGCTCGCCGAGGGCCAGCTGAAAGACCAGACGAAGCAGAACCTCGAGGCCGCCATGCACGGCGAGGCCTACGCGCACCTGAAGTACCTCGCCTACGCCGAGCATGCCCGCAAGAGCGGCCACCCGGAACTCGCGAAGCTCTTCGACGAAAGCGCGAACGTAGAGGCCAACGAGCACTTCGCACGCGAAGCGGAAGCGCTGAACCTCGCGAAGTCCGACGAAGCCAACCTGGCCGACGGCATGGCCGGCGAGCACTACGAGAACACGAAGATGTACGTCAAATACGCGGAGCAGGCCGACGCGGCCGGCGACAAGAAGGTGGCGGCCATGTTCCGCCAGATTGCCGCCGACGAAGGCGATCACTACACCGCGTACAAGACGGCCGCCGAAAAGCTGCGGGCCGGCAGCAAGTAACGCAGGCACGTCACCCACGCACATCGCGGACGCACATGCCCGAGTCCGGGCATGCAGCCCGCGTGCGTTCGAACGCGGCATCAATCGTGGCATCGGTGGCGGCATCGCGTTGGCGTGCGCGAGGCTGCCACCGGGCCGCTTCGCTTGCTCCATTACCCGTTTTCCGCGAGCGCATGAAACAGTTCGTCTTCCTGAGCGCAATGCAGCCGCACGATGGCGTCGAGCGCGTAGAGAAGACGCTGGAATTCGCGCAGGCTCGCGGCGTCCGGCCCTTCGGGCGGCACGTGCGCCGTCATCTGTCTGAGCATGCGTGCAAGGCGAAAGATCTCGCGATGCGTGCCGCTCATCGCGGCCATGGGGTCGTCTCCACCCATGAGTTGCGCGAGGCCGGGATAAAGCTCGATGTCGTCGTGCTGCTCGTGCGGCACGAGCTGCTGCGCAAGCGATTCGTTCATGCGCGTGAGCGCACCGGCAACGGACTGCGGCGGCATGCGCGGCAGTTCGTCCGCGAGCGCTCTGATCTGCTCCATCACCGGTCCCAGTTCGGCATGGTCGGCTTTCAGGCGGTCCGCGTCGTCGCGCGGGAGACTGCCCGGCGCGGTGCCGGGGTGTATGCGCAAGGCGCGCAGCGCATTGAGGATCACGGCGACGTCGATGACTTCCTGAAGCAGCGCGCCCGCCAGCGGCGGCAGGTAGCCGGCCGCGGCCACGGCCATCGCCGCGAACGAGAGCGTCATGCCTGCCACCACGCTTTCCATGGCGATACGGCGTGTGCGGCGTGCCACGCGCAATGCGTCGACGAGGCGGTCCAGCCGGTCCACCAGCAGCACGACGTCGGCGGCCTCGGACGACGCCGCCGCGCCGCGCGCGCCCATCGCCACGCCCACGTCAGCGGCAGCGAGCGCCGGCGCATCGTTCACGCCGTCGCCCACCATGACCACCGTGTCGTCGCGACGCGCAGCCTGAATGGCGGCGAGCTTGTCCGCGGGTGTCTGCTCGGGCATCACCTCGGTCACGCCCAGCATGGCGCCCACGGTTTCGGCCACGTCGCGCCGGTCGCCCGTCAGCATGATGAGCCGGCGAATACCTTCCTGCCGCAAGAGACGCAGCGCACGCGGCGTCTCCAGCCGGATCTGGTCGGCCAGTTGCACGGCGCCGATCATCACGCCGTCCACGGCCACGAATACGGCAGACGCGCCCTCATAGGCCACGCGCTGCAGGAACGCCGTACACCACGGCTGGGGCGCGGCGACCTCCGACACATGAGCGAACGACCCGATCGCCACCGCGCGGCCGTCCACCTCGCCCGTCACGCCGGCCCCTGCACGCTCCACCACGTGCGAGGGCACCGCGAGCGCGAGATGGCGCTCGCGCGCGGCCATCGTCACCGCCTCGGATATCACGTGCGCCGACGCCTGGCCGAGCGACGCCGCGAACCGCAGCACGGCGTCGGGCGCCGTGCCCGGCGCGCTTTCCACGGCCACGAGCCGCGCGTGCCCGCCGGTGAGCGTGCCCGTCTTGTCGAAGAAGAGCGCGCCTGCCTGCGCAAGCCGCTCCAGCGCGCCGCCGCCTTTCACGAGCACGCCGCGCTTCGCGCACCGCGACATGCCCGACACGATGGCCACGGGCACCGCGAGAATCAGCGGGCACGGCGTGGCCACCACGAGCACCGCGAGCACGCGCGTAAGGTCGCCCACGGCGAGCCAGCTCGCGCCGGCAAAGAACATCGCGGCGAGCATGAAGAGCACGGCGTAGCGGTCCGCGAGCCGTTCGGCGGGACTGCGCGCCTCGCGCGCGAACTGCACCATGCGCACGATGCCGGCGAACGTGCTGTCGCCCGCACTCGCGGCCGCCACCATCTCGAACGCCGGACCCACGTTCAACACGCCGCTTTGCACCGCTTCGCCCGGCCGGCGCGGCTGGATGGCGGCCTCGCCCGTGAGCGTGGATTCGTCGAGTTCCGCGGGGTCGGTGAGGCTGCCGTCCACCGGCACGAATTCGCCGGTGCGCACGAGCAGGCGGTCGCCGGCCTGCACGTCGTCCAGTTCCACGCGGCGCCACTCGCCCGCTTCGAACCGGTTGGCGTGGCGCGGCGCGTGCGCGAGCAGTGCCGTCATTTCGCGCTGGGCGCGTGCGTGGGCATAGTGTTCGAGTGCCCGGCCGCTTGCGAGCATCAAGGCGATTACGGCCGCGGTGAGCGATTCGCCCAGCGCGAGCGCAAAGCCGATGGCCACCAGCGCCAGCACGTCGACGCCGGCTTCGTGACGACGCAGCGCGCGCACGATGGACACCGCGAGCACGAGCAGCACCGGCACGGCGCCGAGCGTCCAGAGCGCATGCGCCACGGCGGTTCGTCCGAATGCCGCGAAGCCGAGGCCTGCCGTGAGACTCAGGGCCGAGGCGAGCAGCGGAACGAACGTGATCCACGGCATTCGATCGAGGAAAGACAGCCAGCGTGGCATGGCACAAGTATGGGAATGGGCAGCGACGGGATACGGGGTGCTGTTCACGAGTGTATGGAGCGGTATCGCGGGTCCGTTGACTCGCATCAAACCTTGTCGGATGAAAGCGGTCGCGCCGCGTTCTTTGCCGGCTTGACGTGCGTCAACCACAGCGGCATCCACCGCCGCAGAATGGAATGCTGCAAACAGCTGCAAGCGTATCGGCCGGGAGGTCCATCGTGGCGACGCTGTCCACACTGTTCGTCGTGGTACTGCTCATCAACCTCATGCCGGCATTCGCGCCGCCCACCTGGATGGCGATGTCGTGGGTCGGCTTCAATGTGCCGGACGGCAGTCCGTTCGTGTTCGCCCTGGTCGCCGCGAGCGCCGCCACCATCGGGCGGCTGATTCTGGCCACGTTCGCACGCTCGCTCGTGCGCGGCAAGCTGATGCGCGACGCCGACCGCGAGAACATCGACGTGGTCACCGCGTGGCTCGCCAAGCATCAGAAGACCACCGTGAGCGCGTTCTTCGTCTACGCGTTGAGCCCTTTTCCGTCGAACTATCTCTTCATTGCCTATGGGCTTTCGGGGTTGCCGCTGCGCTTCATCGGCGCGGCGTTCTTCGCGGGGCGCGTGGCGAGCTACGCGCTCTGGGCGCAGCTGGGCCGCCTTGCTTCGTCGTACATCGACCCCGAGGCGCAGCTGGAAGACGGCTACCTCAGCGGCTATTTCATCGTGACGCAGCTCGCGCTGCTCGGGCTCATCTATACACTCACGAAACTCGACTGGAAAATGCTGGTCGAGCAGCGCAGGCTCGCGTGGCGGCGGCGGGCAAAACGAACCAAGGATGTGAAAAGCAGTCGCCATGCGCAGCGTTGAAGGGCGGCGTACAGCCCTCGCTGTGTCCGCTGCACTGTCGCCCCGCCTGAAGCCTTTCCTTTGACGAACGAAGCAACGACATGAAGACCGAAGAACTCTTTGACGACACCGAGAACAACGAGCACACGCCTGCCGAACGCGCCGCCGCGGCGTCGCGCAGCACGTGGGTCAGCGTGGTCGTCAATCTCGCCTTGACCCTGGGCCAGGTGCTCGCCGGTCTGCTTTCAGGCTCGCAGGGTCTGGTGGCGGACGGCATTCATTCGCTATCCGATCTGATTGCCGACTTCGTGGTGCTCTTCGCGAGCCATCACAGCAAGAAGGGCGCGGACGAAGCCCACCCGTACGGCCACCAACGCTTCGAAACGGGCGCGTCGCTGGCGCTGGGCGCGCTGCTCGCCGCGGTGGGCGTGGGCATGCTGTGGTCGGCGGTGCACAAGCTCGAAGACCCCGCGTCGGTGCAGCGCGTGCATGTCATCGCGCTGTGGGTCGCCGGTGGCGCGCTCGCGGCCAAGGAGCTGCTGTTCCGCTACATGCTGGCCGTGGCCAAGCGCGTGAAGTCGAGCATGCTGGTGGCCAACGCGTGGCACGCGCGCTCTGATGCGGCGTCGTCGCTGGTGGTGGGCGTGGGCATTATCGGCAACCTGGCGGGCTACCCGATACTCGACCCGATCGCGGCGCTCGTCGTGGGTCTGCTGGTGCTCAAGATGGGCTGGCAGTTCGGCTGGGAAGCACTTCACGATCTGATGGACCGTGCCGCCGACGATCACGAGGTGGACGCCATCCGCGAGACGCTGGTGAGTTCACCCGGCGTGATCGGCGTTCATGACCTGCGCACGCGCAAGATGGGCGACATGGTCGTGGTGGACGTCCACATCGAGGTGGCGGGCGCGATCTCCGTGGAAGCGGGGCACGACATTGCCGTGGAGGCGCGGCGCCGCGTGCTGTCGCGCCACCGCGTGCTCAACGTGATGACGCACGTCGATCCGCGCAGGGCGACGGCGCCTGATGCATCCGCCGTGGTGGCGGCGGAGCGGTGAAGCAGGTGTTGAAGCACGTGTTGAAGCGGAAGCGTTGCAGCAGGCGCCGTTGAAACAACCATCGACGCCCGCGCTGGCCCGCGTGGCCCGGCCTGCGTGGCGCCCTCAGAACTGCTGATCGTAGGTCACGCGCACTTTCGTCGCGTCGATGCTGTCCTTGCGCTTGATCGACAGATCGATGCGATAGCGCCCTTGCCACGGCATGTCGAAGTAGTTGCCGTAGGTGACCGTGTCGTTGACCTTTAACGGCTGCAGCGCCTTGACCTGCACCTTGGGGCCCGACTTCGGACCTGGGCGCGTCACCTTCGCCGTCACCGCGGCATCGTCGATGCGCGCGCCACTGGCCTTGTCGTACAACGCGACCACGAGGTGATAGCTACCCCGCGCCGGCGCCGAAACGGCCTCTGTCGGCGCGCTGGCGCTGCCTTCCACGGCCTGGGCACGCTCGGCCGGCACGATGCCGAAGTGGATCGTCATGCCGTTCTTCGTGACGCTGCGGTCCAACTGGGTCGCATGGGCGGAAACCGACGCGGCCAGGAACAGTGCGACCGCGGGAATCATCAGGAATCGAAACTTTTGCATGGTGCCTCCATCGATGCGTCGCGACGCGAAGCCCCTTGCTTCGTAGCGACCTCGTCGCCCACAGCGGCACGCTGCAATGGCAGGTGCCGGCGCTGAGCGACGCACAGGTTCCATGCTGTCGCGGCAAGAAGGCTGGGGGCTTGACACATGTCAACGGCGCTCGACAGCGGTCAGCGGCGCACCGAATCTCCTGAACGGGCGCGCGGCAACGACACCGTCACGCGCAACCCGCCCAGCGCCGCGGAGCGCCCCACCTCGACCTGCGCGCCGTGCACGGCGGCAACACGCCGCACGATAGACCAGCCGAGCCCGCTACCGCTCGGCGCGGCGGCCTCCTCCTCCGAGAAACCACCGCGAAAGAACCGCTCGCCCAGGCGCTCGAGTTGTTCGTCGGCAAGCCCCGGGCCGCTGTCTTCCACACCCAGCACCACGCGCTCGCCACGCCTGCGCACCCACACGGCAATGTGCGCAAGCGCGGGGCTGTAGCGCACCGCGTTGTCCACGAGATTGCGGATCAGCGACGCGAGCAGCACCTCGTTGCCCTCGACCGCGCAGGCATCGCTCGCCTCCAGTTCGAGTTGCTGGCGCTTGCCGAGCGCCTGCGGCGCAATGTCGGCCACCACTTGCTGCGCGAGCGCGGGCAGCGCGACCTCGGCGGTATCCATCGGCGCGCCGGCTTCGAGGCGCGAGAGCAACAGCAATTGATCGACGAGGTGAGCCGCGCGGTCGCAGCCCTCCAGCAAGCGGCCCAGTGCATGCCGGCGCAACTCGAGGTTGTCTTCGGCCATCGCCACCTGGGCCTGCGCCTTGATCGCCGCGATGGGCGTGCGCAGTTCGTGCGCGGCGTCGGCGGTGAAGCGCCGTTCGGCGTCCAGCACGGCGCGAATGCGATCGAAGAGGCGGTTCAGCGCATCGAGCAGCGGCACCATTTCGAGCGGCGCATGCTGCATGCGCACGGCGTCGAGCGCGCGCGGATCGCGCCGCGCGAGCGTGCTGCCCAACTCCCGCAGCGGCTTCGCGCCGCGCCGCACAGCCCACCACGTGGCGAGCAGGAGCACGGGCAACGCCAGCGCCATCGGCCAGAAGGCGCCGCGCATCACGGCCAGCAGAATCGCCCGGCGCGAATCCACCTGCTCGCCCACGTAGACCTCGACGTCGTGCTGCACGCCGCGCGCGGCAAACACGCGCCAGGTCTTGCCGTCGATGCGCACGGTGGAAAAGCCCGCCGCATGCGAGCGGCCGGCGCTCATCATCGGCTCGGTGGGCGCGTTCGCGGAGCGCAGCCCGAGCCGCCCCTCGTGGAACACCTGGAACGCCACCTTGGGCGCATAGGGATGCAGGGTGGGCGCGTCCATGGCGTCTTCGTCGTCGTCCACGGCGCGGGTCTCCTGCATGACGAGCAACGCCGCGGCCTGGGCGAGATGGCTGTCGAGCAGTTCGTCGATCTCGTGCCGCGCATCGTGCCAGGTGAAGGCAGCGGCCACCAGCCACACGGCGAGCAGCACGCCGGCAACGAGCAGGAGCAGCTGGCCCTGGAGCGAGCGCGGCCGGGTCATGCCGGCCCCGTGGGTTCGCGCAGCAGCACGTAGCCCACGCCGCGCACGGTGCGGATCAGGTCGCTGCCCAGCTTGCTTCTCAAGCGATGCACGTGCACCTCCACGGCGTTGCTCTCCACTTCCTGGCCCCAGCTGTAGAGATGCTGCTCGATCTGCTCGCGCGAAAGCACGCGCCCCGCGTTGAGCATGAGCACGTGCAGCAGGTCGAACTCGCGGGTGGCGAGCGCCACCGGCACACCCGCGCGATACACCGTGCGAGAGGCGGGCTCGAGCACGATGTCCTGCGCTTCGAGCCGCTCGCCGGGCCGGCCGTGTGCACGGCGCACGAGCGCATGCAGACGGGCCGCCAGTTCGTGCAGATCGACGGGCTTCACCACGTAGTCGTCTGCGCCGGCATTGAGTCCGCGGATGCGATCCGGCACGGCATCGCGTGCGGTCAGAACGAGAATGGGCAGCTCCACGCCCGCATCGCGCGCCACGCGCAGCACTTCCAGCCCATCCATGCGCGGCAGGCCGAGGTCGAGCACTGCCGCCGCATACGGATGCGCGCGCAGCTCGCGCTGCGCCGCGTCGCCGTCGCGGACCCAGTCCACCTGGAAACCCTGCTGGCGCAAGCCGGCGCGAATGCCGTCGCCCAGCAGGGGATCGTCTTCTATCAGCAGGATGCGCACGTCCAACAGGGCCCTTTCGTGTTTCTCGTGTTTCTCGTGTTTCTCGTGAGTCGCGTGAGTCGCGTGATGCTCACGAATCAATCGCTGTCGTGATCGCTATCGTTGCCCTGGCCCGACCGATGCACGGCGCCCGCCGCAGGCTCCGTCAACGATGCGCCTGACCGCGGCGCCGCCTGCCATTGCGACCCCCACCACGCGAGCACGGCGACGATCAGGAGCGCAGCCACGCCCCATCGCGCGCTGCGAATGCCGTCGCGCACGCGCCCGGACTTGTATCCCGTCACCATCGAACGAACCAGGTTCTCGCGGTGCAAGACACTGCTCACGAGGACCGCCGCCACGTGAATGGCCACCAGCGCGAGCATCGCGTTGGCCGCGCCCTCGTGCAGTTCCGCGAAGGCTTCGCCGCCCACGTCGTTGTAGGCGGCCCAGCCCGTGGCGCCGATCGCAAGCGTCAGCAGCAGCATGACCACGATCGCGACAGCGCCCGCAGGGTTGTGCCCGACATGCGGCTCCGGGTGCCGCTTCACCAGACTCGCGAGATACCGCACCACCGCGCCCGGCGCCCGCACGAACGCGGCAAACCGCGCGTAGCGCGTGCCGGCGAGCCCCCAGATCAGCCGGAACGCGACGAGGCCCACCATCGTGTAGCCGAGCGTGACGTGCACGAGGCGCCACCGTTCGCTTTCCGCCGTGAGCCAGGCGAGCGCGAACGAGACCACCATCAGCCAGTGGAAGACGCGCACGGGCGCGTCCCAGACCAGAATGCGGACGGTGCCGGCGGGACGCCCGCTCGCAGAAGTGCCGTCGGCCGGCGACATGGACTCATTTTCCATACGGGATGCGGATGTATCGTTCATCGAAATTCCCCTGATCTGCACGCCGGTGACACGCGGCGCAGTTGGACGGGCTCTTCACCGCGGCAAGCCGCCACACCGAGGGCGACACTTCGTCGTGCGCGGCGGCGAACCAGCGGCTGCGGGTGATGCGGTCCTCGGGCGGCGCCTTCGCCGCCGTGCCGCCCTGCGCGGCATGCGCCACGAGCCAGCCTTCGATCTGCTTGACGGAGGCCGCGTCGAGCGACGCATTGGTGCCGAAGTGA
The DNA here is from genome assembly GCF_003986935.1 of Paraburkholderia kururiensis JCM 10599 = LMG 19447. Lineage (GTDB taxonomy): Bacteria > Pseudomonadota > Gammaproteobacteria > Burkholderiales > Burkholderiaceae > Paraburkholderia > Paraburkholderia kururiensis. The sequence continues at coordinate 235,131 of NZ_RJZE01000007.1, read as the reverse complement.
TGCTCGAGGTTGCCGAGAATGTGCTGCCACGACTGCGCGGGCAGCATGCCGGGCGGATAGGCGATATGGCATGCCGCGCATTCCTGCTGGTACTTGGGCAGGGGCGCCACGGCGCTCACGTAGGGTTCGTCGTCTGCGAAAGCAAAGCCAGCGAGCGCCGTCATGGCGACGGCGGCCAGCGCACGAGCGACGGCAGGACGCGCAGTACGCGCTGCAAGCGGGAATGGAAAATCCATGTGCCTGTCTCCTCGATTGGACCGGTATACGGTTGGCCGGCCGGTCAGGGTTTGATCGATATCAACCAGCTCAGCACATCGGCCTTTTCGGCGGCGGTGCATTCGCGGCCCACGACGTCGCCGCAATTCCGGCGAAACCACTTCTCGACTTTCGCGGTATCGGTGAAGCGCGCGGGATTGAAGCCCGGTGCCAGCGGCGCGATGGTCTTGCCGGTGGCCGCATGCTGGCCGTTGCCGGTGGGCATGGCGCCGTGGCAGCTCGCACAGGCCCATTCGTGCCCGTGCCGGCTCGTGAAGAACTGCTGGCCGCGCGCGGGCACGGGTGCCGTGCCGGCTTGCGCGGCATAACCGCTGAGGATTTGCGCCGGGGTCTCGGCATGCGCCTGCGGGGCCAGCGTGGCGGCGGCGAGCGTGGCGATGGCGGTGATGGCCGCTATTGCCGTTGCGTTTGCGATGCCCGTGCGGACACGCAGCGCGTGCATCACGCGAGATGGGCGAGGACTTCCGAAGGTCGGCATCGTGGGTTCTCCCAGTGGATGCCTCCCATGTTCGGCAGGGTTCCTTACCGCTTTCTTAACGGTGGAGTGCGGTGGACTGCGGCCCTACGAGGCCGGGACCTTTCGCCGGATCGGAACGAACCCGACTTGCAGGCCGAAAAGCTTCGCAATGCTATTGAGCGATTCGACGGTCGGGTTGCCGGTGCCGCGCTCGATGTCCTGAATCACCCGACGGCTCACGCCCCGGTGCGCGGCGAATTCTTCCTGCGTGAGACCCGTCATCTCGCGCATCGTTTTCATGGTCTCGGCAATGCTCATATCGCCGCGCTCGATGCTTTCGTAGAACGCGCGACGCAGCGCGTTCTGCTCGTCACGGGTCGGCGGGTTACGGCGCGGCATGGGGAGACTCCGGCGGTTGAAGCGCTTTGAGTTGCCGGACCTGCGCGTCGATGGACGGCGTCAGGAATTCGACGATGTCGTGATCGACGCCGTGCTTTTCCATGATGCCGGCGAGGCGCTCGAGCTGCGCGCCGAATCGGCTCATTGCGCGGGCGAGTGCGCGGCGCTCATCGTCAGGTAGAGACAGCGCGGCAAGAACGTCGCCCCATTCCCCCAGTTCGACCTGGGTGTCCGGGTGATACCACCGCAGCGTGCGGGCCACGCCTTCGGGGTCCAGGTACATCGGTGCGAAGTCGAACAACGGCGTGAGCCTGACCGTACCGTCGACGAGTTGTACCGCCGTATTGCGTGCGTGATTGTCGGTGTTGCGCATGGCGAGATTCAGCACGTCGCGCTTGAGGAATTCGAGCGTCTCGGCCGCGGGATCGGTCACGACACGGCGAATGCCGGCGACAACCTCGAACAGACTCGGGCGCCGATCAAAGCCGGACAACCCCAGAATGGACGCGACGCTTTCCTGATGAAGACGCACGACGCTCCCGTTGCGGGCGATCCGGTCAAAGCGCGGAATCAGCAGCACGTCGCCATGCAGCGTCGGCAAATCCGCGTGCGTTCGAATACCGAGTGCGGCGGCCACCCGCATATACGCCGCCTCGTTGCGCAGGACCTTTTCGTCGGCGGCCGTCTTGCCACGCGGCAATTTCGCAATGAGGTGCTGCGTGGCATCGGCATCGGGCAGTACGGCATCGCCGTGCAGCAGACCCGCCCGGTCGCGCGTCAGCAGATATTTCGGCGCGGCGCCCTGCACACCCGTGGTGCCCGTGCCCAACATGCCGTGCAGGCGCATCCGTTCCGCGAATTCGGCGCTGCGGGCCATGACGTCGTCCATGGTGAGGCCCGGCAGGCCGCGCGAGGCCGGATGCCGCGCGACGTGCGTCTCGAAGTAGCGGACCGCCTCGGCAACCCGAATGCGGCCCACCGGATTGAACGCGCCCGTGCAGATGAGCGGGAAATCTGCGTCGGGGCCATCCGCGAGTTCCAGTTCGCCCAGCAGGAACCGACGACCGGCGCCCTGCGGGACCAGATCGTAGAGGAAGGCGGGCATGGTGCGGGCGGCGCGAATATCCATGTCCACCGGCTCGGCCAGAGACAACGAGGCATCCGTATGCTCGACGGCATACATGACCTGGTAATTCCATTGGCAAAGTCGGCCGTCGAGTTCGATCTGGGCGCAATCCACCCAGCGGTCGTCGAGGAATATCTGTAGGGTGCAATCCATCAAGCGGCTCCGTTGTGCTTCATAAATGTAGCACAACTGCTCCATCTACCCCTTATACGCCTCTTATACGATGCTTTTCAGCGCACAACCGGTACCCCCTACCCCTTCGTCGCCCCAAACGTGAGCCCCGCCACGAAGTGCTTCTGCATGGCGAAGAACATCGCGACCGAAGGCAGCGCCGCGAGCACCGAGCCCGCCGACACCAGGTTCCACGCCGTCGTCCATTGCCCCTTGAGCGCCGCAACGCCGACGGTGATGGGCGCTGCGTCGTCGCCCTGGGTGAGGCAGAGCGCCCAGAAGTAGTCGTTCCAGACGAACGTGAAGACGAGGATGCCGAGCGCCGCGAGCGCGGGCCGGATCAGCGGCAGCACGATGCGAAAGAACACCGTCAACTCGCCCGCGCCCTCGATGCGCGCGGCCTCGATCAGCTCGAACGGCAACTGCTTGATGAAGTTGCGCAGGAACAGCGTGCAGAAGCCGGTCTGAAACGCCGTATGAAACAGGATCAAGCCCTGCACCGTGTTGAACACGCCCAACGCGAGCGAAAGGTCGCGCACGGGAATCATCAGCACCTGGATCGGCACGAAGTTGCCGGCCACGAATGTGGCGAAGAGCGCCGTGTTGCCGCGAAAGCGATAGGTGGCAAGCGCAAAGCCCGCCATCGCGGCCAGTGCGATGGCGCCCACCGCCGCGGGCACCGTGATCAGCACGCTGTTCCAGAAGTAGTGAAGCATCGGCGAGGTGGTCAGCGCCTCGCGATAGTTGTCGAGCAACGTGATGTGCTTCGGCCACCCCCAGTAGTTGCCTTCGCTGAGTTCCTCGGAAGAACGCACGGAAGTGACGAGCACCGCGATCATCGGCAAGAGCCAGATGACGAGCGCAACGGGTAGCGTGAGCTTGTAGAGGCCGCGATTGACGGGCTTCCACTTTTCGACGGGCAGCGGATACATGGCGGCCTCCTTAGTGTTCCGCGCGCAGCATCCGGCGCAGATGCCACACGATGTAGACGAGCATGATCGCGAACAGCACAACGGCAATCGAGGCCGAGTAACCGAGGCGGTAGTACTTGATGGCCTGGTCGTACATGTAATACGCGAGCACGGTGGAGCTTTCGAACGGGCCGCCGCCCGTCATCACGGAAATCAGGTCGAAGCTGCGCAGCGCGCCGATCACCGTGACCACGATCGCCATGAACGTGGTGGGCCGCAGTTGCGGCAGCACGACGTGCCAGAGCATGGACCATCCGCGTGCGCCTTCCATGCGCGCCGCTTCCAGTTGTTCCGCGTTGAGCGACGTGAGCCCCGTGAGGTACAGGATCATGCAGTACGCCGTTTGCGGCCAGAGCGCGGCGAACACGATGCCGAAGGTGGCGTAGTGCGCGTCGCCGAGCACGGGCACGCCGTGGCCCAGCATCATCGCGAGCAGGCCGAAGGTGGGGTCGTAGAACCACGAGAACACGAGCCCCACCACCACGCCCGAGAGCACGAACGGCGCGAAGAACAGCGACTTCACGAAGCGAATGCCCGCCACGCGCTGGTTCAGATAGAGCGCCACCGCAAGGCCCGCGGGCGGCGCGAGCAGGAACAGCACGAGCCAGATCAGGTTGTTCTTGAGCGCCGTATAGAAGGTGGGCGCCTGAAACAGTTCGACGTAGTTCGCAAGGCCCACGAAGGTGCGCTCGCTCATGCCGTCCCAACTGTAGAAGCTGAGCGTCATGGTGGAAAGAATCGGCCAGATCACGTAGACGGCCACCATCGCGCAGGCCGGCGCGAGGAACAGAAACGCAGCGCGGCGCTGGCGGCGTGCGGTAGGCGAAGGCCGGCGCGACGGCTTGCCGCCCGTATTGCCGCCCGTATCGCCACGCGAGGCGGACGAAGGCGGCAGACCCGACGCGGGTCCGCCCGGCACGGGCTGGACGCTCTGACGTGTGATGGAATGCGACACGGCGATTCTCCTGGCGAGGCGGGTGGCTTCGGGCGCTGGCCTACGTGGCCCAACCTGCGCGGTCCGACTCTACAAGCCGGACCGCCCTTCAACCACCCACACTCGCTTCGAGCTTACTTGTGATAAATCCGCTTGCGCGTGGCTTCGAGCTGCGCGAGCACAGCGTCGAGCTTCGTCGGATCCGCCACGAACTGCTGCATGCCCTTCATGCCTTCGTCGGCCATTTCCTTGGTCATGTCGCGGTCGTAGAACTGGGCGATGCCGCCGCGCGTGGTGGACAGAATCTGGAAGCCGATGCGCGAGATGGGATCTTCCGGCTCAGGCGACTTGCTGTTGGCCGAAAGCGAGCCGAGCCCCGCTGCGATCTTCGCGCCGATCTCCGGCGTTTCCACGAACTTGAGGAACGTGCGCGCGTCGGCCTTGTTCTTCGCCTTCGACGGAATGTGCAGCGACTCCACCGGGCCGTCCTCGGCGGTAGGCACGTTCGGGTCGATGATCGGGAAGCGGAAGAAGCTCATCTCCTCTTTCACGCTCGCGGGGAAGCCACCCGTGATGAACGTGCCCATCAGCATCATCGCGGCCTTGCCCTGGAACAGGAACGGCTGCGCCGAGTCCAGATCGTAGGAAAGCGAGTTGTCGATGAAATCGTGATCGTCGATCAGTTGCTTCCACGTGGTGTAGACCTTCTTCACGCGGGCGTCGGTGTAGGGCACTTCGCCCGCCATCAGTTTCTGGTGGAACGCATTGCCGTTCAGGCGCAGGTCGAGATAGTCGAACCAGCCCGCGAGCGTCCAGGCGTCGCGGCCCGCCACGGCAATCGGCGTGATGCCCGCGGCCTTCAGCTTGCGGCACGCGTCGAGGAACTGGTCCCACGTTTTCGGCTCGGCGTCGATGCCGGCCTTCTTGAACAGGTCCTTGCGATAGAACATGCCCCACGCGTAGTACACCGTGGGCGCCGCGTACTGCTTGCCCGCATACGACGACGCCTCTTTGGTCGACGCATACATGTCGTTCCAGCCGTTTTTCGCCCAGTCGCCGGTGAGGTCTTCGAACAGGCCGCGCTTCGCGTAGTAGGCCATGCGCTCGCCGTCGTGCCAGTTCACGATGTCGGGCGCGACGGTGGTGAGCCAGCCAGGCAGTTGCACCTTGTAGGCTTCCTCGTCGATGAACGACGCCTTCACGTCGATGTCGGGATGCGCCTTGTGGAAGTCGTCGAATACCGACTGCCACACCGCGCGCTGGCTTGCGCCCTTAAACGCGACGTTCACCGCGAGCGTGCCCGCGTGAGCCGAATTCGCGATCCACGATGCGGCCGTTGCCACCGCGAGTGTGGCGGCTGCGAGCCCGATGCGGAACCTGCGTGCCTTCACCGTCATGTCTGTCTCCTTGGTTTTTAGGTTGCCTGCGACTGGTACTGCGCGATTGGTTCGATTGGTTCGATTGTTTCGACCGGTGGCGAAAAGAGCGTGCTCAGGCCGGCGTGCGATAAGCCGCCACGCCTTGCGGTTCGACATCACGCGAGCCGAGCACGAAGGCCGAGGCGTCCACGCCGTCGACGGTGTGCGTCGCTTCGCCGTAATTGAACACGTAGGTGAGCCCGCCGCGACGGCTCACGCGAACGCTCTCGCCAGGCGCGGTCACGTTGAGCCCGCTTTCGCCTGCGATCTGCGCGAAGACGTGGGCCGTGAGCGCATCGTCGAACAGGCTTGCGAGGTAGTTCACGCGGCCGCGGCGCACCCAGGCGGGATGGCCGTCGCCGAAGGTGGCCCGCACTTCGGCGCCGGACACGTAGCGTTCGGCGTCTGTGCCCGTATCGATCAGATCGCGCCAGTGGCGGCCCACACCTGCGAACGGCTTCGCGCCGGCTACGGCATGGCTCGACACCACCGGCACGTCCACGTTCGGCCGCAGCGATTCCACGCGCCACACGCGCGCACCCAGCAAGTCGGCGAGCGCACCCGGCGGAAGGTTCGACGGAATCTGCAGATCGCGCGTCTTCGATCCCGTACGCGGCCCGAGCACCACCTGTGCGCCGGAGCGCGCGAGGCGATCGGCGAAGTCGTCGGGCACGACGGGCAGCGGCGGCACCACCACGAGCTTGTAGCCGTCGAGCGGCGCGTGAGCCGGCACGATATCGACGTCGAGCCCCAGCGAGCGCAGCGCCGAGTAGTACTCGAACGCGAAGCGCGGGTAGTGGAAGTCCGCGCCTTGCGGCTGGACCTCGAAGAGCCACTTGGCCTCGTAGTCGAACACGAGCGCGACGTCGGCCTGCACGTTGTGCGTGGCGTCGGCATGCGCGTCCAGCACGCGGCGAATGTCGGCGGCCACCTGCGTGGCTTCGTTGCCGCCCAGGTCGAGACGGTTGTCGGGCGTATTGAGGCCCGCGTGCATCTGCTCCTGCGCGAACGGCGCCTGGCGCCAGCGGAAGTACGACACGCAGCCCGCGCCGTGCGCAAAGGCTTCCCAGCTCCAGAGGCGCACCATGCCCGGCAGCGGTGCGGGGTTCCACTGCGCCCAGTTCACGGGACCGGGCTGCTGCTCCATCACCCAGAACGGCAGCTTCGACATGCCGCGATACACGTCGTGATTGAACGACGCGAAATCGGGATGCCCCGTGCGCAGCCAGCGCGCCTTCAGTTCCGGCGCGAACCACAGTTCTTCGAGCGCGCCGAGCGGATAGCTGTCCCACGTCGCGACGTCGAGGTCCGCGGCCACCTTGTAGTGATCGAACTCCGTGAAGAGCTGCATGAAGTTGTGCGCAACGGGCCGCCCCGGCGAATGCGCACGGATGATCTCCACCTGCATGCGGTTGTAGCGCGCCACTTCGTCCGACGCGAAACGGCGATAGTCGAGCCGGTGCGACGGATGCGCTTCGGTGACCGTACCGATGGGCGCGTCGATCTCGTCGAAGCTGCGGTACTCCATGCTCCAGAACACGGTGCCCCAGGCGCGGTTCAATGCGTCGACGGTGCCGTAGCGCGCGCGCAGCCACTCGCGAAAACGCGCCACCGCAGCAGGCGAATAGCTGACCACGGTCTGGTGGCAACCAAACTCGTTGTCGGTTTGCCAGTACGCCACGGCGGGATGCTTGCCGTAGCGCTCGGCCACCGCCGTGCAGATGCGCTGCGACGCTTCGTAGTACGACGGCGACGAGAAATCGTAGTGACGGCGCGAACCGAAGCCGCGCACGCGACCATCGGCGCCTACGGGCAGGATGTCGGGGTGCCGGTCGATGAGCCACTTCGGCGGCGTTGCCGTGGGCGTGCACATCACGACCTGCAGGCCCGCTTTGCCGAGCACGTCCACGGCGCGGTCGAGCCAGCCCCAGTCGTATTCGCCGGGGCTCGGCTCCATGCGGCTCCAGGCGAACTCGGCGATTCGCACCTGGCTGATGCCGAGCGCCTTCATGCGACGGGCGTCGTCTTCCCACATCGATTCGGGCCAGTGTTCCGGGTAATAGCAGACTCCAAGGCGCATTGCGTTTGTCTCCTGGGTGTTCTGTGTGCTGGTTGGCAGGTGTGTGCGTGCGGGACGATCAGGGACGGTGAGGGACAGTGCGGCGCGGCTAGGCCACGTGCTCGGCGGTCTGGAGCAGCGGCACGGCGCGGCCGTCTTCGGTGAACAGGTGGCAGGCGGCGGCACTGGCTCGGAACGTGACGCGATGACCGCGGTCGATCTGCGCGCCGCCCGGCACCTTCGCGATCAGCACGTCGCCGCCGGGCTGGTCGAGATGCACGTAGCTGTGCTCGCCCAGGCGCTCCACGAGCACGACGCCGCGTGTGAGCGTGACGCCTTGCACGTCATGACCGGCTTCATTGCCCGCAGCGGACTCGCCCAGCGCAAGTTCGAGATGCTCGGGACGCACGCCGAACGTGACCGGCTGGCCTGGCTGCAAAGCACTGCCGTCTACGGCCACGCTCACGCGTTCGCCCGTGTGCGCGAGCGCGACGGTGACACCTTGCGGGCCGATGCCGGCGACGGTGCCCGGCAGGAAATTCATGCGCGGCGAGCCGATGAAGCCCGCCACGAAGCGGCTGGCGGGACGGTGATACAGCTCGAGCGGCGCGCCGCTCTGCGCGATGCTGCCGTAGCGCTCGGCGTCGGCGCCCGCGTGCAGCAGCACGACGCGGTCGGCGAGCGTCATGGCTTCGATCTGATCGTGCGTCACGTACACCACGCTCGCCTTCGCGAACTGCCGGTGCAGACGCGCGATCTCGATACGCGTCTGGCCGCGCAGCGTGGCATCGAGATTGGAAAGCGGCTCGTCGAACAGGAACACGCCGGGCTCGCGCACGATCGCGCGGCCAATCGCCACGCGCTGACGCTGGCCGCCCGAAAGCTCCCTCGGACGGCGTTGCAGCAAGGCGTCGAGCTGGAGAATGCGCGCGGCTTCGTTGACCTTGCGGGCAATCTCGTCTTTCGGCGTCTTCGCGATCTTGAGACCGAAGGCCATGTTCTCGAACACGGTCATGTGCGGAAAGAGCGCGTAGCTCTGGAACACCATGGCCACGCCGCGCTGGGCCGCGGGCACGTCGTTGACGACACGCCCGCCGATCCACACCTCGCCGTCCGTCGCGTCCTCCAGGCCCGCGATCACGCGCAGCAGCGTGGACTTGCCGCAGCCCGACGGCCCGAGGAACACGCAGAACTCGTTTTCGCCAATGTCCAGATCGACATCGCGAATGACGGGCGCCGCGCCGTCATAGGCCTTGCGCACGCCTCTCAACGAAATGCTCGCCATTGCATCGACTCCGTGATTTAATCGCTCGAAGTCGGAGATTAAGCGCTTAATCAACCGTCCGAAAAAAATTGACCGCGGGTGCGATCAATGGCCGGCTGTTGTCTCCGATATCGTTTTTGGGTGGAGCAATAGTGCCGTCCAAACAGCGATGACGCAAACATTGAACAGGCGTCCCAGATAATGGAAGCCCCATGCCCACACTCAGCGAAGTCGCACGCCACGCAGGCGTGACGCCCGCCACTGTCTCCAACGTGCTGCGCAGCCGGGGCCGCGTGGGCGAAGAAACGCGCCGGCGCGTACTGGAAGCCGTGGAGGCGCTCGGCTACCGGCCGCATCTGGCAGCGCGCGCGCTGGCCGAAGGCCGCGCGCCCACCATCGCGCTGATGGTGTCGAGCATCGCGAACCCGTTCTATCCCGAGTTCGCGCTCGCCGTGGAGCGCGCGGCGCGCGCGAGCGGCCACTTCCTCATCATCTGCAACACGAATGAGGATCCGCTGGTGGGCCGCGCGTACCTGGAGCAGATCGCAGGCACGCTCTCCGAGGGCGTGCTCGTCACCAATGCGAACCTCGACTTCGCCGACCTGCGCCTGACCGAAGCGCGCGGCGCGCCCGTCGTGCTCTGCATGTGGGAGCGGCCGAACGAGCCGCCCGGTCTGCCCTGCGTGGCTGTCGATTTCCGCCTGGCCGGGCAACTGGCGGGCGCGCATCTGATCGAGCTGGGGCACCAGCGCATCGGCGTGATCGTGGGCAGCAAGGTCTCGGGCATTCACGCGGCCCGCTACGACGGCTTCGTGGATGCCGCGCGCGCCGCCGGCATCGAAGTGCCCGCGGCGCACGTGCGCCAGGCCGCGGACACGGTCCACGGCGGCTATACGGCTACGCGCGATCTGCTCGAAGGCGACCCGTCCATCACGGCGATCTTCGCCACCAACGACCTGCCCGCGCTGGGCGCCATGCAAGCCGCGGCGGACCTCGGGCTCGAGGTGCCGCGCGACCTCTCGGTGGTGGGCATCACGGACATCCTGCCGGCGCGCGAATCGCGGCCCGCTTTGACGACCGTCGCCGTGCCCACGGTGGAAGCGGCGGAACTGGCGGTCACGCTGCTGCGCGAGTTGATCGAAGGCGCGCCGCGCGAGGTGATAACGGGAACCGACCAGGCCGGCACCGACCAGCCCGCGCCGCGCATGTGTCTTGCCTCGGCGCCGAAGCTCGTCGTGCGGGCCTCCACGGCGCCGCCGCGCGTGGCGTCATTCATCGCGTAATTCGCCGTAACGCCCGCGCGCGACGGATTCCCGCCCGGCGCCCGTTCAAACAGAAACGGAACCCATCCGCTGTCTTGAACGGGAGAAACCTCTTATGAAGTTCCTTGGCGTCCTTCGAGCGCTTTGCGCCACACGTTTTGCCGCACGTTTTGCCGCACGGTCCGCCACGCGTTCCAGTGCACGCTCCACTGCAAGTTTTCCTGCACGCGTTCCTGCACGCTCGGCAGGCCACGTCCGCCTCGCCGCCGCGGCCGCCATCCTGCTGGTCGCCCCGGCCGCCTTCGCGCAGGCCGTCATCATCGCGCCGGTCGCGCCGCCGCCTCCGCGCGTGGAGGTCATGCCGGCGCCGCGGGTCGGCTACGTCTGGGACCAGGGCCGCTGGCGCTGGGCGCACGGCCAGTACGTCTGGGTGCCCGGCCACTGGCAACCCGTGCGCGTGGGGTATCGGTGGGTGCCGGGCCACTGGGTGCGGCGCGGGCCGAACTGGCGCTGGGTGGAAGGACATTGGGCGCGTTGAAGTCTCTCGCCCTTCGACGGACGCAGTTATCCGATCAAGCGAACCCGCCCAACGCGAATGGTGAAGCCATGAAGACACTTCTGATCCTGACGCTCGCCGCGGCCACGCTCGCCGGCTGTGTGGTCGTGCCCGCGCGGCCCGCGTATTACCGTCCCGCGGTCGTCGTATATTGACGACCGAACGGGGCACACGCCGCTGCCGAAGCAATGCAGGTCGAAACCGAAACGCCCGCACGTTCGCCGCTTGCGCCCCGCGCAGCGCAGACGCAAGCCATGCCGCGTGCCGGCACCGCCAACGGACCATCCGATCCGCAGGGAGCCACTCCAGGTGAAAACGATTCGTGCCCGCAGACACGCTTCGGCGACCTCACGGGCTCAACGCCGGACCGCACGGAACAACGCCCCTTGAGCGAAAAGCGACCGTCGAGCGAAGAGCGGCCCTTGAGCGTAGCGGGCCGCTTCGATACGCGTGACCCTGAACGCGACCCCGACGCGGACCTCCTTGCGCGGGTCGGCCGGGAAGAGCCTGCGGCCGTGCGCGCCCTCGTAGCCCGCAAGCTGCCGCGGCTGCTTGCGCTCGCCACCCGCATGCTGGGCGACCGCACAGAAGCCGAGGACGTCGCGCAGGAAGCGTTCGTGCGCATCTGGAAGCAGGCGCCGCGCTGGCGCGAAGGCGAGGCGCGCTTCGACACGTGGCTGCACCGCGTCGCGATGAACCTCTGCTACGACCGGCTGCGCGGCCATCGCGAGGACCCCGTGGACGAGATACCGGACGAGCCCGATCCCGCTCCGCTGCCCGACGCGCGGCTCGAAGCGCGTGCGCGCGACGCGCGCGTGCAGGCCGCGCTGGCGGCGCTGCCGCCGCGCCAGCGCGAGGCGCTCGTGCTCAACTACTACCAGGAACTCTCGAACATCGAGGCAGCGGCCGTGATGGGCATTTCGGTCGATGCGCTGGAGAGCCTGCTGGCGCGCGCACGGCGCAACCTGCGCGCACAACTGGCCGGCAGCGGCCCCGAAACAACGTGAGGACATGCCATGACACCTGAGAGATTCCGGGCCATCGTCGAGGCATACGGCGCCGAGCCGCGCCGCTGGCCCGCAAGCGAACGCGCCGACGCGCAAGCCTGGGCCGACAGACACCGTGCCGAAGCGGATGCGCTGCTCGCGAAGCAGTCGAGCCTCGACACGTGGCTCGAAAGCCACCTCGTCGCGCCGCCGGACCACGCGCTTTACGAACGCGTGATGGCCTCCGCGCCTGCGGCCTCGGCTGCGGGCAGTCGAAAACGCGGGCGGCCGCGCTTCTTCTGGCAGCGCTCGCCACTCTGGTGGTCGGGCGCCGCGATTGCGGGCGTGGGGCTCGCGGGCGGGCTGGCCGGCGCGTTCGCCGTGTCGTTCTTCCTCGTGACAGGCGAGCCCATGCACGAAGCGAGCGGGCCTTCCATGACGACGAGTTTCGGCGGATCGTCCGCGGACTGGAGCGGCGAATGAGCGAGCGGTCCTGGAAATTGACGCTGGTGGGCTCGCTCGTGCTCAACGCGTTCCTGCTGGGCGCGATTGGCGGCGGCGCGATTCAATGGTTCAGCACGCGCGGCGAAACCCACGCGGCAGCACGCGTGCAACCCCCGACGGCGCTGCGCTTTGCCGCGAACGAACTGTCGCCCGAGCGTCAGCAGCAGTTTCTCGATGCGTTGAAGCGCGCGCGGCGCGAAGGCCGCGACTTCGCACTCGAAGGCCGCGAAGCGCGGCATCAGGTGCTGGAACTGCTCGCGGCACCGCAACTGGATCGGCCGGCACTCGACGCCGCCCTCGCCCGCACGCGCGCCGCGGACACTGCGCTGCGCACCCACATCGAGCAAGGCGTGGCCGACTTCGCCGCGACGCTCACGCCCGACGAGCGCGCGAAGTTCGCCGAAGGACTCAAGCGCCGTGGGCAATGGCGGCTACCGCTGCAGCAGCAGAAGGCTCAGCAGCAGAGTGAACAAGGCAGCGAACAAGGCAAGGCGCAGGAAGGGCAGGCGGCCAGCGAGTGAAGTGGCCTTTCAGCCCTTGGGCTGCTTGCTTCTGACTACCGCTGCGTATTGGCCAGCCCCAAGCCAGGGCAGGCGCGCTCGCGAGACTCAGTGCCCCTACTGACTCTGCCCCTGCGCCGCTTCGCCGCTTGTGCCTGAACTCGAGCCTGAGCCTGAGCCCGCGCCCGCTCCGGCGCCAGGCTCCGTCACATCGGGTGTAGGCGTCGGCGACGACGGCGGCTGCTCCGACGGCAACGCGCCCGGCGCACGAATGATGGGCGGCACGCCGAACGGGAACGTCGGTGCGCCCGCACCCGACGCAGCCACGGCGCCGGAAGCCGCAACAGCCCCCGAAGCCGGCACGGCCGAAGCCGCCGTCGATGTCGAAGCAGCGGATGCAGCCGAGGCAGCCGAAGCGGCCACCGCGCCAGAAGCCCCGGATGCCCCGGACACCTCCGACGCCGGCACCGCCCGTGGCGGCGTCCGCTTCACCGGCGCCACCACTTCCGTCTTCTTCGTCGACGGGAACAGATGCTCGATCCACGCACGCAGCTTCTCGCGGAACACGTCGAACCAGCCCGGCTGCACCTCGGTCGTGAACTTCGCACGCGTATCGACGATGCGAGTGGACAGCGCCCGCGAAAAGAAGTCGCCGACAATCGGCAACGCGCTGTGGGCGCCCTGCCCCCAGTAGTCGCTGCGCAGCGTCACGCGTCCGTCGTCGAAGCCTACCCACGCGCCCGCCACCAGTTGCGGATGCATCAAGATGAACCAGCCGTCCGTGTTGCCCTGGGTGGTGCCGGTCTTGCCCGCCACGTCGGCGCGAATGCCGAAGCGCGTGCGAATCGCCGAGCCTGTGCCGCGGTTCACCACGTCGCGCATCACGTCGATGAGCGTCTTGTCCGCGGCCTCGGGCAGCGCCTGCTCCGGCGAGGCCGGCTCGAATTCGGCCAGCACGTTGCCGTCGTGATCTTCGATGCGCGTAACCATGCGCGGCTCGTGATAGGCACCGTCGTCGGCGATGGTCGCGTAGGCCGACACCATCTCCTTGAGCGTGACCGGGCTCGTGCCGAGCGCGAGCGACGGCACCGTTTCGAGCCGGCTGTCTCGCACGCCCATGGCGCGTGCGAGACGCGCCACGCGCTCCGGTCCCACCGTCTGCATCAACTGCGCGGTGATGCGGTTGCGCGAGTACGCGATCGCGTCGCGCAGCGTCATGGGACGGCCGGTTGGCGGCACGTCGTCGTCGGGGCGCCAGACCTCGCCGCCTGCTAGCGGGATCTCGACGGGCTGGTCGATGAAGGTGTCGGTCGGTTTTGCGCCCTGTTCGAACGCGGCGCCGTAGACGAACGGCTTGAACGTGGAACCCGGCTGGCGGCGCGCCTGCTGCACGTGATCGAAGGGCTCGTCGGTGAAGTCGCGGCTGCCCACCCACGCCTTGATCTGGCCGTTGCGCGGGTCGATGGCGAGAAAGGCCGCTTCGATACGCGTCTTGTCCTTGCACAGACCGCGCATGAACGAGCGGTCCGCGGCGAGTTGCTTGAGCGCCGCTTCGTCGGTCTGCCCGGCGTCGCGCGCGGCGCGATAGTCGGGGCTCTCGCGCATGAAGGCGCGGAACGGGTCGCTGCCGGCCGAGCAGCCGTCGCGTCCGCTCCATGCGCCGTTCGCGATGCCCTGCAACTGGTTGCCTTGCCGCGCGAGCGCCTGGGTCGCCATGGCCTGCAGGCGCGAATCGATCGTGGTGCGCACCACGAGGCCGTCCGAATAGACGTTGTAGTCGTTGCGGTCGGCCCACGCGATCAGCCACTTGCGCAACTGCTGCGCGAAATGCGGCGCGGGGCCGGGCGGCTCGGTCTGCCGCTCGAAGTCGACACGCAGCGGTTTGCGTTTCAGGCTCTGGAACGCGGCGGGGCTCAGCTTGCCGTACTTCACCATCTGCGCGAGCACGGTGTTGCGCCGCTCCAGCGCGCGCTCGGGGTTCAGCACGGGGTTGTAGTAGCTGTTGCCCTTGAGCATGCCCGTGAGCGTGGCGGCGTCGAGCACGTCCAGTTCACTCGCCGATTTGTTGAAGTAGGTGCGCGCGGCCATCTCCACGCCGTAGGCGTTGTAGAGGAACGGCACCGTGTTCAGATAGGTTTCGAGAATCTGGCTCTTGCTGTAGACCGCTTCGATCTTGAACGCAGTGATGGCTTCCTTGAGCTTGCGCGTGAGCGTGGGCGCGCGGCCAATCTGGTCGGGATAGAGATTGCGCGCCAGTTGCTGCGTGATGGTGGAGCCCCCCTGGCGGTCGCCCGAAAACGTGTGCAGCGCCGCGGACGCCGTGCGCCGCCAGTCGAGCCCGTGGTGCTCGTAGAAGCGGTGGTCCTCGGTCGAAATGAGCGCATCCACCATGTGCGGCGAAATCTCGGCGAGCGGTACCCACTCGCGGTTGGATGGCTTGAACTCGGCGAGCAGCTTGCCGTCGGCGGAGAGAATCTGCGCGGGCTGGTCCACGCGAGCCTTGCGGATGTCGCTGATGCTCGGCGTGAACGGAATCAGCACGAGCACGTAGAGCGCGAAGAGCGCGGGCACGGCGGCCACCGCGAGGGCCACGCCGCGACGCGTGGGATACCGCAGATGGAACCACGCGGCACCGGCCAGAAAGCGCACCGTGGCGAGTGCACGGGCGGCCAGCGGCGCCGCAACGGACCTCGTCTTCGTCACGGCAGGCTTGGCGTGGGCCAACCAGCGAGCGCAGCGCTCGCGGACAAGGGAAACGAATCGGCGGTTCACGCGGGAAGGGGAGCGGCTGGAAAAGCGTGCATCGTACCAAAAGTGTCAAACGGGGCGGGGTGTGCGGCTGGACGTGCGGCTGGATGCGCGGCGGGAGCCGGTGGCGCGCGGCATGTTCGCGCCAGACCGCGCTCAGCCGTCTGTGGCGTCCTGCGGATAGCGCGGCAGGCCATCGGCCACCACGACCCACGGCAAGCTGTCCGACGTCCACGTGTGATGCATCGGCGGCACCCGCGCAGGCGCATCGAGGCTGCAGGTGGCGACGTCGATTTCATCGGGAAAGTCGCGGTGCTGGTAAGTGAGCGACGTGCCGCATTCGGGGCAGAAGGTGCGCAGCACCGGCTCGCTCGACGCATAGCGCTTCGGCTCGCCGCTCACGAAACGGAACGCCGTGCGCGGCACGCTGAACCAGGCAACGACGGGCGCGGCCGCCACGCGTCGGCAATCGGCGCAATGGCAGACAGTGGAATCGAAGGGCTCGCCGTGCACTTCGTAGCGGACCTGTCCGCAATGGCAACCGCCTCTGAGCAGCATGGTTCCTCCTGGCTTTCGCGTTGAAGAGCGCCCCGCGCCGTGTGGCTCAGCGCGCGTGCCTTGCATTATAGAAACGCTTGCTGGGGGCCGATTGGGGCCCATCGGGTGCGGTTAGGCCCGATTGGTGTGGTTAGGCCTGGTTGGCAGGCACGGGCGGCTGCGCCCGATCCGCTTTTTTTGGGCCGACCGCGCCGACGAGCGACGGATTCCCACCGCGAGCGCCGTTCAAGAGACATCGCAGTCATCGCACGAGGGACTCCGCATGGTCACGTCCTCCGCTTTCAATGCCGCCCCCGCCACGGAGGCCGCCGCCATCGCGCTCAACCGCTTCGGCCTGGGCGCGCGGCCCGGCGACGCGCCGCCGCGCGAGCCGAAGGCGTGGCTCGTCGAACAGCTGAGCGCTTATCAGCCGATGCCGGCCGCGTGGTCGGGGCTGCCCTCGTCGGTGGCGCTCGCGACGGACTTCGCACAGCGGCGCGAGCAGGTGGTCGCGGCGCGCAAGGCAGCGGAGTTCGCTAACGCGTCGAATACGAAAGCCGGCGGCGTGCCGCCGCAAGCGGCGGACGAGCAGGCCCAAGGCCGCGCGGGTCGCGGCAACGCCAGCGACATGACCCTCAATGCGGCCACGAATGCGCCTCCCACCGCCCCGCTCGCCGACAAACAGCAAGCGGAAAAGGCCCTGCGCGCCGACGTGGTGAGCGCCTACCGCGCCGCCGTCAACGCGCGCGTGACGAGCGCGCTCGTCACGCCGACGCCCTTCGTCGAACGGCTCGTGCACTTCTGGGCCAACCACTTCGCGGTGTCGACAGAAAAGCCCGCGGTCGCCGTGCTTGCCGGCGCCTTCGAGGCCGAAGCGATCCGCCCGCACGTGCTGGGCCGCTTCGAAGACATGCTAGTCGCCGTCGAGCGGCATCCCGCGATGCAGGTTTTTCTCGACCAGACGCGCTCGGTGGGTCCCGACAGCCTCGCCGCGATGCGCGCCGACGCGCGCGACCCCACGCACAAGCGCGGCCTCAACGAGAACCTGGCGCGCGAGATCATGGAACTGCACACGTTCGGCGTGCGCAGCGGCTACACGCAGCAGGACGTGACCGAGTTCGCCCGCGCACTCACGGGCTGGAGCGTGGCGGGCGTACGCCCGAACCCGCGCATGGCGCCCGCCCAGCCGGGCACGTTCGTGTTTCGCACCGCGCTGCACGAGCCGGGCACGCGCACCGTGATGGGCCGCAGCTACAGCGAACCCGGCGAACAGCAGGCGCTCGCGATCCTGCACGACCTCGCCGCATCGCCCGCCACCGCGCGGCACATCGCGGGAAAACTCGCGCGCCACTTCGTGGCGGACAACCCGCCGCCTGCCGTCGTCGATCGCCTCGCGAATGCGTTCATGCAAAGCGGCGGCGACTTGCCCACGGTCTACCGCGCGCTGATCGACTCGCCCGAGGCCTGGTCGCGCCATGCCGCGAAATTCAAGTCGCCGTGGGAGTGGGCCGTTTCGGCCATGCGCGGACTCGGCTGGCAAGACCTCGGCGCCTTCCAGGCCGCGCCGCTGCTCACGCAGCTGGGCGAGCCTGTCTGGCGGCCCGGCTCGCCAGCAGGCTACGACGACATCGCGGCAAGCTGGGCCGCGCCCGACGCGCTCGTGCGCCGCGTCGAAGCCGCGCAACGGTTCGCGGCGCACGCGAGCCCCGACCTTGACCTTGACCCGCGCACGCTCGGCCAGCAGCTTTTCGCGGGCACGTTGAGCGAACCCACGGCGCTCGCCGTCTCGCGTGCGGAAAGCACGTCCACGGCGATCGCGCTGCTGCTCGTCTCACCCGACTTCCAACGGAGATGACCGCTATGCTCACTCGCCGCCGCTTCATGCGCCTTGCCGCCGCCGGCGCAGGCGCGATCCTCGTCGCGCCGCGCATCGCGTTCGCGAGCGTCGCGACCGACCGCCGCTTCGTGTTCGTGATCCAGCGCGGCGCCGCCGACGGCCTGCACATCGTCGTGCCCTACGCCGACCCCGCGTATGCCGCGCTGCGCGGCGCGCTCGCCGTGGATGCGTCCACGGCCACGAAGCTCGACGGCACGTTCGCGCTGCATCCGTCGCTCGTGCAGACCGCGCAGATGTACGCCGCCAAAGAAGCGCTGTTCGTGCACGCCGTGGCCTCGCCCTATCGCGACCGCTCGCACTTCGACGGACAGAACGTGCTGGAAACGGGCGGCAGCGCGCCGTACCAGGTGAAGGACGGCTGGCTCAATCGACTCGTCGGCCTGCTGCCGCCTTCGCGGGCAAACGGGCACGCGAGCGCGATTGCGTTTGCGCCCACCGTGCCCGCGGCGCTGCGCGGCAAAGCCGACGTGACGTCCTACGCACCTTCGGCCTTGCCGCCCGCGCCCGACGATCTGCTCACGCGCGTCTCGCAGCTTTACGAGCACGACGCGCAACTTCATCCGCTATGGCAGGAAGCCATGACCGCGCGCGGACTCGCGGGCGACGCGAGCGCCCGCCAGGATCCGGCGAGCCTCGGCAAGCTCGCGGCCAGTTTTCTGGGCCGCGACGACGGCCCGCGCATCGCGATGATCGAGACCGGCGGCTGGGACACGCACAGCGCGCAAAACCCGCGCCTCGCCAATCAGCTGAAGGCGCTCGACACGATGCTCGCCGCGCTGCGCGACGGGCTCGGTGCGCAGTGGGCGAAGACCACCGTGGTGGTGGCCACCGAGTTCGGCCGCACCGCCGCGACCAACGGCACGGCGGGCACGGACCACGGCACGGCGTCCGTGGCCATGCTGATGGGCGGCGCCGTGGCGGGCGGACGCGTGGTGGCCGACTGGCCCGGGCTGCGTCCGAACGATCTCTACGAAGCACGCGACCTTAAACCGACCGCGTCGCTCGATGCGTTGATTGCGGGCGCGGCGGCGGAGAGTCTGCGGCTCGATCCCGAGCGGACGGCGCGCACGCTATTCGCGCAGAGCGGTGCGGGTTCGCTCGCGCAGCGGCCGATGACAGGGTTGATTCGCGCGTGATGCGTCTGCGGCGTTGCTTTGGCGTTGCTTTGCCGTTTTTTTGGCAGCTCATGCCGTGTCTGTGCCGCGCCTGTGCCGTGTCGGTAACTCGATTCACCACAACCTCAAACAAAGGGAGCTCATGATGAAAAGAACCTTCGGAACGTTCGGCCTTGGCGGTCTTCAGACGATGTCAGCGGCGTTGGCGTGCGCCGCGCTGCTTTCAGCGTGCATCGTGGAACCGGCGCGACCGCCGCGGCCCGAGCCGATGGTCGAAGTGGTGCCCGCTGCGCCGGGGCCGGCGTATCACTGGGTCAAAGGACACTACCGGTGGGAAGGCAACCACTGGCAGTGGGTGCCGGGGCATTGGGTGGGGGGGTATTGAGGGGAGCGAGCCGGCCGTGAATTACGGCTTGAACTCAAGCCTGGGGTCATAGCCTGGGCCTACAGCCCGGCCTCACAAGCTGGCTCGCGGCCCTGCTCTCAGCGCGGATCATGGCCCCGTCAACACCAACCGATGCACCGTCTCCCCTGGCAAGAACGGCACCGCCTCACCCCGCACCCACGCCTCATGCCCCGCAAGAAAGTACGGCGACAGCGGGTGCCCCGACTGCCCGCCCGGCATGTCGAAGATGCCGTCCTGCTCGCGTCCCGGCGAGACGATCATGCGCTCCGATGCCCCGAACGACGGCGCCTGCACGCGCGGCATGTTGATGTCGCCGGGCAGCGGATCGTGTGGCGCGCCAAGCGCGCCGCGCACCCACGGCAGCCACGCGGGAACGAGCCGCGCGAACGGATGCTCGATGGACGCGCGATTGCGCTCGCCCCAGCGGGCGTTATCGACCGTCGTGCCTTTCGGCAGTTCGCCGATCGCGTGGTCGATGCGATCGAGCACGAACGCGCGCCAGTTCGTCTCGTCATCGGGCACCCAGGCGTGGTTCGCGGCGAGCGTCTCCATCACGGGCGCGTAGCGCGAACTCGCCATGCGGTAGCTCCATTGCGGCGCAGAGCCTGGCAGTCTGTCGGCGAAACTCGCGGCGAAACTCGCGGCAAGACTCGCATCGAGCTTGCCGAACCAGCCTTCGTACATCGAAAAGAAAAACCCGCGCACGAGCCGGTAGCCGACGGCGTCGGCATCGGCGCGGCCGTTCCACTGTTCGAGCTGGCGACGAAAAGCGGCGCGCTGCGGATGGTCCTTCAACGCATCGGCATCCAGCGCGTCGAGCGCCACGCGGCGCCAGCGTTCGATCCACCGTGCGCGGTCGTCGGTCTGGATAGCGAGCAGGTCGCGCTCCGTGGCGTGCGGCAGCGCGAGCAGGTCGTCGCGAATCTGCGCGGCACGCGCGCCAGGATCCGCGCCCGCGTCGCCAATGCGGCGCTGCTCGTCGAGCGGCAGCGCGCGATTGTTGGCTGTCCATAACCGCCCGAGCGACGGATCGATTCGCGCGGGATACGCGTCGGGCGGCAGGTAGCCCTGCCAGCCCACGTAGGTGGACGACTTGAACGGCAGGTCGCTTGCCGCGGCGCCGGACGACGTCGCTTCATGCCGCGGCAGCGGTCCCGCAAGCGTCCAGCCGATGCTGCCGTGCGCATCCGCCACCATGATGTTCTGTGTGGGAATGCCGCTGGTTTGCGCGACGTGCAGCGCGTCGGCCACGTTCTGCGCGTCTTCGAGTGCTTGCAGGTGCAGGTTGACCGCCTCGCGGTCGTGCGCGACCCAGCGCAGCGCGTATGCGTGCGTGCCGACTACCCACTCCGGTCCCCAGTGCGTTTCGATAACCGGCAGATCGACAGGCGCGCCGCCCTTCACGTCGATACGTTCGTGGACCACCGTCGCGCGCGCCCAGCCGCCGGGCACGCGGTAGCGCAGCGGGTCGGCCGGATCGCGTTCGAGATCGATGAGGTCGATGAAACGTCCGTAGCTGTTCGTGAAGCCCCACGCGACGTGCCCGTTGCTGCCCGCAATCACGAGCGGCGCGCCCGGCAGGCTCACGCCGACGACGCGGTGCAGCGTGCCTTTGCTGCTCTTCGCGGCGTTGGCCTCCTTTGCGGCCGGCCATTGCAGCGCCACGCGGTACCAGATATTCGGCAGCGAAAGGCCAAGGTGCATGTCGCTCGCGAGAATCGCGCCGCCGTGTGTGCTGGCCGCACTGTGTGCACCATCGACCACCCAGCCGTTGCTGCCCACCGCGCCGCTTTCCGCTACGAGCGGATCGTCGAGCGAGGCCAACGCTCGCGCGTTGGAGGGTTGGATGGTCGTCGAGGTCTGCGAAGCCTGCGAGGCTTTCGAAGTCTGCAGCGCCTGCGAGGCTTTCGCGGTCTGCGCAGACCGCAGCCAGTCCGGCCGCGTGGATGGCACAGCGGGCGCTGCGAGAGAATCCGCAGCCGCAGCCGGCGCCGACGCCGCATCGAAAGGCGCGTCCCACTGGCTCGCCTCGGGCAGCAGGAACGCGAACAGGTCGGGCGGCACGCGCTCGCGCAGCGCGGCGCGCGCGAGAATGCGGCGCGCCTCCTGCAGTTGCAGATCGAGGTACATCGCGTAGACGACGAGCGCCGTGTCTTCGGGCCGCCACGCCGCGGGCCGCGTGCCGCGTGCCGAGCAGCCAGTATTCGGGCGGCCGCGACGCGAGCGACGAGAGACCGTCGTTCACGCCCGCGGTGTAGCGGTCGATCAGTTCGCGTTCCGCAAGCGGCGCTGCTTCCACCAGTCTGCGTGCATGCTCGCGAAACCGATGAAGCCGGTTGCGCCGATCGAGATCGAGCGCGGCGGGGCCCACGAGCGCACTCATTTCACCGGCCGCCACGCGACGCAGCAGATCCATCTGGAAGAAGCGATCCTGCGCTTGCACGAAGCCGGTCGCGTAAGCCACGTCGCCACGGTTACGGCCTGTGATGGTGGGCACGCCGAGTGCGTCGCGCTCGATGGTGACGGGCGCGGTGAGCGCTGCCGTGCGATTGGCCTGCCAGGCGCCGTCAAGCTGCGGCAAGCTCGCGCGCAGCACGAGCCAGCCCGCCACCGCGACGCTCGCTACGAGGGCTGCAATGAGCACGACTGCAGCCACGAGCGTCGTGCGCCAGCGCGACCGACGCCAACACCGCACCGGCGACGCATCGCGCCGCTGCGAGGACGTGTCGAGATCGGTCATCGGCGAGCGCGCAGTGAGCGCACCAAAGCAGCCGTCAAAGATCCGCGGGCGAAAGCGTGATGCGTGCGCCTGGCACCGTCGCGCGGCTCTGCACGGCGCGCAGAATGCGCGGCCGGTTCAATTCGAAGGCGAGCTTGAGCTGGTGATCGCTTTCGTTGCGCGCGCCCAGTTGCCCGCAGACCGTCTCCACCGGCAGCGCGAACGCCTGGTAGCCCCAGCCGAAGCCGTAGGCGGAGAACCACACGGTGGCGTTGTCGGAGAGGATGGGCAACGTGACGTCGGTGCAGGAAGGCGTGTTCATAGCGTTGACCTGTTGTAGCGGGAACGGGTGGCGAAATGGCCGAAAGGTGGCACGGCGGGAAAGATCCCGCGCGCAGTCTCGCACAATGAGATGACAAAAGCAGACGCGCGGCGGTGCGGCCTTGCGGCGACGCAGGGATTTCCGGTTCGCCCGGCAGGTTTTCGAATCTCTGCGCAGCGGACGGCATGGTCCAAAGTGGTTACCTGAAAATACCAAAAATCGGATATTCACCGAAGCCACTCCGGCGCCTAACCTTGGCTCTGTCGCGCTACCGGCAGTCCACATCGAGGCTCGCCGTCACGCCGAACCGCAGTCTCAAACCTCAACCCGATGCGCACTCACGGAGAATCGTCATGCAAGCTCGTCTCGACTTCTACAAAGCCAGCCCCAACGCCGTCAAAGCCATGCTCGGACTCGAAGAGCGTATCGCGCGCTCGTCGCTGGAAAAGCCGCTGGCCGAACTCGTGCGCCTGCGCGCTTCGCAGATCAACGGCTGCGCCTTCTGCGTAGACATGCACACCACGGACGCGCGCAAAGGCGGCGAATCCGAACGTCGGCTCGCCACGGTGGTGGCGTGGCGCGAGACGCCGTTCTTCACCGAACGCGAACGCGCGGCGCTCGAATGGACCGAAGCGCTCACCCTCGTCTCGCACGACCGCGTGCCCGACGCGGTGTGGGAGGCCGTGAAGCCGCACTTCACGGAGGAAGAACTGACCGACCTCACCTTGCTCGTCACGGCCATCAACGGCTGGAACCGCTTCGCTATCGCGTTTCGCAAGATGCCCGAATGAGGCGGCGGGCCGAGCCGGGCCGGAATGCGCCGATAAGCGTTTGTCTATCCGGCGCGGCGGACTGATTCGGGCCGCCTGCTTCGGGCTGACGGATTCAACGCCTGTTGATGCGGGCGCGAACCCGCTCAGATAAGAAGCGAAATGATCCCGCCGACGGTGACGGCCGCGGCCAGCCACCGGCCCGCGCTGTAGTAGCTGTCCTTCTGCTCGGATTGCTGCTCGGGGCTTTCGAGCCCCAGCGTGCCGTAGGTGAACGACTTGATCGGCGATGACGATTGGGCCGGCTTGCCCGTGGATGCATCGGTCGATGGATCGGTGGATGCATCGGTGGACTGGCTCGCCGGGAGGTCGTGGTTGGACGCCGCGCGGGTGGTCTGTGCGTCGCCGCTTTGCGGGTCCGCTGTGGCTTCGTTGCCGGCTTCATTACCTGCCTCATTGCCTGCTTCGCCGCTTGCGTGTGGGCTGCCAAGCTGCGCGTTCGCATCTTGCGTACTGGCTGCCGGGGTCTCGCTGGCGAGGCGCCCGGACGCGCCGTACAACGGCGAATCGTCGGTGCGCCGCGCCGGTTCGCCCAGCCGCACTTTCACACCGGTTTCGGAGGAAGCGGGCGCATCGGCACCGGATGCGCCCGCGTTCGCCGCGTTAGCCGAGCTGACACGCGCCGCCGCATCCGTCTGCTGTCCACCGCCCTGCTTCGCCGACGCCGCGCGATAGAACGCCGGATCGACGGCCTCGCCGCCCGAACCGGAAACCTGCATGGCTGAGTCCTCCCATCGTCGTTGATGCGCTCTCCCGCAGAGCGCCGCAGAGCGCCCGGCGCAGGCGCCATCACGAGCCGGGCAGTTGCTATATCGACCGCTCGCGCGCGGGCTTGACGGCCGGTAACGCGCGGGAAGAATTGGGAAAGGGACCGGGAAGAGACTGCCGACTGCGGCGCAACGGCGGTCGACCCAACGCAGCGCGAGTCGCCGCGCAGAACCACTGCCACACGCGGCGCGTCAAGGCTCGAAGTCGAGCCCGCCAATCAGAATGTGCGGTTCGCCCTGGCTGCGCGACGAAAGATCGACCTCGCGCGCGGCTTCCCACGCGTGCATCTTGCGGGGAATGGCATCCAGATAGCAGTCGAAGCGGGCTTCGCCGTCGGACTCCATGAGACGCAGAATTTCGTCGCTGTCCCACGTCAGCGAAAGGTCGAGCGGATGCGCGTACACATGCCGATGCTCCCCCGGATGGCCCGTGAGCCGCACGCGCGTGGGGTGCCCGCGGCCCTCGCGAGGAATGACCTCGATCGTCACCGCGTCGCCCACAAGATGCCCCAGCCGTTCCACGATACGCGGGACAAAGGCCCGCTCGAACCGGTCCGCCGCTTCGTTGTCCATGCGTGAACTGCTCCGTCGAATGTCGCTGTCCTGATGTTGGAAATGCTTAATGGTGCCGCGTGGTGCGAGGATGGTGCCGGCAGCGGCGCCCCGCAAGCACGGTGCCCATGTCGCACGCAGGAAGAGAAACGCAATGTACACCGCCATGTGCCGGCGCGGCGTCGGTATGTGCGAACAGCGCCGCGAGTCATCGCGGCCGCTCCAACGCTCCGCCGCTCCGGCACGAAGCCATGCAAGCCGATACGAAGCTGCCGCCCGCCAAACCACCCGCGACGCGAAAAAATCCCGCTGCAGTTGTCGATTCCGCGCCAGCCCGTTCGTCGTCGCTACGAGACGGCTGCAAGACGTGCAATACGTCCGATACGTCCTCTATGCCGCTCGCCCGCGCGAACATTCCCAAGGAGCCCACCATGTCCAGTTCTGCTGTGAATCCCATCCCGCCCGGCATGCACACCGTCACGCCGCACCTCATCTGCGAGGGCGCCGCCGAGGCCATCGAGTTCTACAAGAAGGCGTTCGGCGCCGTAGAGGCGTTCCGGCTCGACGGGCCGAACGGCAAGATCGCGCACGCGTGCATCCGCATCGGCGACTCGTCGGTCATGCTGGTGGATACGCAGCCCGGCTGCTCTGACAGCCCGGTTTCGCTAAAAGGCTCGCCCGTCACGATCCATCTGTACGTGGAAGACGCGGACGCCGTGATGGACCGCGCCGCCGCCGCGGGCGCGAAAGTCACCATGCCCGCGGCCGACATGTTCTGGGGCGACCGCTACGGCCGGCTCGAAGATCCGTTCGGACACCAATGGTCCGTTGCGACGCACAAGCGCGACCTCACGCCCGAGCAGATCCGCGAAGGGATGATGAAAGCGTTCGGCTGAAGACAGCCGGTCAATCGACGCAAACGCATCGCCGCACGCGCGCCTGCCCCTGACCGGTAACCGACACCCGATACCCGGTACACGGCAACGCGACGCGTGCTTCGCCCTCCAGCCACGCGCCTCGCGCGGCAAGGCGCCCTCGCGCCTGCCCGCAGGCCCTTCACGAAGGGATCCACCATGCAAAAGATCGCCCCGTTCCTGTGGTTCAACGGTCAGGCCGAAGAGGCCGCGAATCTCTACACCTCGATCTTCAGGAATTCGCGCATCACGGAAATACAGCGCTACGGCGAAGCGGGACCGGGCGAAACAGGATCGGTGATGTCCGTGTCGTTCGAACTGGAAGGTCAGGCGTTCATCGCGCTCAACGGCGGGCCGGCGTTCACGTTCTCGCCGGCCATCTCGTTCTTCGTGCACTGCGAGACGCAGGACGAAGTCGACGCGCTATGGACAAAGCTCGGCGAAGACGGTGGAGAGCCCCGGCAGTGCGGCTGGATCAGCGACCGCTTCGGCGTGACGTGGCAGATCGTGCCCACCGCGCTCGGCAGAATGCTGCGCGACAAAGATGCCGGGAAGTCGAAGCGCGTCATGCAGGCGATGCTGAAGATGGTGAAGCTCGACATCGCCGCACTGGAAGCGGCGTACGAAGGGCGCTGAACGCCGCACGTTTCGCACGGCGCAGCGCCCGTTTCATCCGCTCCTCAGAAGCGACAGAAGCTCCCCAGGGCTACCGCGCCGGCTGCCCTGCATACGAAGCCGGCTTCACGTCACACGTGGCGCTCGCGTGCGAACCGTCGGCGAAGTTGAACGTCATCGGGATGCGGCTGCCGGGCACAGGCGGCTTCACCGGCTGTTCGAGCATCACGTGGTACCCCTTCGGCGCGAACACGAGTTCGCCGTGCGCGGGTACCTCGGCGGAGTCGATGGCCACCATCGTCGACGTGCTGCCGTTCGATTCCGTCCGGTGCAGCATCGCCATGCCGAACGCGGGTGTGGCCACGCCGGTCAGAGACGCGGCCGCGTCGCCGCTGTTCTTCAGCGTGAAGTAGCCCGACGACGGCACCGAGGCCGGCATCGCGCGAACCCAGCAGCCGCTCACCTCGACCTGCGAGGCGGCCTGCCCCGCGGCCTGTGCGCCTGTCATTGCACCTGTCATTGCCCCTGTCATTGCGACTGCCAGACAGCATGCGAGCGCCACCTTGCGCGCGAACACCGCGCCGTTGCTCATCCTCTTTGAAGCCTTCATACCTGCCCTCCTCGTTCACGATTGAAGTGATGGAACCCATGGAAAAACGCGTCAAAACGCGTAGCGCATGCCGGCGAAGACACTGCGTCCTTCGCCGGGATAAAAGATCGCAAGACTCGATGCCGTGCGGGCGTCGGCCACCGTGCTGATGTCGCTCACGTAGCGCTTGTTCGTGAGGTTGCGTGCGTCGACGAACACGGACACGCCATTGCGAAAGTCGTAGCCCGCGTTGAGGCCCACGAGCGTGTAGCCCGGCACGCGCAGCGTGTTGGCGTCGTCGGCCCACGCGCCGGCGGGCACCCAGTCCACCGTGGCGGCCATGTGAAAACCATCGGGCCGTGCGTAGCCGAGCGATGCGCGCAGCACGTTCACGGGCACGCCCGCGATGCGGTTCGAGCCGTACTGCGGGTCGTTCCTGAAACGGAAGTCGCTGTAATTCCACAGCCCCGAGAGCGTGATGCGATCGCCCGCGCCGGATCGCACGATATCGCGCAGCAGATCCACGGACGCCGCCGCCTCCACGCCTTGCAGCACGGTGCGATTCGCGTTGAAGGTGGACGCGGGAATGTCGGGGTTCGTCGTGTACTGCAGCAGTTGATCGCGCACCATCGACCGATACGCCGTGAGGTCCCAGCTCACGCGTCCGCTGCTGCCGCGCGTACCGATCTCGAGCGTCCACGCGTGCTGCGCCGCGAGCGGCGTGAACTGCGTGGTGCGGCTGAACGTCTGCGTGAGGTCGGTGAAGTCGGGCACGTCCTGGCTGCGCGTGATA
Organism: Paraburkholderia kururiensis JCM 10599 = LMG 19447; assembly: GCF_003986935.1. Taxonomy (GTDB): domain Bacteria; phylum Pseudomonadota; class Gammaproteobacteria; order Burkholderiales; family Burkholderiaceae; genus Paraburkholderia; species Paraburkholderia kururiensis. The sequence goes on along the minus strand of NZ_RJZE01000007.1, from coordinate 207,444 downwards.
TCGACGAACGCCTGAATATCGCGCCGCGGTTGCCAGAGCAGACCCAGCTTCGGATTCGCGCCGCTGTAGCTCTGGCTCGCCGACTTGTAGGTGGGATCAGCCGCGAGCCCGCCGTGGTCGATGTACTGGCGCACGTCGTGCAAGAACTTCACGCCCGTCATGAGCGCAAGCGTGGGCAGGAAGAACAGCCGGTTCTCGACGTAAGCCTCGTAGTTGTACGCGCGCTGCGTGGAATCGAGCGTCTGCGTGCCGCGATTGCCGTTCACGTTCACATACTGCTTCGCCTGCGTATTGCCGCCGAACACGCGCGCCCCCGCGATCACGTCGTCGCGCATGCCGGCCACCTCCAGCGTGGCCGTGTAGCGCGGCGCGAAGCCGTAGGTCCAGCCGTCCTGGTCGATCACCTGGAAGATGGGGTGATAGAGGCTCTTGTGGATAGCCCACGTATCGAAGTCGAGCTGCCCCACATCGAGCTTCACCGTCGTGCGGTTCGCAATGCGTTCGGTGCGCGTGTTGCGCGCCTGGTCGCCTGCAATGGCGCTCGCGGCGGCCTTCGTGGGATTGTTCAATGCGTCCGTGAGCGAGAGCGTGCCGGGCAGCTTCTGGTCCACGACATAGGCGCCCAGGTAGAAGCGCGTCTCCACGCGCGGGCTGAAGCGGTAGCCCACGTTCGCATTGAACTGCTCGTACTGCCCACGCTCGTGAGCGCGAAAACCATCGGCATGATTCACCGAAAACGTCGCGAGGAAATCGAGCGGCCCGATCACGCGCGAGAACTGGGCGCTCGTGCGCAGCGTGCCGTAGCTGCCGCCTTCGAGCCGCACGATGTTCGGCGCAAGCGCGGTGTAGGCCGTGGGCGTGAGAAAGTCGATGGCGCCGCCCAGCGTGGACGAGCCATACGCAAGCCCGTTGCCGCCCTTGTAGACCTCCACCGACTGCAGCGCGAGCGGATCGATCTGGTAGTAGTCGCCGCTGCCGTCTGCGAGATTAGTCGGTATGCCATCCTGAAGAATTTCGAGTCCGCGCGTGTGATACGAACGCGCGATGCCCGAGCCGCGAATGGAGAGCCTCAGCTCCTGCCCGTAGCGGTTCTGCACGAACACGCCGGGCACGTCCTTCAGCACGTCGCGCAGCGTGAAGGCGTAGGTGTTCGCGTACGTGCTGCTATCGACGAAGCCGACTGAGCCCGCCGTTTCGAAGAGCGTGCGGCGTTGCTCTTCGACGGTGGACGAAGTGAGCGATTTCGAGGCGCTGTCGCGCACGACGATGACCGGCAAGACGTTTGTGGCAGGCGCGTCCGTCGTGGCAGTCGTGGCGGTCGTGGTGGCCAGAGGCTGCGCGGCTTGCGCGAAGGCGTGGCTCGCGAGCATGGCCGCAAGGCCCGGCAATAGGCGCCGAGGTTGGAATGTGTAGCCCATGATGGTCTCTTTGTGCGGTTGTTCCTGGGGTGCCCAGTGCCTCAGTGCTCGTGCACGTGCGCAGCGGGTTCGGGCGCCGTCACGCGCACGAACGGCGCGGGGCTGCGCAGCGCATGCGGGTCCGCGCCTTCTGCAGGAATCTCGGTCCATGCGCGGCTGCCGCGCTCGCAGGTCTGCTCGACAGGGAAGAACAACGTGCGGCCCGGCGTGGCGGGCAGTTTCATGACGAGGCCGAAGCGGTCGTAGAAGGCATCGGGCAGCGGGCCGCCGCGCCACTCCACGGACTGCACCGTGCTCGTGATGACGGCGCCGTTCTCGCCCGCAAGCGGCGGATCGACGGGGCGCGTCGCGATGCGCACGGTCCAGCCCGGTTTCATCTGCGGCTTCACGGAGGTCACGCCCTCCGGAATCGTCACGCGGATGGCGACGGTGGCAGCGCCGTCGCAACCGTGCGGCACCTTGAGCGAGGTTTCGAAGTACGAGCCGGCCACGCCTTCGTTGGGCGCGGTGGTGATGTGGGCAGCGGCGCGCCCGGCGACGGACGCGAGCGCGACGAGAAGGGAAACGGCGAGCGCGCGACGGCGCGGCGCACGGCCGTTGAAAGCGATGAGCATGACGGTTGTCCTTGAAGAACGAGATCGAATGACGTGGCCGGCGTTCGTCGCGGCGCGTTGCGCGTGAACGTGAGCGCAGGGAAGCGTCGAAGGACGAAGCAGGCCGCTAAATCGGGTTCGGCGTGTTCAGTGCCGTTCAGGCAACCGTCTGCGGGGGGCCGCGCGGCGTGGCAAGCGCGAAGCGCGGCAAGGGCAGCACGTGCCGCACGCGAAGTGCGAGGACTCGCTGCGAAGCGACGAGCGACACGACGGCGACGAACGCCGCGCCGCCAATGGGCGGCGCGTGCGCGAGCAGATTGCAGTAGCCGCACGCCTTCGCGTGATGATCGTCGTGAGAAGGCGAATGGGGGCCGAGAACGGAATCGCGTGCGGGCTCGTATAGAGGCGATGCGCGAGCCTCGAGCGGCAGCGCGGCGTTGTGCGCGGAGCACAGCGCCGCGCGAAGTTGCGCGCGCACGTCGGCTGGCGCCGACGCGGGCGCAACCGGCTGCGTCGGCAGCAGCTGCGTGACCACGGGCGCGACGATCGCCAGCCACATGGCGAGCAGCCCGACCCAGGCTGTGAGCCGGGCGCGATGCGCGCGCCGCCGGGCACGCGGCGGCTGATCGCAGCGGCCTGACGACTTGGTTCGCCTTGCTCGCTGCTGCCACACGCGCAGCGTCGACGCGCGCGGCCACACAGGCGCCACCCAAGCCGCCGACATCGCGTCGAGCAAGCCGCGCAGGCTAGCCATTCCGGCAAGCCTGAGCGACCCCAAGCACACGCACGCGCATGGCGTTCATCGGCGTCACTTCGCCGTCACTTCACCGTGAACGTGTAACGGCCCTGCGTGCGATGGCCGTCGGCCGCCAGAGCGATCCATGCCACGCTGTACTGGCCCGGCGCGAGCTCACGCAGCGCGACGGTCATGCGCTTGTGGTTCGCCGCATCCACCGCCGATTTGGCGGCGGCCACGCTCTGGCCGTGCGCGTCGGTGACGTCGATGGAACTGAAGGCGGGTTCGAGCGCGTCGTCGAAGACGATCACGACTTCGTGAGGCGCCGCGACGGTGGCGCCGGCAGCCGGCGTCTGCTGCTTCGGATGTGCGTGCGCGTAGGCGAACTGGGCGAGGACGAGCGCGAAGGCGGCAACCAGGCCGCGGGCGAAGAAAGCGGTTTTCATGATGAACCTGAGGTCGAAACGATTGAACGGAAAGCGGAAAGCGAACCGATATCGCCGCGCGAGCCGCCAGGCGCGATGCCATCGCGCAGGCGAAGGCATCGCGTGGGCCTGCCGTGCCCGCATCGCATATCGGGTCGCGAGCCGCTGTGCCCGCACGAAGGCAGACCGACAGAAGCTCACGCGTCCCAGCGAGACAAGGCACCGGCGGCAAGCCGCACGAGGCGATATCGAACGAAAACGAAAGAATGCGAACGAAACCCGACGGCGAAAAACAAGCCGACGAATTCAGTCGATCACGAGAAGAGAGGAGGGGCGCGAGGCTGCGCGGCAGTGAGCGCGAACGCCCGGCGCAGACTTTCGAAGCGGGTGGCGACGCGGTGCGCGATGGCGCGCACGGTGAGCACGAACATGGCCTGCGCGGTGGGCAGGGCCGGCGTGTGAGCAAAGAAGCCGCAGTACCCGCATGCCTGCAGATGGGCGAAGAGGCCGTGCGAAGCGGAATGCGTGGACGAGTCGGGCAGCAGCGCCGTGCTCTCCGGCGTCGCCTGCGTCGAGCACAACGCGAGATCGAAGGCCCGCGTGTGCGCTTCGCTGCTGAACTCCATGCGGCCGGCCGCGGCCCGCATCTGCGAGATGGCAGGCGCGAGCGTCAGCATCAGGATTGCAAGCAATCCGAGCAGACAGCCGGTTTTCCGCTGGAGGCGATTGAGCATGCTGGCGAGGGAAGGCATACGGAGAAGCGATCCGCCGTGCGGCGAATCGATCAGCCGCGATTATGCCATCCGCCCGCCGGCGCTGCCCGGGCCTTCCTGGTTCGAGCCTTCCTGGTTCGAGTCTTTTGCGGCGCCCGCCTCCCGGCTCGCGCCGGTTGCGCTCAGGTCTTCACGAGCGGCGTGCGCACAGGCAACTCGCGAATACGAACGCCGGTGGCCGCCGCGAGCGCATTCGCCACCGCGGGCGCGACGGGCGGCACGCCGGGTTCGCCCACGCCCGTGGGCGCTTCCGCCGAAGGCACGATATGCACCTCCACCGCCGGCATTTCGTCGATGCGCAGCATCCGGTAGTTGTGGAAGTTCGACTGCTCGACCTCGCCGCCGTTGAGCGTGATCGCGCCGTAGAGCGTCATGGCGAGCCCGAAGCCGATGCCGCCTTCCATCTGCGCACGCACCACGTCTGGATTGATGGCGACGCCGCAGTCCACGGCGCACACCACGCGGTTCACCTTGAAGGTGCCGTCGGACTTCACCGTGACTTCGGCCACCTGCGCGACGTAGGTGTTGAACGCCTTTTGCAGCGCGATGCCGCGTCCGCGCCGCTCGCCCGCTGCACCCAGCGCAAGCGGCTGGTCCCAGTTGGCCGCTTTCGCTACCGCGTCGAGCACGCCCCGCTCGCGCGGGCTTTCCGTCAGCAACGCGCGGCGGAATTGATACGGGTCCTTGCCGGCTGCGTGCGCGGCTTCGTCGATCAGCGTCTCGGTTGCGAAAGCCGTGTGCGTGTGGCCCACGGAGCGGTACCACTGCACCGGCACCGTGACGTCCTCGGGAATGCGCTGCTCCACGCGCAGGTTCGGAATGGCATAGGGCAGATCCGCCGCGCCTTCGACGATCGTGCCGTCGATACCGTTCTGGATGAACGCCTCCAGCCCCGAGCCCTTCAGGAAAGACTGGCACACGATGCGGTGATGCCAGCCCGTCAGCTCGCCGCTGCTGCTCACGGCCGCGCGCAGACGATGCACGTTGAACGGGCGATAGCTGCCCGCGCGCATGTCGTCCTCGCGCATCCACACGAGCTTGATGGGCGCTTTCACGCCCTGCTGCTGCGCGGCCTTCACGATGGCCGCGGTTTCGCAGAGATAGTCCGAGGTCGGGTTTGCGCGCCGCCCGAAGCTGCCGCCCGCATAGACCTGGTTGATCACCACCTGCTCGGGCGCGAGGCCCAGCACGCGCGCCACGTTGATCTGGTCCATGGTCTGCCATTGCTCGCCGTTCCAGATCTCGCAGCGGTTCTTCGTGACGTGCATCGCGCAGTTCATCGGCTCCATCGACGCATGGGCCAGATACGGAAACACGTAGTCGGCCTCGATGATCTTCGCGCCGCCCTCCGGCTGCAGTGCGCGGTCCACGTCGCCGCGTTTGGCCGCGACATCCGCGGGCTGGCCCGCGAGTTCGCGGTAGTGCGCGAGCATCTGCTGCGTGCCCATCGTGAACGCGTGGCTCTCGTCCCACTCGACACGCAGCGCGTCGCGGCCCTGACGCGCAATCCAGGTGTTCGCCGCGAGCACCGCCACGCCGGGCGCGCTGTGGCCCGTGCCCGGATACTGCACCACCGCCACCACGCCGCGAATGGCGCGCGCCTTGCTCGCATCCACGTGCTTCACCGTGGCGCCGAACTTCGGCGGACGCGCCACGCTCGCCACCAGCATGCCGGGCAGCTTCACGTCCTGAGTGAAGACGGCTGTGCCGTTCACCTTGGCCGGCGAGTCTTTGCGATGCACGCCGGTCTTGCCGATCAGCGTGAACTGCGACGGGTCTTTGAGCGGCACGTCGGCGGGCGGCGTGACCTTCGCCGCGGCGGCGGCCAGTTCGCCGAAACCGGCGCTGCGGCCCGACGCGGCGTGCGAGACCACACCCTCGCGCACGGTGATGCTCGACGCCGGCACGTTCCAGCGCTCGGCCGCCGCGCTCACGAGCATGGCGCGCGCGGTCGCGCCGGCCTTGCGCATCTGCTGCCACGACGCGGCCATTGCCGTGCTGCCGCCCGTGCCCTGGAACTTCATCTTGCCGAAGGCGAGGTTGCTGTAGCGCTCACGGTCCGCGGGCGCGGCCACCACCTTCACCTTGCTCCAGTCGGCATCGAGTTCTTCCGCGGCGAGCGTGGCGAGACCGGTGAAGGTGCCCTGCCCCATCTCGAGATGCTTCGATACGACGCTCACCGTGCCGTCCGTATCGATGCGAATGAAGGCGTTGGGCACGAAGGCGGCGTGGCTGGCGGCTGCGTTGGCGGCGGCGTTGACTGCCGTTGCGGATGCGGCGGCTGCGGCCTTCGGCGTCGCGGCGCCTGCGGCAGTTGCGGCGCCGGCGAGCGGCGCGAGACACACGCCCAGCGCGAGGCCGCCCGCCTGCTTCATGAAGCCGCGGCGGCTCACGTTGAGCACGACGCCAGGCGCGGCATCGGCGGCGTCTACGGTTGCATGGGAAATGGTGGCAAGGCTCGCGTCGCGCGCGGCCAGATGCCGGGGGTTATCGCGTTTCATCGTCGTCCCCTACGGATGGGCTGCTTCGTTCGTTCGGATGCTCGTTCAGCGGTTCGCTTCGCGGCGTATCGAGTTCGAGCACGAGGCTCGATCACGCGGTTCAGCCCAGCGTGCCCGCCGCCTCGTGGATCGCCGCGCGAATGCGCACGTAAGTCGCGCAGCGGCAGACGTTGCCGTTCATCGCGGCGTCAATGTCGGCGTCGGTCGGCCGCTCGTTCTGCGCAAGCAGCGCGCTCGCGCTCATGATCTGGCCGGACTGGCAGTAGCCGCACTGCACGACGTCGATCTTCTGCCAGGCCTCCTGCACGGCCTTGCCGGCCGGCGTGGCGCCAATGGCTTCGATGGTGGTGATGTGGCGGCCGTCGGCGGCGCTCACGGGCGTCACGCACGAGCGGATGGGCGCGCCGTCCAGATGCACCGTGCATGCGCCGCACAGCGCCATGCCGCAGCCGAATTTGGTGCCGGTGAGGCCGGCTTCGTCACGCAGATACCAGAGAAGCGGCATCGCGGGGTCGCCCTCGAAAGTGCGAGGTTGGTCGTTGACGATGAGATGGATCATGACCGCTCCTGTGGGTGGACCGTATGAGCAACGCATGCGGCGCGCTCGTTGTCTCGCGGATTGTGTCGCGGGCTATCTCGCGAGTTGTGTCGCGGGTTGTGTCGTTATGCGATGAAGCGCATCAGGATTGCGCATTTCGACGCGCATTGCCAGCGCGCAGCTTCGCATCCACAGGAACAGGCATGAAATACACAGAATCAGGCTAGGGCCGGTTCACATCGGGCACAGACTCTAGGGCGTGCTGCGCTGCGGCCGCCGCCACGTGGCCTGCCACAGCCCTTCGAGCGAATAGACGGCGAGCGCGAACCAGATCGCGCCGTAGCCGATCAGTTGCACGCGGCCGAAGGGTTCGCCATACAGCAGCACGCCGAGCAGCAGTTGCAGCGTGGGCGTCACGTACTGGATGAGACCGAGCATTGAAAACGGAATGCGCCGCGCGCCCGCCGCGAAGAGCAGCAGCGGAATCGCCGTGATGGGACCGGCCGCCGCGAGCAGCAGTTGCACGCCGAACGGCGCGGCGGCGAAGCCGTTGGCGCCGCGCGAGGCAAGCCACAGCAGATACAGCAGCGCCACCGGAAAGAGCAGGATGGTCTCCAGCGTCAGGCCTTCCAGCGCGCCGAGCTTCGCCGTCTTGCGCAAGAGCCCATAGCCCGCGAACGTGAAGCCGAGCGCGAGGCTGATCCATGGCGGATGCCCGTTCTGCCACGTGAGCCACACCACGCCCACGCCCGCGATCGCCACGGCGAGCCACTGCCCGCGACGCAGCCGCTCGCCGAGAAACACGAGGCCGAACAGCACGTTGATGAGCGGATTGATGAAGTAGCCAAGGCTCGCGTCCACGATATGGTCGGCGTTCACGGCCCAGATATAGATGCCCCAGTTCGCCGAGAGCAGCACCGCACTCGCCGCGAAGCGCGCGACGAGCGGCCGGTCGCGCAGCACGGGCCCGAGCCAGCGCCACTGCTGCCGCACGGTGAGCACGGCCACGAGAAAGAGCAGCGACCACGCCATGCGGTGCGCGAGCATTTCGAGCGCGCCGATCTGATGCAGCGTCTTGAAGTAGACCGGAAAGAGGCCCCAGAGCGTGAAGGCGAGCAGTGCGTAGAGAATGCCGGGATTCATTGATTGTTATGTGGGTGCGAGAGGCGGGCAGTGGCAAAGACAGGCGCGGCGCGATACGGTGCCAGGCGCCTTTGGAGGCAGCTGCGCCCGTTTTTGCGACAATATCGGATTTTGCCGTCCGCACCGGCTGCTGTCCATGAAGGCCCGGGCAGCTCGTCCCCTCCGGGGGAAGCCTCGCGCAAGCCTCACAACCGGGAACGCCCAAGGAAGCCGCAAAGGTCCACCCAGCGATGTCATTACCTCATATCGACCTGCTCTACTCGCTCTCCGGCCTTTGCGTCGGCTTTCTCGTCGGCCTGACAGGCGTGGGCGGGGGTTCGCTGATGACGCCGATTCTCGTGCTGCTGTTCGGCATTCATCCGGCGGCGGCGGTGGGCACCGACCTGCTCTACGCATCGGCGACGAAAACGGCGGGCACGCTCGTGCACGGGCTCAAGGGATCGGTGGACTGGCTCGTGACGCTGCGGCTCGCCGCGGGCAGCGTGCCGGCGGCCACGATCACGCTGCTCCTGCTGCATCGCTACGGCATGGATACGCCGCACGGCAGCCAACTGATCCAGATGGTGCTGGGCGCGGCGCTCCTCATCACGGCGACGGCGCTCGTGTTCCGCCCACAGCTCGCCGCGTTCGCGGCACGGCATCGCAAGGAGCAGACGCAGGCGCGCACCATGACGCTCACCATCGTGACGGGCGCGGTGCTGGGGGCGCTGGTGACGCTCACGTCGGTAGGCGCGGGCGCGATCGGCGTGACGGTGCTGTTGCTGCTCTATCCCGCGCTGCCTGTCTCGCGCATCGTGGGCTCGGACATCGCGCACGCAGTGCCGCTCACGCTGCTTGCAGGCGCGGGACACTGGCTGCTGGGGTCGGTGAACTGGTCGCTGCTGCTCTCGCTGCTGACGGGGTCGCTGCCGGGCATCGTGATTGGCAGCCTGCTCGCTTCGCGTGCGCCCGAAGCGCTGCTGCGCAATCTGCTCGCGGCCACACTCACGCTCGTGGGCGTGCGGCTGGTGCTGGCCTGATCGCCAGCCTCGATTAGCCTCGGGTCAGCCCGAACGCCTGCCGTCTCGGCAAGGCGATCTCAACGTTCAGCTTTCGTCCGGCGAGCGCTCTGGCGCCCGCTGTTCAGCGGAAGAACCGGCAGTTCAGGTCGGTTTCGAACTGGCGCACCCACTGCCCGCCGGTATCCATTCGATACGACTGCGCCCAGCCGCCGCGGCGCACGGTCACGAGCGACCCATGCGCGGCGTCGAACGGATCTTCGTCGCCCGTCACGTCGAAGTGCGCCGGCGCGAAGCCGTGCCGCGCGCACACCAGCTCGAAAGCGGCCCGGTCGCCGATGGGCAGGTCGGTGTAGGTCAGGTGTCTCATTTCGCTCACCTCGCGCTCGCCTCGCGTTCTCGTGTGCACGTCGCTGCTGCCGGCAGCGTTCCCGACGCGCACCCGCACACGCTACACCGCCGACAGGGAAAGTTGTGTGTCAGCACGCACACTGAGCTTTCGGTGAAACGACGTTGCAGCCGCGTTGAACCTTCGCTGAATCTTCGCCGTGCCCTCGCTGAACCCTCGCTGAACCCTCGCTGAATCGTCGCCGGGCCATATCTAGCCCGGCATCGCGGGCGCGTCCCCTGAACACGCGCCCCGCCTTACTGCGGCACGTTCACCACGCCGCCGTTCACGCTGATCACGTTCGCGCCCGGGTCCGCCGCAATCGCCGGCAGATTGGCCGTGGTGAGCGCCGGCGCCTGGCCCGGCGTGCCGCCGCGCGGCACCGTGCGCACCACCTGCGACGGCGGCAGCGGCGCGCCGCTCTTCAGATGGTTCCACATGAGATTCAGCGCCTGCAGGTTGTAGTAGTGCACGGGAATGAAGCGCGTATCGAAGCCCGCGATGGGCAGGGACGCGTCGAAGTGCTGGCCGTTCGTCACTTCGTAGAACGAGAGCTGGCTGCGTTTGCCTTCCGCGAAACTGTTCTGCGCGAGGTACGCGCGCGAGGCGTGGTTCACGGGCACGAGCGCGTCGCTGCGTCCCTGCACGATGATGGCCGGCTTGCCGTGCAGGTCGCCGTTCACGCGGATCGCCGCCACGCTCGCGGCCATCGTCGCGTTGCCGTTGGTCCAGAGTTGCCGCAGACAAAGCGCGCCGGTATAGCTCGCGTCCGAGGTGGCGAGCCGGTGGTCCGCGGCGCCCGCACTGCCGTTGTTGTAGACGAGGTTGATGCCGTCTGTGGGCGGCACGCCGTTGCCGAGGCCGAAGACGGTGGACATCGGCGAGACGGCCGGCGCCACGCCCGCCGCACCCGTCGCGCCGGTCGCACTCGTGGCGCCGAAGCTGAAGGCGCAGAGGTTGTCGGTGACGCTCGCGCGCGTGTACGCGTTCGCGTAGGTCACGGCCACCGCGGGCACCGCCTGCGAGTCCCACATGGGCGCCTGCAGGAAATCGGAGTCGCTCTCGTAGCCCGCTGCGTGCAGTTGCGCGAGTGCGCTCGCGGCCTGGCTTTGCAGATCGCCGCCGCTGATCACGCCGCCCGCCGCAAGCGAAGCGCAGCGCGCCGAGCGGATCGACTGCGTGGTGGCAAGCGGCAAGCCGCTCAGATACGGCGCCGTGGCCAGCTGGCTCGCGGCCGCCGCGCACGGCTCGAGCAGGTTCGCGAGCGTCATGTAGTCGGCAAGCGGCTTGCCTGCCGCACTGATCGGCGCGCCGCCTTCCTGCACCTGCGTGCCCGCGTTCATGGCCACGTTGACCTGCGGTTCGCCCACCACGACCGCGGTAATCCAGCCCTGCGTGTCTTCTTCGGCGGCCTCGATCGACGCGCCCCCGCCATTGCTCACGGACGCCGCAATCGTCGTCACGCTGCCCGGCTGGTAGCGCACGCCGTGCTGCGAGCCGGCGACCACCGGCGCGAACTGCTGGTTGAGCGCCCAGTAGGCGAACTGCACGGCTTCGAGCGTGTCCTTGCCCCAGCTCTGTTCGGGGTTCTGCTGCGAATGCGCGTGCTTGAAGGCGTAGCGGTACGGGAACGTCTGGTTGAAGGTGGCGAGCGTCGCGGCCGGCACGTTCGCGGTGAAGAGACTCAACCGCCCCGCGGCGCTTGCGCTCGCCACGGTGCCGTCGATGAGCGTGACCGTATCGGTCGCGAGTTCATGGGCGCCGTTGCCCGTGCCCTTGTCGGTGTAGGCCACGGCGCAGCCGCGCTTGAGGCCCCACTCGCCCGCCGCCGAGATCGCGCCATACACGCCGCGCGAGCCCGACGACGTGGCCGTGACGATGCACGGATGGTTGGCGTCGAAGCTCGCGGGCACCTGCACGAGAAGGCTCACGTTTTGCGTGCCGCTGCCGTCGTCGGCGTAGGCGAGGTATTCGGTGCCGGCGATCTTGCCTTCGCCGAGCGTGTCGTTGCCGTTCAGGTCGACGTTGGGCCCCCAGAAGCGTCCGTAGCCGCCGTTCGCCGACATATCGACGAGCGCGCGGTAGTTCGACCAGATCGCGAGGCGCCGCAGCTCCGCGGCGGTGGGGCTCGACGGATTCGCGAACGCGGGCGCCGTGGACGAGCCGATGCCCGTCTTGCCGAGACCGGCGGTGAGCAGGTCGTCGGTGTTGCCGTCGTAGCTCGTGATGCGCACGCTGCCCGCCACGAAGGCGGGCAGCGCGTTGGTCTGCGGACCCGAGCTGCCGCTGCTCGTGCCGTGGCACGCCGCGAGCGCGGCGAGCATCCATGCTGCGTAGGTGAAACGCGGCGCAAAGGTCGGTCGGAACGGCAAGGTGCGTGTCATCGTCGTCTCCATGCTCGAAGGTTTGTTGTGTCTTCTATGCTCTTCTATCCGGAACGCCATGCCAGCAGGCCGACGCGGGAATGCACGTTCTGCGCCTACGAGGAGCCGCGGTATTCATACGGCATGCGCCACGCGGCGCAGACGCGAGACCACGGGCGTGACCGTCGGACTCGCGCGCGAGCGCGGGCGCGCGGTCGTGCGTTGCGGGTGGCTTCGGTGTGCGTTTTACGCGCGGTCCTTGCGCGTTCGTCCCGATTCGTAGACGACGTTGTCTACGTCAGGCGACCGGGAACGCAAAGAAGTGCTGACGACGCCGGCAACGACGTCTACGAGTATGGACACGGGCCTTGCGGCAGCCAAGGACATTGCGCGAAGAGCCGCACGGCGTACGGCGAAGCGCAAGAACAGAGGGAGCATCGCCGATTTGAAGCGATGCAGATCAATACCCGCCGAAACGCCGCCGGAACCGAAGTTCGGCGGCGCGAGAAACGTGGAACGTGGGACGTGTTGAGGCGGTGCGCGGGGACCGCGGCGTCTGTCCGGTAGCGGGTTACCTGGGCGCTCGTAGGCCAAGAGCCAGCAGCGCGGCCAACTGTTCACCAACGCACCTGTTCGCCCGACATCCCATCCGACATCCCATCCGGCATCACTCCGAAGTCGTGCCCGACGTTACCCCGGACGTTACCGCCGCCCCCGTACCCGCGGTCGCCGCATCCCGACGCGGCCGCTGCACGACCCTCACCTTCCCGCTCGATCCGCCGCCGCAGAAGAACTGGCCCGCGCCGTCCGATTCGATGCCCGACAGGCTCACGCCCGCCGGCATCGCGATGCTTTCCAGCACCTCGCCCGTGGCCGGGTCGATGCGGCGCAGTTCGCTCTCTTCGCCTTCCCATGTGCCGTGCCACAGTTCGGCATCCACCCAGGTCACGCCCGTCACGAAACGGTCGGACTGGATCGTGCGCAGGATCGCGCCGGTCTGCGAATCGATCTGATGGATCTTGCGCTCCTGGTACTGTCCGACCCACAACGTGCCCTCGGCCCAGGCGAGCCCGGAGTCGCGTCCGCCGCCAGGCGCCGGAATGGTAGCCAGCACGCGGCCGCTCACGCGATCCACCTTCTGGATGCGGTCGCCCGCAATCTGGAACAGATGCCGGCCGTCGAAGGCCGTGCCCGCGTGGGCTTTGACGTCGAACGTTTCGACGATCTCGCCGCTCGCGGGATCGAACGCGTTCAGCGATTCGCCCGCGCCGAACCAGACGCGCTGGCCGTCGTACGTGAGTCCGTGTATGCGTTCGATGCCCGGGAAAGGACCGTATTCGCGAAGAATGACTGCTGCCGTGGGTTTCATGAGGGTGTCCTCGGTTCGTTGACCGCCGCGTCGCTCAGGGACTGTCGTCGTTGCAGGCCGGTCAGGTGTGGATGGGTGAAGCCATCCTACTCACCGGGCAGCGGAGCGGGGAGTAACAAGACCGTCGTGAATCCGGGCATGGGCGGGGTCGTCCAGCGGCGCGCGCGGCCGTGGCCGAACCATTGCACCTTGCCGGCGGCCGCGAGCGTTTCCAGCGCGCGCTGCACCGTGCGCTGGCTCGCGCCCAGCGCCAACGCGAGGGCCGAACTCGACCACGCTTCACCGTCGGCGAGGCAGGCGAGCACCGCCGCGTGCTGCTCGTCGAACGGCTGCGCGAGCACAACGGCTTCGCGCGCGTCGCGCGGCACGAGGGCAAAACCGCGCGGGGTCGCCGTGATGTCGGCAAGCGCTCGCAGCGCGGCGCGAAGCCGGCCCATTTCCACGCGCAGCCGGGCGCGGTACGACTCGTCCGCGCGCTTCGCACGAAACGCGCGCGCGACGAGGGCGTCGCGCGGCACGTCGTCGGGCCACGCTTCGGCCAGCGCGCGGGCCAGCATGAAGAGCACCGGGCGCCTGGCGAGCGACACCACCGTATGCGGATCACGCACGGCGTGACGGCAGGCGTCGATCACGAGCGCATCCGACTTGAGCAGCGCCTCGACCTCGTCGGGCATCAAGAGCCGCTGCTCGCCGCGCACGACGAGGCGCGCAGCCGGCGTATCGAGCACCCGCGCGGCACACTCCACTTCGGCAACCAACGCCGGGATGCCGGCGTCGCGCGCCGCCTGCGTGGCGCGAGCAAGCGCCATGCGAGCGGCTTGCGTCTGAAGACGCCGCATCGCGAGCCCCGCCACGACGAGTTCGTGAGCCACCCTCGCGGCCGGGGGCAGCGACGGAATGCCGCCTGGGTCGCGTACGCCGAGCACGCCGAGCACGCGTTCGGCATCGTCGAGGCGGCCAGTCAGCAGCAGACGCCGCGCCTCCAGATAGCGGGCATGCGCGGCGTTCGCATAGTCGCCGTGCGCGTCGAGCGTCGCGCGTGCGGCGTCGAGCGGCTTCGCCGGCCAGCCGAGGTCGCGCGAAGCAAGCGCGATCTCGGCCTCGGCGACGATGCACCGCGCACGCGCCACGGCTTCGCGCGGCCCGAAGGCACGCGCGGCGCTGCGCACCAGCGCTCTCGCACGCACGAGGTCGCCCAGCTGCGCCATCGCAATGCCGCGCAGTGCAAGCGCCGGGGCGTCGTTGCGCAGCGCGACGCAGTTGAGCGCGCGAAGCGGGTCGCCTGCCGCAAGCGCGTGCGCCGCGGCGGCGATTAGCGAATCCATTGGAATGCCGCCACGCTTGTCACTCCGTGGGTTTCAAGGACGAGGCGAATCTTGGGGAAAAGCCCGGGGCAATCTATCACGCGCGTTCATTCACGCGGCATGCCTGCGCGCATCACACATCACGCGTCAACGCACATGCACCGGTGGCAAGACAGGGAGTTGAAAAGCAGAACCGAAAGACAAAACCAAACCGGGGCGTGACGGCATGCATGCCGACACGCCCGGCGTGCCGGGCAGACGAAGCAGCACGGCACACGACCGACCCTCCAGCGACACGCAGAAACTGCGCGCCGCCGTCCCGCTATCTGGCACGACAGCGGCGGAAAGACCGGCCGGCCGAAACGAGGCTTACTGCTGAACCTTCGTCAGCTTGTTGGTGACCGAGGTCACGCCCGGCACCGACTTCGCGACTTCTTCGGCCTTCGCAATCTGGCTTTCGTCGGGCACCGAGCCCGTCAGCGTGATGGCACCGCCGCGCGAGCGCACCGTGATGTTCGACACGTCGACGCCCTGCGACTTCGAAAGCGCCTTGCGCACCGTATAGCCGAGCTTGCGGTCCGCCTTCTTCGTCGCCTTCTTGGCAGCCGGCGCCGACATGGACGCGTCACCGCCCGCAGCCGCCGCATCGCTCGACTGCGCGTACGCGCTGCACGCAATCGTCATGCACAGCGCAACGCCCAGCGACTTCAGCAAATTGACCGATTTCATGATTTCTCCTTTTTTCACCGCGGATAGGACCGCTTGTGCCCGTTGGCCGGTCTGGCAGCCGCGATGCGGCTACCGGCTGCGGGGCAGGCGGCTTCGTTACGACTTCCGGCGGCCGTGCGCCACGCGCGCGACGAGGCGGCGCAGCGGGCGACGGCCGGCTATGGCTTCGAACACGGTGTGCGAGAGACGGAAGGCAAAGGCTGCGGCAGCGTGAAGCTGTGCACCGCGAGCCTTGCCGTCACGGGGCTGCAGCGCGCCAGATCTTCGTGGCGTGGACCGGCTGCGCGAGTTGCGCCCTCTGGTTGTGACGGCGACCCACAATTTAGCCTGGACGCGCACGAAGCGCAAAGGATTTAGCGAAGCACCGCAAACGGTTGCGATGCCGCGTGGGAGCGGCATTCCGGGGGGCTTGGGGCGAACATCGTGCGAACTTCGGGCGAACTTCGGACCCTTGCCGGCGCGAGCCTCGCCACACTGCCGGAGCAGACTCCTGGCCTGCCCAGCGCGCTTTCACCTTTGGTAACACCTTTGAGGGCGCAAGCATCCGCCGCAAGCGACGCCGTGCCGCGAATCTCATGTACCATCGGCCCGGTATGTGGCCGCGGCATGGCGGATACAGCGCCTGTACGTCGTGCCGTCAATGCACGCCCGCCGTCCGGCCGGCGCGTTCTGCGTGGCGGCGCCGACGCCGCGAGGCAGAACGCGCCGGCAGCTCGATCCGGTGAAGTCCGCAAGCTCCGTTAAACGTCTGCTGTATCCCGCTCGTCCTACATGAAGTTACGCTCCGGCCGCAAACGTCCTCGCCTCGTCGCCCGCTTCGTTGCCATTTCATGGCGCGATCTGGCGGTGTCGTTCGGACCGATCCTGCTGGTGAGCGCGGCCGCCATCTGGGTCGCCGTGCGGCTCATCCAGCCCGCCCCGCCCGACACGCTCACCATCAGCGCCGGCCCCGCAGGCAGTTCGTTCTGGACCGCGGCGCAGAAGTACAAGACGATCCTTGCGCGCAACGGCATCAAGCTCAATGTGCTGGTCTCCGAAGGGTCCGCGGACAACCTCAAGCGCCTCACCGACCCCGCGAGCCACGTCGACGTCGCCTTCGTGCAGGACGGCATTGCGGGCAACGCCGGCAGCGCCAATGGTCCCGACGGTGCGAGCAGCGCCAGCAGTGCAAGCAGCGCCAGCAGTGCGAGTGACGTGAGCGGTGCAAGCGGAGCGAGCAGTACCAGCGGCACGAACGGCAACAGCGCCCTGGAAGGCCTCAACTCGCTCGGCAGCGTCGCCTACGTGCCGCTCGCCATCTTCTATCACGGGCCCACGGTCGCGCGGCTCTCGCAGTTCAAGGGTGAACGCATTGCGATTGGCGCCGAAGGCAGCGGCACGCGCCAGCTCGCGTTGGCGCTGCTGAAAGCAAACGGCATCGAACCCAACGGACCCACAAAGCTCCTGCCCCTCTCCGGTGAAGAGGCGGCGCAGGCGCTCGTGGCGGGCAAGATCGATGCCGCGTTTCTTGCCGGAGATTCCGCCCAGCCGCCCGTGATGGGCCGGCTTTACCGCACGCCCGGCGTGCAGTTCTTCGACTTCGCCCAGGCCGACGCCTACACGCGGCGCTTTCCGTATCTGACGCGTGTGGACATTCCCGCAGGCGCGTTCGACCTCGGCAAAAACCTGCCGGCGACCACCATCCATCTGCTCGCGCCCACGGTGGAGCTTGTCGCACGCGATTCGCTGCATCCCGCGCTCTCGGACCTGCTCATCGAAGCGGCGAAGGAAGTGCACGGCAAGGCGTCCATCATGCAGCGCGCGGGCGAGTTCCCCGCCCCGCGCGCGCAGGACTTCCCCGTCAGCGACGACGCCGCGCGCTACTACAAGTCGGGCAAGAGCTTCCTGTACCGCACGCTGCCGTTCTGGCTCGCGAGCCTCGCGGACCGGCTCATCGTGCTGCTGGTGCCGATCATCGTCGTGCTGATTCCGGGGCTGCGGCTCGTGCCGTCGCTCTATGCGTGGCGGGTGCGCTCGCGCATCTACCGGTGGTACGGCGCGCTCATCGCCATCGAGCGCGGCGCCCTGAACGAGAACTCCACGCACGAGCGCCGTAAGCTGCTCGACCGGCTCGACGCCATCGAGGAATCGGTCAACGCGATGAAGATGCCGCTCGCCTATGCGGACCAGTTCTATGTGTTGCGCGAACATATCGGCTTCGTGCGCTCGCGGCTCGCGCACGAGCGCGGCTTGGCGGCGAACGACGAAGCGGAAGAAGCAGGGGAAGCGGCGGAAGCGAACGAAGCGGCCACGTCGGCCAACGCCAACGCCACCGACGCCGACGCCGACACGACAGCACAACCAGCCGACACAGCAGAAGCAGACGACGCCAACGAACCGGATGAAAGCGACCGCGGCAGCAGCGACGCGCAGCGAGCCGGGGAACGCAACGGGCACAAGCACGCCGGCACATGAAGGCGCCTGAGCAAGCCAGCGCATGAGCACCGCGAAGCCGCGAACCCCGCGCACGCACCGTGCACCTGCACAGACCTTTGCGTAACATCCAAACGATAATCGACGGGCAAGCGCCGAGCGGCGGCCGCATCGAATACGGAAAACCGGGAGAGACACAATGAACAACCAGGACATCAACATCAACGGCGTCGACGTGCGGCAGCCCCTATGGTTTTACGACTTCGTCTCGCCGTTCTCCTATCTCCTGCTCGAGCAGCACGACAAGTGGCCCGGTTTCGACTTCGTCCTCACGCCGGTTCTGCTTTCCGAGTTGTACCGTCACTGGAATCAGACCAGCGTCTACGAGATCCCGGCCAAGCGCATCTTCACCTACCGCCACGCGCTCTTTCGCGCGGAGCAGCTCGGCATTCCGTTTCGCATGCCGGCGGCGCACCCGTTCGATTCGATCAAGCCGATGCTGCTCGCCATCGCGGCGGGCGGCGACCTCGCCTGCGTGCGTGAGATCTTCCGCTTCATCTGGCGCGACGGACGCGACCCGTCGAGCGACGAAGGCTTCGAGGCGCTCTGCGACCGCGTGGGCATTTCGCACGGCACGTCGCTGATCGAGCGCGAGGAAGTGCGCGCGCAACTGCGCCGCAATACGTCCGACGCGATCCAGATGGGCGTGTTCGGCGTGCCCACGTTCTGGCTCAACAAGCAGCTTTTCTGGGGCGAAGACGCGCTGCCCATGGTGCTCTACTGCGCCCGCACGCCGAACTGGCTCGACTCCGCCGAGGTCAAGCGCATCAGCAATCTGCCCTCGGGACTGCCGGAAGGCCGCATCCGCAAGTAGCGGGCAATCGCAACGGCGCGCGAGCGTGGCACACCCATGAGCCGTGATGCCCGCCATACCGCGTCCGCTATGGCGGCCGTGCACGATGGGGCCTAAGGTTATGGACGTCGCGCCCGCCGCGCCCCGCCGGCGCCTCTTTGCCCGAACCGACATGGACCCGAACGCCGCTTCCCTCGATATCTGGCTCGTGCGCGTGCTGCGCACGCTGCTGGTCGAGCGCAGCGTCACACAGGCCGCGCTGCGGCTGAACCAGACGCAGCCCGCCATCAGCTCGGCGCTGCGCAAGCTGCGCGAAATACTCGGCGACCCGATTCTGGTGCGCGGCAAGGCCGGCATGGTGCCCACCGAATACGGCGCGTCGCTGCTGCCGCACGCGCAGCGCGTGCTGCGCGACGTGGACTTCGTCGCCACGCCGCACGGCGACTTCGATCCGGCGCGCTCGCGTCGCGCGTTTCGTATCGCGGCCCCCGACTATCTCAACGACTTCTTCATGCCCACGGTGATCGCGCGCTTTCGCGACGCGGCGCCGTACGCGCGGCTCGAAATCCACTCGCTGAGCCCCACGCTCGACCACGAAGCCGCGCTCGATGCCGGCGAACTCGATCTCGTGATCGGCAACTGGCCGAAGCCCGACGCGCGCTTCGCACGCAGCGACCTGTTTCAGGACACGGTGGTGTGCATGATGCGCGCCGACCATCCGCTGGCCCGTGCGCCGCTGACGCGCGAGGCGTATCTGAACGCGGCCCATCTCGCGCCCACGCATTACACGGGCGCGAAGGCGAGCGTCATCGACGTGGGCCTCGCGAAGGCAGGCGCGGCACGCCGCGTGGTGGCGACGCTGCCCTACTTCGGGCTTGTGCCGCAGGCGCTTCTGCAGTCGGATCTGATTTTCACGACGACGCGTCGTTTCGCGCTGCACTACGCGAGCCTGCTGCCGCTCGCGGTGCTCGATGCGCCCATCGCGTTTGCGCGCATCAAGTGCTATCAGCTCTGGCACCCGCAGCCGGATCGGCCGAGCGATCTCGAATGGCTGCGCGCGCTGATGGCCGAAGTGTCGGACTCGCTTACTGCGCCGCGTAATGTGCGACAAGCAGTGCGACAGGCGGTGCGGCAGGGAGTGCGGTGACGGGTGTAGAGGCGGGTTTAGCAGCGGCCTCGCAACGCACCTGCATGAGCTGGGCGCACACGGCTACCGCAATGGAAGCCGGCGCCTTGTCCACGATGCCCGGCACGCCGATGGGACAGACGATCTCCGCGAGCCGCGCGGGGTCCAGCCCGCGCGCGACGAGGCGCCGCTCGAACTTCACGCGCTTGGTCTTCGAACCGATCAGCCCGAACCACGCAACGTCGCGGCGTTTCATGATGCGTTCGGTCAGCGTGAAGTCGAGCGCGTGGTTGTGCGTCATCACGATGAAGTACGCGCCCGCCGGCGCGCGATCGACGATGACCTCGGGCGTATCCGTGGCTTCCACCTGAACGTTGCCCGGCACCTCGTCGGGAAAGCACTCGTCGCGCTCGTCCACCCACTGCACGACGCACGGCAAGTGGCCGAGCAGCGTGACAAGCGCATGCCCCACGTGGCCCGCGCCGAACAGCACGATGTGCATGGGCGGCGTGGGCAAAGATGGGCTCGCTGCCACGCTCGGGCTCCCGGCATGCGGCGAAGGAAGATGACTCGGACTCATGGTGCTGTGCTCCCTCGTACTGCCTCGCGTTACACCGCTTCGTGCGGCGCGTCTGCGGCGCTTTCGCTTGCCGCGCTCGCCACGCTTGCCACTGCACCGCCGCGCACGGCCCGCACCGCCTTGAGAATTTCCTCTGCCGTGGCCGGCGCGTTGAGCGGCGGATTCGTCTTGTAGTCGTCCACGGCGGCCACCGCATCGCGAATCGCGAAGAACACCGAGAACGGCAGCAGCAGCGGCGGCTCGCCCACCGCCTTCGACCGATGGATGCTTTCTTCGGCGTTGCGGTTCTTGAAGAGCTGCACGCGGAAATCGGCGGGCATGTCGTTCACGGTGGGAATCTTGTAGGTGGACGGCGCGTGCGTCATGAGCTTGCCGTCGGGCTTCCACCAGAGTTCCTCGGTGGTGAGCCAGCCCATGCCTTGCACGAACGCGCCCTCCACCTGGCCGACGTCGATGGCGGGATTCAGCGACGCACCCACGTCGTGCAGCGCATCGGCGCGCAGCACGCGCATTTCGCCCGTGAGCGTGTCGATCACCACCTCGGAGACTGCGGCGCCATACGCGTAGTAGAAGAACGGCCGCCCCTGGAGCTTCGCCTGGTCCCAATGCAGTTTCGGCGTGGCGTAGAAGCCGTCCGACCACAGCTGCACGCGCGCAAGGTACGCCTTCGCCACCACGTCGTCGAAGGGCAGCACGGACTCGCCCACCACGATGGTGTCGTTGGCGAAGCACACGTCGGCGGCGCTCACGCTGCCCGCGCCGTAGCGCTCCGCGGCAAAGGCCGCGAGCCGCGCGCGCAACTGATGCGCGGCGTCCTGCGCGGCCTTGCCGTTCAGATCGGAACCGGTGGACGCCGCTGTCGCCGACGTGTTCGCCACCTTGCTGGTATCGGTCGCCGTCACGCGCACGCGCGCGAAGCTCACGCCGAGTTCGTGCGCCACCACCTGCGCGACCTTCGTGTTGAGCCCCTGGCCCATCTCGGTGCCGCCGTGATTCACGAGCACCGATCCATCCGTATAGATGTGGACGAGCGCGCCGGCCTGATTGAAATGCGTGACGTTGAACGCAATGCCGAACTTCACGGGCGTGAGCGCAATGCCTTTCTTCAGTACCGCGTTGCGCGCGTTGAACGCCCGCACGGCTTCGCGTCGCGCACGGTAGTCGCTCGACGCCGCGAGTTCGTCGATCAATTCGTGGATGACGTTGTCTTCCACGGTCTGGCCATACGGCGTCACGTTGTTGTGCGTCTTGCCGTAGAGATTGCGGCGGCGCACGTCGAGCGGATCGAGGCCGAGATTGCGCGCCACGTCGTCGATGATGTATTCGATGGCGAATGCGCCTTGCGGTCCGCCGAAGCCGCGGAATGCCGTATTCGACTGCGTGTTGGTCTTGCCGCAGAAGCCCGCGATGGAGACGTCCGGCAGCCAGTACGCGTTATCGAAGTGGCAGACGGCGCGCGTCATCACGGGACCGGAGAGGTCCGCCGAAAAGCCGCAGCGCGAGGTCATGTCCACGGCCACGCCTTCGATCAGGCCGTCGTCGCCGTAGCCCGCTTCGTAGGTGTAGTGGAAGTCGTGGCGCTTGCCCGTGATCATCATGTCGTCGTCGCGATCCGGGCGCAGCTTCACGGGGCACAGCAGCTTCCATGCGGCAAGCGCCGCGCAGCACGCGAACAGCCCCGACTGCGATTCCTTGCCGCCGAAGCCGCCGCCCATG
Source organism: Paraburkholderia kururiensis JCM 10599 = LMG 19447 (assembly GCF_003986935.1). Classification (GTDB taxonomy): domain Bacteria; phylum Pseudomonadota; class Gammaproteobacteria; order Burkholderiales; family Burkholderiaceae; genus Paraburkholderia; species Paraburkholderia kururiensis. The sequence goes on along the minus strand of NZ_RJZE01000007.1, from coordinate 185,479 downwards.
CGCCGGCACTCCACGAGCACGTTGTGCGACGGCACGCCGAGCAGGTGCGCCACGAGGTGCTGCATTTCGCTCGGATGCTGCGTGGAGCACCACACATGCATGCCGTCGTCGTCTTTCGGCACGGCGTAGGCGATCTGCCCTTCCAGATAGAACTGCTCCTGGCCGCCCAGCGTCATCTCGCCCGCCACGTGATGCGCGGCGCGCGCGATCTTCGCGCCCGAGTCGCCGCGCGCGAGCTTCATCGGCGGCACGACGTACTGCTGCGCCGCGCGCGCCTGCTGCGCGGTGAGCACGGCAGGCAGTTCCTCGTAAACGACTTCCGCGCGGCGCGCGGCAAGACGCGCGGCTTCGTGCGACGTGGCCACCACGATGAACATGGGCTGGCCCGCGTACTGCACGACGCCGTCGGCCAGCACCGGATCGTCGTGGACAATCGGGCCGCAGTCGTTCACGCCGGGGATGTCTTCGGCCGTGAACACGGCCACCACGCCGGGCGTCGCGCGCACCTTGTCGAGCGACATCGAAACGATCTTCGCGTGCGCCTTTTCCGAAAGCCCGAGCGCCGCGTGCAGCGTGCCGGCCACGAGCGGAATGTCGTCGGTGTAGGTGGCGCGGCCGCTCACGTGCAGATGTGCGGACTCGTGCGGACGCGAGACGTGGACCTGCGCGAATTCCGCGAGATCGGCGGGCTCCTTCAGGAACGGTTCGGCTTGCTGGTTCATTTGGTGAATCTCCGTATCCCGGGATAGCTGTCGGTTTGTTGGGTGCGGGTGGGGTTGGGCACGCGACGGGTTGAACGGTGGTTTTCCCACTACGCTTCAGGCCACCCCTTCGGCCGCGCCTTCCGCCACGACCGCGCGCACGTCCAGCGCGCACTTCGGCAGCGGATCGTGCGGCCGCGTTTCGAGCCAGAAGCGGTACAGCGTGTTCTTCGCGGCTTCGAGCCGGTAGTCGCTCGTCGCGCGCATGTCGGTGAGCGGCGCGTAGTCTTCGGCGAGCGCGAGCATCGCGGCCTGCGCGGTGGCTTCGTGCCACTGGGCATCCGCGAGCACCCCTTCCGCCCGCGCGGCGCGCTTCGGCGTAGCCGCCATGCCGCCGAACGCGACGCGCGGCTCGCGAATCGTGTCGCCGTCCGCGATGAAGGCGAACGCGGCGCACACCGCGGAGATGTCGGAGTCGAAGCGCTTCGAGAGCTTGTAGGTGCGAAACCGCAGATCGCGCCGCGCGCCCGTACGCGTGGGCACCTTGAGCGCGGCCACGAATTCGTGCGCGGCCATGTCCTTCTTTTGATACGCGAGGTACAGGTCTTCGAGCGGCAGCTCGCGCGTCACGCTGCCGCCGCGCAACACCACGCGCGCGCCGAGGGCGATGAGTCCCGGCATCGAATCGCCGATGGGCGAGCCGTTCGCCACGTTGCCGCCCAGCGTGCCCGCGTTGCGGATGGGCAGCGACGCGAAACGCAGCCACATCTCCGTGAGCTCGGGGTAATGCTTTGCGAGTTCGGCATAGGCGCGCTCAAGGGTCGCGCCCGCGCCGATCTCGATCCATTCCTCGGACACCGCCATGCGCTGCATCTCGCCCACCTGCCCCACGTAGACCACGTCGCCCAGCTCGCGCATCTGCTTGGTGACCCACAGGCCGACGTCCGTGCTGCCGGCGAGAATCCGCGCCTCGGGCCGTGCGGCCTTGATCTGTGCGAGGGCGTCGACGGTGCGCGGCGCGTCGAACCGCTGGCCCGCGTGTTCGTACTCGAAGGTTTGCGTGCGCGCGATGAAAGCAAGCGTGCGCGCAAGCGCGGCTGCATCGACGGGCGCCTTCGGCGGGTCGGCTTCGAACATGCGTTCGGCCGCCTCGATGATGGGGCGATACCCCGTGCAGCGGCAGAGATTGCCCGTGAGCGCGTTGGCGATTTCGTCGCGCGTGGGCACGGTGGCCTCTGCGGTTCGCGCGGCACACGCGGCCTGCTCGTGGCCGTGCTTCTCGTAAAGCGCCCACATCGACATGACGAAGCCCGGCGTGCAGAAACCGCATTGCGAGCCGTGGCAATCCACCATGGCCTGCTGCACGGGGTGCAGCGAGCCGTCGGGCTGGCGCAGGTCTTCCACGGTGAAGAGCGCCTTGCCGTCGAGCGTAGGCAGGAACTGGATGCAGGCGTTGACCGCCTTGAACGCCACGCCGCCCGCGCCGTCCGGCTCGCCGATCACGACCGTGCAGGCGCCGCAGTCGCCCTCGGCGCAGCCTTCCTTGGTGCCGGTGCAGCGCGCGTCTTCGCGCAGGTACTGGAGAACGGTGCGGGTGACCGGCGCGTCGCTGACTTCGCGAATGGCGTTGCGGTGATAGAAGCGGATCGGCTGACTCATATTTCGTGGCTCGTCGAATGGACCTGGTCGGGCAGACCCGGTCGGGCAGACCCGGTCGGGCAGACTGGGCAGGCAGGCGCCGCTGCTTGCGGGGGACGGTTCGAACGCTATCACCGTCAATATTGGCAACCCATAGCGGCAGGAGCATGGGCGGCATATCGCGGCACCGATAAGTGCGCCGATAGGCGATTCATGGGCGGGCGCAGGCGCGGCAAAGGTTCCGGGATCAGGGGGAAAAATAAAAAGGGCACGCCTGCAAGAGAACCGGTTCCATGTGACAATCACGCCTTTGCGCCGTTTTCAACCCCTCGTTTTCCCCATGTCCACCGATTCAGCGCGTCCTCGCAGCGAGTTTGCCACGACCCTGCGGATCATTCCGGTCGTCTCTTTCACCTTCCTCTGCTACCTGACCATCGGCATTCCGCTCGCGGTGCTGCCCGGCTACGTGCACGACGACCTCGGGTTCAGCACGATCCTCGCGGGCGCCGCCATCAGCGTCCAGTATTTCGCGACGCTCGCTTCCCGGCCGCTCGCGGGGCGCTCGGCGGACACGCTGGGGCCGAAGAAGACGGTGTCGATCGGGCTGATCGGCTGCGGCACGAGCGGCGCGCTGCTGTTGCTCGCCGTGCTCGCGGGACACTGGCCCGCGGTGAGCCTCACGCTACTCGTGCTGAGCCGCCTCGTGCTCGGCTTCGGCGAAAGCCTGGTGGGCACGGGCGCGATTCTGTGGGGCATCGGGCGCGTGGGCACGACCAACAACGCGCGCGTGATTTCGTGGAACGGCATTGCCACCTACGGCGCGCTGGCGCTCGGTGCGCCGCTCGGCGTGGCCATTGCGCACACCGTGGGGTTCTGGTCGCTCGGCCTCGTCGTGATCGCGCTGGCGGCGCTGGGCTACGCGCTGGCCCGGCCGATGGCAACCGTGCCGATCGTGCACGGCGAGCGCATGTCGTACCGCAGCGTCTTCACGCGCGTGCTGCCGCACGGTCTGGGGCTCGCGTTGGGGTCGGCGGGCTTCGGCTCCATCGCGACCTTCATCACGCTCTTCTACGCCGCGAAGCACTGGCCGAACGCGGCGCTCTCGCTCACGGTGTTCGGCACGCTCTTCATCGGCGCACGGCTGCTGTTCGCCAACACCATCAAGACCTATGGCGGCTTTCGCGTCGCCATCGTCTCGTTCTCGTGCGAATGCTTAGGGCTTGTGCTGCTGTGGCTCGCGCCCGTGCCGCACGTCGCGCTCGTGGGCGCGGCGCTCACCGGCTTCGGCTTCGCGCTGATTTTCCCGGCGCTCGGCGTGGAAGCCGTGGCGCTCGTGCCGCCCGCGAGCCGCGGCGCCGCGCTCTCGGCGTACTCGGTGTTTCTCGATCTCTCGCTTGGCGTGACAGGACCGCTCGCGGGCTACGTGGCGGGCGAGTTCGGCTATGCGACGGTGTATCTGTTCGCGGCGCTCGCAGCCGCCGGCGGCGTGGCACTGGCGGCGATGCTCAACTCGCGCAACGCCAAGGTGCCGAACGCGCCGGCTGCCACCTGACGTTGCCACCTGAAGCACGCCCGTTTATTGGCGCGCCGCTGTCCGCGCGCTTCCCGACAGCGACTTCTCCAGCGCCGCGACGCCCGCGGGCAGATCCACGGGCGCGCCCAGTTCCATCATCGTGCGGCCCAGCGCGTGCAGCGTCCTGAACAGGTTGTGCTCGCGGCACTGCTCGCCCATCTGGCCGATCCGCACGATGGGCAGGCCGAACGAACCCGAAATCTCCACCTGATGCTGGCGTGAGATGTACGCGCAGATGTCGCCGGGGCTCAGGCCCTGCGGCACCTCGATACCCACCACCGAACTCAGCCGGCACGCCGCGGGCGTGTACAGGTTGAGCCCCAACGCGGTCACGCCTTCCTGCAGCGCCACGGAACATTTGTGGTGACGCGCGAAGCGCTTCTCCAGCGTCTCCGCACAGACCAGCCGCAACGCCTCGTGCAACGCGAGCACACCCGAGACCGGCGCCGTGTAGTGATAGCCCGCGTTGTGCCAGAAGTTTTCCGCGAGCGATGCGTCGAGGCACCAGTGCGTGTTCGGCGTGTCGCGGCCCTTCATGCGCTGCCAGGCGGCCTCGGAGAATGCGATCAACGAGACGCCCGGGATCGACGACAGGCCCTTCTGGCCGCCCGTGATGACGGCGTCGATGCCCCACGCGTCCATCTCGAGCGGCATCGTGCTCAGCGTGCAGACGGCGTCGACGATCACCAGCGCGCCCTGCGCCTTCGCGAGCGCGGCGACGTCTTTGAGATGCCGGTTCCACACCGTGTTCGAAGTCTCGCCCTGCACGATCGTGACGATCTCGGGCCGTTCGCGGCGCAGCGCCGCTTCCACCTGTTCGAGCGACACGATCTCGCGATCGGGCACATCGAGCGTCGCAACCTGCGCGCCGACGCGGCGGCCCATTTCGGCCATCCGCGCGCTGAAGAAGCCGTTCTGGATGGCCAGCATGCGCGTGCCGCTCCAGGCGAGGTTGCAGATGGCCATTTCCATCGCGGCGGAGCCGGGGCCCGCCACGCCCAGCACCCACTTGGAGCGCGTCTGGAAAACGTAGCGCGCCATCGTCTTCACCTGGTCCACCACCTTCGCCATCGTGCCGCCCAGATGGTTGATGACGATGGCGTTGGCCTTGGCGACGGCCGCCGGAATCGGCACGGGACCGGCGCCCATCATCAGAAGCGGCTCTTCGGGAAGGATGGCGTCGAGCGATTCGACGTCGGGACACGGTACGGAAGACGATGACGGAGTAGACATGATGTTGGCGATGGGGAGATGAAGCGCTGCGGGTTGAAGCAGACGACCGAAAACAACCGGAGCAAAAGATGATTCTCCCATTGCCGGGATAGCGCAAGCTTTTCGGCCGTGCGCCGCCCGTTCGCGCAAGAACCGCATGCGCGCCCTGCCCGGCGTCGCGGCGTCCGCGTTTGCATTCGCGCGACAACGCTGGCACGCTCGCCATCGCTGTCCGAGGCGCGGGTGCGCCTGCCTCGGACAGCTTCATACCGCCGACACCGACCCGCCATCGCGCCTGCCCTGCCCGCCGGCACGGCGCGACGATCTCACCCAGCCGGAGCATCACGATGCGCATGATCCTCTTCAGCAGCCGCCAGTACGACATCGATACCTTCAACGTGGCGAACGCGGCCAACGCCGCCTTCGGCTTCGATCTTCACTTCCAGGAGTCGCACCTCGACGCGGACACTGCCGTGCTCGCGCGCGGCTTCGACGCGGTGTGCCCATTCGTCAACGACACACTCGACGCCGCCGTGCTCGAACGGCTGCACGAAGGCGGCGCGCGCTTCATCGCGCTGCGCTCGGCGGGCTTCAATCATGTGGATCTGGCGGCGGCCGCGCGTCTGCAACTGCCCGTGGCGCGCGTGCCCGCGTACTCGCCCTATGCCGTGGCCGAACACGCGGTGGGGCTGATTCTTGCGCTGAACCGCCGGCTGCCGCGCGCCGTGGCGCGCACGCGCGAAGGCGACTTCTCGCTGCACGGGCTACTCGGCTTCGACCTGCACGGCAAGACGGTGGGCGTGATCGGCACGGGCATGATCGGTCGCGTGTTCGGCCGCATCATGGCGGGCTTCGGCATGCGCGTGCTCGCCTATGACCCCGGCACGCCCGCCGCCGACCTGCTCGCGCTCGGCGCGCAATACGTGCCGCTCGACACGCTGCTGGCCGAAGCGGACGTGGTGAGCCTGCACTGTCCGCTGCTGCCCTCCACGCATCATCTGATCGACGAAGCCGCCATCGCGAAGATGAAGCGCGGCGCCATGCTCATCAACACGAGCCGCGGCGGACTGGTGGAAAGCAACGCGCTGATCGGCGCGTTGAAGAGCGGCCAGTTGGGCCACCTGGGGCTCGACGTCTATGAGGAAGAAGGCGGCCTCTTCTTCGAAGACCATTCGAACCGCCCGCTGCAAGACGACGTGCTCGCGCGCCTTCTGATGTTTCCGAACGTGATCGTCACGGCGCACCAGGCGTTCTTCACGCGCGAGGCCATGGACGAAATCGCCCGCACCACGCTCGCCAACCTCGCGGCGTGGCGCGACGGCGAGCCGCGCAACCTCGTTCAGCTGCCGGCCTGACCGTACAGCACGAGTTCCGGTGCGGGCTCGGGCAAGCCGCAATACTCGCGCAGCAGCCTGGCCTCGCGCTCGTGCACCTCGACGGGCAGCCACTCGGCGCCGGCATCGGCGAGATAGCGCGCACGGTGCTGGCCGTTGCGAAACGCCACCACGCCCACGTGCTCTACGCCGATCCAGCCGAGAAAGCCCGGCGAGCGGCGCCGCGTGACGGTCACGTAGGGCATCTCCGGAATGCGCTCGTTGTCCGGATCGAGGAACTCGCGGATGCCCCGCTCCTTACCCACGTGCCACTCGTGCACGGGCTTGAGCACATAGTCGGTGTCGTCACGGTCCGCGCACTGCAGCAGCTTGCGCACGTCGACGATCACCACCTCGTGGCGCGAACCGTCCGACGTGAACACGCGCTTCAGACGCACGTAGTCGTAGTGCCGGTGATTGGCCAGAGGAATGGTCCAGAGCGGCTCGGTGAAGCCGCGCGGCACAGCACTCGAATCGGACATGAGCATGACAAGACCAGAACCAGAGATCAGAACTATTCCAACGACGATCGCCCCAGGGGTGATTTCAATTCTCGCCGCACACGCGGCCACGGCCGCCGCAGCTTCGCGGCCTCAAAAAAGCGCCTAAGCTACGAGCGGCCGGTGAAACGCGTGTGACACGCAAGGCATGCCTGCGCAAGCTCGCACGCGCCTTCGCGAAGCCCATGCGAGGTGCATGGGAGCCGCAACGCAAGCAAAGATGCACCGTAGAAGCAAGACGCATACCGCAGTCCATACATGGAGAACGGCATGATCTGCGAAACCTTCAGCGAATACGTGCGAATCGAAGCGACCGATGCAGTGGCCACGATCGTGCTGGACCGTCCCGCGCGCCGCAACGCGGTGGACCGTCCGACCGCCGAGGCGCTCGCCGCCGCGTTTCGCCGCTTCGAGGCAAATGCCGCCTGGCACGTGGCGGTGCTATTCGGCGCAGGCGGCACGTTCTGCGCCGGCGCGGATCTCACGGCGCTCGCCGACGACGCGCGCCGCAACGAGATTCATGCCGACGGCAGCGGCCCCGGCCCGATGGGGCCCACGCGCATGACGCGCTCGAAGCCCGTCATCGCCGCGATTACCGGCTACGCGGTGGCGGGCGGGCTCGAACTGGCGGTCATGTGCGACTTGCGCGTGGTGGAGGCCGACGCAGTGCTCGGCGTGTTCTGCCGGCGTGTGGGCATTCCGCTGATCGATGGCGGGACGGTACGACTGCCGCGGCTCATCGGGCTCTCCCGCGCGCTCGATCTGATCCTGACCGGCAGGGCCATCCACGCCGATGAAGCGCTCGCGTTCGGGCTGGCGAATCGCGTCGTGCCGAAAGGCGAGGCGCTCGCAGCGGCCCAGCAACTCGCGGCGGAACTCGCCGCCCTGCCGCAAGGCGCCTTGCGCGCGGACCGCCGCTCGGCGCTGGAAAACAGCCCGCTCGACGACATGGCCGAAGCACTGCGCCGCGAAGGCGCCGGCGGCTACCAGGCGCTGATCGAAGAAGGCGCGGCCGGCGCGGCACGCTTCTCGGCAGGCGCGGGACGGCACGGCAAAGAGTTCGATGACAAAGGCCCGTGATCGGGCTGCGGCGGTCGAGGTCCCTGGCCCTGGACAGCCGCAGCCCGAATGCCGGAAGGCCTGTGAAAACCCTTTCCGATGAATGGATTAGGTGAAAAACAACAGTCTTCAGCCGCCGCTTCAACGTGCGCTTCAACGTGTTTTCGGCTTAGGTAAAATCCCCTACTGATTTTCACCTGGCCGTCGCCCGCTTCCTTGTCCCGAGAACGCGCGAGCGCCCGCCTCCCCGCAACTCCCACGCACCCCACGCCCACGGCCGCGCCATCATGCCCTTGCCCCTGCTTGCTCTTGCCGTTGCCGCATTCGGCATTGGCACCTCCGAGTTCGTCATCATGGGGCTCCTGCCCGACGTGGCGCGCGACCTCGCCGTCTCCATTCCGGCCGCGGGCATGCTCGTGTCGGCCTATGCGCTCGGCGTGACGATCGGCGCGCCCATCGTCGCCATCGTCGTGGCCAACATGCCGCGCAAGCAGGCGCTCATGCGGCTCATCGGCATCTTCATCGTGGGCAATCTGCTGTGCGCCATCGCGCCCGGGTACGCGGTGCTGATGGCCGCACGCATCGTCACGGCGTTCTGCCATGGCGCGTTCTTCGGCATCGGGTCCGTGGTCGCGGCGGGGCTCGTCGCGCCGAATCGCCGTGCGCAGGCCATCGCGCTCATGTTCACCGGGCTCACGCTCGCCAACGTGCTGGGCGTGCCGCTCGGCACCGCGCTGGGTCAGCTGGCCGGCTGGCGCGCCACGTTCTGGGCCGTGACGGGCATCGGCGTGGCGGCGGCCATCGCGCTTGCCGTCTGCCTGCCCGCGAAGATCGAAATGCAGAAGGCGAGCCTCGTGCACGAGTTCACAGTGCTGAAGAATCCGCAGGTGCTGATGGTGCTCGGCATCAGCGTGCTGGCGTCGGCGAGTCTCTTCTCCGTGTTCACCTACATCACGCCGATTCTCGAAGACGTGACAGGCTTCACGCCGCACGCCGTCACGCTCGTGCTGCTGCTCTTCGGCCTCGGGCTCACGGTGGGCAGCACGCTGGGCGGCCGGCTCGCGGACTGGCGGCTCATGCCGTCGCTGCTCACCGTGCTCGTGTTGATCGCGACGATCGAAACGGTGTTCGCGGTGACGATGCATTCGGCCGTCGGCGCCATGGCGACCGTGTTCGTGTGGGGCGTGCTCGCGTTCGCGATCGTGCCGCCGCTGCAGATGCTGATCGTCGATCGTGCGAGCCATGCGCCCAATCTCGCCTCCACGCTCAACCAGGGCGCCTTCAACCTGGGCAACGCGACGGGCGCGTGGCTGGGGGGCGCCGCCATCGGCGCCGGCGCGCCGCTCACTTCGCTGCCGTGGGTGGGCGTCTCGATGGCGGTGGGGGCGCTTGCGCTCACGTTCGTTTCGGCGACGCTGGAGCGGCGCGCGCAACGGGTGCCGGTTGCCGGGCCGACTACCTGCGCGTAGCGGACAGCACCCGCCGCGGGCCTCGCGCCCGTTCCCGTAGTAGCATGCCGCCCGATGAAGGCGATCCTCACTCGCGATTTCTTCGCGCTCATTCTCAGCGTGGCCGTGGTCGGGCTCGGCTCCGGCGCCACGCTTCCGCTCACCGCGCTCGCGCTCACCGACGCGGGCTACGGCACAGACGTCGTCGGTCTGCTCACCGCGGCCCAGGCCGGCGGCGGTCTGCTCGTGGTGCCCGTCACGGCCTGGATCACGCAGCGCTTCGGCGGACGGCAGGTGATCTTCGGTGCCGTGCTCGTGGTGGCCGCGGCCACGGCGCTCATGCAGGCAACGCCCGACCTGTGGGTCTGGGCCGCGCTGCGCGCGCTCTGCGGCGCGGCGCTGATGCTGCTCTTCACGATCGGCGAAGCGTGGGTCAACGAGCTGGCCAACGACGCCACGCGCGCCCGCGTGGTCGCCGTCTACGCCACCACGTTCACGCTGTTCCAGATGGCGGGGCCGGTGCTCGTGAGCCAGATCGCGAATCTGACGGCGTGGCGCTTCGTGCTGTGCGGCGCGATCTTCGTGACCGCGCTGCCCATGCTGGCCACCATCCGCGCCACACCGCGGCAAGCGGGCGGGCACGAGCCGCACGGCACCTGGCGTCACGTGCTGCCGCTCATGCCCGCGCTCGTACTCGCCACAGCGTTCTTCGCGCTCTTCGACACCCTCGCGCTTTCGCTGATGCCGCTCTTCGCGATGGCGCACGGCATTCCGGGCGGCGTGGCGGTACTGTTCGCCTCCGTCACGCTCGCGGGCGACACGATGCTGCAATTTCCGATTGGCTGGCTCGCGGACCGCCTGGGCCGCGAGCGCGTGCATCTCGGCGCGGGGCTCGTGGTGCTGCTGCTTCTGCCGCTGCTGCCCTGGACCGTGGGCGCGTCGTGGCTGCGCTGGCCGCTGCTGTTCGTGCTGGGCGCGGCGGCGGGCGCGGTCTATACGCTCGCCGTGGTCGCATGCGGCGAACGCTTTCGCGGCGGCGCGCTGGTGTCCGCGAGTGCGCTGCTGGGTGCCACGTGGAGCGCGGCGAGCTTTGGCGGCCCGCTGATCGCGGGCGCGCTGATGAAGCGCGTGGGCAACGACGCGCTCATCGGCGTGCTGTTCGCGGGCGCCCTGGCGTTCCTCGTCGCAGCGGTGCTGGAGAAGCGGCGCGGCGGGGCGCAGGTCGCGCAGTGAGGTGAGGCGGCGGTGGGGCCTCGATTGGGTCGAGGCGATGCTGTGGTGAAGCCTCGATTGGCTCGAGGCAATGCCAGCGCGGAGCCGAGCCGCGCAGGCCCCACGCATAGATTGCAAGGCGAGGCAAAACCCCGCCCCGCCGCTTACTGGCCCACAGGCAACGCCGGCAAGATCATCCCCACGCAGGTGCCGAAGCCGACGCGATACCCTTCGCCCTCGCACCAGCCCGCCAGTGTGAGTTCGTCGCCGTCTTCGATGAAGCTGCGCGTGCCGCCTTCCTTCAGCGCGACGGGCCGCTGGCCGTTCCACGTGAGTTCCAGCAGGCTGCCGGAGGAGTCCTCAGTCGGCCCGCTGATCGTGCCCGATCCCATCAGATCCCCCACGCGCATGTTGCAACCGGCCACCGTGTGGTGCGCGAGCTGCTGCGCCATCGTCCAGTACATGTGGCGGAAGTTCGTGCGGCAGATCGTGGTGGCCTCGCGCGCGCCCTCGGCACGCAGCCGCACTTCGAGCGCGATGTCGAATGCGTGGCGGCCGCCGTGGCGCAGGTAGGCGAGCGGCTCCGGCTCCTGAGCGGGCTGCTGGACGCGAAACGGTTCGAGCGCGTCGAGCGTCACGACCCACGGCGAGATCGTCGTCGCGAAGCCCTTCGAGTTGAACGGACCGAGCGGCACGTATTCCCACTGCTGAATGTCGCGCGCGCTCCAGTCGTTGAGCAGCACCATGCCGAAGATGTGGTCCTCGGCAGTCTCGCATGCGATGGGTTCGCTGAGCGCGCTGCCGCAGCCGATGAAGAAGCCCGTTTCGAGTTCGATGTCGAGCTTGCGGCACGCGCCGAATACGGGGCGCTCTTGCTCGGGCAACTTGAGCTGGCCGTTGGGGCGGCGCACCGGCGTGCCGCTCACCACCACCGACGACGCACGCCCGTTGTAGCCGATCGGCATTTCGAGCCAGTTCGGCAGCAGCGCGTTCTTCGGATCCCGAAACATGGCCCCGACGTTGGTGGCGTGCTCCTTCGACGAATAGAAGTCCGTGTAGCCCGGAATGTCGACGGGCAGATGCAGCGTGGCGTCAGCCATGCGCACCAGCACGCGCTCGCGCAAAGCGGCGTTGTCGCGCAGCGCGGCGTTGTCGTTATCGCGCGCGAGCAGGTCGCTCAGCTGGATGCGCACGCTGCGCCATACGTCGCGGCCCGCGGCCATGAACGCGTTCAGCGTGGCGGCAGCCAGAACCTCGCGCGCCGCATCGGCCGACAAGCCTGGCAATGTGAGCAAACCTGCGTCGTGGAGCGCGGCCAGATCGACGATGGCGTCGCCAATCGCCACGCCCACGCGGCGCCGGCCATTAAGTGCGTTGCGTGCGTCGCTGAACACGCCGAACGGCAGGTTCTGGATGGAGAAGTCGCACAACGGATGGTTAGCGCTTTCGATCCAGCTCTTTCGCGAAGGATCGAGCGTCGCCTTGAGGGCTTCCGCGGCGGCGGACGGTGTCGCGTAGGTCATCGTTGCTCCGGGTTGAAGTGCTTCTTGAGGCCTTGCCAGCATTCGAAGTAATGCGCCTGCAACTGCGCGGTCTCCAGCGCGAAACGCGTCGGGCGGATCAGCGTGCGCGTTTCGAACATGAAGGCCATCGTGTCAGCCACCTTGTTGGGCTTCGAGGTGTCGATGGCCGAGGCTTTTTCGAACGTCTCGGCGTCCGGCCCGTGGCCCGTCATGCAGTTGTGCAGGCTCGCGCCGCCCGGCACGAAGCCTTCGGCCTTCGCGTCGTAGACGCCGTGCACGAGGCCCATGAACTCGCTCGCCACGTTGCGGTGGAACCAGGGCGGACGGAACGTGTCTTCCGCGGCGAGCCAGCGCGGCGGGAAGATCACGAAGTCGATTGCATCCACGCCGGGCGTGTCGCTCTGCGACTGGAGCACGAGGAAGATCGACGGGTCCGGGTGGTCGTAACTGATCGAGCCGATCGTGTTGAAGCGGCGCAGATCGTATTTGCACGGCGCGTAGTTGCCGTGCCATGCAACGACGTCGAGCGGCGAGTGTCCGATGTCCGCGCGCCACAGGCGGCCATCCATCTTCGCGACGAGTTCGAAGGCGCCCTCGCGGTCTTCGTAGGCCGCGTGCGGCGTGAGGAAGTCGCGCGGATTCGCGAGCCCGTTCGAGCCGATCGGCCCGAGATCCGGCAGGCGCAGCAACGCGCCGAAGTTCTCGCAGATGTAGCCGCGCGCCTCGCCATCGGGCAGGCTCACCGTGAAGCGCACGCCGCGCGGAATCACGGCGATCTCGAAGGGCTCGATGTCGAGCCGGCCCATTTCCGTGGCGATGGCGAGGCGACCTTGCTGCGGCACGATCAGGAGTTCGCCGTCGGCGTCGTAGAAATAGCGGTCTTTCATCGAGCGGTTCGCCGCGTACAGATGAATCGCGCAGCCGCTCATCGCGTTGGCCGAGCCGTTGCCGGCCATGGTGACCCAACTGTCCACGAAGTCGGTGGGCGCGGTGGGCATGGGCAGCGGGTCCCAGCGCAGCTGGTTCGGCGAGGTGGGCGGCACCGTGCCGAAGTCGGCGACAAGACGCTCCGACGGCAACGCCGTGAACGGCTGGTGCATCGCGGCGGGACGGATGCGATACAGCCACGTGCGGCGATTGTGCGAGCGCGGCGCGGTGAACGCCGTGCCCGAAAGCTGCTCGGCATAGAGCCCGTAAGGCGCGCGCTGCGGCGAGTTGCGGCCCGCAGGCAACGCGCCGGGCAGCGCTTCGGTGGCAAATTCGTTGGCGAAGCCGGACTGGTAGCCCGGTTCGATCTCGTGTCGAAGCGGTTGAGCTTGGGTCATGGGAACGGTTCTCCCTGGAACAATGAAAATTCAGGCGATATGGGTCGGGTTCAGGCCGAGGGTTCAGGCTGCGGGATCAAGCCGAGGGTTCAAGCGAAAGTCACGCGGCGTCCACGGCGGCACTCGTGCCCGGCCGCGACAGGCTGGCGAGCACGACCACGAGCAGCGCCGAGCACAGCACGGGCACAGCCGCGGCATGGAACAGCGCCGCGTTGGACCAGTTGAGCGCAATCAGCTGCCCACCGACGAGCGGCCCGATCACCGAGCCCACGCGTCCAATGCCGAGACTCCAGCCGATGCCGGTGGAGCGCAGCGTGGTGGGGTAAAAGTGGCCGGCGAGCGCGTTGACGGCAGGCTGTCCGCCCACCACGCAGAAGCCGCCCGCGAACACGGCGACGAGCAGCCAGGGCAGCATGTGGGCCACGCTGCCGATCGCGCCCACGAACACGGCCGCACCCGCGAAGCACGCAAGCAGCACGCGCACGAAACCGAACCGCTCGATGAACCAGCCGAGCAGCAGCGTGCCGATCACACCGCCCGTCTGCAGCACGGTGCCGACGATCACCGCCGTGGAAGGCGTATAGCCCGCTGCGCGCATCACGGTGGGCAGCCAGTTCGAGAGGAAGTACAGATCGATCAGGTTCATGAAGCTGATGCCCCAGAGGATCAGCGTCACGGGCGCGCGGCCGGCGCGAAAGAGTTCGGCCACGGGCGCGCCGGCATCGGCCTTCTCGCGCACGACGAGACGGGTTGCCTCGGACACGGCGAGCGTCGGGTCGAACTTCGCGAGCCAGCGGCGGGCCCGCGCAACATGGCCCTTGAGCACGAGGAATTGCAGCGACTCCGGCAGCACCGCCACCATCGCGATGGCAAGCAGCAACGGCACGACACCGCCCACCCAGAACACCGCGCGCCAGCCATAGGCGGGAATCAGCGCGGCGCTCACGAAGCCGCCCAGCGCCGCGCCCACGGTGAAGCCGCAGGAGACCAGCATCATCCGCTTCACGCGATGCGCGGGCGTGGAGAACTCGCCGACCAGCGCCATTGCGTTCGGCATGATGCAGCCAAGGCCAAGGCCCGTGACGAAGCGCAGCACCATGAGCTGGGCAATCGTGGTCACGAACGGCGTGGCAAGCATCGCGGCGGCGAAGAACGCCGTGGCGCCGATCAGCACCGGACGCCGTCCGATACGGTCGGCCAGCACGGAAAGCCCGAGCGCGCCGAGCAGCATGCCGAAGAGGCTCGCGCTAAAAACCGGGCCCAAGGCGGTCTTCGAAACATGCCATTCCCCAATCACGCTGGGCGCCACGTAGCCCATGGCCTGCGCGTCGAAACCGTCGATCACGAGACACAGTCCGCACAGCACGAGCAGCAAGACCTGGAAGCCGGGGCGATGCGCTTCGGCAAGCACGCGCTCCACGTCGAGCGTTGCGGCCGGAGCCTGCGATTGCCGTGGCGCGGGGGAAAAGCCGGGGGTGGGGGTCATCGATGCGTCTCCTCGCTTCGGGGGCTTTTGTGGGGGGCTTTTGTGGAGTCTCTCGGGTGCGCCTATGTGTCGCAGCGGCGCAATTTACGCATAGTAAAACGAATTACGTTTAGTGAAATCAACGTAAACCCTGGCCTGCACCCGGAAGGCCGCGACACCGATATGGATATGACCAATAAGTCCATGTGCCGCGAGCGCAGACTGCTACCATCGACGCATAAAGCGGCCCGTCCCGCGGCCCAACCGAGGGCCCTGCTGCGCGGCCCGAATGCGCCTCACCATGCGCCTTTCAAGCCCACACCCACCACGATGATTGCCCTCACCACCTCAGAACTTGTCGCCCGTGCCGCGGAGCATCCATTCCTCGGCGAGCACCTCGCCATGGGTACCGGCGCGCACGAGGGGCATGCGGTCGCGCACTTCGGCGGCGTGGAGATCGGCAGCGCCTACGAGCCCATCTTCGACATCAGCGTGCATGGGCTCGCGCAGTCGCTCTCGTCCGAACCGGAGAGCGCCGACCGGTTCGGCGACGAACTGGGCTTTCAGGCCATCACGAAGCGCACCGATGGCGAGCGGCCCGAGCCATTCGAGCCGCTCGACTACGCGACCGACGACCAGCAGCTTGTTGCGCTCGACCGTATGGCGCGCGCGATGCACGCCATCAATTTCTTCGGGGCGCAGCAACACGGACTGCTGTTCCTGCGCGTGCACGAGCGGCTATTGAAGAGCGTGAAGTACGACCACGGGCGGCACTTCTCGACGGTGCTCGTCTCGTTCGGACTGAATCCGGCGCGCGTCGTGATCGAGCTGCCGCCCGCGGCGGTGGCGCACAAGACGTTTCTCGGCTATCTCACGAAGAGCTATCAGCTTTACGGGTTCAAGGTGGCGGGCAATCTGCCGAACGCCGGGCAGATTCTGTCGGTGTCGGACATGGCGCGGCTCGACTTCATCAAGATGGACGCAGCCGCGGCGTTGCGCGATTCGATGGTGAAGCCGCTGGTGGGCTACGCGGGAAAGCTGCGCATTCCGCTCATTTTCAGCGGCGTGCGCGATGCGGCGCAGTTCGATCTGCTCCAGCAGTACGACGTCCGCTTCGTGCAGGGGCCACTCTTCGCGCTGCACAGCAACAAGGCCGTCTGAAAGGGCGAGCCGTTTTCTTCTTCGTGGCGTCTTTCGGGCGCACGTATCGCACGTATCGCACGTATCGCACGTATCGCACGTATCGCACGTATCGCACGTATCGCACGTATCGCACGTATCGCACGTAACGCACGTGCCGCAGGTGTCGGACGTATCAGCCCGTCGCGCCGAGTTTTCGCGCCAGCGCCTTGAGTTTCGGCGCCACGCGCGTGCGAAACACCGCCTCATCCATCGACGACGCCGGGCCGCTGCAACTCAGCACGAGCAAGCGACCATCGCGCGGCTCCCGCAAAGGCACCGCGACGGCGTTGACGTCGTCGTGCCAGTCGCGAAACGAATAGCAGCAGCCCTCGCCCGCAAACGCGTCGATCTCGTGCTGCGCGGCCGCGACCTGCGCCGCCCCGCCCTTGCCCGCCGCCTTCTTCAACTCCACGAGCAACGACGCGCGCACGTCCTCCGGCTGCACGGCGAGATACGCGCGGCCCATGGAGCTCGTGAGCATCGAGAGCCGCGAACCCGGCGCGAGCCCGAGCGTGAGCGCCGTTTCGCTGCGAATCGTGTCGAGATAGATCATGTCGAGGCCATCGCGGCAACCCAGCGAAACCGCCGCGCCCACCTCGCGTGCGAAGGTGCGCATGTGCGGCCGGGCGAGTTCGAGCGTGTCCGTGCCCGAGAGCAGCGCGAAGCCGAGCGAGAGCACGCCGGCATCCAACGCGTACTTGCCCAGCGCCTCGTCGAAACGCAGATAGCCGAGCACGGTCAGCGTGTAGGCGAGCCGGTTGACGGTGGCCTTGGGCAGCCCCGTGCGTTCGACGAAATCGCGATTGCCGAGCAGCGTCTCGCCCGGACGGAACGCGCGCAGCAGATCGAGCCCGCGGGCAAGCGCGACGACGAATTTGCGCTCGTCGATGGGGGCGGAGGAATCGGGTGCGGTGATGTCGGACGAGCTGGACATGGCGGCGAGCGATGAATGCGGCGGATGCAGGAACAGGGGTCTGGCCGGTCAACGTCAGGTAGCTGCATAGGCCGCACAACGCGTGTACACTGAGCGCTGATTTGCAAAACATTGTTCCGCATAGCGGAACTTCAGTCAAGCACGATTCCAGCCAGATCGAGGAGAGACGTCATGGCCGATACCGCCCGCTTCCACTGGGACGACCCGCTGCTCATCGACCAGCAGCTCACCGAGGACGAGCGCATGGTGCGCGACGCCGCCCAAGCCTACGCGCAGGACAAGCTCGCGCCGCGCGTGCTCGAAGCCTTCCGCCACGAACGCACCGACGCGGGCATCTTCCGCGAGATGGGCGAGCTGGGCCTGCTCGGCCCGACCATTCCCGAGCAGTACGGCGGCCCCGGCCTCAACTACGTGAGCTACGGGCTGATCGCACGCGAAGTGGAGCGCATCGATTCGGGCTACCGGTCGATGATGTCGGTGCAATCGTCGCTCGTGATGGTGCCGATCTTCGAATTCGGCTCGGACGCGCAAAAGGAGAAGTACCTGCCGAAGCTCGCCACGGGCGAATGGATCGGCTGCTTCGGTTTGACCGAGCCCAACCACGGCTCCGACCCGGGCAGCATGGTCACGCGCGCGAAGAAGGTGGACGGCGGCTTCTCGCTCTCGGGCGCGAAGATGTGGATCACCAATTCGCCGATCGCGGACGTGTTCGTGGTCTGGGCGAAGCTCGAGGAAGACGGCCAGGACACCATCCGCGGCTTCATTCTGGAGAAAGGCTGGAAGGGACTTTCGTCGCCGGCCATTCACGGCAAGGTGGGGCTGCGCGCGTCGATCACGGGCGAAATCGTGATGGACGAAGTGTTCGTGCCGCAGGAGAACATGCTGCCCAACGTGAGCGGCCTGCGCGGCCCGTTCACCTGCCTCAATTCGGCCCGCTATGGCATTGCGTGGGGCGCGCTGGGTGCGGCGGAATCGTGCTGGTACACGGCGCGGCAGTACGTGCTGGACCGCAAGCAGTTCGGTCGTCCGCTCGCCGCCAATCAGCTGGTGCAGAAGAAACTTGCCGACATGCAGACCGAAATCACGCTCGGCCTGCAAGGCGTGCTGCGCCTCGGACGCATGAAGGACGAAGGCACGGCGGCCGTGGAGATCACCTCGATCATGAAGCGCAATTCATGCGGCAAGGCGCTCGACATCGCGCGGCTCGCGCGCGACATGCTGGGCGGCAACGGCATCTCGGACGAATTCGGCGTGGCGCGGCATCTGGTGAACCTCGAAGTCGTGAATACCTATGAGGGCACGCACGACATTCACGCGCTGATTCTCGGCCGCGCACAGACGGGGATTCAGGCATTTTTCTGAGTTGAAGGCCCGTGCGCGAGCGTGTTTGCGGGAGGTTCGCTCGTGTGGTGTGGTGGTGGGCCACCGCGTTGCTGATGCGTCGTTAGTAGCAGCATAGAAAAAAGCCACGCCGGTTCGCCGGCGTGGCTTTTTCATTGTGATGCGCGGCCTTGTCGCTTACTTGTTCGGCTGCGGCGTCAGGCGCAGGTAGGGACGCAGCGCCTTGTAGCCCTTCGGGAATTTCTGCTTGATCACGTCCGGATCCTGCAGCGACGGCACGATCACCACGTCTTCGCCCTGCTTCCAGTTGCCGGGGGTGGCAACCTGATAGTTGTCGGTGAGTTGCAGCGAATCGATGACGCGCAGCACTTCGTCGAAGTTACGACCCGTGCTGGCCGGATACGTGATGATGAGCCGCACCTTCTTCTTCGGATCGATCACGAAGAGCGAGCGCACCGTGAGCGTTTCGTTCGCGTTCGGATGGATCATGTCGTACAGCTGCGAGACCTTGCGATCGCCGTCGGCCAGAATCGGAAAGCCGACGCTCGCGGCCTGGGTTTCGTTGATGTCGTTGATCCAGTCCTTGTGCGACTGGACGTTGTCGACGGAGAGCGCGATCGTCTTCACGTTGCGCTTCTCGAATTCGCTGGCGAGCTTCGCGGTCAGGCCGAGTTCCGTCGTGCACACCGGCGTGAAATCGGCGGGATGCGAGAACAGCACGCCCCAGCTATCGCCCAGCCACTCATGAAACTTGATGCGGCCAATGGTCGAATCCTGTTCAAAATCGGGCGCGATGTCGCCAAGACGTAGACTCATGATGCGGCTCCTTGATGGGTTCGTGCCCGTCCAGGAACGCCCTGGGCGGACTGATAAATTTACAGCATACGAGCGCCGACCCGCACCACGAACAAACATCGCGTCACTACTTTATGAGATTTTGTAATTTCGGGCGCGATGAGGGAAACTTTGCGGGACAGATCCACTCCGTCATGGGATCATCAATGGTCAACGGTGGACCGGGCAGCCTGTGGCGGCAGGAACGGATCCTGCGTCGCCCCCGGCACGTGCCGTGCGGCTTGCTCGCCACCGATCGTTTCTTTGACTACGATTCATGCGTAGCGTGACCCGAAGGGAGCTGTCAATGTCAGAAGTCAACAAGGAGAGACTGATGTCGGATATCAAAACTGTTCTCGCGGACGCTGAAGACCTGCTGAAGCAGGCCGCGAGCGCCACCGGCGAGCGAGCCTCCGAACTGCGCGAGACCGCGCTCACCCGTCTGAAACAGGCGAAGGAAAAGGCCGCCGACGTCCAGGTCGTGGTCATCGAGAAAGGCAAGAAGGCGGCCCGCGCCACCGACGACTACGTGCACGAACATCCGTGGTCTTCGATCGGCATCGCCGCCGGCGTCGGCGTGCTGATCGGCCTGCTGATCAACCGCAAGTAACGCACGGCGTGGCCGCCGGAGTTTCGCTCCGGTGCGCCGCCGCGCTCTCGTGCCGGCCGATTGCGCGCCGGTCCGCATCTTCTCGCGCCCAGACGCGCGCAACGCACTCTCGCCATGACGACAGATACTCAATCGCAACGTGCGGGTCACGGTCCGGTGCGCCGCATAGTCGGCTCCATATTTTCCATCCTGCATACTCGGCTCGAGCTCATCAGCATCGAGCTGGCCGAGGAGAAAGATCGCCTGCTCGGCGTGCTGTTCCTCGGACTCGCCGCAATGATGCTGGCCACGATGGCCTTGATCGCGCTCACGGCACTGGTGGCCATCGCGTTCTGGGACACCTGGCGCTGGCAGGCGCTAGCCGCGATCACGGCGGTGTACGCAATCGCCGCACTGTTCTGCGCGCTCAAGGCGCGCAACGGACTGCGCAACGCGCCGCTCGTGTTCGAATCCACCCTCGCCGAGTTCGAAAAGGACCGCGAGTTGTTCAGGAAAGACTGAGGGCGGGTGCGTGCGCTCGCCCTGGCCTTCATGTGTTGCGTACTGCATTGCGTCCATGTGTTGCGTTCGCGCGTTGCATCGGCGCTGGCGAGGCCGCCGTCTCGCCAGCCGCCTGAACCGGTAGCCGGGTCCGCTCCTGAATCCGTCGCCTCAACTTTTTTTCCTCCGCCCTCGCCATGAGCCAGAACCGACCGGACACCGCCTTTCGTCCCAAACGTCCTCCGCCGAAGGACCTCTCCGCGCCGCAACTGCGGGCATTGCGCAAAGAACTGTTGCTCGTGCGTGCCGACGTGGAGCGCATGGAACTCGCCGAGGCGACGTTCGAACTGAAACACGCCGTGACGCACTTCCGCTGGCTGCGATTCCTCTTGCCGATGTTCGGGCAAGGCGGCGCAAAAGGCGCGGGCATTGGCCTGCTGCTGCGGGACCATCCGCTTGTCGGCTCGCTCCTTTCGCTGCTGCTCGCCAAGCCGCTCCGTGCGGGCATCGCCAAGGGCGCAAAGCCGGCGCTCAAGTGGGGCGCCGTCGCGCTGGGTGCGTGGGAAGCATTCCGCATCTGGCGGCAGATCCAGGCGGAAAAGCGCGAAGCCGAAGACTCGGCCGACGCCGCAGACGGTGATGTGGGCCTTGCGGAATAGCCTGGCGTCGCCCCTGCGTCTGCCTGGGCGACGCTGCTCACGGGCATAGGCTCGCCGCATTCCCTGCCCGCGTTCATCGGCGGCAGAGGATGCGGGCGAGACACCGTTTCCGCCCATGCCTGTTCGTATCGTGGGCTCATCTGGCGCTCCAGCAATCATCCGTGCTAGTCGTGCCTGTTCCCGGCCCGCCATGATTCGACCGACGGCCCGTTGCTTCCAGCGCGAAGGTGCCGCACGCGTCGCCGTGCATCGGCCCTGCGTCGGCCGGCTCCGCTTCGATCGCGTAGCCTCCATTGGTGTTGTCGGCGGCCAGCAGGCGAAGCTTGTAGATTGCAGCACCCGACGACGGCGCCTGATCCAGGCCCGCGGGCAATTCCTGAATGCTGGCCGGTGCCGCTGCTTCGACGAACTGTGCAGCGCGATACAGCGCTGCGGCCGCATCAGCCCGATGTGCCCTTGCCACCTGACTTCGGTACGAAGGAATCGCGAATGCAGCGAGCACCCCGGCAATCGCCAGCGCAATGGCAAGTTCGAGCAGCGTGAAGGCACGTACTGCGTTCGGTCTCATCCCGCTTGTCTCCTCCGGTTAAAACGGCCGCGCGGCAATACGCCGCCAGTGCCGCTCCACGTGGCCATCCTCGATCACGAGTTGCAGTTGAAGCCACGCCTGGGTCTCGCGCGTTGCGCCATATCCCCTCGCCGTGACGGCGAATGCCTCGGCCTGCGGACGCGAGGGAATGGACCAAGCTTCAACCGCACACTGCGGCGGTGTGACCGACCCCGGCCACTGCGGGACAGGTGCGAACGCATTGGACTCGAACCACGTCTCGCTCTTCCAGTTTTGCGGGTCGCTTTGCGCAAGGCTCGCTCCGAGCGTTGCGTCGCCATTCGCGCGACGACTTGAAACGAGTCTTCGCGCGCAAACCGTGAGCGCTGCGTCCGCAGCGTGAAACGCCTGGAGATGATCCGCAACCGCGCTCGCCTGTCGCGAAGACATCAACGACATCTCGAGCCATGCCGCGGATGAAACCAGCATGGTCGATATCACCACCAGCACGACGGGCAACGCTGCGCCACGCTTTGACCCGTCGGCGCGGCAGACCCGCGTTGCCGCATAGGCGGAACGCGGCGGGTTCGCAGACTGCGTTTGCCGCTGCAGGCATGGCATGCGAGAGCGGTTCGTCATGGCGATTTCGCCGGACTGTTGCGAACCGTCACGTAACGCGAAAAGGTGGTTCGCGCCCGCCCGTCCGAGGGCTCAACCGGAACGCCATCGCAGTCCACATAGCGCACGCGGCGTCCGGTCGAGCTGCCACGCACCTGTGCGCACACATCCACGCCGACCACGCGGCTCCACTGATCACGCGCCACGGCGGAAGCCTCGACCGCCTCCTGCACACCGGCAAGCCAGTAGCGAACGCGTAGTCGTTCCACACCCTCGACGAGAGGCTGAGCAACGCCTGGTCTTCCGGTCCCTTCGCAATAGAGTTCCGGCTCGCCGGTCGAACTGCTTGTCTTCGCGTAGTAGCGGTTGACGATCGTGGCGGAACCCGCGTTGAGCCCAGCTTCGGAGTCCGCCACGGACTGGCCCAGACAGTCGGTCGGCTGCCCAGTCGCCGAAGGCCACGTCGATACCCCGTCGCCGATGTAGCGCACAGCGAGACCGTCCGAGCTCGCACTTCCCGGTAGCGCCTCGCAGGCGAGCGCGTCGTCGGGGCCGATGGGGCGCGCACCGGCACAACCGAATAGCGGCATGGCCACCTGGCCCGTAGGCGTGGGGGCAGGCACGAAGCCCGCCATCTGGATCTGATCGCCAATCAGCACGAGTGCCGCCATGCCGGCTTCGCGCATTCGCTCCTGATCTGCGGCTGCGGTGAACGCCGCTCGCTGCGACCGGTACAGCGCAACGGCGCCCATCGTGATGGCGAGACCAAGCGCGATCGCGATCGTTAGCTCGAGCAACGTGTGGCCCTTCGGACGACTCTTTGTGTGGACCTTGGCCGAGCCTCGTGCGTGGTCGCCAATACGGTGCATGGGCGGCCTCATTGCGCAAACGCGATGGCCACGCACGCCATGCCCGGCGGCGCTGGCGCGTCGCCGCACTCAGTGGCCGGATCGATGATCTGGCCAGCGGCTGACGCGTTTCGGATAGCGGGCCACATGACCATTGCAACAGACGCGTTGCCGCTCGGCAGAACAGATACCGCCGCTCCGGGCGCGGTGTCTGCGCCGCGACGCTTCCATTGCTCAACGGCCGCTCTATTGATGGCATCCGATGCGTCGGACGAATGCGTGGATTCCGCCACCGCATCGGCGATCAGGGCCGCACGCTCGTGTAGTTCCGAGTCATGCCCATGCCGCGCAATCCACAGCTGCGTCGCCATGAGCCCGAGTGCCGAGACAGCGGTGAGCGCGACGGCAAGCATGACTTCGATCAGCGACGTCCCGCGGTTGAGTGCTCTTCGGGCCGAATTCACGACGATGCTCCGCACGCGCCCTCAGTCATCCGCGCGCGGCCGCCTGCCGCTATGCGAATGCAGCGCCGCCAACGGTTGCCACTCGTTGCAGCTGTTGTGGGTCGAGGAGAAAGTTCGAAGTTGCGCAAGCTGCCGATCGCCTGCCCTGCCGGTGGCGTAAATGCAATCGCCGTCAGTGCGCCACTCACACTCACGGACGGCAAGCCAGCCTGAATGCGAAGCGCCGACACGGCTCCACCCTGCGTCACCGTCACGGCCCAACCGCACGACCAGTCGGCGGCGCCTGAGGGACAAGCCGCCCCTGCGGCAAGACAGTTGCCGCCGGCATCCGCGCGGCAAACCGTGACGCGTGCGCCTCGCCGGACCGCTTCGCTGCGTGCGTAAGCAAACGTGCCAAGCAAGACCCGCGCACGCGCGTCTACCTGATCGCGCGCCCGCCAGGCGACGATGCCGGGGGTCGCCGCAACGGCAAGCACGGCAAGCAACACCACGACAACGAGCGTTTCAGTCAGCGTGAAGGCGCGAGCCTGAAGAAAGTGAGTGGCGTACCGATTCATCCGCAGTCCCCACAAAAAAGGATGCAGTGAATCTAGCGGCAGACGGACACACGCCACAATCGGCCGAACGGCCAGGTGGTAAGCAGGCGACCGACGCACAACAATGTGTGCTCATGCCGGTAGCGTCGGCCGGCGCCAGAGAAGAGAGAGGAACTGCGAATGAGGAAGGAAGAACCGTCAGCGCTTGCGACCAGGCTTGTCCGGCGCAGCCGGCCCAGCCATCCGGCGAAACTCCTCGATCACGTCCTCGAATTCGGACACGTCTTCGAAGCGCCGATACACCGAAGCGAAGCGCACGAACGCGACCTTGTCGAGTTCGCGCAACTCGTTCATGACCAGTTCGCCAAGCCGTTCGCTGCGCACTTCGCGTTCGCCACTGCCGAGCAGTTGATATTCGATACGGGCCACGGCGGCGTCGATAGCGTCCGCGGAGACGGGACGCTTGCGCAACGCCAGCTTCATGCTGGCAACAATCTTGCGCCGGTCGAATTCAGTGCGGCTGCCGTCCTTCTTGACCACCGCCGGCATCGCCAGCTCGACCCGCTCGTACGTCGTAAAACGTTTGTCGCAGGCCGAGCAGCGACGGCGCCGGCGAATGGCAGCGCCATCTTCGGACACGCGGGAATCGATGACCTGCGTGTCTTCATGACGGCAGAAGGGGCAGCGCATGACCGATCAGCGGTAGACGGGGAAGCGCTTCGTCAACTCCGCCACCTGGGCGCGCACGCGCTCGATCGTGGCCGCGTCTTCCGGATTGTCGAGCACGTCGGCAATCAGGTTGCCTACCTGCTCGGCTTCCTTCGCGCCAAAGCCGCGCGTCGTCATGGCGGGCGAACCGAGGCGGATGCCACTCGTCACGAACGGCTTTTCCGGATCGTTCGGAATCGCGTTCTTGTTGACGGTGATGTGTGCCGCGCCGAGCACGGCCTCCGCCGCCTTGCCCGTGATGTGCTTGGGACGCAGGTCCACCAGCATCACGTGGCTTTCGGTGCGGCCCGACACGATGCGCAGACCGCGCTTCACGAGCGTTTCGGCCAGCACGCGCGCGTTTTCCACCACCTGCTGCTGATACGCCTTGAACGAGGGCGACAGCGCTTCCTTGAACGCCACGGCCTTCGCCGCAATCACGTGCATCAGCGGACCGCCCTGGATGCCGGGGAAAATCGCCGAGTTGATCACCTTCTCGTATTCCGCCTTCATCAGGATCACGCCGCCGCGCGGGCCGCGCAGGCTCTTGTGCGTGGTCGTGGTCACGAAGTCGGCGTGCGGCACCGGGTTCGGATAGACGCCCGCGGCGACAAGACCCGCATAGTGCGCCATGTCCACCATCAGCCAGGCACCCACGCTCTTTGCGATCTTCGCAAGACGTTCGAAGTCGATGCGCAGCGCGAACGCCGATGCGCCGGCCACGATCAGCTTCGGCTTGTGCTCGTTCGCGAGTTTTTCGGCGGCGTCGTAGTCGATGTCTTCCGCTTCGTTCAGACCATAGCTCACGACGTTGAACCACTTGCCTGACATATTGACGGGCGAGCCGTGCGTGAGGTGGCCACCGTGCGCGAGGCTCATGCCCATGATCGTGTCGCCCGGCTTCAGCATGGCGAAGAACACGCCCTGATTGGCCTGGGAACCCGAATTCGGCTGCACGTTCGCGGCTTCGGCGCCGAAGAGCTGCTTCACGCGGTCGATCGCGAGCTGCTCCACGATGTCCACGTACTCGCAGCCGCCGTAGTAACGCTTGCCGGGATAGCCTTCCGCGTACTTGTTCGTCAGTTGCGAACCTTGAGCGGCCATCACCGCCGGGCTCGTGTAGTTTTCCGACGCGATCAGTTCGATGTGGTCTTCCTGACGGCGGTTTTCCTGTTCGATCGCCGCCCAGACTTCGGGATCGACGTTGGCGATGGTGCTTTCGGCTCTGTCAAACATACGGGTTCCGTTAAGTGTGTTCAGGTTGACCGGATTTCGCGCGAAACGCGTAGCGGGTACGCGGCGCTGCTGGCGGAGGAGCCAGCCTTGACGTGGCGGATGAAGAGGTGCCACACACGAGGCAGGACAGCCACCGGCAGCGCATACATCGGCGCGCGGATCACGGCTGCCCAGGCGAACGGCAAAACGGCTCCCTGCGCTTCACGGTGGGTCGTTCCACCTTGAACCCTGAAGGGTTCTATCGCCAGTCACGCAGGGTCGAGCGCGTTAGTTTATTGGAAGCGCCGGCAATAGGCAACCGAGGGTGTCAGCGCGCTTTTCACGGGCCGTGAGCGCCGCCGCACCACGCCCGACGTGGCCTTTATTGCCGCAGCGCGGCATTGGAAGTAGGCTTTGGCCTTCGTTAATTCGTCCTATATCGACGAGGAGCAGCCATGATCGTGTTCGTTACCGGGGCGTCCGCAGGATTCGGCGCCGCCATCGCCCGCGCCTTTGTGAAGGGTGGTCACCGCGTGGTAGCCGCCGCGCGCCGCAAAGACCGCCTCGACGCGCTGTGCGCCGAGTTGGGCGACAAGGTTCTGCCGTTCGAGCTCGACGTGCGCGACAGCGCAGCGGTCGCAGCCGCTCCGGCTGCCCTGCCCGCTGAATTCGCCGCGGTCGACGTACTCGTCAACAACGCCGGCCTCGCGCTGGGGCTCGAGCCGGCGCAGCGCGCCCTGCTCGACGACTGGCAAACCATGATCGATACCAACTGCACCGGCCTCGTGCACGTGACGCGCGCCTTCTTGCCCGGCATGGTCGAGCGCAACCGCGGCCACGTGTTCAATCTCGGCTCCGTGGCGGGGACCTGGCCGTATCCCGGCGGCAACGTGTACGGGGCCACAAAAGCCTTCGTGCGCCAGTTCAGCCTGAATCTGCGCGCAGATCTTGCGGGTACGGCGGTACGCGTCACCGACATCGAACCGGGTCTGTGTGGCGGCACGGAGTTCTCCAACGTGCGCTTTCGCGGCGACGACGAGAAGGCCGCGACCGTCTACAAGGACGTGCAGCCGCTCACGCCGGAAGACATCGCGGATTCGATCTACTGGATCGCAACGCGTCCGGCCCACGTGAACATCAACACGATCGAGTTGATGCCGGTCGCTCAATCGTTCGCCGGGCTCACGATCCACCGCGGATAAGGCACGAAGGCGCAGCGTGGAGGCATGTCACTGTGCTGGCCGCTCCGGCAGACGCAAAAGCGGCATTCCGGGCGGTTTGCAGCGAAAAAGCAACATGCCTCTTCGTTCCGGTAGAATGCGCGGCATGAATATGTCGACCAGCCAGTCCGGTACAGGGACCGGTTTTATGTGGCCGATCCGCGTGTACTACGAAGACACGGACGCGGGCGGCATCGTGTTCTACGCGAATTACCTGAAGTTTTTCGAGCGAGCCCGCACCGAGTGGCTGCGCGCATGCGGCGTGGACCAGCACAGGCTCGCCGAAGAAGCCGGCGCGCTTTTCATCGTACGCAGCACTGCCGTCGACTACCGGGCGCCGGCCCGGCTGGACGACGTCATCACGACCTTGAGCCGTATCGAGCGAATCGGCCGCGCCTCGGTCGACTTCGCACAGGAAGCGTGGCGCGACGGCGCGCTGCTCGCCACGGGCAACATCCGTGTGGGTTGCGTGGACGGCGCGACCCTTCTCCCGGCCGCTATTCCCCCGCGTGTGCTCGACGCGCTGCGGCGCGGACCAGCAAAAAGCATAGCCGGCTCGTCAACGGCTAGCGCCTGAGCACCGTTGTTACGACGCCAGTGAACTCACATCGGCCAAACCATGCGGAAGCCATGCTGCACAAGGCTTTCAGCGACGCTTCCGGTTAGCCGACAAAACGCTTTGGGACGCCTTGCACCCGGACGCCCCTCTGGGGAACGCCAAAACGAACCTCTATGAACACTACACAAGATCTCTCGATCATTTCTCTCGTTCTCAATGCGAGCCTGCTGGCACAAGCAGTGATGGGGCTGCTCCTGTTGCTGTCGCTGATGTCGTGGACGTTCATCTTCCGCAAGTGGTTCGCGATTCGCCGCGCCCGCGCGCAGACCGAACGCTTCGAACGTGATTTCTGGTCGGGCGGCGACCTGCAGGCGCTCTATCAAAGCGCCGCGAACAACCGCCACACCATCGGGGCGCTCGAACGCATTTTCGAGTCCGGCATGCGCGAGTTTCTGAAAGGCAAAGAGAAGCGGCTCAACGATCCGGGTGCAATTCTCGACGGCGCTCGCCGCGCGATGCGCGCAGCGTTCCAGCGCGAAATGGACGCGCTCGAAGCCAATCTCGCGTTCCTCGCTTCGGTGGGTTCGGTAAGCCCGTACATCGGTCTCTTCGGCACGGTGTGGGGGATCATGAACGCGTTCCGCGGTCTCGCCAACGTGCAGCAGGCCACGCTCGCGAACGTCGCGCCGGGCATTGCGGAGGCCCTCACGGCAACCGCCATCGGCCTCTTCGCGGCCATTCCGGCTGTGGTGGCCTACAACCGCTACGCGCACGACATCGACCGGCTGGCAATCCGTTTCGAGACCTTCATCGAAGAGTTCTCGAACATTTTGCAGCGCCAGGCGCACTAAGCATCAGGAGTCCACGATGGCCGGTTCAACCCCCGTTCGTTCCAGCATGCGTGGCGGCCGCCAGCGCCGCGCGATGTCCGACATCAACGTCGTGCCGTACATCGACGTGATGCTGGTGCTGCTCGTGATCTTCATGGTGACCGCGCCGCTCGTCGCGCCCTCCATCGTGAACCTGCCCACCGTCGGCGGCGCCGCGCCGCAGCAGCAAACGCCGCCCGTGGTCGTCAACATCCGCGCGGACGGCAACATGAGCGTGCGCTACAAGGACGACAGCGGCGCCACGCAGCAGGAAAACATGGCCCGCGCCGATCTGAACAGCTTCATCGTGGATCGCGAACAGTCGCATCCCGATCAGCCGGTCGTGATCGCCGCCGACAAGACCGTCAAGTACGAAGCCGTCATGAATGTGATGTCCGACCTCAAGGCTCGCGGCGTCAAACGCGTCGGACTGCTCGTCAAATCGCAATGATCCGCAGGACTTCAAGCTATCCGCTCCGGCCCCCGCGCGAACGCGGCACGGGTCGAGCGTTCCTGCTCGCTTTGCTGATGCATGTGTTGCTGGGGTTCTTCCTGTACCACGGCATCCACTGGCAAAACAGCACGCCCGCCGGCGCCGAGGCGGAGCTTTGGACCGAGGTTCCGAACCTCTCGACGCCGCAACCCGCGCCGCCGCCTCCGGCTCCCGCCGCGCCGGCCCCGCCGGTACGCGACGAAGAAGCCGACATCGCGTTGCAGGAAAAGAAACGCAAGCAGGAAGAGGCGGCGCGTGCGGCGCAGCTTGCTGAACAGCAGCGCCTGAAACTACAGCAACAGCAAGAGGCCGAAGCACGGCGCCAGCAGCAGCTCGCAGCTGAACAGGCGGCGCAACTGGCCGCGCAGAAGGCCGCAAAGCTCAAGCAGCAGCAGGAACAGCAGGCACAACAGGCCGCCGAGAAGCTCAAGCAACAGCAGCTCGCGGAACAGAAAAAGCAGCAGCAACTCGAGCAGCAGAAGATCGAACAGCAAAAGCAGGCGCAAGCTGAGGCGCAGAAACAGGCCGCCGCAGCAAAGGCGGCTCAGGCGAAGGCCCAGGCTGAAGCGCAGGCGAAGAAGCTCGATCAGGAACGACGCGCGCGCATTGCGCAAATGCAGGGCATGGCGGGCGGCGGCGACAGCGCAAGCGGCAACGGTCTCGCGAAAAGCGGCACCGGCAGCGGCGCAGGCGGGACTGCGGCGTCGCCCGGCTACGCCGAGAAGGTGCAGCGGCGTGTGCGTCCGAATGTCGTGTGGTCGGGTGAAACGCAGGGCCTCGAAACTGTGGTCGCGGTACGCTGCGCGCCGACGGGCACGCTGCTCTCTGCGACCATTACGCGCAGCAGCGGGAACGCGCAGTGGGACGACGCCGCGTTGCGGGCCGTCCAGCGCTCGGACCCGATGCCGCTCGATACGAACGGCAAGACGCCGCCAAGCTTTACGATTACCCTGCGACCGGCCGGCTGATGGCCCTGCGGCCCTGCGGCACGGCAACAAGCGGGAACGATTCTGGCTACAGCCGGTCTCTTTGCTGTTACAAAGTGTTGAGAATTGACTTTTCGGGAAGCGACACAGCATGAGTTTGATGACGAAGCCTGGCCTGCGGACCCTTTTCGCGTCGTGCCTCATTGCCGCCTGCGGCGCCGCTCACGCGCAGCTCAATGTCCTCGTGACGGGCGTCGGCTCCACGCAGTTTCCGATCGCCACGGCGAACTTCGCCAATGAGGCGAGCGCGCCGCAGCAGGTGAGCACGATCATCCGGCAAGATCTGCAACGCAGCGGCAAATTCAGCAACATCGACGCGGGCAGCACGCCTGTCTCGGAAACCGACTCGGTCGATCTAGGCGCCTGGAAGGCAAAGGGCGCAGACGCTTTCGTGTCCGGCAGCGTGAACCGCCTGCCGAACGGCCAGTACGAAGTGCGCTTCCGGCTGTACGACACGGTCAAGCAGCAAAGCCTGGGTGGCCTCGTTCTCGTCAGCCCCGAAAGCGGCCTCAGAATGAGCGCCCACAAGGTGGCCGACTACATCTACGACAAACTGCTCGGCACGCGGGGCGTGTTCGCCACACGGCTGTCGTACGTCATCAGGACAGGCGGCCGCTATCAGTTGCAGATTTCCGATTCCGACGGTCAGGACGCGCACATCGCGCTCTCCAGCCCGGAACCCATCATCTCGCCGGCATGGTCGCCGGACGGTACCAAGGTCGCATACGTCTCCTTCGAAAAGAAGAAGCCGATCGTTTATATCCATGACCTGCCCACGGGCCGCCGCGTCATCGTGTCCGACCAGAAGGGCAACAACAGCGCGCCCGCATGGTCGCCGGACGGCCGCACGCTCGCGGTCGCCCTTTCGCGCACCGGCAACACGCAGATCTTCGCCGTCAACGCCGACGGCACCGGCCTGCGCCGCCTCACGCAAAGCAGCGCGATCGACACCGAACCCACCTTCTCGCCTGACGGCAAGTGGATCTATTTCACGAGCGATCGCGGCGGCCAGCCGCAGATCTACCGCATGCCGGCTCAGGGTGAAAGCGCTGGCGCGGCACAGCGCGTAACCTTCACCGGCAACTACAACACCAGCCCTCGCGTCAGCCCCGACGGCAAACAGCTCGCGTACATCTCACGCGTGGGCGGCGCATTCAAGCTGTATGTTCAGGACCTCGATTCCGGTACGGCCACAGGCCTGACCGACACAGTGCACGACGAATCGCCGAGCTTTGCGGCGAACGGTCAGTACATTCTTTACGCCACACAGGTGAACGGCCGTGGCGTGCTGGCGGCAGTCTCGACCGACGGTCGTGTTCGCCAGGTGTTGTCCGTTCCGGGCGGCAGCGTACGCGAGCCGTCCTGGGGTCCTTTCATGCAATGACACTTAGGAGAGCAATAATGATGTCGAAAAAGTTCCGCTTGGGTTTGGCCGTACTGATGATTGGTGCACTGGCCGCCTGTAAGTCCACGCCCCCCGTCAATCCCAACGCGAACCAGGGTGCGGTGTCGGGCACGCAGCCGAACCCGAACGCGGTCGCACCGGTGACGGTGGATGAGCTGAACAATCCGAACAGCCCGCTCGCCAAGCGCAGCGTCTACTTCGACTTCGACAGCTATTCGGTGAAGGACGAGTACCAGCCGCTGCTGCAACAGCACGCGCAATACCTGAAGACGCACCCGCAGCGTCACGTTCTGATCCAGGGCAACACCGACGAACGCGGCACGAGCGAGTACAACCTCGCGCTCGGCCAGAAGCGTGCCGAAGCCGTGCGTCGCTCGCTGTCGCTGCTCGGCGTACCCGACTCGCAGATGGAAGCTGTGAGCCTCGGCAAGGAGAAGCCGGTTGCGCTCGGTCATGACGAAGCATCGTGGTCGCAGAACCGTCGTGCCGACCTCGTGTACCAACAGTAACGAACGCATGGGATGAAGGGGCGTATGTCACACCGTATCTCCTGGCTGCGGTTCGCCGCAGCTGCCTCCGTCGCCGGCGCCGCCTTTGCGGCGGCACCGGCGCATGCTGGCCTCTTCGACGACAACGAAGCGCGTCAGGCCATTCTCGACCTGCGCACCAAGACCGATAACCTGACCAGCCAGCTGTCCGCGGCACAACGCACGATCCTCGACCAGTCCAACCGTCTCGACCAGCTCAACCAGCAGGTGGCGACGTTGCGTGGGCAGAACGAAGACCTGGCGAATCAGTTGTCCATCCTGCAGAAGCAGCAGAAGGACTACTACACGGACCTCGATGGGCGGCTCAAGAAGTTCGAGCCGCAGCAGCAGACCGTCGATGGCGTGCAGGGAATCGTGCAGCCCGGCGAAACGGATGCGTTCAACGCCGCCTCGCAGCAGTTCCGCAACGGCGACTTCAAGAACGCGGCAGCATCGTTCCGCAGTTTCATCGCGAAGTACCCGCAAAGCCCCTATCAGCCAAGCGCGCAGTACTGGCTCGGCAATGCGCTCTACGCGCTCAAGGACTACAAGGGATCGACGTCCACGTGGGACGGCGTCGTGAAGAACTACCCGCAGAGTCCGCGTGCGCCAGAAGCGCTGCTCGCCATCGCGAACAATCAGCTCGAGCAGGGCCAGAAAGCAGCGGCCCGCAAGACGCTCGAACAGATCCTCGCGCAATACGGCAGTTCCAGCGTCGCGCAGTCGGCACAAAGCAGGCTTTCGCAAATCAAATAACAAGGCAGCCCCGCTGCCAAGCAAAGCAACGCGCACCGCATCACAACGCTACGCGCGCCTCTCGACGAAGAGCCCGGAACACGAGGTGTTCCGGGCTTTTTCGTATTCGCTTCTGCCGCACGTGTTTTACGTACGACGACGGGCACCTCGCGCAACGTTCCCGACGGCGCGGCGGATTGACAGGCCTGGGGGGCGCCGGTACAATCCCGCTTCTTTCGGGTCGTTAGCTCAGCTGGTAGAGCAGCGGACTTTTAATCCGTTGGTCACTGGTTCGAATCCAGTACGGCCTACCACCTACCCTATCGGGTGTGTACCGAAGGAAAATCAAGCACTTACGCGAAAGCGTCAGTGCTTTTTTTTCGCCCAAAGATGGGCCGGCGATGTCTAAAACGTACCCTTTGCCGGAAATTTGCCGGAACGGAGAATCCAGACCAAGCGACCCGAACCTTTCGCCTGGAGTCTCTGGATGGCATACATCAGCCAGCGCGGCGCCTACTGGCGCGCCGAAGTCCGCAAGCGCGGACACAAACCTATCTATCGGACGTTCGATACCAGGCAGCTGGCCCGCGAGTGGGCCCAGCGGATCGAGGCGGAAATCTCCATCGGCATCTTCGTTGATCGCACGGAAGCCGAGCGCCATCTTCAACGCCGTGTCGACCGACTCCGAGCCGGAGTTCGTGAAGAAGATCCGGTCGAGGGTCTCCGGCATGAAATCCGCAATTCGGGCCGCTGCTTCGAACGCAAGCTCGTGCCCCATCTGGAACGTCGGCGCGTAGTCCATGGTTCTGAGCTGAGCGGCGACGGCCTCGATGATTTCCGGACGACCGTGACCTGCGTTGACGCACCACAGGCCAGCCGTTGCATCCAGCACGCGACGGTTATCGTCCGTTATGTAGTACATGCCCTTCGCGGACCTGAACATGCGCGGCGCGCGCTTGAACTGCCGGTTCGCCGTGAACGGCATCCAGAAGTTCGACAGAGTGGCGTCGCTGATCGTTGTGCTCATCGAGAAATCCCTCCTGAAATAGGTAGCCGGCTGCATTCCGAATGCCACAGGCGTGGCTTCAATGTATTCAGGCAAGGATGCCGGTTCAATGTCGCATGAAGGAAGTCGACTTCGCGCAACCGAAAAGCAATCCGGTGAGTCAGGCAGAGAAGTTCTGGTTTCGCGAAAGTTGACTTGCGTGTTTGGGGAATTTCAGCGCGGGCGCCAGGTGCTACCGTGAAGGCCGTTCTCACCAGTCTGTCGAAGGACCACACATGACCAGCAGCCTGCCGCAACCCGTCGACGCCGGACTTATTCCTCGATTTGCGGGTCTTTCCACGTTCATGCGCCTTCCTGCCGTATCGAACTTCGCGGACGTCGATATCGCGCTGATTGGCGTCCCCTGGGACGGCGGCACCACTAACCGGGCCGGAGCACGGCACGGGCCGCGCGAAATTCGCAACATGTCGAGCCTCATGCGCAAGGTCCATCACGTCAGCAGGATCGCGCCGTACGATCTGCTGAGAGTGGGCGATGTCGGCGATGCCCCGGTCAATCCCATCGACCTTCTCGATTCGCTGCGGCAGATCGAGCATTTCTACAGCGCCGTTCATCGTGCGGGCGCCATTCCGATTTCGGCAGGCGGCGATCATCTGGTGACGCTGCCCATCTTTCGCGCCATTGCGAAGCACCGGCCCATCGGGATGATTCACTTCGACGCCCATTCCGACACTAACGACACCTATTTCGGCCACAACCCGTATACGCACGGCACGCCGTTTCGCCGCGCAATCGAAGAGGGGCTTCTGGACCCGAAGCGCACGGTTCAGATCGGCATTCGCGGCTCGGTGTACTCCGCGGACGACCTCGACTTCGCAAGAGATGCGGGCGTGCGCATCATCGAAATGGAAGAATTCACCGCGCTGGGCGTTGCCGGGACGATTGCCGAAGCACGGCGCGTCGCAGGTACCGGACCCGCCTACGTCAGCTTCGATGTCGACGCACTCGACCCTTCCTTCGCCCCGGGTACCGGCACACCGGAAATTGGCGGCATCACGACACGAGAAGCGCAGCAGATGATCCGCGGGTTGCGCGGCCTGCACCTGATCGGCGCCGACGTTGTGGAAGTGTCGCCCCCGTTCGATCCCACCGGCGGTACGGCACTCGTGGGCGCAACCATGATGTTCGAACTGCTTTGCGTGATAGCGGAAGCTCAGGCCCAGTATCGTACAATCGCCGGCGAACGACGTACTGTCGTCACAGATTGAGGTGCGTTTCCTGAGGTACCTTTGCGGCCACCGCTCCGAAGAAACCCGGCGAGCTAGACCATGCTTGGAAACCTGTCAGACGTGGATCTGAAGTCGCTTCGGATCTTTTGCACGATAGTTGAAGCCGGCGGGTTCACTTCTGCACAGACGGTCCTGAATATGGGCCTGCCGCGCCTGAGCATCACTGTGCGCGATCTCGAAGTACGGCTCGGCACGACGCTATGTCACCGTGGGCGCCAGGGGTTCCAGGTGACCGAAGAAGGGCTTGCGGTCTACGAGGCCGCACGCGCGCTTTTCTCAGACGTAAGCCGTTTTCTGGACGCCATCGGCGCTTTGAGCGGTCAGCCCAAAACGCGGCTTGAAATCGGCTTTGTCGACGGTCTGCTCTCCTTCCCCGGCACGCCTACCGTCACGGCGCTGCAACGCTTCAGGGAACGCTCCGCCAGCACGCATCTCACCGTCCATGTGATGCCCCCGGGCGACCTTGAAAAGGCGGTGCTGGACGAGAAGCTGAACCTCGCGGTAGGCGCGTTTCACCACCATCTTTCAGGGCTCGTCTACACGCCGCTCTTTTCCGAAGAGCAGGGACTCTATTGCGGCCGCGACCATCCGCTGTCGACTGCAACCGGCGTAAACCTGATGGAAACCATCGAGGCCGCCCCGTATGTCGAGCGCGGGTACCTGGCCGAAAGCCACAAGCCGCATCACGTCAATCTGAATCGCGCTGCCACGGCGTTCTCGATGGAAGCGACGCTCACCATGCTGCTGACGGGGACGTACATCGGGTACCTTCCAACGCACTTCGCGAGGCGCTGGGAAGACGAAGGGCGGCTGTTTGCGCTCGTGCCGTCTGCCTTCACCTACCGCTCTCTTTTCAGCATCGTCACGCGTCAGGGCAAAGCCCTCGACGCGACCACACAGATGATGCTCGACAGCTTTCCACGCTCGGCCGAGTAATCCGCGAGCGGCTTGACCATCGCCCGCGGCGCGGGTGCGTCGACCACTTCCCTCTTCTGCGCAGTTTCACTTCGCGTTCACTTCGTGTCGTGATTCCGGTCGCGTGGCAGGCGGCCTCGGCACCCCGCTGCATGCTTTCCAATCCCCGCAAGTTGGGTTTTTTTGACCAGCATTGATGCACCAACAGGCCCCTCCTACATTGAGGTCACGGCAATTCGATCGTGAGGGAGGTGGCAACACAACCCGACCGGAATCGCCCGACGCCTGTTTCCTGAATTGAGAGGCTGCCCGTATCGCAGCCTGCCTATCGTTATCCCTTCGAGGCGCCTGCGCCGATGGAAATATCATGCTGAGATCCTTCCGTACCCTCCTCCTGTCGTTGGCCGGCGCGTGTGCCGTCCTCGTATCGACACCCAGCTGGTCCGAGAGCAACGATCTGCTGTCCCGTATCAGAACCAACGGCCAGATCACCATCGGCACCGAAGCGCGTTATGCGCCGTTCGAGTACATCGAGAACGGCAAGATCGTGGGCTACGACGCGGACCTGATGCAGTACGTGTTGAAGCCGCTGCAGGGCGTCAAGGTGGATCAGCTCGATCTGCCTTTTCAGGGGCTTCTGCCTGGCCTCGACGCGAAGCGCTTCGATATCGTCGTGACCGCCGTCACCATCAACAAGGAGCGCCTCGAGCACTTTGCGTTCACGTTCCCCGTGGCCGACGCAACGACCGGCGTACTGCTGCGCTCCAATGAGCCGTCCATCAAGAAGCCCGAGGACCTGAACGGCAAGATCGTCGGCACCCAGGCAGGCACCGCACAGTTGCAGGCAGCCATCGCGCTCGACCAGAAGCTGAAGGCCGCGGGCGGTTCCGGACTCAAGGAAATCAGGCAATACGTCGCCTTCGACGAGGCCTACGCCGACCTGGCCGTGGGACGTCTCGATGCCGTTGCGCAGTCGCTTGCCAACCTTGGCCCGCTCATGAAATCGCGCCCCGGGGTTTTCGCCATCATGCCGGAAACAATTGGTCCGAAAACGTACTTCGCCTGGGTGGCCCGCAAGGACGCTGACAGCGCCGCGCTGGTCAAGCTGTTCAGCGACGGCATCGCGCGCGCCAACCGCGACGGCACGATGAAACAGCTCCAGCTGAAGTGGTTCGGTACGACCATGGACGTGCCGGCCCAGGCATTGACCGCACCCGCCATGTAACGAAGCGGCGCCAGCGACGGTCCCGCCCTACCACGAGCGTTGAGACGACATGAACGAGCCAACCTTCCTCACCCGCAGCCTGGACTACCTGCCTCCTCTGCTCGATGGCGCGCTCACGACCCTGGCGTTATCGGCCATTGCCGTTCTGTGCGGCTTTTTCGCCGGCGTCTTCGTCTACACGATGCTGGCGAGCCGGAACCGCTGGCTGGCTGCGGCCGCGCGCGTGTACGTGAGCGTGTTCAGGGGCACGCCCATGCTCGCGCAACTGCTGGTGTTCTACTACGTGCCCGCCGCGCTCGGGCTCGGTTTGCCGAGCCCCGTCGCCGCAGTGATCGGACTCTCGCTCAACACCGCGGCCTACCAGTCGCAGATTCTGAGCGCCGGCTTCCATTCGATCCCGAAGGGTCAACGCGAGGCAGCCGGCGCGTTCGGTCTCACGCGGTGGCAGACGTTGTGGCACGTCGAGGTTCCACAGGTCGTGGCCGCCACCTTGCCCGCGCTCGTCTCGGAGATGATCGATATCGTGAAGGCGTCGGCCGTGATCTCCGTGATCTCTGTTACCGACCTGATGCGCGTCAGCCAGCAACTCGCTTCCGCCACTTACCGGCCGCTTGAAACCTACACGCTTGGCGCGCTGATGTACCTCGCCATCACGACGCTTCTCTCGCTTGCGGGGCACCGCTACGAGCGACGCATCAGCCGGCGCGCCTGACACGAAGGACGGCAAATTCAGATGAACACCTTGTTTTCCCTCTTGCCGCGCTTCGCCGCGGGCATGCTCGTGACGCTGGAAGTCAGCCTGCTCGCAGCGTTCATGGGCATGATGGGCGGCTTTGCGCTCAATGTGCTGCGCCTGCGCTTTCCTCAGGTCGTGGCCACACCGTACCGCCTGTATGTCTGGCTCGTACGCGGGATGCCGTACCTGTCGCAACTGGTGATCGTCTACTTCGGCTTGCCAGCGCTCGGTCTGACCATGACGGCGGTACAGGCAACCGTCGTCTCGCTTGCCATGTACTCGGCGGCGTACTTCGCGGAGATATTCCGCACATCGTGGGCGAGCATTCCGCGCGGACAGATGGAAGCAGTGAGAGCGTTCGGCATCGGGCGCTGGGCGTCGTTTCGCGCGATCGAGTGCCCGCAGGCCATTGCGTTTGCCGTACCGCTGCTGACCAACATGGTCATTCTCGTGATCAAGGAAAGCTCCGTCGCGTCCATCATTACGGTACCCGAATTGACGATGACAGCGAGTGACCTGGTCTCGTCGACGTATACGTATATCGGCCCATACGCGATGCTGATTTCGTGCTACTGGCTGCTGACCCAATCTGTCGCGCTGCTGGCTAGACGCATGGCCGCACTGACTCCACTCCTAAGGAAAATGTCGTGAGCGATTCCCCCATTCTCCAGCTTCGCCGCGTCGGCAAGTCATACGGCGAACTGCGCGTCCTGAAAGGCTTCGATCTCGATGTGATGCGCGGCGAAATCGTCTCGCTGATCGGCCCCTCCGGCTCCGGCAAGACGACGGCATTGCGCTGCATGAACTTTCTGGAGACGTATGAAGAAGGCGAAGTGCGAGTGAAGGGCAGGTTGCTCGGCTACCGTGCATCGAACGGCAACGGGCGTGTGCGCGATACCGACGCGAACATCGCCGAGGTACGCCGGCCCATCGCCATGGTGTTTCAGCAATTCAATCTGTGGCCGCACATGACCGTGCTGGCCAACGTGGCGGCGCCGCTCGTGCTTTCGCGCAAATGCAGAAAAGCCGAGGCCGAGCAGAAGGCGAAGGCCGCACTCGATCATGTCGGACTCGCCCGCAAGGCCCAGGCGTACCCCGCACAACTGAGCGGCGGTCAACAGCAGCGCGTCGGCATTGCGCGGGCACTTGCAATCGAACCGGAGGTCATGCTGCTCGACGAACCAACATCGGCACTCGACCCGGAACTGGTTGAAGAGGTGCTGAGTGTCATCCGCATGCTCGCGCAGGAGGGCCTCACGATGGTGATGGTCACTCACGAAATGAGCTTTGCAGCCAAGATATCGAACAAGGTGGTGTTCATGGAGGCCGGCCAGATTATCGAAACGGGATCGCCGGCACAGTTGTTCGGCAATACCCGTACGCCCCGACTCCGGCAATTCCTCAAGCCATGGCTTGACCGTAGTCTTTCGCTCGCAGAGGGAATGGCGCGACCGGGGCACGAGGTGATGTCGTCGAACCACGTACCCCTGTCATGAGCGAAGCGGTCAGCTACGCCGTGCCAACAACCACCGGCTCATTGCTATAAGCGCCACCGGCGCACGCGCTGACAAGAACCGGCACAGGCAGAAGGAGCGGCAACAGAAATCGCCGTAGCCGAACGTTCAATACGCCATCACTCATTTCGTTTTCCTGTTTCTCTTGCAGTCAGTCACATCAGGTCACGCCGCAGCATAGGGTTCTGCCGGCCCGGCCGCGTTCAATGCCCCGGGAGATCAACCCCACGGGCGACCGGTACCGCCGTGTCAGGGCTTCGGCTCGCCAGCGACTGCCCCGGGGCGCCCCTGTGACTGCGAAAGCTCAAGTGCCTTGAGCGAACCCATGAGCGACATCAGGGTGGAGAACGCATTCCCGTCGCTACCACCGCCAAGCTGGATCTGTGGAACCAGCGGCACCTTCGCGGTTTCGAACGCCTCGGCCAGCCGCAGCATGACGGTCTGCATCAGCTGCTTGTCGGCGCCCTCTCCCTGAAGCGCTTCGGACTTCGCCTTGATGGCGGATGCCTCCGCCTCACCCACCGAGCGGATCGCCGACGCACGCCCCGAGCCTTCCATTTCCTGCCGGAACTTCTCTGCCTGCGCCAGCGCCTCGATTTCCTGCCGACGCTTCTCGGCTGCCTTCACGCTCGCGGAACCCTGGTTCTCCTTGATGCTGATGTCGACCAGCGAGCCCGTCAGTTCCTTCTGCTTTGCCGCCCGCTGCTCTGCCTCGTTCAGCTCGCGCTGCTTGTCCGCTGCGATCTGCTTCTGGGCAAACGTCTCCACCTGCTCGCGCGCGATCTGCCGGTCGCGCAGCTGCGCCATGATGTTCTCGATCTGTACGTCACCGACCTGCGCCCTGGGCGTGCCGATCAGCACTTCCTCGAACTCGAGCGAATACGCCTGGAAGCGTTCGCGCATGTCGTTCGATGCATTGACCTGCAGTTCGCTGCGCGACTGGATCAGCTCGATGAACGTCTTGGTCTGCGACACGTTCTTGAAGTACGACGACACCATCGGGTCGAGCGTCTGCTCGACGAGCTGCTCAATGTTGCCGAAGCGCTGCACGACCATGGGCGCTTTCCGGTAGTCGATGTGCACCACGACTGAGAGCGGCAGCAGTGGCTCGAACGCATCCTTCGTGATCAGCGTGATTTCGCGCAGGTTCGAATCGAAGCTCGATCCGCTCTCACCCGACTTCCACATCAGTACGAAGTTGGTGGTAGGTACGAGTTCGATCTTGCCGGCATAGGTGTTGAAAGCGTACTTGCCCGGCATCAGCGGATCACGCCAGACGCCCCGGCAACCGTTCTCGACCAGTTCGCCGTGGCTGTAGTCGCTGCCGGACAGGTCGTCACCGCGACGCCCGGTGTACGAAACCACCACGCCCACATAGCCGACCGGGATCACCGTCTTGCGGATGAATTCGACCGTCGCGAAGAGGCGGTTGATGTACCAGGTGCCTTCGACGAGGACACGCTCCTGCCGGCCGCGGCGGCCACCAGCAGCAAGGAACTTCTCCGGCTCCTGATACGAGTTATGGACGTCGCCGACATCGGGCGCGAGCAGCTCATCCTTCGGCAGTGCGGGTCCGTCCTGGACCGTTACGATCGCCAGCAGGTCGGAGTCGTGCTCGCCTTCCGCGCCCTTGATGACGACAGGCGAGAATCCGCCACGCTCATCCAGAAGTGCGCGCATCGTCTCGTAATACGCCTTTTCCTGGGAGTTGAGCGACAGGGAATACGTTGCTTCCTCCGTCATCACCACGAAGAGCGCGGGGTTGAGAATGTGTGTGCCCTCGCGCAGTACCTTGCGCTGGGGTCCCTTCTCGCCTCCCTTTTCCAGAAATGCCCGAACATCCCGGAAATCGTCGACGTTGGCATTGTCAGCGAGTGTCTGGCCGGCGGGCAGATCGCGGCCGTCGCGGGCAAACACGTACCCGATCTTGCCCTGCGTTACCGAGACCATCGGGTGGATATGCACGCGGTACTGGAACGGCGCGAAGAAGTGGAAACCACCCCGCAGCAGTTCCGGCTGGAAGCCGGCTTCGCCTGCCAGCGCAAGCAGCCCCGACTGTACCGAGCCGCTCAGGCTCCACAGCTTCTCCACCACCCCGACCCGGTCGTTAGGTATGTAGCGGATGATGCCCGATGCCCAAACCAGCACCGCAACTACGAGCAGCACTGCCAGACCGATAGCGATCGTTTGCCCCACCTGCATCAAATGGTCCATATGTGTTTTCCCCTTCTTCCAGTTGCCGGGCCTTTCCTGCTGTGGCGTCGTAATGCCACCGCAGATGATCGATTAGCCCCATCGCTCACCCCAAAAGCTGGCACATTTGTCGTAGTCTCATTGAAGGACCCGCTTGCCGTAGATCCATTCGATACTGCCGTAAGGCGCAAGCAGATCCATGATGCTCAACCTGCTTCGCCCTTCGGCGGCATCGCCCTTGACGAACTTCGCATACGCGCCGAGATAGAACTGCTCTTCTGCTTCCGCGTCCTGACGTTCGTCACCCGACAGCCCGGCATTGATGATCGAAAGCTCTCTCACGATATTTTCGCCTTGCCATGCGCGCAGCAATGCGCCGTACTGGTTCTTGTCATTCGCAGCGT
This sequence comes from Paraburkholderia kururiensis JCM 10599 = LMG 19447, assembly GCF_003986935.1. GTDB lineage: Bacteria > Pseudomonadota > Gammaproteobacteria > Burkholderiales > Burkholderiaceae > Paraburkholderia > Paraburkholderia kururiensis. The sequence continues at coordinate 143,398 of NZ_RJZE01000007.1, read as the reverse complement.
AGTAGCTCGCGTCCCGTTCGAGTTGCGGATTCGTCAACGAGGCATCATGGGCTCTGGCCATGATGTAGCGGTACACGAGCGCCCGGTACGCATAGAAGCCCGGCCCCTCCAGCGGCGACTCGGCATCTGCCAGCGTATCGATCGCCGCCTTCCATTGCTCCAGTTGAATATGGGCGAAAGTGGCTGTGACGAATCCTTCGGTGTAGGTACCCAGGACACCAGCGCGCGTGAGCTGGGGGTTGTGAGCGGCAAACTCGCGGATCTTCCCGATTTCCGGAGCAAGGAGCGCAAGCGCCTGCTGCGGGTTGTTCAGCGAGAACTCTATGCCCGCTTTTGTGGCAATCAGATCCTTGCTTCTGGACGGATCGGCCAGTCGTAAGGCGTCGTCGATCCGGGCAAGAGCCTCATCCGGTTTGCCAAGGGAATCGAGAGCGGCAGCCTCATCCTGCAATGCAGATGCTCTCTCGAATGGCGACGTCGCTGCGGCCTCCTTCTTCCGTGCCGCCTCGAGGTCTTGCTCGTGTTTCGTTCTGAGCGGATTGCCGGTAACAGTCGCTGCCATGTCCCGCAGACCGCAATAAAGCGGGCGTCCGACCGAAACAGGGTGGTCGTGAACCGTGATGTCGGTCATGCTCTGCGAGCAGCTCTGCGTACCGTTGAACGCGAAATTTACGTGGTAGGTATGCCCCTTTTCAGGGACGAAGGACGTGACGAACGGGCCACACGAAGCCGAATGGGAATCCATGTCGTCACCGTAGAGTCCCTTTACCTGTAGCTGCATGCCGGGCTCGACGCTCACGGTTCGCGACGTCTCGGCTTTCATGACGGCCTTGTTGAGCTTCTCGGTCAGGCGCGCAATTGACGGCAGCAGTATTCCACGACCGCTATCGAACACGCTTCCGACTCTCTGGAATCCGGTACATGCTTCGTCCGATGTACTTGTTGAGAAATTCACCGGCATAGGCATCCCGCTGGTTGTGAACACAACCTTTGCACCGTCTTTGGGGGCGTCGGCCACGATCTCCGTCCGCGCGACCTCTTTTTGCGCTTCCTGCTCCCCAGCCCTGTGTGATGCCGCGTGCCTGGTTGCGCACCCCGCGATCAGGAAAGTCGACGCAAATATCGCAAAAATGGTTTGTGCTGGAGGTATTTTGGCTGTATGCATTTGATTCATTAAGTTCCGATATGTCTTGTTTCAGCGCGGCTCGTCAGGTCAGACGGTACACATCTCATGGCCATGGGCTGCCTACTGCTGGACCGTCGCGCCCTTCAGCAGCCCGGCCGTGAAGTCAGCCGCGGCCTTCTCCAGCGCCAGCGCCTCAAGCTGTTTGCGGATCGTCTCCTTCACCGCGTCGAACGCGGGAATCTGCGTCGGCCGCTTCGCATCGAGCTTGACGATCAGGCGCACGTTGCCCACCGGAATCGAGTCCGGTGTCACGCCTCCCACCGGCAGCTGCGTGATGGCCTGAGCAACAGGCAGCGGCAGACCCTGCGTCTTGCCCTCGGTGACGGGCGTCTTGAAGCTCACCCACGGCAGCTCACCACCATTCGCCTTGCTGGGCGCCACGCTGTACTGCTGCGCCAGCACGTCGAACGGTTTGCCCGACTTCAGCTCGCTGAGCACCGTCGCCGCGGTCATCGCGTCGGGTACCGCAATCACCCGCGGCTTGTACTCCTCCTTGCCGAGCGACGCCACGATCTGGTCGTAGCGCGCCTTCACCTGTTCATCGGTCACCGGCGCGGCATGGATGCTGTCCTTCAGGTACAGCTGTGTTTCGGCGTTGGTCTTTGCCGCTTCCATCGCCTGCTGCACCTCGGGCTTCGAACCGTAGCCCGCCTTCTCCGCGTTCTGCCGGAACAGCTCGCGCGCGATCAGCTGCTGTTTGAGCGCCTGGCGCAGCTGGGGTGTGTCGGGCTGGTGCGCCACCTGGGCCGCGATGCGTACCGCTTCATCAAGCTGCGACTGCGGGATCGCTATGCCATTGACGGCGGCCACCGTACCGACGGGCAGCGTGGCAGCGGGGGCAGACGCGGTCTGCGCCATTGCGGGTGCAGCGATGCCGGCCGCAAACATAAGGACGGCAGCCGCAGTGATCCGCAGGGAGATTCTGTTCATCGTTGTGCCTTCAGTAGGTCCAGTTGAGTGTTCCAAGAACGAGGGTCGCCTTCGGCCCGAGGACGGCCGGCTGCGTGAGTGCGCGTCCGGCAAGCAGTTCACCCGACAGCATCTGTTTATGCCACTGCCACTGCGCGCGCAGGCCCGCGCCTACCCCTACCAGCGACGGGAAACCGGGCACCGCGACGAGATTCGCCTTGCCCGCATCGAGAAACACGTAGGGTTCGACGCGGCCATCGTGCCACGCGGGCGCGTTCACCCACGCGAGTTCGTTGCGCGACCAGATGCCCCGGTCGCCCGCAATCTCGCCCGAGCGGAAGCCGCGGATCGTGTCCATGCTGCCCAGGTACAGCTGCTCCGAGCCGAACAGCGCCACGTTCGTGTACTGGCCGCCCAGCGCGCCGCGGTACGCCAGTTGCATCCGTGAGAAGGCCGGCAGCGGCAGCGTGTAGGTGGCCGTCATGTCGAACTTCGTGAACTGGCTGTGCGCATCGGTGCGCGCGATGCCGTGTGCGTCGTGATCGGCTTCCAGCCACGGCAGCCCCTGCGATACGCCGCCATCGAGCGTGACGTTGCCCGCCGATCCGTTGAGCGCGAATTTGTGCAGCCAGTTCGCGCCCGTGCGCAGCACCGCAATGCGCTGCGGGTTCAGGTCGATGCTGCCGTTCAGCTCGCGGTCCGTGCGCCGCCACGACAGCGTCGCATCGAGGTTCACGATGTCGGCCTGCGAGCGCAGCAGCGTGTAGTTCCAGCCCAGGATGTGGCTCAGCGTGCGGCCCCACAGCAGCGCGGTGGTACCCACTACCTGCTGGTATTCGGAGTCCGACAGCGTGTAGCTGAAGGTATGTCGCCCGAACGGGATGGCGAGCGACCCCACGAGCGCGTTGCTGTCCAGGCTGTCGATGAAGTTCAGGCTCAGCGACTCCTGCAGGCCGGTCAGGTTGTCTGCCTCGACCCCGGCCCGGTAGCGGGTCACGCCGGTCGTGGAGCTGCCGTAGTTGTCGACACCCAGGCTGTAGTAGAGCCTGTCACCAGACCGGTTGCCGACCGCCACCACCGACTCGCCGGGACTCTGGCCCGGCAGGATCTGCACCTCGGCCTGGTTGCGGCGCAGCCGGTTGATCTGCGAGACGCCCTGGTCGATGTCCTCCAGCCGCAGTGCGTCGCCGGGAGCAGCGGGGAAGGCGTTTTCGTAGCCGGCATCCGTGAGCCAGCCGCCGCCAGCCGCCTTCTCGTTCTTCTTCAGGCGGTGGACCGGCTCGCCGTTCACCCTGAAGCCGCCGATGCGGCCCACCTGGATGGTCACCGTCAGCGTGCCGGAGCCAAGGTTCTGCGGACCAAGCAGTGCGCGTGTGGTGACGTAGCCTTCGGCGACGAAGGCGTCGGTCAGGCGTTTCAGCAGCACGTTGACGCGGTGCGAGCCCAGCGCATGGCCGGTGAACGGCGCGACGATGGCGTCGAGCTTCGCGCGCGGCACGCCGGGCAGCGGCGTGTACGGTTTGCCGTCCTGTTCAGCGAGCACGATGCGGCTGACCGGGAAGGTGGGACCGGTCTCCACAATCTGGTCGACCGGCGTGTCGACCGGGATGTCGAGCGTCGTCTCCGGCGCCTGCGGCGCCACCGAGATCGACGCGGGCGGCTGGGTGAGCTGGCGCTGGCGCGCCTGTTCGCGCTGCTCGTCGATCAGCTGCTGGCCGGGGTCCTGGATGGGCCGCGGTGCCGCGCCGGGCGGGAGTGCCGGAGGAGCCGCCGGCGGCGTCTGTGCGAACGCCGGCAGCGCCACGAACAGGATGGGCAGCATGGCCAGCGTCACCAGCAGGATCAGGTACCGGTTCTGCCGGCTACGTGCACGCATGGCCAGCATCAGTATCCGATCCACGTCGTCAGTCCCAGGTGCTGGCCGATCTGCACCGGCGTGCGCGACGGCGCGCGCACCGTCGTGATGGTGCCGGTGGCGGAGACGCCTTTCTGCGCGCTGATCGAGCCGCCGTCGATGATCGCGTCGCCCGTCAGGTGCACGGCGCCGTTCGCGGCGAACCCGCCCCCGACGTCGGCCGCGATGATCTGCGCCCACGTACTGCCGAAGAACGCCTTGAAGCCGCGCTGCTGGCTGATCGCCGAGTAGCCCGTCACGCCCTGCGCGTAGGTGACGGGTGCGGTGACGTCGATGTCGCCCTGCGCGAACACGTTTCCGCCGATGTTGCGCGCCACGCTCCCCGCGGTGATCGCGATGTTGCTGCCCGACTGGATCGTGCCGCCATACGGCTGCACCGTGCTCGATGCACTCGCGTGGCAGAAGATCCAGCAGCCTCGCGAGTAGCTTGCCTGCCCGGAGAACACGGCGGCGTTGGTGAAGGCATCGTCCGCGTGGATCGTGATGTCGCCGCCGTTCGACTGGATGATGCCGCCCGAGTTGGTGACGTTGTGCCCGGAGATCGTGACGGGCCCCGCCGTCGAGGCGATGTACGCCAGCTGCGACGGCTCGGTCACGGTGCCGTAGTCAACGTCGAAACCGCTGGTGGTGTGGGTCAGGAACAGGAAGCTGCCGCCCTGACGTGAGTACGCGACGGGCTGTCCGCCATTGGTGCCGCCCGTGTGGTCGATGATGTTGAGCACATCGCCCTGCGCGGCGAGCGTCACGCCCTGGTTGGAGAGGATGCGGGCGTTGTCGTTGACGATGTCGCCCTGGGCGGTGAGCTGGGCATCGCCGTTCGCGGCGAAGACGATGCCGAGGTTGTCATGCGTCGAGCGGTTCGTGATGCTGCCGCCCGCGGTGAGCGTGATGTTGCCGCCCGTGGCCGTACCGTCCGCCGCGACGCCGCCGGCCTGGATCACGCTGCCGGTGTTCGAGATGTCACCTGTTGCGGTGAGGCTGACCGATCCGGCTGCGGCGGCCAGCGTCGAGGGGCCTGTGGCGTCGTCGGAAAGCGCCATCGAGCCGGTCTTCACCGTGATGCTGTTCGCCGCGGTCATCTGCGCGCCCTGCAGCGAGACGGTGCCGGGCGTGGTGAGGGCGACGTCGTGTTCGGCCCGGATGGAGCCGTCCACCGTGGTGATGTCGCCGGTGCCTGAGACCACCACGTCGCCCGCGCTCGCGTACAGTTTGCCGAGATTGCGCACCCCAGCGCCCTGGTCGGTCACGATGAGCTGCACGCGGCCGCCCGTCAGGCCGCCGGCGGCCGTGATGTCGACGGCAAGCCCCGAGCCCGCGCTGCCCGGATTCGTGGTGCCGATGAGCCAGTCGTGGCCGTTGTCCGAAGGCGAGAAGCCGGTATCCCAGGTGGTCGTGCTGCTGCCGATGGTGGCGCGCACGCCGCCCGCCGAGCTGGTGAAGTCGTTTGTGACCGGGCCGTTGACCGCGAGGCGTTTCGCCACGAGATCGAGGTTCACCAGCGTGCCGGACAGGCCTCCGGGACCGATCGTGATGGTGCCGCCGCTGGTGGCGAGCACGACGTTGCGCTGGATGTTGCCCGGCGAGAGCGTGAGGTCGCTGAAACTCACCTGCCCCGTCGACAGCACCACGTGGCCGGCGTTCACGAAGCTGCCGCCATCCACGGTAATGCCGCTGGGATTCGCCAGGATCACGTTCGCGCGCGGGCCGAGCACGGCGATCGCCCCCTGGATGAGCGACGGGTTCGTGCTGGTCACCTCGTTAACGATCGTGCGGGCGTTGATGCCGGTGTTGTTCAGGTCGGCGCCGGCGGACGACACGTTGAACGACGAATAGGTGTTGTGCGAGACGCCGCCTGTGGCGGGGGCGATGGCAACCGTCTGGTGGCCGTTAGCGGCTGTGCTCACCGAGGTCGCAGTGCCGCCGTCGGCGACGATGCCGGCGGCCTGTGCGATGCCCGTCAGCCACAATGCGCCCGCCCACAGCAAAGCCACTACCAAGACGCGGCGGGCGCCGTCCTCTGGTGCCTGCCCCGTTTGTTTCATTTTTTTCATCCGTTCATTTCCTGCTACTCCGCCGCGCCGGCGTGCCGTTACTTCAGTTGGCTTAAGGTAACGCGCCTAACCAGTGCATCGACTGAAAGCAAGACGAAGTGCCGCTCCAACATCAATTTCAGAACTATCGGCCGGAATAACCACATCCTCAATGCCGTCGACCTTACTCCGACTCCAACTATCCAGGCGATTATGATGAGATGGAGATATCACCAACACCTTATCTTTCTTGACAATATTACAGCGCCTCATTTTTTAAATAGCGCCTGCTTGCTTTTATAGTTGTAACGAAGCATCAAGCGCTCTATCCACTGGGGATAGAGCGAATCCGCTATTTCCTGAAAGCCACGCGCCTCTTCAAGCGAGAGAAATCTACTTTCAGCGATCGCTCCTTTAATTGCATCACCAACCGCGTCGTCACCAGCATGTGGCGCTAGCAAACGCTCCGTAGCCAATAGATCGAGCACAGCCATCCGATATCCAGATTGTGGCGCGATCCATATGAACTTTTCATTGACACTCGCCATTGCCCGGCTATGCCAAATAGGTTCGCCTGTCATCATTTCATCGGCACAACGATTAATTGAATACCGATACCTTCCCACATTAAATCGTTTTACTATCCTGACCCGCCCATTTCGCGCCGCACACCTTTTGTTCTTTTCATCAGGCAGCAGGACGCACTAAGACCTTTTGATGGAAATTTACAGTGGATTATCATTGATCGTTGCGCTGCTGGTCGTTTCCATAGTTGTCGAGCAATCCTTTTCGCCACTTGGGCACCAAGTGATCAAATGGAAACAGCGGTGCGCCCCCCCCATCGACCAATTCTTCAATGGGTTTTGCCCAAAGACGGTCTAGCGCATCACGAAATCGCTTGTAATCCGCATCGTTGCGTAATGCGATTACCGCAACATCGTTGCTCTTCTCGCAATAAATGCACCATGCGCCAACGTCAGAAGCACAGGCATATCGGTCTACTCTGTAAAGCCACCCACTCTGCGGACCGCCTGAACGTAGCGCCGCACTATATTCTTCGTTGGTTGTAGCTTGATCTATGTAGATCGCTGCAGTGCTCTCGAATGCAAAGACAGGCGTCAAATCAAGATTGACCAGGCACGAAACTGACGCGCCCTCCAGGCGCATGAGCTCGTCGACTGCCCCGATAAAATGGTTACCAAAGATACGATCCGATTCAAAAAAAAGAAATCGGCACCACACTCCAGCGAAGACAAGCTCCGGCAATAGAGTATCGCAGCTAATCGATCTTTTTGTGTTTCCAAATGCAGCCAATCGTGCGCCCATATCCATCGTCACCATTTCAATAAATCCGCCGGCTACTGCGGCTTAAAGGAAATCTTTGCCGACACGCCTCCAGGCCCAAAATATTGCGCTCCGGCTTTGCCGGTCGTCGTGCGTGTGTAGACCGTATATGTCGAAGCGCCATTGTTGAGGACGGTGAAAGGGCCGTTCTTGTTGACGCCTTGACTCATAACGCTATACCCGTTCGAAATCAGATTCGCTTGGAATTGATCTGCAGTCACGTTCGTCTCTACGTTCAGGTATTCGCTTCCTCGCTTTGTGATGGACGTATCGTACGTCGATATCGGACCGTCTGCGATAATTGCAGCGTCTCCGCTACCAGGAGATGCGTACGACTGCGTTCGCGGAGCCTTGGCGGGCTGCCAGCCCGCCAGTCCGGCCGCAATGCCATCCAGCGCAACGCCGAGCTGGGAGCCGTAGTAGGCGTTCGTCGGCGATCCAGTCGCGTACATCGCCCCGCCAATAATCGCCGCGAACGGACTGCCCAACATGTTGTTCAGGGTTGCAGCCGCCATGGGTGAGGGCTGCGCACCACTGGCAGTAATCGCCGGCCCATTGGGATCGAAGGCATAGGCCGTCCCGTTAAGGAACTGGACGTTATTTCCCCCTGCGAGCGCAGCGATCACCTGTGTCTGACAAGCAGCGCTACCAAACCCTCCGGCGCACGCGCTGGCAAGGTCGGCATCCCGTTGCTGCGATAGTGCGTCCAAGCTAGCCACTGTTGATCGGTCTCCAGCAGCAACGGCATTGTTGTACCGCTCCTGCTCGGAGTAGAACATCGGGTTGGTTCGGACGTGATTCAGCCAGTTGTTCAGCGTCTCGTTCTGCGCGGCCGTCATCGATCCCTGAACATTAAAGCCAAACGCACCCGCGATGCTGCCACTTACCATCGTTTCGATCGCCGTCAATGCGGCCGCCGGGATATCCCCCTTTGCATCGATGATCGGGTTCAGCCCGGCCGACACGGCTCCGCCAATGGCACCGCCCGCGCAGCCGGTGCCCTCTGCCGCGCTGGCCGCGCAGCCCAATGCGGCGTGGGCGAGCCAATAGCCAGGCGTGCCGACAGCAATCGGGGAACCCTGTACGTTGGCGGCATTACCTATACCGTAGGCCGCTGCGGCCGCAAGGTCACTCACCGCGGAGTTGCGCAGGTTCGTAAGGAAGCTGCCGCCCTGGATGGCGGTCTGCACTCCCGCCTGGATCGTGGCTTCCGCTCCCATCGCCACAGCCACCTGACCGATGGTCGATGCCGTCGTGGCGCCTGCCTGAGGGACAAGCACGCCGCCGACGTTCTTCACTCCAGCCAGCGCCGACAGGCTGTTGTCGCTGATCTTCGCACCAAGCCCTGACCAGCCAAAGCCATTGTCGGCGGAATACGTGATGCCGTTCGTCAGCCCCGCTGTGACGGCTCCCACCGCTCCGCCTTCCAGCGCCGTCGTAAAGCTGAACTGACCGGTACTGGCCTGCGACACGGCGCTGCCCACGAATCCCGCGGCGCCAGCAGAGACCATCGAGCCGCCCACCGTGCCCGCCATGGCGGGACCCATCATGGCACCCGCCAATCCCGCCGTGATGAACGACGCCACGACAACCGTGACAGCCATGCCTATCATCTCGAACGCACCCGGGCTGTCCGCGAGCGACGTGAAGCTTGTGTGGAGGTCGTTGCTTGCAGTGCCCTGCACGAAGCTGCTGCCAAGCTCCGCCTTGAGCGCTGCAAGCTGCTGGGTAGTGCCTGCCGTATCGATCGAACCATCGGACGACAGCTTCTGGAGTGCACCGCCGATCTGTTCCAGCCTGTCGACGTTCAGATCGTAATTGCCGGCGGACATAAAGCCGCCCTGCTGGGTGACGGTTCCCGTGGTCGTGAGAAGCCCGTAAGGGCCGACCATCGTGTACTGCGTACCGATGTCCGTGGAGCGTTGCTGGTTTGTCAGCGTTCCGGCATTGACGCTCAGTGAATCCGTCGCCGTGATAGTGCCGGTGTTGGTGATCGTGCCGCCGTTGCTGGCTGTGAGCGTCACGTTCTGGCCGGTAATCGTGCCGTCGTGCTCGACGACGGCATAGTTTTGCGGCAGGTAGACCTGCGGCATCAGCGCGTTCACGGTCGGGCAGCTGACGGTGCCCGTTGCCGTGCATCCCGGCTCAGGCACTGTCTCCTCGACGTACCAGAGCATGGGCGCGTCCAGCGACGCGATCTGCTGCTGTGAGAGCGCCGTACCGAGAGCAACGTTGTGCGATTCGGCGTACTGGATCGCGTTGGCGTACAGGACCGACTTTTCCTGATCGGTGACCGACTTCTGGTTCTGGCTGTCGTACGTGAGCCCGCTGATGAAGCTGGCCTGCCCCGTCTGGTTGAGTGCAGCCTGCTGGAGGACCTGGTCCTCGGTGAACGGATCGTAGTAGAAGATGCTCGACGATGGCTGCAGGTTAGCCGGCAGATTCGCGATTAATTGCGCCGGCCCCATGCTGGCGATTACCTGCGAAGCAGGATTGTTGACCAGGTACGTAGGGGAAACAGCGACCTGGCCATTCACCGTCTGCACACTGCTCATCGACGGCACGCCCGCACGGGAGACAGCGGGCGAACCGGGCACGCCAACGGACTGACCGGCGATCGCCGTGCCCGCGCTCAGGCCCACAGTACTGCGTATGGAGGACGGCTGGAAAACCGCACCGTTGACGCCATTAGCACCATTCAGTGCCGCGCTGGCAAGCACCGGCACGCCGGGCGGACCGAGCGGAATGACCTGCTGCGATGCAGTCGGCTGCGGCGTGTAGGCACCGGGCGAGGTCAGGCCGTTGACCAGTGACGCACCGGTAAGCGAAACCTGCTGCCCCATCACGTTGCCGGAGTTCTGCAGGGCGCCGCCAGCCGTCACCGTGAGCGACGACGCCTGGATCGTGCCGGGCAGGCTCTGGTACGGTGTGGGCGGCTGGACCCCGTCGCCCGAGCGATACGCGCTGCCGAACAGGGTTGAGCAGTTGCCAGACGTGCCGCAGCCGAAGTTGTCTGGCGGCATTGAGCCACCGACCACGCCACCGTAGAAGGCATCGTGCCAGTACGCGTTCAGCGTCTGGTCCTGGTTCGTGATGCTCGAGGAGGCCGTGACCGTGGCCTGGCTGCCCGCCGTGATCAGGCTGCCGGTATTCGTCACGGTACCCGCGCTGATCGACAGGTTACGGTTTGCCGTGATCGTGGAGGCATCGCCCGACTGCACATCGACGAATGCATCACAGACGTCATATGACGCACCACTACAGCCATAGCGAGCCGTGGTCCCGTAGTTCTGGTAGATCTGGGCTGGCGCAGAGAGCGTATTGACAAGCGAGGCAACGGCAAGCGCCATGTCGCGCCCCGCCTGGATATTCCCCGAGCTGTTCGTCAGGCTGCCAGCCTGCGTAAGCGTGGTCTGCGGGCTGGCCGGATTGGTGTTGTCGCGCGAAGTGCCCGAACCGCCGATCACAACGTCGCGCCCCGCCAGCAGATTACCGTACGTGTTGCTGACCGTCGGGGCGGTGATGATCAGGTCGCGCCCGGCAAAGACGGTGTTGTTCGTCTGCGTGTAGCTGTAGCTCTGCGTGCTGGTCTGGTCTCCATAAATCGCAGAGCCATCGTTGCCCGGCACCCAGCCTCTGTAGTTGCTGCCAAAGACGTACTGCCGCTGAAAGCCGACGGTATACGGATTGGTGAACACCTGACCCGGGCGCTGGAAGGTCCACGGCAAGCTGGTAAAACCGTCCAGGTTAGCTCCAAACATGCCGCACTGATCCTGAGAAACGCCTGCGGCACATCCCGCAGTCGATGTCAGGTTACTGGTGTGATAACCCTGATTCGTAAAACTGCTGGCGCTGATAACCAGATCCTGGGCCGCGTACAGATTGCCCGCGTTCGTAAGCCCGCCGCCCGTGCCCGTGAGCGAGAGATTGTTGCCGGCGACAATCTGCCCGGCGTTCTGGCTTGTCCACGTCGTCAGGGTCGATGTCTGCCCAGCTGGCGGAGGAGTATTTGTGAATATGTTCAGCGTTTCAGTGAAAGCGTCGAATTGCGCCCCAAGGGAGTAGCCCGGCCCAGTCGGACCGTCCAGCGCCTGCAGAGTCCCTGCCTGATATGCCGCCTTCAGCTGCGTGAGAAACGCCGCATACGATGCCGCGTCGATACTGTCCGTAATGGTCGTCACGCCTGGGTCGCCGCCGTTGTCCAGCGATGCGACCTTCAGCGTGACATTGTTGCCGGCTGAAATCGTACTTCCATGGTTGTTCAGGTTGCCGGTCGCAATCGAAAGATCATGGCCCGCCGCAATCACACCAGCAGCCCCAGATGGCTGCGTAGTGGTGATGGTCCGCGTAACAGTGGGCAACGCGATACCGTAAAGCGTCCCGGCGCTCAGATCGGGGGCCGTTGTCGTGGTAGTCCCCGCCGGCTGCAGATCCCCGACCCGCCCCGTAATTACCGCACTGTTGTCGACTGAAGAACCGTCCTGCCCCGTCCTGAAGTCATCCAGCGTGAGGGACCCAAGCGGAGCACTAAGCAGTACCGCGCCAAGGCCAGCTGCATTAATTGTCGTCCCAATGGAGTACGTGGTCGTGCTGTTCGCGCCCGCACGACTGTTCAGGACGTTCGCGGCATTGATGGTGACGTCGTTCTGTGCCGTGATCGTGCCACCAATATTGGCCAGATCGCCAGACAGGTTCGCGCTGAAGTTGCGGCCCGCAGCGGTCACCGCACCACTGTTGTCGTAGCTGCTGCCGTTGACGTTCACATCCCGTACTGCACTGACCGTTCCGGCATTCGTGGTCACACCGGTGAGGTTCACGTCGTTGTCGGCATGTATCGTTCCGCCCGCCTGATTCACAACGGTGCCGGACAGGTTGACGTTGTTGCCTGCGGTGATCGTGCCGCTGTTGGACAGCGTGCCGGACGTCGACAGCGTGATGTCACCGGACTTGCTGATCGTGCCCGTGTTCGTGAACCCCTGCGCAGCGTTGATCGACACATTGTTGCCCGGCATCGCCCAGGTGCCAGAGTTGTTCAACTGCTGGGCGTTGATGGTGAGCACATTGCCGAGGTTGAGCGTGCCACTCGCAGCTGCGGACGGATCGAATGCCTGGTTGGGCAGGTTGAGCGTCAGGTTGTGCTGCGCGAGAATCTGGCCATTCGTGTTGTTGAATGTGCCGTTGCCCCCATTCACGGTTACGGTTACATCGCCCGCGGCGGCGCCAGGATTGTTCACGTCCCCCGTGTAGATCAACCCGCTATTGTTGTTGAGCGCGCCCGTTACGAGATTGAGCGCACTCGTCGCCAGCAGTCCGCCCGTGTTCGTGGTGCCACCGCTGACATTGATCGCGCTAGTGGGGCCGTAGATCGTGCCGGTGTTAGTGAGGTTTGCAGCGTTGACAGTCGTTGTGGCAAGCGACGACAGCGAACCCTGGTTACTGACGTTCGAGCCGGAGACGGTCAGATTACCCTTCGCCATCTGCGAGCCAACGTTCGTCACCGTGCCGCCGGCGAGCGTCGCGTTGCCCATGTACGCCGCGGTACCGCCCGTCGTCAGGCCTGTGGTGCCGGTCGCGCTGTACGTGCCGCCGATGACCGCGTTGGCCGTGGTGACGTTCGCACCCTTCAGCGTCGCGTCGCCGTTCACACTAAGTGCCGGCGCGCTCGAGCTGTACGTGGCGTTCAGCTGCCCCGCTGACGTGTTGAGGTCCTGTGTAGCGGTCGCGTTCAGGTTGCCGCCCACCGCCACACCCTGCGTGGTGATGTTCGCGGCCGTGAGCGTGGCATCCTTCGAGACGGTGGTCTGGCCGTTCAGGTTCAGGGTGCCGCTGGTGTTGAGCGTGGCATTGCCCGCTGTCGACACCGCGCCGGCGGCGGTCAGGTCACCGCCCTTCGCGTTCATGGCGAGATCGCCCAGACTCTGAACGCTGCCCTGCGCGCTGATGCCGGTGCCCGCCGTGACGTTCATCGCTCCGCCGGACAGCGCGTTGCCTCCGAGGGTCGCGCCGCCGTTCGTGGCCGTCAGCGTTTCGTTGCCGACCGCGGTGGTCGCGCCCACCGACAGGTCCGTGCCCGCCGTCGCCGCGAGGTTGTTGCCGGTCTGGATCGCGCCCGTGATGCCGATGTTGCGGCCCGCCGAGAGCATCGTGTCGTTCGCGACGCCGACCGCGCCGCTGCCCGTAATGTCGCGGCCTGCGGTGACGGTCGCATTGCTGGTGCCGTCGGCTTCGAGCCCGCCGTTCAGCGTCACGTCGCGCGTGGCCGTGATGGACGTGCTGCCGCCGCTGTGCGCGTTACCCGAAACCGTGACGTCCTGCCCGGCGCTGATGGTGGCCGTGCCCGGTGTCGTGAGTGTCCCAGCGACTGTCACGCTGCCCGCGCTGGAGCCGATCTGCGCATTGCCCTGGCTGGAGACGTCCCCACCGAGATTCACGCCCTGCTGGCCGTTTGCGGTGAAGTTGCCGAGCGTCGTCACGCTACCGGTCGTGGAGAGCGTGCCGCCGTTCGCGGCGAGGCTCATGTCGCCCACCGACGCGGCCGATCCACTGATGGCCGTACTGCCACCGGATGTCACCGTCAGCGTGCTGCCGCTGGTCGCGTTGCCGCCGAGCGTGCTGTTCCCACCCGCGGTCACCGAGATCGCTCCCGGCGCCGTCATCGTTCCGCCAAACGAAGCGTTGCGACCGGCGTTTGCCGTCACCGTGGTGCCGGCCTGCACCGAACCCGTGAGCCCGATGTCCTGCCCCGCCGTGATCGAAACCGCATCGTTCGACGAGGCGACGTTGCCGCTACCCGTGACCGAGCCTGACTGCGAGCTGATCGTTACCGGTCCCTGTGCCTGGGCCGTGCCGCCCAGCGTCGTGCCCTGTGCCGAGGAGACGGTGAGTGCACCGTTGCCTGTCGCGCTACCGGAAACGTTTGCGGTGCCGGCCTGCGCAATGATCGCCGTGTCGCCTACGCCCGACACCGCGCCATTGATGGCCGCGTTGCGCGCGGCAGTGAGATCCACCGTGCTGCCACCATTGACCGCACCGTTCACAGTGAGGTCGCGGCCCGCGTTCGCTGCGATCGTGCCGGGTGCCGTGAGTCCCGAACTGACCGTGATGTCGCCGGTGGTGGTTTTGAGCGAAAGGTTCTGGCCGGAGACCGAACCCACCGTCATCGAGTTGCCGGCCGTGAGTGTGCTGTTGCCGTTGGCCGCAACCGATGCGGCATTGAGATTACCGCCCGCAGAGAGCGTGGCGTCCTGTCCGGCCGATGCGCTACCCGTTACGTTGATGTCGCCCGTCGCCGAAACGGTGTAGTTCTGGTTCGCGACGCCGGTGCCAGAGACCGTGCTGTTGCCCTGGCTCGCGAGGCTGACGTTCCCGGTCGCGGATGTGCCGCCCACCACAATGTCGCCGTTCGAGGTGACCGTCACGTTGCCGGCAGTCGCAGCAAGCGACCCCTGCATGTTGACGCCCATGCCGGCTGCGGTGGACACGATATACACCTGTCCGGAGGTTACCGAACCGTACCGGCTCGCATCGATGGCGACGGCGCCGCTGCTGGTGGCGGTGTTGGCGCTGCCGTTCGATGAGGTGGCCCAAGTGGTGCCGGTCGTACCCGAGGAGGTGGGTGTGACAAGCTGGTCGCCCGTCACGATGTTGACGCGGTTGTTCGCGTTCAAGGGCGCGGACAGTGAAACCGTTTCGCCGATCAGATCAATGTTGCCAACAGTGCCCTCGATGCCCGCACCGGGCGTACCATCGTTGCCCGGTGGCCCGTTGATGGAAATGTTGCCGCCGTTCACGCTCCATGCGAGCGCGCCGGCGTGGGCGAAGTCGGTCGGCGTGCCGCCTGCCGCCGTGATGAACTGCGGCGTGCCGGTGGTGAGCGTGAGGTTCGAGATGTTGGTGAGCGCCGTGCCGCCTGGTACGCTAACACCGTTGGGGTTCGCGATGATAAGGGATGCAGAATTCCCGAAAATCTCCAGTGGTCCGGCAATTACGGAAGCGTACTGGCTACCGGTTGAGGTGACCTGCGCGAGGATGATGGAGGCGGTGCGCCCACCCAGGTTCGGGTTCGCGCCGACCTGGCCGCCGATGAGCGACGTCCCCGGAACCAGGCTGTTGTTGAAAATCAAACCTTCACTGCCGACCGACAGGTTCTGGAACTGCGAGGCCGAAATGCCCTGCGAATTGGGTGCGGGAATGTTGATAACCGGGACGCCCGCCGAACTCTGCGTGATGGTGGGCTGGAAGGCGATGGGGGCGCGCGGGTCGACGATGGGCGCGGCATGCGCCGTTGCGTCGGCCGAGAACACTGCAGGAGCGAAGTACGTCACCACGACCATGACGGCCGCCGTGACCCTGCGCCACAGTGCGGGCCGCGCCGTGTTTAGGTCTTCAGCGCACGCGAAGCGCGCACTGTCCCTTGCCGCCGTGCGCTGCATCGCGCGGCGGAGGATGTCTTTCCCCGTGGTTCGCATGGTTTCTGTAAGCTGCTTGTTTTTTCTTACCGGCTCTTACCGCACGGCAGCAAATTTACAGCCAAAACCGCCAAAACACTGTCGGGAAGGGTCACCGATGGTGTTTTTACAACGCCCCGCGAAGAATATGCTTGATAGGTAAAACAATAGCCTGCGACCTCCGAGCAGAAGCCTCCGCGCTATATGTCCGTAGCGTGGTATATCTCTGCCCCACGCTCAGTCGCGATTCCGGAATTCTTGCGCCACATATCACGCACCCGGGCGCGGCCATTTCCGGTAGCTCTGCCGTCTCGCCGTTGCCAACATCGAGCAGGCCGTTCCTGCCGACAAATCCCGTGATGAATGGGTTGGTGTGAATATGGCAGCGAAAACCTCCGGCATCGGCTTCGACGATTGGATGGCGTTGCGTTTGACGTGGGCTGTAACCTCCAGTTCTGCGTGGACATCAACAGACTGCTCGCCTCCACCGCCGATGGAGGCGCTGCTCGCGATTACACGGCTGCCGTCAACGAATTTGCCACGCTCTATGCGAACGATCGATTCGATTATCCCTGCCAACACACTTTAAAGAACATGGCGAAAATAGTCTTCAACGCTTTGCACGTGGTTAAGGAGCTCATCATCTTCACACCACTCACCCACCACATGGCTTAAACCCAAACCAGCCCCCGGCCGTGTTTCCCCTCGTGAAGGTCTACGCAACTTATCCGCTACTGCGGTGTCGCGCAAGTCGGTTAAATTCTTTATAAGAGTATCGTACGACCCTATTTGCCAGTCTGCACCACTGCTGGACATAAATTTCCTCCTTTTTTCGTTCATCATCGAAATCACACTCTCTAGCCGGCGCACAAACTCTTCTAGATTCGCGTCAGAGGTAATCATGGGATCTGCCCAGTTTCAACGATCCAGGAAAGATCAAAATCTTTAAATCGATATTGCAGGCCCTGACCGAGGAAACGGTCACCCGTTTTGCCCCCCTGTTCAGCGGCATACCTAACGTACGCCGTAATGTCGGCGCCTTTGGGTATAGTCAATCCGCTCTGGATGCTTCTTTGGAAGTACTTTTATGCCGTCTTCCGCAGGCTTTGTATTCTCGACTGCTTAGCCGCCCGCGACACATCAGCTGTTCCTTCAGCCATCTGACTGCCCTGGCGCCCACAGCCGCTGCGTCCGCGACCTCTCCTGTTTTGCCTGCGATATTCGCAATCTCGGTTGCTTCTCCGGCTTTTGCGGCAACATTCGCGACCTCACCAGTCTTGCCTGCAACGTTTGCCGCCTCTCCGACCTTGCTCGCTAAATTCGCCGCTTCACCCGCCTTTCCTGCTGCGTCCACTCCACCGACAAACAGGCCTCCTACGTCAATTGCACCGCGCCCCGGCGGCTCGCTGCAATGTCCGTGCACTGAGAGTCGCATTGAAGTTCGCAGCGTTCGTCGTCATCGTCGCCGGAATGTATGCCGCGTTTCTGTCAATAGGCGCCCAGAAAATCGACGCGGACTTCAGCGGCCGACTATCGTTTGCAGTCGAGGTGCTGCTGTCTGCGAAGGACCTGGTCCTCGGCGTGGGGCTTCTGCCGCCCGGAGGCAATCTGATTGCCGATAACGCCTCGCGCGGCGCGGGCATCGACGGGCTCTACACCAACCTGATCTATGGCGAAGGCTACGTGGGCCTCGCGATCTTCGTGATCGCGATGCTCGGCTTTCGTCGTGTGTCGGGTAAAGACGCGCGTTGCGGCGCCTTCTTCGGCGTCGCGCTCTGGAGCGGCCTTCTGTTCGGCGTGACGGAGTCGCATTTCTGGCTGCTGGCCAGCCCGTTGACGGCCCTCGTGGCCGTGCTGGCCGGCACGCTCGGCACACAGTTCGGCGGCTATAGCGTGGTGCGCCCTGCCCTTCCCGAACGCGGGACATTGCATCATGCCCTCCGGTAACTTCATTGCATCGAGGTGCGGTTCGGGTCGTCAGGCAAGCCGCGCCACCGATGTCCAAAACGGAGAATATCTGGTCATCTCACGCCAGCTTCGCCCCACGGCGTTGGAGCGAGTCAATCATGCAGTCCTGCCGTCGAGAAACCGTGTCGAGGTCTGTTCCCCGCACCTCGCGGCAAACATCGCTTGAACCCGCTTGAATCTTTTTACCCAGAGCCATGAAAGTCACGATCGTTGGAACAGGATACGTTGGACTCGTCACCGGGGCGTGCCTCGCGGAACTCGGCAATCAGGTGCTCTGCCTCGATGTCGATGCCTCGAAAATCGACCTCTTGAACAGCGGCGCCGTGCCCATCTACGAGCCGGGGCTCACCGACATCATCGCGCGCAACCGGGACGCAGGGCGTCTGCTCTTTTCGACCGACATCGCGCACGCCGTCGCGCACGGCGATATCCAGTTCATTGCCGTGGGCACGCCGCCGGACGAAGACGGCTCGGCCGATCTCCAGTACGTGCTGGCAGCCGCGCGCAACATCGGGCGGCACATGACGTCGTTCAAGGTCGTCATCGATAAATCGACCGTGCCGGTCGGCACCGCCGACAAGGTGCGCGACGCCATCGCGGAAGAACTCGCGCAGCGCGGCGAACACACGGAATTCGCCGTGATTTCCAATCCCGAATTCCTCAAGGAAGGCGCGGCGGTGGAAGACTTCATGCGGCCCGACCGCATCGTGATCGGCTACGAGCCGGACGTTCCGGGGCTGCGCGCGAAAAGCCTGGTGGACCAGTTGTACGCGCCGTTCAACCGCAATCACGAACGCACGCTGCACATGGACGTGCGCTCCGCCGAATTCACCAAGTACGCGGCGAACGCCATGCTCGCCACGCGCATCTCGTTCATCAACGAACTCGCCAATCTCGCGGACCGCGTGGGCGCCGACATCGAGCAGGTGCGGCGCGGCATCGGCTCCGACCCGCGTATCGGCTACAGCTTCCTCTACGCAGGCTGCGGCTACGGCGGCTCGTGCTTCCCCAAAGACGTGCAGGCGCTTGTGCGCACCGCAGCCGAGTACGACATGCAGCTCGACGTGCTCGCCTCGGTTGAGCGCGTAAACGAGCGGCAAAAGAGCATGCTTTTCGACAAGATCCACCAGCACTACGACGACAAACTCGCGGGGCGACGCTTCGCGATCTGGGGTCTCGCCTTCAAGCCGAACACCGACGACATGCGCGCGGCGACCAGCCGCGTGCTGATTGCCGACCTGGTTCGATCGGGCGCGATGGTCAACGTCTACGATCCCGTCGCGCTGGAGGAGGCGCGGCGCGTGCTGGCCGACGATCTGGGCCCGGACCTCTTCGAGCACGTCCATTTCTGCCGGGAGCGCGACACCGCGTTGCACCATGCCGATGCGCTCGTAATCCTCACCGAGTGGAAGGAATTCCGCAGCCCGGATTTCGAGCAGATGCGAAGCGCGCTCGCCGAGCCCGTGGTGTTCGACGGACGCAATCTCTACGAGCCGGCAGTCATGCGTGAAAACGGTTGGCGCTACTACACGATCGGACGGGACAAGGCCAGCGCCGCTGTTTAAGCGGCTCAGAGGTGGTGCCGTTGGCGGTGCGACGGTCGAACATCGCCGGGCGCGGCGCCAGATCGTCTCGCCGCAAAAACGCGCGCCACGTCGACTGCACGACGTTCAGCTTGCACCCAGCCACTTTGTCCGATTCGACAGCGACAGTGTCGGAATACGCCATTGCGGCTGTCATACGCTACGGGCACGATGGAACTCGCCAACATGCCTATGTCCAGGATGCATCGCTCGACGTTCGAATCCGCGCTTCCGGTGAATCGGCGCACCCGCGCCGCGCTCCGGCGCTTGATGCTCGTGTTGCTACTCCTTTCAAGTGGATGGAGCTTCGCAGCACAACCCTCATTTTTCCGCTTCGACATTCCGCAGATCGCAGCTGCCTCAATCGCCGACTTTGGTTCGCTCAACACCCCCCTGCAAACCGGCGATCGACTGAAAGCATGCGGCCCCGTGCTGTGTACAGTCAGCTCGCCCACGTCGGTACGGCTCTTTGGCGTCAATCTGCTGTTCGGCGCCGCGTTGCCCGATGCCGGGCAAGCCGCGCAACTCGCACGGCGTTTGCGGGCCCTGGGTGTCAACCTCGTTCGGTTGCATGGGCTCGACGCCCTCTCATCGGCGGGTGACGCCGGACCCACCGGCCTGCTCACGTCCGGCCCGTTTCCGACACTCGACGAGCAAGCGGTCGATCGACTGCGTAACTTCCTCGAGCAACTGCGGGAAAACGGCATTTACGCCGACCTCAATCTCCACGTCTCCTATCAGTTCCGGCCGGCGATCGATCACACGCAAGCGCTACCGAACGGCGGACCGTGGCCGAATCAGTCGAAGCCCCTGTTATTGATCGACGAAACGGCGATCGCACTCCAGGCTCGCTACGCGCAAATGCTTCTCGAACGTCTGCGCGGCGCGGACGAACCGGCGCTGGCACTGGTCGAGATCAACAACGAAAGCTCACTGGTCTATCACTGGATGGACGGCACGCTCGAACGTCTGGTGACCGGTCGGCTTCAGGCAACGCTGGTTGCCGAGTGGCGCCGATACTGCC
This sequence comes from Paraburkholderia kururiensis JCM 10599 = LMG 19447, assembly GCF_003986935.1. Taxonomy (GTDB): domain Bacteria; phylum Pseudomonadota; class Gammaproteobacteria; order Burkholderiales; family Burkholderiaceae; genus Paraburkholderia; species Paraburkholderia kururiensis. The sequence goes on along the minus strand of NZ_RJZE01000007.1, from coordinate 122,992 downwards.
AGGCGCACGGCGTCGCACGCTGCACCGAGGACAACGGCATCGTTCCGTTCAATACCGCCGACTCATCGAAGGCTGCGGCGTTCCTGCGGTTCCTCAGCGAAGAAGACAAGCAATACGTCGACACGGTCGCGGCCGCGGTGAAGCATGTCAATCCCGATCTGCTGGTGATCGGCTCGCAGATGAATTTCGGCAGTCTCGCCAATTTCCGCTCGTTCTCTGCGATGGACGTGCTCGACGATCACTTCTACGTGGACCAATATCAGTTCCCGCGCGGCATGTGGCGTTGGGACAACTGGCAGATCACCGACCGCTCGGACATCGCGACAGGTCTTGTGCCCCTGCTGGGCGCTGCCTTCTATCGGTCGTTCGACAAGCCTTTCCTGATTACCGAATTCAATCAGCCATGGCCGAACCGTCAGTCGTCGGAGATATTGCCGGAGACCGTCGCGTTTGCGAGTCTCCAGGACTGGAGCGGCCTGGTTTTCCACGATTACGCGCAGACGCGCGACACCTACACCACCGACTCCCCGCTTGAGTTCAGCCTTGTCGGGGACGCTACGAAGCTCGTCCAGTTCGGCCAGGCCGCGTGGATCTATCGCACCGGCGCCATTGCGCGACTGGATGCCGTCATGCCTTATGGCATTGACGACGCCCTGATCCTCGACGCCACGCGAGCGAGAACAACCGATGGACTCGCCGCACTACTCGAACAACACGGCGTCATCAACGCATCGAGCCCATTCTCGGCACGCGTGGGCTACGCCGCTGACGCGCCCGCCACCCAAACGACCGCCCCCACGACCGCTCCCGCAACCGAACCGCGCGCGCATTTCGATCTTCGTGCGCGGAACGTCGTCATTAACGCGCCCGGCGTCGAAGGCGTGAGCGGCTATCTGCAACCGGGCCGGCGCTACGACTACGGCACATTTCAGATCAAGCTCGATCCCGCCGCGCGCGGCTTCATCTCGCTCACGCTTTCGGCTCGCGACAATCGCGAGATTCGACAATCGCGATCGCTGCTTCTCACCGTACCCGGCTATACGGTGGGTTCGGCCATGTCGAGCCGAGGTCCCGTCCCGCTGGATCTCTCGGGCACGTCGGCGCCGCTCGACTATTCGCTCAAGCACGTATTCGAAGCGCCGTCGCCACGCTGGACCCTGTTCGCACCGGCCACCCACGAGATCGTCAGCCTTCGTGCGGTCAAACCGCCGGTGTGGATGGAGCGGGTGCCGTGCACGCTCTCGTTTTCTTCCAGTGCCGCATCGCTTCGCGTCTACCCACTGGACACAAACGGACATCGTCTTGCCGCGCTCGACCCGCGCTTCGTCAGAAAAACGCGTGACGGCTTTGCGATCGACCTGCAAGCCCCCGCGCAAACGCCCTCTCCATGGTTCGAGCTTTCCGCGTCGGACTGACGCGACACAGACCGTCCTTCAGGAACAACCTCTTTTCCGATGAACTATCTCATTTCTGTCTGGTGCCTGTCGCTCGCACTATTACGCCAGCGAAAAATGGCTCTACTCTTTCCCATTCTCTGTTTCATCACACCCAAAGGCTTCGGACTGGTCGACGTCTCCAGCCTGCCTTATCTTTCAGTGAACCGGGCAATCGTCTTGTTCATGATCGCGTGCTTCGCTCTGTATGTGATGGCGTGCAATTTCAAGATCAAGAATTCCCGCTTTCCACTTCGAACCGCATTCACGCTTTTGGGCCTTTCGTACTTTGGATCGTTGGCGGCCAATCCGGCAACCTGGTCTTCGGATGCCGTTACGACGTTCATGCTCTTCTCCGAGATATTTTTCCCGTGCTATCTGATCTGGCGGTTTTGCGACTCGCCGGCACAGGCGGAACGCACACTCAAACTGGTCTACATCGCCGGGCTCATCGTATCCCTTTACGGAGTCGTAGCGTTCCTCACGCACTTCAATCCATTCTTCGATTACATCAAGCTCACGACACCCACCGGTCGCGTGCAGGCAGCCGATTACAGCGGTTCCGTGCGTGGCGCCCGCGCTGTCGGCACGATGTCCAATGCCATCACGTTCGGCGCGTTTCAAGCCATCACTTTTCTGGTTGGCATCTTTCTGCTGCGAGCCAATCGATCCACCTCGCGACTACTCTGGTACGTGTGTGGCCAACTCATACTGCTCGTCGGAATCGTCGCGACGAGTTCGCGCACGCCGCTGGTCTTCGTGTTGTTCTCCATGTTGACCTTCATTACGTTTGCGCGCACCCGCGACAAGGTCGTCGTGGTTCAGGTCGGTGTAGTGATCTGCGCATTGGCCAGCGTGGTCGGGCTTCAATACATCGAGAAGGTGATGAACTTCGCGCTCTCGGTATTCAGTCAAACCGACACCGCCAGTCAGACGGGAAGCTCTCTCGAGATGCGCATCGGGCAGGCGCTCATCGCTTATCGATTTTTTTCCGATGCGCCATTTTTTGGTGGCGGCGTCTCCATGACGCGCTCCATTCTCAGCTCCGGCGCATACCCCGACTTCTACGGTGCGGAAAGCGCGATATTCCAGTGGGCAATCGACATGGGTACATTTGGGTTGATCGCGTTCTCCGCCCTGTTCGCGAAGATCTTCGCCACCGCGAGGCGCCTTGCGGACCGATCCGCCAGAGCCGTCGTCTACGGCATGACGGCGGGTTATATCGTCTTCGTGATCTCGACAGGCGTGCTTGAAACGATGCAGTTTTTCCTGATCGTCGTCGTGTTGATGTTCATCGCCGAAGGACCTGGAAATCGCGTTACCGCGAGGGAACTTCCGCGCTACCTGGCGCGCTCTCTCGTGAATACGAACACGGCCGCTGGGCCCGACCACGATTTCGGTCTGCCCAGGTGACGACGAGTCGATACCAGTGGTGAAGCTCGCCGTTCGATGCACTGCCTGAACGAACAACATCAGTCGTTCAGATCGGTCTTGTACGCTTGTGCGGCGCACTCCCCGCTATCGACATCCCCCGCCCGCCACGCCGATCCCCGCGAGCGACCCCGAGCACCCGGCCCCCGACACCCCGACCGCCATCCCCGGCATCCCGAGCCTCCCCGCGCCAGGCACCACGCTCATCGACCGACCCAACGCCGCGGCATTCGGCGCGCCAACCTTGAACCCGCTCGCCGTCGGCATCACGCCCGCCGGCACGCCGGCCTCTGCCGCTACCTGCCCGATCCCCAGCGGATCTCCAGAAACGCCCATGCGCATACCGGCACGTGGCGACGGCGTCGGAGCAGTCAACGCGGCCGCCGACGTCGCCGCAGAATAAGGATCGCTACTCGCCTGTAGACGGCGCAGATACGCGTCCGGCGAACTCTGCTCGATCAACGCGATGTACGGATCGCTCGAACGGTGCAGACGGCGCCGGTCGCGCTGCTGGCTCGTTTGCAGCAGCGACGACGTAAGCGGTGAGCGAAACACATCGCCGATCATCTGCGCCTCGGCGGCTGGTGCGCTGAGCAGCGCGGCAGCCGCCGAGGCGCAGACCATCGACAAAAAGCCGCGCCGCCAAAGACACGCCGAGGAATTCATAGTGATCTGCCCCAACAAAAAAGGGCCCACCGCACTGAAGCGCCCGGCCCGTCGACAAGAACTGCATACAAGGCCGCACAAAAACCACGCCACGTGCAGGGCGTCCGGAACCCAACCTGTTGCGTCACGTTCATGCGACGAAGCACACCCACACGTCGCCCACCGAAGCGCATGAACAAGCCCGCGCCCTCAGGCTTGCGCCTGATAGCGATAGCCGTATCCGTACCCGTAGCCATAGCGCGTCGTTTGCACGCCGTTGAATACCTGGCCCGTCACGCGCACGCCGGACTGGCTGAGCCGCGTCATCGTCTCCGCGAGTTGATGGCGGTTCGTCGTTTCCGCGCGAGAGACGACGAAGGTGGCGTCGCACACCTGCGCGAGCGTAATCGCATCGCTCACCGGCAGCACGGGCGGCGAATCGATGACGACGTAGTCGTAGCGCGCGGCGGCTTCCTTGAGCATGGCGGCAAACGCAGGACGTTCCAGCAGTTCGCCCGGGTTCGGCGGCAACGCGCTGCCGGCCGGCAGCATGTCGAGGCCGCGCAGGCCCGTCGCAATGATCGCCCCGTCGAGTGTCGCGTCGCCCGAGAGCACATTGGCGAGCCCCGCATACGCGTGCCCCAGCGTGAAGTAACGGCGTGCGCCGGCGCGCCGCAGGTCCGCATCGACGATCAGTACGCGCAGCCCCTTGAGCGCCAGCACATACGCGAAGTTGAGCGCCACGAACGTTTTGCCCACGCCTTCGGTCGGGCCGGTGAAGAGGATCGAGCCACCCGCCTTGCCCACCATCGAAAAGCGGAGCGCCGCGCGCAGCGAACGCAGCGCCTCCACGCTCGGGTCCGATGGGCTCTGGCTCGCCAGCAGCGCGGTCTCCTGACGTGGACCGTCCGACGCGCCACGACGCAGCTTCGCCACTTGCTGCTCGGTCGCACTAACCGGCACGACCGCAAAGATGGGTGCCTGGCCGACACGCTCGACGTCGAGCGGACTGCGCAATGCATCGTGCAGCGCGGCCATGGCCTGCGTGACGACGAACGCGAGGAACAGGCCGCCCAGCACGCCGCCCGCGAGCACGAGCGGCACGCGCGGCCACGCTGCGGAATCAGGCCGCACAGCGAAATCGATCACCGACACGTTGCCGGTCGTACCGGCCTCCGCCACTTCGAGTTGCTGGGCGTTGGCCACGAGCGCGGTGTAGAGCTGCGTATCCACGGCGACGTTGCGCGCAAGGCGCAGATAGTCCTGCTGCGTGGAAGGCAGCGCCTGCACCTGTTTCTCCACGTCGTGCAGCGCGCTTTGGAGCGCCGAGTCCTGCGCCTCCAGCGTCTGCACCGCCGGATGGCCCGGGCGGAACTGCTCGCGCGTGGCCTGCAGGTTCAGGTCGATGAGCGTCTTCTGCTTGGTCAGGTCCACCGCGCGCGTGAGCAAGGCCTCGGTCTGCTGCTCGATGTCGATGGTCTTGGTGCGAATGCGGAAGGCGTTGAGCCGGTCTTCGGACTGCGCCAGTTCCTCTCGAAATGCGGGCAGCTTGCGATTCAGGAACTCGAGACTCAACCGCGACTGCTCCGCGCGATGCTTGATGTTGAGCGCCACATAAGCGTGCGCAACTTCGTTGGCGAATGCCGCGGCAAGTGCAGGATCGCTGTTCTTCACCGAGAGCTGGATCATCGAAGAGCCCTTGGTGGTCTCTTGCACCGTCATGCGTTTGCGCATGGCGTCGATCGTGTCCTGCAACGACGCTTCCACCAGCTTGAACGACGTGCCCGGCCGCCCGCGCATCTCGCGAATCTCGATCACGCCGGGCGCGGGACCGAAGTCGGTCTGCACCGTGAACTTCACGCGCTCGTGCAGCCCGCCGTTTGCCACCGTTACGCCGTCCGGGTCTTCGAGTGTCCAGCGGTTGCCGGGCTGTACGCGCACGCGGAATTTCTCGCCGTAGAGCACGCGCGGTGCATCGAATGCGGCCACGGCAAGGCGTTCGCCGCCCCACGCGAAACCCGTGAGTCCCAGCGGCGCCTCGGCGAGCCCGTTCGGCGGCGTCTTGTAGCGGCCATACAGGCGCCCCAGCAGCGGCACGCGGTTCGCCACGAAGATGGTGGTGCGCGCCTGAGTGGCGTCAACCGCGGGCTCCAGCACCGCGCGCGAAGAGAGGATGTCGAGTTCGCCGTCGATCGGCTTGTTAAGGCTCAGCGCACTCGCCACGTCGGAGAGCGCGCCGAGCGCGGAGCCCTGTTGCTCATCGACCTGAATCAGGGCGTCTGCCTTGTAGACCGGCGCGGCGACGATCAGATAGGCCAGCGCGAGCGCAACGACGCCCGCAGCCACGCCGCAGAACAAACGCCGATGGCTCTGCACGTTGTGCCAGAGCGTCAACAGGCTGACGTCGTCGTCGGTTTGACCGGGGGCCGCGCCGTTCACCAGCATGTTGGGCAGTGTCGGTTCTGACTTCATGTCCATGGTCGGATCAAAGGGAAGGTTGCTGGGTGAGCACGGGTAGCCAACTCCTCGCACACAGTTCGATGAGGTTCAGCGCCGACTCGAAGCGCGCCAGGTCGCCGCCCACCGGGTCGTCGATCTCGCGGTCCATCCAGTGTCCGAGCGTCCACACGTTGAGCGCCGCGAGCGGAAACCGGCGAATGATCTCCAGCCGCTGGCCGCTTTCCATCGTGAGCACCAGGTCCGCCCAGTCGAGCATCGGCTTCACGAGCCGCATCGCGTTGGTGTCGCCGCGCCGGCCGTATCCGCGTGCGTCGAGCACCTCGCATGCGAGCGGATGCATCGGCACGCCGCTCAGCGCGGCGAGTCCGGCCGACTCGACCTCCGCTTCCATCACGTCGTCCAGCACGTGACGAAACACGCTTTCGGCCATCGGGCTTCGGCACACGTTCGCGTGGCAGACGACCAGCAGCTTCAACGGACGCCGCGTCATTTGAAGGCCTGGGCGCCGAGGTAGAGCGAACTCGCGAACGGCAACACCTGCGCGACGACGCGGTAAAAACGCGTCACGTGCGCGGCGTCGACAAACACCACGTCGCGCGGTTGCAGCTCGAAGCGGTCGCCCAGCACGAGCATGCCCGGCGAACTCGCGTCGAGATGGAACACGTCCACGGTGCGGTCTGCCCCTTGCCGGAACACGTAAACCTGCGAGGCGTTCGCCGACGTGCCGTTGAGACCGCCCGCGTCGGAAAGTGCTTCGGATAACGAAAATGGCCCGACCGGCATGATCTGCGAGACAGGCTTGTTGACCTCGCCCAGCACGAACACCTTCTTGAGCCGGCGCTCGGGCACGTTGATCACGTCGCCGTCCTGCAGCACCACGTTCTGCGAAACGTCGCCGCCGTAGAAAAAGGCGTACAGGTCAAGCGGATAGACCTTGCCGCCGCGATTGAGCGTGGCGCCGGAGAGATCGGCGCCCTCGCCGTAGCCGCCCGCGCCCGAGATCGCATCCGAAACGGTCTCCGGCGTATCCGTGAGCGAGATGGTTCCCGGCGCGCGCACGGCGCCCGACACGTAAATTTTCTGGCTGCGATAGGACGCAATCGAAACGTCGACCTGCGGCTTCGCAACCGACTTGTCGAGCCGCGTGAACAGATTGCGGCGGATCGCCTCGATGGTTTCGCCCGCCACCTTCACCTGACCGATGTACGGGTAGTAGATCGTGCCGTCGGCCTGCACGACACGGCCATTCGGATCGAGATTGCCGCCCGTCGTCGCGGCCGGCAAGGCGGTGCTCTGCGTTGCACCTACCGACACGATCGAGTTGTTCACCGACGAGAAGCCCGGATTGTTGAGTTCCGGATGATCCCAGACGATCACACGCAGCACGTCGCCGCTGCGCACGCGGTACACAGAAGACGCGACGCGCGGCAGTGCAGCGTCTTGGGGCGGCTGCGCTGCCGCCTGCGCAGCCAGTTGCGCGATGAGTCTGCCGTCGAGCGCATGCAGCCGGAACGTGATGCCGTTCTGCACGATCTCGGCGGGCTCCGCCTGCCCGTTGGCCTGCACCGTCGTGTCCTCGCGCGGCGCCACGCCCATGTAGGGCCCCGGTGCCAACGCACAGCCACCCAGCGCGGCCGTTGCCAACCACGCCCACGCCGTCTTCAATGCAACATGCGGACGGCCGCTGGAAATCCGGTTCGAAACACGACGCACCATGCTTTGCTCAATCAATTGGATGTCCTTCCATTCGCGGTCTGACGCGTGCGGACCTGCCGCCGCCGATCAATAGACTTCTGCGTTTGCGAGCGTTGCGCCCGCCGCGTCCTTCGCGGCCACCAGCGGCTCGCCATCGAGGCCCCAGTCGATGCCGAGCGCCGGGTCGTTCCACAGCAGCGTGCGTTCGTGCTCGGGGTACCAGAAGTCCGTGGTCTTGTAGAGAAACTCCGCGCGCTCGGAAAGCACCGCGAAGCCGTGGGCGAATCCGGGCGGAATCCACAGTTGCAGGCGGTTTTCGGCAGAAAGCCGCGCGCCTGTCCATTGTCCGAAGGTGGGCGACGTGCGACGCAGATCGACTGCCACGTCGAACACTTCGCCCGCTACGACGCGCACGAGCTTGCCCTGCGGACGCACCACCTGGTAGTGCAGACCACGCAGCACGTTGCGCGACGAAACCGAGTGGTTGTCCTGAACGAAGTGCAGTCCAGCTGCCACCTTGTCCTCGAATTCGCGCAGATTGAAGCTCTCGAAGAAGAGCCCGCGCGCGTCACCGAATGCAGCAGGCTCCAGCAGCTTCACCTCGGGAATGGCCGTCGGCCGCACGGTGATGGTCATGAGGCAACAGCGCCCAGCAGCGAACTGAGGTAATGGCCGTAAGCGGTCTTGCGCAACGGTTCGGCGAGGCGATTCAGTTGCTCCGCGTCGATCCAGCCCTGCCGGAACGCGATTTCCTCGGGGCTCGACACGAGCAACGCCTGGCGCTGCTGCACCGTGGCAATGAACATGCCCGCGTCGATCAGCGATTGATGCGTGCCCGTGTCGAACCACGCAAAGCCGCGGCTCAACGTCTCGAGCCGCAGGTCGCCGCGCGCGAGGTAACAGCGGTTGACGTCGGTGATCTCCAGTTCGCCGCGCGCCGACGGTTCGATGCTTGCTGCGATATCGCACACGTCGCGGTCGTAGAAGTAAAGCCCCGTGACCGCGTAGTTCGAGCGCGGTTTGGCAGGCTTTTCCTCGATCGAGAGCACGCGGCCGGCCGCATCGAATTCCACCACGCCATAACGCTGTGGGTCGTGAACGTGGTACCCGAACACGGTGGCGCCGGCATCGCGCCTGTCGGCGGCGCGCAGATGCGTGCCTAGATCGGCGCCGTAGAAAATGTTGTCGCCGAGTATCAGCGCAGAGGGCCGGTTGTCGATGAAGTCGCGCCCAATCACGAACGCCTGCGCGAGCCCGTCCGGCGACGGCTGCACCGCATAACGGATGCTCACGCCCCACTGATGCCCGTCGCCGAGCATCGCGGAAAAGCGCGGCGTGTCGGCGGGCGTGGAGATCAGCAGAATGTCGTTGATGCCCGCCATCATGAGCGTGGAGAGCGAGTAATAGATCATCGGCTTGTCGTACACGGGCAGCATCTGTTTCGAGATGACCTGCGTGATCGGATAGAGCCGGGTGCCGGAGCCGCCCGCGAGGACGATGCCCTTACGTGTCGAGATATGCGTCGAGATACGTGTCGAGATCATGGCTTATGCCTGCACCAATGAATTGGAAAAGTACGCGCGCCGGTATTCGCCCGAAAGCACCGCCTCGACCCACGCTTCGTTGTCCACGTACCACTGCACCGTGCGCGCGAGTCCGCTCGCGAAGGTCTGCTGCGGCCGCCAGCCGAGTTCGCGTGCGAGCTTCGTCGCATCCACCGCGTAGCGGCGGTCGTGGCCCTTGCGGTCGGTGACATAGGCGATCTGCTCGCGATAGCTGCCCGCCGCACGCGGTTTCGCCGCGTCCAGCAGCGCGCAGATGCGGTGCACGACATCGACGTTCGTCTGCTCGTTGCAGCCTCCTACGTTGTACGTCTGCCCCGGCGTGCCGCGCGCGAGCACGGTGCGGATCGCGTCGCAATGGTCGCCCACATAGAGCCAGTCGCGCACGTTGAGGCCATCGCCGTACACCGGCAACGGTTCGCCGCGCAAGGCACGCTGGATCATCAGCGGAATGAGCTTCTCGGGAAACTGGTACGGCCCGTAGTTGTTCGAACAATTCGTCGTGAGAGTCGGCATGCCGTAGGTGTGGTGCCAGGCGCGCACCAGATGGTCGGAGCCGGCCTTCGACGCCGCGTAGGGACTGTTCGGCGCATACGGCGTGGTTTCGCTGAACGCGGGATCGTGCGGGCCGAGCGAACCGTAGACCTCGTCGGTCGAGACGTGCAGGAACCGGAAGGCTTCACGCTGCGCGCCGGAAAGGCCATCCCAATACGCGCGCGCTGCTTCGAGCAGCGTCGCGGTGCCCACCACGTTCGTCGAAACGAAGTCGCCCGGCTGGTGGATGGAGCGGTCCACGTGGCTTTCGGCCGCGAAATGCAGCACCGCACGCGGACGATGCGTTTGCATCAGCGCGTCGAGCGCCGCGCGGTCGGTAATATCGGCGTGCACGAAGACGTGGCGCGGATCGTCGCTCACTTGCCGCAGCGTTTCGTAATTGCCCGCATACGTCAGCTTGTCGACGTTGACAACAGGCTCGTCGTGACGCGCCAGCCAGTCGATGACGAAGTTGGCTCCGATAAAGCCGGCGCCACCGGTCACAAGGATCATGTCGTGCCCTCGGGTGTGTGGGATTGCCGCACTGGCGTGTTACCCAGTGTCTTTGCTGTCAGGCTGCACACGAATGCCCCGATCCGCGATGCCGCACTGCACGAAAAACATAGGCCAGAGGATCGCTATGTTAGGGTTCCCGATTGATCGGATTCGGCCATATGGTTGGCGCGTTCCGACATCATCCGGCAACACGCCGCTCTTCACGCAGGCCCGCGAGCGGCCCTTCAATCAAGGCTTCGCGCAACACACGGCTGCCGCAAGAGGTATCCACCCAGTTTGTCCGAATCGATGAAGACGGTGGCCGAATCTGCCATTTCTGTTCGCATACGCTTTTGCACGAGGCAACTCATTCACCGCAGCATCGCCACATGCATAACGACGGGGTTCGACGACATGGCAGTCAGACAGCTTTTCATTCTCGGCACGCGCGGCATTCCCGCGCGCCACGGCGGCTTCGAGACGTTCGCGGAACGCCTTGCGCTCTACCTGACACAACGCGGCTGGGAGGTCACGGTCTATTGCCAGAGCGATGCGGCTGAAGGCGCGATCAACGAAGACATCAGCGAAGACACGTGGCAAGGCGTGCGCCGCATCATCGTGCCGGTGACGCGCGCCGGTGCCGTCGGCACCATGGAGTTCGACTGGAAATCCATTCGCGACGTGGCGGCCCGCGACCCCGGCCTCGTGCTCACGCTCGGCTACAACACGGCCGTGTTCTGCACGTACCTGCGATGGCGAGGCATCACGAACATCATCAACATGGACGGCCTCGAATGGCGGCGCGAAAAGTGGAAGCTGCACGAACGCCTGTGGCTGTGGCTCAACGAGCGCGTGGGATGCTGGGCCGGCAACCATCTGATCGCCGACCACCCCGCCATCGCCGCGCATCTGGCCACGCGCGTGAAGCGCCGCAAGATCACGACCATCCCCTACGGTGCGGACCCCATCGAGAGCATGAGCGCGGTACCGCTGAGAGCGTTCGACCTCGAAGACGTTCGCTACGGACTCGTCATCGCGCGGCCCGAACCGGAGAACTCGGTGCTGGAGATCGTCACCGCGTTTTCGCGCAGACCGCGCGGCGCACGCCTCGTCGTGCTGGGCAAGTACGATGCGACACATCCGTATCAGCGTGCGGTACTCGACGCCGCCAGCGACGAAGTCATGTTCCCCGGCGCCATCTATGACCAGCACGTCGTACGCGCGCTGCGCTACCACGCCAACTTCTATCTGCACGGTCATCGTGTGGGCGGCACCAATCCTTCGCTCGTGGAGGCGCTGGGCGCAGGCTGCGCGGTCATTGCACACGACAACGTCTTCAATCGCTGGGTAGCCGGCCCGGACGCACGCTTCTTCGCCACGGAAGCCGATTGCGACATGCACATCTCCGCGCTGATCGGCGACCCGGCCACGGCGAGCGCCATGGGCCTTGCGAGTGCGCAGCGCTTTCGCAGCGCGTTTCGCTGGGACAGCGTGCTCGCGCAGTACGAGGCGCTACTGGACCGTCATGCTCGACCCGACCGGCAGCACGTCGCGGTCGTGCCGCGTGTCTCGCCGGTTACGGCTGCTGCTGCGGTTGCGGTTGCGGCACAACCGGCCGCAGCGCTCGACGCCCGCGTACGCGCGGAACGTTCGAAAGCGGATCGTGCTGTGGCGTTGAACGCCGAGCACGCGAGCACGCAAGTCGAGTGAGCTGGGCTTCGCGGCGGGCGCTCTCTACGCGTACCGCCGCGAACATCGCCGCAAGACACGCGGCAGTGCTCAAGCCGAACAAACCGTGAACCGTATTACCGGCTCTTGAGCGCGCTGCCATGGAATCTGCGGCGCGCCCTGCTCGCAGTCCAGACAGCCGCTACCGCAAAAGCAAACAGCGCAGCAAAGATCCCACTCGCCGCGACCAATGCCCAGAACTTGCCGGCATCGCGCCACAACCATGCCAGTTGGTGCGTGGCCCAAGCCGCAAGCACCGCCACGCTCGCGAGTGCGGCCAGCAAGTCGAAGCGGATGCGGCACGGCACGATGCTGCGCCCGACGAACCCGCTCACCGCGCAATACGAAGCGCCCGCTGCGAGTGCCGCGCACCCCGCGCCAATGCCGCCGAAGCGCGGCGTCAGCACGAGACTCAGCACGCCGTTCAACAGCAATGCGAGCGCCGCAACCGTGCACATCACCGCCTTGCGTTCCTTGAATTCGAGCGGCTTGTGAAAGAACGGCCCGAGCGAAAAGCAGAACGACGAAGCGACCAGCAACGGCAGAAGCGTAGCCGCCGCGCCGAATTTGTCGCCGAGAAAAAGGCGCGTGGCCGGCACGGCCACAGCATCGACGAGCGCAACGAGAACCGCGCCCGCGCACAACAGCCACGTGAGCAGGTCGCCCAGTTGGCGCGCTGCCGCCTGCTCGTTCCTGGCGTTCCACGCGCCCATCAACTGCGGCCAGGCGGCGGCAAGAATCGGCGCCATCACGAGATTCACCGAGCCCACCACGAGCGTCGACGCCGCACCGTACAGGCCCGCCATTTCCGGCCCGGCGAGTGCGCGAACGAGCAGCCGGTCGCAATACATGGCGAGGTTCATGAAGATGAACCACAGCGTCATCGCGCCGCCGTAGACGCGCAGCTTGTGAAAGACCATGCGCGTGCGGCGCGAAAGCAGCTTGTCACGCACGTCGCGGGCGAAGAGGCCCGCCCGCAACGCACCGAACGCGGCGCCCAGGCACTGCGCGGCGGCCACGGCAAGCAGCAGCGCGCCGACGTCGTTCGGCGCAATCCCACACACGAGCAGCGAAAAAGCGATCTTCAACGCACTCGCGCCCGCCTGCTGGATTGCGTAGGGCCACGCGCGCTGCTCCGATTGCAATGCGGTGCCGACAAGCGTGAAGAGCGTTTGCGCGGCGATCGCGATGACGCAGAGGGGCCACAGCGCGCCGTCCGGAACATCGAGCCACTGCGCTACGCGCGCGAGCACGTACAGCGCGGCAAGCCCCAGGAAAATCGCGCCGCCGCCGCGCAGCACGGCCGCCTTTGCATAGCTGGCCGCGCGCCGGCTCGCGCCTGCGAGGTAGCGTCCCGTGGCCTGCTGCAGCCACTGTCCCGCCACGGAACTCGCGAGCACGATCACCGTGATTGCAACCGTGTAGCCCCCATACAGCGTGGGTTCAAGACGGCGCGTCAGCAGGGAGAGCAGCACGATGTTGAGCCCCGCGTTGCTGCCTATTCCGAGCGCGTAGGGCACGTACGTCGACCACGTCTTGCACAACCGCCCCGCGCCCCCCTGCCCGCCCACCCTCATGACGCAACCGCCGGCGAACGTTGCGAGAGTGCATCGACGAGTCGTTCCACCGAGGCCTGCAGCGTGAACTGTTGGGCAAGGCGCACCGAACGGTCGGCGTAGGCCGTGCGCCGCGCGTCGTCGCCCAGCAGCGCAACGAGCGCATCGGCGAGCGGTTGTGCCGACTTCGGCGGCACGACGATACCGTTCTGCCCGTCTATCACGAAGTCGCGTGTGCCGCCGTTGTCCGCGGTGACCACGGCGCATCCGCACGCCATGGCCTCCAGCGCCGGCAGCCCCCAGCCTTCGCTCCAGCTGGGGCACAGATAGATGGACGACGCGTTGTAGACGGTCTCGCGCAGCACCTGCCTCGCGGGGTCCTGGACATACGCGATCCACGCGGGCAGGAAGTCCGGCCGTGCGGCTGTGCCGAAGAGCACCGCTTGCAGATCGGGAAACGACGCCTTCGCCAGTTCGAGTGCGGCCACGCCTTCTGCCGCACCCTTCCACGCGTGCGGCGAATACAGCATGCTCACCGTGCGGGCACGCTGAGCGGGCGCAGACGTGAGGAAGAACTCCGCGTGATCGACGGGATTGGGCACCTGCCAGGCGGTATCGCCAGATAGCTCGTGCACAAGGTCTTTCAGCCATCCCGAGATCACGATCTTCTTCATGCGCGATTGCAGCGTGCGATTGACGCGCGCCTCAGGGCCGGCCCACGTTTCGTGATGCTGAATGAAATAGAACTTCTCTCCGCTACGTGCCGGCAGACGCTCCACGTATTCGGCGGTACGCCATAGCGTCGCCACGATCACGTCCGCGTGCGGTACGTAACGCGGATACAGCGCGGGCACGACGCTAATCTTCACGCGGGGATGCATCTTCATCCACGGCACGCAGGCGCGGTGTCCCTGCCCGGCCATGGCCTCGCCCACGCCCATCAGCTTCGCGCAGTCAGCCGCGAGCGAACGCAGCCGTGCGGCCGGCGTGTGCCGGAAGCGCCACAGAAACAGCGTGCGCGGATGCAGAACCTCGATCTCGTGTCCGGCTTCGGCGAGCGCATTGGCGTATTGATAGACGATCTTGCCGCCGCCTGTGGGGCGTGGCATGAGACGCGGCAGAACGAAGGTGATTTTCATGACCAGCGCCGGTTCGTCAGCGAGATTCGCGCTGAAGCGCGACGGCGTCGTGCGGAATGGATGCATCTGCTGCCGTGGCGTGGGGCGCCTGTACTGTCTGCGCAATGGCGCGCATATAGGTCTCCACCGTGAATCCGTTCACGTAGCACGCTCGGGCCGCATTCGCGAGCCGCACGTAGTCGTCGTCGGGAAGTGCCAGTGCATGCTTGAGCACGCGCAGCAAGTCCTGCGCGTTGTTCGGCTCGAACAGAAAGCCGGTTACGCCGTGCGTCACGATCTCCGTGAGGCCGCCTGTGGCCGCTGCAATCACGGGGCGGCCGCTCGCGAAGCTTTCTATCGCCACACGCCCGAACGGCTCCGGCAACACCGACGGCACCAGCGCGTAATCGGCCCATGCGTAGTGCTCCGCAGGGTCATTCGTGAAGCCATGTATCTCGACACTCTGCGCGCACGCGTGCGCGGTGTCGCGCAACTGCCCAAGCACCGCCTCGTATCCGGGAAACACGTCGCCGATGATGCGCAGTTCGAGCGGCAAAGCACGGCCCAACGTGCGCAGCGCATCCAGCACGAATTGCTGCCCCTTCCACGGATTGATGCGTCCGATGATGGCAAGCCGCAGCGGCCGCGCACCACGCACCGGCGCAGGGGCAATGTCGCCCGCCACTTCGACGCCGTTGTGGATCACCGTGCCCGGCATACGAAACGCCGCTGCCGTCGCGTTCGAGTTGTAGATCAACGCAGCGTGCGAGAAACGCAACAACGCTCTGAACACGCGCAGCGCCACACGCGAAGGTATTTCGCGCACATGCACGTAGCACCCGGCGCGCCGCCCACGCAGGGCCGCAATCGCAGCGACGCACACCACGGTGTTCACATAGCAAACGTCGTAGCGTTCGAACAGGCGGCAATAGCGTCGCCACGCGCGTGCCATGTTCGCCAGCGTACCCAGCGGTCGCGCCTTGAGCTTCTTCTTGCGCAACACACCGTTCTCGTCGTACTGAATCCGGCTCGCATATCGCGCGACGTGATCGACGATTGGCCCGGGTTCGGGCAGCACGACGTCGATGGAGGCATCGGGGTGCTGCTCGCGCAGTGCACGCAGTGCGGAAAGAAAGCTGCGGTCGGAACCGTACAGCTCTGCGCCCTGGTGCACCATGACGATGGCTAGCGGCGTCTTCAACGAAACACCTCCGCAACGACCTGGAAGAATCGGCCGCGCGCATGGGTGCCAGCCGACACGCGCCACGCCTTCCACACCACGTAGCAGCGAATCGCGAGCTTCTCCATCAGATTGCGGTCGAAGACGTGAACCCACGATTGCCAGAGCCAGATCTGACGCTGCAACGCTGCGTCGGGATTCGTCGTGCTGCGCAATGCGGAGTCGTGCTCGAGATGCGCGCCGGTGAGCCACGCTCGCGAGCCGAGGCGCGCAATGTCGCGGCAAAAGCGCGTATCCACGCCGTAGAGCCGCAGCCGCTCGTCGAATGGTCGCGGCCCGAGGCGCGTAAGCAACGCGCGGCTGATGCACATGCCGCTCATCATCGCGGTGAAGTTCGCCGGCAAAAGCGCGCGGTCGCGTACCCGCGCGAGCGCAGACCCCTTGATCCACTTGAGGCAACCCGGGCTGATCGTCGTATCGCCGTGCCGGATGCGCGGAGTGAAGACTTCGGCGTTGCACGTGTCGATGCTCGCCGTCAGCTCGCGAAAGAACGCGGCATCGACGCTCGAATCCTGATCGAAGATGACGACGTACGGGCGATTCGACTGCCGGACCAGCATGTTGTAGATCTTCGCGAGTGACTCGTTTTCCGGCGACGACCAATAGCGCCACGGAAAAGGCAGGAAGCCCGGATCGGGCGGCGCCGGTTGCTCGCGCGCGTTGTCCCAGATATGGACTTCGATGTCGATGCCCAGCTTCGTGAAGTCGATCCGGCTGAGTGTGGCGAGTGTTTCGGATGTCTCAGGATCGCGCCGATACAGTACGACGATGAGATCAAGCGCATGCATGGGCTTCTGCTCCCTGCCTGCTGCCGACCACGCGCGCGGGAATGCCTGCCACGATCGAGTAGGGCGGCACGTCGCGCGTCACCACCGCGCCCGCGGCAACCACGCAGCCCTGGCCGATCGTGACGCCGCCCAGCACGGTCACGCGTGCGCCGAACCAGCAGTCCTCGCCGATGGCGATCGGCTTGCGCGTCGTGCCCTGGTCGCGAATGGGCCGCGTCAGGTCCGCGAAATTGTGGTTTTCCGGGTGGGCGCTGAAGTATTGCCCGATGATCGTGTTGCGACCGATGGTGACGCCGCCCGAGCCGCCCACACTCGAAAACTCGCCGATGCCGCAGCCTTCGCCAATCACGATGTGAGCGCCGGGCCGCTGCAGATCGGTGCCCACCACGAGCCGCGTATAAGCGCCGATATTCGCGCGTGCACCGATGCGCAATCCGTCGCGCCCCAGTCCGCTCAGAATGGCGCCGTCGCCAATGACCGCGTACCGTCCGATCTCGACCTTGCGTGCGAATCGCAATCTGACGCGTCGACCGACGAAGCACGGTACAGGCCGGCGCGAACGCAACGAAAGCGCCGTGCCGCGCATCAGATTCGCGCACTGCTCCGCGAGAAAGAGAAGTACGTCCAGCGTGCCCAGATCGGGCGCGAGCGCCTTGCCTGGACGAATGCGCCGCAACGCCTGATTGACCAACGCACTCAACATGCCGGTACCCGCAATGGCTCGCCGCTGCCGAGCCGTTCAATGAATACGCAGGTTCAAGGCGACAACGAACACGGTCTGTGTGCCCGCCATTGCGCAGCTTCCTGCATCGATTGCGGCACATCATAAGCACGCGCTTCACTAGCCATATAGGGCTGGCCGATCGCGCCACGATGTTGGCGGATAGCGTCACGCAGCGAGTCACGACACGACGACGCGGGGTCGAGTGGCGGCGACGTTGGCGAGAAACCGCCGAGGTATGGTTTCAATCGGCCAGGTCGCGCTCTCGCCAGCGGAAAAAATTTACGATGCTCGATGAATGTCCTGGCAAGACGCCACGTTGCGCGACGATCATCGATCGGCGGCCATCGCGTGGTGGCGAGCGCGTCGTCCACTCTGCGTCACCTTTCGGTTCCAGTCATGTCGGAAATCTATCCGTTCAAGCGCACAACGCGATTCCTGCACGAGCCCAACAGACGCGTTGCGCTGCCGGCCGCAACAGAACAGCTTTCCCACGACGACGCTATGGTGCTCGGCGAAATCGAGGACTGCTGCGCCGCGCTGTTCGACCGCTGGTGCGAGACCCGGCATGTGGTGCCGCTCGCTTACCTCATGCACGTATGGCCGCTCCCCGCGACATCCGTACACCTCGCCCGTAGAGTGGCAATCGTTTTGCGCGAGTTGCAGCGGCTTCATACGGAATCGCTCGGTCCTGTCGAGCATCAGTTGATTCGCCGTGCGCTGGGCGCGGTGGAACGCGCGTTTCCGTCGTAAAGGCGGACGTGCGAAGGCATTGCGCCAGGCATCCCGTGGTATCGGAAATCGGGATCAGACGTCCTTGAACGCTGCGTCAGTCTCCTCGTCTTCGCGCGCCGCCGCCTGGTTCACCGCCATGCCGCCCTCCGCCGCGCTCCATTGCCGGACCCATTCCGGCAAGGGTGGCGACGGCTGCGTGATACCGGCCAGCTCCATCAGCTCCGCGGTGGATACGGTCCCGCCGCTGCGCTTGAGAAAGCGCGCACGCACAACGCCGAGCGCAACCTGTGCGCCGTCGCGCACGAAACCTTGTTCGAGGAAGATGTTTTTCTCGTCCCAGCCGATCACACGCGTCGCCACTTCGTAGCGTTCGCCCAGTTCGAGCGAGCGATGAAAGCGCAGCGTTTCGAGCGTGACTACCGGATACCAGCCGCGTGCGTTGAGCCGCTTGAAAAGCCCGCTGCGGATCATCAGGTCCACGCGCGCGAGGTCCAGAATCGCGAAGTAACGGCTGTTCGTCATGTGACGCAGCACATCGAGGTCGTTGAGCCACACGCGAAACGGCGTGACGCAGGTATCCAGCACGTTCAGTGGGCCCCGACGTGCCGAGAACAACAAGGTTGTGAGAAGACGCAGCAGCAGACTCATCGCAATGGCCGATTCGATCGGTAACAAGGAAAGCGCGCACCGGACGATGCGCGAGAGTCTGCATGGTAGTCGGCCTGCGAGCGCGTAACGCGCTCAGGCGGCGGGATAGACCTAGAGCACCTCCTCTCGCCCGAGCACGGCGAGGCGGCACCCTGCGTGCGCGGCCTCTGCCCCCAATAGCCGAATTTCCGCTACGGATTCGAGAGCACAGCGCGAGCGCGATTCAAGCCGCCGCCCGCTGCGCATCGTGCGCGAGCACGGCGCCCTCGGCGACGAGCGCATCGATACGCTCGTTATCGAATCCATATTCGCGCAGCACTGCACGCGTATGTTCGCCATAGAGTGGCGCAGGCCGCGAGCGCGGCATCGGCTCGTGTTCCGGCGTGGCGCCATCCACCTCGTCCCCTGCCGAAAAGTGGATCGGCAAACCGATGCCACGCGTGCGCCCCGCAAGCGGATGGTCAGACTCCACCACCATTGCGCGCGCAAGCGTCTGCTCATGCGTGGCGACCTGCGGCACGTCGAGCACCGGTCCGCACGGCAAGCCGATAGCGTCGAATGCGACGAGCCATTCGTCCGTGGTCTTCTGCGCGAGCCGCACGCCCAGCACTTCCACGAGCGCCGCGCGATTGGCCATGCGCGCCGCGTTGGTGCTGAAGCGCGCGTCGCTTGCCAGTTCCGGCATGCCGAGCACGTTCACCAGACGCTCGTAATTGCTCTGGTTCGCGGCGCCCACGTTGATCCAGCCATCCAGCGTACGAAACGCCTGATACGGCGCGCTGGTGGGGTTGGCCGAGCCCATCTTGGGCAGCACGGTGCCGTCGGCGAAGTAGTTGGCGAAGGCCCAGTACATCTGCTGCAGGCCTGCTTCGAAGAGCGACGTATCCACCATCTGGCCGCGGCCCGTGCGCTGCTTCTCGGCATACGCGGCGCAGATGCCGAGCGCGGCGAGAATGCCCGCGTTGATGTCGGTAACGGGCGAGCCCGCCTTGATGGGCGCCTGGCCCGGCTCACCCGTCATGCTCATGAGGCCGCTCATGCCCTGCGCGATGAGGTCGAAGCCGGCCTTGTCGGCCAGCGGCCCGCTGCGTCCGTAGCCCGAGATCGCGCAGTAGATGAGCCCGGGGTTCATCGCCTTGAGCACGTCGTAGCCCATGCCGAGCTTCTCCATGGTGCCCTTGCGATAGTTCTCGGTCACCACGTCCGCGCTCGCCAGCAGCCGTTGCAGCACCTCGCGCCCGCCCGCGGTTTTCAGGTTCAGCGCGATGCCGCGCTTGTTGCGGTTGACGATCATGAACGACGCCGACTCGCCGTGCGCCATGATGGGCGCGAAGCGGCGCGAGTCATCGCCGCCCGGCACCTTCTCCACCTTGATGACGTCCGCGCCCATGTCGGCAAGCATCATGCCGCACACGGGGCCCGACATGATGTGCGCGAGTTCGATCACGCGCATGCCGGCCAGCGGGCCTGCTTTTTGTGCCATCTCGTGTCCCCTCGTTTGCCTCGTTTGCCTCGTTTGCGGCATCTACCTCGTTTGCCTCGTTTGCCTCATTTGCCTTCAAATGCCGGCTTCGTCTTCGCGAGAAACGCCTGGTAGCCGATGCGAAAGTCTTCGGTGCCGAAGCACGCGAAGCCTTCGTCGCGCTCGGCGGCAGTGAGCGGCGCCGGGTTCATCACGCGCCGCACGAACTGCTTGTGCCAGCGCGCGACGAGCGGCGCGCCTTCGGCGATGCGCGTGGCGCACGCCCAGGCTTCGCCAGTGACTTCGGCATCCGCAACCACGCGCGTGACGAGTCCTTTTTGCAGGGCCTCCTGCGCGCCGAAAATGCGCCCTTCGAGCAGAATTTCGAGCGCCACGGCCGGGCCCGCCAGCTTCACGAGCCCCGCGAGTTCGGCGTGCGCCATCACGAGCCCGAGGTTCTTGATGGGCACACCGAAGCGGCTCGACTCGCCGCAGATGCGCAGGTCGCACATCGACGCAATCTCGAGCCCGCCGCCCACGCAGATGCCGTGAATCATCGCGACGAGCGGATGGCGGCAGCGCTCGAACGCGTCGAGCGTGCGATGCATCAGCGCGCCGTACTCGCGCGCCTGCTCCACGTTTGCGCGGTCCGTAGCGAATTCGCCGATGTCGTTGCCCGGCGAAAACGCCTTCTCGCCCGCGCCGCGCAGCACGATGCAGCGCAGGCTGTCTTCGGCGGACAACGCGTCGATGGTTTCGCCCAGCTCGCGCCACAGCGTCTTCGTCATCGCGTTCAACTTGTGCGGCCGGTTGATCGTGACGGTCGCGATGAAGCCGTCACGCTCAACCACAATGCCTGCTTCGTTCATGGCGTCTCCCTATGCCGCTATGCCACCAGGCTGCCGGCAATCAGACGAGCCCGGCTGCCGGCTTGATCGCTTCGTCGGCCTGCTCTTCGAGCCGGCGGTCCGGCCGCATGGCGATGGAGAGCACGATGCCCGCTGCCATCAACGCCATCGACGCGATGAACGGCAGGTTCCAGTTGCCCGTCACGTCGATCATCCAGCCGCCCACCACGGGGCTGATGATCGCGGCGAGCGCCGAGCCCGTGTTCATCACGCCGCTCGCGGTGCCGGCGTGCTTCGGCGCGATGTCCATCGGCACGGCCCACATCGGTCCGATGGTCATTTCGTTGAAGAAAAAGCCGAGGCTCAGGCACACCGCCGCGAGCGTGATCGACATGTTCGGCACCAGCATGATGGGCATGAGCGAGAGCAGCGTCGCGAACATGCAGATGGCCACCATCGCGCTGCGCGCAAGACGCGGGCGACCGGTGCGCTTGAGAATCTTGTCGGTCACTTCACCGCCCAGCCAGTCGCCCAGCACGCCCGCGAAGAACACGCCCGACGCGAAGAGCGCCGACTTGCTCAATTGCAGGTGATAGTTGTGCAGGAAGTACTGCGGAATCCAGCCGAGGAAGAGCCACAGCACCCAGCCGTAGCAGAAGTACACGAGGGTGACGGGCGCCATGCGGCCCACCAGCGCGCGCCAGGGCACCGGCTTGCGTTCCTTGAAGCCGCTGTAGGCGGGCAGGCGGTCGCTTTCGGCGTTGCTGATGCGCGGATGCTCGCGCGGGTCGTCGCGGAAATACCAGATCCACACGAGCGCCCACAGGAAGCTGATCACGCCCGTCACCACGAACGAACCGCGCCACGACGTGGCGAGCATGAGCCACGTGATGAGCGGCGGCGCCACCGCGTTGCCGATGCGCGAAGCCGCATGCGTGATGCCTTGCGCGAAGCCGCGCCGCTCCGGGGTGGTCCAGTTCGACATGGCGCGCGTGGCCGTGGGGAACGTGGCGCCTTCGCCCAGACCCAGCAGCAGCCGCGCGATCACGAGCGACACGAAGCCGCCCGCGAGCCCCGTGAGCACGGTTGCGCCGGCCCAGATGATGGCGCACACGGCGAGCGTGCGGCGCGGCCCGAAGCGGTCGCCCAGCCACCCGCCGATGATCTGGAACACGAGATACGGATACGCGAACGCGGAAAAGACAAAACCGACCTGCGTATGGGTAAGACCCAGCTCGGCGCCGAACTGGCTCGCTGCCGTGCTCACGTTGACGCGGTCAACGTAGGTGATGAGGTACATCGCGCACAACAGCAGCAGAACGCGCGTCGTGACTCGACGGAACATCGCTGTCTCCTTGTCTCCGGTGCCGGCTGCGCTGTAGCGCTGCATCGAGGTAGCGCGCCGTGCGTGGTCAGGTGTGGTTGGAATGACTGCCCGTTTTGCTACATCAATGCCTCCTCGAGAATGTGGGCCACGTGGCGCGCCTTCGCGCCGGCCCCATCGGCAATCTGGTGGCGACAGCTCGTACCGTCCGCCACGATCACGGTGCCCGGCTCCGCCGCGCGAACGGCGGGCAGCAGCGAGAGTTCGGCCATCGCCATCGACACCTCGTAATGCTCGGCCTCGTAACCGAAGCTGCCGGCCATGCCGCAGCACGACGATTCGATCACGGCCACGTCGATGCCGGGAATCCAGCCGAGCACCGTGCGCGAAGGCGCAAACGCCCCGAACGCCTTCTGGTGGCAATGGCCGTGCAGCAGCGCGCGCTTCATGCCGTGAGGCGCCTTCAGCGGCAACTGCATGCGGCCGGCCTCGCGCTCGCGCACGAGAAATTCTTCGAACAGCAGCGCGGACTGCGCGAGCCGCTGTGCCACGTCGCCGAAACCATACGCGAGGAACTCGTCGCGCAGTGTGAAAAGACACGACGGTTCCAGCCCGACGATGGGCACGCCGCGCTCGACGAACGGCCGCAACGCATCCAGCGTGCGGCGCGCTTCGGCCTTCGCTTCGTCCACGAGTCCCGCGGCGAGGAACGTGCGGCCGCAGCACAACGGGCGCTCGCTGCGCGCCGCGGCACCCTGGGCCGCGAACGGATCGACGTGCACGGTGTAGCCGGCCGCTTCGAGCACGCGCCGCGCCGCGCGCGCGTTCTCGGGTTCCATGTGGTTGTTGAAGGTATCGACGAAGAGCAGGACTTCGCGCGTGGCTGACCTGACTGCACCGGCAGTGGTCCCCTGCCCGCGACGCTCGCCTCGCACGCTCGCAAGGAAGCTCTTCGTGAAACGCGGCAGGCTGCGCTCGGGCGCAATGCCGAAGCGTGCCAGCAGCGCGCGCGCCGCCGACGAATGCGTGACGAACGCCGTCACCGGCGCAAACCCGCCGGCGAGCGCCGCATAGCGCGGCAGAAACGCGACGAGCCGATCGCGCCAGCGCATGGGATGCCGCGCATACCATGCCGCGCGGGCCTCGATCTTCACCTTCGCCATATCGACGCCCGTTGGGCAGTCGCGCTTGCAGCCCTTGCAGGAGACGCAGAGGTCGAGCGCCTCGCGTACCTCGGTGCTCGCCAGACCCGCCTCCCCGACCTGCCCGCTCAACGCCAGCCGCAACGTATTCGCGCGGCCCCGCGTGACGTGCTGCTCGTCGCGCGTCACGCGATAGCTCGGGCACATCGTGCCCGCGTCGAACTTGCGGCAGTGGCCGTTGTTGTTGCACATCTCCACGGCCTTCGCGAGTCCGTGCGTGCGGTCGCCGCCACTGCCCGGCGCGCCTTCCGCGCCGGTGAGGGGGTCGCGCGTCACGTTCCACGCGGACCAGTCGAGCTTCGGTTCGAACGGTGTTTCTGCGTAGCCCGGTGCAAAGCGGAAGTGACGCGCGTCGTCCATCTTCGGCGGCGCGACGATGCGGTCCGGGCTGAACAGGTTGTCGGGATCGAACAGCGCTTTGACTTCGCCGAATGCGCGCGTCAGCTGCGGTCCGTACTGCCACGAGATCCATTCGCCGCGGCACAGGCCGTCACCGTGCTCGCCCGAATAAGCGCCCTTGTACTCGCGCACAAGCGCCGCCGCTTCTTCGGCAATGGCGCGCATCTTCGCGGCGCCGTCGCGGCGCATGTCGAGAATGGGCCGCACGTGCAAAGTGCCCACGCTCGCGTGCGCGTACCACGTGCCTTCCGTGCCGTGTCGGTGGAACACGTCGGTCAGGCGACTCGTGTATTCGGCGAGATGTTCGAGCGGCACCGCGCAGTCTTCGATGAAAGACACCGGTTTGCCGTCGCCCTTCATGCTCATCATGATGTTGAGCCCGGCCTTGCGGACGTCCCAGAGCGCTTTCTGCGGGCCCGTGTCCGTCATGCGCACGACCGAGCCCGGCATGCCGAGGTCGCCCATCAGCGCGACGAGGTCTTCCAGCCGGCGTAGCAACGGCGCCTGCTCGCTGCCCGCGAATTCGACCAGCAACACCGCTTGCGGACGACCCACGAGCGCTGCTTCGATCACGGGCCTAAAAGCCGGATTGCCGAGCGAGAGATCGATCATGGTGCGATCGACCAGCTCCACCGCCGAGGGACCGAGCCGCACGATGTGCTGGGTGAGGTCCATTGCCTGGTAGAAGGTGGGAAAGCTCACGACGCCGAGCACCTTGTGCGCGGGCAGCGGCGCGAGCTTCAGCGTGAGTTCGCGGCTGAACGCGAGCGTGCCTTCGGAGCCCACCAGCACGTGCGCGAGATTCGGCTCGCCGTCCGCGCTGTAGGGCATCGGGTTCTGGCAGTCGAACACGTCGAGGTTGTAGCCCGACACGCGGCGCAGCACCTTGGGCACGCGCGCCACGATCTCGTCGCGCTCGCGTGAAGCGATGTTGCGCAGACCGTCCACGATGGCGCGCACGCGAGGGGTCGCCGCTTCCATCTGCGCAAGCGGGCCGAAGCGCGCGAGCGTGCCGTCGGCGAGCACGGCATCGATGGCGGCCACGTTGTGGACCATGTTGCCGTACTGGATGGAGCGCGAGCCGCACGAGTTGTTGCCGGCCATGCCGCCTAGCGTGCATTGCGCACCTGTGGAGACGTCCACGGGAAACCAGAGCCCGTGCGGCTTCAACCACGCGTTCAGATGATCGAGCACCATGCCGGGCTCGACCATTACCGTCAGCGCTTCAGCATCGAAGTGCTTCACGCGGTTGAGCCACTTCGACGTATCGATCACGAGCGCTTCGCCCACGGTCTGACCGCACTGGCTCGTCCCTGCACCGCGTGCGAGCACGGGCACATGGTTTTCGCGGGCAATCTGCAATGCTGTGAGCAGGTCGTCTTCGTCGCGCGGCACCGCTACACCGACGGGCGTGATCTGGTAGATCGAGGCGTCCGTGGCATAGCGGCCGCGCGAGGCACGGTCGAACAACACGTCGCCGCGCAGCGCATTGCCCAACTGGACGGCAAGCGGCGTGGGCGCCATCGCACCCCCCGCCGTGCCGCCAGGGTCCGACGGCATGAGCCGCACCGGCCGCACGAGCGTTGCGCTGCGCGGCGCCGATGTCATCGGGCGGCTCCGTCGAACTGCACCTGCACGGGCGGCAGCCCTTCGATCTCGCCCACGGCAACGCCTGGCTCGCGTGCGCTCCACATGCCGATGAAACTGCCGGTGGTGATGACGGTGCCCGCTTCCAGCGCCATGCCGCGGCCAGTGCTGTGATTCACGACCCAGGTCAAGAGCCGCCGCGGATCGCCCGCCGGGTTCGCCGGCTCAGAACCGAACACGCTCGCGCCGTTATAGGTGAAGCGCAGCGACGGCGCGGCGAACGGGAAGTCGTCGCGATACGGCACGGGCGCGCCCGCAATCAGCGCGCCGTGATTGAGCAGATCGGCAAGCTGCCACAGGCGGTCCACGTCGGGCCACGCGGCGAAGCGGCTCGTCACGACTTCGATGGTCGCGCACATCGATTCGATGGACGACATCACGTCTTGCGCGGCATAGGGCGTGCTGCTCGCTTCAAACGTGCGGCCAAGGCGAAACGCGATCTCGAGTTCGAGCGCGAACGGCGCGTGCGCGTCGAAGTGCAGACGCGCGGGGCTCGCGTAGAGCAACGCGTCAGGCAACGGCGCGCCTTGCGCGGGTGCGTCGGGCGACTTCGCGCCCACCTTCCAGCCGCCGATGCCGTACTTCAGGCGGCGCAGCGTCTCGTGCTGGGTGTCGAAGGCGTCCTCAGCGGTGGCGGGCGCGAGTTCGTCGGGCACGCGCACGATGGGTGAGTGATCGGCGCGCGCATCGGCAAGCCACTGGGCGCGTGCAGCGGTACGGGCGGGGCTGCTGCCGGCCGCTGCGAAGTCGAGGGTTTCGGGACGATTCATCGCGCGGCCCTCACGCGGCTACGCGCAGTGCACGCGCCGGCGCGTGCGTGCCGAGATATTCCATGGCCGCCTGCACGCCACTGCCCGCGAGCTTCACGCCGCCCAGCTTCAGCCCCATCTCGCAGCCGGCGAGCGTGGCCATCAGCGTGAGGTCGTTGCAGTCGCCCAGGTGGCCGATGCGGAACATGCGCCCCTTCACCTTGCCGAGCCCCGTGCCCAACGACATGTCGAAGCGCTCGTAGATCAGCTTGCGCACGGCGTCGGCATCTACGCCCTCGGGCATCACGACGCCCGTGAGCACCGGCGAGTAGACAGCCGGGTCGGCACATTGAATCTCGAGGCCCCACGCGCGCACCGCCTGGCGGCACGCTTCGGCGAGGCGCTGGTGACGTGCGAAGACGTTGTCGAGCCCCTCGCTGAAGATCATGTCGAGCGCTTCGGCGAGGCCGTAGAGCAGGTTCGTATTCGGCGTGTAGGGCCAGTAGCCGGTGCGATTCATCTCGATGATCTCGGTCCAGCCCCAGAACGCGCGCGGCAGCTTCGCGTGGCGGCTCGCTTCCAGCGCCTTTTGCGACACCGCGTTGAAGCTGATGCCGGGCGGCAGCATCAAGCCCTTCTGCGAACCGGACACGGTCACGTCCACGCCCCATTCGTCATGGCGATAGTCGGCGGAGGCGAGGCCCGAGATCGTGTCGACCATGAGCAGCGCCGGGTGGCCCGCGGTGTCGATGGCGCGGCGCACCGCGGCGATGTCCGAGGTCACGCCCGTCGAGGTCTCGTTGTGCACCACGCACACGGCCTTGATGGCGTGCTGCGTGTCTTCGCGCAACCGCGCTTCGATCATGGGCGCCTGCACGCCGCGCCGCCAGCCTTCCACGCCGGGCAGCCCGAGAAACTCGGGCTTCAGACCGAGGCTCTCGGCCATCTTCTTCCAGAGCGTGGCGAAGTGGCCGGTCTCGTACATCAGCACGGTGTCGCCGGGGCTCAGCGTGTTGCACAGCGCGGCCTCCCAGGCGCCGGTGCCCGAGGCCGGATAGATCACGACGGGCTGCGCGGTCTGAAACACCTTCTTGATGCCGGACAGCACCCGCAGGCCGAGCGCGCCGAACTCCGGGCCGCGATGGTCGATGGTGGGATAGCTCATCGCGCGCAGAATCCGGTCGGGCACGGGGCTGGGCCCGGGAATCTGCAGGAAGTGACGGCCGGCGGGATGAAAGTCCAGTTCAAGCATTGCGCGTCCTTTTTGAATTTTGCATGCAAAATACTTTAGAGCACGAATAGGTCTCTGGGAAGGCGCAATGTGCATCACAGCGGCCAGGACAAACCCTTAGCCTCGCAGAGGCCGCGTCACGCCTTGTCTGGCACTAGAATCCGAACATCCGGTCCGCGTTGGTAAAATACCGCTCGCGTCTGGCCAAGCCGCCGGCTGACGCGATTCGATGACGGGAAATTGCATGCGAAATACAGATATTGCCGACGACGCCTCTTTCACGCCCACCTTGCCGCGCGTCGAGCGGCTGCGTCTGCACGACACGGTGGTGGAGCACTTGCGCAACTTCATCGTGGAGGGGCGGCTCGCGCCCGGCGTGAAGCTCAACGAACGCGAACTCTGCGAAATGCTGGGCATCTCGCGCACGCCGCTGCGCGAGGCACTGAAGGTGCTGGCAGCGGAAGGCCTGATCGATATTTCGCCGAATCGCGGCGCGTCGGTGTCGCGCATGTCGGCGGCCGAGATTCGCGAGATGTTCGAACTGATGAGCGGACTCGAAGCGTTTTCGGGCGAACTGGCCTGCGAGCGCATCACGCCTGCGGAACTCGCGCAGATCAAGGCGCTGCACTACGAAATGCTGGCCTGCCACGCGCAGAACGACCTGCCCGGCTACTACAGCCGCAACATGCAGATTCACGACCGCATCAACGAGGCCGCGCGCAATTCGGCACTCCGACAGACGTGGCTTTCGATCAACCGGCGTTTGCAGGCGCTGCGGTTTCGCTCGAACTTCTCGGCGTCGAAGTGGGACCACGCCGTGCACGACCACGAAGAGATGATCAAGGCGCTCGAATCACGCGACGGCAAGCGGCTCGCCACGATCCTGCGCCAGCATCTGCTCGACAAGCGCGACGCGGTGCTGCTCCAGGACGCGCAGCAGCAGGCGGTCAGTGGGGCGTAAGAGGGTGCGTAAGGGGGTTGCCGTAAGGGGGTGCGTAAAGGCAGCCGAGGTTGACGAGAAAGTCCGCAGGGAATGAAAAAAGCCCGTGTGCCTCGAAAGAGCACACGGGCTTTTCACTGCCTGCGTCTGATTGCGTCTGTTGACCGATGCGGCGCGCAAGCAACCGCGCTAACGCCGCATTCGGTCGAGCTAAGCCAGCCTCAGTCGGCCTTCACGCCTTCCACCTGGATCTGCAGCGTGGTGGCCATCTTGAAGCCATAGGCCTGGCCGTAGTTCACGCCGAAGTCGGCACGGTCGAACTGGGCGGTAGCGTCTGCACCGCACACTTCGCGCTTGAGCATCGGGTTCGTGAAGCACTTGAACGAATCGATCTTCAGGTTCAGCGGCTTGGTCACGCCATGCAGCGTGAAGGTGCCGATCACTTCCACAGGCTTGTCGCCGTCGAAGCGGATCGACGTGCCCTTGTAGACGGCCGTCGGGTACTTCTCGACGTCGAGCATTTCGGCCGAGCGCACGTGCTTGTCGAGCGCGCCGTTGCCGGTGTCGATGGACGATGCGTCGATGGTCACGTCCACGGTACCGGTCTTCGCTGCGCGGTCCAGCACCACTGTGCCGCTCGACTTCGTGAACTTGCCGCGCCACACCGAAACGCCGCCGAAGTGGTCGGTTTCGAAGCTCGGGTACGTGTGGGTCGGATCGAGGTTGTAGGTGGTCGCGAACGCCGGTGCGGAGAGAACGGCGGCGAATGCGGCGATAAGCGAAAGGCGGGTCTTCATGTGTTCACTTCCTGGTTTGCGGAAAACGGTTGAGACAAAAGATCGAGCGCGTCACTTGCCCGCGCTGACGATGTGAAACTTGATCTGCACGTCGTCGGCCACGACGGAGGTGTCTTTCCATTCGCCGTCGCCAATGCCGTAGGCCAGGCGCTTGATGGGCAGCGTGCCGTCGAACACTTCGTTCGCGCCGTCCTTGCGGAACTGCACGGGCACTACGACGTCGGTGGTCTTGCCCTTGATGGTGAGCTTGCCGGCCACACTGTAGGCGCCGTTGGCCGCCGGCTTGATCTGCGTGGAAACGAAGGTAGCGTGGGGCCAGGCAGCGGCGTCGAACCATTCCTTGCCCGCCACTTCCTTGTTGTATTCGGGCGAGCCGAGATCGAAGCTCGCCACATCGATGTCGATCTTCGCGCTGCCCGCGGCGGCATTCGCCGGGTCGAAGCGGATGGCTGCGTTGATGCGGTTGAACTTGCCTTCCACGGGCACGTTCATCTGCTTGAAGACGGCGCTGACGCTGGTCTTCGAGGCATCGGTAGCGGCGAGCGCGGGAAGCGAAAGCGCGGCGGCGCCCGCCACGAAGGCGGCGGATGCGGCGAGCGCGCAAAGCGAAACGAGACGTCGGTTCATATCGGGTGAGTGCGGTGAATGTTGTGTGGTGAGCGACGAGCGGTGAAGCGAAGGGATCGCGGTGTTGCGATCAACGACCCGATGCGCCGCCCCGCCCGCCGAACGGCAGCATGCGGGCCACGATGCGCTGCCTGTCGAGCAGTTCGTGTTTGACCACGGCAAGCAGGTGCGCGGCAACGACGGCGGCCAGTGCGTAATCGAGCGCGATATGCACGGTCTTCAGCACGACCTTGAGCGCGTCGTCGGGACCGATCAGCGTGGGCAGCGGCAGCACGCCCAGATAGACCACTTGAATGCCGGCCGCCGAGCTATAGAGATAGCCGCTCACCGGCACCGCGAACATCAGCACGTAGAGCGCGGCGTGGCCCGCGTGAGCGGCCAGCTTCTCCCAGCCGTGCATCGCGTCGGGCAGCGCGGGGGGACGGTGCGTGGCACGCCAGACAACGCGCGCGAGTACGAGCACGAGCACCGTGACGCCGATCCACTTGTGCCACGAGAAATAGCGCAGCTTGGTGGGCGTGATGCCCGGGATGTCGGTCATGATCCAGCCGAGCGCGAAGCCCCAGACGATCAGCGCGGCCACGCTCCAGTGGAGCAGCATGGCCACGGCGCTGTAACGGCCCGCGGGCGCGACGGACGAAGTGGCTTCGGAAAGCGGACGGGAACGGGAAGTAGACAAGGCAATCGGCACGCAATGAAAACAGGTTCGCGGACTGTACCGAACGCCTCCTATTCAAACAACCGGCTAAACTAGATCATTCATATCCAATTTTTCGATACATCGCGTGAGCCGCCCTACCCAACCGCAAGACCGCAGCCCGAGCCTCGATCAACTGCGCACGCTTATCGCCGTCAGCGAGACCGGCAGTTTCTCCGCCGCGGCCGAGCGGCTCGGGCGCGCGCAGTCGGTCGTGAGCTACGCCATTGCGAGCCTCGAAACGCAGCTGGGCGTCGCGCTCTTCGAGCGCGGCAAGCGGCGTCCGCAGCTCACCGCGGCGGGCCGCGCGATTCTGGCGGACGCCCGGCGCCTCGACCTGCTCGCCGGCCAGCTGAGCGCCAAGGCAGCCGGCCTGCAACGCGGACTCGAGAGCGAAGTGTCGCTGGCAGTGGACGTGATGTTCCCCTCCGAACGGCTTGTCGAAGCGCTCCAGGCGTTCGCGCGCGAGTTTCCCACCGTCGCGCTGAATCTCACGATGGAGGCGCTCGGCGGCGTGCTCAAGCTCGTGCTGGACGGCGAGTGCCTCGTGGGCATCAGCGGGCCCAACCAGAACTGGCCGCACGTGATAGAAGCCGAAACGATCTGGTCTGTGGAACTGGTGCACGTAGCGGCGCCCGACCATCCGCTTGCGCGCCTCGCGCAGCCCATTCGCGTTTCCGAAGCGCGCGAGCACACCCAGCTCGTGCTGACCGACCGCAGCCGCCTCACCGAGGGCCAAAGCTTCGGCGTCTACGGCACGCGCACCTGGAAGCTGGGCGACCTGGGCGCGAAGCATCGTCTGTTGCTGGCGGGGCTGGGCTGGGGGTCGATGCCGCGCCACCTCGTGCAAGCAGACCTCGATGCGGGGCGGCTCGTGCGCGTCGAACTGGCGGACCGGCGCGGGGTGAACTACAACGTGTCGCTGATCCATCGCACCGATACGGCGACGGGCCCCGCTACACGGTGGCTCTGCGACCACCTCTGCGAAGGCGCGCCGGCCGACATGCCGCTGCCGGGCGCGCGGTAGTCTCATGCGGGCATCGTGGGCATGGCAGGACTAGAGGGTGTTGCCGGCGCCGGCCGGCACGCGATGGTCGCCGGATCTCGCAACTCACGTCTACGTGGAAGCAACCGGCGCCTGCGCTCCGTTCACCGACGACACGCATTCGTCCACGCTCAGTTCGTGCAGCGTGTCGGCCGGCATCACGTCGTCGGCTGCGCGCTGCAACGCGCGCAGCGCTCTCGGCTTGAGCCGCACCAGTACCAGCTTCAGATTGCGCGAGCGGCATTCCGCCGCGAAGATGCGCAGCGCCTCGATGGCGGACCCATCGACGTCAGGCGTTTCTTCCAGGCTCATCATCACCGTCTGCACCGGCGCCGCCTCGCGCAGCAGCGCGCGCACCTGGCCCAGCACGCGTTCCGTATTGGCGAAGAAGAGCGGCACCTCGGGACGCACGATCAGCAGGCCCGGTATGGGTTGCGCGTCGGGGTGGGCCGAGATGTCGACGAAATCGTGCGTGCCGCGCAGCCGGCCCAGCACGCTCACGTTGGGCTCCGAAAGCTTGCGCAGCGTAAGCAGCAGGCTCACGCCGATCGCAGCCAGCAACCCGTGCAGCACGCCGAGCACGAGCACCGCGGCCAGCGCCGCGATCACCACGAGCCGGTCGCGATGCCAGGTCCAATACGGCTTGAACACCGAGGGATGCAGTGAATGGCTCACCGCGAAGATCACGATGGCGGCCAGCACCGGCTCCGGCGTGCGCGCGAGTTCGGGCAGCAGCACCAGCACGATGATGCCGACCACCACGGCAGCGCACACGCCCGCGAGCCGGCTTTGCGCGCCTGCGGCCTCGTTGGCCGACGTGGCCGAATAGCCCGCGCCCACGGGCATGCCATGCAGCAGCCCTGACACCAGGTTGGCGCAACCGAGCGCCACGAGGTCGCGATTGGCCGACACCGTATCGCCGTGCTTGAGCGCGAAATTGCGAATGGAGCCATACGACTCGGCATAGAGAATCAGCATCAGGGCGAAGCCGAGTTCCGCCGATTGCATCCATTGCGAACGCCCGAGCACGGGCAGGCCGAACGAAATGTTCTGCAGATCGATCTCGCCCACCGACGCAATGCCGTAGCGATGCCAGTCGAGCCCATAGCTCGCGGCAACGCTGAGCACGATCACGACCACCGACGCCGGCAGCCGCGTGCGGCGCCCAAGG
Organism: Paraburkholderia kururiensis JCM 10599 = LMG 19447; assembly: GCF_003986935.1. GTDB lineage: Bacteria > Pseudomonadota > Gammaproteobacteria > Burkholderiales > Burkholderiaceae > Paraburkholderia > Paraburkholderia kururiensis. Next base: position 90,064 of record NZ_RJZE01000007.1, on the reverse strand, counting down.
CCGAACAGAATCGCGAGCGCCACGGCGCCCACGGCCACGCTGTACGGATTCCAGTGCGAGGCCTGCTGGAAGAACTCGACGAGGATGCGCGGGGCATCGCTGTGCTTGACGGGCACCGCGGCGATCTTCGGCAGTTCCTTGATGAGAATGGTGAGCGCGAGGCCGAACGTGAAGCCGCGCAGCACGGGCCGCGCAATGAAGTCCGACATGCCGCCCAGACGCGCCGCGCCCGCCAGCATGAAGAGCACGCCCGTGGTGGCCACCAGCGCCGCGGCAAGCGAAAGCTGCGCAACCGCGTTGGACGCAGGCTCGGAGAGCACCGTCGCAGCCAGCACGGCCGCTGAAGACGAGGTCGCCGAGACAATCGCAAAGCGGCTCGTCCCGACGAGCGCGTAGACCACGAGCCCCGCGAGCAGCGCGATGAGGCCCGCCTGCGGCGGCAGGTTCGCGATGCCCGCGTAGGCGACCGCTTCGGGCAACAGCAGCCCGGCGATGGAAAGACCCGCGAGCACGTCGCGCCGCACGCCCTGGGGCCGCGGCAGCGGCGGTTCTTCGAGCGCGGAAAACTGCTCGGGATGCTGGAGGTCGGCGGGAGAGCGTTGCGGCGAAATGAACATGACAGGTCCGGAATCAGGCAATCGTCGCTTTCAATGCGGGCTCTCTTTAACGTGCGCTTCTGGCGTCCGCTTAATGTTCGCTCAACGTCCGCTTAACGTGCACTTAACGTCCGCCACCCGGCTTGCGCGCCGAGCCAGCCGACGCATTGCGGCTCATGAGCTTCCACAGCGCGCCGAGCGCGACGGGCACCACCGCCGCGCCCACGCCCACCAGCACGATCACGTTCAGGTACTGGCGAATGAACGGAATGTTGCCGAAGAAGTAGCCGAGCAGCACGAGCAGCAGCACCCAGAACAGCGCGCCCGTGAAGTTGAACAGCTGGAAGCGCTTCATCGACATGCCCGACACGCCCGCCACGAACGGCGCAAACGTGCGCACCACGGGAATGAAGCGCGCGAGCACGATGGTCTTGCCGCCGTGGCGATCGTAGAAATCGTGGGTCTTCTGCAGCGCGGCGCGGTCCAGGAAGCGTTCCAGCACCGGTATGTGCGTACTGAACACCTTCGGGCCGATGGCACGCCCCACCAGATAGTTCACCGTGTTGCCCGTCACGGCCGCCACGAGCAGCAGCACGATCAGCGCAGCCAGATCCATCTCGTGCGCAGCGGCGAAGGCCCCGCCGATGAACAGCAGCGAGTCGCCCGGCAGGAACGGCAGCACGACGAGGCCCGTTTCGCAGAACACGATCAGAAACAGCACCGCGTAGACCCAGGCGCCGTATTGCTGGATGAAAACTCCGAGGAACTTGTCGATGTGCAAGACAAGATTGACGAACTGCAGCAGCGTATCCAAAGGCGTCCCTTATTGAGCGGATGGAGGAGTGAAGCGCGGCGCGCGGCATGATCGGGCCCTGAACCCTGCATTGTCGGCCCTGGCGCCTGGTGAGGCCGGCACCGCGAGCCGGCGCGCTGACGGCGCCATGATACCAGGCCGTGGCACCTCACCAATGTGCGAAGTCGCGCTTGGGGGGAGCGAAAGAGGGCAAAAGGGGCGCAAATGAGTGGCAAGAAGGCGACTTCGCTGCGCGCCAGACGCCGGGCGGGCGGAGTCCCGCCGTTGCGTGCCGTGCCTGGCCGGGCGGCTGTGCGATGGGAAGACATGCCCGGGCAAAAGTGTGCGGGGGCGAAGCTGTGCCGGGTGACGGGTGGCGAAGTCGAGCCGCATTGAACCGAGCCCCACCGCGTCAAGTCGAGTCGAGCCGAGTCGAGTCGAGCCGCACGGCGCCGAGCCGCCCAGCCCCGCACCCTCGCAGCACAAGTCCGCCCAAGGCTGCGCTTATATAATGGCCCGCATGTCCCAGTCCCAAAATCTCGACTCCGCCGCCAGCGCGGCCACCCCAGCGGCCACAGACGGCGAAAGCGCGCGCGTAGCCGGCGCAGCGCCCCGCGCGGCGCAGCCGCCGCGCGCCATCCAGCCGCTGCCCGACCAGCTCATCAGCCAGATCGCCGCCGGTGAAGTGGTGGAGCGGCCGGCGTCGGTGGTCAAGGAACTCGTCGAAAACGCGCTCGATGCCGGCGCCACCACGCTGCGCATCCTGCTCGACGAAGGCGGCGTCAAACGCATCTCCATTACCGACGACGGCTGCGGCATTCCCGAAGCCGAACTGCCGCTCGCGTTGATGCGCCACGCCACGAGCAAGATCCGCTCGCTCGCCGAACTCGAAGCGGTGGCGACGCTCGGGTTTCGCGGCGAGGCGCTGGCGTCCATTGCGTCGGTGGCGCAGATGTACATCACTAGCCGCACCGACGACGCACCGCACGCCATCCGCATCGACGCGCAGACCGGCGTGCTCGCGCCCGCCGCGGGCACACGCGGCACGACCATCGAAGTGCGCGAGCTGTACTTCAACACGCCCGCGCGCCGCAAATTCCTGAAGAGCGAGCAGACAGAGCTGGGCCACTGCCTGGAGATGATCCGGCGCGCGGCGCTCGCGCGGCCCGACGTGGCGATTTCGGTGCTCCACAATGGCCGCGCCGTCGAACACTGGAACGCGAGCGAGCCGCCCGCGCGCGTCGCGAAGATTCTCGGCGAGACGTTCGCCACGGCGCATCTGCCGCTCGACGAATCGGCCGGGCCGCTCGCGGTGTACGGCTGCGCGGGTCTGCCCACGGCAAGCCGCGGCCGCGCGGACCAGCAGTATTTCTTCGTGAACGGCCGCTTCGTGCGCGACAAGCTGCTCACGCACGCCGTGCGCTCCGCGTACGAAGACGTGCTGCACGGCGACCGTTACCCGTCCTACGTGCTGTTCCTCGACCTGCCGCCCGAAGCGGTGGACGTGAACGTGCATCCCTCGAAGATCGAAGTGCGGTTCCGCGACTCGCGCTCCATTCACCAGTTCGTGTTCCATGCCGTGCAGCGTGCGCTTGCGCGGCATGCGGGGGCATCGCCGGAAACGACGGCGGGCGGACATGCGGCCGACCTCGGCGTACTCGGTGCGCCGGCATCGTTCGGCTCCACGCCGCTGGGGTCGTCGGCGGCTTCTTTCGGTGGCACGCCTGGCAATGGATTCGGCGCAGGCGCCGCCGCACGCGGACAGTCTTCCGGCACGACCTGGCTGCGCGACAGCCGCATGACGCAGGGCTCGTTGCCGGTCGCCCAGCCGCTCGCGCTCTACGACGCGCTATTCGGCCGCAAAGACGTGGGCACCGGCACCGACGCGGGCAGCACCGTACTCGAAGCACGCGACGCGCCCACTGAAAACGACACCGGCACCTACGGCGCATTCGGCGCCTACGCAGGCAACGCCGCGACGCTTTCCGCCTCGGACGAACAGCCGCTCGGTTTCGCGCTGGGCCAGATCCACGGCATCTACGTGCTCGCGCAGAATACGCGCGGCCTCGTGATCGTCGACATGCACGCCGCGCACGAGCGCATTCTCTACGAGCAGTTCAAGCACGCGCTCGCCGAACGCGCCGTGGCCGTGCAGCCGCTGCTGATTCCGCTTTCCATGCACGCGGACGCCGTGGAAATCGGCACTGCGGAAGAAGAGCGCGCCACGCTGGATGCGCTCGGCTTCGACATCGCCGTGCTCTCGCCCACCACGCTCGCCATCCGCGCCGTGCCCGCGCTGCTCAAAGACGCGGACCTGCAAGCGCTCGCGCGCGCCGTGCTGGCCGACCTGCACGCCTACGGCGGCTCGCGCGTGCTCACGGAACGCCAGCACGAACTGCTCGGCACGCTGGCGTGCCATCACGCCGTGCGCGCGAACCGGCGCCTCACGCTCGACGAGATGAACGCGCTGCTGCGCCAGATGGAAGCCACCGAACGCGCCGACCAGTGCAACCACGGGCGGCCCACGTGGTATCAGCTCACGCTCGCCGACCTCGACCGCCTCTTCATGCGCGGTCAATGAGCGTGCAGCCTGAAGCCGTCACCCAGGTGGCGTGCCTGCTCGGCCCCACCGCCTCCGGCAAGACCGCGGCGGCACTCGCCTTCGCAGCGCGCGCAGCGGCGAGCGGACTCACGGTGGAAATCGTCAGCGTGGATTCGGCGCTGGTCTATCGCGGCATGGACATCGGCACCGCGAAGCCCACGCCCGAAGAGCGCGCCGCGGTGGCGCATCACTTGATCGATATCGTCGACCCCGCCGATGCCTACTCCGCCGCCGATTTTCGCGCCGACGCGCTACGCGTCATTGCCGAGATCATTGCGCGCGGACACGTACCGCTGCTGGTGGGCGGCACGATGCTCTACTACCGCGCCCTCACGCACGGCCTCAACGACCTGCCCGCCGCGGACCCCACGATTCGCGCCGCGCTCGACGCCGACGCCGCCCGCGAAGGCTGGCCCGCGCTGCACGCGCGGCTCGCCACGGTGGACCCGGCCACGGCCGCGCGCCTCGCGCCCAACGACTCGCAGCGCATCCAGCGCGCACTCGAAGTCTTCATGCTGACCGGGCAGCCGATGTCCGTGCTGCTCTCGGCGCCCACGCAAGCGAACGAAGACGATCCCGCGCGCGCGTTTCGCTTCGTGCCCATTGCGTTGGAACCCTCGGACCGCGCCGTGCTGCACGCGCGCATCGCAGCGCGTTTCGACGCGATGCTGGCCGCGGGCTTCATCGACGAAGTGAAAGCGCTGCGCGCGCGCGGCGACCTGCATCCGGGTCTGCCTTCGATGCGCTGCGTGGGCTACCGCCAGGCCTGGGAATATCTGGACGGCAGCATCGACTACGCGACGATGCGCGACAAAGGCATCTTCGCCACGCGGCAACTCTGCAAACGGCAGCTCACGTGGCTGCGGTCCATGCCCGAGCGCATCGTGATCGACTGCTGCGCGAGCGATGCAACCGAACGCGCGGTGCTCGCCATGGAGCAGGCACTGAGCAATTCATAACGAGCAGCCCATAACGGGCCCACACCGGGCACACGCTTCACTGCGCGAGAAACCCGCCGTCCACGGGCAACGCCACGCCGCTAATCATCGAAGCGGCATCGCTCAACAGAAACATCACGGGCGCGGCCACTTCGTGCGGCTCGGCGAAACGCTTGAGCGGAATGCGTTCGAGCGCCGCCGCGCGCTTCGTCGGCTCGCTCCAGGCCTCGACCGCCATTGGCGTGAGCGTCACCGTGGGATTGACGCTGTTCACGCGAATGCCGTACGGCCCGAGTTCCAGACACAGCACGCGCGTAATCGCATCGAGCGCCGCCTTCGACGCGCAGTAAGCCAGATGCTGATCGAGCGCCGCGAGCGCCGCCTGACTCGACACGTTGACGATGCTGCCCGCGCGTTTCGCGTCGATCATGCCGCGCGCCACGTGCCGCGCCACCAATGCCGCGCCGCGCGCGTTCACGGCCATCAGACGGTCGAAGCCTTCCGCCGTGGTGTCGATTGCAGGCGCAAGTCCGGTTACGCCCGCGCAGTTCACGAGGCCATCGAACGGACCGAGTGCAGCGAAGGCATCGGCAATCGCGACCTCGTCGCTCACATCGAGCGCGAGCGGCTTGCAGCCCGTTTGCCCGGCCAGTTGTGCGAGCGCCTCCACGTTGCGTGCCGCCGCGACTACCTTCGCGCCGCTGGCGCACAGGCGCTCCACGGTTGTGCGTCCAATGCCGCTCGATGCGCCGGTGACCAGGATCGAGCGTCCGCTGAAATCGAATTGCGTGTTCATGTGGATTGCAGCCTGTGCATGATCGGCTTGAGCGCCGGGTAGAGGTCTTTGTAGATGGCGTAACGCTGCGCGTAGAGCGCCTTGCGCGCGGCGTCCGGCTGCGCGCGCTCCACGAGCGTGATCCAGCCGCGCTCCGCGGCTTCGTGCGAGGTCACGCCCGCACCCACCGCCGCGAGCAGCGCGGCGCCCATCGCGGCTTCCACGTCCTGCTCGATGGTGAAAACGCGATAGCCCGTGATGTCCGCGATGATCTGCATCCAGAGGTTCGAATGCGCGGCGCCGCCCACTACGATGAGCCGGTCGTCGAGCGACCGTGCGCCTTGGCGGCCCGCCTCGATGTTGTGCTGCAACGCGAACGACACGCCTTCGAGCACCGCGCGGTACAGATGCGCCCGCGTATGAAAGAGACTGAGCCCGACGAACGCGCCGCTTGCCTTCGCGTCCCACACGGGGCTGCGCTCGCCCATCAGATACGGCAGGAACGTCACGCCGTCCGAGCCTGCGGGTACGCTGGACGCGGCCTCTTCGAGCAGGCGATGCGCGTCGCCGTGCGACGTGGCGCGCGCAGCTTCGATCTCCGCGTGGCAGAACTGCTCGCGATACCAGGCGACCGACGCGCCCGCCGTGATCGCGCCGCCGAACACGTAGAGGTCGCGCTGCGCGTTGAACACGTGCGGCATGGCCACGAGCCCGTGATGCGCGTCCACCTGCTGGTTGAGGTAGCCCCAGCACATGCTGGTGCCGATCATCGCCACGTGCTGGCCCGGCTTCGTCACGCCGGCCGCGAAGGTGGCCACGGCCGCGTCCACGCCGCCCGCCACCACGGCCGTGCCCGCTTCGAGTCCGAGCGACTCGCACCATTGCGAGAGCAACCCGCCCACCACCTCGGACGACTCCACAAGACGCTCGGGCATCATCGTGGCCGGAATGCCGAGCATGTCGAGCGCCTCGTCGGACCAGTCGCGCCGCGCGATGTCGTACACGCCGCCGATGTTGCCCGCCGAGCTGTGATCCACGGCGACCTCGCCCGTGAGCAAATAGATGATGTACGCGTTCGGCGGCAGGAAGTAGCGCGTGTTGGCCCACACGTCCGGCTGATGCTCGCGCAGCCACAGGATCTTCGTGTAGCCGTAGTAGCTGTCCACGCCGTTGCCCGTAATTGCGTAGAGCCGTTCGAGGTCCACGTGCTCGCGTACCCATTCCACTTCGGCCGTGGCGCGGCGGTCCATCCAGATGAGGCACGGGTGCAGCGGGCGCATCTCGTTGTCCACGGCAATGCCCGATCCACCGTACAGGCTGCTCACGCATGCCGCCTTGATGTCCGCCGCGGCCACGCCTGCTTCGCGCGCGGTCGCCACGCAACGTGCAATGCACTCGCTCACGGCCTTGAGCCACACCGAAGGCCATTGCTCGGCCCAGAGCGGCTTCGGCGTATCGGGCTGGTAGGCCGAGGCATGCTGCGCCACGATCGCGCCGTTGCGGTCCACGAGCAGCGCCTTGGTGCTTTGCGTGCCGATGTCCACGCCGATGACGTATTCCATGCTGTCTCCGTAGTTCTGCTATTTGCGTGGCTTCATGAGCACCTTGATCGAATCGAGCGAGTTCGCCACCTTGATCGCCTCGTCCCATTCTTCCAGCGAAAAGCCGTGCGTGACAATCCCCTTCGACGTGACGAGCCCGCGCGCGAGCAGGTCGATGGCGATGGGGTAGCAGTACGGCCCCAGGTGCGCGCCGCGCACATCGAGTTCCTTGCGGTCGCCGATGATCGACCAGTCCACCGTGGCGTCGCTGCCGAATACGGAGAACTCGACGAAGCGGCCCAGCTTGCGGATCAGGTCCATGCCCTGGTTCACGCCCGCGGGCACGCCCGTGGTTTCGATGTAGACGTCGCAGCCGTAGTCGTTGGTGAGCGAGCGCACGATGGCGAGCGCATCTTCGCGCGTGGGATTGATCGTGACGTCCGCGCCGTATTCGCGGGCCAGTGCGAGCCGCTCTTCCACGAGGTCGATCACGACGAGTTTCTTCGGCGTCTTGAGGTGCGCCACCTGCGTCATCATGAGCCCGAGCGGCCCGGCGCCCGCGATCACCACCACGTCGTCCAGCTGGATGTCGCCGCGATTGACGGTGTGAATCGCGCACGCGAGCGGTTCGATGATCGCGGCGTCTTCGAGCGAAATGCCGTCGGGAATCTTGTGCACGATCGCCGTGGGCGGAATGCGCATGTATTCGGCCATGCCGCCGTCGGCCACTTCACGCTGAAAGCCGAAGATGTTGTGCACCTCGCACATCCAGTACTGGCCCGAGCGGCAATAGCGGCACTTGCCGCACGGCACGATCTGCTCGGCAATCACGCGTTCGCCCACTTTCACGCCGAAGTGCTCGGCGGCGCCCTCGCCCACTTCTTCCACGTAGCCGAAGAACTCGTGGCCCGGAATGACGGGTGCCTTCACCCAGGGGCTCGGGCCGCCCCAGAACATCTTTGCGCCCGAATGGCATTTGCAGTCGCTCGCGCAGATGCCGCACGCCGCAATGCGAATCACGAGTTCGTGCGCCCCCGCGCGCGGCCTGCGCACCTGCTCCACGCGATAGTCCTTCGGTGCGTGGCACACGATGGCCGTCATCTGCTGATCGTTGTCTTGAGTCGTCATGGGTTTGCCTGTTGTGTCCAGTTCACGTTCAAACGAAAGAGATTGAGAGAGCACCGCGCCCTTACTTGCGACGTTCGCGGCTGATGTAGATGGCGAGCAGGATGATTCCGCCCTTGATGACGTTCTGCACGTACGGATTCACGCCGACCATGTTCAGACCGTTGTTCAGCACGCCGAGCAACAGCGCGCCAATCAGCGTGCCGACAATCGATCCGCGTCCGCCTGAAATGGACGTGCCGCCCATCACGACGGCCGCGATGGCGTCCAGCTCGAACCCCACGCCCGCGTTCGGCTGGCCGCTCATGAGGCGCGCGGTGAGCACGATGGCCGCGAACGCAGAGGTGAGCCCAGAGAGCGTGTACACGATCAGCTTCACGCGTGCCACGCGCACGCCGGAAAGCCGCGTGGCCTGTTCGTTGCCGCCAATCGCGTAAACGTAGCGGCCAAACGGCATGCGTTCGAGCAGCAGCCACGCGAGCAGATAGACCACAAGCATGATGAGCACCGGCGCCTGGATGCCGAACACCTTGCCGCTGCCGAAGAAGCCGACCCAGTCGGGCAGGCCGTCGATGGGATAGCCACCTGTGTAGATGAGCGCGAGACCGCGCGCCACGCCCATGGTGGCCAGCGTCACGATGATGGGCGGCATGCCCGCGAAGGCCACGAAGAAGCCGTTGGCGACGCCGAACCCGAGCCCCACGGCAATGCCCACCACGAGCGCCGCCACCGCGTTCATGCCGGCCACCATGAGCCCTGCGGCCAACGTGCCGGAGAGCGCCATCACCGAGCCCACCGAGAGGTCGATGCCGCCTGTGAGAATCACGCAGGTCATGCCCACCGCGATGATCGCGTTGATGGAGACTTGTCGCAGCACGTTTTCGAGGTTCGACGCGGAGAGAAAGCTGCTGCTCGCGAACATCATCGCGACGCAGACCACGACGAGTCCGACGAACGGATAGAACAGCGTGGAGCGACGCAGCGCGTGCCAGATGCGATGCAACGAAAGCGGCTCTGGTTCGCGGCGCACCGACAAGGTCGATGCACCTGTGCCGGATGCCGATGCTGATGCTGAAGAAGAAGGTTCGTTACGCAGATTCATGTTGCACTCCGGATGCGCCAGAGGTCGCATAAGTCATCACGATGTTCGGATCGATGTCGTCGCCTTCGAGCGTCGCTTCGATGCGGCCCTGCCGGAATACGGCGACGCGGTCGCACATGCCCACGATCTCGGGCAGCTCCGACGAAATCATCACGATCGAATAGCCGCGCGCTGTGAGTTCGCGCATCAGCTGATAGATCTCGGCCTTCGCGCCCACGTCGATGCCGCGCGTGGGTTCGTCGAAGATCAGGATGTCGGCGTGGTGGTTGAGCCAGCGCGCGATCACCACCTTCTGCTGGTTGCCGCCCGAAAGCGTTTCCACGCGCGTGTCGATGGAAGGCGCCTTGACGCCTACGCGCTTCACCACGTCCGCGGTGGTGCGCGCCTCGCCGCGCCGGTCCACGAAGAAGCGCAGGCTGCGGTACTTGCCGAGGTTGTTGATGGAGATGTTGTGGCGAATCGAGAAGTCTGTAATGAGGCCTTCGGTCTTGCGGCTTTCGGGCAGGATGCCGATGCCCGCGGCGAGCGCATCGGCCGGGTCGGTGAAGTGCGCGGCCTCGCCGCGTACGCGCACTTCCCTCACGTGCGCGGGCTCGGCGCCGATCACGGCGAGCGCCGTTTCCGTTCGCCCCGATCCCACGAGTCCCGCGAAACCCAGAATCTCGCCTTCGTGCAGCGTGAAGTGGTTGACCGGTCCGTCGCGATGCAGTTGCAGCGCCTCCACTTCCAGCACCGGCTTCGCGTGGCGCGCATGCGGCGGCGTGACGGGCCTCGGCGGAAAGCTGTTTTCGATGCGCCGCCCCACCATCATCTCCACGAGCCGGCCCACGTCGGTGTCGTGCACTTCCGTCGTGCCCACGTATTGCCCGTCGCGCAGCACCGTGATTCGGTCGCATACCTCGAAGATCTCGTCGAGGTGGTGCGAGATGAAGATCATCGCCACGCCCTGCTGACGCAACTCGCGCATGATCGTGAAGAGATGCCCCGCCTCGGCGGGCGTAAGCGTCGCCGTGGGCTCGTCGAGAATCAGGATGCGCGCATCGAGCGAGAGCGCCTTGCCGATTTCCACGAACTGCTGCTGCGCCACCGAAAGCTCGCGCACCGGCACCGTGAGATCGATATCGACGTCGAGCCGCGCGAAGATCTCCGCCGCCGCGCGGCGCATGCGGGCGCGCTCCATCATGCCGAAGCGGTTGCGCAGCTCGCGCCCGAGAAACATGTTCTCCACGGGGTTCAGGTACGGAATCAGGCTGAACTCCTGAAACACGATGCCCACGCCCGCCGCCACGGCGTCGTGATAGTTCGCGAAGTGGCGCGCCTCACCATCGATCACGATGGTGCCCGCATCCGGTTGATAGATGCCGCACAGAATCTTCATGAGCGTCGATTTGCCCGCGCCGTTTTCGCCGAGCAGCGCGTGAATTTCGCCGGGCGCAACGCGCAGGTGAATGTCCTGCAGCGCCGTCACGCCGGGAAAGCGCTTCGTGATGCCGTCGAGCTGCAATATCGGTTCCATTGCCTCTTCACCTCTCGCTTTGCCTGCGACGCGCGGGTTCACGCAGCGCGCCGCAGGCGTTCACGCTTACCAGCTAAAGCCCTTCGCGTTGTCCTTGTCGACGAGCTTCACGTCCACCGGAATCGTCTTCGGCACATTGGCTCCCCACTTCTTCGCGAGCGCAATGCCGATGGCAATGCGGATCTGGTCACGCGGAAACTGCGCGGAGGTTTCGATGAACTTCGAGTTCGGCTTCTGGATCGCGGTGATGGCTTCGGGCGCGCCGTCCACGCTCGTGAGCTTGATGTCCTTGCCCGAGGATTCGATGGCCGAGAGCGCGCCCATCGACCCGCCGTCGTTCACGCTGAAGATGCCCTTCAGGGTCGAATGCGCCTGGATCATGTTCTCCGTGACGGAGAGCGCCGTGGCGCGCTCCTGCTTGCCGTTCTGCGTGTCCACCACCTTCACGTTCGGGAACTTCGCGAGCGCCGACTTGCAGCCGCGCACGCGTTCGAGAATGGGCACCACGGGAATGCCGTCGAGAATCGCCACTTCGCCGCTGCCGCCAATTGCTTTTGCGAGGTACTCGCACGACATGGCGCCCGCGTCGAAATTGCGCGAGCCGACGAACGAATCGACGGGGCCGTTCGCGTTGGCGTCCACGGCCACCACCACGACGCCCGCCTTCTTCGCCGACGTGACGGCGGACTGAATGCCCGTGGAATCCGTCGGGTTCACGAGCAGGATGTCGATCTTCTTCTGCAGCATGTCTTCCACGTCGCTCACCTGCTTGCTCACGTCGTGATGCGCGTCCGTCACCACGACCTGCGCGCCGATGGTGGCAGCCGCGTCGTTGAGCGCCTTTTGCATCGTCACGAAGTACGGGTTGTTGAGTTCCTGGAACGTCATGCCGATCTTGAGCGGCGCGGCGTTCGCAGCGGGCACGGCGCCCGCCATGAGGCCGAGCGCCAGAGCGGCGCATGCAGCAAGCGGACGCAGCGAGCGCAGCCGATGCAACCGATGCAAGGAAGGGCACGCGGGCGATGCAGTGGAAGAAAGGTGCGTCATGGTCGTCTCCGTTTTTGAGTGTGAGTCATCCCATCGCGCGGCCGGCGGCAGCGCGAGGTGGTGCAACTGCGGTGAAGAAAGGAAAGCGCGGGCGGGCGTTCAGCCCGGTGGAGCGGCGCCTGGCAAGGCACCCGGCGCGCGCAGGCCGAGCGAGCCCGGCAGGCCAGGGGAGCCTGGCGAGCGCGTGCTGGCCTGCGGAGCCGGCACGATGTCAGGCGCCCCGGCGATGCCCGTGCCGCGCGCGGCAGCTTCTTCGGATGCGACGCGGCTTGCGTCGTTCATCTGCTGGTAGCGGCGGAACATGGAAGGCGCCATGCCCTTGGCGGCGAGGAATTGGCGGTTGAAGTTCGAGAGGTTGTTGAAGCCGGTCTTGAAGCAGATGTCCGTGACGCTCAGTTCGGGGTCCATCAGCAACTCGCACGCGAGGTTGATGCGCATGCGGTTCACGTACTGCACGAACGGCAGTCCCGTGTGACGGCGGAAGTAACGCGAAAACGCACTCGGGCTCTGGCCCGCGAGGCGCGCGAGTTCGCCTTCGCGCAGGTCGGTGGCCAGGTTCTTGCCGATGTACGAGAGCACGTGGTTGATGCGCGTGGACGCGAAGCTCGCCGGATCGGCCTGGTACGCGGGGCTCGCGAGCAGCTGGCGGTCTGTGGCGTCGAAGAGCATCTGCATCATCGAGAGGAACAGCACGATGCGGCGCAGCCCGCGCGCTTCGAGCAATTCGGCGAAAAGCGGCTGGATAGCAGCGCTCGTCGCGGGCCCGAACTGCACGCCGCGGCGCGAGTCGTCGAGCAACGGCTGAAGCTGACGCCACTCGGGAAAGCTCTCGGCGCAGTGCGAAACGAACGCCTGGCCAAACTGCACGACGAGATTGCGTTGCGCGATGGTCTCGCCTTCGGGCACGTCGCTCACCCAGTTGTGCGGCAGGTTCGGCCCCATCAGCACGAGATTGCCGGGCGTGAAGCCGCCGATATAGTCGCCCACGAACATCTTGCCCGTGGTCGCGACGATCAGATGGATCTCGAATTCGGGATGAAAGTGCCAACGTACCGTGCGGTACGGATAGCCATGCGACCACACCTTGAACGATTCGTCCCGGCGGACGTCGACTACCTCCAGATCGGGTTGCACGCGTTCCTCCTGATGTCTCTCGTCGACCGGCCAGCGCATCGAGCGCGGTGGCTTTCTGTTAGGCGAAAAGGTAGTCGCCGGGCGCGCGCGGGGCCACTCGAAATGAGACCCCGGACCGATACTTTTTTGCATTCGGGTTAGTCCCGACGCGTTCCAGGTCAAATTTGGTGCAATGCAACAGCCAGAGCAGCGCGCCGGATTGCTGCGTGTGCATCTCGCCCGCCGTCGGCTTCCCTCCCTTCCAGACACGCGTCCCAAGTGCGTCTGCGCCGCGCTGCGCCACCGAAACTGGCCGGCCGCGCCTTGACTTTCGCATCGGCGAATACGATCATTCGTTCAAACGTAGAGCAATTGTTCTCTTTGCGCGCAACTTGCCCGCTCGCGAACCTCACGCTCAATTCGCCATAGAACGCACAGACGCACGCCGGTCGTGCGTCATCACGTGCGCATGCCTTTCAGGAGACGCTCATGAACACCGAACGCAGCGGTGCGAACGTGATCCTGCACATCGGTGCAGGATCGTTTCATCGCGCGCATCAGGCCTGGTATCTGCATCGCGTGAACGAGTCGCGCACGCCTAACCAGCCCGACGAGGCTGACTGGTCGCTCACCGTCGGCAACATTCGCGGCGACATGAACGCGGTACTCGACGCACTCGCCGCGCAGTCCGGCGTCTACACGCTGGAAACCGTGACGCCGCAGGGCGAGCGCGCGTACGAGACGATCCGCTCGATTCGCCGCGTACTGCCCTGGGCCGCGGACCTCGCGCCGCTCGTTGAAGCGGGCGCGGACCCGGCCTGCAAGATCATTTCGTTCACGGTGACGGAAGGCGGCTACTACCTCGACGAACACGATCGGCTCGACACGGCGAACCCCGATCTCGCGGCAGACCTCGCCGGTGGAAGCACCACGATCTACGGCGCGCTCGCCGTCATCCTCGAAGAGCGCATGCGCCGCAACGCGGGCCCCGTCACGCTGCAAAGCTGCGACAACCTGCGCAGCAACGGCAAGCGCTTTCGCGCGGGCATGACGGAGTTTCTCGACCGCCGCGGCGCGACCGCGCTGCGTCAGTGGTTCGACAGCCACACGGCGTGCCCCGAATCGATGGTGGATCGCATCACGCCGCGCCCCACGCCCGACGTGCGCGAGCGTGTGCTCGCGGCAACCGGCGTGGACGACGCGTGCCCCGTGATGGGCGAGGCGTTCATCCAGTGGGTGATCGAAGATCATTTCATCGCGGAGCGGCCCGCGTGGGAGCGCGCGGGCGCGGAGCTGGTCGAGTCGGTCATGCCTTACGAGGAAGCGAAGATCCGCATTCTCAACGCGAGCCATAGCTGCATTGCGTGGGCGGGCACACTCCTGGGCCTCGCCTACATCCACGAAGGCACCGCCGATGCCGAGATCCGCCAGTTCGCGCACGACTACGTGACCGAAGACGTGATCCCGTGCCTCACGCCCAGCCCGATCGACCTCGCGCGCTATCGCGACGTGGTGCTCGAACGCTTCGGCAATCCGTTCATTCAGGACACGAACCAGCGGGTGGCCGCAGACGGCTTCTCGAAGATTCCCGGCTTCATTGCACCCACGCTCGCGCAACGCATCGACGCAGGCATGCAGCCCACCGCAACCGCGGTACTGCCCGCGCTGTTCTTCCGCTTCCTCGAGCGCTGGCAGCGTGGCGAATTGCCGTACACGTATCAGGACGGCGTGATGGACGAACGCGCGGTGCGCGCCGTATTCGCCGCAGCCGACCCGCTCGCCGCGTTCGCCGCGGACCGTCTGCTATGGGGCCGCATGGCGGGCACGGCGGCGCTTGAAGGGGCGCTACGCGTCGCGCTCGCGCGCGTGGACGCGTGGCTCGCCAAACGAAACGCTGACGGCCGCGCATAGGGCCGAATGGGGTGAATGCGCATGGCGACACGCACGGCATGCGGCTAAAGTAGCGCATCTCCTAACGACGAAGTTTGAGCGCTCATGTACCTCGGCATCGACCTCGGCACGTCCGAAGTGAAAGTCCTGCTGCTGGCCGCCGACGGCCGCGTGGTCGGTACGGCGGGCACGCCGTTTTCGGTCTCGCGCCCGCGTCCGCGCTGGTCCGAACAGAATCCCGCGGACTGGTGGGCCGGCACGCTCAGCGCGCTGCGCACGCTGCGCGAGCGGCATCCGCAGGCGTATGCGCAGGTGCGCGGCATCGGCCTTTCGGGACAGATGCACGGCGCCGTGCTGCTCGATGCGCACGACCGCGTGCTGCGTCCCGCGATTCTCTGGAACGACATGCGCAGCGTGGACGAATGCGCGGAACTGACCGCGCGCACGCCGAAGCTGCATGACATCGCGGGCAATCTCGCCATGCCCGGCTTCACCGCGCCGAAGCTGCTGTGGGTCGCGCGCCACGAGCCGCACGTCTTTCGCGAAACGGCCTGCGTGCTGCTGCCGAAAGACTATCTGCGTCTCAAGCTGACAGGCGGCAAGGTGTCCGATCCGTCCGATGCCGCCGGCACGCTCTGGCTCGACGTCGCCAAGCGCGACTGGTCTGACGCGCTGCTCGCGGCCTGCGACATGCGCCGCTCACAGATGCCGCGTCTTGCCGAAGGCAGCGCGCCTTCGGGCACGTTGCTGCCCAACGTCGCGCGCGAACTCGGCCTCTCGCCGGAAGTGATCGTGGCTGCGGGCGGCGGCGACAACGCGACAAGCGCGATCGGCATCGGCGCCACGCAACCGGGCGACGGCTTCGTCTCGCTCGGCACCTCGGGCGTGCTGTGCGTGGTGGGCGACCGTTTCCGGCCCAATCCTGCGTCGGCCGTGCACGCGTTCTGTCATGCGATTCCCGACCGCTGGCATCAGATGAGCGTGGTGCTTTCCGCCGCAAGCTGCCTGCGCTGGGTCTGCAAGCTCACCTCCACCGACGAACCCACGCTGCTCGCCGAAGTCGAGCAACTTTCGCCCGACGCGCTCGCCACCGCACCGCTCCTTTTGCCTTACCTCTCGGGCGAGCGCACGCCGCACAACGACCCGTATGCGCAGGGCGTGTTCTTCGGCATGACGCACGCAACGGACCGCGCGCTGCTCGGCTACGCCGTGCTGGAAGGCGTGACGCTTGCGCTCACCGACGGTCTCGACGCGCTGCGTGCCGCGGGCACCGAAACAGGTCCGCTTTCGATGCTGGGCGGCGGCGCGCGCAGCCGCTACTGGGCGCAACTGCTCGCCGACGCGTTCGACACGCCCACGCGCCAGCACGGCGGCGGCGAAACGGGTGCGGCACTGGGTGCGGCGCGCCTCGGCTGGCTCGCGGCCGGCGGCGACCCGCACGTGGTGCTGACGAAGCCGCCCGTGCTAGCGGAATTCACGCCGAATCGCGAGCGCCATGTCGCCTTGCGCGCGCGGCTCGACAGTTTTCGCGCGTTGTACCGGCATGTGCGTCCGCTCTTCGATCCGTCGCGAGAGCGGCTCGCCTAGCCTCGCGTCGCGTCACGCAGTTGCCACGCGCAACGTGACGCGAGTGCTCCCGAAGCGCACGAAAATGCCCTTCCCGCCGCTGGTATAGTCGCGCATCCGGTAAAGCCAGCAGGCGCCGCCCAGGTCTTTCGAGACGAATCATCGTGCCCAAGTCATCCGAAAAACTCGACCTCGCTACTCGCGCCGCGTGGCTCTACTACGTAGCGGGCAACACGCAGAACGAAATTGCCGAGAAGTTGCAGGTCTCGCGGCCCGTCGCGCAGCGGCTCGTGGCGTTCGCGGTCGAAAAGAACCTGATCCGGGTGCGCGTGGATCACCGGCTCGCCGATTGCCTCGCGCTTGCCGACCGTCTCTCGAAGCGCTACGGCCTCACGGTGTGCGAGGTGGTGCCCGTGGACCACGACAGCCCCGAAGAGATCGACCGCAAGCTCGCCGTGGCGGGCGCCCAGGTCATGGAGCGCTACCTCACCGAAGAAAAGCCGATGGTGATCGCCGTGAGCAGCGGCCGCACGCTGAAGGCCGCCGTCGATCAGATCGCGCAGCTCGACCGTCCGCAGCATCGGCTCGTTTCGATGGTGGGCGCGATTGCGCAGGACGGCTCGTCGAACCGCTACGACGTCGCGCTGCATATTTCGGAGAAGACGGGCGGCAAGCACTTTCTGCTGCCGGCGCCGCTCATTGCCGACAACGAGGCCGAACGCGCGCAATGGTGCAATCACCGGCTCTATCGGATCGTGGAAGGGCTTTCGGGCGAAGCGGACGTGGCGTTCGTGGGCATCGGCAACATCGGGCCGAACTGTCCGCTGCACGAAGACGGCTTCATTACGTCAGCCGAAGTGCGCGAGTTGACGCAACTGGGCGCGGTGGCGGAAATGCTGGGCTTGCCGATCGACGCTTCCGGCCGTCGCGTGGAATCGCCCACGGGACGGCGCGTGACGAGCATCCGGCTGGATTCGCCGCCTCTCCGCCCCACCATCGGCTTTGCGGGCGGCGAGCGCAAGCGCCAGGCGGTACTCGCGGCGCTCAAGGGCGGCTGGCTCTCGGGGCTCGTCACGGACGAGCTTTCTGCACAGGCGGCGCTGGAAGAGAGCCTTTAATCGCTCTTGAACGGCCCTCTCCATCGCGCCGGCTTCAATCCGGTATCAAGCCGATGTCAAGCCGATATCAAGCCGATATCAAGCCGCCAGCACCTCCACGATCTTGCGCGCGAACGCCTGCCCGTTTGCATCGAACAGATGGCAATGCTCGGGCGCGGCGCCGAGCATCAGCGTCTCACCGTGCTCGTGCTTTTCGAGCGGCGGAATGCGTGCAATCAGCCCGTCCGGCGCCACCGACGACTCCGCATACAGATAGGCCGCGTCGCCGAGCGATTCCACCGTCATCGTGCGAGCGCTCACGCCGTACTCGCCCGCGCCCACGTGCAAGTGCTCGGGCCGAATGCCCACGGACACCTTGTCGCCCTCGCGCGCCGCGCCCGGCTCTACGGCAACCTTCTGCGTCTCGCCCGTCGCAAAGGCCACGAGTACGCCGTCGCGCGATACGGACCGCACCACGCCGTCGAGGAAATTCATCTTCGGCGAGCCGATGAAGCCCGCCACGAAGCGATTGGCCGGCGCGTGATAGAGCAGGTTCGGCGAACCCACCTGTTCGACGTTGCCCGCGGAGAGCACGACGATCTTGTCGGCGAGCGTCATGGCTTCCACCTGGTCGTGCGTCACGTAGATCATCGTGGTCTTCAGCTCGTCGTGCAGACGCGCGAACTCGAGGCGCATCTTCACGCGCAGCGCGGCGTCGAGATTCGAAAGCGGCTCGTCGAACAGAAAGACCTTCGGCTTGCGCGTGATCGCGCGGCCAATGGCCACGCGTTGACGCTGGCCGCCCGACAGCTGCTTCGGCTTGCGGTCGAGCAGATGGTCGATGTGCAGGATCTTCGCGGCGTTCTTCACGGCCGCATCGATCTCGGGCTTCTTCGCGCCCGCGAGCTTGAGGCCGAACGCCATGTTGTCGTAGAGCGTCATGTGCGGATAGAGCGCGTACGACTGGAACACCATCGCGATGCCGCGCTTGGCGGGCGGCACTTCGTTCATGCGCGAGCCGTCGATCATGAGGTCGCCCCCGCTGATTTCTTCGAGCCCCGCGATCATGCGCATCAGCGTGGATTTCC
The DNA here is from genome assembly GCF_003986935.1 of Paraburkholderia kururiensis JCM 10599 = LMG 19447. Taxonomy (GTDB): domain Bacteria; phylum Pseudomonadota; class Gammaproteobacteria; order Burkholderiales; family Burkholderiaceae; genus Paraburkholderia; species Paraburkholderia kururiensis. The sequence goes on along the minus strand of NZ_RJZE01000007.1, from coordinate 71,275 downwards.
CGCATCCGCTCGGGCCGACGAACACGACGAACTCGCCGTCGGCGATGTCGAGGTTCACGTTGCGCAGCACTTCGTTGTCGTCGTAGCGCTTGTTCACGTTACGCAAGGTCACGCTTGCCATGATGTGTCTCCGAATTTTGCGGGTGTTGCGGGTACTGCTTGGACTGCCCGTTGCACTTTCCGTCGTCTCGCACTGAGGCGCTGTCTCGCGAGACTCAATACGAGCCCACTGCCGCACGCTGCTGCCACTGCGCGGCAAGCGCGGGCAGCTCGCGCATGTCGTCGAATACGTAATGCGCACCGGCGGACTGCAGCGCGCTCGCCTGGTGCCCGCCGACATGCGTGCCGCCGATGAAACCCAGCACCGTCATGCCGGCCGCGCTCGCGGCCGTCACGCCCGTCACGCTGTCTTCCACCACGAGGCACGCGTGCGGCGCGAGACCGAGCCCTTGCGCCGCAGCCAGGTAAACGTCGGGCGCGGGCTTGGGCTGCGCAACGGCGTCCGCGCAAAAGAGCCGCTCGCCGAAAAACGTGGCGAGCCCCGTGCGCGTAAGCACGGTGCGCACGTAGGCGCGGTAGCTGTTGCTCGCGCAGGCCTTGGTGAACGGAATCTGCTCGAGCGCGGCGGCCACGCCTTGCACGGTGGGCGCATCCACGGCGGCGGCTTCCACGGTGCTGCGGATGGCCGCCACTTCGTCGTCGCCCAACGTCCTGCCAAGCTGGCCCGCCGCGCCTTGCAGCACACGCTCGATACGCAGGCCGAGCAGCGGCATGACGACCGGCTCCACTGCGGCGTCGGGCCAGCGCGCTTCGAGTTCGCGCACCAGCACGCGCGCCGCCACGGCTTCGCTGTCGATCAGCACGCCATCGCAGTCGCAGATCAGCGCGAGCGCAGTGGCATCGCGCGCTGCCGTCGTTACCGCTGCCGTCATTTGACCGCCCCGAACGTGAGGCCGCGCACCAGCTGCTTCTGCGAAAGCCAGCCGACGATCAGAATGGGCGCCACCGCGAGCAGCGAAGCGGCCGAAAGCTTCGCCCAGAACAACCCTTCAGGGCTCGAATACGACGCGATGAATACGGTCAACGGCGCCGCGTGGGAACTCGACAGATTGATGCTCCAGAACGCCTCGTTCCACGAGAGGATCACGAGCAAGAGCGCCGTCGAGGCAAGCCCGGGCAACGCCATCGGCATCAGCAGATAGACGATTTCCTGCCAGGTCGCGGCGCCGTCGATGCGGCCCGCTTCCAGGATGTCGCGCGGTATCTCGTTGAAGTACGTGAAGGCCATCCACACCGCAATGGGCAGATTGATGAGCGAGTAGACGATCACGAGGCCCCACACCGTATCCAGCAGGCCGCTGTTTTTCCAGAGCACGTAGATGGGCACGAGCACGCCGACGGACGGCATCATCTTCGTCGAGAGCATCCACAGCAGGATCTTCTGCGTGCGGTGGTCGGGGAAGAACGCCATCGCGTAAGCCGCGGGCACCGCGAACAGCAGGCAGATGACGGTAACGCCCACGGAGATCAGCACCGAATTCCAGGCGAACGCGAAGTAATCGCTGCGTGCGAAGACCTCGCGAAAACTCTCCAGCGTCGGCATGAAGAAAAGCGTCGACGCGTACGCCTGCTGTTCGGTCTTGAACGCCGTAATGGCCATCCAGAAGATCGGGAAGAACAGCAGCAGCGCGATTAGCCACGCGAGAATGCCTGGAATGCTGCGGCGGATCATGGCGAGCGGCGAAGCGCCGGGCGCGCGCGCCACCGCAGCGGAAGGAGCGGAAGAAGCAGCAAGCTGGCTCATTTTTCGTACTCCCCTTTCAGGTTCCTCGCGAGCATGCGCACGAGGAAGAACGACACGATGTTCGCGAGCACCACGGCGAGAATGCCGCCCGCCGACGCAATGCCGACGTCGAACTGCTGCAGGCCCATCGAATAGATCAGATACGAGAGGTTGGTCGTGGCGTTGCCGGGACCGCCGCCTGTCGTCGTGTAGATCTCCGCGAAGATCGAGAGCAGGAAGATGGTCTCCATCATGACCACCACGGCGATGGCGCGCTTCAGGTGCGGCAGCGTGATGTAGAAGAACATCGAGAAAGCCCCGGCGCCATCGATGCGCGCCGCTTCCTTCTGTTCCTGGTCGAGCGACTGAATGGCCGTGAAGAGGATCAGGAACGCGAACGGCAGCCACTGCCACGCCACGATCATGATGACGGCCGTGAGCGGGTACTGGGCGAACCAGTCGATGGGCGTGAGGCCCAGCGCGCGCATGCCCGCGGCCACGAGTCCGTACACGGGGTGCAGGATCATGTTCTTCCAGATCAGCGCGCTCACCGTGGGCATCACGAAGAACGGCGCGATGGCGAGCAGTCGCGCCACGCCCTGGCCGTAGAACTTGCGGTCGAACAGCACCGCCATCAGCACGCCGCCCACCACGGTAATCACCAGCACCGCGCCGATCAGTTCGAGCGTGTGGGCGATGGAGGGCAGGAACGACGGATCGGTGGCGAGAAAACGGTAGTTGTCGAGGCCCGCGAAGCCCTTCACATCAGGGTTCAGCAGGTTGTAGCGCGAGAACGAATACCAGATGGTCATCGCGAGCGGAATGGCCATCCAGAGCAGCAGGACTGCGACGGACGGCGTCATCAGCCAGCGCGACGGACGGCGCTTGCCGACTTCGCTCGCCTCTACGGTGGTTTCGCGGTGGACGTGCATGAGGGGGAGATGGAGATGACGCATGATCGTGACCACCCTTCGGTTGGAGCGGGCCCGGAAGTGCTGCGGCCCGCTCGGGTGCTACGGGTTCCGGCTGAGACGCAACATGCCAAGTACGATTGCGCCGCGGCCGGAACGCTTGCTGCGGGTTACTTCAAGTCACTTCAAGTTACTTCAGATAGCCGGCCTGGCGCACGGCGCGATCCGCCGTGGCGTTGCCTGCCTGCAGTGCCTGGTCGACCGACATCTGGCCTGCCAGCGCACCGGCAATGCTTTGACCCACCACGGTACCGAACGACTGGAACTCAGGGATGCCAACGAATTGCACGCCCGTGTACGGCACCTTTTGCGCGGTCGGCGAATTCGGGTCGGCGGTCTGGATCGCCTTCAGCACGAACTCGGAAAACGGCGCCGCCTGCTTGTACTCGGCGCGCTGATAGGTGGATTCACGCGTACCCGGCGGCACCGATGCCCAGCCCTCGTCCTTGGCCACCATCTCGATGTAGCCCTTCGACGTGGCCCACGTGATGAACTTCTTCGCCGCGTCCTGCTGCTTCGAGGACTTCGGAATGGCGAGCGCCCACGACCACAGCCAGTGCGAGCCCTTCGGCGTGACTTCGACCGGCGCCGCGGCAAAGCCGATCTTGTCGGCCACCTGCGACTGCTGCTTGTTGTAGAGCATGCCGGCGGCCACGGTCGCATCGATCCACATGGCGCACTTGCCCGACGACATCAGCGTGAGGTTTTCGTTGAAGCCGTTCGAGCTGGCTCCCGGCGGGCCGTCCTTCTTCAGCAGGTCGACATAGAAGTTCACCGCCTTCTTCCACTCGGGCGAGGTGAGCTGCGCGTTCCACTTCTCGTCGAACCAGCGGCCGCCGAAGGTGTTCACGAGCGTCGTGACGTAGGCCATGTTCTCGCCCCAGCCGGCCTTGCCGCGCAGGCAGATGCCGTAGGTGCCGCTGGCCTTGTCCGTGAGCTTGTCGGCGAACTGGGCGATCTGGTCGTAGGTGGGCTGGTCGGGCATCTTGAGTCCCTTGGCCGCGAACAGGTCCTTGCGATAGAACGTCATGGAGCTTTCGACGTAGAACGGCAGCGCGTAGAGCGTGCCGTTGTACGAGAGACCATCGCGCGCGGTCTTCACGACGTCGTTGAGGTCGTAGTCGGCGGGCAGGTTCGACATCGGCGAAAGCCAGCCGCGTTTGCCCCACTGCGGCGTTTCGTAGGTGCCGATCATCATCACGTCGAACTGGCCGCTGTTGGTCGTGATGTCGGTGGTGGCGCGCTGGCGCAGCACGTTCTCTTCGAGAATCACCCAGTTGAGCTTGATGTCCGGATTCGCCTTTTCGAACGCGGGCGAGAGCTTCTTCAGCTCGATCATGTCGGGGTTGTTCAACATGGCGATCGTCACCGTCGCGGCAGAGGCGCTCGCGGCCGCGGCGCATCCGACGGCGCCGACGGCGAACGCCCGAAGCGCGGTTCTCAAGGCTCGTTTCATGACTTGTCTCCTGTATGGACTGCGTTATGGCGGGCCGTCGCAAGGCCCTTCTTGATGGACGGAACAACAGACGCCGCGGCCGCGCGCAGCGCGATCTGGATTCAACTTCGGACCTGACTTCGGCCTCGACTTCGGACTCAACTCATCCAGTTGCCGCCGTCGACGTTCAGCGTCTGGGCGGTGATGTAGTCGGCGTCGGCGGAAGCGAGAAACAGCGCCGCGCCCGTGAGGTCGCCGGGCAGCCCCATGCGGCCAAGCGGCACGGCTTCGCCCACGAGCCGCTTCTTCTCGCCCACGGGACGGTTCTCGTAGCGGGCGAAGAGCGCATCGACCTGATCCCACATCGGGGTATCGACGACGCCCGGGGCGATGCCGTTCACGTTGATTCTGTGCGGCGCAAGCGCGAGCGCCGCGGACTGCGTGTAGCTGATGACAGCGGCCTTGGTCGCGCAGTAGTGCGAGACCAGCGCCTCGCCGCGGCGCCCGGCCTGCGACGACATGTTGATGATCTTGCCGCCGTCGCCCTGGCTCACCATCTGGCGCGCCACGGCCTGCATGAGGAAGAACAGGCCCTTCACGTTGACGGCGAAGAGCTTGTCGAAGATGTCCCAGGATTCGTCGAGCAGCGGCCGCATGTCGAAGAGCGCCGCGTTGTTGAAGAGCACGTCGATGCGGCCGAAGCGCGCCACGGTGGCGGCAACGATGCGCTCAATATCTTCGCGCCGCGTGACGTCTGCATGAAGGGGGAGCAAGCGGTCGCCGTACTCGCGGGCAAGCTGGGGCGCGATGCCTTCGGCCGGCTTCAGGTCCACGAGCGCGCAACGCGCTCCTTCTTCCAGATAGCGCCGGGCCACCGCTTCGCCAATGCCGCTTGCTGCGCCGGTCAGAATCGCAACCTTGTCCTGCAATCGCGCTGCCACTCGCTGTCTCCTGATCGTTCTGCCGTCCACGCAGCGAGCGAACGCCCATCACGCGAACAATTGCTCTGTTTGTGATCGAATGATCGGATACGAGTCGGATCATGTCAAGGCGCGACGTGACATTTCGATGGTGCGGCGCGCAAGGTCCGCGACATGGCTGTACGGCAGAGGTGCCGAAAGATAGTGATACGTTATATCATCCCGATTTCGTGTCGCGCGCCGTCACGAGCCCATGCCGGAAAACGGCGAATGCAACGCCACGGCGCGGCGGGAACGCCGTAACGAACGCAACCCTCCTCAACCTCGAAGCCCGGGAACAACCATGAAGACAGCCCACTCGCTGTGGAATCTGCTGCGTCGCAGCATGCGCCTGCCCGCCCTCCTCGCGGCCAGCGCCGCGGCCCTTGCCATGAGCCATGCGGCGCTCGCGCAGGAAAGCAAAGTGCCCGTCGTGGCAGCGGAAAACTTCTACGGCGACGTGGTGCGGCAGATCGGTGGCCGCTACGTGGACGTGACCAGCATCCTCTCGAATCCGGACCAGGATCCGCATCTCTTCGAGGCCAGCCCGAAGACGGCGCGCGCGCTCCAGCAGGCCAGCATCGTGGTCTACAACGGCGCCGACTACGACCCGTGGATGACGAAGCTCCTCGCCGTGTCGAAGAGCAGCAAGCGGGCGACGATCGTGGCCGCCGATCTCGTCGGCAAGAAGGCCGGCGACAATCCGCACCTCTGGTACGACCCGGCGACGATGCCGGCCGTGGCGCGCGCCATCGGCTCGGCGCTCTCGGCCGCAGACCCCTCGCACAAGAACGTGTACGATGCCAACCTTGCAACGTTTCTCGGGTCGCTGAAGGGCATCAACGACAAGGTCGCGGCCATGCACGCGCGTTACGCGGGCCAGCCGGTGACGGCCACGGAGCCGGTGTTCGGCTATATGTCCGACGCGATCGGGCTTGCGATGCGCAACCTGCACTTCCAGCTCGCCACGATGAACGACACGGAAGCGAGCCCCTCGGACATCGCCGCCTTCGAACGCGATCTGCGCGAGCGGCAAGTCCGGGTGCTGATCTATAACAGTCAGGCCACCGAGGCGCTCACGAAACGCATGCTGAAACTCGCGCAGGATTCACACGTGCCGAGCGTGAGCGTCACCGAAACGGAGCCGGCCGGCATGACGTTCCAGCAGTGGATGCTGGCGCAGCTGACCGCGCTCGACAAGGCGCTGGCCTCGGGCGCCGCGGCAAAGTAGCTCGCGGTAGCCCGCAACGGTCAACAGCCGGCAGCCAATGCAGCAAAGCAGCACCAGGCAGTAGCAAAGGGAACCCATACATGAACGTGACTGGCCGCGCGCCATCCGAAAGCGCTCGCGATCCGGCCATTGCGCCCGTGCTCGAGCTCGATCGCGTCACCATCGAGCTGGGTGGGCGCGTCATTCTGCGCGACACGAGCTTCACCGTGAATCAGGGCGAGTTCATTGGCGTGCTGGGGTCGAACGGCGCCGGCAAGACCACGTTGATGCGCGCCGTGCTCGGTCTCGTGCCCGCGGCGCAAGGCACGATTCGCGTACTGGGCGAGCCGGTGATGCGCGGCAACGCGTCGATCGGCTACATGCCGCAGACGCGCAGCGCGCTTGCGGGCCGGCGCATTCGCGGCCGCGAATTCGTCGCAATGGCCGCGGACGGTCACCGCTGGGGCCTGCCTCATACGGATGCCGCCACGCGCGCCGACGTCGACCGCGTGCTCGAACTCGTGGGCGCCCGCTCGCTCGCGAAGCGTCCGCTCTTCGAGCTATCCGGTGGAGAACGGCAGCGCCTGCTGCTCGCGCAATGCCTGCTCGGCAAACCGCAACTGCTGCTGCTCGACGAACCGCTCATCAGCCTCGATCCGCATCATCAGCGCAGCGTCGTCGAACTCGTACGCGAGGTGCAGCGCGAACTCGGCATCGCGGTGCTGTTTTCGGCGCATGAACTCAACCCGCTACTGAATGCGCTCGACCGCGTGCTGTATCTCGGCAACAGCGTGGCGGCGCTCGGCACCGTCGATGAAGTCATCACCGCGCCCGTGCTCACGCGGCTCTATGGCTCGCCCATCGACGTGATGCGCGTGAAAGGCCGCATCTTCGTGATGTCCGGCGACGTCGAAATCGAAAAACACGACCACGGCCACGAAGACGAGCACGAACATGCGCCGGGCCACGAAAGCCACCGCCACGATCACGGTCACGGCAGCCATCCACACGATCACACGCACGATGTTTGAATACGACTTCATGGTGAACGCCTTCGCGGCGTCGGGGATTGTCGCGGTGCTGGCGGGCGTGGTCGGCTACTTCCTCGTGCTGCGGGGGCAGACGTTCGCGGGGCACGCGCTCTCGCACGTCGGCTTCACTGGTGCGACGGGCGCGGTGCTGCTCGGCATCTCGCCGCTCTGGGGCATGGTGGGCTTCACGTTCGCGGCGGGCATGTGCATGGGCGCGCTCGGCGAACGGCTGGCCGGCCGCGACGTCGCGATCGGCGTCACGCTCTCGCTCGCACTGGGCTTCGGGCTGCTGTTCCTGCACTTCTTCACGCAGTACGCAACGCAAGTGACAGCGCTGCTGTTCGGCAACGTGCTGGGCGTGAGCGGACCGACGCTCGTCGTGCTGGCGGCGCTCGCCGTGGTGAGCCTTGCCGCGCTGGCGGCCATCGCGCGGCCCTTGCTGTTTGCCTCGCTCCAGCCTGAGCTTGCGGAGGCGAAGGGCGTATCGCTGCGGCTCGTCTCGACGCTGTTTCTCGCCGTGACGGCGCTCGCCGTGGCCGCGTGCACGCAGATCGTGGGCGTGCTGCTCGTGTTCACGTTGATGGTGGGCCCGGCTGCCGCGGCGCAAAACCTCACGACGCGGCTTTCCACCGGGCTTGCGCTCGCCGCGCTGTTCGCGCTCGCCCAGGCGTGGCTGGGCGTGACGCTCGCCTTTTATACCGACTGGCCCACGAGCTTCTGGATCACCGCGCTTGCGGCGGCGGTCTACGGTGCGAGCCTGTTGCGCAGACGCTAGAAGTCAGACGCCGTCATATGCAGCCGCGCGCGGCGTGAGAGCCGCGCGCTTCCTTAGCCCTGAGCGGAGCCCCTCAGCAACCTTCAACGACAGAGCACCCTGGCGTGATGCGCCAGATGGTCTTCGATGAACGTCGAGATGAAGAAGTACCCGTGGTCATAGCCCGCGTGACGGCGCAGCGTGAGCGGCTGCCCCGCCTGCCTGCACGCGGCCTCGAACACGTCGGGATTGAGCTGGTTCACAAGGAACTGATCGTCGAGCCCCTGATCGACCAGAATGCCCTCGCTAAACCGCGCGCCCAGCTTCGTTACGAGTTCGCTCGTGTCGTAGTCGCGCCACGCCTCGCGGTCGTCGCCCAGGTAGCCGCCGAACGCCTTCTCGCCCCACGGGCAGCGCATGGGCGCGGCAATGGGCGCAAACGCCGATACCGACCGATAGATCTCCGGGTTACGCAACGCCAGCATCAGCGCACCGTGCCCGCCCATGGAATGACCGAAGATGCCGAGCCGCGCGCCGTCCACGGGCAGTTCGGCCAGCAGGGTCTGCCGCAACTCGTCGCGCACGTACGAGTACATGCGATAGTGCTGCGCCCACGGCTCGCGCGTGGCATCCACGTAGAAGCCCGCGCCCACGCCGAAGTCCCACGAATCGGTCTCGCCCGGCACACCGGCGCCGCGCGGACTCGTGTCCGGCGCAATCAGCGCGATGCCGTGCTGCGCCGCGACGCGCTGCGCGCCGGCCTTGATCGGAAAAGTTTCTTCCGTGCAGGTGAGCCCGGCCAGATAGAACAGCGCCGGCACGCGCGGCGCGCCCGCCTGCAACGCCTGCGGCGGCAGGTAGACCGAGAAGCGCATCGGCAGCCCGATGGCCGCGGACGCGTGACGGTAGATGCGCTGCACGCCGCCGTGGCAGCCGTGCGTTTCAACGAGTTCCAGCATCGCGTGCTCCTGTCAGTACAGCACCACTGAACGGATCGACTCGCCCCGCTTCATCAGATCGAAGCCTTCGTTGATCTTCTCGAGCGGCAGCGTGTGCGTGATGAGGTCGTCGATGTTGAGCTTGCCTTCCATGTACCAGTCGACGATCTTCGGCACGTCCGTGCGGCCGCGCGCGCCGCCGAACGCCGAGCCCTTCCACTGGCGGCCCGTCACGAGCTGGAACGGACGCGTGCTGATTTCCTCGCCCGCCGCCGCCACGCCGATGATGAACGACTGCCCCCAGCCCTTGTGCGTGCATTCCAGCGCCTCACGCATCAGCTTCACGTTGCCCACGCACTCGAACGAGTAGTCGGCGCCGCCGTCGGTGAGCTGCACGATGTGATCGACCACGTTCTCCACTTCGTTCGGATTCACGAAGTGCGTCATGCCGAACTTCTTCGCGAGTTCCACGCGCTTCGGGTTGATGTCAACGCCGATGATCTTGTCCGCGCCCACCATCTTCGCGCCCTGGATCACGTTGAGGCCAATGCCGCCCAGCCCGAACACGACGACGTTCGCGCCCGCCTCGACCTTCGCCGAATAGACCACCGCGCCCACGCCCGTGGTCACGCCGCAGCCGATGTAGCAGACCTTGTCGAACGGTGCGTCTTCGCGGATCTTCGCCACCGCGATCTCGGGCACGACGATGTAGTTCGAGAACGTCGAGGTACCCATGTAGTGAAAGAGCGGCTTGCCGCCGAGCGAGAAGCGCGAGGTCGCGTCGGGCATCAAGCCCTTGCCCTGCGTGGCGCGAATAGCCTGGCACAGGTTCGTCTTGCGCGAGAGGCAGAACTTGCACTGACGGCATTCGGGCGTGTAGAGCGGAATCACGTGGTCGCCCTTCTTCAGCGTGCCGACGCCAGGCCCCACGTCCACGACGATGCCCGCGCCTTCGTGGCCGAGAATCGCGGGGAAAAGCCCTTCGGGGTCGGCGCCCGAGAGCGTGTAGTAGTCGGTGTGGCAGATGCCGGTGGCCTTCACCTCGATCAGCACCTCGCCCGCACGCGGGCCTTCGAGATCGACTTCTTCGATCGTCAGCGGGGCGCCGGCCTTCCATGCAACGGCTGCTTTCGTCTTCATTGTGTTTCGCTCCTTGGAATCGTTGAGTTCGTGAGTGCCCGGCGTGCGTGTGACCTTACGCGCCAGGCTGCATTCTTTCTTGCTGCTTCATGACGGCGCTGCGCCATCGAACCAGTCTTTCACCCGCCCGTACAGATCGACGAAGCGGGCATAGCGTTCTTCCAGCCCGACGTCGCCGCTCGGTGTGGCCACCCGTGTGGCCGCAGGCGCAAGTGCCGGCAGATCGGCTACGGCCCAATGGCCGCATGCGACGCCTGCCAGCATCGCCGCGCCACGCGCCGCGGCGTTCGGACTGTCCACGGCATGGAGTTCGGCCTGCAATGCGTCGGCGAGCAGCTGGCGCCAGCGCGCATCCACCGATCCGCCGCCCGCGAGCCTGAGCGACGGCACCTCGGCACCGCTCGCGCGAATCGCGTCGAGGCCCGCTCGCAGCGCAAATGCGACGCCTTCGAAGGCCGCGCGCATCATCGTGCCGCGCGTGTGTCCGAGCGCGAGGCCAAGCCAGCCGCCGCGTGCCGCGGGGTCGAGCCACGGCGAACGTTCACCGGTCAGGTAGGGCAAGAAGGTGAGGCCTCGCGCGGCGTCTGCCGCGAAGGCGTCGCGATAGGCGTCCTGCCACTCGTACGCGAGCCAGCCGCGCACAGCTTCCAGCGCCACGCCCACGTTTTGCATCGCGGCCATCCGGTACCAATGGTCCGTCGCGGCACGGTAGGCATGCAGGCCGCGCACCTTCGCGGGCTCGCGTGTCGACAGCACCACGATCTGGCCGCCCGTGCCCGTGGTGAGCAACGCATCGCCGTCATTCGCGAGTCCGCTGCCGAGCGCCGCGCACGGGGTGTCGGCAGCGCCGATGGCGAGTGCGATGCCGGGCGTCAGCCCGAGCTGGCGTGCGGCTTCGTCGGCGAGCGTGCCGCCCGCGGCATACGACGGCGACAACGCCGCGAACCATCGACGCGGCAATCCGAGCGTGTCGAGCAGGTCGAGGTTCCATGTGCCGCCGGCGTCGGCGAGCGCGGTGGCGCAAGCGTCCGAAGGGTCGGCCGCTATCACGCCGCCCAGCGCGACGCGCAGCCAGTCTTTCGGTTGCAGTGCCCAGCGCGCGGCACGCAATGCATGCGGATCGTTGAGCGCGATCCAGCGCAGCAGCGGCCCCGCCATGCCAGGGGCGACAGGGTTCGGCTGCGGATCGGGCCATGCATCGAGCAGGGCGAGCGCGCGCGTGTCGGGCCAGAGCATGGCGGAACGCACGGCGCGGCCCTCGTCATCGGTCAGCACTACGCCGTGCATCTGCCCCGAGAAACCGATGGCGCACACGGCAGCACGCTCGTCGGCGGGCAGCTTGCCGGCGGCCTCGCACAACGCGCGCCACCACGTGTCCACGGAGATCTCGGCCCAGCCCGGGTGCGGCGTCTCGATGCCATAGGCCACGCTGGACGCGGCACGCTCGCGACCTTCGCCATCGATGATCGCGAGCTTCAGCGAGCCGGTGCCCAGATCGATGCCGAGAAAGCGCGCAACGGGCAGGCTCATGAACGCTCCGTGAAGAAAAATGACGACGATGATAACCACACGGCAAGGGCCGCGTGACGAGATTCGCAAGCCGGAGCGCGAGGCACGGCGGCCACTTGCGTGCAGAAGATTGACGGACCAGACGGACGACCGTGCGGGACCACCCGGGACCACCCATATGGCGCGCGGAATAGAGATCATAACGGGCACTGCACGCGCGTGGGCGCGGATCGTACGGCGTGCCGGCACCTTGGACCTAGCCGGGACGTCATGGCGGCACCCGGGCGCTGCCTACCGGTGCACGCAGATCTCTCGCGCTCGCCCGCCGCGCGGTGCCATATCGTCACCCGGAGGCGGGGAATAGAAACGAGCAGTCTTGTTGGGCCTTTTCGTCCGGCATACCGTGGAGGTCATTCCCAACGAGATGTGGAGACAGCCGCGATGCCCCCGAACACCGTCCATCCCTGCGACGAGCGACTGCCGGCCGGCCAGTTGCTCACGCTCGGCATTCAGCATGTGCTTGTCATGTATGCGGGCGCCGTTGCTGTGCCGCTCATCGTTGGCAGCGCGCTCAAGTTGCCGAAAGACCAGGTCGCGTTTCTCATCAGCGCCGACCTGTTCTCGTGCGGTATCGCCACCTTGATCCAGACACTCGGTGTGTGGATCTTCGGCATTCGCCTGCCTGTCATCATGGGCTGTACGTTCGCGGCCGTGGGCCCCATGATCGCGATCGGCACGAATCCATCGCTGGGCATTCTCGACGTCTTCGGCTCGACCATCGCGGCGGGCGTGATCGGCATTCTGCTTGCGCCCATGATCGGCAAGCTGCTGCGGTTCTTCCCGCCCGTGGTGGTGGGCACCGTGATTGCCGTGATCGGGCTTTCGCTGATGGAAGTGGGCATCAACTGGGCGGCGGGCGGCGTCGGTAATCCGGACTATGGCAATCCGGTCTATCTCGGTCTGTCGCTCGTGGTGTTGATGCTGATTCTGCTGATCAACCGGTTCGGCAAAGGCTTTGTGGCCAACATCTCGGTGCTGCTTGGCATGGTGGCCGGCTTCGTGATCGCCGCACTGCTGGGGCGCGTGAACATGGCCGGTGTGACGAGCGCGCCGTGGGTCGGCTTCGTCATGCCGTTCCACTTCGGGCTGCCGCACTTCGATCCGCTCTCTATCGCGACGATGGTGACGGTGATGTTCGTCACGTTCATCGAGTCGACCGGCATGTTCCTCGCGGTCGGCGACATGGTGGACCGTCCCGTCGATCAGGCAACGCTGGTGCGAGGACTGCGCGTGGATGGACTCGGCACACTGATAGGCGGCATCTTCAACTCGTTCCCGCACACATCGTTCTCGCAAAACGTCGGGCTGATTGGTGTAACCGGCGTGAAGAGCCGCTTCGTCTGCGCGACCGGCGGTGTGATTCTGGTGCTGCTCGGGCTGTTCCCGAAGATGGCGCAGGTTGTGGCTTCCGTGCCGGCGTTCGTGCTGGGCGGCGCCGGCATCGTAATGTTCGGCATGGTGGCGGCTAACGGCATCAAGGTGCTCGCGAAGGTCGACTTCGTGAAGAACCACCACAATCTCTTCATCGTGGCCGTGAGCGTGGGCCTCGGGCTCGTGCCGGTCGTGTCGCCCCACTTCTTCTCGAAGCTGCCGCCTGCGCTCTCGCCCATCTTGCACAGCGGCATTCTGCTCGCGTCGCTTTCCGCGGTGCTGCTCAATCTCGTGTTCAACGGCGTGAAAAGTGAAAAAGCAGCGCAGTGCGAAATTCGACGCTCGGGACACGACTTCGACGGACGCGCCGCCGACGTGCATTGACTGTCTGCGTACCGCTACCCTACGAGCTGCGCCAACGCCCGGTTCATCTGCGGCTTGAGATCGCGTGCGTCTCTCGCCAGATTGATCTGCTTGGCCAGCTCCGCCACTTCCAGCACCTCGGGCTTGATGTCGTAGCCGCCGCGGTTATACAGCCAGCCCAGCACGTCCGCGAGATGCCACACCGAGGCGCTGCCTTCGTGAACCGGCATCGGAAAATTGTGTGCGTGACCGACCATGAGCTTGCGCATGTTCTGACGAGACACGCCCGCCACTTCCGCAACGTCGGTGAGCCCGACGAAGTCGGGTGCCGCCTCGATGAGACGCGCTGTGGGAATGGCGCGCTTCACGTCCTCCAGCGCGCTCACCAACGCCTCGCGCGCGCTCTTCGCTTCGCGCGTAAACAGCAACGCGATGCGACCCGGTTGCCCGATGCCGACCGTTGCGTCGTCGCAGCCTGCTTCGCCAAGCCGCTCGACGATCTCGTCGTAATCGAAATCTTGCGCAGCCAGCCGATACTTCAGCGTGAAAACGTATTCCATCTTTACTCCTGCTTTGTGCCGCACGTGTCCGCTTCCTTCGCCTCACGCTTTTGACGGTGCGTCGTGCAATTGTCGACGACCCGCCGCAAGTGCTTCGCATGATTGCCCGGATTCTTCGGCGTGCTCCAGATACTCGTGATGCAAAATTCGCCGCAACGGCATTCAGCGTCGTTATACGGACAGTACAACCTGCCCCACGCATGCCCCTTGCCGCCACTTTGCACACGCCAGCCCTGTTCTTCCGCGTAGGCCAGCGCCTCTTCTACGTCCTTTTTCGAGTGTGTTCCACGAACCATCAACGGCCTCAATTCTCCAGTGATTATTACTCGTTGTCAACTGACAACTGTGATCGAACCGGACGTTTTGCGCGACGGCTTACGACTCGTTACGAGCCCCGCAAATCGATCCGATTGAAGGAGATGCTAGCCCCAGCAGACACCAAAATGATGGACTGCCAATCATGTTTAGCCATCCGGCCGAGGGTCCGGAGCAAGGTCTATAGTTAGTGGTCACATCGGTCCAAAAGAAAAAGCCCTCGTCGGTCATTTGACCAACGAGGGCTTTTGTCTCTTTGTCTATCCACCTCAACCTGCGAGGTCTTCAACCCGTCATGCGCGACCGCGGATTTCCCGCTCTCGCACGACGCACTACGTCACGTATCCCGATCGCCGCACGTGGCGCGGCACCTCATCCCGCCGACGCGGACGAAGCCGCCACGGGCGCGCTCGCCGCGCCGTAGTCGACCGGTGCGTCTGCCGGACGCGGCGTCTCTCCTGCCCGTTCGATCCAGCCGCCGCCCAGCGCACGATACAGATCCACGAGGTTCGTCCACCGTGCAAGCCGTGCCGAGATCAGCGATTGCTGCGACGAGTACAGGTCCGTTTGCGCCGTCAGCACCGTAAGGTAGCTGTCCACGCCGTTGCGGTAACGCAGATCGGACAGATCCAGCCGACGCTGGTTGGCAAACGTGTTGCGCTCGAGTGCGGCGATCTGCTGGTCGTAGGTGCCGCGCGCAGCGAGCCCGTCGGCCACTTCGCGGAACGCCGACTGGATCGCCTTCTCGTAGTTCGCAATCTCGATGCGCTTCTGCACGTTCGCGAGGTTCAGGTTCGCCACGTTCGCACCGCCCTGGAAGATCGGCAGCGTGACCTGCGGCACGAACGTCCAGGCTGCAGTGCCCGCCTTGAAGAGTCCGCCCAGCGTCAGGCTCTCGGTACCGAACGTGCTCGTGAGCGAGATCTTCGGAAAGAACGCGGCCCGCGCCGCGCCGATGTTCGCGTTCGCGGCGAGCAGCGTTTCCTCCGCTTCCATGATGTCGGGACGCCGCGTGAGCAGGTCCGACGGCAAACCGGCCGGAATGTCGGTCAGCAGGTTTTGCGCGCCAAGCGGCAAGCCTTGCGGCAGATCGCCTGGCAACGGCTCCCCGATCAGCAGAACAAGCGCGTTCTCCGCTTGCGCACGAGCACGCTCCTGAGCCTGCAGATTGGCCTTCGCCGTCTCGAGCACGCTCTCGGCCTGACGCAGATCGAGTTCCGTACCTGTGCCGTTTTCGAACTGCACCTTCGTCAGGTTGTACGAGTCCTGCGCCGTCTTGAGCGTGGACTGGGTCACCTGAAGCAGGTCGTCGTCGGCGAGCATGGTGAGGTACTGGTCCGCCACCTGCGACACGAGCGAAATTTCCGCTGCCTTGCGCGCCTGCGCCGTGGACAGGTATTGCGCAAGCGCCTGGTCCTTCAGGCTGCGGATGCGCCCCCAGAAGTCGATTTCCCACGACGCCGACAACCCGACGTTATAGACGCTGTACGGATTCGAGGGACCGGTCTGCAACGCACTGGGCACACGGGTGCGCGAGTCGGTTGCCACGCCGTTGATGGCGGGGAACAGGTCTGCGCGCGTGATCTGATACTGCGCCCGTGCGGCGTCGATGTTGAGCACCGAGACCCGCAGGTCCCGGTTGTTCTTGAGCGCGATTTCCACGAGCCGCTGCAGACGCGGATCGACGAAGAAGTCGCGCCAGCCGATGTCCGTGGCCGTAGCGCCGCTCGCGCTGCGCCCGTTCGTCGACGTGCCGCTCATGCCCGGCTGGGTCTCGTAGACGCCGCCGGTCGGGAACGACGACGCCACGGGCGCCGCTGGCCGTTCGTACCTCGGCGCCATCGTGCAGCCGGCGGCCAGCAAGGCGACCGCCGCTGCAATCAAAGCGTGTTTATGCATCTCAGTGTCCTTCCTTGCCCGAACCGTTGCCATCGTTGCCGCTACCGCCTTGCGGGCCGTGCGGGTGATGCTCGTCGTAATGGGCGAGCGCCTCGTCCGGATCTTCCTTCTCGCCGGCGAACCGCGCGCGGATCACCACGAAGAACATCGGGATCATGAAGATGGCGAGGAACGTCGCCGTCAGCATCCCGCCGATCACGCCGGTACCAATTGCGTGCTGGCTCGCCGAACCCGCGCCGTTACTGATGGCAAGCGGCAGCACGCCGAGAATGAACGCAAGCGACGTCATCAGGATAGGACGCAGCCGCAGCCGCGCGGCTTCCAGCGCCGCCTCGATCGGTCCCATGCCTTCACCCTGCTGCAGCTCGCGTGCGAACTCCACGATCAGAATCGCGTTCTTGGCCGACAGACCCACGGTGGTGAGCAGACCGACCTGGAAGAACACGTCGTTCTCGAGGCCGCGCAATGTCACCGCGAGCAGCGCACCGAGCACACCGAGCGGCACCACCATGATCACCGCGAACGGAATCGACCAGCTCTCATAGAGCGCCGCGAGACACAGGAACACCACGAGGATCGAGATACCGTAAAGGATAGGCGCTTGCGAGCCGGACTGGATTTCCTGGAACGACAAGCCGGTCCACTCGTAGCCGATACCCGCCGGCAGCTTCGTCGCGATCTGCTGCATGGCCTGCATGGCCTGGCCGGTACTCTTGCCCGGCCCCGCCGCGCCCTGGATTTCGACGGACGAAATGCCGTTATAGCGTTCGAGCTTCGGCGAGCCGTAGGTCCAGTGGCCGGTGGCGAAGGAGCTGAACGGCACCATCCCGCCCGAGCCATTGCGCACGTACCAGATGTTCAGGTCGCCCGGCGTCATGCGGAACGGCGCATCGCTTTGCACGTAGACCTTCTTGATCCGGTTGTCCGTATCGAGGAAGTTGTTCACGTACTGCGACGCCCACGCAATCGAGAACGTCTGGTCGACTGTGGATGCCGATACGCCCAGCGCCAGCGCCTTTTCACGGTCGATGTCCACCTTGAACTGTGGCGTGTCGTTCAGGCCGTTCGGACGCACGAGCGCGAGGTTCGGGTCCTTCGCGGCCATACCGAGCAACTGGTTGCGAGCCGCCATGAGCGCCGTGTGCCCGAGGCCGCCGCGATCCTGCAGTTCGAAGTCGAAGCCCGAGGCCGTACCGAGTTCCGGAATGGACGGCGGATTCACCGGAATCACCATCGCATCCTTGTAACCCGCATAGCGCGCGAACATGCGGCCCACGAGCGCCTGCACCTTCTGGTCGGCGTGCTGCCGCTCGGAGTAGTCCTTCATCCGCACGAACACGAGGCCCGAGTTCTGGCCACGGCCCGCGAAGCTGAAGCCGTTCACCGTAAACACGGCTTCGACGATGCTCTTCTCGTCCGTGAGCAGGTAGTTCGAGATGTTCGCCAGCGTGCGTGCCGTGGTTTCCTGCGTCGAGCCGGACGGCGTCTGCACGAGCACGAACATCGAGCCCTGATCCTCGTCGGGCAGGAACGACTTGGGCAGGCGCACGAACAGCAGCCCCACCGCCACGATCACCACCAGATAGATCACGAGCCAGCGGCCCGAGCGCTTGATCACGTGGTGCACGCCCGTGTGGTACTTCTCGCGGCTCTTGTCGAAGGTGCGGTTGAACCAGCCGAAGAAGCCCTTCTTCTCTTCGTGGTGGCCCTTCGGAATCGGCTTGAGGATCGTTGCGCAGAGCGCCGGGGTCAGGATCAGCGCGACCAGCACGGAGAGCACCATGGCCGCCACGATCGTGAGCGAGAACTGCCGGTAGATGGCGCCCACCGAGCCGCCCGAGAATGCCACCGGCACGAACACGGCCGAAAGCACGAGCGCCACGCCCACCAGCGCGCCGGTGATCTGGTCCATGGCCTTGCGCGTGGCTTCGCGCGGTGAGAGCCCTTCTTCGGCCATCACGCGCTCCACGTTCTCCACCACCACGATCGCATCGTCCACCAGCAGACCGATGGCGAGCACGAGGCCGAACATCGACAGCGTGTTGATGGAGAAACCCACCAGCGCCATGATCGCGAACGTGCCCAGGAGCACGACCGGCACCGCGATGGTCGGAATGAGCGTGGCGCGCAGGTTCTGCAGGAACAGGTACATCACGAGGAACACGAGGACGATACCTTCCAGCAGCGTCTTCACCACTTCCTCGATCGACAGGCGCACGAACGGCGTCGTGTCGTACGGATACTTCACGACGAGGCCCGGCGGGAAGTACTTCGACAGCTCGTCGACCTTCTGGCGCACGAGCTTGGCCGTCTGCAGCGCGTTCGCGCCCGTGGCGAGCTGGATGCCGAAGCCGGCCGTAGGCTGACCGTTGTACTTCGTGTCGAAGTTGTAGGTTTCGCCGCCCAGCTCGATGCGCGCCACGTCCTTCAGCCGCACCTGGGAGCCGTCCTGATTCACCTTCAGCAGGATGTTGCCGAACTGCTCGGGCGTGCGCAGCAGCGTCGCTTCAGTGATGGTGGCCTGCAGCGCCTGGCCCGGCACCGCAGGCGTGCCGCCCAGCTGACCGGCGGACACCTGTACGTTCTGCGCCGAAATGGCGTTCGACACATCGACGGGCGTCAGGCTGTAGTTCGTCAGCTTGTTCGGGTCGAGCCAGATGCGCATGGCGTACTGCGAGCCGAACAGCGTCACCGTGCCCACGCCGTCGATCCGGCTGATCGGGTCCTGGACGTTCGACGCGACGTAGTTCGCCAGGTCGTAGCGGCTCATGCTGCCGTTTTCGGAGTTGAAGGCGAGCACGAGCAGGAAGCTGCTGCTCGACTTCGTCACCTTCGTGCCGAGCTGCTGCACGACCTGCGGCAGAAGCGGCGTGGCGAGCTGCAGCTTGTTCTGCACCTGCACCTGCGCGATGTCGGGGTTGGTACCCGCGGCGAACGTGAGCGTGATGGTGGCCGTGCCGGAGTCGTCGGACGTGGAGGACAGATACAGCAGGTGGTCGAGACCGCTCATCTGCTGCTCGATCACCTGCGTGACGGTGTTTTGCACCGTGTCCGCCGAGGCGCCCGGATAGCTCGCGCTGATCTGGACCGCGGGCGGCGCAATGGTCGGATATTGCGCCACCGGCAAGGTGAAGATCGACGCGATGCCGGCGAGCATCAAGATGATGGCGATCACCCACGCGAAGATCGGGCGATCGATAAAGAACTTTGCCATGAAGCAGGCTCCCTGTTATTACGCGCCCGACGCAGCAGACGCCGCGGAAGCAGCGGCACCTGGCTGCGCGGCGGAACCGGCGGCAGCGCCCGAGCCCGCGGCGGCACCCGTTGCACCTGGTGCGCCTGGCGCCCCGCCCGCTTGCGCACCAGAGGCCGGCGCGGCCGGCAACTGCGCCGGCACGGCCTTCACCTCGGCGCCCGGACGAACCTTCTCGGTGCCCTGGACGATCACGCGGTCACCCGGGTTCAGTCCGCTCTCGACGATCCAGTTCGTGCCTTGCGTGCCGCCCGTCACGATGGTGCGGATCGCCACCTTGTTGTCGGCGCCCACCACGAGTGTCGTGGCCTGGCCCGACGCGTTGTGCGTCACGCCCACCTGCGGCACGAGGAAGGCGTTTTCGTTCATGCCTTCTTCGATGCGCGCGCGCACGAACATGCCGGGCAGCAGCACGCGGTCGGGGTTCGGGAAGATGGCGCGAACCGTGACCGAACCGGTGGTCTGGTCGACGGTGACGTCCGAGAACTGGAGCTTGCCCGGCTGCGAATAGGCGCGGCCGTCTTCCAGCAGCAGCGTGACCTTGGCGGCATGCGGACCGGCGGTCTTGATCTTGCCTTCCTGAATCTGCCGGCGCAGTTCGAGCCCTTCGAGGCTCGACTGCGTGAGGTCGACGTAGACGGGATCGATCTGCTGCACGGTGGACATCAGCGTGGCCGCGCTCGCCTGCACGTAAGCGCCCGGCGTGACCTGCGAGATGCCGACCTGGCCCGTGATGGGCGAGGTCACATCCGTATAGCCCAGATTGATCTGGGCCGTTTCGACCGCGGCCTTGCCCGAAGCGACGTCCGCTGCGGCCTGCCCTTGCGCCGCCACGGCGTCGTCGTAGTTCTGCTTGCTCACGGCGTTCGCCGCGACGAGCACCTTGTAGCGCGCCACCAACGCGTTCTGCGTGGCGAGGTTCGCCTGCGCCTTCGCGAGCGTCGCCTTCGCGCTATTGAGCGAAGCGATGTAAGGCGCCGGATCGATCTTGTACAGGCGCTGGCCGGCCTTCACGATGCTGCCTTCGGTGAATTCCCGGCGCAGCACGATGCCGTCCACCCGCGCGCGCACCTGCGCGACAAGGTAGGCGCTCGTGCGGCCCGGCAATTCCGTGGTGACCGGCACGGCGGTCGGCTGGACCGTCACCACGCCGACCTCGGGAGTTTGTTGCGGCGGTGCCGATTGTTTTTGTCCGCATGCTGCCAACACCACGGCAGCGGTCGCGACACTGATTAAGCGGAATGGAACCCGTTCGACGCGCATGGAGCAACCTCTGTCTATGACTGGGAACACAAAAAGTGCGTCCGTCTCGTGCGGGAGACGGGCACGCACACAAGCGTGTGAGACGACACAGTGACCGGACGCCTGAAGGCGATCACGCAGGGATATCGGGTGG
This sequence comes from Paraburkholderia kururiensis JCM 10599 = LMG 19447, assembly GCF_003986935.1. Classification (GTDB taxonomy): domain Bacteria; phylum Pseudomonadota; class Gammaproteobacteria; order Burkholderiales; family Burkholderiaceae; genus Paraburkholderia; species Paraburkholderia kururiensis. The sequence goes on along the minus strand of NZ_RJZE01000007.1, from coordinate 50,328 downwards.
AGCTCCCGGACTGAAAGGGAGACACCCATGCGCCGCCGGAACCGGCCGGCGCGAATACTTCCGTAAGCAACAGTGACGGATATTAACCGATTACCGGGTCATCCCTGCCTCGGCAACCGGCCGATGGGGTGCTATTATAGATACATTCATGAACGAATGTAAAAGCGTGGATGGGCGGCGAGCACAAAATTTCCGCCCGATTGTTTCGCTTTCTTGTATCTCAACAATCCAATTGTTGCGACGATCGTTCAAGCAGCCCCCCGCAGCAACGCAATCAAAGCAGGTCAGACGATTATGGTTCGACGTACGAAAGAGGAAGCGCTGGAAACACGCAACGGCATCCTCGACGCCGCGGAGCGCGTCTTCTTCGAGAAGGGCGTGTCGCGCACTTCGCTCGCCGACATCGCTCACGCCGCCGGCGTCACGCGCGGTGCCATCTACTGGCACTTCGCCAACAAGGGCGACCTGTTCACCGCCATGTTCGATCGCGTGCTGCTGCCGTTCGACGAACTGAAGGCCGCGTCGCGCGACCCCAGCGAACCCGATCCGCTCGGCCGCATACGCGACCTGTGCGTGCTATGCCTGCACGGCACGGCCACCGACGAACATCGTCGGCGCGTGTTCGACATCCTGTTTCTGAAGTGCGAGTTCGTGGAAGAAATGGGTCCGGTGGTGGAACGTCACCAGACCAACATACGAGAAGCGCTCGTCAACATCGAAGGCGGTCTGCTCAACGCCATGTCCAAGGGACAGTTGCCCGCGGATCTCGATGCCGCGCGCGCGGCACGGCTGCTTCATTCGGTGATTGGCGGCGCGCTGCGCGACATGCTGATGTCGCCCGATCTGTTCGACATGACCCAAGGCGCCGAACGCACCGTCGACGCCATGCTCGACGCGATCCGCTACAGCCCTGCGTTGCGGGTTGCGCCCGCACCATCCACGGACCAGCCGGTAGCCTGAACGCCGACGGCTCGCCGGGCGCGCGCCCGGCAGCGCTGCAGCCAACGCGCCGCTCAGGCGGCTTCGCGCCCGGCCCGCGCTTTCTGGTTCGAGGCGTAGATGCTGCCGCGCTCGAGCGGCGCGCCGGCCTCCACCGCCGCAATCCACTCGTCGGTGTTCGCCACCGCCGCAAAGCGCGACTGGAACACCACGCAGAACACGCGATGAATCTCCTCCGCCGAAGCGAAACCCGCGCTGTTCCCGTACGGCAATGAGCCCGTTGCATCGGCGAGAAATTCCACCGTCAGGCCCGCGTGGACAGCATGGTAGACGGTGGACGCATCGCAGTTGTGCGTCATGTACCCGACGACGGTGAGCGTGTCGATCTCGCGGGCGGCCAGCCAGTCGGCGAGGTCTGTGCCGGCGAATGCGCTTGGCAGCGACTTCTCCACGTAGTGGTCATGCGCGCGCGACGCCACCACCTCGTGCAGTTCCGCGCCGCGGCTGCCGCGAGCGAAGATCGGCGCACCGGCAGGCGCAAAGTTCTGCACGACGATCACGGGCACGCGCGCCGAACGGGCGGCGTCGATGGCGCGGCCGATGTTCGCGAGCGAATGATTGATGTTGGGATACTCGATCAGCAGGTTGCCATCGACGTACTCGTTCTGTACGTCGATAACGATGAGCGCGCGACGGGGCGGCAGCGACATGGAAACGCTCCTTGCGTAACGGGATAGGTGTGCGGCGTGCAATGCGGCGGGCAGCATGCCTGAGCGCACGCGACGGCTCAAGTTCAAAGCGCCTGAGTCCTCGGCGCGTTCACCCTTGCGCGAACCAGCGCGCCACGTACAACAGCAGCGCGACGAAGAAAATCATGGCGGCCCAGGCCCAGGTCGGCACCGCATGCGGCGCACTTTCGTGGCGCAGCGTGCTCGCGGCGCGTCCGCTCAACGTGCCGCCGTGTTGGGCGAGATGCGCGCGGCGGGCGACACCCGCGAGACTGATGGGTCGAAGGAACACATGCTGACGCCGCGCCGTCGTGCCGCGCGCGCGGTTCGGCCCCTGGCCGTGCTTGGCTTGAACGACTGCGCAGAACTCGGTGAAGAAGTCGTCGGCGAGATCGTGCAGCGCATTTTCGAGTTGCCGCGGCGGCAGCTGCGCAAGCGGTCCCGCGAGCGTCGCCCACACCGAGTAATCGACGCGCGTGCTCGCACCCTTCGAGAGACCCGCCGGCCCCGCGGGATGGTCGTCCGCACGCAGCGAGACGTCGATCTGCCCGCGCAGCGAGCCGACGCCGTCGGCACGCGCCTTGAAGCTCAACGTACGTTCAGGCGCATAGGGCTCCTGCCCTTCCTTCGGCACCACATGCACGCGGACTTCGTAGCGCGCGCGCAGTGGCCCGAGCGGCACGGTCAGCGTGAGTTCGTATTCGCCGGGCCCGAGCTGGCGGAACGACTCGCAGTTCTCCATGCTTGCGCGCAGCAGGGCGATATCCTGCAGCGCGTCCCATACGGCGGACGGGGCGAGTGGAATCCGTAACGCGTCGTTCAGTTCCATGGCGGCCTCCCCCTTTTCTCCCCCTTCAGCGCGCGGCCTCGCCGATCACGATGTCTGGTCGATGCGATCGACGCGCGAAGCGTAAAACGCCAGATAGCCGGTAATGTCCCTCACCTTCTCGAACGGTTGCTCGTAGCTCCACGCGGCGTTTTCGATCAAGCCGTCTTCGGTACGCAGATGGAAGTACGAGGCGTTGCCCTTGTACGGACAGTGCGATGTGTGATCGGAACGTTCGAGCCGCGCCATGTTGACGTCGGCGCGCGGGAAATAGAAGACGTCGGGCAGCCCGCTTTCGGAAAGCGTGAGCCCCTGATGCGTGTCGGCCACGGTAATGCCCTGATGGATGACTCGCACGCGATGAGAATTGGCCGCAATATCGATGCGATGATCGGCAGCCGGTTCCACAGCCATATTCGATCCCCTGTTCGTCAACAGTCGCCGCCGCGTCGCAGGCGTCGGCATGTTGCAGCGCCGCACCGACGGGCGCCTTTGCCGGGGCGTCCGCGCGCCATGCAAGACACTGCGCCAACGCACGCATGCTGCGGCACACCAAACGAAAAAGCCACGCTGCAAATTCGTGGCTTCATTATCGACGAAAGTTAAATCGGCTGCGCGGCGTTCATGCGCGCAGCCGCACGAATCAGCGCACCTACTGCGTGTTCCAGTGGAAGCCGGCGCGGGCCGTGCCCTTGGCCGGTATCGTCACGGCGCTCACCTTTTCCTCGCCCTTGTAGCTTGCGTGCACGGTGTAGCGGCCGGGACGCAGCCGCACCAGCATGAACGGGCCGCGCGAAGTGGTGGAGAGTGCGTCGCCGCCGTGCGAATCGACGATGCGCACGCGCACATCCGCAAGATAGTCCGCTGTGGGGCCAGTGAAGCGCAAGGCGAGCGGCCACTCGCTCTGCGCGCGCTCGAGCGCCTTCGATTCGTCCAGACCCACGCCGCCCGAGACGAACGACACGTCGCCCTGCTGCTGGACTTGCGGCAGACCACCGCCGTTGGCGTTGCCCGCGCTCGTGTTGTCGGTGGTGCTGCCACCCGTCACGTCGCTGGCCTGGGACCAGGCAGAGGTGGCGAAGCCGCCCGACGCAATGGTGGCCAGCCCGGCTACGGCGGCCACCGCGGCGAAGGATCGTAGTTTGCGTGGGGTATTCATCTTTTACGCTCCTGACGTGGTTGTTGGCTTCAGCCGGACATAGCCGCACATGGCATGCCCGCCTCCTGTCAAAACCTTACGTTGGACCGACCGGCGGTTCGCCGGCCGGGTTCCCGAAGCGTCACGGGAAGATGTAACGCGGTGCAACCGGGCGAACGGACTGCGGATTGCCCCGTCCGCCGCCTGACCGCTGAGGCTTGCAGCGTTAGCTCAGATCGACCGGCACGAAGATCTGTGCGTCGTCGCGCTGGATCAGCAGCGCGATGCTGCTGCCGGCCTGGGCCACCATCTGCTTCAACTGCTCCACCGAGGTCACGGGCCGGCCGTTCACGGCGAGAATCACGTCGCCCGGCTGGATGCCGGCGCTCGCCGCCGCACCGCCCGCCTGCTGCACGAGCAGGCCGTGCGTGAGCGACGTGCCGCTCTTCTCCTGCGGCGTAAGCGGACGCACGGCGACGCCGAGGCGGCCCTGCATCTGCGGCGTGGAATCGTTCGACGCCACCTTCGTGTCGTTCAGCGTGCCGATGGTCACGCTGAGGTTTTTGGTGCCCTTGTCGCGCCACACCTGGATGTCGGCCTTCGTACCCGGCTTGATGCCCGCGATCTGCGAGGGCAGGTCGGCCGAATCGGTCACCGGCGTGCCGTTCACCGAAAGAATCACGTCGCCGGGCTGCAAACCGGCCTTCGCAGCCGGGCCGCCCGGGTCCACCGAGCTCACCAGCGCGCCCTGCGGCTTTTGCATGCCGAACGAGTTGGCGAGCGTCTGGTTCATCGACTGCACCGACACGCCGAGCCGGCCGCGGCTCACGTGGCCCGTCTTCACGAGGTCGTCCTTGACCTTTATCGCCTCATTGATCGGGATAGCGAACGAAAGGCCCTGGAAGCCGCCCGTCTGCGAATAGATCATCGAGTTGATGCCGATTACTTCGCCCTGCAGATTGAACAGCGGCCCGCCGGAGTTACCCGGATTCACCGGCACGTCGGTCTGGATGAACGGCGTGTAGTTCTCGTTGGGCAGCGAGCGCGACTTCGCGCTGATGATGCCCGAGGTCACCGTGTTGTCGAAGCCGTAGGGCGAGCCGATGGCCACCACCCACTGCCCCACCTTGCTCTGACGCGGATCGCCGATCTTCACGGTGGGCAAGCCCTTCGCATCGATCTTGAGCACCGCCACGTCGGACTGCTTGTCCGCACCAATCACTTTCGCGCGGAACTCGCGCTTGTCGGTGAGCTTGACCGTCACGACGTTCGCGCCGTCCACCACGTGCGCGTTGGTGAGGATGTAGCCGTCGTTGCTGATGATGAAGCCCGAGCCGAGGCTCGTGCTGGGCACGTCGGCCTGGTCGCCGCCGTCGCCGCCATCGTCGCCCTGCATGCCGGGCATGTTGCCGTAGAAGTGGCGGAAGAACTGGTAGAACGGGTCGCTCGGGTCGATGGGCAACTGCATGTTGCCGCCGCGCTGCGCGGTATGCCGCACGACGTGCTTGGCGCTGATGTTCACCACCGCCGGCCCGTAGGTTTCCACGAGGCCGGAGAAATCGGGAATGCCGGTCTTCGCGGCGGCTTCGGCCGGCATCAGCGCGGCGGCTTGTGCGGGCGTGATGACCTGAGGCGGCGTCACGTTGCGCTGGCCCGCGACGTAACCCGCCGACAACGCGACGGCAACTGCCACGGCAACGGCACTGCGGGTAAGAATCTTGGCTTTCATTGCAGGGCTCCTGTCGAGAGGAATGCTTTTTGATGCCTCGAAGCGTAAGGGGTATCGCTTAAAGGAGTCTTAAAGCATTCGCGGGCTGGGAGCCGCTTGCAGACTGGCGCAGACGGCTTTGGCGACCTGCGCCGTAGGTGAGTCGCGCGGTGGCCGCGCCGGCCTGCCGATGGCCCGTCGCCCGTCAGAACCGCACGGTCACGAGCAGGCCGCCCGCGGGCGAGTCGCCGAGCATGATCTCGGCGTCGTGCTGGCTCGCAATGCGCCGCACGATGGCAAGACCCAGGCCGCTGCCCGATATGTCGGTGCGCGCGCGCGACTCGCCGGCGCCGACGCGATAGAAGCGGTCGAACACACGGGGTCGTTCCTCCGCGGGAATGCCGGGCCCGCTATCGGCAATACACACGACAGGATGGCCCTCTGCGAGACGCAGGCTCACGTCCACGCGGCCGCCGGCCGGCGTGTACTTCGTCGCGTTGTCGAGCAGGTTGTTGAACATGACCCGCAGCGCTTCCGCATTGCCGTTGATGGTGGCGGGCACACTGTCTTCGATGCCGAGGTCCACGCCGCGTTGCTGCGCAAGCGGCGCGTAAGCCGCCACGCAGTCGTCGAGCAGACCGTGCAGATCGACTGTGTTGTGCGCCGACGCGCGATTGTCCGGCTCGGAACGGGCCAACGCGAGCAATTGCTCCGCGAGCCGGGTGGCACGCATCACGCCTGCCTGCAGATCCGCCAGCGACTCGCGGCGGGTTTCGTCGTCCTTTGCGCGCGCAACCAGTTGCGCCTGGATCTGCACGGCGGCAAGCGGCGTGCGCAGTTCGTGGGCTGCGTCGGCCACGAAAGCGCGTTGCGTATCCAGTGCCTGGGCGAGCCGTTCGAGCAAGGCGTTGAGCGCGCGCACGAGCGGTTGCACTTCGTGCGGCAAGCGCCCTTCGGGCAACGGGTCGAGCGCTTCCGGATGACGCGTATCGAGCGCGCGCGTCACGCGTGCGAGCGGCGCGAGGCCGCGCCCCACCACCGTCCACACCGCGAGGCCCAGAAACGGCAGCAGCACGATGAGCGGCCACAGCGTACGCAGCGCCACGTTCGCGGCGAGCCGGTTGCGCACCGAGATGGGCTGCGCAAGCTGCACCACGTTATCGCCGACGATCGCGCCATACACGCGCCAGTCGCCGCGGTCCGTGCGCTCGGTGGAAAAACCGAGCTCGGCACGCGGCGCAAGCGGCGCGCGCGGATGCGAGTAGTACATGAGCACGCCGTTGCGGTTCCAGATCTGCAGCACGATGCCCTCGTCGCCGGTATCGCGCGAACCGAGAACCTGCGAGAACGGCTCGGACGGCAGCGCGGCCGCAATTTCCTGCAGCTGGTAATCGAACAGCTCGTTGGCTTCGGCGAGCGCCTGGCGATAAATCAGCCAGCCCGCGGCGCCCACCCCGGCCACGACGAGCGCGAGCAGCCAGAACAGCAATTGACGGCGAATCGAATGCATCGACCTGAGGTTTCCGTGGTTTCCGGTGTACGTGGAGAAATGCGCGGACGTGCGCGCCGGTCAGTCTTTCGCGATCATGTAGCCGAGGCCGCGCACGTTGCGGATCAGGTCGGCGCCAAGCTTCTTGCGCAAGGCGTGGATGTACACCTCGACGGTGTTGCTGCCGATCTCTTCGCCCCAGCCATACATCTTCTCTTCGAGTTGGCTCTTCGAGAGCACGGCGCCGGGGCGCGCGAGCAGCGCCTCGAGCAGCGCGAACTCGCGCGCGGAAAGCGCGACGGGCGCGCCGTCGAGCGTCACCTGGTGTGCGGCCGGATCGAGCGTGAGCCCGCCATGCCGGATGACCGACTCGGACCGCCCGGACTGCCGCCGGATCAGCGCGCGCATCCGCGCACCCAGTTCGTCGAGATCGAAGGGCTTGATCAGATAGTCGTCCGCGCCGGCGTCGAGGCCCTTCACGCGGTCGGCCACCGCGTCGCGCGCCGTGACGATCAGCACCGGCAACGCGTGGCCCCGCGCGCGCAGAGTGCGCAGCACGTCGAGCCCGTCGCGCTTCGGCAGGCCCAGATCGAGCAGCAGGAGATCGTAAGGCTCGCCGGACGCGGCTGAAAGCGCGGCCTCGCCGTCCTGCACCCAATCGACCGCGAAGCCCTCGCCGCGCAACGCCTTGCGTACGCCCTCGGCGATCATGCGGTCGTCTTCCACTAGCAATATGCGCATGGTGATCGAGAAGAAACGGTGGCGTCGAGCCGGCACGCGGCGCGCGGCAGGTCTCGACGAATAGTCCCGCATTCTAGCGCCCGCGCCTGACGGTTGCGGCAACGGAAGGCCGCAAGAAGGCGCCGGGCTTTTGACGCAGCGCCGCGGCATGTCTCTACAATGAGCGCTTCGTCCGAATCACCGGACCGCTCGCCTGCCTGCCGCACGCGCCACCGTGCCGGCCAGCCTGGCGGTTCGCCGACTGCCCGATTTCGCCTTCCATGCCGCTCGTCCGCCTTGCCTCGCTCGTCGTCCTGTCCGTGCGCCATCTGCTCCGCCCTCACTCGCCATCACGCGAGCAGACGAGTACCGCACCGAAGCATTCGCGAGCCATACGCAACGCGCACGTAGCCCGCACGGTGACCCGCGCCGCGGCTGTCACGACGCTGTTCGCCGCGTGTGCGACGGGCGCCGGGTTCCTCGCTACAACGCCCGCCGACGCGCGTCCCGCAAAGGCGCGGCATCCGTCGGTCAACGTCTCGACGGTGCTGCCGCCCTCGGTCATGGTCGGACTCGAGCGCGCCCGCGTGCCGCTCTCGTCCATCAGCGTGGTGATCGAAAAGGTGGGCAGCCGCACGCCCGTCGTGGCGCTCAACGCGGCCGAACCGATGATGCCCGCCTCCACGATGAAGCTCGTCACGACGTGGTCGGGCCTCTCGATTCTCGGCCCTGACTACCGCTGGCGCACGAGCGCCTACGCGGACGGCGAAACGGACGCGAACGGCGTGCTGCACGGCAGCCTCTACATCCAGGGCACCGGCGACCCGAAGCTCGTGCCGGAAGAATTGATCGACCTCGTGCAGAAGATCCACAAGGCCGGCATCAACGGCATCGACGGCGCGCTCGTGCTCGACAAACGCTTCTTCGATCCTTCCACGCGCGACCTGCCGCCCTTCGACGACGACGCCACCGCGCCCTACAACGTGGGCCCCGATCCGCTGCTCTACGCGTTCAAGTCGCTCTCGTTCACGCTCACGCCGTCGCCGGACGGCTCCGTAGCCGTCGACGTGCTGCCCGCGCTCGCGCAACTTCAGATCGACGACCGTCTGCGTGCCACGCGCGGCCCTTGCACGGGCGCCGCGTCGGCGCTCGCGCCGTCCGTGGAGCCCGAGACCAACGGCACCGTGGCCGCCACTTTCGCAGGCGACTATCCGTTGCGCTGCGGCGCGCGCACGATCAATGTCGCGGTGCTGGACCATTCGGCCTTTTTCGCTGGCGGTTTCCTCGCCTTGTGGCGACAGACAGGCGGCACGTTCACAAGGCCCGACGGCGGCGCGGGCGCCATCCGTGAAGGCGCCGTGCCCGCGGGCGCGCGGCTCGTCGCCACGCACGAAGGCCCCGTGCTCGCGGACATCGTTCGCGACATCAACAAGTTCAGCAACAACGTGATGGCGCGCAACCTGTTTCTGACGATCGGCGCGGTGACGAACAAACCGCCCGCCACGCCGGAAAAATCCGCGCGCGCCATCGCGGCCTTCCTGCGGCGCAGCGGCCTCGACATGCCGGACCTCGCAATGCAGAACGGCTCGGGGCTGTCGCGCGACGAGCACATCAGCGCGCTCTCGATGGCCAATCTGCTGCAGGCGGCCAATGCAAGCCCGGTTGCGCAGCCGTTCGTCGAATCGCTGCCGGTAGCCGGCGTGGACGGCACCATGCGCCACCGCCTCACGGATCTGCCCGTGGGCGGCAACGCGCATATCAAGACCGGCACGCTGCGCGACGTGCGCGCGATTGCGGGCTACGTAGCCGCCGCGGACGGCGAGACCTACGTCGTGGTCAGCCTGATCAACGATCCGCACTCCGAAGCGGCCCGCGCCGCTCACGACGCGCTGCTCGAATGGGTCTACCAGGGCATGCCGCAGGCCACAACGGTCAACGTGACCGAACACGCGAAGCGCCGCAAGGCACCGGCTCGAACCGTCCCGCGGCGCGGCGCGCATTAGCGCCCGCTCACGCCGGTAACGGGCCCGCTCCAGGCCCGGGCGCACGTGGAAGAATCCCTCTAGCAAAGCCTCGCGCCGGGGGCGTGGGAGCGTGTACCCTGTCGGGCAGCACGCGGCAGCGGAGGTCTTTTCACTGCACTTTCTGCTGCACCTGCCGCGGCGTTTAAAACACCAAACGAATACGAGACCCGGCTTGCGCCACCGCCGCGCATGCCCGAGACCAGGAGGGAGACATTCTCATGCGGTTCGATGCCGAATTGCTTCTGCTTGCCATGGCGCCCGTCTTCGTGGGCTGCATCGGCTGGGAAGCCTGGCATCTGTCGCGCGCGCAGCCCGACAGCGGCATCTACAGCTGGCGCGACACACTCTGCAACGCTGCGCTCGCGCTCATGCACCAGGCAGCCGACAAGGTGGCGTGGCTCTTCGTCATTCCCGTCTACGCGTTCTTCTACGCGCATTTCAGGCTGTTCACGCTACAGCCCGGCTGGGCCTCGTTCGTGCTGCTTTTCGTGGCTCAGGACCTGCTCTACTACGCGTTCCACCGCGCGAGCCATCGCGTGCGATGGCTGTGGGCCGCGCACGTCGTGCATCACTCGTCCGAACGGCTCAACCTCTCCACAGCTTTCCGTCAGAGCCTGATGTACCCGGTCGCAGGCATGTGGGTCTTCTGGATTCCGCTCGCGGTACTCGGCTTTCCTCCGTCGCAGATCGTCGCGATCGTGCTCATCAATCTCGCCTTCCAGTTCTTCGTGCACACGCAGGCCATCGGCAAGCTGGGCTGGCTCGAATACGTCTTCAATACGCCGTCGATCCATCGTGTACATCACGCGCGCAACGACCGCTACATCGACCGTAACTACGCCGGCGTGCTCGTGATCTGGGACCGCCTGTTCGGCAGCTACGTAGCCGAAGATCCGGCCGAGCCGCCGGTCTACGGCATTGTCGAACCGCTTCACACGTACAACCCGCTCAAGGCGACGTTCCATGAATGGGCGTCGATGCTCGTTGATGCGGCGCGCATGAAAGGGTGGCGCAATCGCCTCAAGGCCCTGTTCGCGCCGCCCGCCTGGGCGGCACAATGGCACGCGGCGCGCGATGCCGCGCAAGAACAAACAAACGCCACGACAGGCATCGTGAGCAGCGCAGCGGGTTCGGACACGAAAGCCGGCACCGTGCGCAACGCGTGAACGAGGTATCCGGGAACAATCAAGGAGCAATCCTTGAGCAAGCGAGGTTTCTGTAAGCGGGCGCCCGTCGTCGCGGATTCATCCTGGCGGGACGCTGCGTGCACCACTGGCGCAAAGCCAACATACGAGGAGATGTAGTCAAAATGAACCACAAGACAATCCAGCCGCAAAAACGGGCCAGCCGTACACGCTTCGCGAAAGCTGCCATCGCCAGTGCCGCGTTCGCACTGCTTGCAGCCTGCGGCGGCGGAGGCGGCAGCAGCAATTCATCGTCGTCCGGACCGGCGGGCGGCGTCACGCTTCAGGTCGTATCGTTCGGCGATAGCCTCTCGGACGTCGGTACGTATTCGCCCGTGATCGCGCTCGACTTCGGCGGCGGCCGCTTCACGACGAACCCCGGCGAAATCTGGACGCAGAAGGTCGCCGAATACTACGGCGGCACGCTCACGCCGGCCTACCTGGGTGGCTTCGGCCAGCCGCTGCAGGCATCCACCGGCCTCGGCTACGCGCAGGGCGGCTCGCGCGTGACGGACCCGAACGGCATCGGCCATGCGCCCGCGGGCCAGCCCGACTACGCACAGGCCACCACCGTGCCGATCGTCACGCAGGTTCAGGAGTACCTCTCCGCGCACACGAGCTTCAATTCGGGGCAGCTCGTACTGCTGAACGGCGGCGCGAACGACATCTTCTACCAGGCCGGCGTCGTCCAAGCCGCCGTAGCCGCTGGCCAGAGCCAGTCCACCGCGGTCCAGCAAGCCGTGACCGCCGTCGGGCTGGCGGCCACGCAATTCGTGCAGAACGTCGTGGCGCCGGTGCTCGCCGCGGGCGCCACGCACGTCGTGGTCTCGAACGTGCCGGACATCGCGCAAACGCCGCAGGGTCTCTCGGGCGGCGCGGCGACCCAGCAACTCTTCGCCGGCCTCGTGACCGCGTACAACCAGACGCTCGCGGGCACGCTGCAGGCAACGGGCCTGATGAGCAAGGTGATCTTCGTGCAGGCCGACCAGTGGCAGGACGGCATTCAGGCCAACTTTCAGGCCAACGGCTTCACGGTGTCGAACACGGGCACGGCCTGTAACCTCACCGCGATGGCGACCAATGCCGCGAAGTACGGCGTGACCAATCCGCAGGCGTTTGCTTCGTCGCTGTTCTGCTCGCCGCAGACCTACACGGTCGCGGGTGCGGACCAGACGTACATGTACGCGGACACGGTCCACCCGACCACGCACCTGCACGCGCTCTTCGCACAGCAGGTGGAGAAGCAGATCGCGGCATCCGGGCTCGGCAAATAAGTCGGCAAACAAGAAGCGCTTCTCGCGAGCAGCAAAAAGGCCCGGCCATTCAGATGGCCGGGCCTTTTTTTGATGGGCGTTTCGTTGAGTCTCTCAGGATGGGTTGCGTCGTGGCTTGAATCGCTGGCTGCGACGCGCGTTATCCGTGTAGCGCCTGTTGCGCCTATTCGCGTCCGTTGCGCTTATTCGCGCGCTTCAAACGCCGCCGCAGCGCGCCCGAGCCGGTCGTTCACGGCGATCCACTCGATGGTGTCGGGCAGTTTCTCGACAAGGATACGCGCAACGTTGGCGCGATCCAGCGCCCGCAGCAAGCCGTAGAGTTCGCGCGCATAGACGTGCGGGTCTTCGGGCGCCGCCACGAAATGCACGCCTTCTGCCGTCGCCCACGCGCCTGCTCGCGAAGCGCGGGCCACCAGCGCGATACGTTCGTCGGCGAGTCGCTTTGCAAGCAGCGCTTCCAGGGCTTCAAACGGCAGCAACACGAGCGGCGTGCGTGGCGCGTAGTGCGCCTTCAGCGTGCCCGAGGCGCGCGGCGCCGTGGCATCGGAACCGTCGGGCAGACGCGGCGCTTCGCCCAGCACGTCGGCAATCTCCTGCGGCGTGACGCGGCCGGGACGCAGCAGCGCCGGAAAGCCGCGTGAGAGATCGAGGATGGTCGATTCGATACCCACGTCCGACGGACCGCCGTCCAGCACGTAGACGCTGTCGCCGAATTCTTCGCGCACGTGCTGCGCGGTGGTGGGACTCACGTGGCCGAAGCGGTTGGCAGAGGGCGCCGCGACGCCGCCATGCCCGTGCCTGCGCGCCGAAAAGGCCGTGAGCAGTGCCTGGGCAACCGGATGCGACGGACAACGCAGTCCCACCGAATCCTGGCCGCCGCTCACGGCGGCCGGAATGTGCGCGGCGCGCTTGAGGATCAGCGTAAGCGGGCCGGGCCAGAAGACATCGATCAACTTCTGCGCCTCTGCAGGCAACGACTCCACCCAGAACGCGGGGTCGCCGCCCGGCGGCAGATGCACGATCACCGGATGATTGGCCGGCCGTCCCTTCGCTGCGTAAATGCGCGCCACGGCCTCGGGGTTCTGCGCGTCCGCGCCGAGGCCGTACACCGTCTCCGTGGGAAACGCGACGAGTTCGCCTGCATCGAGCAACGCCGCAGCGTGTTCGATCGCCTCGCGGCTGACGGTCGGTGCAGCGGCGGGCACAGCGGTAGAAGCGGCGACAGGCTTGTCTCGGTCCGGCATGGCGATGAGGTGCCTCAGCTCGTGGCGATGTGCAGCAGGCGAGCGCAATCGCGGGCGGCGGTGCGCGCTTCGTCGAGCGTGGCCGCCGTGAAGTTCACGTGCCCCATCTTGCGGCCCGGCCGCGCCTCTTCCTTGCCGTACAGATGCAGGCGCGCCGCAGGCATCGCGGCCACCTCGTGCCAGGGCGGCGTGACGGGCGCGCCGGGGCCCTTGCCGCTCTTGCCCGCATCGGGAAACCACACGTCGCCGAGAATGTTGAGCATCACAGCGGGCGAGTGCTGGCGTGTATCGCCGAGCGGCATGCCGGTCATGGCACGCACCTGCTGCTCGAACTGGCTCGTCGCGCAGGCATCCACCGTGTAGTGACCGGAGTTGTGCGGACGCGGCGCCATTTCGTTGGCCACGAGCGAGCCGTCTTCGAGCACGAAGAACTCGACGCACAGCACGCCGACGTAGCCGAGCTTTGCGGCGATATCGAGCGCCGCCTGCTGCGCCTGTTCCACGAGTTGCGGGTTCGCGTCGGGCGCGGGCACGATGGTGTGCGAGAGCACGCCGTGCCGGTGCGTATTCTGGGCGAGCGGATAGACGGCGGTGGCGCCGTTTGCGCCGCGCGCGATCAGTGCGGACACCTCGAACTTCAGCGGCAGCCGCTTCTCCAGCACGCACGCCACGCCACCCAGCGACGCATGCGCTTCGCGCACGTCGTGGGCGCTCGCCACGCTCACCTGGCCCTTGCCGTCGTAGCCGAGCCGCGCCGTCTTCAGAATGCCGGGCAGCACGGCTTCGAGCGCGGCATCGTCGATGGCGGCAAGCGCCTCCGACGACTCGATCACGACGTGCGGCGCCACCGGCACGCCGGCCGCCGCGATAAAGCGCTTTTCGGCGATGCGGTCCTGCGCCACGGCGACACACCGGCCGGCCGGGCTCACGAACGTGGTGCGAGCGAGGAAGTCGAGGCTTGCGGAAGGCACGTTCTCGAACTCGGTGGAGACCGCCGCGCACAGGCGCGCCAGTTCGGTGAGCGCGGCTTCGTCGTCGTAGGCGGCGCGCAGATGGCGGTCCGCGACGGAGCCCGCCGGGCTGCTTTCGTCGGGATCGAGCACCGCGACGCGGTACCCCATTGCCTGGGCGGCAAAGCAGAACATGCGGCCAAGTTGGCCGCCGCCCACCATGCCGAGCCACGCGCCGGGCAGGATGGGGGAAACGGGTGCGTTGTCTGGATTCATCTCAGTGGTCGGTCACGGCCGGCGGCGCGACGCTCGTGCGCGTGCGCGGCCAGCGGGAAATCAGAGCGCGGGCAATACCATCGCGTGCGCAGCCTGGTTCTGCTTCACGCGGAAGGCCGCGAGTTTGTCCGCGTACTCGGCAGAGGTGACGCTCAGAATCGACACCGCAAAGAGCGCCGCATTGGCCGCGCCCGCCTCGCCGATGGCGAAGGTTGCAACCGGCACGCCCTTGGGCATCTGCACGATCGAGTGGAGCGAATCGACGCCCTTCAGGTACTTGCTAGCCACCGGCACGCCGAGCACCGGCACCGTGGTCTTCGCGGCGAGCATGCCCGGCAGGTGCGCCGCGCCGCCCGCGCCCGCGATGATCGCGGCAAGGCCGCGCGAACGCGCGCTCTCGGCATAGGCGAACATTTCGTCGGGCATGCGGTGGGCGGACACCACCTTCGCTTCGTACGGCACGCCGAACTCCTGCAGGATCGCAACGGCATGCTTCATGACTTCCCAGTCGGAACTCGATCCCATCAGCACGCCGACGATGGGCGCGGCA
Source organism: Paraburkholderia kururiensis JCM 10599 = LMG 19447 (assembly GCF_003986935.1). Taxonomy (GTDB): domain Bacteria; phylum Pseudomonadota; class Gammaproteobacteria; order Burkholderiales; family Burkholderiaceae; genus Paraburkholderia; species Paraburkholderia kururiensis. Next base: position 35,278 of record NZ_RJZE01000007.1, on the reverse strand, counting down.
TGCTGGTGGGCGTGCGGGTGGGTCGTCTGGGCTGGCTGGACTTCGCTCATCGTGCTGGCTTCCTCTGGCGCTTCGCGGCGGCTCACGCGAGCTTCTGGCCAGTCAGCCGCTCCAGCGCCTCCTGGTACTTCTGCGACGTCTTTTCGATCACGTCGTCGGGCAGCTTCGGCGCGGGCGGTTCTTTCTTCCAGTTCTGCGTTTCGAGCCAGTCGCGCACGAACTGCTTGTCGAACGACGGCGGGTTCGTGCCCACCTGGTACTGGTCGGCCGGCCAGAAGCGCGAGGAGTCGGCGGTGAGCGCCTCGTCCATCAGGTAGAGCTTGCCGTGGTTGTCGAGGCCGAACTCGAACTTCGTGTCCGCGATGATGATGCCGCGCGTAGCCGCGTAGTCGGCGGCTTCCTTGTACAGCTTGATCGAGATGTCGCGGATGGTGGCCGAAAGCTCGGTGCCGATGCGGCGCTCCATCTCGTCGAACGTGATGTTCTCGTCGTGGTGGCCCATTTCGGCCTTGGCCGCGGGCGTGAAGATGGGCTCGGGCAGCTTCTCGGCGTTACGCAGGCCCGGCGGCAACTGCACGCCGCACACCGAACCGGTGGCCTGATAGTCCTTCCAGCCGCTGCCGGCCAGATAGCCGCGCACCACCGCTTCCACGAGGATCGGTTCGAGACGCTTCACGACCACCGCGCGGCCGCGCACCTGCTCGGCTTCGTCCGCGGCGACGACGCTTTCCGGCGCGACGTCCGTGAGGTGATTCGGCACGACGTGCGCGAGCTTCGCGAACCAGAAGTTGGCCATCTGGTTCAGCACGCGGCCCTTGCCCGGAATCGGCTCGCCCATGATCACGTCGAACGCCGAGAGGCGGTCGGTGGTGACGATCAGCAACTTGTCGTTGCCCACCGCGTAGTTGTCGCGGACCTTGCCGCGGCCAAGCAGCGGCAGCGAGCGGAGCGTGGATTCGTAGAGAGTAGACATCGTCGTGATTTGCAAAAAGTGGCGCCCGGGAGCTGGCGGAAACGGGGAAAAACCGAGGCTGTTCAAAAGCCAGACGCCGTTCCCACGGTCAGGCGGGAACGGCGGCACGGGTAACAACTGCGCGTGACTGCGGGCCCTGCGGCCAGCCCACGCCAGGCGGCGAACCCCTGGAACGCCCAGCCGGGAAGCTGGACGCCCTGAATCAGGGCGCCGCCAAACGCCGTATTTTACCGGACGACCTGCGCCAGTTCGCCGGCGACATACTTCTGCGCCATCTTTTCGAGCGAAACGGGCTTGATCTTCGCGGCCTGACCTTCGCAGCCGAAGGCCAGATAACGGTCCACGCACACCTTCTTCGCGGCTTCGCGCGCCGGCTTCAGGTAGTCGCGCGGGTCGAACTTCGACGGGTTTTCGGCGAAATAGCGACGAATCGCGCCGGTGATCGCGAGGCGCAGGTCGGTGTCGATGTTGACCTTGCGCACGCCGTGCTTGATGCCTTCCTGAATCTCTTCCACCGGCACGCCGTAGGTTTCCTTCATGTCGCCGCCGAATTCGCGGATCTCGGCGAGCAGTTCCTGCGGCACCGACGACGAACCGTGCATCACGAGGTGTGTGTTCGGAATGCGCGCGTGAATTTCCTTGATGCGCTGGATCGAGAGGATGTCGCCCGTCGGCTTCTTCGAGAACTTGTAGGCGCCGTGCGAGGTGCCGATCGCGATGGCGAGCGCGTCGCACTGCGTGAGCTTCACGAAGTCGGCGGCCTGCTCGACGTCGGTGAGCAGCTGCTCGCGCGTCATCGTGCCTTCGGCGCCGTGGCCGTCTTCCTTGTCACCCTTCATGGTTTCGAGCGAGCCCAGCACACCCAGCTCCGCTTCCACCGTCACGCCGATCGAGTGCGCCATCTCCACCACCTTGCGCGACACGTCGACGTTGTACTCGTACGTGGCCACCGTCTTGCCGTCGGCCTGCAGCGAGCCGTCCATCATGACGCTCGTGAAGCCGCTGCGGATGGCCGTGAGGCACACCGCGGGCGACTGGCCGTGATCCTGATGCATCACCACCGGAATGTGCGGATACGCCTCCACGGCCGCTTCGATCAGATGACGCAGGAACGCTTCGCCCGCGTACTTACGGGCACCGGCGGACGCCTGCATGATGACCGGCGCGCCCACCTGGTCCGCCGCCGCCATGATCGCCTGCACCTGCTCCAGATTGTTGACGTTGAATGCCGGCAGGCCGTAGCCGTTTTCGGCGGCGTGGTCCAGCAACTGACGCATTGATACGAGAGGCATGGTGTTACTCCTTTGATTTGAAACGAATCTGTCGTGCTGCCGGCCGTCTGTCGCGGCCGGTCTGGGCGGGTTTCTCAACCGCCGCGGCGCCGTATTACACGCTGCCGCTCATCCGAATAAGGGCGATTTTATCGCGAAGCAATCGGCGTTCCGCCTGCCTGGGCACTCTCGCGGGTCCGGAACGTGCGCTGGCTATCGCTTCGGGCGACAGCCGCAGCGCCGGCTGCGCGACGAAGCCGGGCGACGAGCGGTTGGCACGGCCTCTCGCGCGCCGCCTCTTGTCCGCTCGTACCCCGGCTCCGCTACGAACTTAGTACGGCGCACCCACCCGCACGATCTTCAGCGTGTTCGTGCCGCCCGCCTGGCCCATCGGCTCGCCGACCGTGAGCACGACCATATCGCCGCGCGACGCAAAACCCTTCGCCACGACGACTTCGAGCGCCTGCTGCAACGCGACATCGCGGTCGTGGCTGGTTTCGAGGTGCAGCGGCGTGACGTTGCGGTACAGCGCCATTGCGCGCTCGCTGCCCACGCGCGACGTGAGACCGAAGATGGGCACATGGGTCCAGTGACGCGAGAGCCACAGTGCCGTGGACCCCGATTCCGTGAGCGCGACGATCGCCTTCGCGCCCAGGTGGTAAGCGGTGAAGAGCGCGCCCATCGCGATGGACTGGTCGATGCGGGTGAACGTGCGGTCGAGGAAGTCCTTGTCGAGTTCCACGTGCTCGGACTTCTCGGCCTCGACGCAAATGGCGGCCATCGTTTCGATAGTCTGCACCGGATACTTGCCTGCCGCGGATTCGGCCGAGAGCATCACCGCGTCCGTGCCGTCGAGCACGGCGTTCGCCACGTCCGACACTTCCGCGCGCGTGGGCACCGGCGCGTGGATCATCGACTCCATCATCTGCGTGGCCGTGATGACGAGCTTGTTCGACTCGCGCGCCATGCGGATCATGCGCTTTTGCAGCGCGGGCACCGCGGCGTTGCCTACTTCGACTGCGAGGTCCCCGCGCGCCACCATGATGCCGTCCGAGGCGTCCAGGATGCCTTGCAGCGCCGGGATCGCCTCGGCGCGCTCGATCTTCGCGATCATCTTCGGCTTGAGCCCGTACGGCGCGCCCGCGATGTTCGCGAGTTGACGGGCCATCTCCATGTCCGTGGCGTTCTTGGGGAACGACACCGCGATGAAGTCCGCGCCAAGCGACATCGCCGTGCGAATGTCTTCCATGTCTTTCGCCGTGAGCGCGGGCGCCGACAGCCCGCCGCCCTGGCGGTTGATGCCCTTGTTGTTCGACAGGTCGCCACCCACGCGCACCGTCGTGTGAATCTCGCTGCCGATCACGCGCACCACGTCGAGCACAATCAGGCCGTCGTTCAGCAGCAGCACGTCGCCGGGCTTGAGGTCGCGCGTCAGGTCCTTGTAGTCGAGGCCGACGCGCTCGTCGTTGCCAAGCTCGCAGTCTGCGTCGAGCACGAACGCGCTGCCTGGCACCAGCGTGGTCTTGCCCTTCTCGAACTTGCCCACGCGAATCTTCGGCCCTTGCAGGTCGGCCATGATGGCGACTTCGCGACCGGCCTGGCGCGCACACTCGCGCACGAATTCGGCGCGCTGGCGATGGTCGTCGGCCGTGCCGTGCGAGAAGTTGAGGCGCACCACGTCGAGCCCTGCCTGCATCATTTGCAGCAGGATCTCCGGCGTGCTGGAAGCCGGTCCGATGGTGGCGACAATCTTGGTGGCGCGATGCATGAAACTCCTCGTCTGGGTGAGATCACTAGGAAGTGCGCTGAGAGTCGGGCGTGCAGGCAGTGCCGTTGCGGGCACCGCCATGGGTTGCGCGCCGGTTCGGGCCGGCGTCGCTTTGTGTGTTGGTGTGGCGCTTGTGGCTGTCGTTGCCGTTGTGGCTGTCGTTGCCGTTGTTGCTGTCGTTGCAGGTTCTGCGAGCGCCTGCGTGACGGCGCCGGGGGCAGCCGCCGCACGGGCGGTTTTCCTGGTCGATGACTTCGTGGATGAAGTTGAAGCGGTGCGCCCGTGAGCGGCGGCCGGGCGTGACACGCGCGTGCCGGCCGAAGCCGGCTTCGCTGCACGGGCGCGTGAGGCCATCTCAGGCCGCCGCGCGCGATTCGAGCACTTCGACGGCGGGCAGCTTCTTGCCCTCGAGGAATTCGAGGAACGCGCCGCCGCCCGTGGAGATGTAGCTGACCTTGTCGTGGATGCCGTACTTGGCGATGGCCGCGAGCGTATCGCCGCCGCCCGCAATGGAGAACGCCGGCGAATTGGCGATGGCTTGCGCGAGCGTCTTCGTGCCGTTGCCGAACTGGTCGAACTCGAACACGCCGACCGGGCCGTTCCAGACGATCGTGCCGGCCTTCTCCAGCTGCGCAGCGAGCGTTTTCGCCGTTTCCGGTCCGATGTCGAGAATCATGTCGTCGTCGGCGACGTCCGCCACGGCCTTGATCTCGGCCTTCGCCGTGGCCGCGAACTCCTTCGCCGTCACGACGTCCACAGGAATGGGCACCGACGCGCCGCGCGCCTTCGCTGCCTCGATGATCGCCTTCGCTTCCTCGACCAGATCGGCTTCGGCCAGCGACTTGCCGATCTTCAGACCGGCCGCGAGCATGAACGTGTTGGCAATGCCGCCGCCCACGATCAGCTGGTCCACCTTTTCGGCGAGCGACTTCAGGATGGTGAGCTTGGTAGAGACCTTCGAGCCCGCCACGATAGCGACGAGCGGGCGCTTCGGCGCGCCGAGCGCCTTGCCGAGAGCGTCCAGTTCCGCCGCAAGCAGCGGGCCGGCGCACGCCACCGGCGCGTATTTCGCGATGCCGTGCGTGGTAGCCTCGGCGCGGTGCGCGGTGCCGAAGGCATCGTTGACGTAGATGTCGCAGAGCTTCGCCATCTTCTGCGCGAGCTCGTCCGAATTCTTCTTTTCGCCCTTGTTCACGCGGCAGTTCTCGAGCAGCACCACGTTGCCCGAGGTCACGTTCACGCCGTTCTCCACCCAGTTCGCGACGAGCGGCACGTCGCGGCCCAGCAGTTCGGCAAGGCGCTTCGCCACCGGCGCGAGCGAATCTTCGGGCTTGAACTCGCCTTCCGTGGGACGGCCGAGGTGCGACGTGACCATCACGGCCGCACCGGCGTCAAGCGCGGCGCGGATGGCGGGCACCGAGGCGCGGATGCGCGTGTCTTCGGTGATGTTGCCCGCATCGTCTTGCGGCACGTTGAGATCGGCACGGATGAACACGCGCTTGCCGGACAGCTTGCCTTCGGAGATCAGATCGGTGAGACGCAGTACCTGGTTCATGATTGACAGTGCGTTGATGGTGGGAAGGCGGTGGCGGACGACGTGCAGCCCGGCGGTCGGGCCATTCACGGCTTCGGACGACTTCGGACGGCCTCGCGCAGTTCCGGGCAACCCGGCGCGCCTCGCATGGGGCGCACGATTTCAGGTGCCCTCGCGCAGCCACGAGCCGCCGCACCGGCGTCTCGCTGCATCGGTCCGCAAGAAGGGCATTTTAGCCGATAGCCATGTCGTTCTGAGACCGGCTGCGCCGCATGCCCCCTATTTGGGATCGCCCCGCATGACGCAATGCAGCACGCCTTCCGACCCAATCAGAACAGGAGACGCAGCGCAGTGAATGCCAGCATGCCGGTCACGATCGTGCCGAGCATGCTGCGGCGCCACAAGAACCAGGCAAGACCTGCAACCGTGGCGTAAAACTCGTGGTTGGAAAGCGCGAACGAGAGTCCCTCCGACGTTTCCAGCACGTCGGGCAGCACCACGGCGGCCAGCGCCGCAGCCGGCGCATAGCGCAGCGCGCGCTGCGCACGCTCGGGCAGCACCGTGCGCTCGCCGCCCAGCAGGAACAGCGCGCGCGTAATCGCCGTGACAACCGTCATGCCCGCGATAACGAGCCACATCTGCGTTGCGCTCATGATGAACCTCCGGTGCCGTCGTGGATGCGGCGCAGGTCCGCGCGCTCGATCAGCATGTCCGCCGCGGCGCCCGCTGCGAGCGCCGCCAGCACGGCGAGCGGCAGGGCGAGCCGGTACGGCAGGTCGAACGCGATCAGCGCGACGACGCCCGCGATCGTCACGGCAACGAGCGTGGAGCGCGTGGCAATGGCCGACACCATGATCGGAATGAGCGCGAGCGTGCCGGCGAGCGCGAGGCCCCAGTTATCCGGGATGAGGCTCGCGAGCAGAATGCCCGCCACCGACGACACCTGCCACGACAGCCAGCTCGCGCCGGCCATGCCCCAGAAGTACGCCTCCTTGCCCGGCACGTAGCCGTGCTGGAAGCTCTTTTTCTGGAACAGCAGGAAAATCACGTCGCCGTTGAAATAGCCGATCAACAGCCGCCGCCACAGCGGCAGATACGAGAAATGCGGCGCAAGGCCGGCGCTGAAGATCACGAATCGCGTATTGACCATGGCGGCCGTGAGCAGCACGGTCCAGATGGGCAGCTTCGCGGCGAGCAGCGGCAGCACGGCCAGCTGCGACGAGCCCGCATAGACGAGCAGCGACATGCCGAGCGCCTGGGGAATCGTCATGACCGACTTGCTCATCGCGATGCCCGTGACGAGGCCCCACGAGAAGATCGCCATCAGCGTGGGCGAATAGGCGCGCAAGCCTTCCTTGAAGGCACGGCGATCGACTTCGGTGAAACGGGCGCAGGACATGAGGAAGCGGGAGCGGAGCAAGCGCCGCGCGAGGCAGCGCAAGGTGCACGCGCGGCAGCCGTTCTGAGGGCGCCGTGTCTTGCAGCGCCCGTCCGCGCGTCGGAATTTGTCTTATGTGGACGCAGAATTATAGCGTCGGCAGCGGGCGAAATGCCCGTTCTTTGGGCAAAAGACGCTAAAATGGCGGTCTTCGCCGCTCGCCGGATTCACGTGTCACGCTGTCGCGCCGCGCCTCGCCCGTTCGCACGGGGCCGCTTGAGGTGCGCCCGCCGTGCCTTCCGCGCAAGGCGGCTTTCCCGCAGGACACATCCGTAACCGCACCGCCTGGAGAATCGTATGTCAATGGCCGACCGCGACGGCAAGATCTGGATGGATGGCAAGCTGATCGAATGGCGCGACGCCACCATCCACGTGCTCACCCACACCCTGCACTACGGCATGGGCGTATTCGAGGGCGTGCGCGCCTACAAGACGGCCGACGGCAGCACCGCGATCTTCCGCCTGAAAGAGCACACGAAGCGCCTGCTGAACTCGGCGAAGATTTTCCAGATGGACGTGCCGTTCGACCACGAGACGCTCGCGGCCGCGCAATGCGAAGTGGTGCGCGAGAACAAGCTGGAATCGTGCTACCTGCGCCCCATCATCTGGGTCGGCTCGGAAAAGCTCGGCGTCTCGGCCAAGGGCAACACCATCCACGTCGCCATCGCGGCCTGGCCGTGGGGCGCCTACCTCGGCGAAGACGGCATCAGGAAGGGTATCCGCGTGAAGACGTCCTCGTTCACGCGCCATCACGTGAACATCTCGATGGTTCGCGCGAAGGCATCGGGCTGGTACGTGAACTCGATTCTCGCCAACCAGGAGGCCACCGCCGACGGCTATGACGAAGCGCTGCTGCTCGACGTGGACGGCTACGTCTCCGAAGGCTCGGGCGAAAACTTCTTCCTCGTGAACAACGGCAAGCTCTACACGCCGGACCTTTCGTCGTGCCTCGACGGCATCACGCGCGACACGGTGATCCGTTTCGCGAAAGACGCCGGCATCGAGGTCATCGAGAAGCGCATCACGCGCGACGAGGTGTACATCGCCGACGAAGCCTTCTTCACGGGCACGGCCGCCGAAGTCACGCCGATCCGTGAACTCGACAACCGCACGATCGGCAGCGGCTCGCGCGGACCGATCACGGAAAAACTCCAGTCGATGTTCTTCGACGTCGTCTCGGGCAAGAACGCCCAATACGCAGACTGGCTCACGAAAATCTGACGCAGGCCCACAGCAGCGCCGCGCGCCTTCGACGCGCCGCCGGCTGTGACCTGGCTACAGCAACAACGAGAAACGTCCCCATGAGTGAAATCAAGGAAATGCCGCTGGTCGAACTGTCGGCAAAAGATCTTCCGGCGTACTGCCCGAATCCGTCGATGCCGCGCTGGAGCACGCATCCACGCGTCTTCATCGACGTGACCCACGGCGAGGCGCGCTGCCCCTACTGCGGCACGCGCTACAAGCTGCGTGACGGCGAGGTCGTGAAGGGCCATTGAGGGGCCACTGAGCGCCCGCGAGGGCTCCACCGGGCGCTTGCTCTGGGGCCACTACTCGCCGGGCGCGCTGAGGCGCCCCGCCGGACGCACGGCCCGCGCTGCTACACCGCGGGCTTCGCGCGAGGGTCGTACGGGACTCGTACTGCCCACGGCCCGCACCCGCGTCCTTCCCACTACCCACGCGCCGCACCCTCCAGTGCGGCGCGTTTGCTCATTTCCGGATACTTCTACTGATGCGCCGCGCGCTCGTTATCGCACCGAACTGGATTGGCGACGCACTCATGGCGCAGCCGCTTCTTTCGCGGCTCGTGAAACTGCATCCGCGCCTCCAGATCGATGCCGTCGCGCCCACCTGGGTCGCGCCCGTGCTCGAGCGCATGCCCGAGATTCGCGACGTCTACGCCACCGACCTCGCCCACGGCAAGCTGCAGATGCTGCGCCGCTGGCAACTGGCGAGCGACCTGCGCGATGTGGGCTACGACGCCGCTTACGTCCTGCCCAACTCGTTCAAGTCGGCGCTCGTGCCGTGGCTCGCGCACGTTCCGCTGCGCATCGGCTACACGGGCGAGAGCCGCTACGGGCTGCTCAACGTGCGCCACGCGAATCCGCGCAAGGACGAGCGTCCGCCCATGGCCGCCCACTACGCCGCGCTCGCCTACGCGCCCGGCGCGAAGATACCCGACGACCTGCCCATGCCGCGGCTCGAATCGGACCTGAACGAAGCCTCGCGCGTCTCGGCTCGCTTCAATCTGGACACGCGCGTGCCGCTCGTCGTGTTCTGCCCCGGCGCCGAATACGGCCCCGCCAAACGCTGGCCGCCCGAGCACTTCGCGGCGCTCGCGCAGATCATCGCCCGCTCGTTTCCGTACACGCAGATCGTCGCGCTCGGCTCGCCGAAAGACGCCCCGCTCGCTCAAGCCATTGCCGACGAGGCGCCGAACGTGCGCAACCTGTGCGGCCAGACCGCGCTCGGCGAGGCGTGCGCGCTGATTTCGCGCGCGAGCGCCGTGGTGACCAACGACTCGGGCCTGATGCACGTGGCCGCGGCACTGCGCCGCCCGCTCGTCGCGGTGTACGGGTCGACCGATCCGCGCCACACCCCGCCCCTCTCGGAGCTCGCGAAGGTACAATGGCTCCATCTCGAATGTAGCCCCTGTTTTCAGCGCGAATGTCCGCTCGGCCACCTGAACTGCCTGCGTCAGCTCAGCGCCGAACAGGTGTTCAGCGACCTGCGCGGCATGCTGCTCGCGCAACGCTAGCGGCGAGCAGCCGCAATGGGGACCGGGCCGCGGCGCGGCCGTGTCCCGAGGCAATTACCGGCCGTCGTGCCAGCGTCATGTTCGCGTCTCGCAGCGCTGGCATGCTCGCGGCTGGCCCGCTGACCGCCGCCCGCAACCCACGCGCCCTCTGCGCATACGAACGACGAGCCATGCCACGTTTTGCCCACATCTTCGAAGCCGCTGCCGATACCCTCAACGCCTGGTACCAGGCCGTCGCGGAAGTCAACATCGACAGCCTGATGGGCATGTGGATCGATGAAGAGTTCGTGAGCTACATCTGCGCGGACGGCTCGCATCTGCACGGGCTCGACGCCATCCGCACGGGCCTCGCGGCGCAGCTGGGAGCCCAGCCGGTTTCCATCGAACCGCTCGACGTGCGCGTCTACGACAGCCTCGGCACCGTGGTCTACGCAATTGCGGAAGCCCACCGGCCAGCCGATCCGGTCGCCACGCCGCAAATGGTCTTCACGACCTACGTGATGGTTCACGAACGCGGCGAATGGCGCATGGCGCACATCCACGCGAGCCGCATGCCCGACGACGCCGCGAGCCAGTTCGCCGCAAAAATGCGCCACGGCCAGGGCGCGTTGCACTGAGCGCCCCGAGGCGTTACTGAGCGGCGACGCTCGCGTTCGCCCACGGCGCCGCCGTCCGCACCATGAGCCCCATGCGCGACCCTGCTTCCGCTCCCACGAATTCATCCAACCCGACGTTACGCGCCGACGGGGTCGAGCCGTCTCTCGCGCAAGACACCGCCGCAAGCGGCTATCGCGCGCCTTTCTGGCTGCCGGGCGGCCATGCTCAAACCATCGTCCCCGCGTTGTTCGCGCGGCTGCCCGTCGTCACGTACCGGCGCGAGCGCTGGGACACGCCAGACGGCGACTTCATCGAACTCGACTGGCTCGACCACGGGAGTGCCGCGGCCATTGCGGCGGACGCCCCACTCCTCGTGCTGTTCCACGGTCTGGAGGGCAGCTCCGCCTCGCATTACGCGCGTGCCATGGCGGCCGCCGCCCGCGAGCGCGGCTGGCGTGCTGTGGTGCCCCACTTCCGTAGCTGCAGCGGGCCGCTGAACCTGATGCCGCGCTTCTATCACCTCGCCGATTCGAGCGAGGTCGACTGGGTGCTGCGGCGTCTGCGTCGGCAGCATCGCGGGCCGCTCGTGGCCGCGGGCGTCTCGCTGGGCGGCAACGTGCTGCTGCACTGGCTCGGTCAACGGCGCGAAGACGCATCCATCGTGACCGCTGCCGCCGCGATCTCCGCGCCGCTGGACGTGCATGCCGGCGGCAAGATGCTGGCCGAAGGCTTCGGCATGATCTACACACGCAGCTTCCTGAAGACACTCAAGGCGAAGGCCCAGCAAAAACTCACGCAGTATCCGGGGCTCTTCGACGGCTACGCCATGCTCAGCGCGCGCAACATGTACGAGTTCGACGACGTGGTCACCGCGCCGCTACACGGCTTTCGCAACGCCGACGACTACTGGACGCGCGCCACGGTACGTCCCTTGCTCGGCGAGATCAAAGTGCCGACGCTCGTGCTCAACGCGCGCAACGACCCGTTCCTGCCCGGCACCGCGTTGCCCGCGCAGAAAGACGTGGCCGCGTCGGTCCGGCTCGAACAGCCCTTGCACGGCGGCCACGTCGGCTTCATGACCGGCCCGTTTCCGGGCCGCTACGGCTGGCTCGCGACGCACGTGCTGAGCTATCTCGAATCGTTTGTCGATCATGGATGACATCGTCAAGCAGGCGCTCGCGCGCTGGCCCAATGTCCCGCATTGCACGGGGTGGCTGCTGCTCGACGCGCGCGGCCAATGGCGCATGCGCGACCAGGCCGCCCAGGCCCAGGGCGCGGCCGGCGACCCGATCCGCCACACGGCGCTGCTGGGCTTCATCAACCGCAACTACGCGTGCGACGAGAAGGGCCAGTGGTTCTTCCAGAACGGGCCGCAGCGCGTCTACGTCGAACTCGGCTATACGCCGTGGGTGGTGCGGCTTCACTGCGGCGCGGACGGCAAGCTCATGCTCGCCGATCAGACGGGCTCGGCCTTCGAGCCCGCAACGGCGTTCATCGACGACACGGGCGGCGTGCTGTTTTCGGATGCATCCCAGCCGCCGAAGGTGGCCGTGCTCCACGATCACGATCTGGAGCTGTTCTCCACGCACGCCACCTTGGCCGATGACGGCGCGAGCGGCACGTTCCACTGGCGTGCCGACCAGGCGCTCACGCTGCGGCCGATCCGCCGCGACGAGGTGGCTGCGCGGTTCGGGTTCGTTGCGAGTCCGGCGGATGCTGAAAAGCGGGAGCGGAGTTAGCAGGAGGCCGCGCGGACAGTGGCCGGGATAACGGTCGTGCGCGTCAGCCTCGCGAGCCGGGCCTCGCGAGCAGGGCCGCGCGGCCGTAGCAGGTTTAGCGGCTCGGGCCGGCCCGGTGAATCGCTGGAGTCGCGAAGCCGCCAATTCGCCCGCGCGCGTCAACCGTTCTTCTTCTCGTCCTCGCGCTCTTCCTTGTAGCGCTGCTCGAAGTCGTGCAAGCGGGCGTCGATGGTCGCGAGATCGTAGTACCCCACCGACTTCAGATCGCGTGCCTCCTTCAACTGGCGGATGGCCGAAGGCCAGGCGCCTTCCAGCGCGAACTTCTCGGCGAGCGCGCGATGCTGCGTGAGCGCATCGCCCGTTCCCACGCTCGCCTGCGCCAAGTAGAACCACCACGCGGACTGCTGCGGCTCCGCTTTCGTTTCGTTTGCCGCAAGTTCCTGGGCGTCGGCGAAACGGTGCGCCGCGAGCAGCGCCTTGAGCCGCGCGTCTACGGCTGCATGCGACGCCGGCCAGGCGCGTTGCGCGGCGGCCGCGAGCTTCAACGCTTCATCGTTATGGCCGGCATGGCTCGCAATTTCGACGGCGAGCACGTCGAGGCTCGGCGAGCTGCGCGTGCTGTCGCCCTCATGCACCTCGAACGTCGTGAATGCCTTGCGCGCATTCGCAAGCGACGCGGCGGCGGCATCGTACTGCTCCAGTTGCAGTTGCGCGTAGGCCATGCCGTACCAGTTCGACGCCACGTTGATGGCCGTGCGGTCTTCGATCTCGGAGCGCAAACGCGCGATCGCGTCGGCGTAGTCGCTGCGCGAGCGGTCCTGCATGACGCGCACGCGTGCCCTCACGAACCCGTACTCCGCCGACTGACGCGGCTGCCGATACGGCGACCGGCGTGCGCGGTCCTCCATGTCGGCGATGCGCTCCACGGTGAGCGGATGCGTGCGGGCGTAAGCCGGCACGCCCGTATCGCCCATCGCCGAGCGATCGAGCCGCTCGAAGAAGGTCACCATGCCGTAGGGATCGTAGCCGGCGCCCGTGAGCAGGCGAAAACCGACGCGGTCCGCTTCGCGCTCCGCGGAACGCGAAAAGCGCAGCTGATTGTCGACCGCGTACGCCTGGCCGCCCAGCACGATCGCACTGCCCAGATCGCCGCTGCGCGCGAGCACGCCGGCAAGCACGCCGAACAGGGTCGCCGCGAGCGCCGCGTAGCCGCTGCGCTCGTTGGCGGCGAGCATGCGGGCGATGTGCCGCTGCAGCACGTGGCCCATCTCGTGCCCGATCACGGACGCCAGTTCGGACTCCGTCTGCGTCGACGCAATGAGCCCGGTGTTCACGCCGATAAAGCCGCCCGGCATGGAAAACGCGTTGATCTGGCCGTCACGCACGGCGAAGACTTCGAAGTCCGGCCGGTAGCCGCCGATGAACTGGTCGCTTGCGGCCGAGGCGAGCTTCGTCGCAATGGCGTTCAGATAATCGGTGACGAGCCAGTCGTCGACGTAGTCGGGGTCGCGCCGAATCTCGCGCATGACGCGCTCGCCGAGCTTTCGTTCGGCCTCGGGAGAGAGCGAGCCCCCGGAGCCGTCGCCGAGGTCCGGCAGTTGCTGGTACCAGGTCGGCGCGCGCAGACTGGCGTTGGCGCCCGGCCGGCCGGACAGCCGCGCCTGCGCGCCGCCGTAGGTGCCGAATACGCCCTGGGCAATGTCGGGCGGCAGGAGCGGTTCGGCGTAGCTGGCGGACAACGCGCTTTCGAGCGGCGCTTCGCTCGAGACAGCCGCTTCGCGAGGAAGAGTCTTGCCGAAAGTGAGGTTGCCTGGTGTGACTGGGCGCGCGGTGGCGTTGGTGCCGATGGGCGCTGCGGCACGGGCGGTCGCTGAGGCGTCGGGGGCGTGGGGGGCGTCGGTGGTAGTTGCAGCGGCGCTGGTGGTGGCGGACGCGCCGGCTCCTGCTGTCGCGGTGCCGGACCCGGTGCCACCGCTGGTCGACTGAACCGCCGCGCGAGGTGCAACGACGGGCTGGGCTTGCGCGAACATGCCCGGCGGCACCGCGAGGGCAGCGCACAACCATGCAGCAAGGAGCCTGTTTGGACGCATTGGCAGTGTTCGATGAAACCGGCCGGGCGCCTCACCACGCACGACGATGCGGCATGAAACCCCAGTGCGCTTTTCGCGAGCTTGTCCGCTCGCAGAGGCCGGCTTGAAGGTGTTCGGAAAGCACGGCTATTGTAGCCGCTGGTAGCCGCTGGACCATGCCCCGATGGCACCGTGGCACACCGTCGGAAACGCCGGGCGCTGCTATGATAGGCGCCCTTTCAAGGAGCCAGACGATGTCAGAACTCACCCATTTCGACGACTCCGGCAAAGCGCATATGGTGGACGTGGGCGCCAAGGCGGAAACCAGACGCATCGCCGTGGCGCGCGGCTCGATCCGCATGCTGCCCGAGACGTTCGCGCTGATCCGCGACGGCGGCGCGAAAAAGGGCGACGTGATCGGCGTGGCCCGTATCGCGGCGATCCAGGGCGCGAAGCGCACCGCGGACCTGATCCCGCTGTGCCACCCGCTCGCGCTCACGCGCGTGGCGGTGGACTTCGCACTCGACGAAACGCTACCCGGCGTGCATTGCACGGCGCAGGTCGAGACGTTCGGGCGCACCGGCGTGGAAATGGAGGCGCTCACGGCCGTGCAGGTCGGTCTGCTGACCGTCTACGACATGTGCAAAGCCGTCGATCGCGGAATGACCATCACCGATGTGAAGGTGATGGAGAAGCATGGGGGGAAGTCGGGGGATTGGGTGGCGGCTTAACCGTAGCCCGAGGCACACGCTTATGCAGCCTCAGGCGCAAACCCGCCGGCCGCGGCGGCGGCCCTGAAGCCGCCGTCGTGGCCGGCGCGGCGTATTAGTCGTCCCCTTCGTCGTCCTGCTGGTTCGCGCCCGGAGGCGGCGTGCCGTACTTCTTGACCAGCTCCGCCTTGAAACCCGCAAGCGACGGCTGCTCGTCGCACAGGTCGTACAACGACGCCAGTTGCGACGGCCAGTCGTGCAGTTCCTGCGCGAAGATCTTCAGACGCCCGACCGTATCGAAGGCCGCCGCCGTATCGCCGTTCAGGGCCTGCAGCACGGCATAGCGGCGCAATACCGTTTCGCCGGGCAATAGCGCGATCGCCCGGCGGTGCATGGCGAGCTTGTGCGGCAAGTCGTTGGCGTCGACGGGCAGAAGCGTCGCGAGACCGTACTCACCCCACGCGCCGAACAGGAACGACGGATCCGCACGATACTGCTCGGCGGGACGCGAGCCGTAGTACAGCACCTCGGCGCGGGTGTAGTCGCGATAGACCGGATAAAGCGCAGCCAGTCCGCCGAACACGATCACCGTGTAGAGACCAAACGACGCCCTTTCCGGAACAAGCCGCAACGGCTTCGTTTCGAGCAACCCGAAGACGAACATCGCGGGCAGCAGGAAGAACATGTACTGCTGCGGGTACTCCACAAGCGCGTGCATCACCAGCACACCGATCAGCGCGACGCCGAAGACCCGTCCCGCGGTATGCGGCGCGCGCAGCACCCGCACGAGCCACGCGACAAGCCCGACCACGGCCACCACGAAGCCGGCCACGCCGGTCTTCGCCAGCAGGTCGATGAAGATGTCGTGCGAGTTGTTCGCGATCTCCACGCCGCCGAGCGTCTTGACCAACTGGTACTGATAGCCTGGGAACTCGCCCCAACCCACGCCGAAGAGCGGGTGCATCTTGAACATCGTCCAGCCGTATTTCCAGAGGGCGAGGCGTGGCGCGATCTGTCCGGCGTCGCGGAACCGGTCGGCCGCCGACTCCCCGAGTTCGAGGTGGTAATGCACGTTGGCCCAGCGCACCACTGCGTTGACGACGACGAACAGCACGGTGAGCACGACCGGAATCAGCCACTGCCAGTTGCTGCGCCGAAAGGCCAGGTTGCGCTTCGCCTCGGCAAACGCCATCCAGAACCCGGCCACCACGATCACGCCCATTTGCAGCCACGGACCGCGGGAAACCGTCAATGCGAGTCCAGTGGCATAGATCACCGAAAGGAGTCCCCAGAGCAGGACGGGCAGGCGCCTCGTCTGCACCAGAAAGAGCGCGGCGGCCATCGCGAACGCGATGTAGGTCGCGAGGTGGTTGGCCTGCGCCATGTTGCCGAACGGACGACGATCCACCGTGATGTTGTAGGCCACGACAAAGGGCGAGACCTTCGCTTCCAGATGAAACAGCTGCACGACCTGGCAGAACACGGCAAACAGGCCGCCGAGCAGCAACGCGTATGCGCCCCAGCGCAACGCCGTGTCCGCCATGTTCGCGCGCGCAAAGCCGTAGCCCGTGTGTGCGGCTACGAATGCCGCGAGCAGGAAGCCGCCGCCCAGCCAGTTCATCGAGGGCTGCTGCACTGGAAGTACGAACGACTGCGCAATGAGCAACGCACCGAACAACAGCGGCACAAGCGCGACGGCCGGTGAGGCAAATGCGATACGCGGCCGCGACGTGCCGACGAGCAGCACCATGGCCCCCGCGGTCAGCAGGTAGAGCGCCAGCGCGGTGAATTCGGCATAGAAAGTCGGGATGGGGTACGTATGGTTGACGACCGCGTACGGAAGAATCAACGCGGCAGCAAGCAGAACGAGCGAAAGAAAACGCGCAAAGGAAGAGGGCATGAGTAACCGGCGGCATCAGCAACCGGCGCACTATACAAAACTTTTCCCGGGCTGTGCGGTTGCCGTGGTGCGAATACGGCGACCATTTCAGCACCATGCCCCCCTTCGCGCGTTTGCTGTCCCTTCCTCAGGCACGGCACTCCGGTGGTGCAAGGTTGCCTGCAAGCGTGGCGGCATCGACAGGCATAGGCCCCGAGCCCGGTGCCGGTAGCGAGGACGCCGCCTTGCCGCCCGCGAAACATTCCCACGTGATGGCGCCTGCCTGGGCTGTGCCTTGAACGAGCGCGACGCGGGCGGTGGGAGCGTCGGCGTTGTCAGGCACCGAGGGCACGAGCACCAGCGTGTTGGCGCCCGCAGCGGCCACGCGTGGCGTGAAGGCGATCGCGATTTGGCCCGTGTTCTCATCCACGCGGATGGATTCCACATTGCGTGTGGCGGGCGGCGAGGCGAAGCCCGCGCCGAACGCGTTGCCGCTCGCGGCATTCTCCGCCACCGCGAGGCGCGCCGACGCTGCCAGCGACAAGCCCTCGCCTACCCGACTGCGCGCGAGATAGTCCTGGTAGGCGGGAATCGCATACGCGGCGATCACGCCGACGATCGCAAGCACGATCATCAGTTCGATCAGCGTGAATCCGGCGTTGACGAAGGCGCGTGCGTGACGAACGGCTCGTGTGGACCGGCTCGACACAAGGTGGCAGCAGCGGCCTTGATGTGACAGCGAGATCTGCATCGAGGCGTGCGCGAGCGGCGGCACGCAGAGGGAAACGGGAACGGTCATCGGGCGAACTCCTGGAACGAAAAACGCCTGCCTCCGTATGGAGACAGGCGTTGATCGTATCCAGCCACCTCATGCCGCGGCAGTCGGCCGGATGGCCATGCCGCGAGGTCGGCTTATGCGGCACGCCTCGCTCAGCCGCGACGGGCTCAATGCGTGCCGGAGGAACCCGCTGTCGCACGTCGCTCGTTGCGGCGCTTCAGCACGTATCCGAGTACTACGACAAAGACTGCGCAGCCGATAGAAGCGCCGTATTCCGCGACAGGCGTGTCCAGTATCGGCCAGCGGTCGCCGGCAGGGTCGTTGATGATGAGTCCCCCCGCGATCCAGCCGAGCAGCGCCGCGCCGAGCGTCACCACGATCGGGAAGCGGTCCAGCAGCTTCAGCACGAGCTGGCTACCCCACACGATGAGCGGAATGCTCACGATGAGCCCAAAGATCACGAGCGCGATGCGGTGCTGCGGGTCGGCCTGCTCGGCTGCGCCGGCAATGGCGATCACGTTGTCGAGGCTCATCACCGCGTCGGCGACGATGATGGTTTTGATGGCCGAGATCAGCTTGTCGGCCGGCTTGACGTTGGAGTGGCCCTCCTGCGAAGGCGCGACGAGGCGCACGCCGATCCACAGCAGCAGCAGGCCGCCCGCGAACTTCAGCAGCGGAACGTCGAGCAGCACGACCGCAAACGCGATGAGCGCCACCCGCAGCACGATGGCGCCAGCGGTGCCCCAGATGACGCCGCGCATGCGCTGGCTGGCCGGCAGATCGCGGCAGGCGAGCGCAATGACGACTGCGTTGTCGCCGCCTAGCAGGATGTCGATGATGACGATCTGAAAGACTGCGGGCCAATGGAGTGTCGTGAAAAACTCGAGCATGGACAGGCAATGAGAGTGGGAGAAGGCGAACGCGCGGCCAACAAAAAAAGCGAGGAAGCAATCTTCGCTCCCTCGCTCTGTCTTGTTACGCCACGAAAGGGTTCCGTAAGCGTATCAGAAAAACGCGGCGGCGCGCTGTTGCGCGGCCGGCGCGTTACTGGTTACAGCACCGACTTCAGCAGGCGGCCCATTTCCGACGGGTTCTTCGTGACTTTGATGCCGCAGGCTTCCATGATCTCGAGCTTCGCTTCGGCGGTATCCGCACCGCCGGAGATCAGCGCGCCGGCGTGGCCCATGCGCTTGCCCGGAGGCGCCGTCACGCCCGCGATGAAGCCCACCACCGGCTTCTTCATGTTGTCCTTGATCCAGTAAGCGGCGTTCGCTTCGTCCGGACCACCGATCTCACCGATCATGATGACGGCGTCCGTGTCCGGATCGTCGTTGAACATCTTCATGACGTCGATGTGCTTGAGACCGTTGATCGGGTCGCCGCCGATACCGACTGCCGACGACTGGCCAAGGCCGAGCGCCGTCAGTTGGCCAACCGCTTCGTACGTCAGCGTGCCCGAGCGCGACACCACGCCGATGCGGCCCTTGCGGTGAATGTGACCCGGCATGATGCCGATCTTCAGCTCGTCCGGCGTGATGGTGCCGGGGCAGTTCGGTCCGAGCAGCAGCGTCTTGCGGTTCTCGCGGCGCATGCGGTCCTTCACTTCGATCATGTCGCGCACGGGAATGCCTTCCGTGATACAGATCGCGAGATCGAGGTCGGCCTCGACGGCTTCCCAGATCGCGGCGGCAGCGCCTGCGGGCGGCACGTAGATGACCGAGACGGTCGCGCCCGTTTCGGCCTTCGCTTCCTTGACGCTCGCGTAGATGGGAATGCCTTCGAAGTCTTCGCCGGCCTTTTTGGGGTTCACGCCTGCAACAAACGCCTCACGGCCGTTTGCGTATTCGCGGCACGCACGGGTATGGAATTGACCGGTCTTGCCGGTAATGCCCTGCGTGATGACCTTGGTGTCCTTGTTGATCAGAATCGACATGTATTGACCTCTGTTCGTTTGGCGTCGCGCCATGCGCCCAGTCCGGCTTGCCTGCGCCTTGCAGCGGGCTGGCCGGCTCACGCGCGTCGCGCCGCCATGCGTGTTCGGTGAAGCGCCCTTTACTTGCCTTCGGCTGCCGCGACGACCTTCTGCGCAGCCTCTTCCATGCTGTCTGCCGAGATGATCGGCAGGCCGGAATCGGCCAGCATCTTCTTGCCGAGGTCCTCGTTCGTGCCTTTCATGCGCACGACGAGCGGCACTTGCAGATGCACGGCCTTGGACGCAGCGATCACGCCTTCGGCGATCACGTCGCAACGCATGATGCCGCCGAAGATGTTGACCAGAATGGCCTTCAGGCCCGGGTTCTTCAGCATCAGCTTGAAAGCTTCCGTGACCTTCTCCGTCGTGGCGCCACCGCCGACGTCGAGGAAGTTCGCGGGCTCGCCGCCGAACAGCTTGATGGTGTCCATCGTGGCCATCGCAAGGCCTGCGCCGTTCACGAGACAGCCGATGTTGCCGTCGAGCGAAATGTAGGCGAGGTCGAACTTCGACGCTTCCACTTCAGCCGGGTCTTCTTCGTCCAGATCGCGGTACGCCACGATCTCCGGATGACGGAAGAGCGCGTTCGAGTCGAAGTTGAACTTGGCGTCGAGTGCGATGACCTTGCCGTCGCCGGTCAGGATCAGCGGGTTGATTTCGGCGAGCGATGCGTCCGTCTCCCAGAAGCCCTTGTAGAGGCCCTGAAGGATGGCGCGTGCCTGGGGAATCGAAGCGTCGGGAATGCCGATCTGCTTTGCGAGGCCGTCGGCTTCGGCGTCGGTCAGGCCCGTGGACGGCTCCACCGCGACCTTGTGGATGGCTTCCGGCGTCTTGGCGGCCACTTCTTCGATATCCATGCCGCCTTCGCTCGAGGCCATCACGACGACCTTCTGCGACACGCGGTCGATCACGATACCGACGTACAGTTCCTTCTTGATGTCCGCGCCTTCTTCGATCAGCAGGCGGTTCACCTTCTGGCCTTCCGGACCGGTCTGGTGCGTCACGAGCTGCATGCCGAGAATCTGGTTCGCGTACTCACGCACCTGATCCAGCGACTTCGCGACCTTCACGCCACCGCCCTTGCCGCGACCGCCCGCGTGGATCTGCGCCTTGACGACCCACACCGGGCCACCCAGCTCTTCAGCAGCCTTGACGGCGTCGTCCACCGAGAAGACCGGCTTGCCGCGCGGTACCGCGACTCCGAATTTCCGCAGGATTTCCTTACCCTGGTACTCGTGAATCTTCATGCGTGATTCCCTTCAGTCTGAGAGTTGGATTGAACTTCGTTTCCGCTTTTCTTGTTCAGGCCGGACGCGCCGTCGGCGTCGCCGCCGCGGTCCATCTGCCTGCCGGTTTCAATGGAATCCGCCGCGCGCGCCGCGTCGCGCGGCGCATGCCCGTACCAGCGCGGATAGAACTGTCGAACCGCCTCGCCGTCGAATCGCAGCGCGTGGCAGCGACCGAGCTGGGAAGGCGGGTTGTCTGCGGTGCGCCCGTCGTCGCCTGTGTTGCGAGCGGACTCGCGCTTGCCGCTTCCCTGCTCCGGCGCGCTATCGCCCGTATGCCACACGTCGCCGGCGAACGCCTGAATGGCGGCGGTGGGCAGCACGGCACATAGCTCCGTGAGGTGCGTGCAACCCGCCGTGCCGGCCAGCAGTTGGGCAGCATCGCGACGAAAATTACGGAGCAGATTGAGCCCAATGAGGGCGCGATAAGCGGGATTGGCGGCTTCGCATTGACCAGGATAGGGCACCCAGTCGGACGACGCGACGGCGTCGACGACATTGAGCTCCCGATCGATCGTGATGCGAAGCCAGAGTTCATGAATTGGCAGACCGTTGCGACGGACACCCGACGCAAGGGCCACATCGCGCGGCTTCTGGTCGGTCAGGCATGCCTCGATATCCCATAAACCGTCTTCGCGCTCGTAGGCTTCTGCCCGAATCGCACGCGTATGGCGCAACTTGCGGGAGACAGGCAGGGGAAGCGGCATGCGGAAAGGCGAGGCTGTGTTGAGAAACCTCACAATTTTAGCATAGCGGGTATTTCCCACTTGGGGAAACCCCGTGGAGGTATCGCATCACTCCTGCAGACGTTGAGGTGCGCGAGACCGGAAGCCGAGTGCCAGATTCAGGCGCGGACTAAAAGGCTCAGCGAGGCCTCCGTGAAGGGCTGGATCAAGGTTCGGGCCAGTCGTCTTCCATGCCCTTCAGGATTTTCGCGATGGTGGCGTGAGAAAAGCCACGCGCGGCCAGGAAGCGCGCCTGACGCGCCCGCTCGGCGGGCGTTTCGGGAAGCTGGCCGTACTTTCGGCGCCATACGGATTGAGCGCGCGCCAGTTCAGTTTCGCGAAGTTGGGCGCTGACCTGCTCGATAAGCGTGTCGCCCACAGCGTGCCGTTTCAGTTCGCCAACAATACGGCCGGCGCCAAGCCGGGATGCCCGCCGATGAACGAGACTCTCGGCGAAGCGCGAATCCGAAAGCCAGCCTTCCCGCTCGAGCGATGCCAGCAGCGCATCCAGTTCGCCGACGTCCTCGACGAACGGCATCAGCTTGCGGGAAAGTTCTGAACGGCTGTACTCGCGGCGAGAGAGGTAAGCCAGCGCACGCGCCTTGGGTGAACGGCCGGGGCGCTGCTGGGTGCCAGCCGATGAATTTGGGCGCGCGGTCGTGGACCGTGCGCGTTCCGAGGACCGGCTGAACGCCGGCCCATCGGTGGTGTCGTCGCCTGGATGCGCTGGGTCCGCGGCATGTGGATCAAGCCGCGCAGGCGGCACCGGCGCGGACGGACCCTTGCGCATCACGTGACGATCACTCCTCTTCGCCTGCGACTTCGACGTCGTCCGACTGGACCGCATCAGCCGGCATCGCAACCACGCCGAGGGATTCGCGAATACGGTTTTCGATTTCCCGGGCGATGTCCGGATTCTCGCGCAAGAATTCACGCGCGTTGTCCTTGCCCTGACCAATGCGTTCGCCGTTATAGCTGTACCACGCACCTGCCTTGTCGACGATCTTGGCCTGCACGCCAAGATCGATGATCTCGCCCTGGCGTGAAATGCCTTCACCGTACAGGATGTCGAACACCGCTTCGCGGAACGGCGGCGACACCTTGTTCTTGACGACCTTCACGCGCGTTTCGTTACCGATCACCTCATCGTTCTTCTTGATCGAACCGATACGGCGAATGTCCAGGCGCACCGACGAGTAGAACTTCAGCGCGTTGCCGCCCGTGGTGGTTTCCGGATTGCCGAACATCACGCCGATCTTCATGCGAATCTGGTTGATGAAGATCACGAGGCAGTTCGTACGTTTGATCGTGCCGGTGAGCTTGCGCAGCGCCTGCGACATCAGACGCGCTTGCAAACCGGGCAGCGAGTCGCCCATTTCGCCTTCGATTTCGGCCTTCGGCACAAGTGCCGCGACCGAGTCGATCACGATCATGTCGATCGAACCCGAGCGCACCAGCGCATCAGCTATTTCCAGCGCCTGTTCGCCGGTGTCGGGCTGCGAGATCAGCAGTTCCGGCACGTTGACGCCAAGCTTGCTTGCGTACTGAACGTCGAGCGCGTGTTCCGCGTCGATGAACGCCGCCGTGCCGCCCAGCTTCTGCATTTCGGCGATCACCTGCAGCGTGAGCGTGGTCTTGCCCGACGACTCAGGACCGTAGATTTCGACCACCCGACCGCGCGGCAAGCCACCGACACCCAATGCGATGTCGAGGCCGAGCGAGCCGGTAGACACCACCTGGATGTTTTCCACTACCTCGCCGTCGCCGAGCCGCATGATCGACCCTTTGCCGAACTGCTTTTCGATCTGCGCGAGCGCAGCAGCAAGCGCCTTGCTCTTTTCAGCAGTCAGTCCAGCCGAGCCTTTCTTGCTTTCTTCCATGAATCGTCCTTTGCTATGATGAACGGCGTCTGAGGCAGATGTGCAGGCCGCTGCAGGACACGTTGGTACACGCGCCGCTGCGATTGCACATGAATCTCGGACACTGTATAAAAAAACAGTAGTTTTGGCAAGCCCGGCAAGCCGGATTCCTGAGTTCGGGCTTCGTACCGGAGCCGACACCCGCCGCCGCCACGACACTTTTGGAGACCGCGCTGAGCGCCGCGCGACAACACGGCGCCGGCCCAAGCAACGCTGGGCGCATCATGCGAATTCTCATTGCCGAAGACGACAGCATACTCGCGGACGGTCTTGTCCGATCACTCCGCCAATCGGCCTATGCGGTCGACCACGTCAAGAACGGCGTGGAGGCGGATACCGCGCTGTCGATGCAGTCTTTCGACCTCCTGATACTCGATCTCGGCCTGCCGCGCATGCCCGGGCTCGAGGTGCTGCGCCGCCTGCGCGCCCGCAACTCGAATCTGCCCGTGCTGATCCTCACGGCCGCGGACAGCGTGGACGAACGCGTCAAAGGGCTCGACCTCGGCGCCGACGACTACATGGCCAAGCCGTTCGCCCTCAACGAACTCGAAGCGCGTGTGCGCGCGCTGACGCGCCGCGGCGCCGGCGGCGGACCGACGGTCGTGCGTCATGGCGCGCTGTCGTTCGATCAGGTCGGCCGCATTGCGTGCATCAACGACCAGGTGCTCGATTTGTCCGCGCGCGAACTCGGCGTGCTCGAAGTGCTGCTGCAGCGGATTGGCCGGCTGGTATCGAAGGAACAGCTCGTCGATCACCTGTGCGAGTGGGGCGAGGAGGTCAGCAACAACGCAATCGAGGTCTACGTGCACCGGCTGCGCAAGAAGCTGGAGCCGGGCGGCGTGCGCATCGCGACGGTGCGCGGGCTCGGCTACTGCCTCGAAAAAGCGGCTCAGGCGCCCGTACCGGCGCCGGCGGCATCGGCCGCGGCTTCGGCGGCTGCGCCCGGCGCGCCTGCCGCGAACGACCCATCGGCGTCGTCGAAGCCGGTAGCGGGCTCGGCAGCGAGCGTTGAAGCTGGAGAAACCTCAGCGGCAAGCGGACTCGCCGCATCCGCCGCCCCATCCCCGGCATCGGCCGCCACCGGCTCGTCCGCCGCCGTCACGCCCACAAGCAAGCCCGCAATGCCGGCAACCCATCCGTACAAGTAAGGACAGCATGGCCGCGCCTCTCGATGTCCGGCGCGCTGCCGGTTCGCCCCCGCCTTCGCCGTCCGCTCCCGTACCGCTCGATGACGACACGCGCGACGCGCGCTACGAGAACCCTTTCGCGCCGCCCGACGAAACCGAGAGCGCCGCGCAGGCACGTCCGCGCTCGCTCTTCGGCGAGATTCTCGACTGGATGCTGGCGCCGCTGCTGCTGCTGTGGCCGATGAGCATCGCCGTCACCTACCTCGTGGCAAAGTCCATTGCCAACGGGCCGTTCGACCGCGCGCTGGAAACCGATGCCTACGTGCTCGCGCGGCAGATCCATCCCGTCAACGGCGTCGCCGAACTCACGCTGCCCGAGTCCACGCGTGACTTCCTGCGCGCGGACAACATCGACAGCGTGTTCTTCCAGGTGCTCGGCACGCGCGGCGAACTGGTGGCAGGCGAGCGCGACATGCCGCTGCCGCATGAAGACGATCGCCCGCAGCCCGGCATCGTCGAATTTCGCGACGACATGCTGCGCGGCAACGATATCCGCGTGGCCTACACGACTGTCGAGTTCCCGCAGACGCCCGGTGCACAGCCGGTGCTCGTGCAGGTCGCCGAAACACTCGACAAGCGCCGCCAGCTGGCCAACGACATCATCAAGGGCGTGATCCTCCCGCAGTTCGTGATTCTGCCGCTCGCCATCGTGCTTGTCTGGTTCGGCCTCTCGCGCGGGCTCGCGCCGTTGCATGCGCTGCAGTCGAATATCCGCGCGCGCCGACCGGACGACCTTTCGCCGCTCGAGGCGCGCCGCGCGCCACCCGAAATCGAGCCGCTCGTCACGTCGTTCAACGACCTGCTTACGCGCCTCGAACAGAACATGGAGCTGCAAAAGCGCTTCATCGCCGACGCCGCGCATCAGATGAAAACCCCGCTTGCCGGCCTGCGCACCCAAGCCGAACTCGCGTTGCGCCAGGAAGCGCCCGCGGAAGTTCATCGCTCGCTCCAGCAGATCGCGACGAGTTCCGAGCACGCGGCGCGGCTCGTCACGCAGTTGCTGGCGCTCGCGCGCGCCGAGAACCGCTTGTCCGGACAGATCTTCACGGCGGTGGACGTAGGTGAGGTGGCACGCAACGCCGTGCGCGACTGGGTGCAGGCAGCGCTCGTGAAGCAGATGGACTTGGGCTACGAAGGGCCCGACAGCGCGGACCCGAAGATCGAGGTGGAAGGACACCCGGTGATGCTGCGCGAGATGCTGTCGAACCTGATCGACAACGCGATGCGCTATACACCCGCCGGTGGCCGCATCACCGTGCGGGTACGCCCGGATGCGGCGGCGGGCGTCGTGCACCTGGAGGTCGAGGACACGGGGCCTGGCATCCCCCTCGCCGAACGCGAGCGGGTAACGGAGCGCTTTTACCGGATTCTCGGCCGCGAGGGCGACGGCAGCGGGCTGGGCCTTGCCATCGTCAAAGAAATCGCGACGATGCACGGCGGCACGCTCACGATCGAAGACAACGTGTACCAGGAAACGCCGCGCATGGCGGGCACGCTCGTGCGCATTACGCTGCGCATACGGGAAGCGATGCAGACGAATGCGTCCTGAAGCTTGCTCAACGCACGCTCAGGGAACCCTCAGCGGCACTTGCGAATACCCCAAGGACTTACCCTTACGGACAAGGTTTGCAACCGCAAATGGCACAGCAGAATTAACGACATAAGCATCCGTTGAAGCCATTTTCTGTGAATTTATCCGACAAAGACGTAATCACACCAGACGCAAAACTCCGCCAAAGCCCCCATTGCGCGTCAGTAACCAGTAAGTTTCCGTTCCAATAATGAGCCGCAGGTGCGTCTGTCCGGGCGCGCCTCACGAATATCAAAACGGAGACGACTTATGGCAACCGTAGGCGGACAGCTATCGCACGCACCCATGACAGGCGCCGAAAAACGGGTGATTTTCGCCTCGTCGCTGGGCACGGTTTTCGAGTGGTACGACTTTTATCTCGCCGGATCACTGGCGGCTTTCATCAGCAAGAGTTTCTTCTCCGGCGTCAATCCGACAGCCGGCTTCATCTTCACGCTGCTCGGCTTTGCCGCGGGTTTCGCCGTCCGACCGTTCGGCGCCATCGTCTTCGGACGCCTGGGTGACCTGGTCGGTCGCAAGTACACGTTCCTCGTCACCATCGTCATCATGGGTCTGTCGACGTTCGTGGTCGGCTTCCTGCCGGGTTATGCGTCCATAGGCATCGCTTCGCCCGTCATCTTCATCGTGATGCGGCTTGCGCAAGGTCTCGCGCTCGGCGGCGAGTACGGCGGCGCGGCAACCTACGTGGCAGAGCACGCGCCGGCCGGCCGACGCGGCTTCTACACCGCGTGGATCCAGACCACTGCGACGCTGGGCCTGTTCCTGTCGCTGCTCGTGATTCTCGGCGTGCGCACGTTCGTGGGCGAAGAGCAGTTCGGCGCATGGGCATGGCGCATTCCGTTCATCGCGTCGATCCTCCTGCTCGCCGTTTCGGTGTGGATACGGCTGCAACTGAACGAGTCGCCCGTGTTCGCGCGCATCAAGGCAGAGGGCAAGACGTCGAAGGCCCCGCTGACCGAAGCGTTTGGCCAGTGGAAAAACCTCAAGCTCGTGATCCTCGCGCTGATCGGCCTGACCGCCGGCCAGGCCGTGGTGTGGTACACCGGGCAGTTCTATGCGCTCTTCTTCCTGACACAGACGCTGAAGGTGGACGGCGCAAGCGCCAACATCCTGATTGCGATCGCACTCCTGATCGGCACGCCGTTCTTCCTGTTCTTCGGCTCGCTCTCGGACCGCATCGGCCGCAAGCCGATCATCATGGCCGGCTGCCTGATCGCGGCGCTCACGTATTTCCCGCTCTTCAAGGCGCTCACGCACTACGCCAACCCGGCGCTCGACGCCGCGACCCAGAAGTCGCCGATCGTCGTGGTCGCGAACCCGGACGAATGCTCGTTCCAGTTCAACCCGGTGGGCACGGCGAAGTTCACGTCGTCTTGCGATATCGCGAAGGGCGCGCTGTCGAAGGCCGGTTTGAACTACACCAACGTGGCAGCACCGGCCGGCACGATGGCGCAGATCAAGGTGGGCGATACCGTGGTCGAGGCGTATGACGGCAAGGCGACCGACGCAAAGGAAAAAGGCACCGCGTTCGACAAGTCGCTCGGCTCTACGCTGAAGGCCGCCGGCTACCCGCCGAAGGCCGACCCGTCGCAGATCAACTGGCCCATGTCGGTGGTGATCCTGACGATTCTCGTCATCTACGTGACGATGGTGTACGGCCCGATCGCCGCGATGCTGGTGGAAATGTTCCCGACGCGGATTCGCTATACGTCCATGTCGCTGCCGTATCACATCGGCAACGGCTGGTTCGGCGGCTTCCTGCCGGCCACGGCCTTCGCGATTGTGGCCACCAAGGGCGATATCTATTCGGGGTTGTGGTATCCGGTCGTGATC
Organism: Paraburkholderia kururiensis JCM 10599 = LMG 19447; assembly: GCF_003986935.1. GTDB lineage: Bacteria > Pseudomonadota > Gammaproteobacteria > Burkholderiales > Burkholderiaceae > Paraburkholderia > Paraburkholderia kururiensis. The sequence continues at coordinate 7,254 of NZ_RJZE01000007.1, read as the reverse complement.
GCACTCGCGACGTTCGTGATCGGGATGCTGTTCGTGAAGGAGACCAAAGACTCGGACATCTACGCCCAGGATTGAGGGCACAGCGAACGGGGGTTCGACTGTGAAGCGCCAGGATGGATGGGGTTCCCGAAGCCTCATCTCATTGGAGGCGCCAATGTTTTGGGTGTCTTGGGCGCCCTCTCGTTGGCGTAGAAGTTCGGTCAAAGCACTGAAGGGGCGAAGAGGATGCCGGCAGGGGGGGTTGACAGCCACGACCGGCACCTTCATAATCCGCCTTCTTTCGGCGAATTAGCTCAGTCGGTTAGAGCGACGGAATCATAATCCGCAGGTCCGGGGTTCGAATCCCTGATTCGCCACCATCTTCAAAAAAGCCTTGTAGATCAATGGTCTACAAGGCTTTTTCTTTTGTCTGGTGTCACAGCAAGTGACACAGATGATCAAGATTCCCCGCCTACAACGCGACCGCCACGGCACCTACTATCTGCGAGTCGTCGTCCCGAAATCTCTTCAAACTGCCCTCAAACAGGTAGAGTTCAGGAAGTCCCTCGGCACGAAGGATTTCCAGCAAGCAAAATTGCTTGCGCTCCACTTCAACATTCAGATCGAGAGCAGTAGGATGAGCAAGCCGAAAATCACCGATTTCGTTATCCAGCCGAGCGACCTCGACAAATACCGAATTAATCTCAAAGACGGAATCATCGAAGCGACTGACGCGGAAGACCATGCACGAGCAATGGATGCCATTGAGAAAATGGGCAGGTTTAAAGACGCTGTTACAGTCGCTGCCGGAAAACTAGAAACGAAATCCCTGTTGCTGTCAGATGTTGTCGAAAAATATCTGCTTGAGAAGAAGTTCGACAATAAAGACAGCACGCTCTACGAGAAGAAGAATTGCTATAACGATTTCATCGAATTTTCGAAAGGCCCAAGAATTGGCTCGGTAAACGATGAAACGGCTATTGCGTACAAGCAAAACATGCTGGCCAATAATATTTCAGCGCGCCGAATCAACGCAAAAATTTCCTTTCTCAATGATTTGTTTGAATTTGCCATCAACAATAAATATTATTTCCAAACAAATCCATTCACGAAAATCCGAATTTCAGCAAAAAGTCGGCTCGCACAGAATGAAACTCATTGGGTCGCATACATCGATGAAGAACTGAAGAAAATTTTTTCTCCAAAGCACTATGGCTTCATGAGGCGAAAACCCGACTACTTCTTTGGTCCACTTATCGCACTCTTTACTGGAATGCGCATCGAAGAAATCTGTGCAATGCGTGTGGATCTGATCAAGGAGGAAGCGGGAATTCATTACTTTGACATTCCTGCCGATATAGCGAAAACGCAAAAATCTATACGTAAGGTTCCGATCAGCGACGCAATTGTCTCAACTGGATTTCTCGATTATGTAGCGGACGTGCGAAAACACGGGAAATCGCATATTTTCTTTTATTTGCCACCCAGTGGAAAAAACGGATTCAGCAAAAATCTGAGCCGTCGCTATGGCCAATATCTGGACACAAGCGCAATCAACATCATTAGTCCGGAAAAAGTTTTTCACTCGTTCCGAGCAACATTCATTAATTACTTGACCGACCTAAACACCAATCCGGCTCTTGTTATGTCTTTAGTTGGACACATCGAACAAAATCTGGTCAATGTCAAACTTAACTCAGTCCATTTCACCAAGTACCAAGCGGAGAAATCGCTTGCCACTCTAAAAAACATCGTGGATATTGTGAATTTTCCGTTTCTCGATCTTTCCCAGTTTAAATATCATCGATCGATGTTCAATATTTGGAAGTAAATTTCAATTCAGAAAAATAATCAAGCTCATTTCCCGCTTGATAATGGCAAGTAAACTTCACTCACCATTATCAAACAGGTTTTTATCTCGCTTTCAATCTCCCCGCAAATTCGCTTAGCCAATGGACCAACATTTGCCGGTCCGATAAAGAAACGCCCTCCAATACACTGGCAATTTCATTGGCTTGGTCTATCGTTCGTGTTGACGATTCGCCTAATAAATCCTCAGTTTTACATCTAAACAGTTCCGCCAGTTCAGCAAGCCTGACGACCGTAGGAATGGCTGTCCCACGTTCCACGCGTGCAATCGCTTCTCGTTGCAGGCCGAGCTTCTCGGCAACCTGTTCTTGCGTGAACCCTGCTTCCACCCGCTTTTTTGCGACGGTTCGCCCAACCGCAACAGCTAGAGCTTGCTCTGCTGACTTGTCCATAGCTCGTTCTCCAATGCTACTTCAATCGTCGCAGTGCAACGTCTTGACATGTAGCCCTTTTAAGGTTGCAATGCTACGTCGCGAGTAGCAGTCAACGATAATTGGCGCCAGAGGAAGCACATGCGACTTCTGGCAGAGCATCCACATTGAGGAACCAGCCTTGAAGAACCCAAAGTTGCGTCAGATTGGCGTCACCACACTTGTCTCATCAATACTTGCTGGTTGTGGTGGCGGTGATGATGGAAACAGCAACACCAGCAACAGCACCAGCCAGTTGCAACCATACTCAGTTGATTACATTGATTACAACGCTAGCGCCGGAATCTCAGCTTCGCCCTGGAATGGTGCGCAGTTCGTTGATAACTTGCCGACGAAAACAAACGCTCAAACAATCACTCAAGGCGGTTGGACAGGACAGCTTACTTATGGGACTTCTAGCAAAACGAGCATTTTGCAAGTCACTAATAATGTGGTTGCGAATACAAGTCCAATTAGTGTTTCGGGTACTGCCACAACGAAAATCTTCGATCCATACGGCACAACAGGAATTCCTCTCGGCACGTCAGTTGAGCCAAATCTCGACGGTGCATATGAAATTTGTGGTCCAGCACCGGCCGGAAGTATTAGCGACAATGGTTTTGCGGCAACCAACGTTTTGATTACGAGTAGCGCAACTCTCGTCACAAACGTAAGTGAGCTTGCCGGTCAGACGTTTAAATTTAATCAATATTGCGACCCGGTAAATCAGAGCAATCCGCAAACTTTGAGTTTTGACTCAAGTGGAAACGCCACTTTCGAGTTATATACAGGGTCGAGCAATTCAGGCAATTTGACTCCAACTCAAGTCACATCATCGGCTTTTCAATCTGCGATGAATGGAATTCCTTACGGCGACCAGCAACAAGGACAAGTAATTTGGTCGGTTTATCGCTTTCTTACAGCAACGAATAGCGTGAAATACATCGTGATCGAGCGAGGTAGTGCCGATGGCAATTATATTGGCATTTGGTATTGATCAAGGAAAACATCGTGGAAAGCACATTCTCAGCGCAATTTGAAACCGTCCAACAAAGTGACGGTAGCACAACCATCAAATATCGCGTCAAAATCTATCAAGGTCCAAACGGTGCAAAAGCTACAACGTTTGCATTGCTCGGCTCGCTGGTTTACTTCTATCTCACGTGGGCATTTTCACTCGTTTCATCTCTGATTGCGCTTTTGATGCTCGCATTTTATGCACTGTGCGCCCACAAATTCATTACGGGCCGGGCAAAATCTGTGACTGTCATCCCCGGGCAAGGCTTACGCTGGTCACATCATCAACTGCCATTTTCTGAAATTAAAGATTTTGGCGTGATGCGTGTACAAGCAAATTCAATGGGACAACACAATGTCTCTGGCTATGTGTACGCCGAAAGTCGCGGCCGGGAAATCCCAGTTACTGAGCACGTGCCGTTTGCACTGGCAAGCGCAATTCGCGACGAAATTCACAACCGCTCATTTATCGTTATTTAAGAAACCTCACCATGAAGAAATATCTCGCCCTTATTGTAGTCCCTTTCCTTCTCTCGGCTTGCGGCAATAAGTTGAATGGAAACTACGAAAATTCGGACCATACCATGAAGCTCACATTCGAGTCGGAGGAAAAAGTTATCATCACTGGCGGTGGAGTCATGAATACAGAATTTAGCTATCAACTAGATGGTAAACTTCTCAAGATCCAACTTCCCGACGGCGTGCGCGTATTGACGCTGGAAGATAATGGCGACATTCAAGTGCCACCGAATATCATTCTGAAAAAGCAATAGAACTAAACCCACTCCAATGCAAAAAGGCGATCAATGGATCGCCTTTTTTGTTTTGCATCAGAACTGTATCAGTTCAGGTCTTCTCTGGACTTGCTTAATCATATTAGCGAGAATAAAACGAAAGTCAATAGCCAACCTGAAAATATTTCCAGAATTTACTTGACAAGCGCAAAAATCCGAATTAACTCTTAAGTTGGTGTTTTATGCGTCAGTAGTGTGTATTAGTTGGTTCTTCTCTAGACTTGTTGTCTGATATACAAAACCCTACTCCCGATTCAGAGCATCCAGTAATAATTTATAGCAAGTTGCAACGGTGTAGTGAAGCGTTAAATCAAAACTTAGTCATCACCCTTTGCCAAACATTCAGAGAATGCGAGCACTGACGAAACCAACTTCAAGCTATAAACGCGGTTACAAACTATCGACGATAGTAAAGTGGTTAGAATGGGATACTTGGAAAGCCACACGGAAGACAATCAGCAGACCCGCCAAGTGTGAAATTAGCTTCACGAACTGCAAATCGGCTACAGCTAACAATGAAAGTCGAAGGGATGGATGTGATACACACGAATCCTTCAAAGTCAAAAACTCGCAACCCTGCGGGTAGGGTAAGACTTTGAGGGAATTCGTGTGAAACACGAAAAGCGAAAAGTCAAAAAACAAAACAACAAGTCCCCCGAAATGAAATGAAGGAAAAATAGGCGATTTTATCTAGCCACATACTTTTTTCGACGCCTCCTCTTGAATTCGACAAATACAACCCCACGTCACGAGGATGCGATTGGGCGGTCCTTTCGCAGCTTTGGAGAAAATAATGGATACTTACTGCATTACTGCCGCAAATCACAACAATCCAAACGACAATCGCGCATCAGAATTTTATGTGCGAAAGAAAATTAAAAATGAAGATGGTACAATCGTATGGCGACGACTAGGAAAGAGAACGCTAAATGAAGTAGCTCTGCTTTTTGGCGCAAGGTGATAAAGTTTTGTCGGGAACGGCTACAAAAACCGGTGAAGACACATATGAAATCACCCCGGGCTACCCGATTGAGCTTGAACTTCGAATCGCAAAAAATGATAAGAACTTCAAGATTACCGATTTGCCCACGTTCTAACGCAAACCGACTGACAAAGAAAAGCACCCACTGGGTGCTTTTTTACGCCTAAATTGAAAATTTCTTCTCAAAAATTCGTTTTTCAGCCACTGCGAGAAGCGCGTCGTAAACTTCTCTCGCAAATTGGCGCTCACTATCTGTCGCATCGTCCGATGCCAAATAGTGATCATTTATATCGCCTGCCAAAAATCTAATCAGATTGTGCGGGAAATCCTCTGATTTACTCAGTCGATGATGCGAAAGTGATCCAACGTTAATATCGAACTCTAAAACCTCGTAATGCTCATTCACCCCGGCTGCCTTGTGAATCTCAATTTTTGTCGAACCGTGATCGATATCAGTTGGCTTACCGACGAAAAATTCGTACTCACTTCCTGAACGCATCACAATCTGAAGTGCGTATTTCAGATCCAGGTCACCGAAAAGTGCGCGATAACCATCCATAACCAAAACCAAATCCGCCACTTCTTCGGCATCTAAACCAAAATATTGCCCCGCATCTTTCGCCTTACACCACTTCAATTTTTTGCTCAATTTCGCCTCACTTGAAATCACAGCGCACGATCTTCAGGCTTCACAATTCGACGGTAAAACATAAATTCATCGCAGTTGGCTCAACTCTCGTTGTCAAGATCGCCTACTGCCAAGTTTGCCGATCATTTTATACGATGTGGCGTTACGGGAAAAATCAGTGTGCAGTCATTTTCATCACAGCACCCAGCGCAACATCTTAAAAGTCGAATCAAAGCGAGATCAAAATTTGACAATCAAATTCTATACTGCACCATTACACCAAAAACCGGGGCAAAACATAAGCAAGTTTACTCATCGTGCGCACTGTATGTGCGCTCAATGTATTGGGGCAAATTTTCGTTGAAAATTTGGGGAGCGGCCTTGCCTCTCGTTAAATATCCGATAGGATATAAGAACAAACAAAAAAATAATGAGGGCGCTGATATGAAGAAAGTTCGAATTCACTTCAAGATGACAGATGAAGATAAGTCAATATTAGAAGAAAAAATGAAGAGATGGGGATTTGACAACATGAGCGAATTCTTACGGTGCTTGATCCGTAGCGACGACAGCTTATATCTTCCAACACGCACACAACTAACTTATGAGATCAACAAAATTGGGGTGAATCTCAATCAAATCACAAGACATCTAAACGAAAGAAATCCCATTCATGTTTTGCTTTTAAATGATGTTGCTAAAATCAAAAGCGATCTCACATCAATTTTAAAATCCTTTGATGAATCCATCAAAGCGGAAAAGAAGTTGCCCCGCTAATGATTGTAAAGATTTTTGCTACCGGCGTTGGACGCGGGAAAGGACCTATCAACTATTTGCTGAGCGAAAAAGATCACACAGGCAAATCGAGAAGTGTCAAACCTGAAGTTTTGTGGGGAGATCCAAAGCTCACTCGCGACATCATTGACAACATAAAGAATAAGCAAAAGTACACGTCTGGAGTAATCGCGTTTCGCAAGGAAGAAAAGCTAAGTCGGAAAGATTATTTAAATATAATAGAGGAATTTCACAACTACATGATGCCACTCGGCAATGAGCGCATCAATTCCACATGGATTTTTCATTTTGACAAAGGACGGCCAGAGCTTCATTTCGTGGTTCCTAAAATCGACCTCAAAACAAATCTAGCTTTAAATATTTCACCGCCAGGCGAACAAAATCAAGAATATTTTCGGCTATTTGGTGCCATGATGAATGACCGCTATGGATTTGCGCAAGTCGTGCCGATCGATAACGACACTGGAATTACGATGAAAGCTAGCGAGCACAAATCAGGCACCGATACTGCCAAATTCAAAATAGACATCCATCGACGCATAAAAAACGAAATTCGCGTTGGAAATATCAAAAACCGCGATCAGTTAGTCGATTGGCTAAACACAAAATCGTTTCAAGTCGTAACGAAGTCTAGCAATTATCTAACCGTTAAGTAGTCGGACCTGAATAATCGTGCGAGGCGTATGCAGTAAGGCTGTGAAGCCGAAACGGTGTTGTTGGATTTGCAAGAAGCGGGCATATTGATGCGTGAATCCTGCAAATCCTGACGAGGTGTGGATG
>NZ_RJZE01000068.1 GCF_003986935.1 Paraburkholderia kururiensis JCM 10599 = LMG 19447 | reverse complement strand
CTGCGGGCACGTCTGTCCAGCTGGTTCCAGTGGACTGTCACAGGGTCGACGGGCATTGCCCAATAATCAGCAGGACTCCTGCACATACCGCATTGGCACATGCCTGCATCGGCAACTTGACAATGCCCCGGCAGGGCCAAGTTCCATAGGGAGGGCTGCAGTCTCATTGCCACTGCGCGTGGCCCATGCGTCACTGCGACATCAATCCGCACCGTCATCTCGAAGCCAGATGGATCAACGACGGGGCGTAAAGCGTTCATCTCCCAATGCGCGTATGCCCCGTGACATCTATGTTGGTTTATGCATGGTTCATGCTGGTTCTTCGCCCAGATGTTCAAGACGGTAACCGTAGCCATATACGGGAACGAGCACGTAACCATTCTCTGGACGCAACTGCAACTTTGTCCGCACCACCGATACATGCGTATCCACCGTTCGTGTAATCATCCCGCGGCCGGAATGTTTCCACACGGTTTGAAGCATCTGTGTCCTGGATAGCGGTCTTGCAATGTTCCTAAAGAGCAAAACGGCAACCTGAAATTCCTTCTGGGACAAAGGAATATGCTCGCCGCAGCGATACACCTTCTCCTCCTTAAGATCGAACATAAACTCATTATATTCCAGTCGTGCCACCGTCGCTTCTCGCATCCGGGAACGCCGTAGCAGCGTCGATACGCGCGCGAGAAAGACGTCCCGATTAACCGGCTTGATCAAATAATCATCAGCACCAGCATTCAGAGCGTAAACGACATCCTGGGAAGTTGATCGCATTGTAAGAAACAGCACCGGCAAATTGGGCGGACAATTACCTCGAATCCAGCGCAGCACGTCTACTCCTGGCACATCGCCCAAATTCCAGTCGAGAATCACAAGGTCGTAAGTCTCCTTTCTCAGTGAGTTGATTAGCTCCTTGCCTGCACGGAACGAATAGCAACTGTAGCCCGCTGGTACAAGTACGTCGCAGGCAAACTGCAGCTGATCAGAATCATCGTCCAGGATCGCAAGTCGCATGAGAGGAAAGCTCATATTTCTTGATGAGTCGAGCACTTTCCCGAACACGGCAAAGTGCTGTTTTGTAGCCGCCACGTCGGCACCGACCGCTGGCGAGACAACGATTCGCGCGGCCGGGATGCTGCAACTCAGCGCCGCAAACGCCCGCTTGAGCCTCTCGCAGCCTCTCGCCGGTTCAAACTGCGCCCCTGCAGGGAATCACCGCACATACTCGGTCGTCGGTGCTATTGAGGGAAGACACCTTATGCCATGCCACACGCTTCACGGAGCGACGAAAACACCCCACGGTGCTTGCACGCGTGGCTACGAACGCAATAATCGTTAGCCATCCTATTATCTGGTTGATGACCGCGGCACGACGGGGCACCAGGATGGAGCGCATTCGATGCACGGCCCAAATGTTTTGCTGTTCAATCGATTTGACGGCAACAAAACGCATTGACGGACGTGAGGCCGCTTCGGCGATTGTCTCCACATGGTTACGGTCGTTCTTGTTTGTTTTCACGGACGGCGTTACATATTGAGGGCTTAACAAGCGAACCTCGATACCCATGCCGATAAAGCGATGCGCCCAATGATCAGCTGAACTGCAAGCCTCCGTTGCTACGACTCGCGGGCGAAGCTTTTGAGCGACGTCGATCAGTGCTCGACGCCTGACCTTGGATCGATGCACCGCGCGCCCGCTACGTTCAGCACAGTGAAGCTGGAAGACGTTCTTGGCAAGATCAATGCCGAGAAAATCGATTTCCATGATGAATCTCCCGATGTGGTCCCGTTAAGACGGCACGCAGCAGTGTCGCGCTTCCCCGGAGGAGTGCCGGGCCCATCTCTGCAATTCAACACTTAGGGATTTTGCTTGATGTAGCCGAGCAACGACTCGTTCGTTTGCCCCTCGCAGTTCTGGTCGAGACTCGCGAAATGGTCACCCGTAGCGGATGTGATGCAACGGTAGAGGGGCTTCGTGCCCGCAGCCGAAGAACCCGAGAGGTAGCCCATGATGCCCCATGTAGTCTGCCCCTCGCATTGGGCGTCGCGCGAAAGAAACTGGTCGTTGCCCGACATGCACGAGTACAAAGGCGTCTCGCCCGCGGCCGGCCCCATGTCTATGTAACCAAGTACGGTCTCGGCCTGGTACCCGCAGTTCTGTGCAACATATCCCACGGTAACAGTCCGCTCCGGGGTTCCTCCGTTGCCGCAGCTGGATGAGTAATATCGTGTGAGCGTCAGAGCCAGCGGCGTCGGACGCCAGGTAACGGCAGCAAGATTCCAGGTAGCTGGATCGTTAGTGCCTCCGGCAAAGTAGACTGTGACATTGGGCAAGGTAATGTTAATCTGACCAAAGCCGTTACGGAGTATTCCGGAATTGTGATTCATGTAGAAACCGGTTAATGCGGGATTAGCAAAACCCAGCACCTCCCATTGACCTCCTCCCGCGAGTAGATCCGCAGCAGGCATTCGCGCCAGCATCAACTGAAAGACTTCGCGGTCACCAGGACGTGAGGGTATGGTTTCCCGCACTGCATAGAAGTAACGCGAGACCATGTCATATGCGAAGTCGGCATTCGACATGAGGGAAAGGCCGCCGTTGTTTGCATCCGAAACAAGCACGGGAGCCCCAAAATTGACTCCATCTACGGTTTTTCTGACAAACACCCTATTCCCGAATCCGGTCGTCGTATCGGTATAAAAAACATACACTCCCGCCCGACCATTGTAGTTGTACGTTGCTGCTTGCCCGGCGCCATACGAGCCGTTCATCTGCTGCGGCAGAATAACGGGTTGGCTATACTTTACCCAGTTGACTCCATCGTTCGAATAAGCAACGCCGATTCTGTTATTGGATTGATCCGAGTCTGTTGCGGTATAGTACATTGCGTACGTATAGGAAATTCCGCTTTCTGGATTCACGAAACTTCCTGCAATGACTGACGGATCACAGACAAACTTGCCATCCCACGTACCAGGCGTCGGCGTCATCACTTGTGTAACCGGTGACCATTGCCCCGTGCTTACGTCCTGATAGCGATACTGGATTGTATCTGTGAAGCCGGAAGGGCCAAGGCCAAAGCCACACCACCAGAACTTTCTTGTTTTTCCGTCCGTAATCACCGACGGCCCGTAGTTGTATCCAAGCCTGGTAAACAAAGGCTGAGCACCCGGCAATTGATAATCAGCCAAAGACGGCAATGCGATTCCGAGTAATATCGCGGCAATTGCCAGTGCGACGGTCTTCTTCATAAGTTTCTCCAATATCGCAACTGAAAACCCAGTCTGTCCCGGCACCTTCCTTCACCGCACCTATGTGGACGCAGCGGCATACCGTGGCAATGGCATATCGCTTCGCGCCGGGGCTGCAGATCGCAGAGGTCGGATTGCCGATCTGACCATGATGACGCCCTGAGTTCGACACATCGCGTCGTGATCCGTCCCTTAAAACGACATTGATACGAAGCGGCATTTCAGCGGGACGTTGGAGGTGGTGGCATCCACCTTGGACGCGAGGTCCGCCATGGCCGGAGATTGAAAGGGATGGAAGATACGGGTCCTGCCGGCGAGATGGTGACTGCCCGCACAGATATCCGGGCACAGACAGTCGTCGACCGACTGCCGGTAAAGCGGGCACGTGGTCTGCAAACGTCGAGACCAGCACCTGTGCCAGCGGCATTGTCAAGTTGCCGATGCAGGCATGTGCCAATGCGGTATGTGCAGGAGTCCTGCTGATTATTGGGCAATGCCCGTCGACCCTGTGACAGTCCACTGGAACCAGCTGGACAGACGTGCCCGCAG
>NZ_RJZE01000067.1 GCF_003986935.1 Paraburkholderia kururiensis JCM 10599 = LMG 19447 | reverse complement strand
CTGGAAGACCGCACGCCGGACGAGGCATACTTCGCGACGCTGCCTGCGATTAAATCGGCAGCATGAACGCCCCGGTGGTTCCACTTAAAAATCTCGGGACCCTGTCCGAACAAGCGACGCCACCTCTGATTGACAATTGTTGCATTGACGCTTTGATAATCTAAAACTAAATTTGAGCGGAATTTGATGGGCTTGCGAAGAATATATGCAAGTTCCTTTGTAAATCACGTTCCGCTGAGCGATAGCTTTCGATCTGGGCCGGAGGCAACCGAATAGCGGGTTCAGTATTCTTTCCGGTGAAATTTCGTTGAAAAGGAGGCTCCCATGGGGCGGCGGGTACTGGTTACAGGCGCAAGCCGCGGTATCGGCCGTGCAATTGCTTATCGGTTGGCGGAGGACGGTTTCGTTGTATCGGTACACTGCGGTTCTAGCCGAAACGAAGCAGAAGTCGTTGTGGATGGCATTGTGGCGCAAGGCGGTGCCGCAGAAGTTTTGCAATTCGATGTACGCGACCGTGTCAGTTGCCGGCAGGTGCTTGACTTCGATACGACGGCCAATGGGCCATACTATGGAGTGGTTTGCTGTGCGGGCGTAATTCGCGACGGGGCGTTTCCAGCATTGACTCCGGAGGACTGGGACGTCGTGATTGAGACCAGTCTCGACGCGTTCTATAACGTTGTGCATCCTTTGATAATGCCAATGATACAGGCCCGAAACGGGGGGCGGATAGTCACTGTCGCTTCAGTGTCCGGTTTGATCGGAAACCGTGGGCAAGTCAACTACAGCGCGGCTAAGGCCGGCCTTATAGGGGCGACGAGAGCACTTGCTGTTGAACTCGCTTCCCGGAACATTACCGTCAACAGTGTTGCACCGGGTTTTATCGAAACTGGCATGCTTGCGCACGTCTCGCTTGACAGGGCACTTCAGGCTGTGCCGATGAATCGTATAGGACAATCGACTGAGGTGGCCGCGGTGGTGGGATTCCTGATGTCGGATGCGGCGTCGTATGTTACACGCCAGGTTATTGGAGTAAATGGCGGAATGGCTTAAGAGGCCGTTGAAGTACTTTTCGGCAACCGTCATGAGAGACCGCTGAGCATTGCTCCGAAGAAGCTGATTTGTGCATTGTGCGACAGGTTGTATCCGTGCGCTGGCCTGCTACATGGGGCAGCCCATTACCGCTGACCGGCATCGGCGGGAGGCGAGTGCCTCACGTGAGGCAGAGTCAGCGGCGTGGCAGAGCGCAACGTTGCAAATGAACTTCTTACGGACTCGACACTGACTCGGAGCGACTCTATTGCAGTTTGTACCGGGTGTAGCTACGAGCTGCGGAATTAATGCGCTAATCGTACGGTGCCACATACGGCACGAAACAGCAGGCGAGTAGCAAGTGGCTCGTCGGTTCACGGAAGGAGGAAGTACTGGCCTGCTGCGCTATCGCCATGCGCAGGAGGAATGCTTTTGAGAGATCCTCCGCCGGAGAGGGATTGTTAGCCGGGGGGCTTCAGGTGAGATGTTGTAGAGTGCGGCGAGGATCGCCTTGTCCTGAGTCAAGCGGTACCTTCCCAGCGGGATCATTTCTGCTGTCCACATTTTGTTTGGACCGTCGCGTCGATATCCCGATCGCTTCTATGAGCGAGGCTGTTGCGTGACCGGCGGGAATACCGCACAAGAGACTCAACAACGCCTTCGAAACGTTTATGTGGATTACTGCCATCTGGAGTGAACTCTCATGCGAAGGGTTGTGATAACCGGCCTTGGCGCGTTAAGCAGTGTCGGTATCGGTATAACGGCTCATCTGAACGCATTTCGGAGGGGAGCGTCCGGATTGCGTAAGATTAGCTCGATCAGTACAGATGGATTTTCGACAGCTGTCGGTTTCGAGGTGCAGCAGTTCGATCCATATCGGTGGATTCGCAATGTCGACCCACGAACAATAGGGCGATCAGCCCAGCTTGCGGTGGCAGCATCAAGAATGGCGCTCAGCGATGCAGGTATTGAGGTTGAGAGTTTGCTTCGTGGCCGATGCGGTGTTTCAATCGGTACCTGTGATGCTGATCTGCCATCGATTGAACCGTTAATTGCTCCTTCTGCAGGCTCCCTCTCTGCAACGCTCACCCGCCAGTTGGCGCGGCAGTTGCCAGCCCAAAGACTTGCTTTTTCCGTCGCCCAAGAGTTTGACCTGCCGGGAGCGGCAATTACGATCGGTACCGCGTGTGCCGCTGGAAACTATGCGATCGGGTATGCCTACGACAATATCGTGCTTGGTGAGAGTGATTTGATGTTGTGTGGTGGCGCAGAATCAATTTCGCGCAAGAACTTTGCCGGATTTTCCAGTGTTCGTGCAATGGCACCGGAGAGGTGCCAGCCGTTCGATGCAGACCGTAAGGGCATGCTGATGGGGGAGGGGTCTGGCGTCTTGGTGCTCGAAAGCCTTGAGAGTGCCCGCTCCCGCGGAGCACGGATATACGCGGAAGTGCTCGGCTACGGTCTCAACTGCGACGCAAGTAATCCCGTCGCGCCAAATGTCGGCAGTATTGCGGAATGCATGCGCATTGCCCATCGAAATGCCCGTATCGAGCCGATAGACGTCGATTATATATGCGCACATGGCACAGGTACCGTGACAAACGATTCCGTGGAGTCTGCAGCTATTCGGGATGTGTTCGGGAATAGGGTCCCAGCGATTTCGTCGATCAAATCGATGATCGGGCATACACTGGGTGCTGCGAGCGCGTTAGGAAGCATTGCATGCGCTGTCGCGCTCAGCAAGGATTTCATCCCCCCCACAATCAATCACCGTAGAACTGATCCGGCATGTGGGGTTGATTGTGTTCCAAACACAATGCGTGCTACCCGGCTGCGGGTTGTTCAGAACAATGGCTTTGCGTTCGGTGGCAACAATGCCATCACAATCTACGGCCGCTACGACGACGAAGAGAGGTCCATATGAGTCTGGGATGCATCCGGATTGTCGGAGCAGATGCGCTATCGGCGTTGGGTGCCGGGATCACGGTCTTCAAGGATCGAATCTCATCAAACCCCGCCACCCGAGAGAGTTCGTTTCCGCCGAATGACAATGTCGATGAATGGCCAACAGAGGTTGAATATCGCCCTGCCCGTTTTGAAGTATCAAGCGTTCTCGGCGCGCAGCGGGTACAGGTAATCGATCGGACGACCGCTCTGACGCTATGTACGGCAATACGTCTGCACGGTTCCCTGCGCCTGCGAGAGTATGTCCCGGACCATCGCTTGGGAATTGTGGTTGGCACAAGCACGGGCAGCATCAAAAGCTACTGTGATTTCGTCCTCGATTCGCACGCCCAGCCAAGGCCTTATCTCGTAAACCCCCGGAATTTTCCCAGCACGCTATTGAATTATGCGGCGTCGCAGTGCGCGATTCATCTCGGAGCGCGATCTGTTAATGCAACCGTATCTGGAGGTAGGTTGTCAGGGCTTCTTGCGCTCAAGTATGCGTCGCACATGTTGGAGCGGAATTATGCGGACCTCGTCCTTGCCGGCAGCGTCGAGGAATTGTGCCGTGAGACAGCGTGGGCGCACCGCCTGCTCGTTCAGCAGGGTTGCCGCAATCCCGTACCGCTGGGTGACGGCTGCGCGATGTTTGGTTGCATCAGTGTTGATTCTAATGCATCGGCCGGGCCGTGGCGCCCGCTCGCGGATATTGTGGCTTTGGAAACTGTTCGCTTTTCCAGCAATGGTTCTTGTACGCGAGATGGGTCGCTGGGGCCCCTGATCGAGTGCTTGTCGCGCGCGTTGACCTCCGCCGGCATACGATCCAGCAGCGTATCAGAGTACGCTCTTTGCGGTGCGTCCGACGTTGCGCTGGGTGATCTGGAACGCGAGGCCGCGCGAACGGTCTTCGGGCAGGGCCTCCGGCCCATAAACGAGCGCTTCATGGATTGCGTCGGCGAAACGTACAGTGCTTCATTTTCGCTGGCGCTGGCGTGGCTTTTGTCATCCAGTGCCGCCAGCCCTCGTTACGCAGCGGTCCTGGCTACCGAGGAAGACGGGCAGGGGGGGTGCCTCATCGTTCGCATACGCTGACGTGATGCGATGCAGAAAGAGCGCTGCGATTGCGGCCATTTGGATTGGGTAACACAAACGGCCGCGACGGCGCAAGTTGGTCGAGACGTAAAACTGATGGGACGGGCGTTCGCTGACCCCCCTCGTTCCAGGTTCCATATGGGGCATCAGGTTGATCGCAATGCATCAACGGGTTAGAGAATGAAAGGGACTTCCCCGTCCCGAGGCTGCGGCGGAAGCCGCGAATCGGCATCAATGTGCCAGGATGAAGTTGCGAACATTCATCGACACCAGCGAGAGGGGAAGTCCATGCCTATTGTCA
>NZ_RJZE01000066.1 GCF_003986935.1 Paraburkholderia kururiensis JCM 10599 = LMG 19447 | reverse complement strand
ATGTTTCGCCATGGTGGTGGAGTTCGATTGTGGAAGTGTTACCGTGAGAAGCAACATTCTCCTTCAATCGCCACCGCCTTCTCCTGCCTCTTCCCTACGCCGCGTACACCACTTTCAACGATAGCTCCCGCTGAACCCGGTCCTTGCTCACGCGAATGCCTTGCGCAAGCAGCTTTTTCCACACGCGCGGCCAGCCGTACTCGCCTTTGGATTCGGCATGGACAGCGCGAATGTGGACCAGCAACGCGTCGTTGCTGATGCGTCGGCGCGGCCGATCAGGAACAACGTCGCGGGCCTTACGATTGTGATAACCGCTGGGACTGACGCCCAGCGCCTGGCAGGCCAGGGAAACCGGCCATTGCCGGCTATGCCGTTCGCTCCACGCGTACTTCACACCGACCCCTTCGCAAAGTACGCCGTCGCTTTTCCCAGGATATCGCGATTCATCTTCACGCGGGCCAGCTCGGCGCGCAGCCGGACAATTTCCATCTGTTCGGCGGACACCTGTTTGGCCGCCCCATTGAGCTTGCCCGCATCGTCGGCCTTGAACCACGCGTTCAACGTCTGCGTACTGATGCCCAGAATCTTCGCCGTCGCCGCCTGGCTCTGGCCGTTACGCACCATGCGCACCGCTTCAATCTTGAATTCCAGCGTGTACCGCGCCCTCGGGTTACCCATTGCTACATCCTCCGTTGCTGAAGTTTTGCACACTCTCAGTAACGGATACGTTTTTCGAGGGCAAAGTCAGCAGGTCCGCCGCTCACATGCGCGCGTCACGATGCCTGTGATTGATCGACAACTGCTGCAACGTCATTTCCTCGGCCTCGCTCAGCTACCACACACTTCATCCGCTACTCGGCGTCACGAAGGCGCCAAGTTATCGAAATTCAAACAGATTTGGCACTGTTACTTAATGGTGGCTCAACCAACAGCTATAACTTGTCGCCGGTCAACGGTTTTCTACATATCGACCTCATTGGTCGTGCCGAACCCGGTGACGGGTGCCAACAGTTCGATAATGTTGGGATGTCACTTGAAACATTCCATATGCGTCTTCGATTCTGTCAATGCATCACAATTCAAATGCCTTTCGAGGAGAAATTCGTGAACGTCCTGCTCATCGAACCCGACAATTGTCGACACGATTTTATTAGTCAAATAGTGCCGCACAGTGCCGTCTCCATCATTCATGCGGATTCGAGCCATGCGTGCATTGAGATTTCCCGCCAAGAAGAAATTGATCTGATTATTCTGGATTGTCGATCCAGCGATACTGACTGGATCGGAGTGGTCAATGAAATCCGGCTCACAAGAATGAAGCGCATACCCGTACTTTGCCTCTCGGCGCCTCACGAAGAAGTGGATCTGCGCGCCCGCATGGGAGGGGTCATTGATGACTACATCCTTACACCATGCAGTGGATTACAATTTATTAACAGCATGAATTTCTGGTTGGGCAGGAAGGCTGAATCTGATTTTCAAAAAAAAATCCAGGTGGGAAATTTCTCGATAAATCTTTCGGAAGAAAGAGTTTTCCTCAATGGTAATGAGGTGCACATGCCTCGTAAAGAATATGAGCTGCTCGCATTCCTTTTTCAGAACGTAGGAAGAATCGTGTCAAGACAGCTGATGTCAATGGCAGTATGGGGGCGCCCAATATCCGATAGCTCTCGAACACTTGACACGCACATCTATCGACTGCGTAAGGAACGGGGGATATCATCAAAAAATGGACTAAGGCTCCGTTCTGTGTATATCCATGGCTATCGGCTCGATGAAATCGGATTGAATAACTCCCACAGCTGATAATCTTTCATAAACTATACCCATAACCAATCAGTTAAACTCACGACAAGAGCGGATGCCGAATTTGATTGGATAGACGCCCTCAACCCGAAACGGCATCGATGTGCGAGCGTAGAGGTGTCAAAGCAACGTAAGCAGTAGATTTAGCATGCCGCGGAGTCGACCCTGTAACTCAGGACACGTGGACACCGTTAGCAGGCTGCTGAAGTACCAGCGGTAACGTCATCGCGGAAGGTCCGTGAAGCGTTGATAGAAGACACCCCACTTGCCCCCTGGAGATCATGCGCGGCGCGGACACATTCACCGAGAGTTTGTTTTCCATCCGCAAGCTGGATGACTTCGTTCCGAAGTCGCATCCGTTGCGTTCGATCCGCGTGATGGCGAACGAAGCACTGGCGAAGCTGGATCGACTGTTCGCGGGGATGTACGAAGCCGACATCAAGGGCGGTCGGCCGAGCATCGCGCCGGAGAAGCTGCTGCGAGCCATGCTGATCCAGGTGCTCTACAGCATCCGCTCGGAGCGCCAACTCATGGAGCAGGTGCAATACAACCTGCTGTTTCGCTGGTTCATCGGCTTGGCCATGGATGACGAAGTTTGGGTGCCGACGGTCTTCACGAAGAACCGTGAACGTCTGATCAAGCACGATGCGGTGATCGAATTTTTCAACGAAGTGGTGGCGATCGCCGAGAAGAAGTGCCTGCTCTCGGGCGAGCACTTCAGCGTGGACGGCACGCTGATCCAGGCGTGGGCGGGGCCACAAGAGCTTCGTGCGTAAGGACGGTGACGATCAGGACAGCGACGGCGGTAGCGCGGGCGACTTCAAGGGCGAGAAGCGCAGCAACGAGACGCATCAGTCCAAGACTGATCCTGATGCGCGACTCTATCGCAAAGGCAAAATGGCCAGCGAATTGCGGTACATGGGTCATACCCTGACCGATAATCGGCACGGCCTGGTGGTCAACGCGCGCGTGACACACGCTGATGGGCATGCCGAGCGTGAAGCGGCAAAGATCATGATCAACGATGCGCGGCAAGCGGCAGAGGATGCGAACGCAGAAATCACGCTGGGTGCGGACAAGGGTTACGACGCACAGGAATTCATCGACGCGTGCCAGCAGATGAAGGTCACACCGCACGTTGCGCAAAACACCTCGGGGCGGCGTTCGGCGGTGCCCGATACGATAGCCTCGAGCGTGGGCTATGCCATTTCGCAGCAAAAGCGCAAGTTGGTCGAACAAGGCTTCGGGTGGGCCAAGACCGGGGGGCGCATGCGCCAGGTGATGGTACGCGGGTTGAAGAAGGTGGATCAGATGTTCGTGTTGAACATGACCGCCTACAACCTCGTGCGCATGCGCTCGTTGGGACAAGTCCGCCCGTAGTGGCGAAAAACGCGGGAATGAGGCCAGAAATTGGCCTCAAACCGGCGAACAAGCGTGGAATCCACGTTGAAATTTCACAATGCGACAAACCTTACGGCGAACACCGCGTGGGCGCAGAAAGGCTGCTTCTGTCGGGGGTGTATTTCAGCAGCCTGCTAGGGGGGTGACGAAGCAGCCCGTCTGAACTCGCGAGGCAAGCGGTATTTCAGGGCTTTGTACGGGTGGCGCTCGTTGTACTCCTCGAAGGCGGCGGCCAGATGCGTGAGCGCCGTTGGTGCGTCACGCTTGTCCATATAGGTGACGTAATTGAATGAAAGGGAGAGGTGGCGCCGCTTGTTCAGACAGGGTCCCGAGATTTTTAAGTGGAACGTCCGGGGCGATCATGTTGCCGATTTGATCGCTGGCAGTGTCGCGAAGTATGCCTCATCGGGCGTCTGTGGAGCAGCCAGGCTCGGATGAGGCCGTTTGCGGTTGTACAGTTCAATGTATTGGCCAATGGAGCGCCGGGCGTGGCTGACCGACTCGTAGGCTCTCAAATAAATCTCTTCGTACTTGATGCTGCGCCACACGCGCTCGACGAACACGTTGTCGCGCCAGGCGCCTTTGCCGTCCATCGACAGCCGAATGCCTCGGCCCAGCACCGCCTCGGTGAAGGCTCCCGCCGTGAACTGGCTACCCTGATCGGTGTTCACGATGTCGGGGTGCCCATAGCGGGCGAACGCGTCTTCCAGCGCTTCAACGGCATGCACGGCTTCCAGCGTGATCGCCACGCGGTACGTGAGGATCTTGCGACTGGCCCAGTCCACCACCGCAGTCAGATACACGAAACCGCGCGCCATGGGGACGTAGGTCGTGTCGAGTGCCCAGGCCTGGTTGGCACGCTTGATCTTCGTGCCGCGCCGCAGATACGGCCAGACCTTGTGCTGCGCGTTGCGTCGACTCGTGTTCGGCTTGCAGTACAGCGCCTCCATACCCATGCGCTTCATGAGCGTGCGCACGCGGCGGCGGCCGACCTCGTGGCTTTCCCGGCGCAGCAGGCGCGCCAGCATCCGTGCACCGGCAAACGGGAACTCCAGATGCAGTTCGTCGATCCGGCGCATCAGGCGTTGATCGACTTCGCTGACAGGCCGCGCCCGGTAATACGCGCTCGATCTCGCGATACCAACAAGCCGGACTTGCTGCGAAACTGGCAACGCATGGCCACGGTCAATCATCGCTTTGCGCTCAGCAATCCCGCCTTGGTGAGCGCACCGCTTAAAAAATCATTTTCCAAGCTGAGTTGGCCGATCTTGGCGTGCAGGGTCTTCACGTCTACCGGTGGCTCGCTCGACACCGGGCCGGCCGCACGCTCGCCCTTGACTGCCGCCAGGGCCACTTTCGCTTTGAACGCCGCTGAGTGCGTGCGTCGGGTTCGTTTCGTCATTTTCTCGGTTCCTTTGCCTGCATTATCGCTGGCTCAGGCCCCGATCATCCCACTTATCCCGTTGTCCTATTTTGCACGGCCACCTCTCCCCTTATTGGCCAACCAATTAATTCTTAGCTTAGCAAAATGACCATCGACTTTAAGTTTCATCAGTTAGAGTGCCTAGTTGCAGTTGCCGATCATGGAAGCTTACGGCAAGCCAGCATTTACCTGGGCCGTTCCGCAGCTGCAGTGAGCAAGTCTCTCCGTGAGCTTGAGGAAGTTGCTGGTGTAGCGCTACTCGACCGACGAGAGAGGTGGGGCCAGAAATTCGGACAGGTCGGCAAGTGGAACGGCCGGGACCTGAGCTGGTCATAGGACCAGCAAGAGGACCCCAAAGATGACAAAAAGAAGCCGCCGGTCGCATAGCCCGGCATTCA
>NZ_RJZE01000065.1 GCF_003986935.1 Paraburkholderia kururiensis JCM 10599 = LMG 19447 | reverse complement strand
ATCAGTTCCGGGTCAAGGTTCAAGCCCTTGCCCGGTTCAATCGTCACTTCTTCCTTGCGTTTGCGTGGCATAAAGTGGCTCCTTGGCCATCAGTTTATGCCTCACACACAAAGGTTCGGATAGGCTCGAGCGGCCTCATAGTTCACTCGACTATCTGACGCCCGTGCAGTTCGCTCAGGCGCACGATGCAAAACAGCAGTTTTTAACCTCGGACTCTAACTGCAGTTCGGACTAAAACCGGGGGCAGGTCAGATCTATGCGTAATTCGTGGAAGCTGGACACGCGTTTCGCGTGAAGGTGGACAGCGGTTTCGCGCGAAGCTGGACGTTCGGAGCGCAGCGACGCGGGGGGTTCGATATTTACTCTGACTGCTGGTTTTCGCTCAAACTCTTTTTGCGTTTTCGCATCGAATCACCGCTGAGATTGATGCGATAGGTGTTGTGCACGAGCCGGTCGAGAATGGCATCGGCGAGCGTCGGATCGCCGAGCGCGGCATGCCAGCTATCAACTGGAATCTGGCTGGTTACCTGGGTTGAGCGGTGGCCGTGGCGATCATCGAGGATCTCAAGCAGGTCACGCCGTGTGCTATCAAAACGCGAAGCGGTCCAGATCTTGATGACCGAACGCGCCATGGGTGTCACCCGAGCCTGCGGGCTGGTAGGGATTTCTCGCTCGCTGTTTCAGTATGAGTCGCGCCGCCGGGTCGACGACGAAGTGTGAGCTTGCCACCGAAAAACGTATCCCTTGCTGAGGCTTAAAATCCGGCAAGGAGAAACGAAGATGAGCGAGTTGAAGCGCGCGCGGTACACCCTGGAATTCAAGATGGAAGCGGTCCGGCTGGTAAAGGCGGGGCAGAGCTTGGCGGCGGTGTCGGCGATGCTGTCGGTGGCGACCCAAAGCATTTCAGATCGCGATGCACCGGGAACTTCGCCGCGCTCATCTGGTGGTTGACCGAGCGCACGGCCCGATCGGCGCTCTCAGCGGCAAGCAACTGCTCGAGCAACCGCCGGGCCGTCGGCTCTTCAACGTTACCCTGTTTGAACTGGCCTCTTACTACATACGCCTCGCGCGATTGTTCAGGACCGACTATTCACAGGATTCCCATGGCCATAACTACGAGTGGACTCGCAAATGCACTGATAGTCTCGAAGTGAGAACGGCCATACAATCCGCAATCCCTATATTTCATGGCCATGTCTTGCAGAAATTTCGCCAGACAGTGCCGAACGATGTCAAAATCCTGCCCGTAATTCACAGGTTCAGCAGAAATCATCCGGTCAACCACGCAACACGTACGCAGCAAATTCGGTGCATGCGAGGGAGGCCTATGGCAAAACATGTCCAATACATGATCAATTTCTTCTTCCGAAAACGTTGGGTACCATATTGCAAGCAAGCGCTTCCGCACTCTCTGGACAGACGGCGGAAATTGCTGTGCGCGGGAATTTGAAGTGTTCTCTCCATATACCCTGTAGTCGATCAAAGGTGCATCGATATTTATCGTGACTCCACCGTGCTCCATAATTGAAACAATGTAATCATAATCTTCAGCAACCGTGAGACGTTCGTCGAATCGAATTTTATGTTCATCAATGAACGACCGCCGCACCATTATCGAGCCCCCCGAGATATGATTTGCTGCCGTAATCAGGTGCGCCTTGATGTCTCGATCTGATAGCGGAAATTTTACGAGCTGCTCGGGCACACCTCCGAACTGGAACACATGAGATCCCATAGCCACCAAACGCTCTTGCTCGGAGAATGCATGGAGTTGTGCTGCAATTCTGTCGCGTGTTGCCCGGTCGTCCGAGTCAAGTCGCGCGATAAATTTCCCGCGTGATGCCTGAAATCCAGTGTTAAGCGCACACGAAACACCTCCATTGCGTTCTCGTCGAATAAAGCGAAAACGGTGATCCTCTCTCGCGGCCCTATACGCGACCGCGCGCGTTCCGTCAGTCGATCCATCGTCCACAACGAGCAATTCTAGATCGCGAAACGTCTGCTGAAGTATGGAGCGGATCGCCTCTCCAATAAACGCCTCCCGGTTGTACGCTGGGATAACCACGCTAACTAGGGGATCGAGGTTATTCATATGAATATGTTAATTAAGTGATCTCAATGGCGACGGTAGTGCAACTGAGATAACATCTTCAAATCAAGAGTGAACATAGCGAATGCGGCAGCGAACGTGAGCGGCTCATCGACATCAATCGTTTTCGCTCCAACGCCGACACCACAATCTCGATTCCCTTGCGCCCCACGATCACCTCCTGTCCGCCAGGATTCGGTCATAGAACAACACAAATTTATAAAAAGTTATTTTTGGGACAGAACACTAGAGCCACGGATAGATTCGGCCTGTTCGTACAGCGCACGTGCTATCTGCCTTGTAACCGCATCAATGCGTTACACTCAAGCAAAAATGTTATGCGATTATCTCGTCCCAAATTTCATTTTTTCCATTTTGAGAGAGGATGAACCGAAGCATCGGTAATTTCCTCCCAACCTCGCAGAGACATGCGCAGCTCCATGGGCAGCCCGATCATATTGAAGGAGCTTAATCCAGCGTACCGATTTTCCTTTACACCCATAAAATTATGTGGACTATATAATGGGGTAATATGCCACCAAAGAAAATAGCCTCTCGACCATAGGAAGCGTATAAGATTCTCGGATTGCTCAACACGATCATTCTCGACGTACAGTATGGGGCGGCTGTTTGAAAGAATTTCCGTCGCACCCTGAAGGACTGCGAGTTCATAGCCCTCGACATCTACCTTTAGCAGTCGCACCTGCCTTCCGTCGATCAAGTCATCGAGGCGCGTACAGGGCACCTTCAGGGCCGACGGTGTATGCTCGGAGCACACAGATACTCCTCCGAAATTACCGCATTTCTGGTAGTCCGGTTGTGCAAGCCATATCGATCCCTGATGGCGCCCACATGCATATGGCCATGCTGTCACGTTATCCAGGCCATTCAGAGCAAGATTAGCACACAGATTCTGAAATACGAACGGTTGCGGCTCGATAGCGATCGCTTCGGAACTCACTGCTTTGGCAGCCCGGGCGAGTGCCACGGTTTGACTCCCAATATTTGCTCCAACTTCTACAACAGCACCGGGACGATCAATCCAGCGCAGAATGAATTTCGTTTCCTCCTCACAGTATTCCCCATATTGGATAAGAGCCTGCCCGATATAGATATCATTGCTGTTAGCCAGCATTGTCCCATGTCGGGCCGCGACAATGACATATGGATCAGCGATATGCGGCCTTTGGCTGGTCGTTTCCATCGTGCTTTTCTCGGCGTTCAAACGTATGTATTCACAATATCGAGTGGCAAGTTTCTGGCCAGTTATGGGCAGAGTGGTCACGGCCCTAGCTTGATGTAGCCGAGTACGGATTCTGTGGTTTGCCCTTCGCATGCTGCGTCCAGACTGGCGAAATGATCCCCACTGGCAGAGTTAATGCACCGGTATAGAGGCGTAGTGCCCGCGGTTGCGGTAGCGGGCAAATAGCCCATGACTCCCGACGCAAGCTGGCCTTCGCATTGTGAATCCCTGGACAGAAACTGGTCCTGGCTCGCCATGCAGCCATATAACGCCACCTCGCCTGCGGCCGGCGCCATGTCGAGGTACCCAAGCACTTTCTCAGCCCGGTAGCTGCACCAGGGCGCTACATACCCGACCGTAACTGTTCGCTCGGGCATTCCCCCGTTTCCACATGCTGCCGAATAGTATCGGGTCAGAACCAAGGTCGCAGGCACGGGCCGCCATGTGGCGGAAGCAAGATTCCAGGTAGCGGGATCGTTTGTCCCGCCTGCAAAATATACGACCACATTTGGGAGGCTGATATTGATTTGCCCGAATCCGTTACGGAGCAATCCCGGGTTGTGATTCATATAGAAGCCCGTCAATGCGGGATTCACAAAGCCCAGAGTTTCCCATTGACCGCTTCCGGCAAGAAGATCTGCCGCAGGCATGCGCGCCAGCATGAGCTGGAATACCTCGCGGTCTCCTAGGCGCGAAGGTATGGTCTCACGGACCGCGTAGAAATTGCGGGAGACCATGTCATACGCAAAATCCGCATTCGACATGAGCGACAGGCCGGCGCTGTTTTCATCTGATATCAGCACTGGTGCGCTGAAATTGACCCCGTCCGTTGTTTTACGGACAAACACCCTGTTCCCGAATCCTGTGGTCGTATCAGTGTAGAAGATATACAAGCCGGACCTTCCATTGAAATTGTACGTTGATGCTTGGCCGGCTCCGTAAGAGCCATTCATTTGCTGCGGAGAAATAACCGGTTGCGAATACTTTACCCACGTAATGCCATCGTTCGAGAAGGCGACGCCGATTCGGTTGTTTACTTGACTGGCGTCTGTCGCCGTGTAGTACATAGCGTAGACATACGCAGTGCCATCTTCTGGATTGATGAAGTTGCCCGTGACGACGGAAGGATCACAGACAAACGCGCTGTCCCATGAGGCGGTGCCTGGGACCATCACCTGTACGGTCGAAGACCATTGCCCCGTGCTGCGATCGCGGTAGCGATACTGGATCGTATCGGTCAGTCCGGAGGGCCCCAGACCGAACCCACACCACCAGAATTTCTCTGTCTTGCCGTCCGCAATGACCGAGGGGCCGTAGTTGTAGCCTAGCCTGGTGAACAGCGGTTGTCCCGCTGGCAACTGGTAGTCTGCCCTAGCGGTCAAAGCGAGACCCAGAATGAAAAGAGCCGCCGCTTTATGGATTCTGTTCATCTATCCCCCCAAACTGAAGTCCGCCCATGTTGTTCGCCGCTTGCAGATATATAAGCATGGACATTGTTCGAACAGATGGCATGTGGACCGTGTTCATACACTCGATATTGGTCCGCGACCCAGATAACGCATACGAAGTATGGTCGTCACGGCATCTGCGTTTCGTTGCTTTGGCCGACCGTGCGTACCGACGATACCGTGTCTGCAGGCAGGTGAGCTATCGTTGAAAGTGGTGTACGCGGCGTAGGGAAGAGGCAGGAGAAGGCGGTGGCGATTGAAGGAGAATGTTGCTTCTCACGGTAACACTTCCACAATCGAACTCCACCACCATGGCGAAACAT
>NZ_RJZE01000064.1 GCF_003986935.1 Paraburkholderia kururiensis JCM 10599 = LMG 19447 | reverse complement strand
AGTCTTCATAATCTCGTTTCTCTGCTGCTGATGCAGCGACGCAGGCGGTGCTGGAGGGAAGTGACTCTGGTGACGGTGCGAACGATCTTTAAAAACTTACAGCCGATAAGTGTGGGCGCTTGATGGCGGCGTGCCCCGGTGACGTTATGTTGCCGGGCAAGCAAAGGTATCAAGAGTCTCACACGGTAAGGAATAGGAAGTGAAGCAATTCACGACCTGTCAGTACCGAGTTGAGCGACCTGTCCGGAGACGGACAGAGACAGTAACAGGTTTGAACTGAAGAGTTTGATCCTGGCTCAGATTGAACGCTGGCGGCATGCCTTACACATGCAAGTCGGACGGCAGCGCGGGCTTCGGCCTGGCGGCGAGTGGCGAACGGGTGAGTAATACATCGGAACGTATCCTGGAGTGGGGGATAGCCCGGCGAAAGCCGGATTAATACCGCATACGCTCTGAGGAGGAAAGCGGGGGACCTTCGGGCCTCGCGCTCAAGGGGCGGCCGATGGCGGATTAGGTAGTTGGTGGGGTAAAGGCCTACCAAGCCGACGATCCGTAGCTGGTCTGAGAGGACGACCAGCCACACTGGGACTGAGACACGGCCCAGACTCCTACGGGAGGCAGCAGTGGGGAATTTTGGACAATGGGGGCAACCCTGATCCAGCAATGCCGCGTGTGTGAAGAAGGCCTTCGGGTTGTAAAGCACTTTTGTCCGGAAAGAAATCATCGGGGCCAATACCCCTGGTGGATGACGGTACCGGAAGAATAAGCACCGGCTAACTACGTGCCAGCAGCCGCGGTAATACGTAGGGTGCGAGCGTTAATCGGAATTACTGGGCGTAAAGCGTGCGCAGGCGGTGCTGTAAGACCGATGTGAAATCCCCGGGCTTAACCTGGGAACTGCATTGGTGACTGCAGCGCTGGAGTATGGCAGAGGGGGGTGGAATTCCACGTGTAGCAGTGAAATGCGTAGAGATGTGGAGGAACACCGATGGCGAAGGCAGCCCCCTGGGCCAATACTGACGCTCATGCACGAAAGCGTGGGGAGCAAACAGGATTAGATACCCTGGTAGTCCACGCCCTAAACGATGTCAACTGGTTGTTGGGGATTCATTTCCTTAGTAACGTAGCTAACGCGTGAAGTTGACCGCCTGGGGAGTACGGTCGCAAGATTAAAACTCAAAGGAATTGACGGGGACCCGCACAAGCGGTGGATGATGTGGATTAATTCGATGCAACGCGAAAAACCTTACCTACCCTTGACATGTACGGAACCCTGGTGAGAGCCGGGGGTGCCCGAAAGGGAGCCGTAACACAGGTGCTGCATGGCTGTCGTCAGCTCGTGTCGTGAGATGTTGGGTTAAGTCCCGCAACGAGCGCAACCCTTGTCCCCAGTTGCTACGCAAGAGCACTCCGGGGAGACTGCCGGTGACAAACCGGAGGAAGGTGGGGATGACGTCAAGTCCTCATGGCCCTTATGGGTAGGGCTTCACACGTCATACAATGGTCGGAACAGAGGGTTGCGAAGCCGCGAGGTGGAGCCAATCCCAGAAAACCGATCGTAGTCCGGATTGCAGTCTGCAACTCGACTGCATGAAGCTGGAATCGCTAGTAATCGCGGATCAGCATGCCGCGGTGAATACGTTCCCGGGTCTTGTACACACCGCCCGTCACACCATGGGAGTGGGTTTTGCCAGAAGTGGCTAGTCTAACCGCAAGGAGGACGGTCACCACGGCAGGATTCATGACTGGGGTGAAGTCGTAACAAGGTAGCCGTATCGGAAGGTGCGGCTGGATCACCTCCTTTCCAGAGCAGCGCGTCCAAAGTCAGAGCGCTCACACTTGTCGGCTGTATGAATGACAGACTCAGGGGTCTGTAGCTCAGTCGGTTAGAGCACCGTCTTGATAAGGCGGGGGTCGTTGGTTCGAATCCAACCAGACCCACCAACTTTGTCTGTGACGGGCAGTCCCCTGCAGGAGTCGGTGAGGGGGGCATAGCTCAGCTGGGAGAGCACCTGCTTTGCAAGCAGGGGGTCGTCGGTTCGATCCCGTCTGCCTCCACCAGTCCCCAGCGCGCAGTGTCGGTGAGACACGGGTACTGCGCCCTGGCGACTGCCAGCCAGACGGCATGAGGTTGATGCCGCTGTCGTTCTTTAACAATCAGGAAGCAGCAGTAATTTGACTGATGCGAAAGCGCCTTGTGAGATGGGCGTGAGTAGGTCAGTCAGGGTTGTGATTGTATCGAAAGTATCTCAGGGCCATCGAAGGATGGCATTGGAATACGGCACAACGCTAAAACTCAACCTGTAGCGGTCGAGGTCTGTTCCCTGTGTGGGAAGAGACACACCCGTTATAGGGTCAAGCGAACAAGTGCATGTGGTGGATGCCTTGGCGATCACAGGCGATGAAGGACGCGGTAGCCTGCGAAAAGCTCCGGGGAGCTGGCAAACAAGCTTTGATCCGGAGATGTCCGAATGGGGAAACCCACTCCTTCTGGAGTATCCGTGGCTGAATACATAGGCCATGTGAAGCGAACGCGGCGAACTGAAACATCTAAGTAGCCGCAGGAAAAGAAATCAACCGAGATTCCCAGAGTAGTGGCGAGCGAAATGGGAGCAGCCTGTACTCTTTATCTGAACTGTTAGCCAAACGCTCTGGAAAGTGCGGCCATAGCGGGTGATAGCCCCGTAGGCGAAAACAGGTTGGAAGAACTGGGTGTACGACAAGTAGGGCGGGACACGTGAAATCCTGTCTGAAGATGGGGGGACCATCCTCCAAGGCTAAATACTCGTGATCGACCGATAGTGAACCAGTACCGTGAGGGAAAGGCGAAAAGAACCCCGGGAGGGGAGTGAAACAGATCCTGAAACCGCATGCATACAAACAGTCGGAGCCTCGAAAGGGGTGACGGCGTACCTTTTGTATAATGGGTCAGCGACTTACATTCAGTGGCGAGCTTAACCGTATAGGGCAGGCGTAGCGAAAGCGAGTCCGAACAGGGCGTCCAGTCGCTGGGTGTAGACCCGAAACCAGGTGATCTATCCATGGCCAGGCTGAAGGTGCGGTAACACGTACTGGAGGGCCGAACCCACTGACGTTGAAAAGTCAGGGGATGAGCTGTGGATAGGGGTGAAAGGCTAAACAAACCTGGAAATAGCTGGTTCTCTCCGAAAACTATTTAGGTAGTGCCTCGTGTATCACCTTCGGGGGTAGAGCACTGTCATGGTTGAGGGGTCCATTGCGGATTACCTCGCCATAGCAAACTCCGAATACCGAAGAGTGCAATCACGGGAGACAGACATCGGGTGCTAACGTCCGGTGTCAAGAGGGAAACAACCCAGACCGCCAGCTAAGGTCCCCAAACATGGCTAAGTGGGAAACGAAGTGGGAAGGCTAAAACAGTCAGGAGGTTGGCTTAGAAGCAGCCACCCTTTAAAGAAAGCGTAATAGCTCACTGATCGAGTCGTCCTGCGCGGAAGATGTAACGGGGCTAAGCCATGTACCGAAGCTGCGGATGCGAGCTTGCTCGCATGGTAGGAGAGCGTTCCGTAAGCCTGCGAAGGTGCACCGGAAGGTGTGCTGGAGGTATCGGAAGTGCGAATGCTGACATGAGTAGCGATAAAGGGGGTGAAAGGCCCCCTCGCCGTAAGCCCAAGGTTTCCTACGCAACGTTCATCGGCGTAGGGTGAGTCGGCCCCTAAGGCGAGGCAGAAATGCGTAGCTGATGGGAAGCAGGTCAAGATTCCTGCACCGGCGTGAAATGCGATGGGG
Source organism: Paraburkholderia kururiensis JCM 10599 = LMG 19447 (assembly GCF_003986935.1). Taxonomy (GTDB): domain Bacteria; phylum Pseudomonadota; class Gammaproteobacteria; order Burkholderiales; family Burkholderiaceae; genus Paraburkholderia; species Paraburkholderia kururiensis. Next base: position 1,774 of record NZ_RJZE01000064.1, on the reverse strand, counting down.
GGACGGATCGCGGAAGGTTGTCCGGGTGTTGGAAGTCCCGGTCGCTGCATTGGAGAAGGTGCCCTGGCAAATCCGGGCACGCAATTCAAGGGTGTGGCGCGAGCGGCCTCGGCTGCGAAGCAACTGGAAGGGGTTCCAGGAAAAGCCTCTAAGCTTCAGTTTCACGTTGACCGTACCGCAAACCGACACAGGTGGGCGAGATGAGTATTCTAAGGCGCTTGAGAGAACTCGGGAGAAGGAACTCGGCAAACTGGTACCGTAACTTCGGGATAAGGTACGCCCTGGTAGCTTGACCGGCCTGCGCCGGAAGGGTGAAGGGGTTGCAATAAACTGGTGGCTGCGACTGTTTAATAAAAACACAGCACTCTGCAAACACGAAAGTGGACGTATAGGGTGTGACGCCTGCCCGGTGCCGGAAGATTAAATGATGGGGTGCAAGCTCTTGATTGAAGTCCCGGTAAACGGCGGCCGTAACTATAACGGTCCTAAGGTAGCGAAATTCCTTGTCGGGTAAGTTCCGACCTGCACGAATGGCGTAACGATGGCCACACTGTCTCCTCCCGAGACTCAGCGAAGTTGAAGTGTTTGTGATGATGCAATCTACCCGCGGCTAGACGGAAAGACCCCATGAACCTTTACTGCAGCTTTGCATTGGACTTTGAACCGGTCTGTGTAGGATAGGTGGGAGGCTGTGAAGCGTGGACGCCAGTCTGCGTGGAGCCAACCTTGAAATACCACCCTGGCTTGTTTGAGGTTCTAACCCAGGTCCGTGAATCCGGATCGGGGACAGTGCATGGCAGGCAGTTTGACTGGGGCGGTCTCCTCCCAAAGCGTAACGGAGGAGTACGAAGGTACGCTAGGTACGGTCGGAAATCGTGCTGATAGTGCAATGGCATAAGCGTGCTTGACTGCGAGACCGACAAGTCGAGCAGGTGCGAAAGCAGGTCATAGTGATCCGGTGGTTCTGTATGGAAGGGCCATCGCTCAACGGATAAAAGGTACTCTGGGGATAACAGGCTGATACCGCCCAAGAGTTCATATCGACGGCGGTGTTTGGCACCTCGATGTCGGCTCATCTCATCCTGGGGCTGTAGCCGGTCCCAAGGGTATGGCTGTTCGCCATTTAAAGAGGTACGTGAGCTGGGTTTAAAACGTCGTGAGACAGTTTGGTCCCTATCTGCCGTGGGCGCTGGAAGTTTGAGGGGGCCTGCTCCTAGTACGAGAGGACCGGAGTGGACGAACCTCTGGTGTACCGGTTGTCACGCCAGTGGCATCGCCGGGTAGCTATGTTCGGAAGAGATAACCGCTGAAAGCATCTAAGCGGGAAACTCGCCTCAAGATGAGACTTCCCCGGGGCTTCGAGCCCCTTGAAGGGTCGTTCAAGACCAGGACGTTGATAGGCCGGGTGTGGAAGCGCAGTAATGCGTTAAGCTAACCGGTACTAATTGCCCGTAAGGCTTGATCCTATAACCGGTGTGTTTCAGCACACCGCTACAGTTGCGCGTTGTGCCCAGTCACAACCCCACAGTTACATACGCTGCTTCCCGATTGGCTGCGCCGCAGCCGGGCCTCCGGCCCCGCCCACGCGACGCAGCAACCCGTCATGCCTGATGACCATAGCGAGTCGGTCCCACCCCTTCCCATCCCGAACAGGACCGTGAAACGACTCCACGCCGATGATAGTGCGGATTGCCCGTGTGAAAGTAGGTAATCGTCAGGCTCCTTACCCCGCAAAGACCCCGCCACCCATATGGCGGGGTCTTCTGCTTTGGGC
>NZ_RJZE01000063.1 GCF_003986935.1 Paraburkholderia kururiensis JCM 10599 = LMG 19447 | reverse complement strand
CCGGGGCTTACGATCCTCAGCAGTTCGGCGATGTAGGGGTCGAGCGGCACGCCCTGCTGGATCGCCTCGGGGTGCACGCCCCCGAAAATGGCGAGGTGATAGTTGTCGGGAAGCAGATGCAGCGCGCGCAGCGCCGTGTCGATTCCCTTGTAGCTGCCGGTGAATCCGAAGCAGCCCAGCAGCACGTCGTTTTTGCCAAGACTGCCGAGCAGCGGGAAGTCGTCGCGCTTCGCCTTGACGGTGTAGCCCTGCGCATCTGCGTCGGAGTAGTAGGCGAGCGGGTGATCGTAGACATGCGAGATGCGCTCGACCAGCTTCATCGTCTTCGCCTCGCGCCGCGTATGGACCACGACGCTCACCTTCTTGTGCCACTGCGCGCGCCGGATTGCGCTGTAGATGCCCTGCCCGAGCAGGCTGCTTTCCTGGCGCGAGCCGATCATCTCCGACCACGCCTTGCCCAGCTGGAACTCGCGCAGCATGGCGCGCACCGCCTTCCAGTTGGTCCCTTCGCTTTCGAACACGGTGTGGAACGTGATGCAGAGTTTTGGCGCTGCCGCAATGACCCGGCAGATACGTCGATAAGCGTCGCGTTTATTGCGCCCGAATATGCCGTGTTCGAGCTGCACATTGACGCAGTCGAAACCCTTCAATTCCTTGCAGATGCGCTCTATTTCCAGGTTGGCCATCTTCCGTATGCGGCGGCTGCGGTGACGGAACACGTACTGGTCGAGGTCGAACACCGTAATGTCGAACCACGGCGACAGCTGCCGCACGATGGCACGAGCGTAGCTGGCAATGCCACACAGTTCGTCGTACGTACTGATCACAGCGAGTTTTGGCCTGTCGCCTTTCACCCTTATTCCCCCGGTTGAGTTGTCGTGCCGGCGCCGTCACCGGCTGCCGTGCCGCTCGCAGGCTGGCCGCAATATCGCGCCCATGCCTCGTCCACGGAATCGCAGACGGTGAGCTTTCCCTCGTTCAGCACGGCCGCGAGCGTGCAGTGCTGGCGAATGAGATTGGGGTCGTGCGAGACGAGAATCATCGAGCGGTCGCCGCGCTTGACGAACAGCTCCTCGCGACAGCGCTCCTGAAACTGCTGGTCGCCCACCGCAATGACCTCGTCGATCAGGAAGCAGTCGAACTCCACGGCGATCGACAGTGCGAATGCGAGCCGGGCCCGCATGCCGCTGGAGTACACCTTGATCGGCTCGCGCAGGTAGCGGCCCAGTCCGGAGAACTCGTCGACGAACGCACGCATCTTCGATTCGTTGCAGCCGTACACGCGGCAGACGAAGCGCAGGTTGTCGAGCCCGGTCAGGCTGCTCTGGAAAGCGCCGCCGAATGCGAGCGGCCACGAAAGGCTCATGTGACGGCGAATGGCACCCTTCGTCGGCTGCTCCACGCCAGCCAGCAGGCGGATCAGCGTGGACTTGCCCGCGCCGTTCGGGCCGAGAATGCCGATCTTCTGCCCTCTTTCGAGCACGAAGTTCACGTCGTCGAGCACGACCTTCTTCCCGCCGCGGGCCGGATAGACCTTGGTCACCCTGTCGAGCTGGATCATCCTGCCTCCACCCGTCGGTGAACGAGCCGCAGGACCAGCAGCCCGGCGAGGAACAGGAGCGACGAGACCGTCACCATGTAGGCCACGCTGTAGTGCCACGTGTAGCCGTCACCGAGAAAACCGCTTCTCAGCATTTCGACACCATGGACCCAGGGCAGCAGCAGAACCGCATCGCGCGCGGCAGGCGGCAGCCAGTCCACCATGAATACCGCACCCGAAAACGGAAACAGCAGATACGTGACGGTGTGCCAGACGCGCTCCACCATTTCAGAGAGTTCGCTCACGGCACCCACGAACACGCCGAGTCCTGTGGAGAGATACGTGGTCAGCAGCCACGCGGCGATCACGCGACCGGCGTGCTGGGGCAACTCCGACAGTCCGGCCACGTAGAAGACGAGCGTGAGGACGTAGAACGAACAGGTCGCGCCGGCCACTTCGAGCAGGATGCGTGCAAGAAACACGTCGACCGGCTTGACGTTGCGATGGAACAGCAGGCTGAGGTTGGGCGTGAGCCCCCCCACGCAGCGCGTTGCGCAGTTGCGCCACAGCAGGACCGTGGAATAGCCGGTCAATGCGAATTCCACGATGGGAACGTGGTGGCCGTGCGTGGACCGTGTGATGTACCACAGCGCCGCAATGCCGAGCGTGAACGTCATGGGCTCGACGAACAGCCAGAGAAAGCCGATGTTGTGCCGCCCAAATCGCGTGATGATCTCGCGCATGAACAGCGCTGCGATGACGCGCGTTTGAATGGCCAGGGAATCGCGAAGCGGAGTAGCGAACATGGGCGTTACTCCAGCGTGTGTTCGCGGATACCCGAAAGCAGCAGCGAAAGCAGCCCCCAGGTGACGAGCCCCATCGTGAATACGATGAGCACGGCGCGCAGGCGTTTGGGTTCTTCGGCGGCATCGGGCAAACGAGGTTGTACGACGCGCGCGATATAGAGCTGTTTTTTCGCCGCCTCGCTGCGGGCCTGCTCCTGCAATGCGAGCGCGCTCGCCAGTTGTCGCTCGGCGAACTGCTTCTCGATGCTCAGGCGTTCGAACTCGCGGCTCCTTGCCGCAAAGCTGCCGTCGCCCCTGCCCATCACCTTGGTGGAGACTGCATCCATCTCGTAGCCGATCGCTGCGATGCGGGTCTTGAGCGGCTGGATCTGCGGATTGTCCGGAGAAAGCGATTCGACTTCAGCGAGTCTTGCCCGGGTAGCCAGCATCTCGTCCTGCAACTTGCCGACCAGTTGCAGCTGGAGCGCCGACTGCCGGTCAGGATCGAATACCGCGTAATTCATGCGGTATTCGCTCAACGCCAGTGCGGCCGACTTCACCCGGTCCTGTGCTTCCTGGACCATCGCGCCTGCATACTGCATCTCGTCCTGGCGCGCACGTCGGTTCAGCTCGTTGACCAGCGCCTCGCTCATCGTCAGCAGGTGCTCGTTGATGTCACGTGCCGAACGCGGGTCGAACGCGGAGGTTCTGAGCGTCGTGATGCTGGTCGTGCTGTCGTGGACCACGGCCACAATGCGGTCCCGGTAGTAATCGAGGAATTTCTCGTAGGTGGCATCCGTACTGCCAAACTGCGGAAAGCGGCTGACGATGTCTCCGTAGGGATCACCCACCCGTTTGCGCAGCTGGATGTCGCGGTCGAGCGTCTTGAGGGCGTCCATGGAAAGGACGTAGTCGTTCACGATCCAGGCGTCGTCCTGCGCGCGCCCGAAGCTGCTTTCCGCGAGGAAAGAACTGAGCAGCGAACTGCCCGGCTGGCGCTGTTCGCTACGCACGACGAAGCGGCTCTCGGACACGTACACGTCGGCTGCGATGAAGCCGTAGTAGACGACCGCGACCGTCACCGGAATGACGACCGTGAGCACGAACAGCAGCCTGGCGGGCGTGAGCCTGTAAGAAGTCGAACGGGGCATCTTGCTGGGATTCCACCTGGATGTTCTTTGGGGTCCTTGAGCGGCGAAGCCGACCGGAATATCCATGCCGTCGCCCTCGCCTAACGGAACTGCGTGCCCACGCTGACAGCGGGAAACACGACCGTGTAGAACAGGTTTGCGAGCTTCTGTATGTCGGCCACGGGCGCGTTCGACACGTAGAGCATGTCCTTGTCGCGCATCGGAAACTGCTGCGCGACAAACATGCTGGCCGGGTCTTTCATGTCGATGCGGTACACCACCGGCACACGGCCGTCGGCCGTGACCGGCAATGCTTCATCTCGGGTCTGCGGAACCGAAGCCGCGTCTTCAAGACGGAACACGAACACGCCGCGCGCATCGGCTCTCGAATCGAGCAGGCCGCCCGAGCGCGCCAGCGCCTGTGCGAGCGAGATGCCCTGCCCCTCGAAGCCGATCTCCTCGTTCTTTCCCGTCGCGCCGAACGCCATGAAGCTGACCGGCTGGTAGAGCGCCGTGACCACATCGCCCGCCTGCAGCGCGATGTTCTGGCGCGGATCGCGGATCACGGCATCGAGCGGCATCGAAAAGACCTGGGTGCCGCGCGTGATCTGCACCATCACCTTGTTCACCGGTTGCCGCACGCCGCCGGCCGCCGCGAGGGCGTCCAGCAGACGCTCGCCCTTCGGCGTCAACGGCACGCGCATGCTGCTGCCCACGTCACCCACCACTGTGACGTCGGCCGTCGTGTTGCGGATAACGCGGACCAGCACCTGTGGTTCGTTCGCCTTCGATTTCAGCCGCCCCACGATCGTTGATTCGAGATCCGGAATGGTCATGCCGGCTGCCTCGACGCTTCCCGCGAACGGGACGATCAGCCTGCCGTTCGAATCGATCGTCTGTTCCGGCAGCGCGGTGGCTTTCGCCGCGGCCGGCGCCATCGAACCAGCCGTGTCCGTGCTGCGCCGAAGAGCGTTGCCGGCGGGGCTTCCCAGATCGTGATGGCGACAATGTCGCCACGCCCCAGCACGTCCGTGCGTGATGGCGCGGGCGTGAAGCGGTCGGCGAACGTGCGGCGCGTGTCGAGCGTGCGCATCCGGCCCACGACGTCCGGCGTCAGGTCGACCACCTCGATACGCGCGGGGGACTGCTGCTGCGCGATGATGTCGCGTGTTGCCGGGCCGTCGGTGGGCGCGAGTGCGCACGCGCCGCACACAAACGACAAGGCCAGTACGCTTGCGCGAAACACAGGTCTGGTACGCATATCACTGTTTCGGCCGTACCTCGGCGCGCCGGGCCACGGTCGCGTCGGTGGTATCGCTCACGACTTGAGACGCCCCTTTGGACAGTTGCGCCGCGCCGACACCCGCCTTCACCAGTGCGGCCATGACCACCTCCGCACGACGGTCGGCAAGCCGCTCGTTCAACGCCTGCTCACCGGTGTTGTCCGCGAAGCCGGATACCTCGAACGTGGCATCCGCATGATCTTTCGCGTACGCGATCCATTCGGAAGCGGTCTGCGCAAAATCGGTGGGCAACGCTGCACTGGCGTAACCAAAGCGCACTTCGAGCAATGGCGCCACGGGAGCCGGCCCCGGCTTCAAGGTTGCCGCGGGGCTCGACGCAGGTTCGGAGGCAGCGTCGGGTGCGGACGCGGCGGAGGCGGCAGCGGTAGACGAAGCCGGTTCGGGCGACGATGCCGGTGCGGAGGACGATGCCGGCCCCACCAACACCACAGGCGCCGTCGTGGCCGCTGTCTTGTCTGCGCCCGGAATACGATTCGTGCAATAGGCCAGGGCCAGCAATGCCGCGAGTATCAGCAACAGCAGAATCGCCCACAGCACGCGATGCCGGGGCCGGTCCTCGTCTTTAGCTCCCGAAGGCATGGCTGTCCCGGGGCGAGCCACTGCCGCCTTCGGCTCCAGGGTCGAGTCGAGCCAGGCCACGGCAGACGGAATGCCCAGCGCTAGCAGGAACCGGTCCAGCAACCTGGGGTGAATCGCCTGCCGCTGTGCATGCAGGAGGCTGACAAGGGACGCGCGACTCGCACCGTCGGGGCCCGTCACCCAGGCATGTCGAAGCACGGCGAAGGCAAACGGCGCCACCATCGCAAGCAACGCGTGGCCGCTTTCCAGCCTCAGGTGGCCCATGCTCGCCGCGGCGTGGTCCATGGCGGGGACACGGTCGCCGAACAGCTCGGCGAGCAATGCCGAACCGGCCTTCATGTTGGATTCCGTCACCGCGCCGCCCGAAAAGAAATTGTCCAGATTCGTGCGCACCAGCGACCGGTCGAGCCGCGGCGA
>NZ_RJZE01000062.1 GCF_003986935.1 Paraburkholderia kururiensis JCM 10599 = LMG 19447 | reverse complement strand
GCAGGGAGGCTCGTTTACGAGCCAACTGCACCGAAATGAGCGCCGATTCGATTCGTTATCCGGAAAGTTCGACGTCATCTCACCTGAAACGTCGGCGGTTGGCCCATTAATCAGCATTTCCCTAGCAAAATCGAAATGTTTTTATTCATGGCATTTCGAGCCTCCGTCCGTGCATTTAGCATGGTGCCCTCGAAGACGACATCTGCGCGCAAGTTCGAGCGGCCAACCGCAGACCCTTGCACAGCGGTCGATGTTGTCGTCCGCAGGTGATCGAGCGTAACCTCTCACACGAGCACCGCGCGCAGATGAAACGCCGCGAATGGCAGAAGTGGAAAATACAGCGGACATTTACAGATGAAATCCCACTGTCTGCGAAGGGTCGTCACACCGGTACTTCGTAGCCGGCGGCCGCGGTGTTTGCCGCAGCCGCTCTTCAGCGCCATCCGGTTGGCAACGCGGGCGGGTGCCCCGTGCGTGGTGACACAACTATCGTCGCTACGGTGTCACTTTTATAACGATCTATGGCTACCGGAGAGCCGAGCGCTACGGATAGCCCGGCCGGTGAACGGTACCCCTTCTCCTTGGTGGCACGTTGAGCGAATCGAAGATTCGCCCGGTGGGCGATGAAATTTCAATTCAGTATATTTGGTGGTATGGACATCTACGAGAAGTGGACGACAGCGCCAGAAGACGGTTTCCGCTGGTGGCAGCAAACACACGCGACGGGCGCAAGTCGGCGGCCGTTCTCGGCACGCTCCATGGTTCAGCACTCCGCAATGTTTAGCCGCTTCAGCCGTCACCTCGTCCTGCATGGAGCGACGGTGGCCAGCTTTGGGGCCTCTCACATCGAGTCTTTCCTTTCGGAACTGGCCGGCCGCAGCGCGCCCGGTACATCCACTGCCCTCCGCTACATCAAGCTCCTCGACCGTCTGTGCAGGTACCTTGTCGACGAGGGGGTGCGTGCCGACAACCCGGCCAGCCAGTACGCGGTGCGAACGACATGGCCGACGGGCGAGCCGGTTCCGGTTTTCCTTGATGAGGTCGAGGATCGGCGGCTGCAGCAGCACGTGGCGGCCGTGGCACCTTCCGATGCGCGCGAGATCCGGAATCGCGCAGTTATAGCGCTGCTGCACGGCACCGGCATCACGTCGGCCGAGATCCGGTCCGTGCGCCGCGGCGACGTCGCCGTCGAAGGTACTCGGCCACATGTCGTCGTGAGGCAGCGCGGCGCACGCAAAGAGCGAAGCATTCCGCTGCCCGCGTTTGCCGTCGGAGCAATCGGGGCGTGGCTGTGCCGGGATGACGCGTTGGGGGACGATCTGCTCTTTCCGCTGAACGCCAGCACGGGCTCCTTCTGCGAAGAGACGTTGTGGCGCGCAGTCCGCGAATCGCTCGAGGCGATTGGTTTCAGCGGCCCGGACATGAGCCCGCGTGTGCTCCGCAATACCTACGCACGCCGGCTACTGCTTGCGGGCAGATCCCACCCGGACGTGAGTGCACTGCTGGGCCTGTCGAGCCAGCGCACCGTGGTGAGAATCCGGGCAACGATACCGCCGTCCGACGCAGCGACTTGACTTCGGGCAGGGCTCCGTAACCTGGAATGGCCGCCAGAACCCGGCGGTCAGTCCAGCAAAAGGAGCCCTGTATGCCCTACCGAAGTCCCTTCACGCCGATCGTGTACCCGGACGAAACCGGCAGACCCAGCGTCATGGAATACCGCGTGGTTTTTACGGCGCGCGAGCCCTGGCTCGCCATTCTGCAACTGCGGCACACGGACACGGAATACGCCAGTCCCGTTGCCTTGGCGACGGTTCGTGACGTCGTCCTCAACCGTGTGCTCGACAATGATCTCCGTTCACTTCCGCTGAACGCGTTGCGCCTGGTCGCTAGCGATGCGTCGGGCGATTTCGAGTACCGCCTGTCGCCCAACATCCACGACTATATCGCGCGCGGCAACCGCTACACGACTTCGCCTGAGCGCGCGCGGGGCGGCAAAACAGTCGACCTCATCAGGATCGATCCCCGCCGACTGGTGGCCGGCAGTGCACGTGTCGACACACTGCACGCTACTGCCGATCCGTTGTCGCCGGAGGTTCTGGCCGCTCTCGCATGACGGTCGGGCCGCCGGTCGCGATTCCTCGCCGGCGGCCCGAAAGCAGTGCGTTTTGAGCAGGATTTGTTCATTCCGGCGCGGGCATTGCGAGCCAGAATGTCCGGGTCATCCCAGTCTCACCAGTCCCATGACTACTTTCGCGCCAACCAACGAACAGCAGATAGCGCTCGCCGCAGCGGAAGCCGGCGAGACGCTGAAGATCAAGGCCTACGCAGGCGCAGGCAAGACATCCACGCTGGAGCTGATCGCGGGCCGGTTTGCGCACCGAAGGGGCACCTACCTCGCCTTTAACCGGGACATCGCTGCGGCAGCAAAGCGACGTTTCCCGTCGAACGTCGCCTGTCGGACCGTTCACTCACTCGCCTATTCATCTGTGGACCGTGGCCTCACACGCCGGATCAACCTGCCCAAGGAGCCGCCCCACCATCTTGCCGAGCGATACGGTCTTGGACCAATGCGGGTGCCCACGGTGATCGGCAAGACTGTGGAGCTATCCGCTTTCCAGATCGGGCGCATGGTGGCCGACGGCTGCGCCCGCTTCTGCCGCTCGGCGCAGAAGACGCCAGAAGCATGGCACATTCCCGTCGACGAGAAGGTGAAGGACGAAGAAGCCGACCGTCTGCGCGACTATCTGCTGCCGCATGTGCAGCGGCACTGGCAGGAATCGGCCGATCCGAACGGCAAGGCCGGTATCAGCCCCGACGTCTACCTGAAGGTCTGGGAGCAGTCGCGTCCGCGCATCAACGCCGATTTCATCCTCTTCGACGAAGCCCAGGATAGCGACGGCCTGATGCTTTCCGTTCTCCGCCGGCAGCAGCATGCCCAGGTGATCTACGTTGGCGACCCGTACCAGCAGATCTACGAGTGGCGCGGTGCCGTCAATGCGATGGCGTACATCGACGCGCGCGAGGTCGCCCTTACCGAGTCCTTCCGGTTCGGGCCCAGTTTTGCGGCACTCGCCTCGCGCGTGTTGCGGCTGATGGGCGAGCGCGCGCCGCTGCGCGGCCAGCCGAGTATCGATTCGCTCATCGTCGAGCGGCCCGATGAGCGCCCGGTGATCGACGCCGTACTCTGTCGCAAGAATGTGACCGTCGTGGGCGAGGTGGCCGCGGGCCTGGCGCGCGGGCACAAGGTCGCCGTGCGGGCCAACGTCGAGGAGATCCTCGCATTCGCCGATGGTGCCGACCGGCTGATGGCCGGACAAAGGGCCTACAAGCCGGCCGCGCTCGCGCTTTTCGAGTCGTGGAGTGACGTACAGGACTACGCGAAGTCTTATGCCGGCCGCGACCTCCTGCCCGTCGTCCAGATCATCGACCGGGAAGGCACCGATTACCTTCGGGCTCTCCTTGCGAGGGTTACGCCGGAGGGCGAGGCAGACTACGTCGTCTCGACCATCCACCGGGCCAAGGGCCTCGAATGGGATCGCACGAAGGTAACGGGCGACTTCAGGTTCAAGGTCGACGACGACGGGCGGACCACGATGACCGACGACGAGAAGCGGCTGCTCTACGTGGGACTCACGCGCGCGAAGCGGCTCCTTGACCTCTCGGAGCTGCGCGCCGATCTGCTGAAGCTTTTCGTGGACGCGGCGCGCGACTAGGTTCGCGACGGCAAGTCAGGCTGCACGCGCGATATCGGTCCGTCCGATGACGCGTGGGGCCGCCAGCGCAAGGCGGCCGCGGAGTGCCATGGCCGTTTCAGGAAGCCGTGGCTACACCGGGGCTCGCGCCGGGCCCGCCGGTTCGTGTGGCGAGCCGCAGACAGGCTCTCACTGGTTTCCGTCCACGCTAGAAATGCAAAAAGCCCGCAACGCTCCCTTGAGGGAGGTTGCGGGCTTTTCTTCAGCGTAGCCCCGGGCGGACATCCCCACGGACCGCACATGTGGGCGGCCAGCGGCACGACTCAGGCCGCCATGGCGAAGAGATCCAGCTGCCCGGCATCGACCGTCCCGTCAGGTTCGCCCGGACATCGAACCGCTTGCTCAATCAGGTACCGGTCAAACTCCGCCGGTGTGAAGTTCAGGCGTTCGGCCAGGCGCGCAAAATACTGGCCCCGCTTGGCCATCTCCTGATACCTCTGCGACTGGCCCCTCGGAAGCGTGACGAACGCTTCGTTGAGCCAGAAACGCGCAGAGTCGATTGCATGGAAATGCTGCGCACGGGCGTACCAGGCATGATCGAAAGAGCATGTCACAAAGCCGCAAGCCGCCTCGGCATCGACTGCAAGGTGATCGCCTTCGTCGTGCCAGACGATGCGTTCTCCGGCCGTAGTCTGCGCAAACCGCCCTGCCCGCTCCGGATGCCTGTACGGGTTCCAGCTTTCAGCTGAATAGTCCCTGAGACCATCGACGGGTACATCTGCATCCCACGCTCCAACCTTGAACCATCCATGAGTCGGAATGTGAACCGGACGGAAGCGTTCGACGGCCGGCACCGGATAGCGACGGCCAAGCCGATGAACCTCATACCAGATCGACAATGCTGGAAAGGCGTGAGGCGCATAGTGGTGCATCGAGAGGAAGAAGTCGATTGCGACCAGCTGCCGCGGCGAAACCATCTCGAACTGCACGCTGCACAAATCCCGGTTGGTCGGCGTGTCAGGAATCATCCCTGAGGCGAGATCCGCGTCGTGCTGCTCAGCACGCTCCGCTTCGAGCGCATCCAGCGTCAAAAGGTAGCGAAGGAGGTTGATTCGCTCGGCGTACGACAGAACGTCAGGTCTCACACGAACATGGCCTGATGGGCTCAGCTTGCGACCGACAAGTTCCCTCCGACCCAGATCCCACTGCGTCGCGAGAAGATAGTTGCGGAAGCGGTTCAATCCTCCGAGGTGGGCGTGATGCGGCTCGTTGACCATCGATTCCATCGAACGGTCGCGCTCGCCCGAGACACAGCAGAACGCGCACCCGAAACGGCTACCGCAGGCGGCCCGGCTGCCGGCGTCTCCCAGCACGACGCCACATGTACCTTCGTTGCCGTCGCGGTAGAGCTGCAACATGCGCTCGATTGACCCGGCCGAAACGGGGCTCGGGAATGGGCGTGCGCAGCCGTCGCCGAACAGGGCAAGAAAGGTCCACACGTCATCGAGCTGCCAGTCCGCGATCGGCGAGACCGTCAGGTTGCCGTCAACGCTACGGAGCACCGCATCTGCTGTTTCGCCACGGTCCGTCATGGCGGCTTGACGGGAAGCACTCTCCTCGAGCCTGTTTCCGAGAGCGGTCACGATTGGACCCCGGACTTCCCGCTCGAGCTCCGCTCGCAGACGGTTCTGCGGGACGACTTTCCAATCCGTCGAACACGGACGGATGCGTTTTCCATTCCACGTGCCGTTTTGCGCGGTGCGTGGCAGCGTGCCACGCCCTATTGTGGATACGACGAACTGCGACGCCAGTGAAGGCCTGGCGATGTGAACAGCGAGCGGCAGACCCTCCTCGGCTACACCCTGCGCGATTTCATCGAGCATGGATGACAGGTGCCACATGACTGCCGGGTTTTCGATCGTGGTGTCGGCCGACATCACAAAGTGCCGACCGGCGTTGGCGGCGTCGGTCTTGTGTCGGCGTACAGCCTCCAGTAACAGGATGGTAGTGCACGTTGAGTCCTTACCGCCGCTTAGAGTCGCACAAAGACTGGGCGGATTCAACCGGTCGTCGCAACGCCTTTAATCGGGGAGGTGTTGCGTGGGTCGAATTGCAGGATGGGTATATCAGATAACCGGGCGACGAGCGATGCACTCACCAGGTGCGCCGTCACTTCGA
>NZ_RJZE01000061.1 GCF_003986935.1 Paraburkholderia kururiensis JCM 10599 = LMG 19447 | reverse complement strand
AGAGCGAGCTCACGCCCGTGGACAGGGAACTGACACCGGTCGACAGCGAGCTGATGCCTGTGGAGGTCGACGTCGACAGCGACGTTACATTGCTGTTGGTGGTGCTCAGACCCGTGGACAGCGAACTCACACCCGTCGACAGCGAGCTGATACCGGTCGACGCGGACGTCGACAGCGAACTCACCCCGGTTGACAGCGAACTGGCCATCGTGGAGGTCGAGGTCGACAGCGAGGCCACATTACTGTCCGTCGTCGACAGCCCCGTGGACAATGAACTGATGCCCGTGGAGGCCGACGTCGACAGCGACGTCACGGTACTGTTAGTCGTGCTCAGCCCCGTGGACAGTGAACTCACTCCGGTCGAGAGCGAACTGACCGCTGTGGAGGTCGACGTCGAGAGCTTGTTCACCGCCTGGTTCGTCGCAAACAGCTGCGAGCCGTTGATCGCGTCGGTGCTTGTCGCGGTGATCCGTCCGGCCGCCACGTTCTGGATCTGCCGCTCCGCCCCCACATTGCCGACACTGACCACACTCGTCGGGTTGGTGCCCGCAAAGCTGTAGGTCGTGCCGCCAACCGTCGTGCTTGCCACCGGAGTCGGCGTGCCGCTCACCGAATTCGAACCCAGCGACACGTCGCCAGCATTGGTCGCCACCGCGCCAGTGCCGATCGCAATGCCGTTCTGTGCGGCCGAATTCGCGCCGTCACCGACGGCCACCCCGCCTGCGGCAGCGACGACCGACTGGTTGCCCAGCGCCACCGACCCCTGCCCGGTCGCCGTGTTCAGGTTGCCCAGCGCGGTGGCGCCGGTGCCCGTCGCGGTGTTGTCCGCGCCAACGGCCACCGCCCCCGTGCCCGTTGCCACGTTCGGGTCGCCGATCGCCACCGCGCCGTTGCCGCTTGCGGTGTTCGCATCGCCGACCGACACCGCGTTGCCCCCGGTGGCCGTCGCCGCATTGCCGATCGCCACGGCAGTCGCCGAATCCGCCACCGCGTTCGTGCCCATCGCGATCGAGTTGCCGCCGGTAGCCGCCGCCCCCGTGCCGATGGCCACGTCGTTGATCACCGTAGTACTGCCACTCACGCCCGCAACAGCGCCCGTGCCCTGCGCCATAGACGACGTCCCGTAGGCCTTCGCCCCGTTGCCGATCGCCGTCGCATTGCTCGCGCTCGCCACACTGTTCAGGCCAACGGCGATCGACGCGCTCTGCGCGGCGGTAGCAAGATTGCCGATCGCGACTCCCGCGGTTCCCGTCGCCGCCACCAGGGACTGGCTACCCAAAGCAATGGCGTTGGTCGCACCAGCGGCGACCGACGCGCCGTTGCCGATCGCCATCGCGCCGCTGGAGGTATTGCCCGTGGCTCCATTGACTTTTGCGCCGTTGCCGATTGCAAGGGCGTTCTGCGCGTAGGTCACACCAGCGCCATTACCCTCCGCTATCGATGCGGCCGAGTTGGCGTCCACCGACGCGCTCGGGCCAATAGCCACACTATTCGTTGCACCGGCCACGCTCGCCGCACCAGTCGAATTGGCCTGAAAGTATTTCGTCCAATAATAGAGTTGACCGCCATTGACCGCATATGTGCTTGTCGGGGTCAACGCGGGCGATGAGATGCCCGACATCGTTACGCCGGAAGCGCTCGTCACCGCATCGGTTCCGTTCGTCAGGAGCAAGTTGTTTGCTGCAGATCCGCCCGGGGTCATTGTTATGGTGGCGGTGTTATTGTCCGTGACGATAGCTGTTGGGTTGGCCGTAACTCCATTAGCATAAATCGTCGCGTACGCGTCATTCACTGACCCGGTTGCCCCATAAAAAGCGCAGAACCCTCCACTAGTCTGGCCGCCGCTATTTCCGACCCACAGGCCTGATGCGTTCACCGACCCGCAGGCGACAGCACCTCCGGCCGCCAAAGCCGGCGCCGTAAACATCAGGCTGCCGAGAATCGAACTTGCGGCAAACATCCCTATCGTCTGAACAAGATAGCCTTGCGAGCCTCTGCTCAGATTCAAATCAATACCGCCTGGAGACACAAGCGACACACCCGCGACCCGCGCCATACCGCCCAATTCAAACGCCCCGAGGTTCTCGCGCCTGACGGGATTCCTAAGAGGCCCCCGCCGATCAACCGTCGCTTCTCCGTTTCCCGTTCCCTTGTTACTGGCGAGCTCCGATGCGACCACCAGTTGCCCTAGCGCCCGGTTCCAAACCGTCCTGTAGACCCTGTTCATCTGACACCTCTCCCTGTCATTCCATCTTTCCTGCCGGTGTCAGGTGTATTAATTCGCACTCCTAATTACCGACAAACCGTCTGGCCAACAGCAGGTACTGCGCCTTTCCTTTTTATTGCCTCTCGCTCATTGACCTCGGCCCGCAGCGCGCAGCCGCCTCACGGCACCCCACCCATCCGCGGATATCCCGCCCGTGCAGCCGCCCCGCCTCCAGCAACCCCTCCAGCAGCGCCTGCCCCGCCCCCCCGCGACAATCCGCGCAGCTGTCCTCATAGCGCTGCCGCAGCCCCACGGCCACCTCCGAGCCCCCTCCGTAGAAGCCCGTCGCCATGCCCAGGTCATAGGCGATCACCGCCACCTCGTAGCGCTCGCCCACGTACAGCGCGAGCAGCTCGTGCACCGAGGTGCGGAACCATTCCACACACGCTTGCGCCGCCTCCAGCGTGAAGCGCTCGCCCTGCGGCGTTTCCGGTGCGGGCAGATGGCAACGCGCAAGGCGCGCCAGCATCGACTGCAGGTGCAGTTCGCTGGCCCCCTCCTGCGGATCGCGCCCCCGCAGCCGCCGTGCACCGCGGCCACCCGGCGACGCCATCATTCTTGTTGTTGCGCCCATCTGTTCCTCCGTCATCATCGGAATGTTGTCTGCCCGCGGCCGCGCCGCGCTCCCTAACCGGATCAGCCCACCCGGCCTTTCTGTTTCTGTCAGTGTTTCTGCTTGGTTCTGTCCGTATTCCCGTTGCTATCTGCGCCGGACGGCACCGCACCCGGCGTGACCAGCCGCCCCTGCCACCACGCGGCGCCCGCCGCGTGCACCCGCTCCAGGTCCTCGGGCGCCTCCACCCCCTCGACCACCACCTCCCCAGCCAGGTCACCCGCGAGCTGCACCATCCGCACAAGCCGCGCCGCCGCGCATTCGCCCCGGCGCATCGCCCCCAGGACCGACGCATCGATCTTGATGATGTCCGGCGACCGAATCTCGATGGCCGTCTCCACCCCGTACCCCGCGCCGAAGTCATCGACCGCCACACTGCACCCCACCTGCTGCAGGCGATTGCAGAAGCGCCGCCCCTGGTGGCGCTCGAGCCGTGCGGTCTCCGTGATCTCCACCACCAGCCGCAACGCCACCTCCGGCGCGTGCTCCAGCTCCGCAAACTGCGCCTGCCACACCACATCGGGCACCGCACTCTGCGCCGAGACGTTCACCCCCAGCCGCACTCGGGGTTCTTCCCGCAGCATCGCCACCACCCGCCGCACCACGTACCGGTCGAATGCGCGCATCAGTTGCAGTTGCTCAAGCGGCGGAATGAACTGCGACGGCCTCAGGTGCTCTCCGCGCCCATCGACCACCGTCGCGAGGCACTCGTGGTACAGCACGTGCGACGGGTTCGCCACGCTGCACACGGGCTCGCGCCGCAGCAGCACGCGGTCTTCTCGCATCGCGCCCAGCACCTCTTCGGCCAGTTCCATGTCCACCATCGCATTCTCCGCAAACGGTTACCCACCGGCGCGCGCGGCCGCCGTGACGGCCTGCCTCCGCGCCCCTTCGAAGGGGGTGGCAAAAAGGAACCCTTGTGCCAAATTGGAAAAAAAGTTCGTTACAGGCTGTAAAGCCCCGTTACACGGGGACGGGACATCAGCGGGGAGGGGGTGGACAAAAGGGTTCGTTTTTGTCCAGTAGAATGCGGACCAGCACGGCCCATATGACAATGTTTTACGTTCTCCTAACCAGTCAGCATTGCCGTGTGATCCATTACGCATTAACCGTCTTACCGGACACACCTCATGCAGCAGTACACATCCCGCCCATCGCGGCACGCCGTCCGGCCATGCCGGCCCTGCATCCGCATGTCGCGCCGAAGCCTGCCCGGCAGGAAGGTCGCCCCGTGAAGATCGGATACGCACGGGTGTCGACCGAGGAGCAGAACCTCGCCCTGCAGAAGGACGCCCTGCGCCGCGCCGGATGTGAGAGCCTGTTCACCGACCGTGGCGTCTCCGGCGCCGAGTTCAGCCGCCCCGGGCTCGACGCCGCGCTCGGCCAGCTCGCCCCCGGCGACGTGCTCGTCGTCTGGCGCCTGGACCGCCTGGGACGCTCCATCAGCAAGCTCATCGACCTCATCGCCTGGCTGGGCCGCAACGGCGTGGGCTTCGTCTCGCTCACCGAGTCCATCGACACCACCTCCGCAGGCGGGGTGCTGATGTTCCACATGATGGCCGCGCTCTCCGAGTTCGAGCGCCGCCTGATCAGCGAGCGCACCCGCGCCGGCATCGTCGCGGCGCGCGAGCGCGGCACCGTCGTGGGCCGCCGCCCCTCGCTCAGCCCCGACCAGCGCAGCCAGGCCATCACCCTGCTGCAGACCCTGCCCATCCGCGAGGTCGCCCGGCGCTTCAACGTGCACCCCCGCACCGTGCGGCGCGCCGTGCGCCCTGCCCGCCCATCGGCCGAACCAACGACTGAGCGGCGCGGCGCCGTTCAACCCGTCTTTCGAGATTGAGGATCCTAGCCATGCCATTCCCCCGCGGCGGAAGCTATTTCAACAGCCCGCCCGTTCGTAAGGTCGCAACAGTTCTTAATGATTTTTGGGATTGCGCCCATTGAGCTTATGCGCCTCGTGGGCGAAGATGGCCACAATTTCAGTGGCCGGAAGCGTCCATTTAGCATCTGCATCGGCTTGCAAAGGAAGCGGTACCTGGGCAGCGTCGGGTGTCGCTGCAGCGCTTAGAGCACTTGCTATGCCGGTACGGCGGCCCTCTCGACTAGTACTCGTTTCGCTAATTGCAGCTTCGCTCGGGAGACTATGCGCATATGGCCATGGCGCGGCAGCAGAATTGCTGACGGCGACGTTTGCACGCGAAATGCCGCATAGGGCAAAGCGCCGGGCCATGTGGCGCGCTGCTGCAACGTGGGGAATGTCGCAGAGTGCGGTGGGGCGACATTTGGCGCTTTATGGGTTCCGCGCCATCGTTCGAAGCGGTTCAAGTTGTCGAAGAAACGGCACTTTGTCGAGAAGGTCCGTTACATTGGCGGGACAGCACTTGAGCCAGCCGACCAGTGTTTCCGCCCCATGTTGGCGAGAAGAATCGGCAAACGTTCCAACATTTGCTGTTGCTAGCGGCGCCCGGCTGTCTCGCAGTGGCCACATCCCATTTATTTGTAGGGCATGTGGCGACTACGCTGCTGCTCATTGCGCCCGATGCGATACCGGATGAAGCCATTGTGCAATGCAAGCTTTTGCACCGATATTAGGAATTCGCGGCATTTCCCCCGCATACTAACCGAATGTGGCTCACTGATCTAGCTGTGGCCCGATGGTCGGCGGACTACGCGGCACCCACGCATCCGAAGGTAAAAGGCGTCGTTCGCCAGATATGCACGCTGCCGCACAAACGTCCTTCACGGCCTGGACTGGTTGCATCAGTTCGCGAACATTGCTTTGGCGTGATTGTGCCGCACGAGATCCGCTAAGCGGCGTTAGTAATGCGCGCGGACTCATGACCCATCATAGTTCGTTTATGTCGAACGCTACACTTGGCACAATTGACCGTTCGCATGAGTGCATGCAATCGCCTCAATCCTTCTGAACGGAACCGATCTATGCAAATTAACCTCTGCGAGATGACACGGCGACGATACTCGTTTATAAGGGCCCGTTTTTTAAAGCTAGAATCCGCTCAGCGTAACAAGCCGCCCCTTTCTTCCAAACATATCGACGTCGCGAATCAAGTGAATTCCGGACACGGGATAGTATGAAAGACATTGCCATAGCGAAACCTTTCAACGACCAGATGCGGTCCCATCCCACTTTTTGCCACTTTGTTGAGCATCGTAATTATTTCGCGCCCCCTAACAGAGAACTTAATGCTTTGATCGCGGAAACCTTGGGGAGAATTTCCATGCGAAAGATAATTCCGACATCCGTGACGCACCCACGAGCGGGAGAATACGGTTGTGAGCGGCAGGCACGTTAGTGGTGCCATATAACCTCGCGAAACTGGCAAGACAATTGGCACGAAATTTTGCTCATGGCCGCCAATCTTATTTGTTGTCCGGGGAATGGGATGAATAGAATCACCGTTGGCATTGCTCACAGCCATCCGGCCGTACTTTTAGGACTAGGGTCTTTTATCAAAGATTCAGACGATATTGATATTGTGTTTTGCGTTGACAATCTGGATGAATTATTCACCAAGTTGCGCGGACATTGCGTGAACGTATTGCTATGCCAATACGAATTTGACGATCCATCGAGCGGCGATGGTTTAAATCTGCTTGACAGAATTAATGCATTAGACTCCAAAGTAAGAGTGCTTTTCATGACGACCAACTCCGGGATTCACGTGATTTCCGCTGCGCTAGCTCGAGGAGCCGCTGGTTTTATCGGAAAGGAAAAATGTGATTTTGAAAGACTTGTCGAAGCAATAAGAGTAGCTCACGGAGGAAATGTGTATTTGCCACTGACGACAGCAAATGCCATGTTATCAAACGTGTTTAGGGACCGCTGCGGGAAAGTAGGGGCCGAATTGCTTTCGCCACGTGAATTAGAGGTCGTGCGAATGATTTGCTCGGGACAAAGCATTGTTGAAATCGCAAATCGACTTAGCCGCAGCCCGAAGACTATTAGCAATCAAAAGAACTCGGCGATGCGGAAACTGGCGGTGCGCAACGATGTTGAGCTGGCAAATGCTGCCCGCGACTTGGGAATCTTATAGCCTCTCGATCAGCCGGTAACGGCCGACAGATCAACTGCGGGATTCACAGAGGTGGCGTCGCTTGTTCGGACAGGGTCCCGAGATTTTTAAGTGGAACCACCGGGGCGTTCATGCTGCCGATTTAATCGCAGGCAGCGTCGCGAAGTATGCCTCGTCCGGCGTGCGGTCTTCCAG
>NZ_RJZE01000060.1 GCF_003986935.1 Paraburkholderia kururiensis JCM 10599 = LMG 19447 | reverse complement strand
GGCTAAAAGTGTCCAACGCCCATAAATGGAAAATCCCCCTGTACCCCCTGCCAGACAAGGCTTTCGGGAGGAGGTCTCGAGTTTATGGGCGCTGAACCTGGGTGCGAAGGTTTGCGATCCGCAGCGCCATGGGCTCAAAGATGGCGCGCATCGTTTCCCGGGAGACTTCCGGGATATCGGCCTCCTGCAACATGGCAGGCAATTGCGCAAGCAAGGTGGTCCACTGCTGCCAGGTGTGCTCCAGCAGTTCAGCCTTCACCCAGAGATCGCGCTGCGGACGGGCATCGAGAACCGTCTGGAACTCGCGTTCAAGCGTCGCGCCGTCCGAGAGAAGACGCAGGACGGTGGGCTTGATGGAATCAGGCAGCTCCTGTCCGGACTTTGTCCTGCCGGCGTCCTTGAGCCATGCCTGCTCGAAGAGCTCGCCATAGCGGTACAGGCCTGGGTACGTCTGGCACAGCGACACGAGCAGTTCGTTGGAGGTGGTGTTCCAGAGCCGTTGCAGCTCGGGCGTATAGGAGCCATATGCGCAAGCAGGGCTGCGCCGCGGGTGCCGTTTGCTTCAAGTTGACGCACGCGCTGGTCGATCGCGGCGGCGATCCGGTGCTCGTCGGCAAATCTTCGCTCCTTGCCGGGCACCTGAATCTGCCCCGTTGCAATACCTGAGGCAACCGTTTCAACGATTTTCGCATAGCGATAGAAGCCGGCAAACTCACGCGCCAGAAGATTGATGGCGGCGTTTTCCAGCTCCGTCATCAGGCGATGGAAGTCAGGCATATGGTCGACCATTGCCGCCATGATCTCCGCTTCGTCCAGCCCTGCGGCCTGGAAACGTTGCATCTGCGCGTCGATGCGCTCAGCGAGCTCCCGCTGTTGCGGTGTAATCGATGCAGCAGCCTCGTTTGCCCGGCGTTTTGCCTCACCCATGCGATTCTCCGTGATCGGTCCGCCGGACTTCCCGTGGGGCGAATGCTGCGCATGGCAGCTACACGTCCGGCCGTGTCTGCCCCGGCCGGGCAATCCTGCTCCACCACGCCGGATCGGCATAGAACGCGGCCAGCGCATCGATGTCGACGTTGGCACCGCCCGGCGTGAACTCGAATGCCCCGAACAGGTTGATATGCTGCCAGGCGACGGGCGACATGCCAGCGATCAGCGCCATTGCGACATCGTCGCTCGCGGCGCGCTTCTGCTCGTACACCCGCGAAAGCAATGCCGTGTTGTAGTGAATGATCGCATTGGCAATCAACCGCGAGCATTCATTCCAGATCTGCTGTTCAGCCTCTGTCTGCACGCGAAACCTGCCAGCATTGACGAAGGCAATCGCACGGCGCAGGCGGTGATAGGCTTCGCCGCGGTTCAGGGCTTTCTGCACACTCTGGCGCAACCCGACATCATCGATGAATTCCAGAATGTAGAGCGTGCGGCACAGATTGTCGAGTTCCCACAGCGCCTTCTTTGTCTGGTTCTGGCGGGCATAATTGCTGAGCTTGCGTACGATGGTTGCCTGCGTCACATTCTTCTGCGCGAGCGAGGCCATGATGCGCTGGATGTTGGGCCACTCGCGGATAATCAGTTCGTCGTCGGACCTGCGCGACGGCCGGATCAGCCAGTCTTCATTGTAATGACCCGGCGGGTGACGGGCGACCAGGCGATCGATCTTTTTGTGCAGATCGCGATAGCGCGGCGCGAACTGGTAGCCGAACGTGAACAGCGTGAAGAAATTGACCTGATTCGTGCCATGCGTGTCGGTCGAGTGGCGATCGGACTGGATGTCGGACGTGTTGTTGTAGAGCAGGTCGAATACGTAATGGGATTCGTGCTCGTGTGTGCCGATGATGGTCGCATTGGCCGGTACATGATTGGCGACCAGCGTGCTGGCGCTCACGCCCTTGTCCAGACCGAAATACTTTGGCGAGTATCGGGCGTTGAACGTGTCGATCTGCGTTTCGAAACGCTGTCCATCGCTGCTCGAATGAATCTCGTCGCGGATGTCGAACAGCCGGAACGCCGGCAGGCTGGCCGTGGCGTTGCTGATCGCATCGTTGGCCCCATGCAGGGTTTCCGGGCGCAGGTAGTTCCGGGCGGCGGTGAGCAGGCTCGCGTAGCTCAGGCCCGAGACTTCGGCCATCCGGCGCAGCCCCATGTTCGTGCCCATGGCGACCACGCAGGCGAGTATTTCACGTGGATCGGCATCCTGGCGTGCGTTACGTTCGAGCACATGAGTGAATGCCTTCAGGAAATCCGTACGGCCCGCGACGAACCACAACAGATTGGCGATGCTCACGCCTGGCAACTGGCCGTAAAACGATCCGTTGACCGTTTCGTCGATTTCAGGGTAGAGCAGCGTCCACCGGCGCACGCCCTTGCGCTGGCCGATGTTGATGTGCGTGTTCTCGCCGCTGTCGATACGCTCGTTGACGCGTTTGAAGCTGGCGTCGATTGCATCATGGAACATCGTCAGGGTCTGTTCGATGGGCGCGAGCAGAACCGGCGCGCCGATGTCCTTGAGCAGCGCGTCCTTCTGTTCCCAACGGACATCGCTGATCAGATCGTCCTCGAACCGGCGATACTCCGTGCTGTCCTCGCCGTACACGTCACCGGCTTCGAGCGCATTGCGCAGGAGCCGATAGACGAGGAATTCATAACGGTCGACATCGAGCTGTTTCTTCCGGCCCGGCTCCGATGTATAAAGATAACGCTGCAGGTTCTTCGGGATCAGCGCCACGGGAAACGTGGCCGGTTTCACCTGCCGCAGCGAGCGGCCATTGCGCAGCAGATCATGCAGGAATGCGATGGCCTCCAGGAGCGGCGCATCCTCGATGCGGCCGGAGAACTCAAGTTCACAGAACACGTGCCGCAGGTTGCGCTTGATTTTCGCTGACAGCGTTGCGTAGTGCGTCCACTCGAAGCCGGCGCGATCAAAAGCGACGTTGCGCAGATAGCCCGACACCGGCTCGAACTGCTCACGCTCGAGTAGCGCAAAAGCCTGCTTTCGAACTTTCAAGAACGGCGTGCTATCCGCAATCGTCTCGTCGACGAACAGGCCCAGCACCTTGCCCGCGGCCTGAAGGCGCGAACCCGCATCAGACTGCGCCTTGAGCATGGCCTCCTGGGCTGCAGCCCGGGCCCATTTCTCGTACTGGTGAACAAGATGGATGAATGCATCGATCAGGTTGTCGTTGATCTGCCGGAACCGGTGAAACGCAAAACACAGCAGATAAAGTCTCGCGACCCGCGCCGGCATGCGTCCGAGCTTGTAGACGGTGTAGTACCGGACGAGCGACGCGTAATACCGGCCACTTTCGGTTGAGATGCCGGCGAGCTCGAGAAAGCTTCGGGCAAATTCGTGCAGGGAGGCGAAGGACTGTCGGCGGGCCACTTCCTCGCGCAGTTCACGCCAGCTGAAATCCTGCGGTTCGCGCTTCAGAAGCGTGATCCGGTAGGCGGATTCGTCGGCCTGCAGCAGCGCGTCAATCTGTTGCGCGATGTCTGGCGTGAGCGCCTCGTCCAGCAGTGCAGTAATGCGCTGGCGCTCGCTGGTCACGACCCGACCGGTCATGTCCTGCAGGATGGCATAGGCCGGGGCGACGATGCGCTGCTGGCTCAGGTACTGCAACATCTCGCGCAGGAGGTAGACAGGTTGCGTCGAGCGCATGGCGATACGCTGTGCGCGGCGTTCAAGGTCCTCGCGCGCTACGTTGTCGCACAGGCGATATCCGGACAGATCGAGAATGGTGTCCCTCAGGGCTCGCCGTGTGGGACGGGACGGCAGACTGATAGTAGCCGGATCTACCTGGGGAAAGTGCCGCCGCACGACATAGTCCAGATCCTCCCGCACCGCCTCCGGGTCGTAATCGAAGAACTGCCGCTTCGCCCGGAAGTATCCGAGCTGCAGCGTCAGGTGAACGGCAACAGGTGTCGTGCGGGAGTAGACCGCACGCGACTCCGGTTCGTCGAGTTCAAAATACGTCTGACGCTCCTCGCCGGTAAAGCGCGGCACGCCATAGAGATCGTCGATCTCCTGCCGGGTGAGGATCGACAGACGGTGCGAGCGCTCCGGTGCATGCATGGGGGTTTCTGGTTACCAGTTCGGGTCAGGCCATTCAACGCCTTCCCATCGCTTTAGTTCGCGAGGTGATATCGATTCCGGGGTGTGCGGTCCGTTCGCAGGCGTGGAATAACGGTCGTACATAAAGTCGAAGCTCAGCAGCAGCGAAGCCAGGCGGCCCGCCCGCTCGGCCTTCGACCAGGAACAGAACATGGCGCCCCGGCTGTCGAGTTTTTCGAAGATGTCCGCGGTGGGATCGATTCGCAGCCAGTGATCGACCATCGCTTGCCCCTGCGCACCAAAGTCTTCCCGCAATGCCGCCTCGATGACCGCTTCCAGCGAGTAGGTGATGGCCTGATGCCGCCTGGAATGGTCAAGATATCCGAGTGAGACCCGCAGCATCCGATGCTGCACGAGGAGAACGGGCCAGAGAATCTCCACACCGTAGCGCACGCCCATTTCCTCGTAGCCTTCGGGCGGTTGCAGGATTTCCCGCTGCTGCTCATAAGCCTTGCGCACATCATACGCGAGGCCTAGAAATGGCCCGTCTTCCTGCGGGATCAAGGGAGAGCGTTCATTGACGTCATGGACGACCTCGTGCAGTTCGATGAGCGAATGGTAGTCGCCGACGAGCAGAATGCCGGCATGATTTTTCAGCAACTGATAGTCGAGCACAGGCGTCTCCTTCCACATCAAAACGGTGCAAATTCGAACTCTGGCCTGGCGCGTACGAGCTTGCAGCGTTTCAGCCAGAGTTTCAGGTTCCTGACATCTTCGAACGCTGCAAGGTCCTGCTCGAGAGTCCGGATGTTGTTCTGGAATTCCCCGATCTCGCTGGCAAGATCACGCAGGACCGTATCGGGTGATATCGGGCCGAACGGATCCATCCCATACGCATCCCGGAAGGCCGATTCGACGTGAAGGATTTCCTGATCGAGTTCGCGCACCTGACCCCGCAGGATCGTGTTGTAGTGCTTCAGCCGCTCCTCACTCAGGCCGTTGAGCGCGTGCTGGTCAATGTGCTCGAGTTCAAGCTGCAGTTCCAGTAACTGCAGCAGATTGTTTTTCTGGTAGGCCTCGTTCACACGCTGCATCAGACAGGTCTTGCGCTCCCGCTCCTGAGGGTCGGTTTCACGATCAGGATGCAACGCGCTGGCCAGTTTGCGGTAAACCCCGCGCAGGGACAGGTTGACCTGCGCCTGCTGCTCCTGTGCCCGCGCCTCGGCGGCTTGCTGTCTGGATGATTTTTTCCGTTTCGCACGCCGGGTATCGCGTTGCACATTCTCGCTTTCCCATTGCGCCTGGGCCTGCTGGAGATGGACCTGCGCACGCTGCAGCAGATCTTCCGGGGAATTCAGGTCTTCATCGTCTCCCAGGTCAACGCCGAACATCGTCTCGATCATGCTCTTCATCCCGTCGACCTCAGCGGCCACCTGACTGTCGTAGCTCTCTGGACTGTATCTGTCGTGGATGATCTTCATCTGCCCTTCGTCGTCTTCGCCGCCGATCAGGTCGCCCGCCAGATCGACAATCACGAGCGCCACCTTGCGGCGTTCAGCCTGGGTCAACTGGTCATGGGCCTGGTCGAGACGGCGCACCATCCGGGCCTGCAACTGCGCCGACGTTTTATCGAGGGGCAGAATTTCATCGACATATTGCTTCTGGAAGACTGGCGTCACCGTTTCCCAGTCGCGCGGGCGCTTGCGTCGTTTGCCGATCTGCCCGATCAGTGAGTTGAAGGTCTTCCGGGCTTTTGACAGTGCTGACGGAGTGTGGTCGTGCGCAATGCTGATGGACACGCGATGTGCTGGTCATGAGGAGATTTTCGCTGAAGACAATGGAAGGCAATCGCTGCGCACATTTTACCCGACGGCACAGCGTCTGAATCGGTCCGTCGGTCACATGGAGGTGAGCGCTCTCGAATGTCTATCGCTAAGGCTTATTAGCGATAGATTTCTGTTTTATACTAAAACTTCCGTTTTGCAAAACGCGTCTCACCTGGCTGGCACACCATCGCGCTGTCGTATCTATAATCGAAAGATGCCGAACATAGACCCATCCTTCACGTTTCCCGATACCCCGTCGTTATCCGTGCTGCGCGCGTGGTACGCTGGCATGGGTTCGCGTGAGGCTGTCGAGCGCTATCAACCTGAAGCGCTCGGGGACGGTACGTCAGCACGCGGCGTAATCGGCCGCATTCGCCGGCAGATCGTCGAATTTGCCCTCAGTCGGCATCGCGAGGATGTGGCCAGACTCTTCCAGTGTCCCGCGGATGAACGTGAGTCTTATCGCAAGGCGGCCAGCCGGGCGCTTGATATGCTGCCATCGCTGCAGGTCCCACAACCTCAGGTCTCTGACCGGGTCGACGTCTGGCTACCGGCACGGGTTGTAGCGGTCCTGCATCGGCACGGTATCCATACGCTCGCCGATCTGACCGTACGCATCCCCCGCCGGCGGCGCTGGTGGCTTCCGGTGGCCGGACTCGGCGAGCGCAGCGCACGCCGTATCGAAGCATTCTTTGCGGCTCATCCCGCGCTCACCGAGCGGGCGCGCGCACTGGTTGCCGTTACATCCCCCGAGGGTGTGGTGCCGTGGGAAAACATCCTCGTCCCACGCGAAGTCGATGGTTCGCGCGGCCTCTTTCGTGCGCCGAAATCCATGTGCGCGCTTGAGGCCGATAACGACTGGCAGGCCATCAACGCGTGGCTCGAACGGCACGAAGCCCGTGACACGCAGCGCGCCTACCGCCGCGAGGCAGAGCGGCTGCTGCTGTGGGCCATTGTCGAACGCGGCAAGGCGTTATCGTCACTGACCAGCGAGGATGCGACGGCCTGGCGTGCCTTCCTGCGCCATCCCGCGCCCCGCGCTCGCTGGGTTGCACCTGCGCGGCCACGATCGTCGCCCGAATGGCGGCCGTTTACGGGAGCACTGTCGTCGAATTCCATCGCCTATGCGCTGTCGGTGCTCGGCGCCATGTTCCGCTGGCTGATCGAGCAGCGTTATGTGCTGGCCAATCCGTTCGCGGGTCTCAAGGTGCGTGGTGCGCGCCGCACGGGCAAACTGGACAGATCCCGGGCCTTCACGACCGGCGAATGGGAGCTGGTACGCACGATCGCCGATGGGCTCGAGTGGTCGTATGGCTGGGCAGTGCCGGCTGCACAGCGCCTGCGATTTCTGCTCGACTTCGGTTACGCGACCGGCCTGAGGGCCGCCGAACTGGTTGGTGTGACGCTCGGCGGCATCGAGCATGGCGCACGCGGTGAGCGCTGGCTTCACCTCACGGGTAAGGGGGCGAAACCCGGCAAGGTGGTCCTGCCGTCACTCGCAAGCTTCGCACTGGACCAGTATCTGGCGCAACGCGGTCTGCCCGTCACGCCGTCCCGATGGGCACCTGATACGCCGATACTGGGTCACCTCGGTGAGCCGTGCGGCATCACCACGCCGCGCCTGAGGCAGATGCTGCGCCGGTTCTTTAGCGACGCGGCCGATGCCATCGAAGCCGACCATCCATCACTCGCAGACAAACTGCGGCAGGCCACGCCGCACTGGATGCGTCACTCGCACGCGACACACGCACTGGCCGGCGGGGCAACGCTCACGACCGTGCGCGAAAATCTGCGGCACGCATCGATTTCCACGACCTCGATCTATCTCGACGACGACGAGGTGCAGCGCACGCAACAGATCGAGCATGTCTTCACGCGACGGTCGCCCGCATAGCGACTCGCCCGTCCTCCCCAAAGCCTCATCTGACAAGGGTTACGGATGGATTTTCCATTTATGGGCGTTGGGCACTTTTAGCC
>NZ_RJZE01000006.1 GCF_003986935.1 Paraburkholderia kururiensis JCM 10599 = LMG 19447 | reverse complement strand
CGAGCCGCTCCTGAAGGGCATTCCCTTCAAGGACGGCACTCCGGTGATTGAAAGCACACCGGCTCCTCAAGCGCTGGCCGCCTGATCATGCCGCCTGACCCGCGTACACCACTCTTGACGATTGCTCTCAAATTTCTGTTGATTTATGTTTTGCTCGGATTACTACTCGCCGCTTTTTTGCTTATGAGCATCCTCGGTAGCTTGGGGAAATTTGAGAGTAACGGCCATAAGCACTCGCTGACTGAACCACACTTCAGCGGATCGTGGCCCGCGCTTGGACTAACGGAGGTGACCCGTCGCGCAGGGAAGAACAAATCTGCTGTTAAAGAATTGGCGGATGGCTGTCGTAAGACAAAAATAGTGAGAGAGAACAACAGAACATGAAAAACTTGATGCGTGGTCTTCGTTTTTTGACTTCGATTACGATTTCGCTCTTTTTTCTTTCTATAGCGCCGAAGTGTCTCGCGTTCGACGAGTGGGGCTTTAAAAGTGGAACACTTAAAGCTGAGATCGAGCAGACTGCGCGATCAGGCGGTGGAAGCATTTCACAGTCTGGTGATGCGACAACCGTTGCACGATTCGATCCTGTCAATGGTCAAGCATCAATATTCATCTTGCGATTCTGTGACGATCGCCTAACTAGTGTTTTGAAAACGGAATCATTCACTCCGACAAAGTTAATTGATTTGCAATTTGATCTCGTGAAACAACACGGAAGTCCGGTGCTGTCAGCGCAAGATAAATCGATAAAAACAAAGATGGGTGCCTTCGTTTCCCGCGAGCTGGATTACACTTGGGAACTAGCGAATGATAAGACTCAAATTATAGCAACTGTGCCTATCTCCTCACCTTTTCAGATCAATCCCGGCCTTTCCGTGGTTCACAGTGACTCGTCAGTATGCTTGAACCGGGACGGAGAGCGACCAGCGGTCAATGAGTGACGCAACGAATTTCGACGGTGACAGATACTTCATTGTTTCCGCTTAGCGGTTGCCGACCGCCCGATTTAGGTGGTGGCTACCTACGAGGTGCAAATGGCCGCTATTAGCAGGCTCGAAGGTCTCTTCCGGGTCGGCGGCTGTCTTCGGCGTTGCGTTTTCCGGCAGTGCTGCGCGCGTATCATCGTTGGGTCAAGCTCGGCTATCTTGCGACTTTCGACAGCGTGGCTAGAATCGTCGACAATCCACAGACTTACCGTTGGTGGGAATCGAAAGCAACTGATGAAGAACAAACGAAATCTCGCTCGCCTTGCTCTATGCGTGTTTTTCCTGGCCGCGACCTCGTTGGCACTTGCTGGATGGTACGACATTGACAACTACGCCGGCACGATCGGTAGCCTGCCTATTCATGTGTCGTTGCAGACCTACGATGATGTCCACCGTGACGAGCCAGGACAGCGGCGCGTCGACGGCAGTTACTATTACGATACCCACCGCATTCCGATTCCGTTGCAAGGGAAACGCCAACCCGATGGAACGATACAGTTGTGCGAAGCAAACGCGCCAACTTCCTCGGCAGATTCACCCACCGTGCCGGCCGCTTCGGCAACGCACCCCGTCCCTTGCCCTATAACGTTGAAAATAATTGGTACTGGGGCATCCGGCGAGTGGCGCGACGACAAACGCGTTCTACCGATCGCGCTCCATCAGGTCGGAAGTCTCAACGACACCGGCCTGCAGCCTGTTCGATTAGACGGTGTCGTTGAAGTCCCAATGTGGTATCACACAAAAAATCATCTATTGCTCGGTGTCTATGATTCTTCCAAGGATTGCCCGCTGTCAATGGCCCGCTTGCGACTCGTCAATCTCAGAAGTGGACGAATCGACAAGGAAATGAAATTTCCCTGTGGCACGGGCGTCGTGTCCACCCCTATCTTCGGAAACGTTTATCGTGCGGGTACCCCCCGCCATGTGACCGTCATGTTTCAGGGCGGTTATCATGGGATGGGCGACGACCGGGACGTTGCAGTCGAACCATAAATCTTCACCTTGTTATGAATGCTAGTCGGGTAGTGTGCCCGTTTTTCGTTTGCATTTTGGCGGCATCCTTTTGTACTTGTTCGGTTGCAGGGATTCGAGAAAATCGCTGTGGCTGGTTACAGAACCCGACGCCCGCAAACTGGTGGCTTGACGACAAGGATGGAAGTTGGACTCTATCTGTTATGGGCGGGAGGCCGGTACCCGGGTTCGATGATCTGCCTGACACGACCACGCATGATTGGGTCGTCACCAATGCGGGCGGGCACGGCCACGGATGCGCCTGCATCGATATGGAAGTCGACAAGGGCACAGGTGACGTCGTACGGATCTATTCGGCAAAGGCGCTTCCACTAAAGCGTTGCAAAGCCGATCGCTCGCTGCCGCGGCCGTAAGCATGTGGTGAAGCGGGTGCGCGCGATGTGTGACGACGGTGTCGGAGCGGCCAAAAACGGCTGGTCGACGGACGGCTGGAGATCGCCGACAATTCAGACAATGTTAGAACGGTGGGTTGCAGGTAAATGCGCATTACGATTGCACTGCTTGCCTTCATGGCCGGCAGCCATGCTTGGGCCGGGTACGACGTTCACATCACCCGGAAGTCGTTTTGGGCGGACACAACGGGCCCGAGGATCACACTCGAGCAATGGAAGGCATACGTCCGTGGCGACCCGCAAGTAGTGAATGATCCTGCGAACGGTCCGACAGACTTTCTCGTTACAGTCAGAAGCGCAGCGTTCCCGCTTTGGTACAACGTGGAGCTGGGTGAGCTCTACACAAAGGATCCGACGGTCGAAGCGGTTCGCAAGCTTGAGGATATCGCTAGGGGGATGAGAGCGAAAGTTCAAGGTGATGACGGCGAACCGTATCCTGCTCCGCCATGACCTCTGGTACATGCACGCTGGCCGTCAGCCAGCTTTGGTTATTCGAATTCTAGCTTCGAATCGACGACAGTACTGAGGTATAGACCTAGGCCAACCCGCCTCCCGGCTGCTGCCTTCTGTTCCTTAAAGGCCCAGCGCTGGTCGCCAATGAACAAATGGTGGGTACGGGACACCGTTGAAGAAGGCCGGAAATACTTCGACAACTTGGTCAGCCATGAACCATTCATCTGAGCGCATTGGAATGTTGCCCGCCCGGAAGACCAAGACTGTGCCATCGGGGCGCACGGGTGACGGTTTGTCGTGGAATGCCCTCCACCGCTGCGCACCAAACTCGTAACGCTCGATCATGCAACTAGTACTGCCACCCGCTACCTGCACGTAGCTACCACGAGCGTCAGTCAACGACGCATAAGAAGATTTGCCATAAGTTCGCAGCGATTGCAGTGATCGGGTGATCTGTCGTGGAGTTGGCGAGATGATTTCCGCTTTCCCTTCGATCTCGAATTTCATTTGCTGAATCGCTCCGATTCATCCGACCAGACGTGAATCCTACCAGCGCCAAAGCCTGATGCTGAACGGCCGTTAGCTGCAAAGCTGATTGGCCGTTTCGGGTCGGTAACTACCGCCTGCGCCCGGCAGCGGCCAACGGCTTATGGTGAGAAGGAGCGGCCGAACTGGATCATCGCGATCGCGCCGCACCTTGCTCGGGTACACTCATAGCTCCGCCACGCGCTCCGCAATTGCATGGACACTCAACTCTGGGCCATATGCGGGCTTACATTCGTAATCCACGTGATCGCGACATTGGCCTATGCAGTGCGGATCGCTGGCGTTCGCACGCGCCGCATCGCCTTGTCGTTTTCCCTTTTCGGGATCATCGCGCTGGTTTCCAGGACGGCCAATTCCTTTCAGGGGCCATTCATTGCCAAGCGCGTCGAAGTGGACATTGCGCATCACATGGGAAGGGGATTGCTCGCCGACTTTCGGCTGTTTCTGCTGACCGCCACTGTGGCAACCATTGCCGGATCATTCCTGATTCCCACGTTCCAGCGGTACTTCAGCCGGGCGGTCGATCACTTTCAGATGTACCGCTCGATCCCACGTCTACTGCTGGACGCATTCAGCCGTGCCGGCTTCAGCTACCTGCGTATCGGCGCGCGCGTTCCTTCCCGCCACAACGTTACGCAACTGGCAGGTAATACGGGTCTGTCCTGGAAGGTCATCGTGCTGAATGTCGTTGCAATGGCGATCTGGACAGTCGGCGTATTCGCATCGCTGTATGCCGGTTATCTGAAGCCCGAGCTCAGAGTGACATGCGCTAATCTTTCATCGGTCATCAACGGCTTCGCGACTGTGGTCCTGACAGTCGTCATCGACCCGCAGGTTTCCGTAATGACCGACGATGTTATCGAAGGCCGGCTATCGGAAAACTGCTTCAGGCGGGCGATCACGGCGCTCGCGGGTGCCCGCGTTCTCGGTACATTGTGCGCCCAGGCTGTACTTCTCCCCGCGGCCCTCATAATCGTCCGCGTCGCAGAAGTCATTTAGCGCGACGGCCGGCACGATTCCGTCTGGACTGATCTCGCCTGTCTTGTCGATGCCCCAATGAAGGCTTGGGAGTGCCCCGGCTTGCCGTTGGCGTTCTTTACGGCGACGACGTAACGCGCGTCAAAGGTCTCCTTGGGACGACGCACGTTCCAATATCGGTTTCGGAAATCCGCATCGGCACACGTCTTCTCTCGATAACCGTTCTCCGATTGATGCAATGGCTACGTTCTCAGCCGGAGCGCTTGAATAGGCCATCTATTGCGGCTTTCTGCCGTGCATTTAAAATGCGCTCTGGTTGCGCCGATCAAAGAGCCATAATGGCAGCGATGTAAAGATAGGCTCGCTTCTGGAATGTATTTTTTACTGGACTAATTTCAAGATTTAACGATAAAGAAAAGAAAAGGGGTAAAAATGACTGGCGCGCTATACAGGGCGATGCGCGATGGATATGTGCAGGCTAACCGGCTGATCAGGCTAGACACGTCGCTCGGGGAAGACTGGCTCATTCCGCTTCAGGTCAAGGGTTCCTCACGGCTGGGCCGCGATTACGAATTCACGGTCGACGCCGTCAGCGCACGTGGCGATCGCGTGAAGCTCAAGGCGTTGATCGGCCAGGCCGTCACGCTGTGGATTCAGCAGACCGACGGAAGCTATCTGCCCCATCACGGCTATGTCCACCATTTCAGCCGGCTGGGATCGGATGGTCCGTTGACCTGGTACCAGCTGCGCTTCTCGTCATGGATGTACTACCTGCGCCTGCGCCGGGATATGCGTGACTGGCAGGAGCAGGGCGGCGAGCAGATTCTGTCGGACGTGTTCGACGAGCACCCGCAGGCCAAAGGCGCCTACCGTTTCCAGCTCAGCCGCTCGCTGCCGTCCTATTCAAACCGTGTGCAGTACGAGTACGACTGGAACTTCGTGCACCGCAGCCTCGAAGAAATGGGCTTGTTTGGCTACTTCGAGCAGGCCAGCGACGGCAAATCGCACACCCTCGTTCTGATGGACGACCTGTACCACGCGCCGCAGCTCGCCCAGCGCACCGTCTGGTTTGCTCGCGGTGGCATCGGTGAGGAAACGGATGGCCTCACGCAGTGGAACGAGCGGCTGCAGATCGACAGCGAACAGCTCACCACGCGCACGTTCAACTACAAGCGTGAGGACTTGACCAACGAGGCGAGCGGTTCAGTCGGCGAGGCCAACGGTGGGTTACCCGCACAGGGCGAGGTGTACGACTACACCGGGGCCTATACCGGTTCGAGCCGCGACCAGCGTGAGCGGCTGCTCGGCATCCGGCTAGAGGAACGGCTTTCGCGCATGAAGCGCTTTCACGGCACGGGCGGGCTGCGCAGCGCGATGCCGGGGTACTGGTTCGAACTGCAGGGTCATCCTGTGCACGATGCCGGCACGCAGCAGGACCGCCAGTTCGCGATCCTTGCGGTCGACTGGACAATCCGCAACAACCTCCCTGGTCTCGACGGCATTGCGGACCTGCCGGGCAGCCTTGGTGCAGAGGTTGCGCAGGCCGTCACGTCGAAGCGTGGCGCGACGGTGAGCCATGCGGACGGCAGCGAAGGCCACTTCCTGGTGCAGATCGAGGCACAGCGTCGGCGCGTTGCGTTCAGGAGTCCCTTCGAGCACAGGAAGCCGATTATGCAGCTACAGTCGGGCATCGTCGCCGGTCCGGAGAAGGAGGAGGTGTACACCGATTCACTGAACCGGGTGAAGGTGTGGCTACCGTGGAACCGCCGCAACGGCCGGAACGAGACTGCGTCATGCTGGATACGCGCTGCGTTTCCTGATGCCGGATCGCGCCGGGGCGGGCACTTTCCGCTGCGTACGGGCGATGAGGTGATCCTCGGCTTCATGGAAGGTGACTGCGACCGGCCGGTCATCCTGAGCAGAATGCACGGCGGCTCGACGCCGCCGGTCTGGAACACTAACGGGCTGCTGTCGGGACACCGGTCGAAGGAATACGGAGGCAACGGCTACAACCAGTTGCTCTTCGACGATTCCACCGGCCAGAACCGCATTCACCTGTACTCGACGAGCAGCCAGTCGCACCTGCATCTGGGGTACCTGGTACAGCACGCGGACAACACGCGCGGCGCTTTCATCGGCAATGGCTTCGACCTGAAATCCGACGCGTATGGCGCGATCCGCGCCGGTCAGGGGCTGTACGTCTCGACACACGCCACGTCGGTCGCCCAGCCGCTGAATGCGACGCAGGCCAGCCGGCAGCTCGTGAGTTCGGAGTCGCTGGTCGAAACGCTGTCACAGGCAAGCGTTGCGGCCCGTGCCGAGAGCCTGCAGGCCGGTCAGGAGGCTCTGCGGGCGTTTACCGACGCCACCCAGCAGAGCGTGGCAGGGAACGCATCCGGCGGGCGCACGGCCGGCGGCGGCGCGGGTAATGCGAACGGCTTCGCGAAACCGGTGCTGCTGATGGCAAGCCCGGCTGGTGTGGCGGTCTCCACGCAGCAGTCGGCCCAGATCACCGCTGACCAACACGTGAACGTGGTGAGCGGCCAGAACACGCACCTTGCCGCCGGCAAGTCGCTGGTCGCGAGCGTAGCGGAGAAGATCAGTCTGTTCGTGCAGAACGCGGGCATAAAGCTGTTCGCGGCGAAGGGCATGGTGGAAATCCAGGCGCAGACCGACGGGATGGCGCTCACTGCGCTAAAGGATCTGAAGATCACGAGCGCGAACGGACGGCTCGTGCTGACCGCAGAGAAGGAGGTGTGGATCGGCGCGGGTGGCTCGTACATCAAGATCGGACCGAACCTGATCGAGAACGGCACGGCGGGACAGATTCTCGAAAAGTGCGCGTCGTGGGACAAGCCGTCGGCGGCCTCCTCGAAGCTAACGGGCAACCTCGCGACGCCGGGTGACATTGCGACGAAGCCGGGGCACCTGCTGGACTACTCGGGCTAGGGACGAAGCCTGTCCGCAACGCAACCCGGTACCCACAGAATGATCGCAGACCATGAGCACGAAGAACGATACGCATAACAAACCGGCGCCGCCCCCGACGACTGCCGCGCCCCAGCCGCTCCAGCCGCTCAGGAACTGGAGTTATCCGTTCGCACCGAACAACGCGAGAGCAGTCGGTGCCCAATCCTGTTTCGAGGCACTGGGCAAGGCCGAAGATGGCTTCTTTCCGCTCGGGGCGAACGGCATCTGGCATGGCGGTATCCATTTCGGCAAAGGTACCGAAGGGATGCTGAAGCAGGACGAAGGCGTCAGCGTCATCGCAGATGGCGAGATCGTCGCCTACAGGCTCGACAGCAAGTATCCGGAACTGGACTATCCGGATGGCAGGAAGGGGCTGTACTCAACGAGCTTCGTGCTGGTACGGCACAAGCTCGCCATTCCTACGTCACAACCACCATCCACTTCCTCTGGAACGCAATCATTGTCGCAAGCGCCTAGTGCCCAAGGCGCCTCGACATCAGCACTGCCGGCAACTACCGCGGAGCCGCCTTCGGACGACGTTCTGGAGTTCTACAGCCTCTACATGCACCTGCTCGACTGGGCGCATTACCAGTCGACCGGCAAAGATGCTGATACGGCAAACGGCACACCCGCCGTCCAGCGAATGCCTTTCTGGAAAGGTGACCGATGCTTCGTGGTGGGTAGCAAGGCGAAAGATACGCAGGCAGCGGCGAGAGTGCCGGAATCTGTGAGTGGGGACCCCATCGGCGACCTGATCGCCAACGACTTTCAGGTACGGGTTCAGACACCCTCCATCACAGGCCTTCATATCCGTGAACTTCCGCAGGGAAAGATCATCGGACTGTTGCCTCGCGGTAGCGAAATCACAGTTGTCGGCACCGCAAAGAGCGGCTGGGCGCGCATCGATAAAGTGCAGAAGGGTAGTCCCGTTGCCGCAACTGAGAGCGAGGACCCTCCCGTCACCGCCGCAACAGGCTGGGTCTATATCGATGAACTGGATTCGAAGATTACGCCGAATCCGCTCGATGCAGTCGTCGTGCTTGACACGCCGTTTCCGGTCAAGGCGGGCGACAAGATCGGCCATCTTGGACATTTCCTGCGATATCGCGAATCAACGCAATTACCTCCACAGGCTTCCAGGCCGCTACTGCATCTGGAAGTCTTCGCGGGCGACAAGCTCAAGGCATTCATCGACAGGTGCCGCTCTCGGGCCGATAGTCTCCCGAAGACTATGCTGGTTGTGTCGCCGGGGGCAATGCTGGTGACCCCGTCGGAACCCGACCAGACCATCGATATTGGCCTCACGCTCAAACCCGTTGCAGGCAGCCCTTCGAAGGGCCCGTGGGTGAGGGTGCAACCAATGCAGATGCCTACGTCGGGCACCTCCGGTCATTCGCATACTCATCATGCGAAACACAAGGCAAACGGCACGCCGAAGGGCAATCCGCTGTGGGTCGAGCGATCATTGAGCGGCCAGGTAACCGAGCGTGTCACCGACGGCTGGAACGAATTCCCTTTGAAGCTTGCGAATGCCAAAGGGCCGGCAGCAACGTTCCAGGACGTATTCACACAAAGCGAATTGCAACAGATCGAATCGGCCGAAGACGACCAACGGCAGCACTGGTGGAAAATCACCATCGGGACCGGAAAGGGCGACAGCACTACAGGCTGGGTGTGCGATAAAGGTCATCCGAACACGTCGTGGCAGAGCCAGTGGGCATGGCCCGGATTTGAGATCGTTGATAACACCAGCATCTCGATCGTCGACTCGTTCAAGCGGGCGGTCTACGTGACCAAAGAACTGCTGGACGGGGAGGAAGACGAATTCAAGCCCTCAGCGTTGGGCGTAAACAGCAGCGAACTCATTACC
Source organism: Paraburkholderia kururiensis JCM 10599 = LMG 19447 (assembly GCF_003986935.1). GTDB lineage: Bacteria > Pseudomonadota > Gammaproteobacteria > Burkholderiales > Burkholderiaceae > Paraburkholderia > Paraburkholderia kururiensis. The sequence goes on along the minus strand of NZ_RJZE01000006.1, from coordinate 289,228 downwards.
AAGCTGGAAAAGGCCATCGACCACGATGGAAACGGCACATTAACCGCAGCCGAGCTGGCGAAGGCGCAGGAGATCCCGTGGCTGGCAGAAGCACTATCACATCTGATCGTGCGCTACGAAAGCGAATGGGGCGGCAGTATGGGGAAATGGGACCAGCTGTCGGCGCTCATGAAGGAGCACAAGCAGATCTGGCAAAGCGAGCTCGAGCGTATCGAGAAACTTCAGTGGTGGAATAAAGTCGCCACCGTTAATGGTTTCCCAGATTCGCCAGTCGTATATCATATCCATCCGATCGGGCTGATCGGGAATTTTGCGTCGAAAAACTTAACTCTGGAAGAGGCGCGTGTTCGCGCTTTTCTTCGAATGATTCGAGTGGGGGAGGGGACTGAAGGAGAGGCCGGTTACGAAAGACTGTTCGGCGGGGAGTCATTTATCAAGAACTATGGTCGAGATTTCAGTGATCACCCGAAGATCCTCATAACGCGGACAAACAGTCGTGGCAAAACGCTGAAATCGACCGCTGCGGGAGCGTACCAGGTCATGGGCTACACATGGGACGATCCAACGTTCATAAGTTACCGACAGCAGTATGGGATCGATAATTTCACACCTGCATCGCAAGATCGATTTTGCGTGGTTTTGTTGAAATTCAAGAGAAACGCAATTGAAGATATAAAGAAAGGTGATATTCAGAGAGCTATATTCGATGACGGATGTAACAAGGAATGGGCCAGCTTGCCCGGGGATATGTACGGCCAGGGTGGTGTAAGTATGAACACCGTCAATCAGAAATTTTCTACGTATCTCGATGATGAATTGAGCGGAAATAGCGATCTGGCCGTTCCTGTCGGTGAGTTGGATGATTTGATCAAATGACCGGAGTTGCAATGCGCGCAAGGTTCTTTTTCGTGGTCTTTCTAGGCATCGTCTCCTGCAATGCCCGGGCCTTCACGGCCGAAGGTGCCGCTGCACCCAAGTTTTCGGACTATCCCTCGCCGATATACAACGGGAACATTCACACTCCCTCTTATTACGTCAAATCAGGCGACACGTGGAGGGACGACATGGGGAAGGAGGTTTCTCCTCCAAGGGTTAATTTTGCGGGCAAGTACTACATTGGGCTCCACAGTTGCGGAACGGAGTGTCGTTACTACACGTTGTCGGACTTGGCCACGGGCAAGGACTCCAAGGCTCTGGACATGTTCTCGTCGGATGGAGAAAAGCCGCAAAAGACCAGTGACGGACGTAACTACGTAACTGAATTGCTTAGTCACCCGGACAGCAGGTTGGTGATCGCCCAGTACCACATCGAGCAAATCCCCGGAAAACCGGGCGAGTGCCGCGAAAGGATGTTCGTGCTGAGCGACGACGGCGAGAAGGTGGCGCCGGTAACGAAGACTCTTGATGGCTGTCAGCCACGTTGAGCTGCATCTGGTTCGGCCGATATTGCGTTCTTGATTTCGACACATCAATGATGAACTTGATACGCATCGACGACGATACTGATCATGGTGGAAAAGTTATCACTGCGTCGTCCACCATGAGCTTCGATGGTCGTTTCGTCGCCCGTAAGGGCGACGAAGTGTCTTGCCCGAAACACCCTGACACGAAGCCGAATGTCATCATCGAGGGGGACACGTCAATGACGGACGATGGTATTCCGATCGCGCGACATGGCCATCGCGCAACCTGTGGATGTCATCTGATATCGAGCCTGAGCGATCCCTCATGATGTCAGGCAGCCGGTGACCTTACCCCTTCGAGTACACCACTCGTAAGTTAGTGGGCTTGCCGGTTTTCGGTTAATGCAGTTGCCGGAATTGGTCCGGCGCCAGTTGCCCTAAGGCACTATGCGGGCGCACCGAGCTGTAGTCAGTGCGCCACGCTTCAATTCGCCTGCGCGCATCATCGAGACTGACGAACGCATGCTTGTTCAAACATTCTTCGCGCAGTCGGCCGTTGAAGCTTTCGATGTACGCGTTTTCCACCGGCCTGCCTGGACGGATGAACTGCAGCCTGATGCCATGTTCGTGCGCCCAGGCATCGAGCGCCTTGCTGACGAACTCCGGTCCGTTATCCACCTGAATCAGGCCGGGGCATCGTCCGCGTTGCCGCAACTGCTCGAGCACACGCGCCACGCGAACACCGGTGAGCGAGAAGTCGACCTCGATGTGCGGGCACTCGCGGTTCCACGCGTCGATGATGGTCAACATGCGAATGCGTCGGCCATGCACCAGTGCGTCAGCAACAAAGTCCATCGCCCAGCTTTCGTCTGCGCCGCCGGGCGCCGGCATTACCGCGCGTAGATGCCCCGGGCGCTTCTTTCGACGTTTCAGGCGAAGCGACAGGCCTTCTGCGCGGTACAGCCGCTCAGTGCGCTTGTGGTTCTGGACCAGACCCTCCCGGCGGAGCAACACATGCAGGCGGGGCGAACCAAACCGTGGCCGCTCCTGTGCCAGCTCGCGCAGCCTGCCGAACTTCGCGGTCGGCGTCAGGCAGCACCGGCCGTCGGAACGTCCGGCGGTTCACGCCAATGAGCGCGCACGCCCGGCGCTCCGAATAGTCGTGCTGGTCAATCACCTGCTGCACAATTTCCCGGCGCTGCGCGGGCGAACTCACTCCTTTTCCGAGAACGTCCTTCAGAACCCGGATGTCCAGTGCCTGGTCGGCCACCAGCTGCTTGAGCCGCTGGTTTTCTTCCTCCAGTTGCCGCAATCGTCGCGTTTCCGACACATCCATGCCGCCGTAGCGGCTACGCCAGTTATAGAACGTCGCATCCGATATGCCGTGCTTGCGGCGCAGGTCTGCGACCTTCATGCCTGCGTCGGCTTCCTTCAGCACCCCGATTATCTGCTCTTCGCTGAACCGGGACCTCTTCATGACAAGGGTTTTCCTGCGGCCTTGCCACTAACTTTACAGTGGGATACTTCAGAGGGGGAAGGTCAGAAACTTGCAGACTGCTTTTCTGCCGGGTGCAGCGTATGGATCTCCAACTCTCGATAGCGTCGTTCGACAAAGTCGCGTCCAGTTACCCAGCCCCAATGCCGGCATGGCAGGCAGCCGAATTCAGCATGTCGATCACGCGTCTCCTGGAGGCGTGACGGTATACGAACCACAGAAAACGGCCGTATACCGTCAGAAATACCGTCACCAAACCGTAGATTCAGCGAGATTCAGCGATACAACAATAGACAGTCAACGCGCCAAGAACTGAATCATTTCAACGGCTTATAGTCATCCTGAGCCGTCCCGAGCATCCGCTCCACATACCGCGCAATCAGATCCACCTCGAGATTCACCCGTGTGCCTGCCGCCAGATGCTTGAGCGTGGTGACCTCGACCGTGTGCGGAATCAGGTTGATCGAGAATTCGCAGCCGTCGGCGCGGTCTTCCACCGAATTGACGGTCAGGCTCACGCCGTTCACCGTAATCGAGCCCTTGTACGCCAGATAGCGGCCAATCTCGCGCGGCGCCAGCACGCGCAACTCGTGCGACTCGCCTACCTGCGCGAAGCGCGTGACCTGGCCCAAACCGTCCACGTGGCCCGAGACGATATGGCCGCCCAGCCGGTCATGTGCCCGCAATGCCTTTTCCAGGTTGACCTCGCCGGTTTCGGCCAGGCCCACGGTGCGGTTCAGGCTTTCGCGCGACACGTCCACGTCGAAGCTGCGCGCCGTCTTTTCGATCACGGTCATGCAGGCGCCCTGAATCGCGATGCTGTCGCCGATCTGCACGTCCGCGAGATCGAGGCTGCCTGCGTCCACGCTGAGGCGCACGCCCGCGTCCGGCGTGGTGCCGAGCGGGCGGATCGATTCGATGCGGCCCACTGCCGCGACGATTCCCGTAAACATCGTGTCGTTCCCTGTCAGTGTTGTCAGTGCGAAGGTTGAGCGGGCGTGAGGCGCGCGAGGATGCGCAGATCGGTGCCGATCCGCTCCACCTGGTGAAACTCGAAGCGCATGCGCTGTTCGAGCGAGTCGGGCGCGAGTACGTTGACCATGCTGAGCGAATTTGCGCCGAGCAGCGTGGGCGCCAGATAAACGAGCAGTTCGTCCACGCAGCCTTCGCGCAGCAACGAGCCATTGAGCTTGTAGCCCGCCTCGACGTGCAGTTCGTTCACGCCGCGTTCGGCCAGTTCCTTGAGCATGCCGGGCAGGTTCACCTTGCCGTGCTCGTTGGCGAGCGCGACGATTTCGGCGCCCCGCGCGCGCAGCGCTTCGGCGCGCTCTGCGTTGCGCTCGTCGAGCGCGGCGCAAAAGATCAGCGTGGGCGGGCCGGCCAGAATGTGCGCGTCGGGCGGCACTTCGAGCTTGCTGTCGATCAGCACGCGCCGCGGCTGGCGCGGCGTTTCCACGGCGCGCACGGTCATGCGCGGGTTGTCTTCCTTGACCGTGCCGATGCCGGTGAGAATGGCCGATGCGCGCGCCCGCCAGGCGTGTCCGTCGGCGCGCGCGGCCTCGCCTGTGATCCACTGGCTTTCGCCGGAAGGCAGGCCGGTGCGTCCGTCGAGCGAGGCCGCGACTTTCATGCGCACCCACGGCCGTGCCCGCGTCATGCGCGAGACGAAGCCGATGTTGAGTTCGGCCGCTTCGTTTGCGAGCAGGCCGCAGCGCACGTCGATGCCTGCGTTGCGCAACATGCCGAGCCCGCGGCCTGAGACCTGCGGATTCGGGTCTTCCATCGCCGCGATCACGCGCGCCACTTTGGCTTCGATCAGTGCGTTCGCGCACGGCGGCGTGCGGCCGAAGTGGCTGCACGGTTCGAGCGTGACGTAAGCGGTGGCGCCGCGCGGATCGTTGCCGCGCGAGCGCGCGTCTTTCAGCGCGCGAATTTCAGCGTGATCCTGGCCTGCGGGCTGCGTAAAACCTTCGCCGATCACCTCGCCGTTCTTGACCAGCACGCAGCCCACGCGCGGATTCGGGTCCGTGGTGTAGAGACCGCGCGCCGCAAGCGTCAGCGCGCGCTGCATGTGGACAAAGTCGGTTTGCGAGAACATCGGCTGGGTTTCTCCGCGGCGGCGTTCAGTAAGGGCGAGCAGGGCACGGCGGCCGGGCCGCCAAGGCGGGCATCGATCAGGCAGCGAGCGCGGCGAACGCGCCGCGCGCAGCGTCGATCGTCTCGTCGATCACGTCGTCGCCATGCGTGCTCGACACGAAGCCCGCTTCGTACGCGGACGGCGCGAAGTACACGCCGGCGTCGAGCATCCTGTGGAAGAACGCGTTGAAGCGCGCGATGTCGCTCTTCGTGACGTCGGCAAAGCTCTCGGGTACGTGCTGCGTGAAATAGAGGCCGAACATGCCGCCGAGCGAATCGGCCGCGAACGGCACGCCGGCTTCGCGCGCCACATCGGCAAGGCCGCGCACGAGCCGCGCCGTTTGTGCGCCAAGGCGCTCGTAGAAGCCCGGCGCCTGGATCAGTTCGAGCGTCTTCAGGCCCGCCGCCACCGCCACCGGATTGCCCGACAGCGTACCCGCCTGGTAGACGCCGCCCGTTGGCGCGAGGTGGGCCATGATGTCGCGCCGGCCGCCGAATGCCGCCGCGGGCATGCCGCCGCCGATCACCTTGCCGAGGCACGTGAGGTCCGGCGTGATGCCGAAGAGTTGCTGTGCGCCGCCCAGCGCCACGCGAAAGCCGCACATCACTTCGTCGAAGATCAGCACGCCGCCGTACTCGTTCGTGAGGCGCCGCAGTGCGTTGAGGAACTCCGGCGTCGCCTTCACGAGGTTCATGTTGCCGGCCACGGGTTCGACGATCACGGCCGCGATCTCGTTGCCGAATGCCTTGAACGCCTCTTCGAGTGCGGCGACGTTGTTGTACTCGAGCACCGTGGTGTGCTTCGCGATGTCGACGGGCACGCCCGCCGAAGTCGGATTGCCGAACGTGAGCAGCCCCGAGCCCGCTTTCACGAGCAGGCTGTCGGCATGGCCGTGATAGCAGCCTTCGAACTTGACGATGCGGCTGCGGTTCGTGAAGCCGCGCGCAAGACGCAGCGCGCTCATCGTGGCCTCGGTGCCGCTCGACACCATGCGCACCTGTTCCATCGACGGCACGAGCTTGCAGATCACCTCGGCGATCTCGATTTCGGCCTCGGTGGGTGCGCCGAACGAGAAGCCCTTCACCAGCGTGCGCTGCACCGCTTCCAGCACCTCGGGATGCACGTGGCCCACGATCATGGGGCCCCACGAGCCGATGTAGTCGATATAGCGTTTGCCGTCGGCATCCCAGAAGTACGGGCCTTCTGCGCGTTCGATGAAGCGCGGCGTGCCGCCCACGGAACGGAAAGCGCGCACGGGCGAATTGACGCCGCCGGGGATGGTGCGCTGGGCGCGTTCGAAGAGAGCCTGATTCCTGGACTGGGTGCTGGACATGAGTGACCTGACCTGCTGTGACGTTGAATGAGCGTTGAAATGCGCGTCGGGCGTGAATGAAGGGCGTCGTCGCTGCGGTGGGCGTCTTGTGTGCACGGGGTGGTGCGTCTTGTTTCGTGCGCCTTGCCGCGCGTTCCCTGCTGCCGATGCCCGGGCGCGCCCGGCGAGGCGCTGCGACCGGATAGTTCCTCGAAATTGTACCGGACTCCCGCGCCGCGAGCCGGGCCGCTGCCTGTGGCGCGCGCTACCGCCGCCGGGGCGACGGCCCCGCCGGCAGCGACCCCGGCACGGGCCGCTTGCCCGTGAGCGCCGCCCAGCGCTTTTCGAGCGCCCCTTCGGCAATCGGCTTGATGGTCGTGCCCGAACTCTGCGCGTCCCAGGTCTGCACGGAAAACGGATGTTCGCGCAGCGCCTCGCGCCCGATCACGACTTCTTCGTGCGCATCGACGAGCCAGTCGTAGACGAAATCGATGCAGAGCCGATAGCCGCGCTTGTAGGCGGGATCGGGCCCCTCGTAGGGCGCGCGCGTGACGTATCCCGACCCGAACAGGCCGCGCGGCTCCGACGCCACGCGATGCAGGAACACGCGGTCGCCGGGCAGGATGCCGCGGGCGAAGCCGCACCCCCAGACGTCGGCGACGGCTTCGCCTGCGGCAACGCGCCGCGCCACGTCCGGCAACTCCGGCCACGGCCACTTCTTCGGGCTCCAGATCAACAGGAAGGCGGTCATGCTGGCTGTTTCGAGGCGCAAGGGGAAGGAAACCGCGAGCTTAACGCATCGAAGCGGCAAGCCGCGTGCGGATTAAGCACCGGGTTACAATCGGCTCTGCTCCGCCTTTCACAAGGCCTGAACCGCCGCCGTAGCGTTGCGGGAACAGGCCGATTCTTCCGGATTCCCATGTCTCACGTCGTCAGACGCCGGCCCGATGCCCGGCTGATCCTGCTGCTCGGTGCGCTTGCCGCGTGCGGGCCGCTCGCTACCGACATGTATCTCCCGAGCCTGCCCGCCATCGCGCAAACATTCGGCGTGGCGCCCGGCGTGGCGCAGTCCACGCTCACGAGCTTCATGGCCGGCTTTTCGATCGGCATGCTGCTGTACGGCCCGGTTTCGGACGCCTATGGCCGGCGGCCGGTGCTGCTCGGCGGCATCGCGCTCTTTACGCTGTCGAGCGTGGCCTGCGCGTTCTCGTTCTCGGTCGGCTCGCTCGTGTTCGTGCGTTTTCTCCAGGCGCTCGGCGCCGGCGCGGCGTCGGTGCTGGCTCGCGCCATTGCGCGCGATGCCCACGAACCCGCCGACGCGGCCCGCGTGCTCTCGATGGTCGCGATCGTCACGGCGGTCGGGCCACTGCTTGCGCCGCTGATTGGCGGCCAGTTGCTGTTACTCGGTGGCTGGCGCGTGGTGTTTGCCGTGCTGACGCTGTTCGGCGCGCTGTGCGCTACCGCCGCGTGGCTGCGGGTGCCCGAGACGTGGCCGCGCGAAAAGCGTGCAAGCCCGGCCGTGCTGAAGTCGTTCGCTGCGTACGGCCGGCTGCTGCGCGACCCCGTGGTCTGGGGGCACATGCTGTGCGGCGGCATGGCGTTCGCGTCGATGTTCACGTACATCTCCGCCACGCCGTTCGTGTACATCGAACACTTTCACGTCTCGCCGCAGCGCTATGGCTTCTTCTTCGGCGCGAACGTGTTCGGCATCATGATCGGCAACTTCCTCAACACGCATTTCGTAGGTCGCTTCGGCTCGCTGCGGCTCATCTCCGTGGCGGCCACCGTGAGCAGCATCGCGTCGCTGTTCGTCGCACTCGTCTGCGTGACGGGGTGGGGCGGTTTGTGGTCGATCGTTGCGGGGTTGTTCTTCGTGGTGGGCGTGGTCGGGCTGCTGTCGGCAAACTGCGCGACCGACCTGATGCATCGCTATCCGCACAATGCCGGCGCTGCGGCGGCCGTATTCGGCGCAATGCAGCTCGCGCTGGGCGCGCTGGCGAGCATCGTGGTCGGACTCTGGCACGACACGACGCCCACGGGCATGGGCTTCACGATCGGCGCCGCAGGGCTGCTGTGCTACACGGGCCGTCTGCTGCTCGTGCGCTGGCATGACCGGCCGGTCTCGGGGTCGGCGACGGGACGCGTCGCGCCCTAAAGGCTGCGCACTGCGCACGCGACGGCCGGGAAGCGACCCGGGCACACAAAACAAAAGGGCCGTGATGCAACGAAGCATCACGGCCCTTGTTGTTTCATCGTGCGGGCGGCAGCGTTATGCGCTCAGCCGCCCGCCGTTCCTAGTCCTTCCCCGAGTACGCCGCGCCGTGGCTCAGCCAGTCGAGCACCGCGCTCGCGTCGTCGTCGGCGCTTTCGCGGGCTCGTGCCACCGCCTCGCTTACTTCGGCGTCCGGCGCTGCACGGCGAATGGCCACGCCCACCGCGAGGACGTCGATCATGAGCAGGTGCAGGATGCGCGAGATCATCGAAAGCTGCGACTCGCGCATCTCGATGTGATCGGTTTCGAGCGCCACCGTTGCGCGCTTGGCGAGCGGCGTATTGCTCGAGGTGATCGCGATCACCTTTGCGCCCGCCTGCATTGCCACTTCGAGCACGCGCAGCAGTTCCGGCGCGCGGCCCGACTTCGACACCGCCACGATCACGTCGCCCTTGCCGAGTAGCGCCGCGGACGCCGCCTGCATGTACAGGTCGCCGTAAGCGATCGTCGGGATACCGAAGCGGAAGAACTTGTAGTGTGCGTCCTGCGCGACGATGTTCGAGTTGCCGAGCCCGTAGAACTCGATGCGCCGCGCGCCGTTGAGCAGCTCGATGGCGCGTTCCACGTGCTCGAAGTTCAGGTGCTCGCGCAGCTGCAGGATGGCCGAGACGGTGTTGTCGAGCACCTTTGCGCCGAAGTCCGTAGCGGTGTCGCCCAGGTGCACCTGGCTGTGGCTCACGGGAATCGTGCCGGTGAGACCGGTGGCGAGCTTGAGCTTGAAGTCCGAGAGCCCCTGGCAGCCGAGCGAACGGCAGAAGCGGATCACGGTGGGCTGGCTCACGTCGGCCTTGCGCGCGATGTCCACGATCGGGTCGTTGATGATGGAGCGCGGATGGTTGAGCGCAAGATCGGCCACGCGGCGTTCGGCGGGCGTAAGTGCGTCGCGCATCTGGCGGATGCGCTCGAACACGGCCGACGAGCCGCCGCCCGCGCGATTCGACAACTGCTCCGCGAGAATTGCCGAGACGCCGAGGAACGCCGGGTATTCGGCGGTGATGACGTAGGTCGGAATGTTGGCGAGATAGGTCTCGAAACGGCCCTTCGCCTCGAAGCGCTGGCGGAACGACGAGCGCTCGAAGAACTCGCCGAGCCGCGGCACCACGCCGCCGCCGATATAGATGCCGCCGAGCGACCCCAGCGTCATCGCGATGTTGCCGGCGAACGTGCCCAGAATGCCGCAGAAGCATTCCACGGCTTCGGCCGAGAGCTCGTCGCCCTGCAGCGCGCGCTTGACGACCTCCGAGGTATCGAGCGAAGCGGCAACGCGTTTCTTGTCGCGCGCGGCGAGCGCCCGATAGATCACTTCGATGCCAGGCCCCGCGGCCACACGTTCGAACGACACATGCGACCACTTCTTGCGCGCGTACTGCAGCACGAGGTCTTCGCGTTCGTCCTGCGGCGAGAAGCTCGCGTGGCCGCCTTCGCTGCCGAGCGCGATCCAGCGGTCGTCGGCGGGAATGAGGCCCGACACGCCAAGGCCCGTGCCCGGCCCGAGCAGGCCGATCACGCTGTTGGGCCGGCGCTGGCCGCCGCCCACCTGCACGCGTTGCGCGTCGGTCAAGCCCGGCAGCGCCATGGCGAGCGCGGTGAAGTCGTTGACGACGAGCAGCGTGTCGAAGCCGAGCGCGCGTCGCGTGGCTTCGATCGAGAAGCTCCAGTCGTGATTGGTCATGCGGACCTGATCGCCGTCCACGGGGTTCGCGATCGCGATGGCCGCATGATTCACGCGGCCGATCTTCGTGTCCTTCAGGTACTTCTTGATGACCTCGGCTACGCCCGGGTACTCGGCGCAGGGGTAGACCATGACCTGCGAGATGTCGCCCGGTCCCGTCTCCAACGCGAAGCGTGCGTTGGTTCCGCCGATGTCGGCGAGCAGCCTCGGTCCGTCGGCGTGCTGGCCCGCGCCGGGGGCTGTTCTAGTTTGCACACCAGTAGACATCGAGTCTCACTCCCTTGTCGTTCGCCAACATCGAAATGGCGTTTTTTTGTTGGACCGCGGCGGCCTGTTGGAGAACTTCGAGCTTGCGCTCGCCCGCGATCAGCAGGAACAGTCGATCCACCTGCTTCAACGCGCTGAGCGACCAGCTCACGCGCGCATGCGGCGCGTTGCCGGGATGCACGGCGACGAACGGCCGCGGCGTCGAGATCGCGAAGTCCCATTCGGGCGCATCCGCGAAGATCGACGCGGTGTGGCCGTCTTCACCCATGCCGAGCACCGCGACGTCGGGCAGCTTGCGCTGCGCGTCGGCGTTGAGCGCGGCCACGTGGGCGTCGAGCGTCTGCGAGACGTCGACGAGCGGCAGGAAATGCGCGTGCTGCGCCGCGTTTTGCAGCAGCGTTTCGCGCACGAGGCGCGCGTTGCTCGCGCTGTCGGTCTCGGGCACCCAGCGGTCGTCCACGAGCGTCACGTCGATGTGCGCCCAGTCGAAGGCATGGGTCGAGAGGTCCTGCAGGAACGGACGGGGGCTCGTGCCGCCGGAAACGGCAAGCGTTGCGTGGCGTGCGCCGGTCACGGGCGCGGCCGCCTGAGCAGCAAGCGACGCCTGTAATGCGTCGCCCACCGCTCTCGCCAGCGCGTCGCGTTGGACGCGCGGGTCGTCGAAAGCGTGAAGCTCGATCACTTCTCCTCCATGCTGCTTTCTTGTGGTGCGGGGCGGATCATGCAGTGCGGCCGCCGCGCGGAACGACGCAGGTTACGCGTTCCGCGCGAGGGCCGTCGCCCCGCGCGAATCCATCAATTCTCTTCTTCCAGCCAGCAGGTGCCGTGCTGTGCCAGCATCGCGCTCGATGCCGCCGGTCCCCAGGTGCCCGCCGCATACGGCTTCGGCGGCTTGTTCGAGTTGGCCCACTCGCCAAGGATCGGCTCGACCCAGCGCCACGCGGCTTCCTGCTCGTCGCGCCGCACGAAAAGCGCGAGGCGCCCGCTGATGACGTCGAGCAGCAGACGCTGGTACGCCTCCATCTGGCCTTCGCGGAAGAACTGGTCGAACGCGAGGTCGAGGTGAACGCTGGCGAGATTCATGCCTTCGCCGGGTTGCTTGGCGAGGCAATACAGGCGAATTGTTTCGTTGGGCTGCAGGCGGATGACGAGCCGGTTCGCGCCGGGCCGCAATGCCGTCGCGCCGAGCGCTGAGTGCGGCACGGGGCGGAAGTTCACGACGATTTCCGCGACGCGGTCGGCGAGCCGTTTGCCGGTGCGCAGGAAGAAGGGCACGCCGGCCCAGCGCCAGTTTTCGATCTCGACCTTCAGGGCAACGAACGTTTCTGTCGTGCTGTCGGGCTTCACGCCTTTCTCGGTGGAGTAGGCCGGGACCGGCGTGCCGCGAATGCCGCCCGCATGATACTGGCCGCGCACCGCGACCTTGCTGATGTCGCGCGGGTCGATGGGCTTGAGCGAGCGCAGCACGCGCAGCTTCTCGTCGCGTACGGCGTCGGCATCCATGGAGTGCGGCGGCTCCATCGCAATGATGGAGAGCAACTGGAGCAGGTGGTTCTGCACCATGTCGCGCAGCGCGCCGGTGTTGTCGTAGAAGTCGCCGCGGCCTTCCACGCCGAGTTCTTCGGCGATGGTGATCTGGATGCTTTCCACCCATTCGCGGCGCCACAGCGGCTCGAAGAGCGCGTTGCCGAAGCGCAGCGCGAGCAGGTTCTGAACCGGTTCCTTGCCGAGGTAATGGTCGATCCGGTAGATCTGGCCTTCGGCGAAGATCTCGCCCACCGCGTCGTTGATCGCGTTCGACGAACGCAGGTCGTAGCCGAGCGGCTTTTCGAGCACGATGCGCGCGTTTTCGTTGAGCCCTACCGAAGCGAGCGCACGGCAGATCGGTACGAAGAGCGACGGGCCGGTGGCGAGATAGAACACGCGAATGCCGGGCAGCGTGCCCACTGCGTCGCGCAGCACGCCGAAGTCTTCGGGACGCGACAGGTCGAGCTTCACGTAGAGCACACGCTCAAGAAAACTCGTCCACGCTGCCTCGTCGAGCCCGTTCTTCGAGACATGCGGCTTCACGTGCTCGTTGACCCACGCGAGGTACGCGTCGCGATTGTCCTCGTGGCGCGCGACCGCGACGATCTTGCCGGCTTCGGCGAGCAGGCCCGCGCGGTGGGCTTCATAGAGGGCCGGCAGGATCTTGCGCATCGACAGGTCGCCGGTGCCGCCGAACAGCACGAAGGTGAAGCTTGAATCGGTTTGCATGAGTCTCCGTCGCCAGTCCTTGAGGGCCGTCAGACGCGGCCGTAGTCCGATAAAGTTTTTTTTGACACTGAATTGTAGTTTAACTACAATCCAAATCAAGAGGTAACGCTCATTCGATAAAAAAGCCGTGCGCCGCCTGCGGTGTACGTGTTTTCCCGAAGGAGCGGAACGTTCCTGCATGTTAACGGACAACGCACTCGCGCATTGTATGGCTCGCCTGCCGGGCCGCCGTGATGCAAGGATCGCTCCGTGTGACGCACGCGGTACCTCGGGCCAGCCACCGGATCGGGCAACGTACCCGGTGCTGGCGAAAACCAGAAGAGGAGACAGTCAGTTGCATTCCGAACCACTCATCTCTTGAGCGTCCCGCGGCCGGACACCGGCACGCGGCCCTGCATCCGCAGGTCAGCACCGACGCCCGACCGCCCAGTGTTTTGCCTGTTTGAACCAACCATCGCACCCTGGCGACATCAGGGGCTCATCGTTTTTTGTTCAGGTGTCTGGAGGAGATAAGCAATGAAATTCCGTGCGATCATGGGCGCCCTGTGCGCCGCAGGTCTGATGTGTGGCGTGTCGGCGGTGCAGGCGGCCGAGTCGGTCGAAGTGCTGCACTGGTGGACCTCGGGCGGCGAATCGAAGGCGGTCGGCGTCCTGAAAGACGACATGCAGAAGCAGGGCTACACCTGGAAGGACTTTGCGGTGGCGGGCGGTGCGGGTGCGGCAGCCATGACGGCACTCAAGACGCAGGTGATCTCGGGCAACGCGCCCACCGCGGCGCAGATCAAGGGCCCGCTGATCCAGGAATGGGCGCAGCAGGGCGTGCTCGTGAACATCGATTCGGCCGCAACGGACTGGAAGAAGAACCTGCCGCCTGAAATCGACAAGATCATGCACGCGGACGGCCACTACGTTGCCGCGCCGTTCTCGGTGCACCGTGTGAACTGGCTGTACATCAACAAGGCGGCGCTCGACAAGGTGGGCGGCAAGGTGCCGACCACGTGGCCGGAATTCTTCGCCGTTGCCGACAAGATGAAGGCCGCGGGCATCATGCCGGTCGCGATGGGCGGCCAGCCGTGGCAAGACCTGACGCTGTGGGAAGACGTGGTTCTCTCGCAGGGCGCGGACTTCTACAAGAAGGCGCTGGTCGACCTCGACCAGAAGACGCTGACCTCGGACAAGATGCTCCAGGTGTTCGATACGGTGCGCAAGATTCAGGGTTACTTCGATAGCGGCCGCACGGGCCGCGACTGGAACCTCGCCACGGCCATGGTCATCAATGGCAAGGCCGGCATGCAGTTCATGGGCGACTGGGCGAAGGGCGAGTTCGCAAACGCGAACAAGAAGCCGGGTAGCGACTACATCTGCGCCGCGGTGCCGGGCACGGAGAAGGCCTATACGTTCAACGTCGACTCGTTCGTGTTCTTCCAGCAGAAGGGCCAAAGCGCCGCAACGCCGGGCCAGCTCGCGCTCGCGAAGACCATCATGAGCCCGGCCTTCCAGGAACAGTTCAGCCTCTACAAGGGCTCGATCCCGGTGCGCCTCGGCGTTTCCATGGCGAAGTTCGACGACTGCGCGAAGAAGTCCTACGCGGATGAGCAGACGGCCATCAAGTCGGGCGGCTACGTGCCGTCGCTGGCGCACGGCATGGCTCAGCCCGATGCCACGGCCGGTGCCATCACCGACGTCGTGACGAAGTTCATGAACTCGTCGCAAGACTCGAAGAGCGCGGTGGAAGCGCTCGCGAAGGCGGCAAAGACGAAGTAAATGTGCAATACGGAACGCCCGGTGTACGCTCGCGCATACCGGGCGTTTCGTTGAGCGGTTGCAGTGCAACAGAGTCACATCAGCTGGCGCAGCATGAGGCGCCGGCATAGCTCAGGAGTCGAGTAGTGGCTGCCTCTCTTAGCGGAAACGGAAAGAACGCCGCGGCCCGCCGCGCGTCGCCCATGGCCGCGCTTGCCGACCGCTGGATTCCGAAGCTGGTGCTCGCGCCCAGCATCGCGATCAGCCTGGTCTTCATCTACGGTTTCATTCTTATCACCGGCTATCTGTCGCTCACCAACTCGCGACTGATGCCGCGCTACGACTTTGTCGGGTTCGCCCGCTACAGCGAACTCTTCCAGAACGACGTGTGGTGGACCTCGGCGCAGAATCTCGGCTGGTTCGGCATCCCGTTCATCGGGATCTGCGTGGCGCTGGGCCTGTTTCTCGCCATCCTGCTCGACCAGCGGATTCGCAACGAAGGCGCGCTGCGCGCGATCTTCCTGTATCCGATGGCGCTGTCGTTCATCGTGACGGGCACGGCGTGGCAGTGGATCTTGAACCCCGGCCTCGGCCTCGAGAAAGTGATGCACGACTGGGGCTGGACGAGCTTTTCGTTCAACTGGCTGGGCGACCCCGACAAGGCCATCTTCTGTATCGTGATTGCCGCCGTGTGGCAGTCCACGGGCTTCGTCATGGCGCTCTTCCTCGCCGGTCTGCGCGGCGTGGACAGCGAAATCTTCAAGGCGGCCCAGGTGGACGGCGCGACGCTGCCCACCATCTATCGCAAGATCGTGATTCCGAGCATGCGCCCGGTGTTTTTCTCCGTGCTGCTGATTCTCTGCCACATCACGATCAAGACCTTCGACCTCGTCGTCGCGCTGACGGCCGGCGGCCCCGGCACCTCGTCGTCGCTGCCCGCCATCTTCATGTACACGTTCTCGTTCAACCGCGGACAGCTGGGCGTGGGCGCGGCGTCTTCGGTGATGATGCTGGCCACGGTGGTCGCGGTGCTCGTGCCGCTCATGTATATGGAATCGAGGAGCACCCGCAATGCAGCCTGACGTGCAACAACCCCCGCGTTCGCTGCCCCCCGTGGGGGCTTCCAGTACGCTTGGGAGCGGCCCGGCGCGTACTGGAATGACGATCAGCCGCGCTGTCATTTACGCGGCGCTGATCCTGTTCGCGCTTTACTTCCTGTTCCCGATCTACGTGATGGTGTCCACGTCGTTCAAGGACATCGACCAGCTGCGTACCGGCAACCTGCTGACGCCGCCGTCGCACTGGACCGTGGCGCCGTGGGTGAAGGCGTGGAGCGAAGCCTGCACGGGCGTGCGCTGCGACGGCATGAAGCCGTTCTTCCTGAACTCCGTGCGCATGGTGGTGCCCGCGGTGCTGATCTCGTCGCTGATCGGCGCGTTCAACGGTTACGTGCTCACGCACTGGCGCTTTCGCGGCGCGGACGCGCTCTTCACGATGCTGCTGGTCGGCTGCTTCATTCCGTTCCAGGTGATCCTGCTGCCCATGGCACGCGTGCAAGGCATGTTCGGCATGGCCAACACCATCACGGGTCTCGTGTTCGTGCACGTGGTGTACGGCATCGCGTTCACCACGATGTTCTTCCGCAACTTCTACGTGAGCGTGCCCGCCGAACTCGTGAAGGCGGCGCGCATTGACGGCGCGGGTTTCTTCACGATCTTCACGCGCATCCTGCTGCCGGTTTCGCTGCCCATCTTCATGGTCTGCCTGATCTGGCAGTTCACGCAGATCTGGAACGACTTCCTGTTCGGCATCGTGTTCTCGGGCGTCGATTCGATGCCGATCACGGTCGCGCTGAACAACCTCGTCAACACGTCCACCGGCGTGAAGGAATACAACGTCGACATGGCCGGCGCCATCATCGCCGCGCTGCCCACACTGCTCGTCTACGTGATCGCCGGCCGCTACTTCGTGCGCGGCCTCACCGCCGGCGCGGTGAAGGGCTGACACCCTATCAGAGAGAAGAGGATTCACAGCATGGCAAGTCTTTCCATCCGTGACGTGTACAAGACCTACCCGAACGGGGTGCCGGTTCTGAAGGGCGTCAACATTGACATCGAAGACGGGCAGTTCCTGATTCTCGTGGGCGGCTCGGGCTGCGGGAAATCGACGCTGCTCAACATGATCGCGGGCCTCGAGACGGTAACGAAGGGCGAGATCTCGATCGACGGCAAGGTGGTGAACAACCTCTCGCCGAAAGACCGCGACATCGCGATGGTGTTTCAGTCGTACGCGCTCTATCCGTCCATGACGGTGCGCGACAACATCTCGTTCGGCCTCAACATCCGCAAGGTGCCGAAGGACGAGCAGAACCGCATCGTGGACCGCGTCTCGCAGATGCTCCAGATCCAGCACCTGCTCGACCGCAAGCCGGGCCAGCTCTCGGGCGGCCAGCGGCAGCGCGTGGCGATGGGCCGCGCACTTGCGCGCGACCCGGTGATGTTCCTGTTCGACGAGCCGCTCTCGAATCTCGACGCGAAGCTGCGTATCGAGATGCGCTCGGAAATCAAGCTGCTGCATCAGCGCCTCGGCACGACGATCGTCTACGTGACGCACGACCAGATCGAAGCGATGACGCTGGGCGATCGCATCGCGGTGATGAAGGACGGCATCGTCCAGCAGTTCGGCGCACCGCAGGACATCTACGATTCGCCGTCGAACCTGTTCGTCGCCGGTTTCATCGGCGCGCCGCCCATGAACTTCATTCAGGGCAAGCTGGTGGAGCAGGGCACGGGCGTGGGCGTCGAGCTCGACACGGGCGTCGGCCGTTCCGTGCTGAACCTGCCGTTCGAGGCGGGCAAGCTGAAGTCGCACGTGGGCCGCGAAGTGATTTTGGGCCTGCGTCCCGAGCGCATTACCGACGCGCGCAGCTCGCACAACGGCCACGGCGGCGAGTTGCAGGCGGTGGAGGTGAAGGTGGACGTGATCGAGCCGACCGGCCCGGACACGCTCGTGTTCGCGCAGGTGAACGGCAAGCGCATCGTGAGCCGCGTGCACCCGGGCTCGAACCCGCAGCCGCTCTCGAACATGACGCTGCTGTTCGATGTGTCGAAGGCCGTGCTGTTCGATCCGGCGACGGAAGAGCGGATCGCTTGATCGGCGAGAGAGGGTTGTGATGTGAATCGAGGCGCCCAGGCATTAGCCGGGCGCCTCGATTCGTTTGGTGCGCCGTATTCGTGTGAAACGCGCGCGGCTCAGTGCGGCAGCCGCACGTCGAGCCGGAACGTGATGAGCCGCGCCAGCAGAATGAAGGCGGTCGCGATCAGTACGCTATAGACGTTGTCGAAGCTGCTTCGGGCGAGCAGCACGTAGAGGCAACAGCCCGCGAACGCACAGGTCGCATAGGGCCGCGAGTCGCGCAGGATGAGCGGCACGTCGTTGCAGAGCACGTCGCGCAGCACGCCGCCGAACACACCCGTCACCACGCCCATCATCACGCAGGTGAACCAGGGCAACTGGGCGTCGATTGCGAGCGACGTTCCCGAAATGCTGAAGAGCCCGAGACCGATGGCGTCGGCCACGAGCAGCGTGCGCTCCGAAATCAGCCGCGTGGCCCACTTGAGCAGCCACGGCGCAAAGAGCGAGAGTACGAAGATCGCGATGACGTAGTCCTGATGCTCGACCCAGTAGAACGGCCGGCGCTCCAGCAGCACGTCGCGCACGGTGCCGCCGCCGAACGCGCTCGCCATCGCGACGAGGAACATGCCGACGGCGTCGAGCCGGCGCTTGCGCGCCTCGATCAGGCCCGAGATGGCGTAGGCGAAGATGGCGAGCGCTTCCATGAGGGAGAGCGCGAGCGTGAGGCGCGGATGAATCACCGGTGCTCCGTGGCGGCTGGATTCGAGGCTCGGGTCGATGCCTGATTCGTGGCTTGATTCGAGGCCTGAATGAGGGCCCGGCTCAAGGCTCGAATCCGGGTTTGATCGCGGCGCTTTGCGGGCTTGCGAGCTGCGGTTGCAGCAGAACGAGCACGGCGCCCGATCCACCGTCGTGGCCCCGAGCCTCGCAGAAGGCGATCACCTCCTCTTTCTGCACGAGCCACGTGCGGACCTTGCCCTTCAGGACCGGCTCCTTGCCCACCGAACCGAGCCCCTTGCCGTGGATCACCCGCAGGCAGCGCAGGCCGCGCTTCACGGATTCGCGGATGAACGTCTGCAGCGCCTCGCGCGCCTCGTCGCGGCGCATGCCGTGCAGGTCGAGTTGCGCCTGCACGATCCACGCGCCGCGCCGCAGCTTGCGCACGACCTCGGCACTGATGCCGGGGCGGTGGTAGTAGAGCGTGTCGTCGGTATCGAGCAGGGCTTCGGGGTCGAATTCGTCGGAAATGGCTTCGTGCAGCACGGCTTCTTCGTCGCGCTGCGTTTGCACGGGCAGCGGCACGGGCGGCGCGACGGTGCGCGGTGCGCGCGCGGCAGCGGCGAGCGGCGATACGGCGCCGATCTCGCGGCGGAACAGGTCCGCGTCTGCCGCGGCTTCGCGGCGTACCTGCGCGGCGGCCGTCTGCTCGCGTTCACGGCGCGCGGCATCGGCCTTCAGTGCGTCGCGCAATGCGCCGAGGCCGGCCAGTCCGGCCGCCGCCTGAGGTGCGGGTGCCGCGGGTGCGGCCGGCGCTGCGTTGGGCGCGGCTTGCTGCGCCGTGGCGCGCGGGCGCTTCGGCTCGCCCGGATGAGGGACGTTTTTCGGCATGGCGGTGACGAACTGCGAATAACTGCGAATAACTGAGGCGATAAAACGACGCGCGGTGCTGTCGGATGCTTCGATGGTGCGAAAGCGGTGCGGCGCAATGCGGCCGGGAGAGGCGGCCGCGCGGAATGCATAAGGGCCGCGGCGATCCGCCTGCGGCCCTTATTCGATGCACCGGCCGCCTGTTTTCACACCCAGGACGCTATTCTAGCGACCCGGCGGCAGACAGCTTGCGCAGCCCGGCAGCCCGCGCCGGGCCCGTGCCCGCTTCAGCGGTCCGCTTCCTGGCTCATCACGTGCGGCGCGCTCACTTCGTGGATGCTTTCGAGGTAGCGCTGTGCGTCGAGCGCGGCCATGCAGCCCGTGCCCGCGCTCGTGATCGCCTGGCGATACACGTGGTCCTGCACGTCGCCCGCGGCGAACACGCCCGGCACGCTCGTGCCCGTCGCGTTGCCGTTCAGGCCGCCGTTCGTGATGATGTAGCCGTTCTTCATCTCGAGCTGGCCCGCGAAGATGTCGGTGTTCGGCTTGTGGCCGATTGCGACGAAAAGGCCTTGCAGATCGACGTCGGTCGTCTCGCCGGTCTGGACATGCTTGATCCGCAGGCCGTTCACGCCCGAGTCGTCGCCTTTCACTTCGTCCAGCACGTGGTTCCACTTGATCTCGACCACGCCTTCCTTTTCCTTCTCCAGCAGGCGGTCGATCAGGATCGGCTCCGCGCGGAACTTGTCGCGGCGGTGGATCACCGTGACCTTCTTCGCGATGCCGGCGAGGTAGAGCGCTTCCTCGACCGCCGTATTGCCGCCGCCCACCACGGCGACGTGCTGCTGCCGGTAGAAGAAGCCGTCACACGTTGCGCAGGCCGATACGCCGCGGCCCATGAACGCCTCTTCCGAAGGCAGGCCGAGATACTGCGCGGAGGCGCCGGTGGCGATGATGAGCGCGTCACACGTGTATTCGCCCGAGTCGCCGATCAGGCGGATCGGCTTCTCGTCCAGCTTGGCCGTGTGGATGTGATCGAACACGATTTCGGTGTTGAACCGCTCCGCGTGTTCGAGAAAGCGTTGCATCAGTTCGGGGCCCTGCACGCCGTTCGGGTCGGCGGGCCAGTTTTCGACGTCTGTCGTGGTCATCAGCTGGCCGCCCTGCGCGAGTCCGGTGATGAGCAGCGGCGAGAGATTCGCGCGCGCCGCATAGACGGCAGCCGTATAGCCGGCCGGGCCGGAACCGAGAATCAGGACTTTGGCGTGTTTGCGTGATGACATGATCGAAATCCGTAACGAGATTCGGGTAAATGCGCGCTCCGTGCGGCCTGTGAGACCACTTCGGACGCCCGGCGCGTGGGCGCGCCGGCACAGCGGCAGGTGTTACATGAATTGGGTATCAGTCCGCGATTATAAAGGTGGGGGCCGGGTGCCGCTTCATGAAGCTTTCCGATCGCGGCGATAGCGCCGGGCGCAACGGCGGCCCAATAAGGGCGCATGAGGTGGCATTCGAGAGCGGCCCGCGGCGACATGGCGTCGCAGGCGGTCGTGCGGGCCGCCGTTACCGTCATTTACAGCCCCGGCCCCTGCAACGCGTTTACAATAGCCCGGATCGCAAAACGGGCACCCCGCGTCACCATGGCTGCCCGGCCGTAGCGGGCGCACACGCCCGCGCCGCGGTTGCATGAAGGATCAGCACCACCAGGATCAATGGCCAAAACTCCCTATTCGACGACCGCCACCAACGCGACGAATGCGCAGGCATTGCCGCATCGCATGTCGCGTCTTTTCACCGAAATCCGCTGGATTTTGCAGGTCGCGCTCGGCGTTTTCCTGCTGATGGCGCTTGTCAGCTATAGCCGGCGCGATCCGAGCTGGACGCACGCCGCTCAGGTGGACCACATCTCGAACTGGGCGGGCCGCGTCGGCGCGTGGACCTCGGACATCCTGCTGCTGCTCTTTGGCTTGTCCGCTTACTGGTGGGTCGTGCTGCTCGCCCGGCGTATTTCGGCCAACTACCGGCGCATCACGCGCGAAGCGATCGAAGACGATGCGCCGCGCGACCATGGCTGGCTGGCGGAAGCGGTGGCGTTCGTGGTGGTGCTGCTCGCCTGCGACGGCATCGAGGCGCTGCGCATGTGGTCGCTCAAGGTGCAACTGCCGCGCGCGCCCGGCGGCGTGATCGGCGAAGCCGTGGCGCGCGGCGTGTCGCACGCACTTGGTTTCACGGGCGGCACGCTGGCTTTGCTGGTGCTGCTCGCCGTCGGTCTTTCGCTGTATTTCCGCTTCTCGTGGCTTTCGGTGGCCGAGAAGGTGGGTGACTCGATTATCTCGGCCGTCACGCTCGCGAAGCTGCGCCGCGAAGCGGGCCGCGACCGGAAGCTCGGCGAGGCCGCGGCCGTGAAGCGCGAAGGCAAGGTCGAACAGAGCCGCGTGAAGATCGAAGAGCACGAGCCGGTCACCATCGTGCCGCCTGTCGCGCCGCAACGCTCGGAACGCGTGGAGAAGGAGCGCCAGGTGCCGCTCTTCACCGACCTGCCGGGCGACTCCACGCTGCCGCCCATCGCGCTGCTCGATCCGCCGCCCGCCTCGCAGGAAACCATTTCGCCGGACACGCTCGAATTCACGTCGCGTCTGATTGAAAAGAAGCTCAAGGACTTCGGCGTCGACGTGAGCGTCGTGGCGGCCTACCCCGGGCCCGTGGTGACGCGCTATGAGATCGAGCCGGCGGTGGGCGTGAAGGGCAGCCAGATCGTCAATCTGGCGAAGGATCTGGCGCGCTCGCTCTCGCTCGTGTCGATCCGCGTGGTCGAAACGATTCCCGGCAAGAACTACATGGCGCTCGAACTGCCGAACCAGCGCCGCCAGACGGTGCGCCTCTCCGAGATTCTCGGCTCGAGCGTGTACGGCGATGCGCCTTCCATGCTGACGATGGGCCTCGGCAAAGACATCAGCGGCAAGCCCGTGTGCGCGGACCTCGCCAAGATGCCGCACCTGCTCGTGGCCGGCACGACCGGCTCGGGCAAGTCCGTGGGGATCAACGCGATGATTCTCTCGCTGCTCTACAAGGCGACCGCCGAGCAGGTCCGCATGATCCTGATCGACCCGAAGATGCTCGAAATGAGCGTCTACGAAGGCATTCCGCATCTGCTGTGTCCCGTGGTCACCGACATGCGCCAGGCCGGCAACGCGCTCAACTGGACCGTGGCCGAGATGGAGCGCCGCTACAAGCTCATGAGCAAGCTGGGCGTGCGTAATCTGGCGGGCTACAACAACAAGATCGACGAAGCGACGAAGCGCGAAGAGAAGATTCCGAATCCGTTCAGCCTCACGCCCGACGAACCCGAGCCGCTCGCGAAGCTGCCGCACATTGTCGTCGTGATCGACGAACTGGCCGACCTCATGATGGTGGTCGGCAAGAAAGTCGAAGAACTCATCGCGCGGATCGCGCAAAAGGCGCGCGCAGCGGGCATCCATCTGATTCTGGCGACGCAACGTCCGTCAGTGGACGTGATCACGGGGCTCATCAAGGCCAACGTGCCGACGCGTATCGCGTTCCAGGTATCCTCGAAGATCGACTCGCGCACCATTCTCGACCAGCAGGGCGCCGAGTCGCTGCTGGGCATGGGCGACATGCTCTATCTGCCGCCCGGCAGCGGCCTGCCGGTGCGCGTGCACGGCGCATTCGTTTCCGACGAGGAAGTCCACCGCGTGGTGGAAAAGCTCAAGGAGCACGGCGAGCCGAATTACATCGACGGCCTGCTCGAAGGCGGCCTCGCGGGCGAGGGCGACGAAGGCTCGGCCGGCGAGGGAACCGGCGCGGCAGGCGGCTCAAGCGGCGAGTCCGACCCGCTTTACGACCAGGCGGTGGAGGTGGTGATCAAAAACCGCCGCGCGTCCATCTCGCTCGTGCAGCGCCATCTGCGCATCGGCTACAACCGCGCGGCGCGGCTCTTGGAGCAGATGGAGCAGTCGGGGCTCGTGTCGGCGATGTCGTCCAACGGCAACCGCGAAATTCTCGTGCCCTCGCGCGAGACCGAATGAGCGCCGACGGTCTTCGCTGCGATCCGCCTCGCCTGGTCTCTGCCACCCTCAATTTCTTGCCTCGTTCCAGTTTCAACACGGAGAGTCACATGCAGCATCACGCATCGTCCGGTGCCGATTCCAGTCACGGCGGCACCGTCCGCCGATCAACGTTTGAGCGGGCAGCGTTTCACCGCAGCCTTGCGCTGCTTCGCGCGCTGCCTCGCGTAGCGGGCAATCTGGCGGTGGGCGCGTCGCTGCTCGTCGCCTCGCATGCCTTTGCAAGCGGCACGGAGCAGCTCAAGCAATTCGTCGCGCAGGTGCATTCGGCGCGCGGCGCGTTCGTGCAGAAGGAGGTGAAGGCGCCGAGCAACGCGCAGGGCGCGAGCGGCACGCTCTCCACGGCTTCGCGCATGGGCGGCACGTCGAGCGGCACGTTCATGTTCGCGCGTCCGGGCAAGTTCATCTGGGAATACCAGAAGCCCTATGAGCAACTGCTGGAGGCCGACGGCGATAACCTCTACGTCTACGACAAGGACCTGAACCAGGTCACGGTGCGCAAGCTGGGTGGCGCGTTGGGCGCGAGTCCGGCGGCCATCCTGTTCGGCAGCAACGATCTGGAGAAAAACTTCACGCTGCACGACGCGGGCGTGAAGGCCGGTATCGACTGGCTCGAGCTGATTCCGAAGTCGAAGGACACGCAGTTCCAGCGCGTGGGCATCGGCTTTCGCGACGGCAACCTCGAAGCCATGGAGCTGCACGATGTGTTCGGCAACGTGACGCTACTCACGTTCTCGAACATCCAGAAGAATCCGCCGCTGCCGGCGGATCAGTTCAAGTTCAACGTGCCGAAGGGCGCGGACGTCATCAACGGCTGATCGTCCTGCGCCCCTGCGCCCCTGCGTTGCTACGTCGCTGCGTGCGGTGGGCTCCTAGGCGAAGGCCTGCCGCCGCACGCCGGCCAGCACCAGATAGCAGAGCGCGCCGGCGGCGAACGCCGGCAGCGTGGCGCCCACGTTCGGCAGCCACTGGTTGATCGCGTGATAGGCGGCGATGCCCGCGGCCCACGCCACGAACGCGCTCAGATGCCAGCCGCCCGAGTAGCCATAGCGGCCGCGGGAATCTGAGAGCGCGGCAGCGTCGATGCGCCGTCTGCGCACCACGAAGTGATCGGCGAGCACCATGCCGAAGAGCGGCGCGAACACCGAGCCGATCAACAGCAGGAAGTTTTCGTAACGCGCCATCGGCACGACGAGCGCGATCAACGTGCAAAGCGCCCCGAACGCGGCCGACAGCAGCGGAATGCTGCCGCGCGCCCACAGCGTGCCGGTCGAGACGGCGGCCGAATGGATGTCGGCGAACGCGTTGTCCGCTTCGTCGATCAACACCAGCAAGAGCGCAATGCCGCCGCCCGCCTGGGCCAGCGCCGTGGTGAGCAGCGCGTCGCCGCCGCCGGCGGCGAGTCCGTAGATCGCGCCGAGTACGTAAAACCATACGTTCGCAATGCCGTAGCCGATCAGCGTGCCGCGGAAGGTTTCGCCTGCGCGCCGGCCAAAGCGCGTGTAGTCGGCGATCAGCGGCAGCCACGACAACGGCATGGCGACGACGAGGTCGATGGCGCTGCCGAGCGGCATCTCGCCCGTGCCGGGCCGGGCGAGCAGCGCGGCGAGATCGTGTCGCGCGAGCACGTTCCACGTGAGCCAGCCCGCGCCGGCCAGCAGCAGCCAGAGTCCCCACGTGCGCAGGAAGCGTCGCACGAACGAGAGCGGGCCGCTTACCGCGAGCAGCGTGGCGAGCAGACCGAAGACGAGCGTCCAGACGAGCGGCGACGAGAAGCCGAAGGATTGCCTCGCGAGCGCGTCGGCGGAATCGCGCATGACGATGATCTCGAAGGCGCCCCAGCCCACGAGTTGCACGGCGTTGATCACGGCGGGCACCGAGGCGCCGCGCACGCCCAGCGTCGGCCGCAGCGACGACATCGCGGCAAGGCCGGTGTCGGTGCCGATTACGCCGGCGAGTGCAAGCAGTACGACGCCGACCGCGCTGCCCACGGCGATGGCGACAAACGCTAGCGGCAGCGAGAGCCCCGGCACGAGCAGCGCGCCGGCCTGAGCCACCAGGAGCCCGATGCCGAGCGAAAACCATAGTGCGAAGGCGTCGCCGGTGCGGAACTGGCGGCGTGCATCGGGCACCGGCGTGAGCGGCGCGTAGGTGGGGCCGGCGTTGCCGGCGAGCGGGTCTTGTGCCATCGAGAACGTTCCCTGTCTGTCGATCTGTTTGCGTATCGTGGCGACCACGAAGGGTCGCGGGTTCATTGCTTTGCGGTGATTCGTAGCCATTTGCCCGGGACGGCAAGACATCTGCGGTTGTCTGCGACGGTGCTCGGCGGGAATGGGCCTTGTTGTGACCGGCGATCCATCATCCCGGCGCGCGAAGCATGCTTTCGCAAGCGCGCTTGCCGCTGTCCCGCCCGTCGCCCCTGGGCGCCGGCTGTCATAATGCAGAACTACCCCGTTTCGGACGGGCCGCTGCGGTATCGCGCGGCACCGTTGAACCGTCGGACTGCTGTGCCGCGTCATGCCGCCTTGCCCGAACTGCACGGCAAAGTGCGGCGATGGCCAGCGCCTGCCGCCTGAAAGGCGACCCACAAAGCCGACATTATCGCGAAATCGCCATGTTTGAAGAAACCCGCGCCAACGTACCGCTTGCCGAGCGACTGCGCCCGCGCACTATCGACGAAGTGATCGGACAGAAACATCTGCTCGGTCCGAACAAGCCGCTGCGCGTCGCGTTCGAATCGGGCGAGGCGCATTCGATGATCCTGTGGGGACCGCCCGGCGTCGGCAAGACGACGCTCGCGCGGCTCATGGCGGATGCGTTTCATGCGGAGTTCATCGCGCTATCCGCCGTGCTCTCGGGCGTCAAGGACATTCGCGAGGCGGTGGAGACGGCGCAGATGCACCGCGCGCATGGGCACCAGACGCTCGTGTTCGTCGACGAGGTGCATCGCTTCAACAAGAGCCAGCAGGACGCATTCCTGCCGCACGTGGAGTCGGGGCTGTTCGTGTTCGTCGGCGCGACCACGGAGAACCCGTCGTTCGAAGTGAACAGCGCG
Source organism: Paraburkholderia kururiensis JCM 10599 = LMG 19447 (assembly GCF_003986935.1). Classification (GTDB taxonomy): domain Bacteria; phylum Pseudomonadota; class Gammaproteobacteria; order Burkholderiales; family Burkholderiaceae; genus Paraburkholderia; species Paraburkholderia kururiensis. Next base: position 262,809 of record NZ_RJZE01000006.1, on the reverse strand, counting down.
CTGCTTTCGCGTGCCGCGGTGTACGTCCTGAAGAGCCTCGACGACGATGAGCAGCGCGAACTGCTCGATCGCGCGCAACGCGAACTCGGCGGCCTCACGTTCACCGACGAGGCACGCAACGCGCTGATTGCCTCCGCCGACGGCGACGGCCGCAAGCTGCTCAACAACCTCGAAATCGTGGCGCGGGCGGCGGCGCAGCAGAAGACAACCGAGATCGACGGCGCGCTGCTCGGCAGCGCGCTCGCCGAAAACTTGCGCCGCTTTGATAAGGGCGGCGACGCGTTCTACGACCAGATCAGCGCGCTGCACAAGTCGGTGCGCGGCAGCAACCCGGACGGTGCGCTGTACTGGTTCTGCCGCATGCTCGACGGCGGCGCGGACCCGCGTTACCTCGCGCGCCGCATCGTGCGCATGGCCTGGGAGGACATCGGCCTTGCCGACCCGCGTGCGGCGCGCATCGCGCTCGACGCCGCCGAAACCTATGAGCGACTTGGTACGCCCGAAGGCGAACTGGCGCTGGCGCAGGCCATCATCTATCTCGCGGTTGCGCCGAAGTCGAACGCGGGCTACATGGCGTACAACGAGGCGCGCCGCTTCGTCGGCAAGGACCAGTCGCGGGCGGTGCCCGTTCATCTGCGCAACGCGCCGACCAAGCTGATGAAGGAACTGGGCTACGGCCACGAGTACCGCTACGCGCACGACGAGCCGGATGCCTATGCGGCCGGCGAAACCTACTTGCCCGACGGCATGCGCGAGCCGCACTGGTATATGCCGACGCCGCGCGGCCTCGAAGGCAAGATCGGCGAGAAGCTCGCGCGGCTCTCGGAACTCGACGCGCAATGGCGCAGCGAGCACAAGACGAAGAAGGGATGACCCTTGCGGCCGGGCACCGCCGGCTGCCTTCCCGCGACACGTCCACGCGCCGGCAGACCTGGCCGGTGCGCTAAAATCCGTCTTTCACACAACGAAACTCCGTTCTCCCCATGCTCGACATCCAGCTGCTGCGCAAAGACCTCGACGGCGTTGCGAAACGCCTCGCCGACCGCGGCTATTCCCTCGACGTGGCGGCGTTCTCCGCACTCGAAGCGGAGCGCCGCGCCATCCAGACCCGCACCGAAGAACTGCAGGCGCGCCGCAACAGCCTGTCGAAGCAGATCGGCGCGATGAAGGGCCGCGGCGAGGACACGTCGGCGGTGATGGCGGAAGTGGGCGGCATTGGCGACGAGATGAAGACGTCGGCGGCGCAGCTCGACGAGATCCAGAAGCGTCTCTCCGATCTGATGCTGGGCGTGCCGAATCTGCCGCATGAAAGTGTGCCGGTGGGCAAGGACGAAAACGACAACGTGGAAGTGCGCCGCTGGGGCGCGCCGCGCCAGTTCGAGTTCACGGTGAAGGATCACGTGGACGTGGGCACGCCGCTCGGTCTCGACTTCGAGACCGGCGCGAAGCTCTCGGGCGCGCGCTTCACGATGCTGCGCGGTCCGATCGCGCGACTGCATCGTGCGCTTGCCCAGTTCATGATCGACACGCACACGCAGCAGCACGGCTATACGGAAATCTATACGCCGTACATCGTCAACCCCGAGATTCTCTACGGCACCGGCCAGTTGCCCAAATTCGCGGACGACATGTTCCGCGTGGAGAAGGGCGGCGGCGAGAACGTCGTGACGCAGTACCTGATTTCGACGTCCGAAATTTCGCTGACGAATACGGTGCGCGAAAGCATTGTCGAAGGGAGCGCGCTGCCGATCAAGCTAACGGCCCATTCGCCGTGCTTTCGCTCGGAAGCGGGTTCGTATGGCCGCGACACGCGCGGCATGATCCGCCAGCACCAGTTCGACAAGGTCGAGATGGTGCAGATCGTGGCGCCCGAAGCGTCCTACGACGCGCTGGAGCAGATGGTCGGGCATGCGGAGACGATCCTGCAGAAGCTCGAACTGCCTTATCGCGTGATCACGCTGTGCACGGGCGACATGGGTTTCTCCGCGGCCAAGACCTACGACCTCGAAGTGTGGTTGCCGGCGCAGAACACGTATCGCGAAATTTCGAGCTGCTCGAACACTGAGTCTTTCCAGGCGCGACGCATGCAGGCTCGCTACCGGAATGCGCAGGGCAAGCCGGAACTCGTGCATACGCTGAACGGGTCCGGGCTCGCCGTGGGGCGCACGCTCGTGGCCGTGCTGGAGAACTTCCAGAATGCCGATGGATCGGTGACGGTGCCGGCCGTGCTGCGCCCGTATCTCGGCGGGCTTGAACGTATCGAGGCAGCGGCCTGACGGGTTGTCTCAGATGAGAGCCGCTTGATGGTTTGCTGGCTCGTTGGATGGATGGCTGATACGCGCGTTCCGCAAAAAAAACTTGGAAAGCCGTATCGGCTGTTCTATAATCTTCGCTTCGCCAAGCAGCGACCCGCTTGGTGAGAAGTCAAAAGCCGAGTCAAACTCGCACGATTTCACGTGGTTTCAGCGCCTTCCAAGGCGCGTTGCATGTGAAGTCATCCATCCCGGAAAGGTGGCAGAGTGGTCGAATGCGCCGGACTCGAAATCCGGTATACGGTTATACCGTATCGTGGGTTCGAATCCCACCCTTTCCGCCAGGATTCAACAGAAAGCCCCGCAAGTTCAAGCGACTTGCGGGGCTTTTGTTTTTCCAGTCCGGATTTGGCGCCGTTGCATGGGGAAATGGAAAAGGGCGGTTGGCGCCGAATGCGCCAACCGCCCCATGCCTTCAATAGCGTGCCGGAGGCTTCGTCAATCGCGGGCCGGGCAAATCATTCACCCGGTCCGCGGTACGACTGAACTACCACTGATAGCTGGCACCTGCCCCGTAGGTCTAGCCTCCGGAGCACGCCACCCTTGATTTCAGGTTCTCCGTAATGCGGGCGCTGAAGCCAAGTGCTGCGGCGCGTGTTTCCGGTGGACCCGACAGAGACCGTGTTCGCCTCGTTCGCCACGGAATTGGCGCCCAGGGCGACCGCGCCTGTACCGGTTGCGACGTTCGGGTCGCCGATGGCGACTGCGCCATTTCCGGATGCCGTGTTGGCTACGCCGATCGACACTGCCTGACCGTTCTGCGCGAGCGCGGCACGGCCAATGGCGATGGCGCTATCGGAACTTGCCGTCGCACCGTAAGCAGACTCGTTTCTCGTGGTGAGCCGCATGGCGTCTGCAGAAAGGGAGTTTGATCGTGACGTCCGGTGCGGAGGTCGTGGCCATTGCGGATGCATTGCAACGCCAAATCGACGCCAAATCGTTAGTGCCCGGCGTCCAGCGTCCTGTCCGGATTGAAGTTTTGTCGCTCGTGTAATGGTCGAGGACGAAAGCGCCGGTGTAGTCCCACGAGAAAGGGCTGCACAGCATCACGGCCGGCCGCGATTTTCAGTGGCTCACGGCGCAAGGGCAGGGGACTGCCGCAACGTTTGGCGACAGCCCCCGAGAGCGGGATTTTGCGACGTCTACGTTGATGCGTCGCCGCTATTTGTGCGTGAGCGCCGCGAGCGTGCCGTCGATTTGCGAGCTTTTTTTGCCGGCGCAGTTTCGCCGTTATTCCCGATTTGTTCTGACGCTGATGCCGGCGCTGCTTCTTTCGCCCGCGGCGATGTGTCGACTTCAGGCGCGTCGTCACTCTTCTTCGCGGACTTGCGCGACGGGCGCTTGCCTCGTGGGGTAGATTTCGCAGCGTCGTTCAATTCGTCGCGGGTAGCGACCAGGGGCTTCGCGCTTTGCGTGTCGGCCTGTTCTTCCCTTGCCGGCTCGGCTGGGGCGATTTCGGTCCGCTGCGGTTCCGCCTCCTCCATGGGTGCTGCCGCTTCGTTGCTCGCACCCGTCCCAGCGGTGGCGTGGGTATCGTGGGTGTTGGACCGTGAGCGCTGTCGGCGCCGTTGTGCGCTTTTCTGGACGTCGCTCGCTTCGCCGTCGCGGTGCGTGTCGTCCATGTCATGAACTGCATCGCCGTTTCCGCTCGCGTCGGGGCCCCCGGGACGCTGCACGAACGTCCCCGACTTCTCGTCGCGCCCGATCTCGAGGAGCCCACGCGCCTGCGCTTCTTCGAGCAGGTTGCCGAACGCGCGGAAGCCGTAGCGCGATTCGTTGAAGTCCGGCCGGCGTCGCTTGATCGCGCTTTTCAACACCGATGCCCAGATCTTCCCGCTGTCGCCGCGTTCGGAGGCGAGCGCGTCGAACGTGTCCACCGCGAGTGCGATGGCCTTTGCCTTGCGATCTTCCTGGTCGGGCTTCGCTGCGCGCTCGTCGTTGGCGGGGCGCTTTGCCGCGGCGCTTTTCTCGCTCTTTTCGCGTCGCGCGGCTTCACGTTGCTGCTCGCGCACGAGATCGTCGTAGAAGATGAATTCGTCGCAGTTCGCCACCAGCAGATCGGACGTCGAGTTCTTCACGCCCACGCCGATCACCTTCTTGGCGTTCTCGCGCAGCTTCGAGACGAGCGGCGAAAAATCGGAATCGCCGCTCACGATGACGAACGTATCGACGTGCGACTTCGTATAGCAGAGGTCCAGCGCGTCCACTACGAGCCGGATGTCGGCCGAATTCTTGCCCGACTGGCGTACGTGTGGAATCTCGATCAGCTCGAAGCTCGCTTCGTGCATGCCCGCCTTGAACGTCTTGTAGCGGTCCCAGTCGCAGTAAGCCTTCTTCACGACGATGCTGCCCTTGAGCAGCAGCCGCTCCAGCACGGGCTTGATGTCGAAGCGGTCGAACTTCGCGTCGCGCACGCCGAGGGCGACGTTCTCGAAGTCGCAGAACACGGCCATGCTGACGCTTTCCTGGGGTGAAGCCATGAATTCTCCAACGGTGTTTCGCGACGGGTCGCCGGGGTTGGGCGTCGCCTGCGCCGCCACGATGCGGATGGGATTCCCGAAGTTTATGCCGAAGCTTGTGCCGGCCCGCGTTCGTTTATAGCGCAGGTGGACGAGGAAGTGCTGAATCTCACGCAAAAATGGCCGATCGGCCAGGAGATAGGGCCCTTCAGCGGCCCTGTACAATTGCTCCTGTCGTGCTGCCCGAGGCACCGTGGCGCACCCGGTGCGCCACGGTGCCTCGGGCAGGCACAGGGCGCCGTGCGGCGCCGCCCGAACTTCTTTGCCTCCATCACGATGGCCATTACCTACAAGACTCCTGACGACATCGCGCGGCTGCGCTTATCCGGCCGGCTTGCGGCCGAAGTGCTCGCGATGATCGGCGAATACGTGCAACCGGGCGTGTCGACCGACGAACTCGACGCCCGCTGTAACGACTACATCGTCAACACGCTGAAGGCCGTGCCTGCGAACGTGGGCTATCTCGGCTTTCCGAAGACCGTCTGCACGTCCGTGAACCAGGTGGTTTGCCACGGCATTCCGGATCGCAAGGAGATTCTGAAGGAAGGCGACATCATCAACATCGACGTCGCCGTGATCAAAGACGGCTACTTCGGCGACACGAGCCGCATGTACTGCGTCGGCCAGCCGAGCACGGTCGCGCAAGTGTTGATCGATACCACCTATGACGCGATGGTGGCCGGCATCCGCGAAGTCAAGCCGGGCGCCACGCTCGGCGACATCGGTCATGCGATCCAGAAGCGCGCGCAACGCGACGGCTTTTCGGTGGTGCGCGACTACTGCGGTCACGGTATCGGCAAGGTCTATCACGAGGAACCGCAGGTGCTCCACTTCGGGCAACCGGGGCAGGGTGTGCGCTTGCGCCCCGGCATGGTTTTCACCATCGAGCCCATGATCAACGCGGGCCGTGCCGGTACCACCGTGCTGCGCGACGGTTGGACGGTGGTCACGAAAGACCGCTCGCTCTCCGCCCAGTGGGAGCACATGGTGGCCGTAACCGACGACGGCTTCGAACTCCTTACGCCCTGGCCGGACGGCACGGGCCGCTACGAAGCGCCGTAAGGCGACGCGAGCGGCGACCGCGTCATGGCCGCGCCTGTCAGGCGCCGGACTGCCGCGGCATGGTGTTCATGATCGAGCCTGCGGGGATTTGACTCTCCGCGCCGTTCGGTTAAAGCTATATGGAAGCGTCCTACCGAGGTTCACGTCTGCATGAATCCTTCATTGACCGTTCGCCGCATCGCCGCTAATCAGGGCGTCGTGTTTCGCGAACTGCGCACTGCATCATTGCGCGATGCGCCCTACGCTTTCGGCGACACGCTGGAAGAAGCGCTGGGCGCGGACGCTTCCGTCTTCGAGGCCACGGCAGGCGAGCATGCCGTTTCCCGCACTGCCGCAACGTTCATCCTCTATACCGAAGGCCATCCGGCCGGACTCATCGGCGCGTGCTTCGACGACACACCGCAGCGCCGCGCGTTCGTGCGCGAGTTGTGGGTGGCGCCCGCGGTGCGCCACCTGCGCGGTGGCGAGTTGCTCGTGAATACCGCGAGCGAATGGCTCGCGAGCGAAGGGGCACGCGAGATCCATGCATGGGTGGCCGACGAGAACCGCACCGCCATGCGCTTCTACGAGCGCCTCGGCTTCGGACCCACCGGCGACCACGTCCGCATTGCACGGGCGCCCGATCAATGGGAAACGCTGCTCGTGCGCGACGTGCGCTTTGCGCCGGGTGTGCAGGAGCACTGACTGCCTCTGCGCGTGGTGGCTTCACCGCCTGCCATGCAAACTTCCTCCTGTGACGACGCTCGTGCTCGCCTGCCGGTGCGCGCGGCGGGCCGGCTCATCTAAAAATACTGATCGCGCGTCAGGACGCCTGTAAAATACGCAAAATTTTTTGCCGAACGCCATGTCGCCCAGGAAATCGCCTTACTTTGAACTGAAGAGCGGGACCGTCGATACGCTCCTGTTCGTGGTGAAAACGACCGAGCTCGACGCAATGCGCGCCGAACTCACCCGGCGCTTCGAGGCGACGCCCGAGTTTTTCGCGAACGACGTGGTGGCGATCGACGTGCGTCGTCTCGGCGAGCAAGAGCGCGTGCCGGTTGCCGAAATCGCGCAGTTGCTCGAGAGCGTGCGCATGAAACCGGTCGGCGTTGTTGCAGACGCCGCGCAGCACGAATGGGTGGCCGAAGCCGGGCTGCCGTTCCTCGAAGCGCGCGACCGCCGTTCGGCCAGCGCGAAAGCTGCAGACGACGAACGTGAAGCGCCAGTCGTGGCTGAGGTCCCGGAACCGGCCGGCGCGGCCACGTCTGCTGTTGGCGAGGCAGCAGCGGCTGCGCAAGCCGAGTCTCAATCCACCGCCGCTGTTTCGGCGGCAGCCGCCCAAACGCTCGTCATCGACAAACCTCTGCGCTCTGGGCAACGCGTCTACGCAAAGGGCGATCTGGTCGTGCTCGCAATGGTGAGCAACGGCGCGGAAGTGATCGCGGAAGGCAACATCCATATCTACGCGCCATTGCGCGGTCGTGCGCTCGCTGGCGTGCACGGCAACCACGACGCGCGCATTTTCTGCACGTGCCTTGAACCGGAGCTGATCTCGATCGCAGGCATTTACCGCACGACCGAAAATCCGTTGCCGGCGGACGTGCAGGGCAAGCCGGTTCAGGTCCGGCTCGACGAGGAAAGACTGATATTCGAACCGTTACGGCTCACGTGAAGGCGCCGCAGCGTGCGCGATGCGCGGGCGGCGAACCCGGTAGACGAAAATTGACGAACGCAAGGTAAGGGAATGGCAAAAATCATTGTGGTGACTTCGGGCAAGGGTGGCGTGGGCAAGACGACCACGAGCGCGAGTTTTGCGTCGGGCCTCGCGTTGCGCGGCCACAAGACCGCCGTGATCGACTTCGACGTCGGCCTGCGCAATCTCGATCTCATCATGGGCTGCGAGCGTCGCGTGGTGTACGACCTGATCAACGTGATCCAGGGCGAAGCGAACCTCAACCAGGCGCTCATCAAGGACAAGAAGTGCGAGAACCTGTTCATCCTGCCGGCCTCGCAGACGCGCGATAAAGACGCGCTCACGCAGGAAGGCGTGGAGAAGGTCATCAACGACCTCGTCGCCATGGACTTCGAGTACATCGTCTGCGATTCGCCGGCGGGTATCGAGTCGGGCGCGCTGCTCGCCATGCACTTCGCCGACGAGGCGCTGATCGTGACGAATCCCGAGGTGTCGTCGGTGCGTGACTCAGACCGCATTCTCGGCATTCTGTCGTCGAAGACGAAGCGCGCGATCGAAGGCAAGGAGCCCATCAAGGAGCACCTGCTGATCACGCGCTACAACCCGAAGCGCGTGAGCGAAGGCGAGATGCTTTCGCTGACCGACATCCAGGAGATCCTGCGCATCGAGCTGATCGGCGTGGTGCCCGAATCCGAAGCCGTGCTGCACGCGTCGAACCAGGGCGTGCCGGCCGTGCATCTCGACGGCACCGACGTCGCCGAAGCGTACAAGGACGTGGTTGCGCGTTTCCTCGGCGAGGACAAGGCGCTTCGCTTTACCGATTACCAGAAGCCGGGCCTGTTGCAGCGCCTCTTCGGCACCAAGTAAGGGGGGCGCACCTAATGTCGATTCTTTCGTTTTTGCTGGGCGAGAAGAAGAAGTCCGCGTCGGTAGCGAAGGAACGCCTGCAGCTGATCATTGCCCATGAGCGGGCCGGCGGCCATGCGCCTGCCGATTATCTGCCGGCGTTGCAGCGTGAACTCGTCGCGGTGATCTCGAAGTACGTGAAGATCTCGGACGACGATATTCGCGTGAGTCTGGAACGTCAGGACAACCTCGAAGTGCTCGAGGTCAAGATCGAGATTCCGCAGGCGTGATGCCTGGGGCGCGCCGGGGCACGGGTTATTCCGGTTATGCCCCGATCGCGTTTCTTCGCGACTCCCCACCGTCTCCGATCGAGGCTTTACGAGTTAGCGGCGTGGCCCGGCGTCTGACGCGGCGGCAGTCTGCTCGGGCTCGGTGACGTTCAGTGCCTCCGGTACTTCCGGCACAGGCGCCGGAGCCGGCTGCGGCAGCGGCGCCATATAGCGCTCGGAGAGCGATTCATATAGCGGCGGTGCCAGGAGCCTCGACACGCGGCTTGCAACGAGCGCGGTGGCCATCAGCGAAATCACCAGCGCGTGGCCATTGATCATTTCCATCACGATCACGAACGATGTGATAGGCGACTGCGTCACGGCCGCCAGATAGCCCACCATCGCGAGCGCGATGAGCATCTGCAACTGCAAACTTCCGAACACCATGTGCAGCAGATTGCCGAAGCCGGCGCCAATCGAGAGCGACGGCGCGAAAATGCCGCCCGGAATGCCGGGCAGGTACGAACCCACCATCGACGCCATCTTCAGGAACGGATAGAGCACGGAAAGCTGCTCATGGCCGTCCAGCAGTCCGCGTGCCTCTGCATAGCCGCTGCCGAACGTCGTGCCGCCCGACACGGCGCCGATCACCGCGATGCCGAGTCCGCACAGCGCGCCGAACACTATCGGCTGCTCTCCATGCAGCTTGCGCAGCGGTGCCGGGATCCAGCGCGCCGTATTGAGCGGCAGCCACGCAAAGACGCCGCCTGCGATGCCGGTCACGATGGCGGTCAACAATACCGCTACGGCAAGCAGATCCGGAAAATGTGCCCCGATCTGAATGGTGCCGAAGTAGGTGTAGTTGCCGTTCAAACCGAGCGCGATGACGCCCGCAATGATGATGGCCGTGATGAGCACGCCACTGGCGCGTGCCTCGAAGCTGCGTGTGAGTTCCTCGATGGCGAACACGATGCCCGCCAGCGGCGTGTTGAATGCCGCGGAGAGCCCGGCCGCCGCGCCGGCCAGCACGAGTTGCCGTTCGATCAAGGCGTTGGACCGCGGATAGAGCTTTCGCAAGTTGAACATGAGCGCGGCGCCAACCTGGACAGTGGGGCCTTCGCGCCCAATCGTGAAGCCGCCCAGGATGCCGAGGAACGAAACTGCGATCTTGCCGCACAGGATGCGCAGCGTAAGAAGGCGCGCACCCGATTCCCCTGGTTTGGCGTGGAGCGTCGCGATGACCTGCGGAATCCCGCTGCCTTCCGCGCCGCGAAAGAGGCGTCGCGTGAGCCACACGGAAGCCGCGGCGACGGTCGGCGTGATGATGAACGGAAGCCACGCGTGATCGTGCTGCGCGTTGCGGAACACGCCATACCCCCAATCGATGAGGCGTGCGTAAAAGACGGCGATCAAGCCCACCGCGATGGCGCCTAGCCAGAACACGCCGTACTGGCGCCAGAGGCGCCGCGCACGGCGTCCGACATGGGAAGGGAAGGAGGGCAGCGTCCGGCGCATCGGTATTCCGCCGTGAAAAGGCGCAAGTATACCGGCCGCATCATTTCGGTGCTCGGTCCCAACGCGTTCTTCCATGATGTGAAAGCAGGCCGGTAAAGGCGGCTCTGGCAGCCTTCGCATTTACATCTTGTAATACGAAGGCTTTCGCGCCCTTAATCCAGGAGCCTGATTTCCTTCTGTCGATGAAAGGATCGTCCGCTAAAATCTGCGTGGCAAACGATAAAACGAAACGCAACAATGAAACGAATTCTCATCGTCAAGGTGACCTCGCTCGGCGACATCGTGCAGGCCCTGCCCGTGGTAGCCGATATTCAGCGCGCATTCCCGGGCGCCAAGGTCGACTGGGCGGCAGACGAAGCGTTCGCGGACGTCGTGCGGTGGAACCGCGGCGTGGACCGCGTACTGTGTGCGCCCTTGCGGCGTTTCAAGAAGGCGCGGCGGTGGGCCGACTTCAAGGCGATCGCAGCGTCGATCGCCGAGCTGCGCGCGCACCGCTATGACGCCGTGATCGACATCCACGGTGTCTACAAGAGCGCCATCATCGCCTGGCTTGCACGTGCATCGCGGCGTTTCGGCTACCGTTCTAGGGATCTCGGCGAGCGCGGTGCTGCGTTCGCCTATAACGGTCGCTTCGGTCCGCGTCCCGATTGCGACGCGTGGCATGGCATGCGCATCAGTACGGGTGAGGCGCTCGGCTACCAGGTGGAAGGGCCGCCTGTCTACGATCTTCGGGTGCCGCGCAATACGCCGGCTGAAGCTGCCATGCCAATGGCGTCAGGCGCACAACCGCTCGCGCTGTTTTTTCACGCCACGTCGAAGGACGAGAAGAAGTGGCCCGTATCCCGCTGGGGCGAGCTGGGCCGTGAACTCGCAAGGCGCGGTTACCGTATCGCCCTGCCTTGGGGCTCGCAGGTCGAACATGCGGCCGCGGTGCAGATTGCGAGCCTCGTGCCGGGTGCAACAGTCTTGCCGCCGCTCTCAATCGTGGAACTCGCGCGCAAGATCGAGGAAGCGTCGCTCGTGGTAGGCGTCGATACGGGCTTCGTGCATCTCGCCCATGCATTGATGAAGCGCACCGTGATGATCTTCACGGCCACTTCCAAGGACCATTGCGGCGTGCATGCGCCGTTCCGCTCCACTTCCCTGGGTGGTCCTGGGCAGATGCCCGAGGTCAGGGACGTGCTCGATGCGATCGACTATGTGCATGGCGATCCGCGTATCGAGGAGCCGATGAGCCTCGGCTCCGTTGCCGCTGCCTGATATCTACACGACACTTGCCGGCAAGCAGGCACCGCGCGTCGGCTCATGCCAGTAGCATTTCCAGCGCAACCACCGTGCCGATGGCTACCACGTTCGCCGCGACCGCCTCGGCCAGAATGCCCTTCCACGTAGACGGGCGAAAGCGGATAGCGAGAAGCAGCGCCCCGATCAGCGCCAGCGCGATGACAGCTACGACGTCGGCATTGCTCAAGTGAAACTTCATGGTCGGCTCCCTGCAAGGCCCCTCATTTCGTCCCTTCGCATCCCGCGCGGCGGCTTCGCGCCGCGCGTGAGGGACTGCGTGTTTCGAGTATAGGCACGCCAATGAGCCCTGCAATTCGGGGAAAGCACGCAGGCTGCCGTTCCCCGCGCCGGTTGCGCTACATCAGATTTGCGTCGCGGGTCTCGCGCATGCAGAGTACGCCCACGAGGCTCACCACCGCCGCCGCGGAAACGTAGCCGCCCACCCATGCAAGCCCGCCGTGCGCCGCGAGCAGCTGTGCAATATAAGGCGCCACGGAGGCGCCCAGAATCCCGCCCAGGTTGTAGGCCACGCCCGCGCCGGTGTAGCGCACCCGCGTGGGGAAAAGCTCGGGCAGGAGCGCGCCCATCGGCGCGAAGGTCACGCCCATCAGGAACAGCTCGATTACGAGAAACAGCAGCACGAGCGGCGTCGATCCGCTGCCGAGCAGCGGTTGCATCGCGAAGCCGGAGAGAATCGCCGCGACGATGCCGACGACGAGTACCGGCTTGCGCCCGAAGCGGTCGCTGGCCCAGGCTGACAGCGGCGTGGCGAGCCCCATGAAAACTACGGCCACGCACAGCAGACCGAGGAACGCCGGACGAGAGAAGTGCAGCGTCGAGACGCCGTACGAGAGCGAGAACACCGTCGAGATATAGAACAGCGTGTAGCAGACCACCATCGCGAGCGCGCCGAGCACGGTCGCTCCGCCGTGTTGGGTCAGCAGCGTCGCGAGCGGCACGCGCACGCGTTCTTCGCGTTCGACTGCTGCCTTGAACGCGGGGGTTTCGGCGATCTTGAGCCGCACGTAGAGGCCGAGCGCGACCAGCACCGCGCTCACGAGGAACGGCACGCGCCAGCCCCAACTGCGGAATTGTTCGTCCGAGAGCGACAGGGCGAGACCGAAGAAAAGGCCGTTCGAGACGAGAAAGCCAACCGATGGCCCAAGCTGCGGGAACATGCCGAACCAGCCGCGCTTGCCGGCTGGCGCATATTCGGTGGCGAGCAGCGCCGCGCCGCCCCATTCGCCGCCAAGACCGATGCCCTGGCCGAAACGCAGCAGGCACAGCAGAATCGGCGCAAGGCTCCCGATGCTGTCGTAACCGGGCACGAAGCCGATCAGTGTGGTGGAGAGCCCCATGACGAGCAGGGACGCGACGAGCGTCGACTTGCGGCCGATGCGGTCGCCGAAGTGGCCGAACAGGAACGACCCGATCGGCCGCGCGATGAAGGCGATGCCGAACGTAACGAACGCCGAGAGCGCCTGCGCCGTGGCCGACCCGTGCGGAAAAAATACCGGGCCGATCACGAGCGCGGCTGCGGTGGCGTAGACATAGAAATCGTAGAACTCGATGGCCGTGCCGATGAAGCTCGCGAAGATGACGTGCGAAGTTCTGGTCGATGCGGCGGCGTTCTGTGCGTCCGCACGTGCGGAAGAAAGCGGCGATGTGGACATGCAGTGTCTCCTGTTCGAGGCGGCACGCGGCGGCTGTGCCCGCGGCGTGGCGGCCCCGCGCTCGAGGCGCAGGGTGTGTGTTGTCGTTCGGTTGTTATTGCCGTGATGGCGGTTGCTGTGATTCTCGTCGGCCCTTTGGCTGCCTCGCTTCGCGTGGCATGAAGCGTCTGGAGGCTCGACCAGGCTTCTGACCGCACGCGCGGCCTGCGCGGGTGGCGTGGCTGCATGGCGGTTGGAGCTTGCTGGCGCAGTGGGGTGGCGCGCTGCAAGTGCCGGCGCGCCGGCAGGGAAGTCGCGGGAAATTATAACGAGCGTGCGACAGGCGTGCCAGGCGCATGCGGGCACACGTGGAGGGTGCCGAGGACGGGTGTTGGCCGCGCGTCAGTTGAAATTCCGGGCCTGCGGCGAGGCGAGCGTGCGCAACTGGAACTTGCCGTTGTCGTTGAAAAGCCAGTCTTCCATCAGTTCGAGCTGGCCGCGCGTATTGAGCAGCTTCGAAGGTGGCTGCGGCAGCGGCGAGGCGCGCTTGAGGGTGGCGAGCGCGGTGCTCTCCGCTTCGTCGTCGCCATTGGTGCGATATACCGACTCCGTCACGACGCCGCCGCGGCTATCCACGGTGAACGAGACCACTACGAGAGAGCGCAGCATCGCTTGCGGCGAACCATGCAGCACGTAGGACGGATTGCGTTCGAGAATGCGTTGGGCGACGGCGGACCGGTACTGGTCCAGCGTGAGGCTGTTGACGGCGGCGGGCGGTGTGATGAGTGCCGGACGGCCCGGTGGCGTGACCGTAAAGTTGCAGGCCGACACGGCGAGGGCGAATACCAGGGCGGTCGCGCCGCGGGTGACGCGCGGCAGGCCTCGCGCACAAGCCGTAATGAAGCAATGAAGGTGACGTACGCAAGGGCGCATCGCCAGAAGCTCAGGTGCCGAACGTAATTCGATGCTAGGTCAAATTCGTGCGGTTGCAATCCGCATTCGCCCTGCGCGACTTCGTTGAAGCGTGCGCAATGAGCGATGACGTACAGAGCGGCTCGCGCTTCGGCGAGGTGCGCCTGCAGGCAACAAAAAGATCGGGTGTTGAGCTCAGCCGTGAATGGCTTGAGCGGATGATTAGCGTCGCGTGACGAGAAGCGACGTGCCGACGCCGTGAATCACTCGACAGGCATCTGCGCGCAGGGCTGGCTCATCGCCGAGGCGCACATGTACGAGTACTCCGTGCTCTTCAGGACGAGCTCCTTGCCTTCATGCAGACCGAAGCGGAATTCGGGCGAACTTTCGTACGCGATGAAGGCCGAGCAGAGAAGCGCGGCGAGCACGACGAGCGAAAACGCGATTCTTTCAACAAGCTGAAAACGGGCGGGCATGGCGGTATCTTCCAGGACTGCCCGCCATGATACCGGATCTAAGGGTTTTCACCTAGATGTGCGTGCGCCGCCGTTGCGTCCTTGCAGCGCTTGCTGGTTCCATTCCAACGGTGTTTCTATGCCGTTTCTGCCCCGTTCGCCCGCCGGACGGGCCTTTGCGCTCGTCCGGCGTTCCGTGCAATGCGTTCTCAATGGTTGATCGACTCGAGCGCCTGACCCCGCGTGGACGGCCCGAGCAGAATCATGCAGATGCCGACCACCATGGACGCCCCAATGAACACCGCGACGCCCGGCACGCCGTACAGATGCAGCAGGATGCCGATGGCGAGCCCCGCGAACGCGGCGGAGATCCGGCTCCACGAATAGACGAAGCCCACGGCGCGGGCGCGCACGCGCGTGGGATACAGCTCGGCCTGGTAGCCGTGGTAGGCATACGACATGATGTTCGAGGCCAGCGTGAACACCACGCCGAGCGCGATCAGCAGCCAGGGCTCGGACGTCTGCGAGAAGATCGCGATGACGATGCCCATCACGAAGAGGCCCGCGCAGATCTGCGTCTTGCGCTCCAGCCGGTCGGCGAACCAGGTGCCGAGCAGCGGTCCGAACGGATTGGCGATGGCGATGATGAACGCGTATTCGAGGCTCGCCGTCACGTGGATGCCGCGGTGAATCAGCAGCGTCGGGACCCACGCGGCGAAGCCGTAGAAGCCGATCACCTGGGCCATGTTGAACACTGAGAGGATGATCGTGCGTTTCAGGTAGAGCGGGCCGAAGATTTCGGCGTAGGAGCCGCGGCCTTCCTTCTCGGGCCGCGCCGGCTGGGGCGGCGGCAGCGTGATGTCTTTCTCGGCGGCCACCCGGCGTTCGATGTCGGCCACGATGCGTCCAGCCTCTTCGAACCGGCCGTGGCGGGCGAGCCAGCGCGGGCTTTCCGGCACGTTGCGGCGAATGATCCACACGAGGAGCGCGCCCACTGTCCCGATCAGGATCACGACGCGCCAGTAGTCGAGGCCGAACGGGTGTGTGCCCTTCAGCGCATAGGCGAGGAACGCGACCACCGGCACCACGAGGAACGTGATGAACTGGTTGGTGGCGTACGCGCGTCCGCGTTCGGCGCTCGGGATCAGCTCGGAGATGTACGAGTCGATGGTGACGAGCTCGACGCCGATACCGATGCCCGCGATCAGGCGCCAGATGTTGAGTTCGAGACCCGTCGTCTGGAACGCCATGATCGCCGTGCAGACCATGTACCAAACCAGCGACCAGGTGAAGATGAAGCGCCGCCCGAAGCGGTCCGCGACGAAACCGAAGACGAGGGCGCCAATCCACAGGCCTGCAAACGTGGAGAAGACAAAGGTGCCGAAGCCCGCGACCGCGAGCGGCTGGAGCGCCGCGAAGAAGCCGAGCGATTCCGGCTTGAACAGTCCGGACTCCACCATGCCTGGCGCCACGTAGCCGGTGAAGAACAGGTCGTAGAACTCGAAGACGCCGCCGAGGGAGATCAGGATCACCATCGTCCACACGGTGCGTGAGGGGGGCAGGCGGTCGATGCGCGCAGCAATTTCCGCCGATTGTTGTTCTGACACGTGGGCCTCTTGATTGTGATTGTCGAAAAGTTTGTAAGGACTTCCTGTGGAACAGGCTCATTTCACACGGCATTTCGACAATGTTCAAACCGGGGCAATACGGATATCGGCGAAGCAGGCGGGGGCGAAGCTCAACGATGGCCGCGATGTGATCAGGGCAGGCGCGGCGCTTTAGTGGGGAGCCGCATGCGTCGCGTGCCCACGGTTGGAGAGCGCGCGAGCGCGGATGGAAAGAGCGGAAAAAGGCGAGGCCAGAAAGCAAAAACGGGCCTGGCGGCCCGTAGTTGTCGACGTTCTGGCGGAGGCGGTGAGATTCGAACTCACGGAAGGGTTGCCCCTTCGCCGGTTTTCAAGACCGGTGCATTCAACCGCTCTGCCACACCTCCGAAGCCCGGCATTGTAACCTGGAACCGCCGTCCGACAGCATGGTCAGGCTGGGCATCAGAACGTAGCGCCGCGCCTTACGCGTCGTCTTTGAGAAAGAGCGCCTGCAGGTCGTTCAGGAAGCGCTGCCCGAGCGGTGTCGGGGCAATCGTTTCGTGGTCGCGCGCGATGAGGCCGCGTTGTTCGGCTTCCTCAAGCGCGGGCTCGATCGACGTCATGGGCAACCCCGTGCGCTCGACGAAGCGATGCACCGGAAAGCCTTCCACGAGGCGCAGCGCGTTGAGCATGAACTCGAAGGGCAGATCGTGCGGGCCCACCTCGTGTTCCTCTTGCACCGGCGTGCCGGCACGCGCCTGCTCGATGAATGTGGCCGGATGCTTGTAGCGCGCCTGCCGCAGCACGCGATGCGGAAACGAGAGCTTCGTGTGCGCGCCCGCGCCGATGCCCAGGTAGTCGCCGAAGCGCCAGTAATTGAGGTTGTGCTTGCACTGCCGATTCGGTTTTGCGTACGCCGAGACCTCGTAGTGTCCGTAACCCGCGGCGGCCATGTGCTCGTGAATCCAGTCCTGCATGTCCGCGGACGCGTCGTCGTC
This sequence comes from Paraburkholderia kururiensis JCM 10599 = LMG 19447, assembly GCF_003986935.1. Classification (GTDB taxonomy): domain Bacteria; phylum Pseudomonadota; class Gammaproteobacteria; order Burkholderiales; family Burkholderiaceae; genus Paraburkholderia; species Paraburkholderia kururiensis. Next base: position 245,724 of record NZ_RJZE01000006.1, on the reverse strand, counting down.
GGGCAGCGCCGGCGGAAACTTCGCGAACAGCGTGTTCGCCTCGAGCGTCAGGTGGTACAGCGACAGATGCGGCGGCGCAAACGCGAGCGCCGTTCCGATGTCGGCCTGACATTCGGCCAGCGTCTGTTGCGGTAGGGCGAACATCAGGTCGAGATTGAAATTGTCGAACGTGTTCGCCGCCACTTCGACGGCATGGCGCGCCTGTGCGGCATCGTGAATGCGCCCCAGCGCCTTGAGGTGGGCCTCGTTGAAGCTCTGGATGCCCACCGAGAGCCGGTTCACGCCGCTCGCGCGAAACTGCGCGAACTTCGCCGCTTCGAACGTGCCGGGGTTCGCTTCGAGGGTGATTTCGGCGTCGGCGTCCAGCGGCAGCAGCGCGCGCACGTCGGAGAGCAGCCGGTCGAGCCCGGCGGCCGACAGCAGACTTGGCGTGCCGCCACCAATAAACACCGTATGCACCTGACGGCCCCACACGAGCGGCAGCGCCTGTTCGAGATCGGCACGCAGGGCGTCGAGATAGTCGTTCTCGGGAAACTGGTCGCCCTTCCATTCGTGCGAATTGAAGTCGCAATACGGGCACTTGCGCACGCACCAGGGGAAGTGCACGTACAGCGCCAGTGGCGGCAGCGAGGTAAGGCGAATGCGGCCCGGCATCGTGAACGCGCCTACGACGTTCGCGCTCGTCGCCGCGGCGCTCACGCTTCCTCCTTCAGTCGCGCGAGCAGTTGGCGCAACGCCATGGCGCGATGGCTCGCCGCGTTCTTGATGGCCGGCTCCAGCTCTGCCGCCGTGGCGCTGAGCGCCGGCACGAAGAAGTACGGATCGTAGCCGAAGCCGTTCGCGCCGCGCGGCGTGTCGAGCACGAGGCCGTGCCAGCGGCCTTCGGCGATCAGCGGCTCCGGGTCCTCAGCGTGCCGCACGAGCGCGAGCACGCAGTAGTAGTAGGCGCGACGGTCGTCGTGTCCTTTCAATTGATCGACGAGCCGGGCGTTGTTCGCCGCATCGCTTTTTTCGCCGCCCGCAAGCTGCGCATAGCGCGCGGAGTACACGCCGGGCGCACCACGCAGGGCACGCACGCACAGGCCCGAATCGTCGGCGAGCGCGGGCAGGCCGGTCAGCGCCGCCGCATGACGCGCCTTGGCGAGCGCATTTTCGACAAACGTGGGATGCGGCTCCTCGGCCTCCGGCACGCCCAGCTCGCCTTGCGGCACCAGCTCGATGCCGGCCGCGCCGAGCAGTGCGGAGAATTCGCGCAGCTTGCCTGCGTTGTTCGAGGCGAGCACCACGCGCGTGAGCGTGCTGTCGCTCGTTGCGTGCGGCGTCTGAGCGTTCTGGTTCGTCACGCGGCGTTCTCCAGCGCGGCCTTTTGCATGTCGATCAGCGACCGGATGCCGGACTGCGCGAGATCGAGCAGCGCGTTCATCTCGTCGCGCGTGAACGGTACGCCTTCAGCGGTGCCCTGAATTTCGACGAAACCGCCGCCGCCCGTCATGACGACGTTCATGTCGGTATCGCATTGCGAGTCTTCGTCGTAGTCCAGATCGAGCACCGGCACGCCGTCGAAGACGCCCACCGAAATGGCCGCGACGTAATCCGTGATGGGCGATGCTTCGATGCGTCCCGTGGCGAGGAGCTTCGCGACGGCGTCATGCGCCGCGACGAATGCGCCTGTGATGCTCGCGGTGCGCGTGCCGCCGTCGGCCTGGATCACGTCGCAGTCGAGATGAATGGTGCGTGCGCCGAGCCGTTCGAGATCGAACACCGAGCGCAGCGCGCGGCCGATCAGCCGCTGGATTTCCTGCGTGCGGCCGGTCTGCTTGCCGCGTGCCGCTTCACGGTCGCTGCGCGTGTGCGTGGCGCGCGGCAGCATGCCGTACTCGGCGGTGAGCCAGCCCTGGCCGCGGTCGCGCAGGAATTCGGGGACGCGCTCCGTCACGCTGGCCGTGCAGATCACCTTCGTGTCGCCGAACTCGACGAGCACCGAACCTTCGGCGTGCTTCGTGTAGTGGCGCGTGATGCGTACATCGCGCAACTGGTCGGGACGGCGGCCGCTCGGGCGTTTCGTGGTGTCGTTCATCGTGGGGAGTGTGAAAGCGAAGGGGAACTGCGCATTTTAGCGCCGTTCGGAGAAGCGCAATGGCGCCCCACCGCGGGCCTTTTCCCGGCGTGCCGCCTGCGCCGGGCTTCGTAGCCAAAAATGGGATAATGTCAGTCTTGCGCGCCCCGCGTCTCGTACACGCCGGGCGCCTCACATCCAACGCCATGCGCGATCCTGGCGTCGCGCATCGGCCTTTTCGCGAGGCGAACGATGATCTACAGCATGACCGGCTATGCGAGCGCGACGCGCGAACTCACCTCGGGCGAGGGTAACGGCGGCGTGAGCGTGTCTGTCGAACTGCGCACGGTGAACTCGCGCTTTCTCGACCTGAACTTTCGCATGCCTGAAGACGTGCGCGCCTGCGAGCCCACGCTGCGCGAAATGCTCATGACGAAGCTCTCGCGCGGCAAGGTCGATATCCGCATCAACCTGCAGCGCAGCGAGCAAGCCGCCAACGCCGGTGCGCTGAACCGCGATTCGCTCGAACAACTGGCCGTGCTGCAGCGCACCGTGCTCGCCGCGTTCCCCGATGCGGGGCCCCTGCGCACGGGCGAAATTCTGCGCTGGCCGGGCGTGCTCACGGAAAGCGAAATCTCGACGGATACGCTGCGCGAGGCGGTGCTCGAATGCGGCAAGCGTGCCATTGCCGATCTGATCGACGTTCGCGCCCGCGAAGGCGCGCAACTGGCCACCATGCTGCTCGGCAACGTCACGGAAATGGAAGCGATCGTCGCGCGCATCACGCCGCTCGTGCCGGAGCTGATTGCCAAGCATCAGCAGAAGATCGTCGAGCGGCTGCAGGAGGCACTGGGTATCGCGGCGGCGGACCAGCCGGCGACCATCGTGTCGCGCGAGGAAATCGCCGAGCGCATCCGCCAGGAAGTGACGATGTACGGCATCCGCATCGATATCGCGGAAGAGCTCTCGCGGCTCACCGCGCATCTGAACGAAACGCGTCACGTCATCGAGAAGGGCGGCAAGGTCGGCAAGCGGCTTGACTTCATGATGCAGGAACTGAATCGCGAGGCGAACACGCTGGGCTCGAAGGCGGCGGCCAAGGAACTCGCGGATGCGTCGATGACGCTCAAGCTCCTCATCGAGCAGATGCGCGAGCAGGTGCAAAACCTCGAGTAACGGCAGCAGCAGACACAATCAGATATAGACGGAAGGACTTCGGCAATGACCGGACAAAGCAGCGAAAGCCCCGATTCGAGCAAGCGCCGCAACCCGTACGCGGGCGTTTATCCGGGCAATCTCTTCATGGTGGTGGCGCCCTCGGGCGCCGGCAAGTCGACGCTCGTGAACGCGCTTCTCGCAGAAGACGAAGCGATTCGTCTGTCGATCTCGTACACCACGCGTGCCCCCCGCTCGAAAGAACGCGACGGCGAGCACTATCACTTCACGACCGTCGACGACTTTCTCGCGCGCCATGCGGCCGGCGAGTTCCTCGAGAGCGCGGAGGTGCATGGCAACTACTACGCGACCTCGCGCGTGTGGATCGAAGAGCAGATGAAGATCGGCCACGATGTGCTGCTCGAAATCGACTGGCAGGGCGCGCAGCAGGTGAAGAAGCAGTTTCGCAACGCGGTGGAAATTTTCATCCTGCCGCCGTCGCTGGAAGCGCTTGAAGAACGACTGAAAAAGCGTGGCCAGGACGAGCCCAACGTCATCACACGGCGCCTGCTTGCAGCGGGCAGCGAGATGGCGCATGCGGCCGAAGCCGAGTACGTCGTGATCAACGAAAACTTCGATCGCGCGCTTGCCGAACTGCGTTGCCTCGTGGCTGCCACGCGGCTGCGTTTTGCGTCCCAGTACGCACGCCATACGGAGCTCTTCGTTCAGCTCGGCATTCACCTGCCTCAGCCCGGCGCATCCGGCACATAAGGTAGAATAGACACCATATCGAGAAGGAAGACCAACATGGCCCGCATCACCGTCGAAGACTGTCTCAAACAGATTCCGAACCGCTTTGAACTGGCGCTCGCCGCCACTTATCGTGCCCGTCAGCTGGCACAAGGCCATACGCCGAAGATTGAAAGCCGCGACAAGCCCACCGTGGTTGCGCTGCGCGAAATCGCGGCCGGCCAGGTCGGGATCGAAATGCTGAAGAAGGTGCCGGTATAAGGCACTCGCAGGCACTCGCGTTGATCGCACCCGCGATTGCCATTTGATTCACACCGCGTGCAGACATTCGAGCGCCACGCTGCGGCTAACCTGCGACTCACCTGATACGGAGGCGAACATGAGCACGACACCGTCGCCCGCCGCCACGGAAGTGGAACAGGAAACCGAGACGAGTTCGTCTGCACGCAACTACATCGACGCAGTCCTCGAACAGTCGTTCCGTCACCTCTTCGGACCGACTGCCACGCCGGAGCAGCCACGCAAGCACGGCGTCGTTTCCATCGCGAACCTGACGAGCGCGCTCTCCACGTATCTCGCCGCTGACGAGATCAAGGAAGTCAAGGCCGCGTTCCATTTCAGCGACGAGGCCCACCTCGGTCAGTATCGCCAGAGCGGCGAACCCTACATCACCCATCCGGTTGCCGTCGCGGAAATCTGCGCCGGCTGGAAGCTCGACGCCCAAGCCATCATGGCGGCGCTTTTGCACGACGTGATGGAAGACCAGGGCGTGACCAAGGCCGAGCTCGCCGAGCGCTTCGGCGCGAAGGTGGCCGAACTGGTGGACGGCCTCTCGAAGCTGGACAAGATGGAGTTTCGCAATCGCGAGGAAGCGCAGGCGGAAAACTTCCGCAAGATGCTGCTCGCGATGGCGCGCGACGTGCGCGTGATTCTCGTGAAGCTCGCCGACCGGCTGCACAACATGCGTACGCTCGGCGCCGTGCCGATGGAAAAGCGCCGCCGCGTGGCGCGCGAAACGCTGGACATCTATGCGCCCATTGCGCACCGGCTGGGGCTGAACAATACGTATCGCGAGTTGCAGGACCTGAGTTTCGCGAACTTCAATCCGAATCGCTACGCCACGCTCGAAAAGGCCGTGAAGGCGGCTCGCGGCAACCGGCGCGAGGTGGTCAGCAAGATTCTGGAGTCGGTGCAACGCGCACTGGCCGAGGCGAAAATTTCAGCCGAAGTTACGGGCCGCGAGAAAACCATCTTCAGCATCTACAAGAAGATGCGCGACAAGCAGCTGTCGTTCTCGCAGGTGCTCGACGTGTACGGTTTTCGCGTCGTCGTGGAAACGCCGCTCGAGTGCTATACCTGCATCGGCGCACTGCATGCGCTCTACAAGCCCGTGCCCGGCAAGTTCAAAGACTACATCGCGATTCCGAAGGTGAACGGCTACCAGTCTCTGCATACGACGCTGGTGGGGCCGTTTGGCGCGCCGATCGAGTTTCAGGTGCGTACGCGCAAGATGCACGAGATCGCCGAGGCCGGCGTGGCCGCGCACTGGATGTACAAGAACGGTGGCGCCGACCTCAATGATGTGCAGAAACGTGCGCATCAGTGGCTCAAGTCGCTGCTCGACATTCAGAGCGAAGCTGGCGATTCGAGCGAGTTCCTCGAACATGTGAAGATCGACCTCTTCCCGGATGCGGTCTACGTGTTCACGCCGAAGTCGAAGATCATGGCGCTGCCACGCGGTGCCACGGCGCTCGACTTTGCGTATTCGATCCACAGCGACCTCGGCAATCAATGCGTCGCCGTGAAGATCAACAACGAGCTGCTGCCGTTGCGCACGGAGCTCAAGAGCGGCGACATCGTCGAGGTCATCACAGCGCCGTACTCGAAGCCGAATCCGGCGTGGCTCGGTTTCGTGCGCACGGGCAAGGCCCGTTCGGCGATCCGCCACTACCTGAAGACGATGCGGCTCACGGAGTCGGTGCAGCTCGGCGAGCGGCTCGTGGATCAGGCGCTCAAGGGCTACGGCTACGCGCTCGCGGACGTGACACCCGAGGTGTGGGACAAGCTCGTGCAATGGACGGGCAACAAGAACCGCCAGGAAATCTTCGCCGACATCGGTCTTGGCCGCCGCGTAGCCGCGGTGATGGCCAAGCGCATCGAGGTGCTGATGAGCGGCCACGACGCGGATGACGACGAGCATCCGCGCGGCGAAGCCGCCCATCATCCGCATGCGCCGCCCGTCGTCATCACGGGAACTGAAGGCATGTCGGTGCAACTCTCGGCGTGTTGCCGCCCGATTCCGGGCGACAACATCATGGGCTACATCGGCATCGGCCTTGGTATGGCGATTCACACGACGGATTGCCGCGTCGCGCAGCGCATTCACCGTCGCGATCCCGGCCGCTGGATCGACGTCGCCTGGGCGCCGCAACCGGGTCGCCTGTTCGATGTAGCGGTGAAGGTGCTGGTCAAGAACACCAAGGGCGTTTTCGCCCGCGTGGCGGCCGACATCACGTCCGCTGACGCGAACATCGTTCACATCGCGATGGATGAAGACCTGTCGCAGGAATCCACCTTGCTTCGCTTTGTGATCCAGGTGAGCGACCGCGTCCATCTGGCGAACGTGATGCGACGGGTGCGGACGAATCCGGATGTGATGCGGATCGCGCGAGAACGGCCGAGCGAAGAGCCTCACCATCGCCACGATGGCGGAATGCGCATCGACCGGGAGCGGGCGGACTATTGACGGTCCGGACTGCCTGGCAGGCCTGTCTCCACGCTTACCAGCCAGGTGTGGGAGGGACGACGTGATGAAGGTAGCTGACTTGACAGGCGTGGCGCTCGATTACTGGGTCGCCCGCAGCCTGCATGACTTCGTGCGGGAAATCCATTTTACCGATAGCGGCAACACGGTCGCCGTTCGCGGCACGGACCGTGGCCGCCCGTGGGATGGCCGCTTCACGCCGTCCACGTCTTGGGATGCTGCGTCGGTGGTGCTTGAACGCACGCAGCGGCTCGAAGTGCAGGAGCCTGCCCATCAACGAGGCTCCGCTCATTGCGTGGCGCAGTTCGAGGGTAGCCATCGGACGGTGGAAGGGCGGGGCGAATCGTTTCGCATCGCGCTGCTCCGCGCGTTCGTGGCGAGCCGCTTCGGCGATACCGTGGGTGATGTGATGCGGCAGGCGCAGGCGCTCATCGGGCCGCGAGCAGAGCCGATTGCCGAGCAAAGTGCGCTGTGGTCGGTGGAAGACACGCCGAGGCCGGACATGCATATCGGCGATATCGGATCGGCCCCGCGGCCCTGATAAGCCATGGCTGGGCGCCCGGAGTGCGGCATTCGCGGATGGAGCCAAAGAAAAAGGGCCTTCCGATGGAAGGCCCTTCATAGGTGGCGCGGCTGGCAGGATTCGAACCCACGACCCCTTGGTTCGTAGCCAAGTACTCTATCCAACTGAGCTACAGCCGCACGCAAACCGGGTACTGCGTAAGCAGTGTGAAACGAAAGGGCCTTCAGGAAGAAGGCCCTTGAAAAAGGTGGCGCGGCTGGCAGGATTCGAACCCACGACCCCTTGGTTCGTAGCCAAGTACTCTATCCAACTGAGCTACAGCCGCACGCAGAAGCGAAATTATAGCAAAGCTGCGGAAAAAGGGAAGCGTCTCGACGCGGTTTGTATCGTCCGGGCGTTCGTGTAACCTTGGGAACGATGTCTATTGCGGTTGCGGATTATGAACAAAGCCTTCGTTAAAGAGTCGAGTGAGGACAGTGACGACGATCTCGACGTCGCCCAGGCCGAAATCCCGGCAGGTGCCAAAAACTACATCACGCCAGCGGGTTACGAGCGCATGCGCAGCGAACTGCTGCATCTCATCGACGAAGAACGGCCAGATGTCGTAAAACTCGTGTCGTGGGCGGCGTCGAACGGTGACCGCTCCGAAAACGGGGATTACATCTACGGCAAACGTCGCCTGCGGGAGATCGACCGGCGCATCCGCTTTCTGACCAAGCGCCTGGATCTTGCCGAGGTCGTGGATGCGAGCCGTCAGGAGAATCTCGATCAGGTTTTTTTCGGGGCGACGGTGGATTATGCGACGCAAGACGGCGAGGAACATACCGTAACCATTGTGGGTATCGACGAAGTCGACCTGGATCGCGGTCACGTGAGCTGGATTTCGCCGGTGGCGAGGGCGTTGCTCAAGGCGCGCATTGGAGAGCAGGTGACGCTGCACACGCCGGCGGGACCAGAGCCCATCGATGTGCTCGACGTGAGATACCCGCCGCGGCAATAAGCGTCTTCAGACGTTCGCCGAGACTTGCAGGATGTCGCTCTTTGCGGCGCGGCGAAACGAAAAAAGGCGCCGCAAGCGGCGCCTTTTCATGCTGCAGTGCTACCTGTCGCTTTAGAAGCGGTGACGCAGACCCGCCGTCACAGCGACCTGGTTGTTCGTGCTCGAAGCAGCGCCCAGGCCGTTGATGTTCGCAGTCAGGCCCGAACCTTCGTTCACAGTCTGATACACGCCTTGCAGGTAGACGTCGGTACGCTTGGACAGCGCGTAATCCGTCTGCAGGTTGACCTGGTTCCAGTGAGCGTGGACACCGCCGAGGCTTGCGCGCGTGTAAGTGTATGCGCCAGCCAGGCTCAGTGCCGGGGTCAGAGCGTAACGAACGTTGCCTTCGAAGTTCTGGAAGTGCGCGCTGTTGCCACCGAAGCCCGTGATGCCGTTCGAGAAGCCCGAAGCTGCCGACGAGATGCTGTTGAGGCCCGTCAGGTTGGTCTGCGTGTACACGATACCTGCGGTTGCCGGGCCGAACGTGTAGTTCGCGCCTGCGCCCCACGTTTGCTGGCGCTTGGCGCCGAACGTGAAGTCATCCGACACTGCGCCGCCGGCATTACCCGTACCGGCGTTGTTCAGTTGCAGGAAAGCGGCGCCGACGTTCAGGCCGTTCCACGAGTACGAACCACCGGCGCTGTATGCGCGGTTGTTCGAGAAGCCGCCAGCCTGGTTCGAGAAGCCATACAGGCCGCCGAACTTGAAGCCAGCGTAGTTCGTGCTCGTGTACTTGATCGAGTTGCTGACGCGGAACGAGTTGTTCAGGTTGTCGTTGTCGAACGGGTGCGCGAACTGCGTGCCGCCGTATTGCGTGCCGGTCAGCGCCAGCGGGCCGACGAAGTCGACCATGCTGTCATACTGGCGACCCAGCGTGACGGCGCCGAATTGATCGCTCGCCAGACCCACGAAGGCTTGACGGCCGAACTCACGACCACCTTGCTTGAACGTGCCGTTGTTGATGCCGAAGCCGTTTTCCAACGTGAAGATAGCCTTCAGGCCGCCACCCAGGTCTTCCGCACCACGCAGGCCCCAGCGGCTGCCGTTGATCGACCCGCTGGTTTCTTGCCAGGCGGCGTGGCCATGCTGGTTGTTCGTGTACGTGATACCGGCGTCAATCAGGCCATACAGCGTAACGCTGCTCTGTGCGTGAGCTGCCGTAGCAAAAACGCCCGACAGGGCAGCGACCATGAGAGTCTTTTTCATCTTTGTAAACTCCGAGTACAGGATGGGTTTTGTGGAACCCAGGCTTGAAGGAAACCCATCACGCGAGCGCTGCGAGAGGCGGAATTCGCGTGAAAGCGCGCAGACAAGCGAGCGCGCCGGTTTCCGGACAGGCAAAGTGTAGAGAGGCGCCTCGTCCCAGCGCATTCCGATTTCCGCAATAAAGTATTACTCTGCGAGAAATTATGTCGAAATGTGACTGGATGCCTTGCTGGAAAAGGCTTTGAGGTTGATTCGCCGTCTGGGCGACAGCGTGTCAATTGCGAGGCGTTGTGCGATTACGACACAACTCAGGAGGAAGCAACAATGCAAAAATTGGTAAAAATCAGATTGTTGCGGTATGAGGAATAGATGGTTGTCTAGTGTGCTGTTAATTGGTTCTAGTGCGGCCAGTTATACTGGCGCCACTGCTTTTCGAAGCAGACTTTTTCGTTGACGAAAAAGATCTCCAAACCTTTGTCAGCGCGGCTTCCGCCGCGCTTTTTTTTGGCCTTTGCTTTCGCGTGGCCTGCGGCCCTATTGCTTGGCCAATATTCCAGTCGGCTCCGGCTGAAATGCGGCAACGACGCTCCAATCTTCCATGACGTAGTGGCGTGCGTCCATAGGGGCTGACAGCAAGTTCTGCCAGTGGTCGCCATGCCATGTAGAGTCCAGCAGGGCTGACGACGATGGTGTGGACGCGACGGGCCGAACAAGTGATGCGGCGAGATGAAAGAGTTTGCTCAGCAGCATGGCCCTCTCCCTGAGTAAGGCGCAATTAATAGCTCCCATGTTGAGTTGAAGGGAGGCGCCGAACAACCGGTGGAAACACTTACGATTGACATGTTTTGTTACAAATCGGCAAGTATTTCCTGTCCTGTTCGTCCAATGCGTAATTAATGCTGATTTGCGTCGTTGGATGCTGCCTGATGGCAGTTTTTTCGCACTCGTTTTATGCATGTTGCCTCTGTTCTGCCGGGTGCGAATCTATTCTCTAAAATTCTCTTGACGCCTCATTGGACCGCCATTATAAAAGCATGGCTGATTTTCGACGTGCGACCGGTCTGTGGAACATTCACCGCACTCTTTCCGCGATGACGGAATACCGCTTCGTTTTTCGGCGTATGGGCTTGGCCCGCTTTTTTAAAATTTTGAGGGAAACTGCAACATGGAAACCGGTATCGTCAAATGGTTTAACGATGCTAAGGGGTTTGGCTTCATCACGTCGGACGCAGGCGGTGAAGATCTGTTCGCGCACTTTTCGGAGATCCGCGCCGACGGCTTCAAATCGCTGAAGGAGAACCAGCGCGTCTCGTTCGACGTCAAGGTCGGCCCGAAGGGCAAGCAGGCGGCGAACATCCAGCCGCTGTAAGTCCGCGCGCCCCTGTGGCGCCAAAGTGTCGTCGAGCCCCGGCATCTCAACCGGGGCTTTTTATTTTTACTTGACAGCAATGTCGATTCAAATTCGCCATTGAATGTCGCCAGGCTGCGTATTCGAGTAATCGGGTTAACCCTGAGATAATCGCGCTCGTTGAGTGGAGTATTGGCTGTCTGGGTAATGTGGCCGCATTACGGTCCACCTAAATTGTGCGCATCGCGTGTTGACGAAGACGCCACCTTATCGACCGGTATTGGAACTCGCGCGCGTTAAAAAAGCGTCCCAGACGGTGCATGCAATATCCGCGTGGACCGCTGACTCCGTTATGTCGCGCCACGAACTGGTGCATACTTTGGCCCACACCGCGCGCGCCACCGTAACATTTGCCATGTCCGAACTCTCTTCGCCATCCGTTCCCGTCATCGATCTGCCCATCGTTTTCGTCGACCTCGAGACAACCGGGGGTTCGGTTGGGGTCGATCGCATCACCGAGGTTGGCGTAGTGGAGGTCGGGGCGGGTGGCGTGACGCGCTGGAGCACGCTCGTCGATCCCGCCCGGCCCATCCCCGCGTTCATTCAGCAACTCACGGGCATCAGCGACGCCATGGTTCGCGGTGCGCCCACCTTCGAGGACATTGCGCCATCGCTCTTCGAACGGCTTGCGGGCAAGCTGTTCGTCGCCCACAACGCCAGTTTCGATCGCGGATTTCTGCGGGCGGAGTTCCAGCGGGCCGGCCTGGCGTTCAATCCCGACGTACTGTGCACGGTTCGCCTGTCGCGCGCGCTGTTTCCGGCTGAAAAGCGCCATGGGCTCGATGCACTCGTCGAGCGGCATGCGCTTGTGCCGGCGGATCGGCACCGCGCGCTAGCGGACGCCGATCTGCTCTGGCAGTTCTGGGGCCGCCTTCACACGCTCGTGCCGGCGGAGACCCTGCGCGTGCAGATTGACCGCACGACACGACGCTATCGGCTCGCGGGCGAAATTACGGACGACCTGATCGAGAGCGCGCCGGCCGGATGCGGAGCGTACGTGTTTTACGGCGAAGCGGGCGAGCCGCTCTACGTCGGACGCAGTGTGCGGGTGCGCCAGCGTATTCGCGCACATCTTTCCGGCGAACGACGATCGTCCCGCGAATTGCGCATGGCGCAGCAGGTACGCCGCGTCGAATGGCGCGCAACCGGCGGCGAATTGGGTGCGCTGCTGCTCGAGGCTCAGTGGATCGGCAGTCTGCGGCCCGCGTTCAACCGCGTGCCGCGCGTTTCAAAAAACGACCCCGTCGACGCGCCGTGGCCGTTCGACAGCGCGGTGGCATTCGAAGAGCAAGACGCGGCCGGGGACGTGCGCGCCTTCCACGTGGTCGACCGCTGGCGCTACATCGGGCACGCACCTTCGCTGGACGAGGCGGCCGCGCTTGCCGCTGCAGCCGCTCCGGGGGCGTTCGAGCTTCCCACTTACCGAATTCTCCAGACTCACCTCGCTCGCGGCCTGCGAGCGCTTCCGCTCGCGGGGCTCGCGACAGCCGGCGAACAGATGAGCGCGGCTGTCTGAGCTGTCTCAGGCGACGCCGCCCACGCCGCCCGACGCGCATACGTGCTGGAGCGCCTTTGTGAGCGCTTCGGCGCGCGCCGCGTCGTACCGCGTGAGCGATTTCCAGTTGGCGATGCCGCGGGCGACGCGCGTCGGACAATCCGACGCACTCCGCACCGGCTGAACGCGCGCAAGGCCGGCAATGAGCGACTGTGTCAACTGATCGAGTCGGGGCCGAGTGCTGGTTGCCAGATCGGGCGCCGGGCCCTCAGGCGGGCGCGTCGCTCGCCAGTTTTCGAACAACGCGTTTTGCACGATCTTGCTGGCTTCGATCTGATCCTGAAAGAACGCGCGTGCGTAGGCGGGATCGACGTTTGCTGCCGTGGCCCGTTTTTCGACATCGGCGAGCAAGGCGGCTTCTCGCGGTGCATCAGTGATCGATTGATGATGGGCCCACTTCCACCGTGCAACCGGCTCGGCAAGCGACAGCCGTTCGGAGGCGAGAGCAATCAGGTTGGTGAGGGCCGTATCGTCGCCGTCCGCATGGACGGTTCGAGGGAGGGCGAATGTCGCGATGAGCGCGACCACGACGGAAGACGCGGCGAGGCGAAAGGAGAACGTCATCGGGAAAGGGCCCGCGGAGGGCCGAAGCGGAAAAATCGCAGGATAGACGATGTGCCGCGCAGGTGTCGGCGACGCCGGCAACCCTGGTTAAGGCTGGTGCCGCGTAGGGGCATCCCTTCCCAGGCAGGAGAAAAACCGTCAGGCGAGTGCGATCAGGCGGCGTGGAAGGCCGCCGCGCGATTGGCGATGCGCGCGCGTAAAAACACCCGCCGCGCCATTGGTGCGGCGTCGCGCGGAATGGCCTTCAGCCGTCGCGTCATTTCGGTTCGTGCGCCTTGCGTTGCTCTTCGAAAAAAGCGCGTACGTGTTCAGGCAACTCAGCCCCGAGGAACTCGACGCCTGCGGGCTCCGGATCCGGGCTGAACACCTTGTCCGGGGTCGGAATCGTCGGCGGTTTGGCATCCATGATCTTTCTCCTGTGTAGGCCGATTATCAGCCTCGGCTCTTCGTTTGCGCCAGTGGCCCGGCGCGGCGCAATGTTTCTGGCTGCGCTTTTGTTGCTTTAACGGCACAAGGCCGCAGTATTTAAAGCATTGGGAATAAAATTTTCTGGTTGCGTCTAATTCCTCACGTCGCGTTCATCGGCACTGTTCGGTACCCGGCACTTACTTCCGTCAGTTGATGAGCGAGTCGGTCACTTCTTCCTCTCTTCCTCGGCGTGGCCGCGCCCGTTTGTGGGTCAGCCTCATCGACCTTCCTGCCTTCCGTTCTTTCTCAACGACTGATCTGCGCGTTGCGTTGACGCTTCGCGCCTGAAATGGTCTGTTCCCTCTGCGCGAAGGAATGAACGTGCGAGCGGGGCCTTTAGCGCACGTTCGTTAAACCGGTTTAAATCATTTTGCTAGAGATAAATCGCCTGTCTTGGGAAATGGCTCAGACTGAAGCGAAACGCTTGGCAAATGGGGCAGACGAGGCGGGTGAAGCAGAACAGGTCGGCGCGTTGTGCGCGGACTGTGTAAGGGAGGATGCTGCTGGGGAGAGGGGCACGGCCGAGCGGCCGCGCAAATGAAAAACCCGCATGGTCTTTCGACGATGCGGGTTTCTCGAATGATGCTTGGTGCCGGAAAGAGGAATCGAACCCCCGACCTTCGCATTACGAATGCGCTGCTCTACCGTCTGAGCTATTCCGGCATCAGGAGAAACGCGATTATAGGGACTTCTTCATTGGCTTGGCAAGACCCCTGCTCACTTTTTTGCTTCGAGGTGATAGCGCGTCACGCGATCCACCTCGTTCTTCGACCCGAGGAACACGGCCACGCGCTCGTGCAGGCTCGTCGGCTGGATGTCGAGAATGCGCTGTTCGCCGTTGGTGGCCGCGCCGCCGGCCTGTTCGACGATGAACGCCATGGGGTTCGCTTCGTACATCAGGCGTAGTTTGCCGGGACGGTCGGGCGTGCGCTTGTCCGCGGGGTACATGAAGACGCCGCCCCGGTTCAGGATGCGATGCACGTCGGACACCATCGAGGCGATCCAGCGCATATTGAAGTCGTGCTGCCGCGGGCCTTCGCTACCGGCGTTCAGCTCACCGATGTAGCGTTGCACCGGCTCGTACCAATGGCGCGCGTTCGACGCGTTGATCGCGTATTCGCGCGTTTCCACCGGGATGCGCATGTCGCTCTGCGTGAGTACCCACGAACCGAGCTCGCGGTCCAGCGTGAAGCAGTTCACGCCGTTGCCCGTGGTGAGCACCAGCACGGTCTGCGGACCGTACACCGCATAGCCCGCCGCAACCTGGCGCGTGCCGGGCTGAAGGAACGACTGCTCCGTAGCCAGTTGACCGTCCGGGCAGCGCAGTACGGAGAAGATCGTGCCGATCGACACGTTCACGTCGATGTTCGACGAGCCGTCGAGCGGATCGAACACCAGCAGGTACTCGCCCTTCGGATAGTTGGCCGGAATCGGGAAGAACGTCTCCATTTCCTCGGACGCCATCGCGGCCAGGTTGCCGCCCCATTCATTGGCGTCGAGCAGAATTTCGTTGGAAAGGATGTCGAGCTTCTTCTGCACCTCGCCCTGCACGTTCTCGCTGCCGGCCGAGCCGAGCGCGTCGCCCAGCGCGCCTTTGCTGACGTGATAGCTGATCGCCTTGCAGGCCCGCGCGACGACTTCGATCAACAGGCGCAGGTCGGCGGGCAGATTGTTGTTCTCCCGCTGCTGCTCGATCAGGTACTTCGTGAGAGTGGTACGACGTTGCAAGGACATTGCTGTGCTCCGGGGATGCCAGTGAATACCCCGAATTCTAACCGCTCACCTCCGCCGGGCTTGGCACTTCTTTCGCGCCCGGCAACGTGGCGATGCAGCGTCGGCTTGCAATCGGCAGGTGGATGGCGACCGTGAGCCCGAACGTGCGCGGCTCCGGTTCGATGCCAGCCGCCGTCGCATGACGCGCTGTGGCCTCAGCGTCGGCCCTTCGATGCATCACGGGTAACGGCGAGGCCACTGGCTCGACCGACGTCGAGGCCGACGTCAGGACTGCGGCCCGCAGCAGAGACGCGTGCGTGCACGAATACACGCATGCCGCCGCGGGCCGCTCTCGCTTCAAAGCTTCAAAGCTTCACAACCTCAGGCGAGGGCTTTCTCTACGATCTCGCGCACGTCGCGCGACTTCGCCTGCGCTGCTACTTTCTCGAGCGCAGTGCGCATCTTCTCGCGCAGCGCGGGCGTGAAGCGGCGCCACAGTTCGAGCGCGCGGGCAAGGCGCGCCGCGACTTGCGGGTTGAGCGCGTCGAGGGCAATCACCTGCTCGGCCCAGAACGCGTAGCCGGAGCCGTCGGGCGCGTGGAACTGCGCCGGGTTGCCCGAGCAGAAGCTGAAGATCAGCGAGCGCGCGCGATTCGGGTTCTTGAGGTTGAACGCGCGATGCGCCATCAGCGCGCGCACCGTCTCGATTACCGGCCGCGCCTTGGTGCCGCGCTGCGTGGCCTGTAGGGCGAACCACTTGTCGATGACGAGCGGCTCGTTTTCGAAGCGGCGGTAGAAGTCGTCGAGCGGCTCGTCGGCCCAGGCGCCGCCTGCTGTCGCCGCGGCATTGAGCAGCGTGCCGAGCGCGGCGGCGCGATCCGTCATGTTGTTCGCCGCGTCGTATTGCGCGCCCGCGAGGCGCACCGCCTCGGCCGGGTCTTCGAGTTCCGCCAGGTACGAGAGCGCGAGATTCTTCAACGCGCGACGGCCCGCAGCCTCGGGCGTGGCCTGATAGGCGCCCGGCGTGCGGTGACGCTCGTAGATGGCGAGCCAGTCGGCCTTCAGCGCCTGCGCAAGACGCCGGCGGACGAACTGGCGCGCCGTGTGCACCGCAGCCGGATTCGATTCGGCCATCTGCTCGGCGAGATACGCTTCCGACGGCAGCATCAGCGCGAGCTCGCGGAACGCGGGCGAGAGCGTCTCGTCGTTGAGCACGCGGCCGAACGCGGCCACCACGGCGTCGTCGAGCGTAAGCGGTGCGTCGCTGGCGGCGCGTGCGGCGAGCGCCAGCAGCTCGCGCGTGGCGAGGCGCTGGCCGGCTTCCCAGCGGTTGAACGGATCGCTGTCGTGCGCCAGCAGGAACGCGAGCTCGTCGTTGCTGTAGTCGTACTCGACGATCACCGGCGCCGAGAAGTTGCGCAGCAGCGAGGGCAGCGGCTTCGCGGCGACGTCCTCGAACGTGAAGGTTTGCGCGGTTTCGGTGACTTCCAGCACGCGCGTCGTGCCGCGCGCCTGCGTTTCGCCCTCGAGGCGCAGCGGCAAATCTTGACCGTCCGGTCCGATCAGGCCAATCGCGAACGGGATCAGCAGCGGTCCCTTTTGCGTTTCGCGCGCGGCGGGCGACGCCTCGCCGTAGCCCTGGGCGAGCGTCACGACATAGCGGCGCGAGGCTTCGTCGTAGCGCGTTTGCACCGTCACGCGCGGCGTGCCGGCCTGGCTGTACCAGCGCTCGTATTGCGCGAGGTCGCGGCCGTTGGCGTCCGCCATTGCGTGGCGGAAGTCGTCGCAGGTCACGGCCTGGCCGTCGTGCCGCTTGAAGTACAGGTCCATGCCCTTGCGAAAGCCTTCGCGGCCGAAGAGCGTCTGGTACATCCGCACGACTTCCGCGCCTTTCTCGTAGACGGTCATCGTGTAGAAGTTGTTGATCTCGACGTAGCTTTCGGGGCGCACCGGGTGCGCCATCGGGCCGGCGTCTTCGGCGAACTGCATCTGGCGCAGCACGCGCACGTCTTCGATGCGCTTCGTTGCGCGCGCCGCGGCGCCGCCGCCGTTATCAGCGCTGTTGTTCAGACTACCGGCTTCCATGTCCGCGGAAAACTCCTGGTCGCGAAACACCGTCAGCCCTTCTTTCAGGCTCAGCTGGAACCAGTCGCGGCAGGTTACGCGGTTGCCGGTCCAGTTATGGAAGTACTCGTGGCCCACCACGGCTTCGATGTTGGCGAAGTCGGTGTCCGTCGCGGTCTCGGGGTTCGCCAGCACGTATTTCGTGTTGAAGATGTTGAGCCCCTTGTTCTCCATCGCGCCCATGTTGAAGTCGCCCACGGCGACGATCATGAAGCGGTCCAGATCCAGTTCGAGCCCGAAGCGCGCTTCGTCCCAGCGAATGGCGTGGATCAGCGAATCCATGGCGTGACGCGTCTTCGGCAGGTCGTGCGGTTCCACCCAGACCTGCAGCAGCTTTTCCTTGCCCGAGGCCGTGCGGATGCGCTCTTCGAGCGCCACGAGCTTGCCCGCCACCAGCGCGAAGAGGTAGCTCGGCTTGCGGAACGGATCTTCCCAGCGCGCAAAGTGCCGACCATCGGGCAGATCGCCTTCCTCCACGAGGTTGCCGTTCGAGAGCAGCACCGGGTAGGCGGCCTGGTCGGCGCGCAGCGTGACCGTGTAGGTGGACATCACGTCGGGACGGTCGAGGAACCACGTGATGCGGCGAAATCCTTCCGCTTCGCACTGCGTGAAGAAGTTGCCGCTGGACACGTACAGGCCCGAGAGCGTGGTGTTTGCCGAGGGATTGCAGATGCCGACGAGCGTGAGTTCGAACGCATCGGGCACGTTCTCCACGGTGAGCCCGTGCTCGTGCACGCGCACGGCGGCGTAAGCCTCGCCGTCGAGCGCGGCGCTCACGAATTCGAGCGCTTCGCCCATCAGCTCGAGATGCGGTGCGCGGCCGGCCGCGTTGGCGGCATCGGGATTGCGGCGCACGCGCAGGGTGCTCTTGACCGTGGTGCGTTCGGCGACCAGATCGAATTCGAGCGCGACGGTGTCGATCAGAAAGGCGGGGGGCGCATAGTCGGCGCGGCGGATGACGGCGGGCGTGGCGGTATCGGACATGGCGTATGAGGTAGGAACGGGGGAGCCGCATCCGGAGGGCGGGCGGCGGGCCATGAGCCTTGGGCCTGCGCCTTTCTCGCCCGGATGGCGGGCGCGTCGGGCCATTGTACAAAGCCTTGCGCAAGACGTGCACGGCGAACTTTTGGCGGGCGGCGCGGGTGAGCGTATCATCGGGCCGCCGTCGGCTTTGACCCGCAACGTCCGTACCGCGGCGCCCGTACCGCCGCATCTGCACCAATAAGGAAGACCATGAAGTTCGACCAATGGACGCGCCGCGCGCTGCTGATGCTGGCCACGCTCGCCGTGACGCTCTCGGGATGCACGACCTACGTGACGACGCAGGTGACGGCGTTTTCCGACTGGAGCGGCAGCGACGCCACGCGCACCTACGCGTTCACGCGCACCGCACAGCAGCAAAACAGCATCGAACAGCGTACCTACGAAGGGCTGGTTGCGAACGAACTGGAGACGTACGCGTTCCGCCAGACGCCTGTGGACCGCGCGCGTTATCTCGTGGCGCTGACCTACGGCAGTCACACCGACCAGATGACGGTCGCCCAGCCGGTCTACTACAACTACAACCCGTGGCCGGGACCGTTCTGGCGTCCGTACGATCCGTGGGGGCCGCTGGGTCCGTTCCCGCCCACCTACGTGAATCAGACCTACGCGGTATTCACGCATTCGCTCGGCATCCGGATCACCGAGCGTGCGACGGGCAAGGAGGTCTATAACGTGACGGCGCGCAACGCAGGCGACGAGCCCTCGCTGGTTCGCGCGATGCCGTATCTCGTGCGCAGCGCGCTTGCCGATTTTCCGTTGTCCAACGGCGCGGTGCGTACGGTGAAGCTGCCGGTGGACCGGCATGGCGGGGTGGCATCGAATGAGGTGCCTGTTGAGCCTGCTGCACCTGCCGGAGCGTCCGCGCCTGCGGCGGCGAAGAATCCGCAGTAAAGAGCGCGCTGAAAATGACGCTCTAAACGCCGCTCCAAACCGCAGCGGCGCCCGTCGTCAACTTCATCTCACGCTGGCGGGCACGGCCAGCCGGCCTGCCCGCCTTATGTGGCCCGCGCGCTTACGTTGTGGCACGGGCCCACACAGCCTTTCTGTCAAATCCCCACGCCCAGCAGCGCCAGCACGCCCAGCACCACGAACAGCACGGCGGCGATGCCGTGCACGAGCTTCGTCGGCAGTCGGTGAGCGAAGCGGTCGCCGAGCAGGATGGCCGGCACGTTGGCGATCATCATGCCGAACGTCGTGCCCGCCACCACGCCGAAGAAGTCGTGGAAACGCGCCGCAAGGGCCACCGTCGCGATCTGGGTCTTGTCGCCCATCTCCGCGAGAAAGAAGGTGAGGACCGTGGTGCCGAACACGCCCAGATGCGAGCGCGTCAGGTGGGTTTCGTTTTCGTCGAGCTTGTCGGGCACGAGAATCCACAAGCCCATCACGACGAACGAGAGCGCGAGCGCCCAGCGCATCACGGAAGGTGTCAGGAGCGTGCCGAGCCACGCACCGAGTGCGCCCGCGCCGGCATGGTTGATGAGGGTGGCGGCCAGCACGCCGAGGATGATCGGCATGGGCTTGCGGTAGCGTGCCGCGAGGACGAGCGAAAGCAGTTGCGTCTTGTCGCCGATTTCGGCGAGAGCGACCGCGCCGGTCGAAATCAGAAAGGCTTGTTCCACGTTTTGATGATCCCCGGGCCGAGATGTGTGCGAGCGACGACCCACGGCTCGCCGGGCCCTGTGACGGCGGCGGTGGGTCATCGGTCTCGCCAGGCCAGAGGCTGTGTCCGCCATGGCCGCGCGGGCCAAGTCTGTTGACGGACACCCCCGCTCGCGCATGCACATACGGAACGAGGCGGCTACTCCCCAATGAGCGGCGGAGTATAGCAGCAATCGCGGCGGCAAAACCCGAATTGCCCGAATCGCTGTATGGGCGGCGCGGAAATTGCGCCGCCGGCAGCCTTCCTTTCCCGCCGCTTCAAGGCGTGTTTCGTCTCGTCTGCCCGTGCCGGTTCCGCACCGAATCCAGCGAAGTCAGCGGTCAGTGCGTAGCCTGAAGCGCTGCCGGCCTGGCCCCGGCGCCGATCGCTGCCCCGCGCCGTCCGTCGCGCCGATGCACGCACTGGCCGGCGGCATAGGTGGCGAAGACCGCGCGGTCGTCGCCGAGCAGCGCGAACGCGAACAGCAGTTCTTCGAGCGACTTGGCACGTGCCGTGCGTCGCGCGAGCAGCGGCGTCGCCTGCGGGTCGAGTACGACGAAATCCGCCTCGGCGCCAGGCGCGAGCGTGCCGACCTTGTCCGCCAGGTCGAGCGCCGCTGCCGCCCCCGCTGTTGCAAGCCAGAACATGCGTGTGGCCGTGAGATGGTGGCCCGTGAGGCGCGCCACCTTGTGGGCCTCGTTCATGGTCTGAAGCATGGAGAACGACGTGCCTCCGCCCACGTCCGTGGCGAGTGCGACGGGCATGCCCGCCTGCCCGGCCTTCTCGAAATCGAACAGGCCGCTGCCGAGGAAAAGGTTCGACGTCGGGCAGTGCGATGCCACGGAGCCGGTCTGCGCCATCCGCGCGCGGTCTTCGTCGTCGAGATGGATGCAGTGGCCGTACACGGCGCGCCGGCGCAGCAGTCCATAGTGATCGTAGACGGCGAGGTAGCTGCGATGACCGGGAAACAGCTCGGCTACCCACTTCACTTCGTCGAGATTCTCGGCCACGTGGCTCTGGATAAAGACGTCGGGGTGGCGCTTCGCGAGCTCGCCGCACGCCGTGAGCTGCGCTTCGGTGGACGTCGGTGCAAAGCGCGGCGTGAGCGCATAGAGTTGCCGCCCGCGGCCGTGCCAGCGTGCGATGAGTTCCGCGCTGTCGTCGTAGCCCGATTGCGCGGTGTCCTGCAGGAACTCGGGGCAGTGGCGATCCATCAGCACCTTGCCCGCCACCATGCGCAGATTGCGCGCCTCGCTTTCGGCAAAGAACGCATCGGCCGACTGCTTGTGCACCGTGCAGTAAACGAGCGCCGTCGTCGTGCCGCAGGCGAGCAGTTCGTCGATGAAAAAGCGCGCTGTCTCGCGGGCAACGGCCTCTTCGGCGAAGCGTCGTTCGGTGGGGAACGTGTACGTCTCCAGCCAGGGCAGCAGGCCCGGCGCCGGCGACGCGATCATGTCCGTTTGCGGATAGTGGATGTGCGTGTCGATGAAGCCGGGCACGATCAGCTTGTCGCGCATTTCGTGCACCTGTGCGCCGGGCGCGAGCCGCGAGACGAGCGCCGCGTGCGCGCCCGCCGCCACGACGCGGCCGTCTTCGACGATCACGAGGCCGTCTTCGTCGAATACCGCCGCGCTGGACGATTGCGCGGGGTCGCCGGTGAAGGTCAGCAGTTGCGCGCGGTAAGCCGATTGAGTCATGGGTACGACGTCTCCTGAATCCTGAAGAGAGAGGTGTGCTGTTGTTGTGTTGTTATGAGCCGCTCGCGCCGACGCTACCGCCGTGCTCACCGTGCCCGCCGTGCCAGTAAGCGTCGAGCGTCGCGATCAGTGCAGCGCGCTCCTCGGGCGTCACGAACGAGGCCTCGAAGCTGTTGCGCACGATCGTGTACACCTCAGCGTCGTCGAGCTTCAGCGCCTCGATGGTGGCGAGATAGTTGTCGTTGACGTAGCCGCCGAAGTAGGCCGGGTCGTCCGAGTTCACGGTGACGGCCACGCCGCGATCGAGCAGGTCTTTGAGCGTGTGCTTCGTCATGTCGTCGAATACGCAGAGCTTCACGTTCGAAAGCGGGCACACCGTGAGCGCGATGCGCGTGTCCGCGAGGCGTGCCACGAGCGCCGGGTCTTCGATGCTGCGCACACCGTGATCCACGCGATCCACCTTGAGCAGATCGAGCGCTTCGTACACGTACGAAGGCGGCCCTTCCTCGCCCGCGTGCGCCACGAGCTTGAGGCCTTTGGCGCGCGCCTTCGCGAACACGCGCTCGAACTTCGACGGCGGATGGCCGCGCTCGGACGAATCGAGGCCCACGCCGATCAGCCGGTGACGGTACTGCTCAAAGAGCGGCAGCGCCGCGTCGAAGGTGGCGAGCGCGTCTTCTTCGGAGAGGTGGCGCAGAAAGCAGAGGATCAGCTTGCTCGACAGGCCGCGCTTTTCCGCGTCCGCGAGCGCGCGGTCGATACCGGCCACCACCGTGGCAATCGGCACGCCGCGTTCGGTGTGCGTCTGCGGATCGAAGAATATTTCGGTATGCACGACGTTGTCGGCGAGCGCGCGCTCCACGTAGGCGGCGGTCATGTCGTAGAAGTCCTGCTCCGTGAGCAGCACGCTCGCGCCGGCGTAGTAGATGTCGAGGAACGATTGCAGATTCGTGAACGCGTAGGCCGCGCGCAGCGCCTCGATGGAGTCGTACGCGAGCTTCACGCCGTTGCGCTGCGCGAGGCGGAAGATCAGCTCGGGTTCGAGCGAGCCTTCGATATGGATGTGCAGTTCGGCTTTCGGTGCGCCGGCGGCTTTCTGTACGAGAGAGGCGGGGACGGAACTATTCATGTCGAGATCGAATTATTTTCAGTGCCTGGGGTAAAGAATGACGTGTAGGGTGCGCGCCCCGCGGTATTCACGCGGGCTCGCGCGTATGCACGTTTGCTTCCACAGCCTGCAGCAATTGCGCAGCCGCCGAGATCGCGATCACTTCGGGTGCCTTATCGACGATGCCGTCCACGCCGATCGGGCACTTCATGCGCGCAATCTGCATCGGATCGATGCCGCGCGCCGCGAACTGATGCTCGAACTGCTTGCGCTTCGTATGCGAGCCGATCATGCCGAAGAACGCGTAATCGCCGCGGCGCAGAATGCGTTCCGCGAGCACGAGATCACGCGCGTGGTCGTGCGTCATCACGATGAAGTACGTGCCGGCGACCGCGGTATCGACGGCTTCGTCGGGCGCGTCGCCCGGCTCCATGACGACGTTCGGCGCGCCGTAGGTGGCGAAGACATCGGGTGTGGGGAACGCGGCTTCGCGGCGGTCGATCCAGCGCACGCGGCAGGGCAGCGTGCCGAGCACGCGCACGAGCGCGTGGCCCACGTGCGAGGCGCCGAACAGCAGCACCTCGAATTCGTTGGGCGCGATGGTTTCGGTCAGCAGCGCGCCGTCGCTGCCGAAGCCCGCGCCTTCCCAGAGCAGGCAGTCGGAGCCGTGCACGCCGGGCTCGGGATCGGAGAGCATCACGGCGTCCGGGGCGGGGCCGAACGATACGCTGCGAACGGTCGAGGCGCCGGCAGCCAACCGCTTGGCAAGCGAGGCGAGCCAGCCCAGGTCGCCGATGTCGAGCCGTTCGAACGCGAGCACCACCGAGCCGCCGCAGCACTGCCCGAGACTCGGGCCGAGGGCGAGACGTTCGAGCCGCCGCGCGTGCGGCGTGCGCATGCCGTCACGCAGCACCTGGCGGGCGATCTCGATGGCTTTCCATTCCAGGTGCCCGCCGCCAATGGTGTGGCGCGCGCTGTCGCGCGTGACGATCATCTTCGTGCCGGCATCGCGCGGCACCGAGCCTTCCACGCGCGCGACCGTGACCAGCACGGCGGCGTCGCCGTGTGCCAGCAGGTGTTGCAGATCGGTGAGCCAGGCATGCATGCGGCTTTCTCCAACTGGGCCGCACGAACGCTCGCGGGAGCGCACGGGCGGCGGATTGATCGTTTCAGTTTCTACGTTGCACCGGAATCGTAGGGCCTGAAGGCGCGCGAACGTTCAGTACATCTTCGCGTATCGATCAGGTTCGTGGTGGCAAGTGCGCGGGGCGTGGGCCGGCGGTTGTGCGGGCGCGATACGGCTTCACGCCGCGACGCGGCCACGATGCGCGTGACCGGGACGCGGTGCATTTCGTGGACCGCGCCACGAGGGAAGAAGCGGATGGTTTGCGTTGTCATGGTGAATCCAGGAGACATTGCGGATCGGGCGCGCGTTACGCATCGGGCTGCCGCAGCCGGCCTCGCGCACGTAGATCGCCATCCAGGTTCGAAGATAGCACTGCTCGCGGCCAGAAATATTTCCCGCGCATGATGAAGCCTATCAGCCGGCTGTCATGGCCCTCTTACGATCCGGCTACGGGGAAGAAGTTGCGCGGCGGCCGTGGGTCAAAGGGGCGTTGAGGCGCATGGCAGGCGCTGCTGCAGAGCAGATGGCCGGTCTAGCGGCCGCAGAGGCGCGAAGAAGCAACCGCGGATCCGGGCAGACGGCGCGAAACACGCGGTGCAAAGGCGCGAGGCAAACGTACCAGGCAAACGCACAACCCAGGAGCGGACACCGCGCAGACCAAGCGCCACCGCCGCGCTTCGCTGCGCCTAACGATTCAACCGCGCGGCTTCAGCGCCGGCCGCGATTGCCCCACAGGCTCAACACGAGCGATACGAACGCGAGAGCAAAGCCGACGAGCGCCCAGGCCGGCAGCGAGAGGCCGAGTATCGGCGGATACGGCGTTTCGCACAGGCCGGCCACCTTGAAGACGCCGGGCAGCCAGTGCGCGGGCGGCAGGCTGTCCACGAGCGGTTGCAGTGCGTCGAAGCCGCAGCTGAAGCCCGGATGAGCCTGCACATAGACATGGCGCACCGCGGTAATGATGCCGCCTAGCGCCGAGAGTGCCGCCAGCGCTTCGAGCACGCGCACGCCGCCCCAACTGCGAAAGCGCGCGCCGAGGAACGCGAAGACGGCGATCAGCAGGAAGAAGTAGCGCTGGATGATGCACAGCGGGCACGGGTCTTCGTTCTTGAAGTATTGCAGCCAGAGTGCGCCGCCCACGAGCGCAAGGCAGATGAAGCCGAGCAGGACCAGCAGGGAGCGCTCGCGGCGCAACAGGGCATCGTTGTAGTTCATATCGGGTCGTGTGGCGAATCGTGTGCGAATTGTGTGGATTAAGTCGGGCGAAGCGTTGCGCGATTCTAGCGCGAAGCGTGTGACGGTCGTCGCGGCGCCTCGCCGGTTCCGCGGCGCCGGTCCGGGTCTAGCGGATCGTGCTCAGCACCGCTTCCACGGCGCGGCCCGTGGCGAGCAGGACGTCGTCCGCCCAGGGCGCGCTGGCGAGCATCAGCCCGACCGGCGCCGTGCCGCGCGCGTGGCACGGCAGCGAGAGCGCGCAGGCGTCGAGGAAATTGAACGCGGACGGGTTGCGCAACACCAGGGCGTTGGTGCGGCCGAACGCGTCGTCGTCGTGTTCGAGGTCGGCCACGCGCGGCGGCGCGATGGGCACCGTGGGCGCCACGACCGCGTCGAAGCGCTGCCACAGCGTGGTTTGCGCCGCTTCGAGCATCGCGGCGCGTTCGGCCATGAGGTCGAGATAGTCGGCGGCCGTGGCCGGTTCGCCCTTCAGGATGCGAGCGAGCACACGCGGATCGTAAGCGTCGCGGTGCTCGGCGAGCAGCGGACGGTGCCACGCGTAAGCCTCGATGGGCGAGAAGCCGAAGCGGTTGATCTCGGGCAACCGGTCGAACGGCGCGAACCGAACCTCACTTACGATGGCGCCCGCGGCTTCCAGGTGCTTGAGCGCCGTATCGAGCGTTGCGGCGACGGCGGGCTCCACGCCATCGGTCACGTAGTTCGTCAGCACGCCGAGCCGCAGTCCTTCAATGCTGCGTGCCGCCGGAACATGCGGCTCGAGTCCCGCGAGGATGCGGTCCACGAGTGCGCAGCACGCCACGGTCATGCCGATCGGCCCGAACGAATCCAGTGTGGTCGATAGCGGCACGCCGCCCTGTCTGGGAATGCGCGCGGCCGTGGGCTTGAAGCCGGTCAGGCCGCACAGCGCGGCGGGAATGCGGATGGAGCCGCCCGTGTCGGTGCCGAGCGCCACGGCGGCCATGCCGTCCGCGACCGACGCCGCCGCACCCGACGACGACCCGCCCGCCACCCGCTCGTCACCTTTCACGTTGCGCTGCCAGGGCGAGAGCGGATGCCCGTAATGCGGATTGAGCCCGAGCCCGGAGAACGCGAACTCGCTCATGTTGGTGCGTCCCACGATCACGGCGCCTGCGCGTTTGAGCCGTGCCACGGCGACCGCGTCGGTCGTGGCCGGTGCCGCGTTCGCGAGCGCGCGGGAACCGGCGCGAGTCACCTGGCCTTCGACGTCGAACAGGTCCTTCACCGACACGGGAATGCCCGCAAGCGGCGAGAGCACCGTACCGGCGGCGCGCAGGCGGTCGTGGGCGTCCGCGGCGGCGCGGGCGCTCGCGGCATCGACGTGAAGGAACACGGTGGAACCCTGGCCCGCCGGGTCGGCGATGCGTTCGAGCGCGGTCTCGACGAGCGCGCGACTCGTGGTGCGGCCCGCGGCGAGGTCGGCGGCCAGCCGGGCGAGCGGCGGGAAGGGGAGGGAGGCGTCGGCGTGGGTCGTCATGGTCGTGCGGCGTGCAGTGGTGGGGCTCGCTTCGCTTTGAGTGCTGAGGCGCTCGGGCGGCGTGGGCGTGGACGTGGGCCACATTCTAGGGCCTGTCCGTGCCGGCGACCGGCTTGCGCTCACCGCCAGAAGGGTCGGGCGCCATGCCGCTCACGTTTCGGCCTCTTCGTCGCCTGCGGTACCATCGCACTTCACATTACTGTTCGTAAGGAATCGTCTTCATGCACCACGGCATCGGCTTCATTCAGGACCTGGCGGTCGTGATGGTGCTCGCAGGTATCGTCACCGTGCTGTTCCATCGCCTGAGGCAGCCGGTGGTGCTCGGGTACATCGCGGCCGGCGTGATCATCGGCCCGTACACGCCGCCGTTCCAGCTGATTCACGACGAACAGACCATCCAGACGCTCGGTGAGCTTGGCGTGGTGTTCCTGATGTTCTCGCTCGGCCTCGAATTCAGCCTGCGCAAGCTCTTTCGTGTGGGCGCGACGGCCGTGGTGGCCGCGCTCTCCGAAATCGTGCTGATGCTGTGGATCGGCTTCGAGATTGGCCGCGCGTTCGGCTGGAGTCCGATGGACTCGCTCTTTCTGGGCGCCATTCTTGCCATTTCGTCCACGACGATCATCGTCAAGGCGCTCTCCGAACTCGGCCTCAAGCGCGAAAGCTTCGCGCAGCTCGTGTTCGGCATTCTGATCGTCGAGGACATTCTCGGCATCGCGATGCTCGTGCTGCTTTCGGGCATCGCTCAGACGGGGCAGCTTTCGGCGGGCATCGCCTTCGTCACGCTCGGCAAGCTGCTGCTCTTCATGACCGTTTCGCTGGTGGCGGGCATTCTCGTTGTGCCGCGCGCGCTCGCCTACGTGGCGCGCACGGGTAGCGACGAGATGCTGCTGGTCGCCGTGCTCGGCTTCTGCTTCGGCTTTTGCCTGCTCGTCGTGAAGCTCGACTACAGCATCGCGCTGGGTGCCTTTCTGATCGGCGCGATCATGGCCGAGTCACGCCATCTGCATCGCATCGAGCATCTCATCGCGCCGCTGCGCGACGCGTTTTCGGCCATCTTCTTCGTGACCATCGGGCTGATGCTCAATCCGCTCGTGCTCGTGGACTACGCGCTGCCCATCGCGACGATCACGGCGGCGGTGATTCTCGGCAAACTGGTGTCGTGCGGACTCGGCACTTTTCTCGCGGGCAAGGACGGCCGCACGGCGATGCGCGTGGGCATGACCGTTTCGCAGATCGGCGAGTTCTCGTTCATCATCGCCTCGCTCGGGCTCACGCTGAAGGTGACGAGCGCGTTCCTTTACCCCGTGGCGGTATCGGTCTCCGCGCTCACGACGCTCACCACGCCTTATCTGATCCGCGTGGCCGACCCGCTCTCGCGGCGTGTGGCGAACGCGATGCCGCCTACGCTCGCGAACGTCTTCGGCCTGTACGGCCAGTGGTTGCGCAGTCTGCGGCCGGCCAGCGGCGAGCCGACGGTGCTCGGCATGACGGGGCCGATCGTCGTACAGATCGCCGTGAATCTCGCGCTCGTTGCCGCGATCTTTCTTGGCGTGTCGTACAGCGCGCCCTGGACGAGCGGCTTGCTCGCCAACTGGCTCGGCGAGGAGTCGATGCGGCGCGTGGTGCTCTGGAGCGGGGCGCTCGTGCTCTCCATGCCGTTTCTCGTCGCGGTGTGGCGCAAGGCGACGTCGCTTGCGATGCTGCTCGCCGAGGTGAGCGTGCAGCCGGCCACGGCGGGGCGCTTCACGGGCGCGATCCGACAGACGATTGCGCAACTCGTGCCGGTGGTGTCGATGATCGGGGTGTTCCTGCTGGTGGCGGCGCTCTCGGGCGCCATCCTGCCGCCCGTGGGGCTGCTCGCAGCGGTGCTTGTCTGCGCGGCGCTCTTGATGGCGGTGCTCTGGCGCTGGTGCGTGAAGATTCACGCGAGCATGCAGATCGCCTTCAAGGAAACGCTCAACGAGCAGCCGGACCCGTGAAATGCGCGACGCGGCCGGCGCGGCAGAAGGGGCATGACGGAATGGGCACGACGAAGGGCCGCGAAGATGGGGCACGAAGGGCCGGTTTGCCGCGCGGCGACGTGCTGGCGGATAATCGCGCTATGTCCACCCGTTTGCGTGCGGCGCGCGCCTGACCCGAAGTCATGAGCGAAAACAATCCTCTTCCCACCGGTCTTGCCGGTTCCCCTTCCGCTTCTTCCACCGAACTTCCTGGCGCGTCGAATATGGCGAGCACGCCGACCGCGGCCGCCGCGCGTCCAACGCCGCCAGAAGAGGCGCCGGGCAAGGACGCCTCCGCGGCGGAGCGTGCGTCCACCGATGCCCCCTCCAGTGCCTCGACCGTAACGACCACGGAGCAGAAAGCGCCGCAAGGCGCGGCGCAGCGGGCCACCGCCCAGGCGGAAGCGGCTGCGGCGCAAGCTGCACAGGCCGAAGCCGCGCGGGCGTCGTCGTCTTCCGTCGATGCTGCTGCCTCGGCCTCATCGACTTCATCCAGCCAGGCATCCGGCTCACGGCCCGGCACCGCGCCGGCCGGTTTCGGCCAGGCGCCCGACTTCACCGCGCAGAATCCGCCGCCGCCTGGCGCCTTGCCGCCCGGCGCGCCGCGCTACCTGCACCAGAACGATTCGGCGTGGTCGGTGTTCGGGCGCATCATCGCGGCCCGCGCGCGGCAGATTTTCGACCGCGCCGGGCAGCGCATCACGCAGCGCACGCTGCGCATCGGCGTGTCGGCGCGCATCTTCCACCCTGAGCCGGGGGCGGTCGGCCTGCGGGGCAAGACGCTGCAGTATCTGGAGGAATCCATCGCGCACTGGGTGATGTCGCGTGACGTGCTGGTGTTCATGATCCCGACAGTCGGTCATCAGGGCATGTTGCACCCGAGCAACATCCGCCTGCGCGACTACGCGAAGCATCTCGACGGGCTGCTGTTGCAGGGCGGTGCGGACGTCTCGCCGCAAACCTATGCCGACGGCGCCGCGCGGCCCGAATGGCCCGGCGACCGCGTGCGCGACATGTACGAACTGGAGCTGCTGCACGAATTCGTCGAGTCGGGCAAGCCGGTGCTGGGCGTGTGCCGCGGCTGCCAGCTGATCAACGTCGCGTTCGGCGGCACGCTCTACCAGGACATCGCGACGGACGTGCCGACCGCGGGCGTCCACGTGAGCGAGCATTACGACCAGCATCGCCACGCCATCCATTTTCCGGAGGGCTCCACGCTCTCGCACATGTTCCCGGGCCGGCGCGAGGCTATCGTCAACTCGATTCACCATCAGGCCGTGAAGACGCTGGGCCGCGACCTGAACGTGGAGGCGGTCTCGGCGGGCGATGGCCTGATCGAAGCCGTGCGCTACCGGCGCGCGCCGTTCGTGGTGGGCGTGCAGTGGCACCCCGAATTTCACCGCGCGGGCGGACCGGAACTGCTCGACTGCACGCCGCTGCTCGATACCTTCCTGCGAGTGGCGCGCGAAACGCGGTTCTAGCGCCTCGCCTCGCTGTGGCGGCTGCGCTCAGCCCTGCGCGTGGAGCCGGTAGACGTAACGCAGCGCGGTGATGTCGATGCCGCCCATCTTGTCCGGTTCGGCGCCCGAGTATTGCCAGCCCTGGCTTTCGTAGAACGCGATGGCCGGGGCATTTCCTTCCAGCACGTATAGGTAGAGCTGCGTCTCGCCCTGTTCGCGTGCCCAGTCTTTCGCTGCGCGCATCATCAGCTTGCCGGCGCCCATGCCTTGCCATGCCGGCATCGCGTGAAGGTTGTCGAGCAGCACGCCCCATGGCGAGCCGATCTGCCGCTCCACGCACATGAAGCCCACCGGTTCGTGCGGCGCGCGCTCGGCGATCTGCACGAGCCGCCGCTCTTCGCCCGGCGCTTCGAGCCGCGCGCGCCAATAGGCCGCACGGTCATTGCTCACTTCGGTATCGAGGAACGTGTCGGGCAGCAGCCCGCGATAGGTGGCCTGCCAGCTCACCGCATGCATGGCGGCGATGAGCGGGGCGTCGGCGGGTGTCGCGGTACGCAGGGACAACGTGAGCGGGGTAAGCGGGGCAGGCGTGGCGGAGCGGTCGGCGTGCATCGGGCTGCATCGAAAACGGAGGGGAGGGTAGAGTGTACTGCCACCTTCCGTCGCCTTCTGCCGCGTTTGCGGCGGGCGGCGTACGCGAAAGATAGGCAGGGCGCGGCGGCTCGCCTCATGGTGCCAGGCGGCGCGTGGTTCGACGAGGCGCAGCCGGATGCTCGCTGGATCAGGTTTAACCCTGATATCGACGCCTCGACGAGCCGCGCATAATGGCCCGCCCCAGCGCGATAAGGGTAGACCCTATCAGGGATATCCCGAGGCGTCCCGCTCCGGCGCGGCGCCCCAGTCGTCAACTCAGAGCCGTGCGGCCGTGCCGCGCGGCGCGCTATTCAGAGAGTGTCATGTCTACTGCGTCCCACGCATCGCCCAACGAGTCGAAAGCCCGGACTGTGTTCCGCGTCGTCAGCGGCAACTTCCTGGAAATGTACGACTTCATGGTCTACGGCTATTACGCATCGGCGATTGCCAAGACCTATTTCCCGAGCGGCAACGCCTTCGCTTCGCTCATGCTGTCGCTCTCCGTGTTCGGCGCCGGCTTTCTGATGCGACCCATCGGCGCCATCGTGCTCGGCGCCTACATCGACCATCACGGCCGCCGCAAGGGCCTCATTCTCACGCTCGCGCTGATGGCGCTCGGCACGCTCACCGTGGCCGCGATTCCGGGCTATGCGACGATCGGCGCGCTCGCGCCCGTGCTCGTGCTCGCGGGACGCCTGCTGCAGGGCTTCTCGGCCGGTGTCGAGCTGGGCGGCGTCTCGGTGTATCTCTCGGAGATCGCGACCAAGGGCAACAAGGGCTTCTATACGTCGTGGCAGTCGGGCAGCCAGCAGGTGGCGGTGGTGTTCGCCGCGCTGATCGGCGTGTTCCTGAACCGCCTGCTGCCCGCCGAGGAAATGACAGCCTGGGGCTGGCGCGTGCCGTTCCTGATCGGCTGCCTGATCGTGCCGTTCCTGTTCCTGATTCGCCGCTCGCTCAAGGAAACCGATGAGTTTCTCGCGAAAAAGCATCGTCCGTCGATGAGCGAGATCCTGAGGTCGATGGCGCAGAACTGGGGCGTTGTGCTGGCGGGCATGGGCATGGTGATCATGACTACCGTGTCGTTCTACATGATTACGGCCTACACGCCGACCTTCGGCAAGGAAGTGCTCAAGCTCTCCGCCATCGACACGCTCGTCGTGACGGTCTGCATCGGTCTGTCGAACCTGATCTGGCTGCCGCTTTCGGGCGCACTGTCGGACCGTATCGGGCGGCGTCCCGTGCTGATCGCCTTCACGGTTCTCACGATTCTCACGGCGTACCCGGCGGTGCAGTGGCTCGTGGCCGATCCGTCGTTCGGCCGCCTGCTCGCGGTCGAAATGTGGCTCTCGTTCCTGTACGGCAGCTACAACGGCGCGATGGTGGTGGCGCTCACCGAGGTGATGCCGTCCGACGTGCGCACCGCGGGTTTTTCGCTCGCGTACAGCCTTGCGACGACCATTGGCGGCTTCACGCCCGCCATCTCGACGCTGCTCATTCACGTGAGCGGCAACAAGGCAGCGCCGGGCGCATGGATGGGCGTGGCCGCGATCTGCGGGCTCATCGCGACGCTCGTGCTCTATCGCACGCCCGAAGCGCGCAATCAGTACAAGACGGCATGAATGCTGTGGCGGCCCGCTGCCCCGTGGATGTTCAGGCGCGGTGACGAAGGCTGCGACGCGGCGTAGCGGTGAAAGCCGCGAGGGTTAAAGCCGCGAGCCCTCAAAGCAACAGCCCCGCACTCGATTCGCGAGTGCGGGGCTGTTGTGTTTTTATGGCTTGCTGCACGGGCCGTTCAGGGCTAATCGGACGATGAAGCCGAACTGCTAGCCGTGTCGCAGCGCCGCAGCCACCCGCTCCACCACGCTTGCCCAATCTCCCGGCTGCGGCTGACGAACGAGCGTGGCCGCCGGATACCAGGGGCTTTCGTCTGTGCCCGTGAACCAGCGCCAGTCGGCGGCGAACGGCAGCATCACCCAGAGCGGTTTGCCGAGCGCGCCGGCCAGGTGCGCAATCGACGTGTCGATGGTGACCACGGCATCGAGCCGTTCGATGATCGCGGCCGTATCCGCGAAGTCCGCAATGCGATGACCGATACGGTGGATCGTGCCGGCGCGCGGATGGGCGTCGAGCGAGGCCTGTTCCGCGGCGCTGAGGTCGGGCTGCAGCACGAGCCAGTCGATGCCCGGAAGCGCGAAGAGCGGCTCCAGCGCGGCGAGCGGCATCGTGCGGTTCTCGTGCTTCTGGATGCGGCCCGACCACGCGAGCCCGATCTTGCGCTTCGCCTGGCCGCCGAGCGAGCCGCGCCACTTGCGCCGGTACGCGGCTGGCGCCGCGAGGTAGGGCGTGCGTGAAGGCATCGTGTCGAAGGTCATGCCGAGCGCGAGCGGCAAGCTGAGCAGCGGACAGTGCAGGTCCGCCGCCGGACGCGGGCCGCATTGCGAGCCATCGGCGTTGCGTGCGAGGTTGCGTGCGACCAGCGTGATGCGCCAGGCTTCGGCTGCGGGCGCGATCAGCGGCATCAGTTCCGGCTGCACTTCGAGCACGATGCGCCCCACGCGCTGGGCCACAAGCGGAATGAAGCGCACGAACTGCAGCGTATCGCCGAAACCCTGCTCGGCCTGGATCAGCAGCGTGCGGCCCGCAGCCGGCTCGCCTTGCCAGCGCGGCAGCGCCGGTGTACGGGGCGATGGCGTGAGCGCTGCGGCATCTGCCGCGCCGGTTGCCGTCGGGTCGACGGCGAATGCGCCGTGCGCGAGCGCATCGAGCCGCCATTCGTACTCGGGCAGGCCGCGTGCGAAGTCGCGCAGCGTAAGCCACGTGAGCGCGCGATTCAGGTGGGCGGCGGCGAGATCGGGGCGCAGGCGCAGCGCTTCGTCGAACGCGCGCAAGGCAGCGGCGTGCCGACCAAGCGCATGGTGTGCTGTACCGAGCGCGAGCCACGCGAGCGCGAATTTCGGATCGTGACCGATGGCGCGCTCGAAGCGGGCTACCGCTTCCTCGTGCCGGCCCAACCCGGCAAGCGCATTGCCGAGTGCGAAGAGCGCAGGGGGCAGGTACGGTTGCTGCGCAAGAACGGTCTCGAAGGCGTCGATAGCCTCTTCGTGACGGCCGAGCGCGTCGAGCGTATTGCCCAGGTTGAACTGGGCAGCGGTGAACTGCGGTTCGGCTTTGAGCGCCTCGCGAAATTGCAGCAGCGCTTCGTCGGTGCGTTCCAGCGCGTTGAGCGCCATGCCGAGGTTGTTGTGCGCGCCGGCATGCCGGGGCCGCAACGCGAGCGTGCGTTTAAACGCTTCGATCGCTTCTTCGTGACGGCCGAGCGCATGCAGGGCATTGCCGAGATTGTTGCTGGCGGAGGCATCGTCGGGCTGCAGCCGCAGCGCGCGATCGAACGCGTGCGCCGCGTCTTCGTGGCGGCCCAGCGCAGCGTAGGCGTTGCCGAGGTTGTAGTGGGCGAGCGCGAAAGTGGGCGCGAGCGTGAGGGCGTTGCGAAAGCGCTCGATCGCGCGATCGATCTGCCCCATCGCCTTGAGCGCGTTGCCCAGGTTCAGTTGCAGCGCAGCGTCTTCGGGGCGCAGGTCCACGGCGCGGCCCACGAGATCCGCGGCCTCGGCGTGCTGCCCCTGCTGGTGACGCAGCACGCCGAGCAGGTGCAGCGCATCGACGTGCACGGGGTTGGCGTCGAGCGTCGCGCGGTAGCCGCGCTCGGCATCGTCGAGCCGGCCGTCGCGGTGGGCCGCGTAGGCGCGGGCAAAAACCTGTTCCATGACGGTCGGGGAAGGCCTGCAAAAACAAAACGCCGCATTTTCCCACATTCGCCGCGGCGTTCTACGCGCCCCGAATTTGATGCGCTGCGATGCGAGGGCCGCTGCGCGAAGTTGTCGCGTGTTGTCACGCGAAGTTGTGAACGACAGCGAAATGGGGCGGCGTACACTAACCGGCATGTCGACCTTCGGAGGTTCGATGCATGGCTGCCGTTTCTGACCTGCAGCCGGTGCTCGTCGTCGGCGCCGGCCCGACGGGGCTCGCCGCTGCGATGAGCCTTGCGCGCGCGCACATTCCCGTGCGTCTGATCGACCGCGCGCCCGAGCCCGCCCGGCATTCCCGCGCCATCGGCATTCAGGCCCGCACGCTCGAACTCTTCGAGCAGCATCGCGTGGTCGAGCCGTTTCTCGAACTCGGTCATCGCGCTCGGGTGGCCAACCTCTACTCGAACGGGCAGCGCCGCGCGCGGCTCGATTTCGATCCGCTGCAAACCCGCTATCCGTATCTGCTGTTTCTGGACCAGACGGTGACGGAGCGCATTCTCGCCGCGCATCTGGAATCGTTCGGCGTGAAGGTGGAGCGCGGCGTGGAACTCGTGGAGTTTTCGCAGGGATCGGCCGGCGTGCACGCCACGTTGCGGCGCACCGACGGCCATACCGAAACGCTGCGGCCTTCCTATCTCGTCGCCGCGGACGGCGCGCACAGCACGATTCGCCATCGGCTCGGCATGAGCTTCGTGGGCAAGGCTTTCGAGCAGACTTTCCTGCTCGCCGACGTGAGCGCCGAAACGGAATGGCCCGATGACGAGTTCCATCTCTTCGCGTCAGGCGAAGGTCTTGTCGGCCTGTTTCCGCTCGGCAAGGGCTGGTACCGGCTGATTGCCGATCACACGCCGGCGGGGATGCCGACTGCGAAGGGCGAGGAAGCGGATGCCAGCGGGCACGTGCCGGATGGCGGGGCCGCGGCTGCGCCCTCTCTCGACGAGTGCCGGGCCGTGGTCGAACGGCGCGTGCATCACGTGGTGATGCTCTCCGAACTCTCGTGGTCTTCGAACTTCCATGTGAACAGCCGCATGGTGGAGCAATTGCGCGTGAACCGCGTGTTTCTTGCCGGAGACGCCGCGCACGTACACAGTCCGGCCGGCGCACAGGGCATGAACACGGGCATCCAGGAGGCGTTCAATCTGGGCTGGAAGATTGCGCGCGTGCTCGCGCACGGCGCGCCGGACCGGTTGCTCGACACCTATCACATGGAACGGCATCCGATCGAGCGCGACGTGCTGCGGCAGACGAGCTTCGTCACGCAGTTGGTCGGCGCGGAGCACGGGCCGCTCAAGCTGCTGCGCGAGCGCGTGATGCCGCTGCTCGCTGCGTTCGGCCCGCTGCGTGACGCGGCGCGCGCCACGGTCAGCGAGCTTGCGATCCAGTACCGGCGCAGCCCGCTCACGCTGGAGCGCGTGCTGGACGGCGGACCGCGAGCCGGCGAACGGGCGCCCGACGCGCTCGTTCACGTCGTTGACGGTCCGCTAGGCAAGGCGCCCGGCAAGGGCTGCATTTTCGACCTGCACGATCCCGGCTGCTTTTCGCTGTTCGTGCTCGTGGAACGGGAGGCGGAAGCAGCGGAAGCGGCGGATGCGCTGGACGTGGCCACAGAGTCTGCGCCGGCAGTTACGGCCATGAACGAGCGCCTCACGCTCGCCGCAGCGAACGGTGGCGATGGCGACAAAGACGACCTCACGCGCCTCGTCTCCGCCGTGGAAGGGCTGCTCGGCGAAGCCGTGCGCATCTGGCGCGTGACGGACACCGAAGGCGAGGGCGCGGCGCCCCTCGTGGAGTCGTATGGCCGCACGCGGCCGGCGTTCTACCTCGTGCGGCCCGACGGCTATATCGCAGCGCGCGGCCGCCCCGCGTCGGACCTCAATGCGCTGCTGCGCCACTGCGAGGCCTGGTTTGTGCGCGGTGCGGACGAGACCGGCGCCGCGGCGCAGGGCTGATCTTGCGACAGCCGACCACGGTCGGCCGACCGCAACCCTTTAGGCCGCAACGGGCGTCAACTGCTCGCGATACTTCGTGAGCGCGTTGCTCACGATCTCCGACATGCCGGGCGTGCCGGCGTCGAAAGCTGCATACAACGCACGCCGCATGCGCGGTTCCCAGAAGCGGCGGATGTGATCGGCAACGCTGGCCGTGGCTTCTTCCCGGTCCGGCATCGATTCGAAGAAGCTGCCGATCTGGTTCGCCATCTCGATCAGGTGGTGTTGATCCATTGCGTCACTTCCCTGCGGTCACGGATTCGGTCGCACCGGCCGCGCTTCGCTGCCGCAACAGTTCGAGCTGCTCGGCGTTGAAGCGCGAGTAATCGCGCTGCCACTGCGACGGCTGCTGCACGAGGTTCACCTGCACCGCGGTCACCTTGTACTCGGGGCAGTTGGTGGCCCAGTCGGAGCTGTCCGTCGTGATAACGTTCGCGCCCGACTCGGGGAAGTGGAACGTGGTGTACACCACGCCCGGCTGCACGCGGTCCGTCACCTTCGCGCGCAGCACGGTCTGCCCCGCGCGCGATTCGATGCCCACCCAGTCGCCGTGACGAATGCCGCGCTCCTCGGCGTCGTGCGGATGGATCTCGAGGCGGTCTTCCTCGTGCCAGCGCGAGTTCTCGGTTCGACGGGTCTGCGCGCCCACGTTGTATTGCGTGAGGATGCGGCCCGTGGTGAGCAGCAGCGGATACTTGCGCGTGACCTTTTCCGGCGAGGCGATGAACTTCGTGATGACGAAACGGCCCTTGCCGCGCACGAACGTATCGACGTGCATGGTCGGCGTGCCTTCGGGCGCTTCCTCGTTGCACGGCCACTGGATGCTGCCGAACTGGTCGAGCTTCGCGTACGAGACGCCGTGGAAGGTGGGCGTGAGTGCCGCGATCTCGTCCATGATCTCGGACGGGCTCGCGTAGTCCATCTCGTAGCCGAGCGCCCGCGAGAGCAGCAGCGTCACTTCCCAGTCCGCGTAGCCCGCGAGCGGCGGCATCACCTTGCGCACGGGCGAGATGCGGCGCTCGGCGTTGGTGAACGTACCGTCCTTTTCGAGGAACGACGAACCCGGCAGGAACACGTGCGCGTACTTGGCCGTCTCGTTGAGGAAAATGTCCTGCACGACGATGCATTCCATCGACGAAAGCGCCGCCGCCACGTGCTGCGTGTTCGGGTCCGACTGCACGATGTCTTCGCCCTGGCAGTAGAGGCCCTTGAAGCTGCCGTCCAGCGCGGCGTCGAACATGTTCGGAATGCGCAGGCCGGGTTCGGGCTGCAGCGTGACGTTCCAGGCGTCCTCGAACAGCGCGCGCACCTTTTCGTCGCTGATATGGCGGTAGCCCGGCAGTTCGTGCGGGAACGAGCCCATGTCGCACGAGCCCTGCACGTTGTTCTGGCCACGCAGCGGATTCACGCCCACGCCTTCGCGGCCGATGTTGCCGGTGGCCATCGCGAGGTTCGCAATGCCCATCACCATCGTGGAGCCTTGCGCGTGTTCGGTCACGCCGAGGCCGTAGTAAATGGCCGAGCGTCCCGCGGGCATGCCGGGCGCGCTGCCACCGCGCGCGTAGAGGCGCGCCGCTTCGCGTACCTGGTCGGCGGGCACGCCGGTGACGTCGGCGGTGGCTTCCGGCGAGTTTTCCGGCAGCGCGACGAACGTGCGCCATTGTTCGAACGCACGCGGCTCGCAGCGCTCGGCCACGAACGCTTCGTTGAGCAACCCTTCCGTCACGATCACGTGCGCGAGCGCATTGACGATGGCGACGTTGGTGCCCGGGCGCAGTTGCAGGTGATACGAAGCCTGCACGTGCGGCGTATCGACGATGTCGATGCGCCGCGGGTCGATCACGACCAGCTTCGCGCCTTCACGTACGCGGCGCTTCAGGCGCGAGCCGAACACGGGGTGACCGTCGGTGGGATTCGCGCCGATCACGACGATCACGTCCGCGTGCTCCACCGAAGCGAAGGTCTGCGTGCCCGCCGATTCGCCCAGCGTCGTCTTCAGGCCATAGCCCGTCGGCGAGTGGCACACGCGTGCGCAGGTATCCACATTGTTGTTGCCGAAGGCCGCGCGCACGAGCTTCTGCACGAGGTACGTTTCCTCGTTCGTGCAACGCGACGACGTGATGCCGCCAATGGAGTCGCGGCCGTGCTTGTCCTGAATGCGGCGGAACTCGGAAGCTGCGTAGCGGATCGCTTCGTCCCAGCTGACTTCGCGCCACGGGTCCGTGATCTTTGCGCGGATCATCGGCTTCGTGATGCGGTCCTTGTGCGTGGCGTAGCCCCAGGCGAAGCGGCCCTTCACGCAGGCGTGGCCTTCGTTGGCCTCGCCGTTCTTGTACGGCACCATCCGCACGACCTGCGAGCCTTTCATCTCGGCCTTGAACGAGCAGCCCACGCCGCAATACGCGCAAGTCGTGATGACCGAATGCTCGCCCTGACCCAGCAGCGTCACGCTCTTTTCCTGCAGCGTTGCGGTGGGGCATGCGGCCACGCACGCACCGCACGACACGCATTCGGAGTCCATGAACGGCTGGCTTTCGCTCGCCGCCACACGCGACTCGAAACCGCGGCCGGCGATGGTGAGCGCGAACGTGCCTTGCGTCTCTTCGCACGCGCGCACGCAGCGGTTACAGACGATGCACTTCGACGGGTCGTAGGTGAAGTACGGGTTCGATTCGTCTTTCGTGTCGCGCAGGTGGTTCGCGCCGTCGAAGCCGTAGCGCACTTCGCGCAGGCCCGTCACGCCCGCCATGTCCTGCAGCTCGCAGTCACCGTTCGCCGGGCACGTGAGGCAGTCGAGCGGGTGATCGGAGATGTACAGCTCCATCACGTTGCGGCGCAGCTTTTGCAGGCGATCGCTTTGCGTGCGCACCTTCATGCCTGCTTCGACAGGCGTCGTGCACGAGGCCGGATAACCGCGCCGGCCCTCGATTTCCACGAGACACAGGCGGCACGAGCCGAACGGTTCGAGCGAATCGGTGGCGCAGAGCTTCGGCACGTTGACACCCGCCTCGATCGAGGCGCGCATCACCGACGTGCCTGCCGGCACCGTGACGCTCTTGCCGTCGATTTCGAGCGTCACGTCCACGTCGGCGTGACGCAGCGGCGTGCCGTAGTCGGTGTCGTCGAACGGATTGCGGGCGGCGCGTTGCTGCGCCTGCGACTTGCAGCTGCAGTTGCCTGAACCGCAACCGCCCGTGCTGGAATTGAGCGCGTCTGACATCCTTGTCTCCATCGTCAGGCCGCCGCCGCAGCAGGACGCTGCGACGCGGTGTCGAGACCGAAATCTTCGGGGAAATGCTCGAGTGCGGAGATCACCGGGTACGGCGTCATGCCGCCCATGGCGCACAGCGAGCCGGACACCATCGTGTCGCAGAGGTCGCGCAGCAGTTCGACCTGCTTCGGCGAGCGATCGCCGTTGCGAATGCGCGCAATGACCTCGACGCCGCGCGTGGAACCGATGCGGCACGGCGTGCATTTGCCGCACGATTCGATGGCGCAGAAGTGCATGGCGTATTGCGCGAGTTCGGCGAGGTTCGACGTGTCGTCGTGCACGACGAGCCCGCCGTGACCCACCACCGCACCCACGGCCGCGTAGGCTTCGTAGTCGACCGGAATGTCCCACTGGCTCTCGGGCAGATAGGTGCCGAGCGGGCCACCCACCTGTACGGCGCGTGCGGGCCGGCCGCTTGCCGTGCCGCCGCCGTAGTCGTAGAGCAGCTCGCGCAGCGTCACGCCGAATGCGAGCTCGACGAGTCCGCCCTGGCGCACGTTGCCGGCCAGCTGGAACGGCAGCGTGCCGCGCGAGCGGCCCATGCCGTAGTCGCGATACGCCGCGGCCCCGCGCGCGAAGATGATGGGCACGGTGGCGAGCGTGATGACGTTGTTGATTACCGTCGGCTTGCCGAACAGGCCCGCGAGGGCGGGCAGCGGCGGCTTGGCGCGCACGATGCCGCGCTTGCCTTCGAGCGATTCGAGTAGCGCGGTTTCCTCGCCGCACACATAGGAGCCGGCGCCCTTGGCGACATACAGATCGAAACGCCGGCCGCTGCCGAGTACGTTGTCGCCCAGCCAACCGGCATCGCGCGCCTTTTCGATGGCGGTTTCGAGCACCGCGATGGAATGCGGATACTCGCTGCGCACGTAGATGTAGCCGATCGTCGCGCCTGCCACGATGCCCGCGATGGTCATGCCTTCGATCAGCACGAACGGGTCGCTTTCCATGACGAGGCGGTCGGAGAAGGTGCCCGAGTCGCCTTCGTCGGCGTTACAGACCACGTACTTCTGGTCGGCTTGGGCGCCGAGCACCGTGCGCCATTTGATGCCGGCCGGGAAGGCGGCGCCGCCGCGTCCGCGCAGGCCCGATTCGATGAGCGCTTCGCAGGCATCCGCGGGCGTCATGGCAATGGCGTGACGCAGACCGTCGAGGCCGCCATGGGCCACGTAGTCTTCCGGCGAGAGCGGGTCTGTAATGCCGATGCGGGCGAATGTGAGCCGCTGCTGGCGCTTCAGATACGGAATCTCGTCGACGATGCCCACGTGGCGCGCGTGCTCGCTACCTTCCAGAAAGCCCGCGTCGAACAGCGAGCCGACGTCGCTTTCCTCGACGTTCGAGTAGCCCACGCGACCGCGCGGCGTTTCCACTTCCACAAGCGGTTCGAGATAGAGCAGGCCGCGCGATCCGTTGCGCACCAGCTCTACGGCGACGCCGCGGGCCGCGGCTTCGCGGACGATCGCGGCGGCAACGGCATCGGCGCCCAGTGCGAGTGCCGACGAGTCGCGGGGAACGTAGACGCGCGTCATGCCGGCTCCTTCGTGTGGGTTTTCGTCTCGCTCCTCGCTTCGCCCTTCGCCTCGCGTTCAGCCGCTTCAGTGGCGGCGGCGAGGAGCGTATCGAATTTCTGCGGCGTGACTTTGGCGTGGAGCGTGCCGTTCACGGTCATCGCAGGAGACAGCGCGCATTGGCCGAGGCAATAGACCGAT
Organism: Paraburkholderia kururiensis JCM 10599 = LMG 19447; assembly: GCF_003986935.1. Lineage (GTDB taxonomy): Bacteria > Pseudomonadota > Gammaproteobacteria > Burkholderiales > Burkholderiaceae > Paraburkholderia > Paraburkholderia kururiensis. The sequence continues at coordinate 204,187 of NZ_RJZE01000006.1, read as the reverse complement.
TCGAGCGCGACCGTGCCGTTGTGCCCCGTGTCGTGGCCCTGATCGAAACGGCAACCGGTGCGTGCCTCCATGTGCTGCGCGAGCGCTTCCGTCCCCATGCTGCGGCACGCCTCGGCACGGCACAGCTGCACGGTGACCGGCGCGGCAGGCGAGGTACGGAAGTGGTGATAGTAGGTCAGGACGCCGTGCACTTCGGCGCGCGACAGGTTCAGCGCGCGCGCAAGCGGTGTGACCACGGCGGGCGGCACGAAGCCGGCTTCGTCCTGAATGGCGTGCAGCACGGCCACGAGCGACCGGCCAGGCTGCGCATGGCGCCGGACGAGATCGTCGGGCGCGAGGGAGGGTGTCTCGTCCAAAGTGGGGCTCCTCGGAAAGTCATATATGCACTTGCCCTTCATAAGGCGCGCACGTATGCTTTCTTATCTCATAAACGTTTAGCCGAACAATAGGCCGCTGCCATGACTTGCGCAATAGGAAACCGGATTGCATAAATGATCCAGATAAAGTGCCATGCCGAGCTGGTGGTGCGCGACGTAGACGGCCGCGAAGCGAGCCTCACCGACGTGGTGCCGTTGCTCGCGCTCGTCGATGAAACGGGGAGCATCGCGCAGGCGGCGGAACGGCGGGGGCTCTCGTATCGCCACGCCTGGGGTTTGCTGCGCGCGCTCGAGGAGCGTCTGGGCGGCGCCCTGATCGCGAAGGAGCGTGGTCGCGGCTCGCAACTCTCGGCGCTCGGCGAGGCGGTATTGCGGGCGCAGCGGCTGTGCGTGGAGCGGCTGGACGGGAATATGCAGGCGCTCGCGAGCGAAGTGGCAAGCGACCTGAACCGCTGGCTCTCGCCGCCGTCGCTGAACGTGCGCATCTACGCGTCGCACGGCTATGCGGTAGCGGCGCTCGTGACGGCACTCGTCGCGTCGGATTTGCCGGTTGATATCAAGTACCGCGACAGCGCCGACGCGATTGCCGCCCTCGCGCGCGGCGAGTGCGATCTGGCCGGCTTTCACCTGCCGCGCGGCGAGTTTCGCGACGCGTGCGCCGCGGTCTACCGGCGTTGGCTCGATCCAGACCGCCACGTGTTGATTCATCTGACGCGCCGCAAGCAGGGCCTCTTTCTCGCACGAGGTAATCCGAAGCGGATCGGGTCGCTGCGCGATCTGTCCCGCGACGACATTCGCTTCGTCAACCGGCAGCCCGGCTCGGGCACGCGCATGCTGCTCGATCTCGCGCTCACGCGCATCGGTATCGATCCGGAACGCGTGAACGGCTATGCGTCGGCGGAACTCACGCATTCGGCCATTGCGGCGTTTGTCGCGAGCGGCATGGCGGATGTTGGCTTTGGCGTCGAGCCGGCCGCACATCATTTCGGACTCGACTTCATTCCCGTGGTGGACGAGGACTATTACTTCGCCTGCGAGCGCGCGCGCCTCGCGCGCGAGCCGCTCGCCGCCGTGGTCGCTTTGCTGCGCAGCGAAGCGTTTCATGCCAGCGTGGCCGGATTGCAGGGCTACGACCCGCGCGCATGCGGCACCGTGGTGGGTCTGGAAGAAGGGCTCGCGGTGGCCTCCGCCGATGATTCCGGTAAGACGCAGTAACGCGAGGCAAGAGGCGGCGCGACGCAAGCACGCTGCAACAGGCCGTCGTTTTTGCGATACTTTGCGCTACGTTTTGCTTTCTGCCGCGCGACCGCCGCGCCCATCCGACATGAAATTTCTGCTCAACGCATGCGTGGCCGCCGCGACGGCCGGTACGCTCTTCGCCACCGTTTCGATTGCCTTTGCCCAGAACTCGCCTGGTGTGCCGGGCGGCATCCTGCAGGACGAGTTTCGTTTGCAGGAGCATCCGCAGATGCAATTCGCGGCATCGGCGCCCTCGAAGAAATACCAGAAAGGCGCGCCCTCGAAGATGCGTCGTCGCGGTGACGATGGCGATCCGAATGGCTGCAACCTGCAGTGTCCGCAGGATTGAACAGGCAACAAAAAACCCCGAGGGCGTTCAGCCGTCGGGGTTTTTTGCTATCCGTGTCCAGATGCTCGAAGGTGTCTTGGTGGAGCCGGCGGGAATCGAACCCGCGTCCGCAAGTAGTCCACAACCAGTTCTACATACTTAGTTCAGTCATTTGATTTAACCGCACCGACGCGGACGAACACGCTTCGTTACGGCGAGTCACTTGATTTTCGGCCCCGGCGCCGTGACATCGCTGAGGATTATCTGACGTGAATGACCTCGCTGGTCTTGCGACCCTGACCCGTCAGCGAGTCAGTGCGAGGTTGGCGGGGTTAAGCCGCCAATGCGTACGTTTCGTCGTTCGCAGTTACTTAAGTCCCATTGATTTACGAGGTGACGGGTCCTCGGTATGCCCTGAGCTGCTTCATTACCCACGTCGAAACCAGGTCGGCCCCAAGTGGAACAAGCATTATCCCATAGAAGCGGATGTTGGGCTAACTGACGGGGTTTCAAGAGGTGGGGTTTCAAGAGGTCGCTTCGAAGAAGCGACTGAAGAGACGCCCCTCAGCTGATGTCGCGCAGGAGCAGACGCAGCTGGGCCGTGGATTCGACGACGTGCTGCGCATGCCAGTGGGAGGGGGGCAGGTCGTCGCCACAATAGCCGTAGGCCGCCGCGACGGTAACCATGCCGGCCGCAAACCCTGCCTGGACATCCCGCAGATCGTCGCCGACATAGACGACGCGCTCCGGCTCCATGTCGAGCGCCTTCGCGGCATGGAGCAGCGGGGCGGGATGCGGTTTGGAGTGCGGTGTGGTGTCGCCGCTGACCACGCAGCTCGCGCGTTCTTCGAGACCGAGCAGCGCAACAAGCGGTTCGGTGAGCCGTGTGACCTTGTTCGTCACGATGCCCCAGCGCACGCCGCGCGCATCCAGCTCGTCGAGCACCGTATCGATGCCCGGGAAGAGCGTCGTTTCGATGCACAGGTCGGCCTCGTAGTTGGCGAGGAATTCTTCGCGCAAAGTGGCGTAATCGTGATGATCGGGCCCGATACCAAACGCGCCGCCGATTAGACCGCGTGCACCCGCCGACGCAAGCGGCCGCAGCTTGTCGAGCGGCACCATTTCCAGGCCGCGTTCGTGTCGCATGCGGTTCACAGCAGCAGCGAGGTCAGGCGCCGTGTCGGCAAGGGTGCCGTCCAGATCGAACAGCACAGCCTGACAGAGACGGATGGAGGCGTCGTCGTTTTCGCGCTGGGGCAGGGGCGTCGGGTCGCTCATGAACGTGGTTTTGGCGTGCGAACGGTAGAGGCTCAGGCCTCGCGCCGGCAGGCGAGCAGGTAGTTGACGCTGGTATCGTCCGACAGCGCGAAATGCTTGCTGATCGGGTGGTAGACAATGCCTTTGATGTCGGCCGTGTTCAGCCTGGCGGCGCGCACGAAGCCGGCGAGTTCGGACGGACGGATGAAGCGCGCGTAGTCATGCGTGCCCCGCGGCAGCATGCGGGCGATGTATTCGGCACCGACCACGGCAAGCAGATACGACTTCACGTTGCGGTTGAGCGTGGAGAAGAACAACCAGCCGCCTGGTTTGACGAGCGCTGCGCAGGCCGCGACGATCGCCGCCGGCTCCGGCACGTGCTCGAGCATTTCCATGCAGGTCACGACGTCGTACGAGGCCGGCTCGCGGGCCGCAAGCGCTTCGGCGGCAATCTCCTCGTATTCGACCGTGACGCCGCTTTCCAGGCTATGCAGGTCGGCGACGCCGAGTGCCTCGTGGGAAAGGTCGATGCCCTTGACGTTCGCGCCAAGCCCGGCCATGGATTCGGACAGGATGCCGCCGCCGCAGCCAATGTCGAGCACGCGCTTGCCTGCAAGATGCGCGTGCGCGTCGATCCAGTCGAGCCGCACCGGATTCAGCTCGTGCAGCGGCTTGAACTCGGCATTCGGGTCCCACCAACGATGCGCGAGATCGCTGAATTTCTGCAGTTCGTGGGGATCGGCGTTGGTCATGGGTCGGACGGCCTTGATTGGGGCGCGCGGAGCGGGGAACGGGGATAAACCCGGAGTATATAGGCGGCGTGCCATGGCGGCAAAATGCAGCACTTCCGGATTGCGCGCGGTCAGCTGTCGCGCGGGCGACGCAGGACGGAGCCACTTTGGGCGAGCGCCAGACGAAAAAAAGCCCCGCCGAAGCGGGGCTTTGGATGCTGCGGTAACTTGCTGCTTACTGCTTCGAAGTACCGACAACTTCGACTTCCACGCGACGATCCGGTGCGAGGCAGGCGATGAGTTGCTTGCGGTTCTTCTGGTTGCAGCCCGTCGTGACCGGGTTACGCTTGCCCTTGCCTTCCGTGTAGATACGGTTGGCGTCGATGCCCTTGCTGACCAGGTATGCCTTCACAGCTTGAGCGCGGCGCAGCGACAGACGGTCGTTGTACTTGTCCGAACCGATGCGGTCCGTGTAGCCCGTTGCAACGACCACTTCGAGGTTCAGGCCCTGGATCTTCGATGCGAGCTCGTCAAGCTTTTGCTTGCCGGCCGGCTTCAGGACAGCCTTGTCGAAGTCGAACAGCGTGTCGGCTTGATACGTGATCTTCTGGCTCGTGATGGGAGCCGGTGCCGGCGGTTGAGCGACCGGCGGTTGCGGTGCCTGGGCGACCAGTGCGCCGTCGCACTTTGCGTTAGCCGTTGCCGGCGTCCAGAACGCATCGCGCCAGCAAAGCTCGTTCGTGCCGTTCATCCACACGTATTCGCCGGTGCCGTTCACCCAGTTGTCATTCGTGGCTTGTCGCGACGCCGGCACGGACTGTGCCGAAGCGGATGCAGCCATAACTGCGGTAGCTGCAATGAACGCGAGCTTTGAAAGTTTATTCATATTTCTCCTCTCGAAATTGAGATTACCGCAGGTTTACTGCGAGCCTGATGACGAAGACAAGTCATACATTGCTCGAAGTATAACATCGGTGCGTTGTGAGCGACGCTTTGTATAGACTTCGAGCAGCGTCTGACTTTGTGCGTTGGCATTTTGCCATATCGTTCCCGTCCGACGATAAAAAAAGCCGCCCCTCCTGGTAGCCCGGTTCCAATTGTGGTGCATGCGCAACAAAAGGCCGCCCGGCGTGGGTTTGCGGCCGCATAGCCGACCGAGTGCCATTGGTGGCGTGTCCCGTTGATCCCTTCGGTGGTCTTTTTGACGCAGCTTCGAGGCGTCGGCCCGGCTTCCCTCTAATAGGTATACGTAGGCGCGGGGCGGGAGTTGGCGCGTGGTAGAATCGCGTGATGCCCTGCGCCCTGCCACCGCTTTGCTTTAGCCAGCAAAGCACGTGTGCGAAGGAGGGTGCGGCACCCGAGCAAGTACGCACAAGACACGGATAAATGGATCAATTCGCCAAAGAGACCCTGCCCATCTCCCTCGAGGAGGAAATGCGTCGCTCGTATCTCGATTACGCGATGAGCGTGATCGTGGGGCGTGCGCTTCCGGACGTCCGCGATGGCCTGAAGCCCGTTCACAGGCGCGTTCTCTACGCCATGCACGAGCTCAACAACGACTGGAACCGCGCCTACAAGAAGTCGGCGCGTATCGTCGGCGACGTCATCGGTAAGTACCATCCTCACGGCGACACGGCGGTCTACGACACGATCGTGCGGATGGCGCAAGACTTCTCGCTGCGCTACATGCTCGTGGACGGTCAGGGCAACTTCGGCTCCGTGGACGGCGACAACGCCGCCGCCATGCGGTACACCGAAATCCGCATGGCCAAGATCGGCCATGAACTGCTCGCCGACATCGACAAAGAAACGGTCGACTTCGGGCCCAACTACGACGGCAGCGAAAGCGAGCCGCTGATCCTGCCGGCCCGCATCCCGAATCTGCTGATCAATGGTTCGTCGGGCATTGCGGTCGGCATGGCGACGAACATCCCGCCGCACAATCTGAATGAGGTCGTCGATGCGTGCCAGCACCTGCTGAAGCACCCTGAGGCGACGATCGACGAATTGATCGAGATTGTCCCGGCCCCCGATTTTCCGACGGCCGGCATCATCTACGGCGTCGCCGGTGTGCGCGACGGCTATCGCACGGGCCGCGGCCGCGTCGTGATGCGCGCGGCGACCCACTTCGAGGAAATCGATCGCGGCCAGCGCATGGCGATCATCGTTGATGAGCTGCCGTACCAGGTCAACAAGCGTTCGCTGCTCGAGCGCATCGCGGAACTGGTCAACGAGAAGAAGCTGGAAGGCATCTCGGACATCCGCGACGAATCCGACAAGAGCGGCATGCGCGTCGTGATCGAGCTCAAGCGCGGCGAAGTGCCCGAGGTCATCCTCAACAATCTGTACAAGGCCACGCAGCTGCAGGACACCTTCGGCATGAACATGGTTGCGCTCGTCGACAACCAGCCGAAGCTGCTGAACCTCAAGGAAATGCTCGAGTACTTCCTCGCCCACCGGCGCGAAGTGCTCACCCGGCGCACCATCTACGAACTGCGCAAGGCGCGCGAGCGTGGCCATGTGCTGGAAGGTCTCGCCGTTGCGCTCGCCAATATCGACGAGTTCATCGCGATCATCAAGGCAGCGCCTACTCCGCCCATCGCCAAGCAGGAATTGATGGCGCGGTCGTGGGACTCGTCCCTCGTGCGCGAGATGCTGACGCGCGCAGAGTCCGAGAACGCCACCGCCGGCGGCCGCGACGCGTACCGTCCGGAAGGCTTGAGCCCGGCGTTCGGCATGCAGGGCGACGGACTTTACCGTCTGTCGGATACGCAGGCGCAGGAAATCCTGCAAATGCGGCTGCAGCGCCTCACGGGTCTCGAGCAGGACAAGATCATTGGCGAGTATCGCGAAGTCATGACGCAGATCGCCGACCTGCTGGACATCCTGGCCCGGCCGGAGCGTGTAACGTCTATCATCTCCGACGAACTCGCGGCGATCAAAACCGAATTCGGCGACAAGCGTCGCTCGAAGATCGAGATGAACGCCACAGAGCTCAACACCGAAGACCTCATCACGCCGCAGGACATGGTCGTGACGATGTCGCACACGGGCTACGTGAAATCGCAGCCGTTGTCGGAATATCGAGCCCAGAAGCGGGGCGGTCGCGGCAAGCAGGCCACCTCGATGAAGGAAGACGACTGGATCGACACGCTGTTCATCGCCAACACGCACGATCACATTCTGTGCTTCTCGAACCGCGGCCGCGTTTACTGGGTGAAGGTCTACGAGGTGCCCCAAGGCTCGCGCAACTCGCGCGGTCGCCCCATCGTGAACATGTTCCCGCTGCAGGAAGGCGAGAAGATCACGGTCGTGCTGCCCGTGAAGGAATTTTCGGCCGACAAGTACGTTTTCATGGGAACGGCGCTCGGCACGGTCAAGAAGACGCCGCTGGAGGCTTTCAGCAGACCATTGCGCAAGGGTATTATTGCGGTCGGTCTGGACGACGGTGATTACCTGATCGGCGCGGCCATCACCGATGGCCAGCACGACGTGATGCTGTTTTCCGACTCCGGCAAGGCGGTTCGCTTCGACGAAAACGACGTGCGCCCCATGGGGCGCGAAGCGCGCGGTGTGCGCGGCATGCAACTCGAAGACGGCCAGCAGGTAATCGCCATGCTGGTGGCCGGCGACGAGCGGCAGTCGGTGCTAACGGCCACGGAAAACGGTTTCGGCAAACGCACGCCGATTACGGAATACACGCGTCACGGCCGCGGCACGAAGGGCATGATCGCGATCCAGACGTCGGAGCGCAACGGCAAGGTGGTCGCCGCGACCCTCGTAGACCCGGAATCGGAAATCATGCTGATTACGACGACGGGCGTGCTGATTCGCACGCGCGTGTCGGAAGTCCGTGAAATGGGACGCGCAACGCAAGGTGTTACACTCATCAGCCTTGACGAAGGAACGAAGCTTTCGGGTCTGCAACACATTGCAGAGGCGGAGGCCGAAGCTGAAGGAGACGCCGACGCGTCGGCTGCCGACGGTGGCGAAGCGGCTGACCCGGGTGAAGACGGCGCGGAGAGTTAAAACCGCGCCCGCCCGCAGGCAATGGTTAGGCCTTGCAGGCTGGAAGCGGCGCCAGACGAGAACAGATGGCGCCGTTTTTTTGAGTCCGCAGGCGAGAGTTCGACTAATTTCTCTTAGGGAGTAATGATGCAAAAACGATTCAAGCAGGTAATGTTGCTGGCCGCTCTTGTGCCGACCTTCGCAATGGCTCAGGCTCTGCAGAGCCAGGCGCCGGCAGCGAGCGCGACTGCAGCACCGGTCGATCCGGCCAAGCAGGCCGCGATCAAGGACCTGCTCGACGCAATCGATGCACAGAAGCTCGTCGGTGCCATCGGCAACAGCGCCCAGATGCAGGCCAAGCAACTCGTGCCGGCCATCCTGTCGGACGCGCTGTCGGAGAACAAGACGCTGTCGGACAAGCAGAAGCAGGCCGCCGTGCCGACCCTGCAGAAGAATGCCGTGCCGAAGCTGGTTGACTCGGCAGGCCAGGTTTTCGCCACGGACCAATTCCGCCAGGACGCCATGCAAGCTCAGTACGACGCCTACGCGAAGTACTACAGCGCGCAGGAAATCAAGGACCTGACCACGTTCTACAAGAGCCCGACGGGCCGCAAGTTCATCCAGGTGCAAGACCAGGTGGGCCGCGACGTTGTGAACGGTCTGATGCAGAAGTACATGCCGCAATCGATCAAGGCGACCCGCGACCAGGCTGACAAGGAAGTCGCTTCGGTCAAGCCGGCCAAGTAAGAAGACGCGTCGCCACACCGGCGGCGCCAGTCTTTCTCGCCACGCTCCGGCGTTTGCTCGCGGCATCGTTCGTTGCCTCGGGCGGCGCGCCTGAAAGCCTCGCGGCATAGGCCGCCTGGTTTGGCGGGTTGGTGGCGAGGGTGCGATAATGGCCGTTTGCGCGATCTGCGCAAGCGGCCTTTTTCTTTTCTGGGCGCGGTATCGCGGTATTCGGTCTTTCTTTGCCGCAGCGCCTGCCTCGGGGTTCTTCACATGCGCGTCTTTAACTTCTCCGCCGGACCAGCGGCATTGCCCGAAGAAGTGCTTCGCCAGGCCGCCGACGAAATGCTCGACTGGCACGGCAGCGGCATGAGCGTCATGGAAATGAGCCATCGCGGCGCGGAGTTCATGTCGATCCACCAGGAGGCGCTCGTCGATCTGCGCGAGTTGCTCGAGGTGCCGGCGAGCCACCACATTCTTTTCCTGCAGGGTGGCGGCATTGGCGAAAACGCCATCGTGCCCATGAACCTGTTCGGTTCGAAGCCGCGCGCCGACTTCATCATCACGGGTTCGTGGTCGCAGAAGTCGTTCAAGGAAGCGCAGAAGTACGGCACCGCGCATGTCGCGGCAACCGGCAAGACGGAAGACGGCTTCACGCGCGCTCCCGCGTGCACCGAATGGCAGCTTTCCGAGGACCCGGCCTACGTGCACCTGTGCACCAACGAAACGATCAACGGCGTCGAGACGTTCGATATCCCCGATCTGGGCGACATTCCGCTCGTGGCAGACGCTTCGTCGCACATCCTTTCGCGTCCCATGGACATCGCCAAGTACGGCGTGCTCTATGCTGGCGCGCAGAAGAACATCGGCATTGCCGGTGTGACGGTGGTAATCGTGCGCGAGGACATGCTGGGCCGCGCCATGTCGATCTGCCCCTCGGCGTTCGAATGGAAGACGGTGGCGGAGAACAACTCGATGTTCAACACGCCGCCCACCTACGCGATCTACATTTCGGGCCTCGTGTTCAAGTGGCTCAAGCGTCAAGGCGGCCTCAAGGCGATGGAGGCGCGCAACATCGAAAAGGCGAAGCTGCTTTACGATGTCATCGATTCGAGCAGCTTCTACATCAACAAGGTGGAGCGCCATGCGCGCTCGCGGATGAACGTACCGTTCTTCCTCGCCGATGAGTCACGCAACGAAGATTTCCTTGCCGGCGCGAAAGCGCGCGGGCTGTTGCAGCTGAAGGGCCACAAGTCCGTCGGCGGCATGCGGGCGTCGATTTACAACGCGGTGCCGCTCGAGGGCGTGAAGGCGCTCGTCGAGTACATGAAGGAATTCGAAGCGCGTTGCGCCTGACGCCATGCGTCTGCGCGCACTTCCTTTCTGTCCTTTCTGATACGGCCGGTTTCACGCATGGACGACGAACTCAATTCACGCCTCAAACCCTTACGCGAGCGCATCGACGCGATCGACGCCCAACTCATTGCGCTCCTGAACCAGCGCGCGGCGGTCGCGCTCGAAGTGGGCGAAGTCAAGAAGCATTTCAACGCGCCGGTGTTTCGCCCCGAGCGCGAGCAGCAGGTGATTGCGCGCCTGCAGTCGATGAGCGCAGGGCCGCTCGCCGCCGGGCACATCAGCGCGATCTGGCGCGAAATCATGGCCGCCAGCCGTTCGCTGGAAAAGAGCATCAAGACCGCTTTTCTCGGTCCTGTCGGCACTTACAGCGAACAGGCGATGCACGAGTACTTCGGGCAATCGATCGAAGGGCTGCCGTGTCCGTCGATCGACGAGGTGTTTCGCGCCGTCGAAGCGGGTGCCGCCGAATTCGGCGTGGTGCCGGTCGAGAACTCCACGGAAGGCGCGGTCTCGCGCACACTCGATCTCTTTCTGCAAACGCAACTCGTCATTGGCGGCGAACTGGCGCTGCCCATCCATCACAACCTGCTGACGCTTTCGGGCAACCTCACCGGCGTGACACGCATATGCGCCCATGCGCAAGCGCTCGCGCAGTGCCAGCACTGGCTCACGGCGAATGCGCCGCACCTGGAGCGCCAGGCGGTATCGAGCAACGCCGAGGCCGCCCGTATCGCTTCCGAAGATCCGACCGTGGCCGCGATCGCGGGCGACCGCGCGGCCGCACACTATGGCTTGCAGGTGGCGTACGCATTGATTCAGGACGATCCGCACAACCGCACGCGCTTCGTGATGATCGGCAAGGAGCCTGCAGCGCCAAGCGGCTACGACCAGACGTCGCTCATCGTCTCGGTGCAGAACGAGCCGGGCGCGATGTTCCGCCTGCTCGAACCGCTTGCGCGCCACGGCGTCTCGATGACGCGTTTCGAGTCGCGGCCCGCGCGTTCGGGCACATGGGCGTACTACTTCTATATCGACCTGGAAGGCCATCGCGACGACGCGCCGGTTGCGGCTGCGCTCGCTGAGCTCGAAGAGAAGGCAGCGTTCCTCAAGATTCTCGGTTCGTACCCGCGTTCGCGTTGAACGACAGGGGGCGCCGTCCTGCGCGGCGTTGTGTTGGCCATGCACCGTCCTTGCACCGGCTTTCCGATGCGCCGGCGCCCTGGACGCCATGCGAGGCCGGCACTTCGGCCGTTCCCCGGCAGCGCGTAACGAGTCACTAACGAGCTATACCGACCACAACCTGGCGCGCTGCCCCGTCAGCCCAATTACCTTCGTCGCACACAGCCATCGCCGATCTGGAGCCATCATGACAATGCAATTCGGTCCTACCTACGTGCGCGCCATCGCGCCCTATGTTGCCGGCAAACCGATCTCGGAAGTCGCCCGCGAATTCGGGCTGGACGAGGCGCGCATCGTCAAGCTCGCGTCGAACGAGAATCCGCTCGGCATGCCGGAGTCGGCACAACGCGCGATGGCGCAGGCCGCAAGCGAACTGGGCCGCTATCCCGACTCGAACGCGTTCGAGCTGAAGGCCGCGCTGGCGGCGCGCTACGACGTGCCGGCCGACTGGATCACACTCGGCAACGGCAGCAACGACATCCTCGAACTCGCGGCGCACGCGCTGGTGGAGAAGGGGCAGTCGATCGTCTACTCGCAGTACTCGTTCGCCGTCTACGCGCTCGCGACGCAAGGGCTGGGCGCGCGCGCCATCGTGACGCCCGCCGTGCATTACGGCCACGATCTCGAGGCGATGCTGGCCGCGATCGCCGACGACACGCGGCTCGTGTTCGTCGCGAACCCGAACAACCCGACCGGCACGTTCATCGACGGTGCTACGTTGGAGGCGTTCATCGCGAAGGTGCCGCGCCACGTGGCCATCGTCCTCGACGAGGCGTACACCGAATACCTGCCCGCTGAAAAGCGCTACGACGCAATGGGCTGGGTGAAGCGCTATCCGAACCTGATGGTCTCCCGCACGTTCTCGAAGGCGTACGGTCTGGCCGGCCTGCGCGTGGGCTTCGCGATTGCGCAGCCGGAACTCACGGATCTGCTGAACCGCCTGCGCCAGCCGTTCAACGTGAACACGCTCGCACAGGCCGCGGCGATCGCGGCGCTCAACGACAGCGCGTTCATCGAGCGCAGCGCCGCGCTCAATGCGCAGGGCTATCGGCACCTGACCGAGGCGTTCGAGCGCCTCGGGCTCGAGTACGTGCCTTCGGACGGCAACTTCGTTCTCGTGCGCGTGGGCAGCGACGACGGCGCGGGCAACCGCGTGAATCTGGAACTTCTGAAGCAGGGCGTGATCGTGCGGCCCGTCGGCAACTACGGTTTGCCGCAATGGCTGCGCGTGACGATCGGTTTGCCCGAGGAAAACGAGGCATTCGTCGCGGCGCTCGAGAAGACGCTCGTCGCGGCATGAACCTCTCGATGGGGCGTTGAACAGTATGGCGTGGCGCAGCCCGCAGGGGCGCTGCGGCACGTCTTCTTTCCGGTTGGGCAGCGTGGTGGCGTTCTCTTTCGACAAACTTGTGATTTTCGGCGTCGGGCTGATCGGCGGGTCGCTCGCGCGCGCGTTGCGCGAGCGACCCGACGTGGCCGGCGCGCGTGAGGTGATCGGCGTCGCGCGTTCGGTAAGTTCCGCTGCGCGCGCGGTTGAACTCGGCGTGACGGACGCCGCCGTAGCGCTCGGCGACGACCGCGCGCTTGCCGCGGCGCTCGCCGGCGCCGATATCGTGCTGCTCGCCGCGCCCGTCGCGCAGACGCGTCCGCTCATGGAGCGCATCGCGCCGTTCCTCGACGCCGCCACGATTGTCACCGACGCGGGCAGCACCAAGTCCGACGTCGTCGCGGCCGCGCGCGCGGCGCTCGGCGAGCGCATCGGCCAGTTCGTGCCGGGCCACCCCATCGCAGGTCGCGAGTCGAGTGGCGTGGACGCGGCGCTGGCCGACCTGTACGTAGGACGCAACGTCGTACTGTGCCCGCTGCCGGAGAACGCGCCGCAGTCGGTGGCACGTATCGAGGCGATGTGGCGCGCGACGGGCGCGGTAGTGGGCGCGATGTCCGCCGCGCAGCACGACCGCGTGCTGGCATCGGTGAGTCACTTGCCGCATGTACTCTCGTACGCACTCGTTGAGCAGATTCTCGGTTCGCCCGACGCGGAGTTGAAGTTCTCGTTCGCCGCTGGCGGTTTCCGCGATTTCACGCGCATCGCCGCGTCGAGTCCCGAAATGTGGCGCGACATCTGCCTCGCGAACCGCGAGGCGCTGCTCGACGAACTGGACGCCTATACCGCGGTGCTCGCGCGTCTGCGCGTGGCGATCGACGCCGGCGACGGCGCCGCGCTCGAAGCGGTATTTACGCGTTCGCGCGTCGCCCGCACCGCGTGGCAGGAGCGTGGCGGCAAGCTGGCAACGAGCGGCGAAGCGGCTGACGCACCCGCCGCAGCAACACCCGAGGCGCCGCCCGAAGACGGCGCGCCCGCTGAATAAACAGGACACGCATATGGACTACCTCGACCTCGGACCGTTTACCCGCGCCGAAGGCACCGTTCGCCTGCCCGGTTCGAAGAGCATTTCGAACCGCGTGCTGCTGCTTGCCGCGCTGGCGGAAGGCGAAACCACGATCACGAACCTGCTCGATTCCGACGACACGCGCGTGATGCTCGACGCGCTGCAGAAGCTCGGCGTGCGGCTTCAGCGAGACGGCGACACCTGCGTCGTGCAGGGCACGCGCGGCGCGTTCACGGCGAAGACGGCGGATCTGTTCCTCGGCAATGCGGGCACAGCCGTGCGGCCGCTCACGGCTGCGCTGGCCGTCAACGGCGGCAACTACCGTATTCACGGCGTGGCACGCATGCACGAGCGGCCGATCGGCGACCTCGTGGACGGACTACGCCAGATCGGCGCAAAGATCGACTACGAGGCGAACGAGGGCTACCCGCCGTTGCGCATCCGCGCGGCGCCGCTCTCGGTGGACGCGCCGATCCGCGTGCGCGGCGACGTGTCGAGCCAGTTCCTCACTGCGCTCCTCATGAGCCTGCCGCTCGTGCGCGCGAAGGAGGGCTTCACGACCGTCGAAGTGGACGGCGAGCTGATTTCGAAGCCCTACATCGACATCACGATCCGCCTGATGGCGCGCTTCGGCGTGACGGTTGCGCGCGAGGACTGGCAGCGCTTCACCATTCCCGCGGGCGTGCGGTACCAGTCGCCGGGCCGCATCATGGTGGAGGGCGATGCGTCGTCGGCGTCGTATTTCATCGCGGCGGGTGCCATTGGCGGCGGACCGCTGCGCGTGGAAGGCGTGGGCCGCGCGAGCATCCAGGGCGATGTGGGCTTCGCGGATGCCATCGAGAAGATGGGCGCCGACATCATCATGGGCGACGACTGGATCGAAGTGCGCGGCAGCGGGCGCGTGGGCGGCGGGCTTGAAGCCATCGACATGGACTTCAACCTGATTCCCGATGCGGCCATGACGATCGCCGTGACCGCGCTTTTCGCGCGCGGCACGACGACGCTGCGCAACATCGCGAGCTGGCGCGTGAAGGAAACCGACCGTATCGCCGCGATGGCCACCGAACTGCGCAAAGTGGGCGCGCAGGTCGAGGAAGGCGCGGATTACCTCGTCGTGACGCCGCCCGAGAAGCTCGTACCGAATGCCGCCATCGATACCTACGACGACCATCGCATGGCCATGTGCTTTTCGCTGGTGAGCCTGGGCGGCGTGCCGGTGCGCATCAACGACCCGAAATGCGTCGGCAAGACGTTCCCTGACTACTTCGAGCGCTTCCTCGCGCTCGCGAAAGCCTGACCTGATGAAACCGACCCGTCCCTTTTACCAGACGCCCGTCATCACCATCGACGGCCCGACCGCCTCGGGCAAGGGCACGGTGGCCGCGCTCGTGGCGGCGCACCTCGGCTTTCACCTGCTCGACAGCGGCGCCCTGTACCGGCTCGCCGCGCTCGCCAGCGTGCGCTACGGCATCGCGCCGGAGGACGCCGACGGTCTTGCAAAGCTCGTCGACGACCTGCACATCACGTTTCGCGAAGGTCTTGCCCAGCTGGACGGCGTGGACGTATCGACGGAAATCCGGGCCGAAGAGATCGGCAAGCGCGCCTCGGCCATTGCCGTTCATCCCGCGGTGCGCGCGGCGCTCGTGGCGCGCCAGCGTGCCTTCCGCAAGCCGCCCGGCCTCGTCGCGGACGGCCGCGACATGGGTACCGTCATCTTCCCGGACGCCGCGCTGAAGGTCTTTCTGACGGCAAGCGTGGAGGCCCGTGCGGCGCGCCGGCATAAGCAATTGATCCAAAAAGGTTTTTCTGCTAATATGGATGACTTGCTCCGGGATTTGCGTGAACGCGACGAGCGCGACAGTACGCGTGCGGCCGCGCCGCTCAAGCCTGCGGCAGATGCAAGGCTGCTCGATACCTCGGCGCTCTCCATCGACCAGGCGGTTGGTGAAGTGGTGCAGTGGTACCGCGCAGTGCCGGGCGCCCAGCATGACGGTGCCCACGGCAGACAGTAGGCAGCAAGAATTAGCAGTAAGCAGCGAGCAGTAGGTGCTCCGCCGTGAAACGCGGAGCGTGTGTTAAACCCTTTAACCCCGTATGGCTTTCGCATCGGGCCGCGAACGTTTCCGTTGCGGCGCAGCAGTCGGCAGGCGTGCCACCTGGCGCGTCCAGCAAGTCGAGCGGCGAAAACCATGCAACTTCCGATTTTTATGTCCGACCTGCAAACCTCTACCCCGAATACCGAATCTTTCGCGGCTCTGTTCGAAGAGTCGCTGACCCGCCAGGACATGCGCGCCGGCGAAGTCATCTCTGCCGAAGTCGTGCGTGTCGATCACAACTTCGTGGTCGTCAATGCCGGCCTCAAGTCCGAGGCCTACATTCCCATCGAGGAATTCCTGAACGACCAGGGCGAGGTTGAGGTTCAGGCGGGCGATTTCGTTTCCGTCGCGATCGACGCGCTGGAAAACGGCTATGGCGACACTATCCTGTCGCGCGACAAGGCGAAGCGTCTGGCTTCGTGGCTGTCGCTGGAAAAGGCCCTCGACAACAACGAACTCGTGACCGGTACGATCACGGGCAAGGTGAAGGGCGGCATGACCGTGATGGTCAACGGCATCCGCGCGTTCCTGCCGGGTTCGCTCGTCGACACGCGTCCGGTCAAGGACACCACCCCGTACGAAGGCAAGACGCTCGAATTCCGCGTCATCAAGCTCGACCGCAAGCGTAACAACGTCGTGCTGTCGCGCCGTGCCGTGATCGAAGCTACCCAGGGCGAAGAGCGCGCGAAGCTGCTCGAGACGCTCAAGGAAGGCGCGATCGTCAACGGCGTGGTCAAGAACATCACCGACTACGGCGCGTTCGTGGACCTGGGCGGTATCGACGGCCTGCTGCACATCACCGACATCGCATGGCGTCGCGTGCGTCACCCGAGCGAAGTGCTGTCGGTTGGCCAGGAAGTCACCGCGAAGATCCTCAAGTTCGACCAGGAAAAGAACCGCGTTTCGCTCGGCATCAAGCAGCTCGGCGACGATCCGTGGGAAGGCATCTCGCGCCGCTACCCGTCGGGCACGCGCCTGTTCGGCAAGGTCACCAACATCACCGACTACGGCGCGTTCGTCGAAGTGGAATCGGGCATCGAAGGCCTCGTCCACGTGTCGGAAATGGACTGGACCAACAAGAACGTTGCACCGTCGAAGGTCGTGCAGTTGGGCGACGAAGTCGAAGTCATGGTCCTCGAGATCGACGAAGACCGCCGCCGTATCAGCCTCGGTATGAAGCAGTGCAAGCCGAACCCGTGGGACGACTTCAGCCGCAACTTCAAGAAGGGCGACAAGATCAGCGGCGCCATCAAGTCGATCACCGACTTCGGCGTGTTCATCGGTCTGCCTGGCGGCATCGACGGCCTGGTTCACCTCTCCGACCTGTCGTGGAGCGAGACCGGCGAAGAAGCCGTGCGCAAGTACAAGAAGGGCGACGAAGTGGAAGCGGTCGTACTCGGCATCGACGTCGAGAAGGAACGCATTTCGCTCGGCATCAAGCAGCTCGAAGGCGACCCGTTCAGCAACTTCGTGGCCATGAACGACAAGGGCTCGATCGTCGACGGTACGGTCAAGGCCGTGGACGCGAAGGGCGCTGTGGTGCAGCTCACGGCTGACGTCGAAGGCTACCTGCGCGCGTCGGAAATCGCTCAGGACCGCGTCGAAGACGCACGTAACGTGCTGAAGGAAGGCGACAAGGTCAACGCGATGATCATCAACATCGATCGCAAGTCACGCGGCATCAACCTGTCGATCAAGGCGAAGGATTCGGCCGAGCAGCAGGAAGCCCTGCGCACCATCTCGTCCGACACGAACGCGGCGGCAAGCGGCACGACGAACCTCGGCGCGCTGTTGAAGGCCAAGCTCGACGGCCAGAACCAGTAAGCCTCGAGGAGGCTCGCTGAAGTATGACCAAATCTGAATTGGTCGCGCAGCTGGCTACGCGATTTCCGCAACTTGTCCTCAAGGATGCGGATTTCGCGGTCAAGACGATGCTCGACGCGATGTCCGAAGCGCTTGCGAAAGGACATCGCATCGAAATTCGCGGCTTTGGCAGCTTCGGGCTGAACCGCCGTCCGTCACGCGTCGGGCGCAATCCGAAGTCGGGCGAGAAGGTGCTGGTACCGGAGAAGCACGTACCGCACTTCAAGCCGGGCAAGGAACTGCGCGAGCGTGTGGACCGGCGTTCGGGCGAACCGCTCAAGGCCGAGGAGCCGGACGACGATCAGTAAGCGCCGTCTTCCGATGGTCCTGCATGCAGCCGGCGGCTAACGTCAGACGGCATTGATTAAAAAAGCGCCTCCGGGCGCTTTTTTTCTGCCTGCTTTCCGCGGCTTACCGCCTACGTCTGTTGGGCCAGGGCTTCATTTACAATACGGGTCACTTCGGCGCGGACCTTCCGTGGTGCGGCATCCCACGGCCGGCGCCGCCCTGCAACTGCCAAGAGACCTCTTCATGAAATTTATCGCCTGGCTGATTCGTGTGCTGGTGTTCGTCTTGCTGCTCGTGCTTGCGCTTGCGAACACGCAGAGCGCTACGCTGAATTTCCTTGCCGGCTATGCGTGGCAGGCGCCGCTGATCCTGATCGGCCTCGTCTTCTTCGTGGTTGGCCTGCTGGCGGGCCTCGTTTCGCTGCTGCCGCAGGTGTTTCGATTGAGGCTTGAGAACGGCCGCCTGAAGCGCGATCTTCGCGCCGCGCGCGAGACGCCGGCGCCGGTGGCCGAGCCGCCCATGCCGCCGCTCATCTGACCCAACTCCCGTCGCCGCGCGCCGTTCGCGCGCGGCTTTGTTCC
This sequence comes from Paraburkholderia kururiensis JCM 10599 = LMG 19447, assembly GCF_003986935.1. Taxonomy (GTDB): domain Bacteria; phylum Pseudomonadota; class Gammaproteobacteria; order Burkholderiales; family Burkholderiaceae; genus Paraburkholderia; species Paraburkholderia kururiensis. Next base: position 185,768 of record NZ_RJZE01000006.1, on the reverse strand, counting down.
TGCCTTTACCATCGTTCGCATGGATCTGGATTTCTGGTGGCTCCTCGTCATACCGGTCGCGTTCGCGCTCGGCTGGATGGCGGCGCGCTACGACCTCAAGGCGTTGCTTTCCGAAAGCGCCAATCTTCCGCGTTCGTATTTCCGCGGCCTCAACTTCCTGCTCAATGAGCAGCCCGACAAGGCGATCGATGCCTTCATCGAGGTTGCTAAGCTCGACCCCGAAACCGTGGAGCTGCACTTCGCCCTCGGCAACCTGTTTCGTCGTCGCGGCGAAACGGACCGGGCGATCCGCGTGCATCAGAACCTGCTCTCGCGCGCCGACCTGCCCGCGAGCGAGCGCGATCACGCGCTCTATGAGCTGGGTCAGGACTTCCTGAAGGCAGGCCTGCTCGACCGCGCCGAAGAGACGTTCCGGGTGCTCGAAGCCGGCGATTACGCGCTGGGCGCACAGCGCGCGCTGCTTACCATCTACGAGATCGAAAAAGACTGGAACCGCTCCATCGATACGGCCCGCAAGCTGGAGACGATGGGCGCGGCTTCGCTCGATCTCGAAATCGCGCAGTTCCATTGCGAACTTGCGCAGGAAGCGCTGCAGCAGAAGAAGCCCGACGAGGCACGTCGTCAGCTCGATCTCGCGCTGAAGGCGAATGCCCAAAACGTGCGCGCCACGATCCTGACGGGCGACGTCGACGCGGCGGCCGGCCATCACGAGGCCGCGCTCGCGCAATGGCGCCGCGTCGAGGAGCAGAACGCATCGTATCTGCCGCTCGTCGCCGAAAAGGTAATGAAGACGTACGAGACGCTCGGCCGTGCCGAAGAGGGCGTGCAGTTGCTCACGTCGTGGGTGGACCGCTATCCGTCGAACGATCTGCTCGACGTGGCGTACCGCTATGTCGAGAACCTGCGCGGTCTCGACGCTGCGCACGCGCTCGCGCGCGCGCAGATGCAGAAGTCGCCGAACCTCGCGGGCATGATGCGCTTGCTGGAAGCCCAGCAAGCCACCGCCGAGGAACCGCGTAAGAGCGAACTCGAACTCATGCGCACGCTGATCCGGCAGCGCACCAAAAATCTGCCACGGTATACGTGCCAGAATTGCGGTTTCCGGGCGCGTCTCTTCTACTGGCAATGTCCCGGCTGCAGCGGCTGGGAAACCTACGCGCCGCGCCGCGTCGAGCCGATTACCGCTTCGAGCTGAGGCGCCGCAGCAGCCCCGTTCGCGCGGGCGCTTGCTGCACGAAGATTGCCCGGGCCTTCCCGGAACCCGTCAACGAACTTCATGACCGGAATCTAGACCCGGAACACGTATGAAAATCACCATCATCGGCACCGGCTATGTCGGCCTCGTCACGGGGGCCTGCCTCGCTGAAATCGGCAACGACGTCTTCTGTCTCGACGTCGATCCGCGCAAGATCGGCATTCTGAACAACGGGGGCGTGCCCATTCACGAACCCGGCTTGCAGGAGATCATCGCGCGCAATCGTGCGGCAGGACGTATCACGTTTTCCACCGACATCGAAGCGAGCGTCGCGCATGGCGACGTGCAGTTCATCGCCGTGGGCACGCCGCCCGACGAAGACGGTTCCGCCGACCTCCAGTACGTGCTCGAAGCGGCGCGCAACATCGGCCGCTACATGGACGGCTTCAAGGTGATCGTGGACAAGTCCACGGTGCCGGTGGGCACGGCCCGGCGCGTGAGCGACGCGGTGCGCGCCGAGCTCGCGCAGCGTGGCCTTGCGGGCAGCGCGCAGCATCGTTTCTCGGTGGTGTCCAATCCCGAGTTCCTCAAGGAAGGCGCGGCCGTGGACGACTTCATGCGACCCGACCGCATCCTCATTGGTAGCGATGAAGACGAGGACGGTCTGGTTGCGCGCGAGAAGATGAAGCGGCTCTACGCGCCGTTCAACCGCAACCACGAGCGCACGCTGTACATGGACGTGCGCTCGGCGGAATTCACGAAGTACGCTGCGAACGCGATGCTCGCCACGCGCATCTCGTTCATGAACGAACTCGCGAATCTGGCCGACCGCGTCGGCGCGGATATCGAAGCCGTGCGTCGCGGCATTGGTTCGGACCCGCGCATCGGTTACCACTTTCTCTATGCGGGCTGCGGCTACGGTGGCTCGTGCTTCCCGAAAGACGTCCAGGCGTTGATCCGCACCGCGGCAGAGATCGGCGAGCATCTGCGCATTCTCGAAGCGGTCGAGGACGTCAATCATGCGCAGAAGGAAGTCCTCGTGCGCAAGATCACGAAGACGCTCGGCGAAGACCTGCGCGGCCGTACGTTCGCCGTGTGGGGGCTCGCGTTCAAGCCGAACACGGACGACATGCGCGAGGCTCCGAGCCGCCGCGTGATCGCCGATCTGCTCGCACGCGGCGCACAGGTTCGCGCCTACGATCCCGTCGCGACCGAGGAAGCGCGCCGCGTCTTCGCCATGGACCTGGAGAATGCACCGGACCATCTCGCGCGCCTGCATTTCACAGGCACCCAGGACGAAACGCTCGCGGGCGCGGACGCACTCGTGATCGTGACCGAATGGAAGGAATTCAAGGCACCGGACTTCGCGCATCTGAAGGCCGTGCTCAAGACGCCGCGTATCTTCGACGGTCGCAACCTCTACGAACCGGACGCGATGAGCGAACTCGGCATCGACTATTACTCGATTGGACGGCCCCATGTCGCAATCCAGAATGGCTCCGGCGTCGCAGTCTGACGGCGCGCGCGCCATGGCGCCGGGAAGCAGGCTGGCTCCCCAGGTCGGCATCGTGCCGCGCGAGCGGCTTGCCGGCGCGCGCGTGCTCGTGGTGGGCGATGTGATGCTGGACCGCTACTGGTTCGGCGACGTCAATCGCATCTCGCCCGAAGCGCCCGTGCCCGTGGTGCACGTGCAGCGCCAGGAGGACCGGCTCGGCGGCGCGGCGAACGTCGCGCGTAACATCGCCGCGCTCGGCGCCCAGGCGGGGCTGCTCTGCGTGGTGGGCCACGACGAGCCGGGCGAGCGCATCGTCGAACTGCTCGACGCGAGCGGCGTCACGGCGTATCTGGAGCGCGATCCGGCGCTGCCGACCACCATCAAGCTGCGCGTGCTCTCGCGTCAGCAGCAATTGCTGCGCGTCGACTTCGAGAACACCCCGGCGCACGAAGTGCTGCTTGCTGGGCTCGCCCGTTTCGACGCGCTGCTGCCCTCGCACGACGTGATCCTGATGTCCGATTACGCGAAGGGCGGGCTTACGCACGTCACGCGCATGATCTCGAAGGCACGCGAGGCGGGCAAGGCCGTGCTCGTGGACCCGAAAGGCGACGACTGGGAGCGTTATCGCGGCGCGAGCATCATTACCCCGAACCGCGCCGAATTGCGCGAGGTGGTGGGCAAGTGGAAGTCGGAGGAAGACTTGCTGGCTCGCGTCACGAAACTGCGTACTGATCTGGACCTGGGCGCGCTGCTGCTCACGCGCTCGGAAGAAGGCATGACGCTCTTCTCGGACGACGGCATCCTGCACGCGCCGGCGGTAGCACGCGAAGTGTATGATGTTTCGGGCGCTGGCGACACGGTGATCGCCACGCTCGCCGTCATGCTGGGCGCGGGCCTGTCACTCTTCGAGGCCGTGTCGCTAGCCAACCGCGCGGCGGGCATCGTCGTCGGCAAACTGGGTACGGCAACGGTCGACTACGACGAACTCTTCAACTGACACCACGATCATGACTCTCATCGTGACCGGCGCGGCCGGCTTCATCGGCAGCAACATCGTCAAGGCGCTCAACGAGCGCGGCGAACAACGCATCATCGCCGTCGACAACCTCACGCGCGCGGACAAATTCCGCAACCTCGTGGACTGCGAGATCGACGACTATCTGGACAAGACCGAATTCGTCGAGCGCTTCGCACGCGGCGACTTCGGCAAGGTACGCGCGATCTTTCATGAAGGCGCCTGCTCGGACACCATGGAAACCGACGGCCGCTACATGATGGACAACAACTTCCGCTACAGCCGCGCGGTGCTCGACGCGTGCCTCGCGCAGGGCACGCAGTTCCTGTATGCGTCGTCGGCGGCGATTTACGGCGGGTCGAGCCGCTTCGTTGAAGAGCGCGAGGTGGAAGCACCGCTCAACGTCTACGGCTATTCGAAGTTCCTGTTCGATCAGGTGATTCGCCGGGTGCTGCCGCAGGCGCGCAGCCAGATTGCGGGCTTTCGCTACTTCAACGTGTACGGGCCGCGTGAAACGCACAAGGCGCGCATGGCGTCGGTGGCGTTCCACAACTTCAACCAGTTCCGCGCCGAAGGCAAGGTGAAGCTGTTCGGCGAGTACAACGGCTACGGGGCGGGCGAGCAGACGCGTGACTTCGTCTCGGTCGAAGACGTGGTCAAGGTCAACCTGTTCTTCTTCGATCATCCCGAGAAGTCGGGCATTTTCAATCTCGGCACAGGCCGCGCGCAGCCGTTCAACGACATCGCGACGACCGTGGTCAACACGCTGCGTGCGCTCGCGGGCGAGGCCCCGCTTTCGCTCGCCGAACAGGTGCAGCGCGGGTTGATCGAGTACGTGCCGTTCCCCGACGCGCTGCGTGGCAAGTATCAGTGCTTCACGCAGGCCGACCCCACGAAGCTGCGCGCAGCGGGTTACGACGCGCCGTTCCTTTCCGTCCAGGAAGGCGTGGACCGTTACGTGCGTTGGCTATCCGGCCAGGTGTGATTCCGGCTTCGGTCTCCCTACACTGAGGTCTCCTGCTGGCGATGGGCGCCAGTCAGGAGTCCAGAGGGAGATCCAGCATGTTCAAAAAAATTCTCGCTGCCGCGGCGCTCGTTGCCGCGTTCGGTCAGGCGTTTGCCGCCGTCGACGTCAACACGGCCAACGAAGATGCACTGCGCGGCATCAAGGGCATTGGCCCGGCGAGAGCCAAGGCCATTCTCGACGAGCGCGGCGCGCACGGCCCGTTCAAGGACCCCGCCGATCTCGGCAAGCGCGTGAAGGGCATGGGCGGCCATACGGTCGAGCGGCTGCAGGCCGAAGGTCTGAGCGTCGGGCCATCCACACCGGCTACCGGCTCGCAAACCGCCGCGGTTGCACAGGCGCACGCTACGCCGGCCGCCGGCACGCAAAAACCCGCGCCTGCCACCCCGGCGAAGAAATAGGCGCGACGCGCGGCATTCCGTTTCAGGTCACGTCCCCTGCGTGCACGTCGCCACCCTCGTGTACGCGCCCAGAGCGGGTTTCGGGTCCACGACGAAACACGCTCCTTCAGCCGTCCTTCAGATGACTGGCTCCCGCGGCCTTGGCCGCGGGCTTTTTGGCGTTCGACGTTCCGTGCGACACGCGTCATTCAGTTCGATGCACTTCCCTTCACTTGCCTTCACCTCCCTTCGCGCAGAAGGGTCGGGCGGCACCCGCGGGCGGCGTGGTTTAGAATCGGCGAATTCATCCCCTGTTTGCGCAACGTTTCATCCTGCGCCCGACTGCGATCCGCGTATGGCCTACAAGACAATCGAAGACACGATCGGCAATACCCCGCTCGTGCAACTCGTCCGGCTTTCGGACGATGAAATCCGCAGCCGCAACAATGTCGTGCTCGGCAAGCTTGAGGGCAACAACCCCGCAGGCTCCGTGAAAGACCGCCCGGCGCTCTCGATGATCCGCAAAGCCGAAGAACGCGGCCGCATCAAACCGGGCGACACGCTCATCGAAGCCACGAGCGGTAACACCGGCATTGCGCTCGCGATGGCCGCCGCCATTCGCGGCTACAAGATGGTGCTCATCATGCCGGAAGACCTTTCGGTAGAGCGTCGCCAGAGCATGGCGGCCTACGGCGCGCAGATCGTGCTCACGCCCGTGAAGGGCGGCATGGAGTACGCGCGCGATCTCGCCGAGCAGATGCAGCGCGACGGCAAGGGCATCATCCTCGACCAGTTCGCCAATCCCGACAATCCGCTTGCGCACTACGAGACCACGGGGCCCGAAATCTGGCGTGAGACCGAAGGTCGCATTACCCACTTCGTATCGTCGATGGGCACGACGGGCACCATCATGGGCGTGTCGAAGTATCTGAAAGAGCAGAACCAGGCTGTCGAGATCGTCGGTGCCCAGCCCGAAGAGGGCTCGCGCATTCCGGGCATTCGCAAGTGGCCCGAAGCCTATCTGCCGAAGATCTTCGATCGCAGCCGCGTGGATCGTGTCGAGAACGTGAGTCAGGCTGCGGCGGAAGCCATGGCGCGGCGTCTCGCTTCGGTCGAAGGGATCTTCGCGGGCATCTCGTCGGGCGGTGCGTGTGAGGTCGCGTTGCGCATTGCGCGCCAGGTCGAGAACGCCACGATCGTGTTCGTGGTGTGCGACCGTGGCGACCGGTATCTCTCGACGGGTGTGTTCCCCGCCTAAAGCGCGCAACGTTTCAAAAAAACGCGGAGCATGTCACCGCGTCCGCTGAATGACAAAACGCCGGCAATGTCCGGCGTTTTGTTTGTTTAAGCGACGACTCACGAATCAGGCGGCGACGATAGACCGCCTCAGTCTGCGGAAGGTGCAGCGGGCGTCGTGGGCGCCACAGGCGTTGACGGCGCGGGTACCGTTCCGCCCGCGGCGGAGTTGCCCGGCGTAGCTCCGTTCTGCGCAGGAACGCCGGCCGCGGGAACGCCGCCCGACACCGAAGCTCCCTGCGGCGCGAACGCGGGTGCCGCGGCGCCGGAAGCAGCGGCGCCCGAGCCCGCGCCAGGTATGCCGCCGTTGCTCGCCATCATTTGCGCCTTCACTTTCTGTCCGAGTTGATACACCGCAAGCGCGTAGAAGAAGCTGCGGTTATAGCGCGTGAGCACGTAGAAATTTCTGAGTCCCAGCACGTACTCGGTAGCGCGTCCCGGCGTTGGCAGGTCCACGATGGTGACCGGCGTGCCCGCTTCCGAGGCGATGTCGATGTCGGGCTGGTTCAGCACAAGGCCGGCGCGCAGCAGTTGCTCGAGCGGCCAGTGCGGCTCGGGCTGTCCATCGGCGGCGGCCTGCGCGACACCCTGGCTACCCGGGTCGCCCGCAATCTTCCACACCACGGGGCGTCCCGTTTCCCAGCCGTTCTGCTTGAGATAGTTCGCGACACTGCCGATCGCATCCGCCTGGCTCGTGCGCAGGTCGATCTGTTTGTTGCCGTCGTAACTCACCGCGTATTTCACGATGCTGCTGGGCAGGAACTGCGGAATGCCGATTGCGCCCGTGTATGAGCCCAGCACGCTGGTTGGATCGACCTGTGAGTCGCGCGTCCACACCAGGTAGTCTTCGAGGTTCTTGCGGAACGTCGCCATGCGATCGGCGCGGTTCGGGGTATCCGGGTAGTCGAAGGTCAGCGTGGTGAGCGCATCGAGCACGCGGAAGTTGCCCATGAAACGTCCGTAGATCGTCTCGACGCCAATGATGCCGACGATCACCTCGGGCGGCACGCCGAACTCGTCGTAGGCGCGTTGCAGCGTCGCCTGGTTCTCGCGCCAGAAGCGCACGCCCGCATTCACGCGTATCGCATCGAGAAAGCGCGCCTGATAAGCGCGCCAGTTCTTCGCCGCGGGCGTGGGCGACGGCAGCACGAGCTTCACCGCGGTTGCCGAGTAGCTCGCGTGCGCAAAGAGCGCATGCAGGGCAGCAGGATCGAAGTCGTAGCGGGCAACCATGTCGTCGACGAATGTGTCGACGTTGGGATTGTTCGCGTAACGCTGCGGGATGATCTCTTCTTCGAAGGTCTGCCCCTGCGGTACGGGAGCCTGCGGCTGGGCCTGGGCGAGACGCATGGCGGGCGTGGAACTGCCGGTCTGAGCGAATGCCGTAGAGGGTGCCGCGAGCGTCTGTAGCGCAATGCATGTCGCAGCGGTGAGCGTCGAGGCGGACAGGCGGCGGAATACGGGCGAAGCAGACTTGAAGATCATGGGCAGCAAGGCGGGAGAACAGACGGAGCAAAACGGTTCGGCGCAGTATAACCGACGACTCTGGCGCAACTAACCTCGCCGAACGACAGGGCGCGGGCCCTTGCGGCATGGGGTCGAGTCGCGGCGTCGTGTGGTAACGTGACGGTTATTACCCGCGGCGCGTTGCCGCGCGCATATGAAGGAGACCTGCCGCGCACGAGCCGACGGCGCGCGCCGCAGAACGAACGAATCATGGCAACAGCCTTCTACTCCCACGCCGATTGTCTGCTGCACGAGATGGGACAATGGCACCCCGAGTGTCCCGCGCGGCTGCAGGCGATCGAAGACCAGCTGATCGCAAGCCGCATCGACGCGCTGATCGAACGCGAGCCGGCGCCGCTCGCCGACGAAGCCGCGCTACTGCGTGTCCATACGAAGGCGCATGTCGATCACATTCGGGACACCTCGCCGATCGAGGGCTACGCGCCCATCGATCCCGACACGTCGATGAATCCGCACACCTGGCAGGCAGCGCTGCGCGCAGCGGGCGCGGCCATTGCCGCCACGGACGCCGTGATCGCGGGCCAATACGACAACGCGTTTTGCAGCGTGCGTCCACCGGGACATCACGCGGAGCCGGCACGCGCCATGGGCTTCTGCTTCTTCAACAACGTGGCGATTGCGGCGCGACATGCGCTCGACGTTCACGGCCTTGCGCGCGTGGCGATCATCGACTTCGACGTGCATCACGGCAACGGCACCGAGGCCGCGTTCGCCGCAGACCCGCGCGTGCTGATGTGCAGCTTCTTCCAGCATCCGTTCTATCCGTTCACGGGCGCGGACAACCAGGCGCCGAACATGGTCAACGTGCCGATGCCGGCGCGCTCGAAGGGCATGGCGGTGCGCGAGGCGGTGGACGTGCTGTGGCTGCCGCGGCTCCACGACTTCAAGCCCGAGATGATCTTCATCTCCGCCGGCTTCGATGCCCATCGCGAGGACGACCTCGGCAACATGGGCCTCGTTGAAGACGACTACACGTGGATCACCGACCGCGTGCGCGACATCGCAAACCGCTATGCGCGCGGGCGCATCGTGAGCTGTCTCGAAGGCGGATACAACCTGTCTGCGCTCGGCCGCAGCGTCGTCGCGCACATTCGCGCGCTGGCGGAGGTTTGAGGAGGCGAGCATGAGCACGCAAACCGTTTCGTCGAAGGCGAGCGAAGCCAGCCCGCTGGTCGAGCTAACCCGGGACGCCTACGGAGTGCATGGCGTGACGGCCGTTACGCTTAATCGGCCGGATGCGTTCAACGCGCTATCCGAAGCGCTGCTCGACGAATTGCAGACTGCGCTCACGTCGATTGCAGCGAGCGACGCCCGTGTCGTCGTGATTGCCGGCGCGGGACGCGCTTTCTGCGCGGGACACGACCTGAAGGAAATGCGCGCGGCACCGTCGCTCGAGTACTACCAGGCGCTGTTCGCGCGTTGCACGAAGGTGATGCTGGCGATCCAGCGCATGCCGCAGCCCGTGATCGCGCGCGTGCATGGCATCGCGACCGCCGCCGGCTGTCAGCTGGTGGCGATGTGCGACCTCGCGGTGGCATCGGACGAAGCGCGTTTTGCGGTCTCCGGCGTGAACCTCGGGCTCTTCTGTTCGACGCCTTCCGTGCCGCTCACGCGCAACGTGTCACGCAAGATGGCCTTCGAAATGCTGATGACCGGCGAGTTCATCGATGCGCACGAAGCCCGGCGCCGCGGGCTCGTGAACCGCGTGGCGAGCGCTGCCGAACTGGACGCCACGTTGGCAGCGCTCGCCGCGAGCATCTGCGCCAAGCCGCGTGCCGCGGTCGAGGCGGGCAAGGCGTTGTTCTACCGGCAGCTCGAAATGGGTGTCGAGGCCGCTTATCAGCTTGGGGGACAAACGATGGCCTGCAACATGATGGAGGACGCCACGCTGGAAGGTGTGCAGGCCTTCATCGAAAAGCGGGCGCCGCGGTGGTGAAGTGAAACGGGGCGAAACACGAGGCGAAGTGCCTCAACTCCGCGCCGCTATCCAGTCGATCAACGCTCCGATCACGCGATCGCGGTCCAGGTCGTTCATCGTTTCGTGGTAGCTGCCTTCGTAGAGCGTGAGCGTCTTGTCGGGCGAGCCGACGTGGCTGCCGAAATCGCGGCTGCCTTCGGGCTCGGTCAGCTTGTCCCGCGTACCGTGATAGACGAGAACGGGCAAGCGCAGACCCACGCGGCCCCGCTCGATGCGTTCCATGGCAGCCAGAATCTCCGCGCCCGTGCGAGCGGGAATTGCCCCGTGATGGACGAGCGGATCGCAGCGATTCGCTTCCACCACGGCGGGATCGCGCGACAGTAGCGCTGCGTCGATTTTCATGGCGGGAAACCGGGGCCACACGCGGCTCATGACGCGGCTGGCCGCGATCATCCAGCGGGGCACGTCGCGTCCAGGCGCGAGCGCCGGGCTCGACAGGATCAGGCCCGCGACGTCATGACGGCTCGCCGGCAGCCGTTCCACGGCATAGAGCGCAGCCACTGCGCCGCCCATGCTGTGGCCCATCAGGAAGAGCGGGCCGCCGTGCTGTGAAGCGGCGTCGATGAGCGCTTCGGCGTCGAGCAGGTAGTCGTCGAAGCGCGACACCCATGCGCGGGGGCCGGGCGCCTGTCCGTGTCCGCGCAGATCGATAGCGACCAGTTCGATCCCGACGGCATTGAGCTGTGCCGCGAGCGCCGCATATCGCCCGGCGTGTTCGGCGAGACCGTGGACAAGCGCGACAGTGGCTCGTCGTGTTCCGACGGCGGGCCAGCGGTAGAGCGGCAGGTCAGTGCCGTCCGCGGCCGTTACGGTGTCCGTGTGCGGCGGCGAGGTGTCCGAGCCCTCGCCGTTCCCGCCTGGGAGCGTCTGCGTTGCGGCCGCACTTCGCTGGGTTGCGGCATCGAAAGGCTTTGTCGTCTCCATGACTGATTGCCCGCCGTTTCATATTGATAATGCGACGGATCATAGCCGCGCCCGCGTATCTCAAGCGAGCGCGGTCGGCGGCGTGCCGCTCTAATTCCCTCGCGTTATGAAAGGATCGAAATTGATTATTAAAGAGAATTTCGCGGCCAGGTTAAAATCGCGGCCCACACACCAATAAAACAGCGGCGGCCATTGCCGGCGTGCATCGGCCCAAGGCCTGCCCGGCAGTACCGCCGTTTCGTTTTTTCATGATCGAACTACGCAATGTGTCGCAGTGCTTCGCGGGGCCCCGAGGCTGGGTCGAAGCGCTCCACAACATCAACCTCACGATTCCCCCAGGCGAAGTGTTCGGCATCATCGGCCGCAGCGGCGCCGGCAAGAGCACGCTGGTACGCACCATCAATCTGCTGACGCGGCCTACCGAAGGCGAGATCGTCGTGAACGGACGGGCGCTCACGTCGTTGCCGGCTGCTGAGTTGCGTGCTGCGCGTCGCGAGATCGGCATGATTTTCCAGCACTTCAACCTGCTGTCGTCGCGCACCGTCTACGAAAACGTTGCGCTGCCGCTCGAGCTTGCGGGCATGAAGCGCGCAGAGATTGAAGAAGCGGTGTTACCGCTGCTCGAACTGGTTGGCCTGACCGCGCAGAAAGACCGCTACCCGGCGCAGATCAGCGGCGGGCAGAAGCAGCGCGTCGGCATTGCGCGCGCCCTTGCCAGCAAACCGAAGGTGCTGCTTTCCGACGAAGCTACGTCGGCACTCGACCCCGAAACCACGCGCGCCATTCTCGATCTGCTGCGCAAGATCAATCGCGAACTCGGGCTCACCGTCGTGTTGATCACGCATCAGATGGAGGTCATCAAGCAGGTGTGCGATCGCGTCGCGGTGCTCGATGCGGGCAAGGTGGTGGAAGAAGGTCGCGTGATCGACGTGTTCCTGCAGCCGCATCACGAAGTCACGCGCGCGCTGCTGGGCGACGTGATTGCCCAGGAATTGCCGCCCGCGCTCAAGGTGCGCGTGGCCGAGCGTCTGAAGACGGGCAACGGACATCTGCTGCGCCTCGCCTTCACGGGCTCGGGCGTGGACCAGCCGGTGCTCTCGGAAACCATTCGCCGCTACGAACTGGACTTCAATATTCTGCACGGCCAGATCGACGAGATTCAGGGCCAGGCGTTCGGGTCGCTCGCGGTGCTTGCGAGCGGCGAGGCGGTGAAGGTCGCGCAGGCCATCGCCTGGCTGCGCGAGCAGGGTGTCGTCGTGGAGGAGCTCTCGTATGTTGAGTGAAATGCTCGATATGTTCGTGCAGTCGTTCTGGGAGACGCTCGTGATGGTCGGCATCTCGGGCTTGATCGGCGCCCTCGTGGGGCTGCCGCTCGGCGTGCTGCTCCATCTCACCGACCGTCAAGGCGTGCTGCAGAACCTCGCCGTGAACCGCGCGATGGGTATGCTCGTGAACGCTGTGCGTTCGACGCCGTTCATCATCCTGCTCGTCGCAGTGATTCCGTTCACGCGCCTCGTGGTGGGCTCCTCGATCGGCACGGCCGCGGCCGTCGTGCCGCTCACGATTGCCGCTGCACCGTTCATTGCGCGACTCGTCGAGACGGCGCTGCGCGAAGTGGATCGCGGCCTGATCGAGGCCGCTCAGGCGATGGGCGCCACGACGCGCCAGATCGTCTTCAAGGTGCTGCTGCCCGAAGCGCTGCCAGGCATCGTGGCCGGGCTCACCATTACGTTCGTCTCGCTCGTCGGCTATTCGGCGATGGCGGGCGCGATCGGCGGTGGCGGACTGGGCGATCTGGGCATCCGCTATGGCTATCAGCGCTTCGAGCCCGAAGTGATGGTCGCAGTGGTCGTGATTCTGATCGTCTTTGTTCAGCTCGTGCAGTCGTTCGGCGACTGGCTCGTGCGGCGCCTGGGTCATCGCTGAATCGATGCAAGGCCCGTGGCGTTCGCGACGCGGGCCATGCGTCAGTGCGTCAATAGACAACACACGAAACAACACACGTTTGGGGATTGAGTTATGCAACGTCGCTTCGTATTGAAACTGGCCGCCGTGCTCGGTGCCGCCACGCTGTTTGCCTCGGGCGCCGCGCGCGCCGACGAAACCATCAAGGTGGGCGTGACGGGCGGCCCGCACGCGCAACTGATGGACGTCGTGAAGACCGTGGCCGCGCGTAACGGCCTCAACATCAAGATCGTCGAGTTTTCGGACTACGTGCAGCCGAACGCGGCACTGGCAGGCGGCGACCTCGACGCGAACAGCTATCAGCACGAGCCGTATCTGCAGGCGCAGGTGAAGGACCGCGGCTACAAGATCATCAAGATCGCGGATACGGTGACGTTCCCGATGGGCATCTACTCGAAGCGCGTGAAGTCGCTGGCGGCGCTGCCCGTGGGCGCGAAGATCGCCGTGCCGAACGACCCGACCAACGGCGGCCGCGCGCTCCTGCTCCTGCAAAAGCAGGGCCTCATCAAGCTGCGCGCCGACGCGGGACTGAAGGCCACGCCGATCGATATCGTCGACAACCCGAAGAAGCTGAAGATCGTGGAACTGGACGCCGCGCAGATTCCGCGCTCGCTGGGCGACGTGGACGCAGCGGCCATCAATACGAATTTCGCGATGGAAGCGGGCCTCAAGCCCAGGCAGGACGCCATTGCCATCGAAGATCCGAACGGCCCGTACGTGAACATCATCGCGATTCGTGAGGCTGACCGTAACAAGCCGTGGGTGGCGAAGCTCGTGGCGGCGTACCACTCGCCGGAAGTGAAGCAGTACATCGAAACGAAGTTCGGCGGCGCGGTGGTGGCGGGCTGGTAATAGGCTGCGCAAAAACGGCGCGAGCAATATGGACGGCCGGTCCCGCGAGGCGGGCAGCAAAATTAGAGGCACCGGTCGGAGCCCGGGCTTGGCGCCTGGGTTTTTTCAAGGCTAAAATCGCACGACCGTTCGCTATTTCCGACGCCCAGCCCAAGGGCGGTATTGTTGATCGAAACGGCCTGCGGCGCCGCGGTGCGCAAGGGGCTGTCGCTATAATGTCCCGCAGGTTGACGTATTCGTAACTTTGGAGCGTGTGCATGAAAATCCTGGTGCCAGTCAAGAGAGTGGTCGACTACAACGTGAAGGTCCGCGTGAAGACGGACGGCACGGGCGTCGACATTGCAAACGTGAAGATGTCGATGAACCCGTTCGACGAAATTGCCGTCGAGGAAGCCGTGCGCCTGAAGGAAGCGGGCGTGGCGACCGAGGTGATCGCGGTGTCGGCGGGCGTGGCGCAGGCGCAGGAAACGCTGCGCACGGCGCTGGCCATCGGCGCGGACCGGGCCATCCTGATCGAATCGAACGAAGACCTGCAGCCGCTCGCTGTGGCGAAGCTGCTCAAGGCGCTCGTGGACAAGGAACAGCCGCAGCTGGTCATCCTGGGCAAACAGGCCATCGACGACGACTCCAACCAGACCGGCCAGATGCTTGCCGCACTCGCGAACCTGCCGCAGGCGACGTTTGCCTCGAAGGTGACGGTTGCAGACGGTAAGGCCACGGTGATGCGCGAAGTGGACGGCGGTGCCGAAACGCTCTCGCTGAAGCTGCCCGCCGTGGTCACGACCGACCTGCGCTTGAACGAGCCGCGCTACGTGACGCTGCCCAACATCATGAAGGCGAAGAAGAAGCCGCTCGAAACCATCAAGCCCGAGGATCTCGGCGTGGATGTGACGCCGCGCCTGAAGACGCTGAAGGTTGCCGAGCCGCCGAAGCGCTCGGCCGGCGTGAAGGTGCCGGACGTGAAGACGCTGGTGGAGAAGTTGAAGACCGAAGCGAAGGTGCTGTAAGGGAGCGACGACAAATGACGATTCTGGTAATTGCGGAACACGACAACGCGACCGTGAAGGGCGCGACGCTGAACACGGTGGCGGCTGCGACGAAGATTGGTGGCGACGTGCACGTGCTGGTGGCCGGCCACAACGCGCAGGGCGCGGCCGAAGCGGCGGCGAAGATTGCGGGCGTATCGAAGGTGCTGCTCGCCGATGCACCGCAGCTCGAAGCGGGCCTCGCGGAAAACGTCGAGGCGACGGTACTGAACATCGCGAAGGACTACTCGCACATCCTCGCGCCGGCCACGGCGGCGGGCAAGAACGTGACGCCGCGCATCGCGGCGAAGCTCGACGTGGCGCAGATCAGCGACATCACGGCCGTGGTCAGCGCCGACACGTTCGAGCGTCCTATCTACGCCGGCAACGCGATCGCAACGGTGCAGTCGGCGGACCCGATCAAGGTCATCACGGTGCGCACCACGGGCTTCGACGCCGTGGCGGCCGAAGGCGGCAGCGCGTCCATCGAGAAGATCGAGGCAGCGCCGGACGCCGGCATCTCGCAGTTCGTGAGCCGCGAAGTGACGAAGCTTGACCGTCCCGAGCTGACGAGCGCGAACATCATCGTCTCGGGTGGCCGGGGTCTCGGCAGCGGCGAGAACTACACGAAGGTGCTGGAGCCGCTCGCCGACAAGCTGGGTGCAGCGCTGGGCGCCTCGCGCGCGGCGGTGGACGCGGGCTATGTGCCCAACGACTACCAGGTGGGCCAGACCGGCAAGATCGTGGCGCCGCAGCTGTACGTGGCGGTGGGCATCTCGGGTGCGATCCAGCATCTGGCCGGCATGAAGGACTCGAAGGTGATTGTCGCGATCAACAAGGACCCCGAAGCACCGATCTTCAGCGTGGCCGACTACGGCCTCGTCGGTGATCTGTTTGCGCTCGTGCCCGAACTCGTCGGCGAACTCGGCTAAGCGCGGCACCCGCGCCTCGCAGAAGGCTATCGGCACACGAAGGGGGCGCGCACGGCGCCCCCTTTTTTATTGATATCAGGCAGTAGAGGAGACTGACTCAATGAGCTACACCGCCCCCGTCAAAGACATGCTGTTCGTGATGAACGAGCTTGCCGGCATCGATCAGGTCGCAAGCCTGCCCGGCTTCGAAGACGCTACGCCGGAGACGGCCCAGGCCGTACTGGAAGAGGCCGCGAAGCTGTGCGGCGACGTCATCGCGCCGCTCAACGTGGAAGGCGATCGCAACCCCAGCAGCTGGCACAACGGCGAAGTGAAGGCGACGCCCGGTTTCGCCGACGCTTTCCGGCAGTTCGCCGAAGGCGGCTGGCAAGGCGTCCAGCATCCTACCGATTACGACGGTCAGGGCCTGCCGAAGCTGATCGCCACTGCGTGTATCGAAATGCTCAATGCCGCGAACCTGTCGTTCGCGCTGTGCCCGCTGCTCACCGACGGCGCCATCGAAGCCCTGCTGACCGCAGGCACGGAGGAGCAGAAGCAGCGCTACGTGCCGAAGCTGATCTCCGGCGAATGGACCGGCACGATGAACCTCACCGAGCCGCAAGCCGGCTCCGATCTCGCACTCGTGCGCACGCGTGCCGAGCCGCAGGGCGACGGCACGTACCGTATCTTCGGCACGAAGATCTTTATCACGTGGGGCGAGCACGACATGGCGGGCAACATCGTGCATCTCGTGCTCGCGCGCACGCCTGGCGCGCCGGAAGGCGTGAAGGGTATTTCGCTCTTTACCGTGCCGAAGTTCCTCGTCAACGACGACGGTTCGCTCGGCGCGCGCAACGACGTGCATTGCGTGTCGATCGAACACAAGCTGGGCATCAAGGCGAGCCCGACGGCGGTGCTGCAGTTCGGCGATCACGGCGGCGCGATCGGTCAGCTCGTGGGCGAAGAAAATCGCGGCCTCGAGTACATGTTCATCATGATGAACGCGGCCCGCTTCGCGGTCGGCATGCAGGGCGTGGCGGTGTCGGACCGCGCCTACCAGAAGGCGCTCGCCTATGCGAAGGAGCGTGTGCAGAGCCGGCCCGTGGACGGATCGGCGAAGCAGGCCGTCACGATCATCCACCACCCGGACGTGCGCCGCATGCTGGCCACGATGCGCGCGCTTACGGAAGCGTCGCGCTCGCTTGCCTACGTGGCGGCCGCGCACTGCGATATCGCGCATCGCCACGCGGACGCTGCGACGCGCGAGCGGCATCATGCGATCTACGAGTTCCTCGTGCCCGTGGTGAAGGGCTGGAGCACGGAGCTTTCGCTCGAAGTGACGAGCCTCGGCGTGCAGGTGCACGGCGGCATGGGCTTCATCGAGGAAACGGGCGCGGCGCAGTACTACCGTGACGCCCGCATCCTGACGATCTACGAAGGCACCACGGCGATTCAGGCAAACGACCTCATCGGCCGCAAGACGGTTCGCGACGGCGGTGCGGTGGCGAAGGCCCTGATCGCGGAGATCGGGCAGACCGTCGAAGCGCTAGGCGCGCACGAAGGCGCGGCATTCGGTGCCATGCGCACGCAGTTGGCGCAAGGTCAGCGTGCGCTGCAGTCGGTTGTGGAGTATGTCGTTGCCAACGCGAAGGGCGATCCGAACGCGGTGTTCGCGGGCAGTGTGCCGTATCTGAAACTGGCCGGCATCGTGCTGGGCGGCTGGCAGATGGCGCGTGCCATGCTGGCCGCGGCCAGCAAGCGCGCGGAGGACCCGGCGTTCTACGAAGCGAAGATCGCCACGGCACAGTTCTTCGCGCAGCACGTGCTGCCTCAGGCTGGCGCGTTGGAGGTGTCGATCGTCAGCGCGAAAGGTGGCGAAGGCGTGTTTGCACTTGGCGAGGACCAGTTCTGAAACTGATGGGCCGGACGCCCTGCGAGAAGCGGGGCGCCTTGCGCGCGGAACGCGTTCCATAAGACAGAAGGCGCCCAATGTGGGCGCCTTCTTTTTTGCTTCTGCGAGCGTCTCGTGTGCGGCTCGCGCCAGTCGAATCAGGCGTATGCAGGACGCCCCGTGCCGCCCGTTTCGCCGAGGTAGCGATGGACGGAGAGGTCGTCGGCGCGAATGGCGGGTTGCTTGCCCGACATCAGGTCTGCGAGCAATTGGCCCGAGCCGCACGACATCGTCCAGCCCAGCGTGCCGTGTCCCGTGTTGAGGAACAGATTGGGCATCGGCGTGCGGCCCACCACCGGCGTGCCGTCCGGCGTCATCGGGCGCAGGCCGGTCCAGAAGGTGGCGTTCGAGGTGTCGCCGCCGCCCGGGAACAGGTCGTTCACGCACATTTCGAGCGTCTCGCGACGCGCATCGCGCAGGCGCTTGTCGAAACCGACGATCTCGGCCATGCCACCCACGCGGATGCGGTCGTCGAAGCGCGTGATGGCGATCTTGTACGTTTCGTCGAGCACCGTCGAAACCGGCGCAGCCTTGGCATCGACAATCGGTGCCGTGATCGAGTAGCCCTTGAGCGGATACACGGGAATCTTCACGATGCCCGACAGCAGCTTCGTCGAGTACGAGCCGAGGGCCACGACGAAAGCGTCGGCACGCACGAGTTCGCTGCCGCACTGCACGCCGGCAACGCGCCCACCCGCAACGGCGAGGCCATCGATGGCCGTGTTGTAGCGAAAACGTACGCCGAGTTCGCCGGCAAGCGCGGCAAGGCGCGTGGTGAACAACTGGCAGTCGCCGGTTTCGTCGCCGGGCAGACGCAGGCCGCCCGTGAGCTTGTGCGACACGGCGGCGAGCGCCGGCTCGGCACGCGACAGCTCTTCGGGCGTGAGCAACTCGTAGGGCACGTTCGCGTCTTTCAGCACGGTGATGTCTTTCGCGGCGCCCTCGAGTTGCTGCTGCGTGCGGAACACCTGCAGCGTGCCGCCCTGGCGGCCTTCGTACTCGATGCCGGTTTCGGCGCGCAGCGCTTGAAGGCAATCGCGGCTGTATTCGGCAAGGCGAACCATGCGGCCTTTGTTGACGGCGTAACGCCCGGCCGTGCAGTTCTGCAGCATTTGCCACATCCACTGCAGCTGGAAGCGCGTGCCGTCGAGGCGGATGGCGAGCGGCGCATGCTTCTGGAACATCCACTTCACGGCCTTGAGCGGCACGCCGGGAGCGGCCCAGGGCGAGGCATAACCCGGCGAGATCTGGCCTGCGTTCGCGAAACTCGTGTCGAGCGCAGGGCCGGTTTCGCGGTCGATCACCGTGACTTCGTGACCGGCGCGCGCCAGATAATAGGCGCTCGTCACGCCGACGACGCCACTGCCCAGAACGACGATTCGCATAGCTGCTCCATCCAGAAAGGGAAACTGGTCTGCGCGTCCGGAAAACCATGAAATATCGCGCGTATCCAGTATTTACGGCTATGCTATTGGTGTTGAGGTAGGTTTTGTTATTGTATTTTTCCAGTTTTCAGTAGAAAAACCATGCGCACACAACGCCAGCCCGTCCGGACCCTCGATCGCATCGATCACCGCATCCTGAAACTGCTCCAGCAGGACGGTCGCATGGCGATGAAAGACCTCGCCGAGCAGGTCGGTCTCTCGGTCACCCCGTGCACGGAGCGGGTGAAGCGCATGGAGCGCGACGGCATCATTACTGGCTACTACGCGCGGGTGAATCCCGGCATGTTGGGCGCGGCGCTGCTCGTGTTCGTGGAAATCACGCTCGATCACAAGAGCGGCAACATGTTCGAGCAGTTTCGCCGCGAGGTGCAGAAGATTCCTGAGGTGCTGGAGTGCCACCTCGTGTCGGGCGACTTCGACTACCTCATCAAGGCACGCATCGGCGAGATGGCGGACTACCGCAAGCTGCTCGGCGACATCCTGCTGCAGCTGCCCGGGGCGGTTCAGTCGAAGAGCTACGTGGTGATGGAAGAGATCAAGGAAACGCTGACGATCGCTGTGGGCGATTGACTGAACTGCGGCTCGAAGAACGGCTCGACAAACGGCCGAAGTACTGTATATTTATACAGCACTTCGGCCGTTGCCTCGTATGGCGCGGTCGCTTTCCGTTTGTCGTGTGCCGCCGTGAACGATCCCGACGCCGAATATTCCGAGTATCCCGTTGCCCCGCCCGCCCCATACAAGGGGCGCGGCGCCGTAACGAACCTGCAGGGCCGCTACGAAGTCAACCAGCGCGAAGCGTTCGACGACGGCTGGACACACCTCGACTCCCCGGAGGGCGACGTGCCGCCCCCGCTGCGCACGCAGGTGTTCGAGGAGCGCGCGAAGAGCATCCTTACGCGCAACCAGTCGCCGGATATTCCGTTCAGCATTTCGCTGAACCCGTACCGCGGCTGCGAGCACGGCTGTATCTACTGTTTCGCGCGCCCCACGCATGCCTATCTGGGCCTG
Source organism: Paraburkholderia kururiensis JCM 10599 = LMG 19447 (assembly GCF_003986935.1). Taxonomy (GTDB): domain Bacteria; phylum Pseudomonadota; class Gammaproteobacteria; order Burkholderiales; family Burkholderiaceae; genus Paraburkholderia; species Paraburkholderia kururiensis. Next base: position 165,774 of record NZ_RJZE01000006.1, on the reverse strand, counting down.
TCGCCGGGCCTGGATTTCGAAAGTCGCATCTATGCGAAGGTCAACGCGCCGGAACTGCTGGCACGAGAGATTTCGAAGAAGTCCTATGTGCCGGAACCGATTGCGCTCGGCGTCAACACGGACGCATGGCAGCCCGTGGAGCGTGATCTGCGGCTCACGCGTCGCGTGATCGAGGTGCTGCACGATCGTCATCATCCGTTCGCCGCCATCACGAAGTCGTCGCTGATCGAGCGCGACCTCGACCTGCTGGCGCCGATGGCGGAACGCGGCCAGGTGATGGCTGCCATCACCATCACCACGCTCGATGCAGGCATTGCGCGCACGCTGGAGCCTCGCGCGGCGTCGCCCGCCCGGCGCCTGCGCACCATTCGTACGCTCGCTCAGGCGGGCGTGCCGGTGGGCGTGAGCATTGCGCCGGTGATCCCGTTTGTAACGGAGCCCGACATGGAGCGTATTCTCGAAGCGTGTACGGAGGCCGGCGCGACGAGCGCGAGTTACATCGTGCTGCGGCTGCCATGGGAAGTCGCGCCGCTATTCAAGGACTGGCTGGCAGCCCATTTTCCGGACCGCGCGGACCGCGTCATGAGCCGCGTGCGCGACATGCGAGGCGGCAAAGACTACGACGCCTCGTTCGCACGCCGAATGAAAGGCGAGGGGCCGTGGGCCGATCTGCTGAAACAGCGCTTCGGGAAAGCCGTGCGACGGCTCGGTCTCAACGAGCGGCGGCGCGGCATTCTCGACATTTCGCAGTTTCGCCGCGAACCGGTCGTGTTGCGGCGTGCGGCGGATGACCCGCAACTCGATCTGTTCTAGGCGGGCTGCCGGCTTGTGCGGCGTCGTGTCTCTTGCCGGTCCGATTACTGCGATAGCGACTTCGCCGCTTCGACCTGCGACTCGAAATAGGTCTGGAACGAGAGCGCAAGTCCCGTCATCAGCAGGAAGGCGCCGATCAGCAGCGAAAAGATGACGATGAAGATGACCGTCCAACCCGAGCGACTGCGACGGCCGGCCTGCGCGTTGAACTGCGCGTCCCACTTCTCGTCGGGGCGCAACCCGTAGACGATGGCGGCGAGAAACGCGGCCAGCAGCGACACTGCGCCGGGTAGCGCGAGTGACCATCCGAGGGCAGACTCGCGCTGGGTGGCGACGAGCAGCAAAAAGCCAGGAATGCCGATCACGGTGCCGACCAGATGTGCCCATCCCCAGACATCGCGCGGGCCGTATAGATAGAAGCGATGGGCTCCGATGCTGCCGAAGAAAAAGGCAAGAGCAGCGGTGAGCGTTTTGGAACGAAAGCGCGATGAATTCGAAGCGGTGGACATGGGAACGAGTGATGGTGGAGAGCGCCGCCGCTGCCTGTTGTGCCTGCGTCACGCTGCTCGGGATTCCGGCCGAGCCGAATTCTACGCCGACGGGACGGCGTAAGGCAGGTGGGACCGTCGGCGAATGCGTCGCGGCGAGAGTGACCGGGATGGGCTGGTTGCGGCGCCCGAATACGGTCGGCAGGGGTGCGGGCATAGGTACGGAATAGGCCCGCGGGCAAAGGCACGTCGGGTGGCAAGCCGCTTTGTGCCACCTTCGCGCAGCCGGGCCTGCATTGCCGTCACAGCCCGATTTGCAAGGTTCTCCGTTAAGTGTTTGTTATGGCGTTGGTTTCAGGCTATAATCGCCGGTTTCAGTGGTCCCGAACCCCCGGTTTTCAAGGATTCAAGTATGGTCATCATCCGTCTGGCTCGCGGCGGCTCGAAGAAGCGCCCGTTCTACAACATCGTTGCAACCGATTCGCGTAACCGTCGCGACGGCCGCTTCATCGAACGCGTCGGCTTCTACAATCCGGTCGCGACGAAGGGCGAAGCGCTGCGCATCGCGCAAGATCGCGTGACGTACTGGCAAGGCGTGGGTGCCCAGCTGTCGCCGGCCGTGGAGCGTCTCGTGAAGCAGGCGCAGAAGGCGCAGGCAGCAGCTCCGGCTGCGTAATCTGCTTGCATGAGCCGCGTGCATGAGCTTGTCCGGCTCCGCAGGGTCCGCGCTTGTGGGTGTGCATTCCCGGTTGCGTCGCGCAAACTCTGCGATGCCTGGCCGGTCGAGTGTGCCCCGGCAATTGAAACTGGCTGCGAGGTTCGCTGATGTCCGCACGTGATTCCGAACGATCGGGACGCGCTGGACCGGTGGAGCGCAGCCAGCGTCGCGTTCAGCCGTCGGCTTCCGGCGAAGGCGTCGCACCGTTCGGTGCATTCGTGCGCAAACCCGGCCGCAGCCGTGAAGCAACACGCGGCGAGTCGCAGGGCGCAGCAGAGGCGCCGGGCATGCGGCTCGAGTCGGAACAAAGCTGGCCGGTCGACGCGGTGGAAGTCGGCGCGATCGTCGATGCCTACGGTCTGAAAGGCTGGGTCAAAGTGGCGGCGCACGCGCAGGCCGGTCGCGGCGGCGATGCCCTGCTGGCTGCGAAGCGCTGGTGGCTCGAGAAGGGCCGCGAGCGCAAGTCGGTGCCAGTCGTGCTCGCCAAAACGCACGGCGACGCAGTGGTGGCGCAATTGGGCGGCACGGACGATCGCGATGCGGCACTCGCGCTGCGTGGTCACCGCGTGTATGTGAGCCGCACCGAGTTTCCGGCGCTCGAAGCCGACGAGTTTTACTGGGTCGATCTGCTCGGCCTCGAAGTTGTCAACGAAGGCGGCGAAGTGCTCGGCAAAGTGGCGAGCATGATCGACAACGGCGCCCACTCGGTGCTGCAGGTCGAGTATCCCTCCACCGGGAAAGACGGCAAGCCACTAACCGGCGAGCGGCTGATTCCGTTCGTCGGCGTCTATGTGAAGTCGGTGGACCAGGCGGCGAAGCGGATTGTCGTCGACTGGCAAGCCGACTATTGAACACGATTCGCTGAACGGAGAGAGCGATGCAGTTCGATGTCGTGACGCTCTTTCCTGAGATGTTCCGTGCGCTGACCGATTGGGGCATTACCAGTCGGGCCGCGAAGCAGCAGCGCTACGGGTTGCGTACGTGGAATCCACGCGATTTCACCACCGACAACTACCGCACGATTGACGACCGTCCCTACGGGGGCGGGCCCGGCATGGTAATGCTCGCCAGGCCGCTCGAAGACGCGATTGGCGCGGCGAAAGCGGCTCAGGCGCAACAGGGCATTACCGGTGCGAAGGTCGTGCTGATGTCGCCGCAAGGCGCGACGCTTACGCATGAACGCGTGATGCAGTTCGCACAGCAGCCCGGCCTCGTATTGCTGTGCGGGCGGTATGAAGCCATCGACCAGCGCCTTGTCGACCGTTGTGTCGACGAAGAAGTGAGCCTCGGCGACTTCGTGCTGTCAGGCGGCGAGCTGCCGGCCATGGCGCTGATGGATGCGGTGGTGCGACAGCTGCCGGGCGTGCTCAACGATGCGCAGTCGGCGGTGCAGGACAGCTTCGTGGACGGACTGCTCGATTGTCCCCATTACACGCGCCCTGAGGAATACGACGGCATGCGCGTGCCGGATGTGCTGCTCGGCGGGCATCATGCGGAAATCGAGCAGTGGCGCCGCCGCGAGGCATTGCGCAACACACTCTACAAGCGGCCCGATCTGATCGAGAAGGCCAGGAAGAACAAGATGTTGAGCCGCGCCGACGAGGCATGGCTCGCAAGTCTCGCGAAGGAAGCGCGGAAGGCATCGTCTTCGGCGGCCACTAGCGAGGCAAAAGGCGGCGCCGCTCCATGCGTGGACGGTGCCTGATGTGAACCCATCCTCTATCGGGGCCGTGGTGCCGGAATGCTGCTCAAGCCGGTACGGGCACGAACGCCGACAAGATGGCTTACGGAGTCAGTGATGAACCTCATCGGAAAACTCGAGCAGGAAGAAATCGAGCGCGTGCTCGCAGGCAAGACCATTCCCGAATTCGCCCCCGGCGACACGGTGGTGGTGAACGTGAACGTCGTGGAAGGCAACCGCAAGCGCGTTCAGGCGTACGAAGGCGTCGTGATCGCGAAGCGTAATCGCGGTCTGAACTCGTCGTTCATCGTGCGCAAGATCTCGTCGGGCGAAGGCGTCGAACGGACGTTCCAGACGTACTCACCGCTGCTCGCCAGCATCGTCGTGAAGCGTCGCGGCGATGTGCGTCGTGCGAAGCTGTACTACCTGCGCGAGCGTTCGGGCAAGGCTGCCCGGATCAAGGAAAAGCTGGTGTCGAAAGACCGCGCAGCTGCCGCAGAGTAAAAGCTGTAAGAAAAAGCACCCTTCCCGGGTGCTTTTTTGTTTGCCAGGTCAAAATAGCGATATGTGCAGATGTCCGCGCGACATCGCTATGTTCGCTGTCCGGCGGTAGCGCCCCGCCACGCACGCCGGTGCCCGTTCCGGGAGACCCGTTGATCCGTCCTGTATTCGAGCCTGAAAACCTGCCGGTCGAGTCGACCGGCACGGACCTGCCGCCTGTGCCGTCTGCCCGTTTGACGCCGGACGGCTTGCGCGCGCGCTTCGAGCAACGCCTGCTGTGGTCGCCTGAACCGTTCGAGCCGCGTCTCACGGAAGACGTCGACCCACGCGACGCAGCTGTGCTCGTACCGCTCGTAGTGCGAGAGGAGGGGCTGACGGTGCTGCTCACCCAACGTGCCGATCACCTCAACGATCACGCTGGCCAGATCAGTTTTCCCGGCGGCCGCCGGGAACCGGAAGACGCGGACGCCTTTGCCACCGCGCTGCGCGAGGCGAATGAGGAAGTGGGCCTCGATTCCGGACGCGTGGAAGTGCTGGGGGCCTTGCCGGACTACATCACGGGCACCGGCTTTCTGGTGGCGCCCGTGGTGGGTCTTGTGCATCCGCCCTTCACGGTGTCAGCGGATACGCTCGAAGTGGCGGACATCTTCGAAGTGCCGCTCAGCTTCCTGATGAATCCGAGGCACCATGAGGTGCGCGTGTTCCGCTGGGAAGGCGGCGAGCGACGCTTCTTCTCCATGCCGTATCCGCGCGGCGGCAGCACCGGTGGTCATTACTTCATCTGGGGCGCGACGGCCGGCATGTTGCGTAATTTCTATCGCTTTCTTGCGGCATGAAACGCCATGCCGACTGGAATGTGGCTCGTGCACATCACGCCGTTGTTGTTTCGATGTTGCGCCGCGGCCCGCGCGCATTCAGGCCCATCTGACCCTGTGCTATCGTTATAAAAGAATTCCAAACTTCCGAATCGCACGGCGCGTCGCATGACTTTTTTCTCCGTATTGCTGGCCCTCATCATCGAACAGGTGCGCGCGCTGTCGCCGACCAATCCGGTGTCCGCGCTGCTTCAATTTCACGCCGAGTCCGCGGCGCAAGGGTTCGACGCCGGCAAGAAAAAGCATGGGTTGCTCGCGTGGCTTGCGGTGGTGTTGCCGTGGACACTCGCGGTCGCGCTCGTCTATTACGTGTTGTATCGCATCAGCTTTGTGCTGGCGTTCCTGTGGAACGTCGTCATCGTCTATTTCACGCTCGGCTTCCGGCAGTTCAGCCACTATTTCACGGACATTCATCTCGCTCTGAATAGCGACGACGTGCCGCGCGCCCGCGAAATTCTCAATGAATGGACTGGCATGGACACCGTCGACATGCCGGTCGGCGAAATCGTGCGTCACACGCTCATTCACGCGGTTGTGGCGTCGCATCGGCACGTGTTCGGCGTGTTCTTCTGGTTCCTCGTGCCGATCGGACCCGCCGGCGCGGTGTTGTACCGGATTGCGGAATATCTCGCCCGCACATGGTCGCGGCCCGCCGACGATCGCACCGCGGCATTTTCCAGCTTCGCGCAGACCGCGTTCTTTCTGATCGACTGGGTGCCCACACGGCTCACGTCGCTGGGTTTTGCGATTGTCGGCAACTTCGAAGACGCGATTTACGCCTGGCGCAATCATGCGCACACGTGGCCAGACACCAACGAGGGGGTATTGCTCGCCGCGGGCAGCGGTGCATTGGGCGCGCGTCTCTCCGGGCCGCTTGCCGAGCCGTCGAGTCTCGATGCCCTGGCCACGGGCGACGGCGGTCCGCTGCAGGTTGGCGACGATTGCACGCCGCGTACGCTGCAATCCGCAGTTGGGCTGGTGTGGCGTGCGGTGATCCTGTGGATGCTGCTGCTCCTCATGCTCACCATCGCGATGTGGTTCTAACCCACCCGCGCTCGTAGATCCGCTTCAGCCTCTCCTTTCCGTTTCAGCGCCGCTGGTTTCAGTCAGTCCAGCGGATTGCGTGCCGTCCCGCATTGCCAGCACACGGTAAATTGCGCTTCCAGCGTTTCGCCGCATTGGCGGCAGCGCCACGGCGCCGCGTCCTTCGGCGGTCCGCTCATCGCGGCGGCGAGCAGCTTGCGCGCCACCGCCTCGTCGCGTTCGTCAACGAGCCACAGTTCCGGCGCACATTGTTCCGCCGGAATCTCGCCCATCGCGCCACTCAGATAGCGGTTGTGCATCTCGCACGCAATCCCGGCTGTCTCGAGTACGTTCAGCCAGTGCTGTGCGGTCAGCAGGTTCGGCGCGCTCGTGAGCTTGAGCATAGCGGTGGGCGGGCTGCGGCGACCGGATGGTCAACGCACGATCTGGCTCGCTTCGTGAACGAGCTGCGCGTAGAGCGCATGCCGTTCGCGGGCGATGCGGCCATCTTCGACGGCGGCGAGTATCGCGCACCCAGGCTCGTGCAGATGATGGCAGTTGTAGAAGCGGCAGTGCGCGAGTAGCGGCCGGAATTCCGGAAACGCGCGCTCGAGCCGTCCTTCTGTGAGATGGTGCAGCCCGAACTCCTGGAAGCCCGGCGAATCGATCAGCGCCCCGCCGCCCGCAAACGGGTAGAGCCGCGTGAAGGTCGTGGTGTGTCGGCCGCTGTTGAGTGCCGTCGAGATTTCGCGCGTGGCGGCTTCCGCGTCTGGAATCAGCAGGTTCACGAGCGTCGATTTGCCCATGCCTGACTGGCCGAGCAGCAGCGTGTCGTGGCCGTGCAGGTGCTCGGCGAGCACGGCCTGCGCTGCCTCCGGCGCCGCCTTGATCGATACTTCGAGCACGGAATAGCCAAGCGCGCGGTAGCGTTCGAGGCGCGCACGCGCCGCTGGCAGCGCGGCCTCTACGTCGGTCTTGTTGAGCAGGATGATCGGCTTCAGCTCGTTCGCTTCGGCCGCGACGAGTGCGCGGCCGAGCAGGTCCTCGCTGAAGTGCGGTTCGGTGGCGAGCACGATCAGCAACTGGTCGAGATTCGCCGCGAAGAGCTTCGACTTGTACTGATCCGAGCGGTAGAGCAGATTGCGCCGCTCGCCGATGGCCACGATTACGCCCTGGTCCGCGGAGGTCGGCTCATAGGTTACGTGGTCGCCCACGGCGACCTCGCTGCGCTTGCCGCGTGGAAAGCACTGCAGCGCAGCGCCGCCAGCGTCCGGGGTCACGAGGTAATGGCGGCCATGCGCTGCGATCACGCGTCCTTCCATGCGCTTACCTTGCGCGCGGTTTTCCGCGGCGCCTTGCGCCGCTTTCGGTGCGCGCCGCGTCATGCGTGCCGCAGCAGCCGGTCGATGCGCTGCGAAGCGGGCGGATGCGAGTAGTAAAACGCGGTGTAGATGGGGTCCGGCGTGAGCGTGGAGGCGTTGTCTTCGTAAAGCTTCACGAGCGCATTCACAAGATCTTTCGCGTCCGTTTGCGTGGCGGCGAACGCGTCGGCCTCGAACTCGTGCTTGCGCGAACTCAGGCTGCCGATGGGCGTGACGAAGAACAGGAACACCGGGACCGCGAGGAAGAACAGCACGAGCGCGAGCCCGCTGTTGTCGCCGATGAGCGACGGCCGCACGCCGAGTCCTTCGTAGAACCACACGCACTGCGAGAGCCAGCCGAGCAGCGCGAGCATGGCGAGGCTGATCGCGAAGGTGACGATCATGCGCTTGATGACGTGATGGCGCTTGAAGTGACCGAGCTCGTGCGCGAGCACGGCTTCGATCTCGCTGCCGGAGAGGCGCGAGAGCAGGGTGTCGAAGAACACGATGCGCCTTGCCGACCCGAAGCCTGTGAAATAGGCGTTGCCGTGTGCCGAGCGCCGGCTGCCGTCCATCACGAAGAGGCCCTTGGCCGCGAAGCCGCAGCGCTTCATGAGCCCTTCGATGCGCGTGCGCAGTGCGTCGTCCTTGAGCGGTTCGAACTTGTTGAAGAGGGGCGCGATGACCGTGGGGTACAGCACCAGCACGAGCATCTGGAACACGACCCAGACGACCCACGTCCACAGCCACCACAAGCTGCCCGCCTGGCGCATCAGCCACAGCACCACGAACAGCAGCGGCAGGCCGAACGCGGCGCCGAGCAGCACGCCCTTGAGGCGGTCGGCGAAGAAGATGCCCTTGCCCATGCGGTTGAAGCCGAAGCGCTCTTCGATCACGAACTGGCGGTAATAGTCGAACGGCACCTCGACAATGCCCGAAATGGCGACAACCGCTGCCACCAGTACGATCTGGCCGAGATACCCGCGGCCGAGCCACTCCGAAATTGCCAGGTCGAGCACCTGAACGCCGCCCACCAGCGTGAGCCCGATCAGCACCGCCGCGCCCACCACGATCTCGACCATGCCGAGGCGCGTGCGCGCAACCGTGTAGTCGGCGGCGCGCTGGTGGGCGGAAAGCGGGATGGACGTCGCGAACTGGTCCGGCACGATCTCGCGGTGCGCGGCGACGAAGCGGATCTGGCGCGAGGCGAGCCAGAGTTTCGTGACGACCATCGCAAGCACGGCGACGGCGAACAGCACGGTGAAGTACAGGGTAGGCATCCGGGGAATCCGTGGTATCTATGCGACAATTATATGTTCTCGCCGACCGGCCGGTGCGCCCTGCACCCCGCGACACACAAGGTTGCTTTCATGACTGACACTCTCGACTCCGTCACGCCGCCCGCGCTCGCGCGCAGCGACATGAATCTCATCTGGCTCGACATGGAAATGACGGGGCTCGATCCCGACAACGACCGCATCATCGAAGTCGCCGTCGTCGTGACGAATTCGACGCTGGACAAGATGGTCGAAGGGCCGGTGCTGGCCATCCACCAGAGCGACGAAACGCTCGGCAAGATGGACGAGTGGAACCGCAACACGCATGGCCGCTCGGGCCTGACTGACCGGGTGCGCGCCTCGACGGTGGACGAGGCTTCGGCCACGGAACAGCTCATCGCCTTTCTGTCGCAATACGTGCCGCCCGGCAAGTCGCCGATGTGCGGCAACTCGATCTGCCAGGACCGCCGCTTCATGGCGCGGTGGATGCCCGACCTCGAGCGCTTCTTTCACTACCGCAACCTCGACGTGAGCACCTTGAAGGAGCTGTGCCGCCGCTGGCAGCCGGCCATTTACAAGGGCTTCCAGAAGCGCGCCATGCACACCGCGCTCGCCGACATTCACGAGTCGATCGACGAACTGCAGTACTACCGCAAGCACTTCCTGATTCCGGCGGCCAGCGACTCGCTTGCCATCGACGCGAGCGCAGCGCAGGTCGACAAATAAGCCGGCCAATGAATTGGCGGCGGATGAGCCGACAAGCCCGCCGGCCACCGAGCGACCACGCTACCCGCGCGTACTGACCACGCGCATATAGCGCATACCGTGCGTTATGCCGTGCGCGGCGCCCGCCGCGCGCTCTTGGGCCGGAATGCCGCCACGACCGCGTCGTTGGTTTCCACGTACGGCCCGCCGATCAGGTCGATGCAATACGGCACGGCCGCGAAGATGCCCGGCACCTTCACGGCACCGCTCTCGTCGCGCAAACCTTCCAGCGTTTCCTTGATCGACTTCGGCTGTCCCGGCAGGTTGACGATCAACGCCGCGTGCGTCGCCGACGTCTGGCTTTCGCGGATCACCGCGACCTGGCGCGAGAGAATCGCGGTGGGCACGAAGTTCAGGCTGATCTGCCGCATCTGTTCGCCGAAGCCCGGCATTTCCTTCGTTGCCACGGCAAGCGTGGCTTCGGGCGTCACGTCGCGCCGCGCGGGGCCGGTGCCACCCGTCGTCAGCACGAGGTCGCAGCCTGCCGTGTCGACGAGTTCCACGAGCGTCGCGGAAATGGTCGCTGCATCGTCGGGGATGAGCCGCGTTTCGGCGCGCCACGGCGAGCTCAGCGCCGCGCCAAGCCAGGCGGTGAGCGAGGGAATGCCTTCGTCCTGATAGACGCCGCTCGTGGCCCGGTCGCTGATGGACACGAGGCCGATCACGATTTCGTCGGGATGGTTACGCGTGGGAGTCGTCATCGTCGGTTCCTTCGCCTGCGTCGCCGGTGTCTTCGTCGGTGCTGCCGCTCACGTCCTTGATCCACTGAAAGAGTTCGCGGAAGTAGCGGGGCGGCTTGCCCATCTGCGCTTCCTTGCGCGCGTTGCGGATCAGCGTGCGGCCTTCCTGGGCGTCGGCGGCGGGGTGCTCGCGCAGGAACGCCGTGAACGCGGCGTCGTCGGCGAGCAGTTGTTCGCGGGTACGTTCGATCCAGTGGAGTTGTGCCGTGGCCGCGCGGTTCACGCCGCGGTAGGTTTCCAGCGCCGTGCGCAACGCTTCGGTCTCTTCGTCGGCCAGTCCGCGCATCACGCGGCCGACGTACTGCAGTTGGCGGCGCTTGCCTTCGTGGTCGGTGATGCGGCGCGCTTCGGCAACGGCGTCGGCGAGATGCTCTGGCATCGGCATGCGCTTGAGCGCGTCTTTCGGCAGTTCGACGAGCGCCTTGCCCAGCTCCTGCAATGCGTGCATTTCACGCTTCAGTTGGGATTTGCTGGGGCGATCGTAGCCGTTGTCGTCTTCCTCGACGGCCGCGTGCATAGGTTGGATGCGGGTTTTGCGTGTCATGGGCCGTATTGTAGCGTGGGCCTGTCACGGGACAGCTCCGGCCCGGCCCGCCGGCGCGCCGCACAGCCGCGCCGGCCAACGCCGTCAGGCTGCGGCGCATGTCTTTGCGCGGACCTTGCTATGATCGCGTGATACGTGACGAAATTGCCACGCACCTTATCCCGGGCCACCCAGGGCCCCGAACCCGGACAGCAAACACAATGGCAGCAGACATCGAAGCCCGGCAACGCTTTTTCCCGCACACCCAGGACGAGCTCAAGGAGATCGCGTCGGACATCCTCCGCCACGCGAAGGCGCTCGGCGCGACCGATGCCGGCACCGAGATTTCCGAAGGCGACGGCCTCTCGGTGTCGGTGCGGCGCGGTGAAGTCGAGACCATCGAGCACAACCGCGACAAGATGGTGGGCGTGACGGTCTACATCGGCAACAAGCGCGGCAACGCGAGCACCTCGGACTTCTCGTCGCAGGCGCTCAAGGACACCGTTGCGGCCGCCTACAACATCGCCCGTTTCACGGCTGAAGACGATTGCGCGGGCCTCGCCGAGGCCGAACTGCTGGAAACGGCGCCGCGCAACCTCGACCTCTACCATCCGTGGAATCTCACCGCCGACGAGGCTGTCGCGCTCGCGCGTCGCGCCGAAGAAGCCGCTTTTGCCACCGATTCCCGCATCCGCAACTCGGAAGGCGCGAGCGTGTCGGCGCAGCACTCGCAGTTCGTGCTGGCCACCACGCGGGGCTTCCTCGGGGGGTATCCGTATTCGCGCCACTACATCGCCTGTGCGCCGATTGCGGGCGAAGGCCGCCACATGCAGCGCGACGACTGGTACTCGTCGAAGCGCAGTGCGGCAGAACTGGCGCAGCCCGAGGCCGTGGGCCGCTACGCCGCCGAACGCGCGCTCGCCCGCATGGGCGCGCGCGGGCTCGATACGCGCAAGGTGCCGGTGCTGTTCGAGGCGCCGCTCGCCTCCGGCCTGCTCGGCGCGTTCGTGCAGGCCACGAGCGGCGGCGCGCTGTACCGCAAGACCTCGTTTCTGGTCGACAGCCTCGGCAAACCCGTGTTCGCGCCGCACATCCAGATCGTCGAAGACCCGCACGTGCCGCGCGCCATGGGCAGCGCACCGTTCGACGAAGAAGGCGTGCGCACGAAGCAGCGTTCGGTCGTGAAGGACGGCGTGGTGGAAGGCTATTTCCTCTCCACGTATTCGGCGCGCAAGCTCGGCATGCAGACCACGGGCAACGCGGGCGGCTCGCACAACGTCTCGCTGCTCAGCACGCAAACGCGGCCCGAAGACGACTTCAAGGCGATGCTGAAGAAGCTCGGCACGGGCCTGCTGCTCACGGAGTTGATGGGGCAGGGCGTGAACTACGTGACGGGCGACTATTCGCGCGGCGCCTCGGGTTTCTGGGTCGAGAACGGCGAGATCCAGTATCCGGTGGAAGAGATCACCGTGGCGAGCACGCTTCAGGAGATGTTTCGCAACATCGTTGCAGTGGGCGCCGACACCATCGTGCGCGGCACCAAGCAGACCGGTTCGGTGCTGATCGAACGGATGACGGTGGCAGGGCAGTAAATAGCAGGCGCAAGTTACCGCAACAGCGGGCGGGCCTGCGCGGCGGGTTGGCACAGGCCGCCGCTCTTTGTGTCACATCGGTGAGCGGCGCATTCGGCCGCTCGCCTCCCTCGCAGTTCTTTCCCCGAATACGCCTCAAACCCCCGGCTTGCGCGCGTAGACCACAAACGCGAATTCGAAGTCATTGGGCGCCGCGGCCCGGTGGGCTTCGCGCGAGACTTCGTCCCACGTGAGCGGGTCCGGCGCCGGGAAGGTGGTATCGCCCGCGAAGTCCGCGGCAATCTCGGTGACGATCAGTTTTTGCGCCCGCTCAAATCCTTCGCGGTAAAGCTCGGCGCCGCCAATCAGGAATGCCTCTGCGGCGCCGTCGCGCGCGGCGAGCGCGAGCGCGTCGTCAAGACCCGTCACGGTGTCGCAGCCTTCGAAGTGGCGCGCCGGGTCGCGCGTGACGACGATGTTGCGCCGGCCCGGCAGCGGCCGGCCGATCGACTCGTGCGTCTTGCGCCCCATGATGATGGGCGCGCCCATCGTGGTGCGTTTGAAAAACGCGAGGTCTTCGGGCAGCCGCCAGGGCAGTTGGTTGTCGCGGCCGATTACGCCGTTGCGCGCGCGCGCAACGATCAAGGTGAGCGTCGTCATGAAAACAGGAAGGGCAGTCGTGAATCTCGCGATTCTAACCGACCGCCCTTCGTCGCCCGGCTGCGTGCGCGGCGTTACTCGTGTCCTTCCGCTTCCCCGCCGAACAGGTTCTTCTCGTCGCTTGCGCTCGCGTCGCGCAGGCCGTGCGCGCCCATCAGCCGGTACAGCGTCACGCGCGAGATGCCGAGGTCGGTGGCCGCTTCGTTGAGCCGGTGCCGGTGGCGCAGCAGCGCCGACTCGATCGCGCGCTTCTCGGCGGCCTCGCGCGCCTGCGCGAGCGTCATGGTCTGCTGCGCCGTGAAGTGCTCGAGGTCGAGGTCTTCGGCCGAAATCAGCTTGTTCTCCGCCATCACGATGGCGCGGCGCACGCGGTTGATGAGTTCGCGCACGTTACCGGGCCAGTTGTAGTTGTACATGGCCTCGATGGCCGACGGCGTGAAGCCGCGAATCTTGCGCGCGCTGTCGGTCTTGAATTTGTGCAGGATGTGATGCGCGAGGATCTCGATGTCCTTGCCGCGCGCGCGCAGCGGCGGTTCGTCCACGCGCAGCACGCAGAGGCGGTGAAAGAGGTCCGCGCGAAAGCGGCCGTCGCGCATCGCCGCTTCGAGATCCACGTGGGTCGCCGAGATGATGCGCACGTCAACGGGAATCGACTCGTGCCCGCCCAGCCGCTCGATCTTGCCTTCCTGCAGAAAGCGCAGCAGGCTCGCCTGGCTTTCGAGCGGCAGGTCGCCGATTTCATCGAGGAACAGCGTGCCGCCGTCCGCGGCTTCCACGCGGCCGACCTTGCGCTGGTTCGCGCCCGTGAACGCGCCGCGCTCGTAGCCGAAGAGTTCGGACTGCAGCAGGTGATGCGGAATCGCGCCGCAGTTGATCGGCACGAAGGTGGACTTGCGCCGCTGCGAGCGCTCGTGGATGGCGAGCGCGGTGAGTTCCTTGCCCGTGCCCGATTCGCCCGAGATGAAGACGGTCGCGTCGGTGTTCGCCACCTTCCGGATGGTGCGAAAGAGCTGCTGCATTGCCTCGCAGGTGCCCACCATTTCGTCGTCGCCGGCGGTGGCCACGCCCGCCACGAAGTCGAGATCGCAGAGCGTGACCATGCCGTAGGCGTGGCCGACGAGATAGTCGATGGTTGCATTGGCAACCGGGATCTTCACGTAGTCGAAGCAGTAGTGGCGAATCAGGCGGCGCACTTCCGGGTCGGCAAGCCGCTCGCTGTTGGCGAGCGCAATCCAGCCGATCTGCTGCTGGCGCAGCGCGGATTCGAGCCCGGCAACGTCGCGGGCGGCGAAGCTCGTGAGATCGACAATGCCCGCGCAGGTTGCGTCGGGCTTGGCCAGCCGGGCGACGTCGTGCGCGGAGCGGGCGACTGAAATGTTCCAGCCGCGGCTCTTCAGGTGTGCCGCCAGGTCGTCGTCGGGGGAGCGCGCGACGTAGAGCAGCAAGCGTTCGGCCTGAGCAGTCGTCAAAGGTGTCGTGTCCTCGGTTCGGGCGGGCGAAGTGTTCTTGTGGCGCTGCGCTTCGATCTTGTCCGGGCTCGTCATGACGAGACGGGGGGCCGAGCCCGCTAACGACGTAACTGTACCGCTCAAGTGGGGTGATTCGCGCACGATGAGCCTCTTACATCAGAAAGTGTAGGGAAAGCGCACGCCAACCACGAAGTTCGGCGTATCGGGCGTGAGGCCGATCGATACCGAGCCGTTGATGGTCAGATGCTTGTTTACCACGTGATTCAGGCCGAACGTCACGGCGGAGGCGGTGGTTTCGCTGCCCGGCACCTTCGACCAGGCACCGCCGGGCGCCTTCGTTTCGGTGGCGGGTTCCAGCGCCATGGTGTAGGCCACGCTTGCCGAGTCCTTGTCGGAGAAGGCGAGCGCGACGCCGCCGCCGAACTGGATCACGTCGCCCAGCTTGACGGTGGCGGGCTGCGTCTGCCCGACCACCGACGAGATGTCCGCGAACGAGCGCGACACGTTGTACGTGTACGAGAAGCTGCCGAACAGCACGACCGGGTCGTAGGTCTTCAGCACCGACACGCCGCCCGTGATGTTCCAGAAGCCCGTGCCCGTGGGCAGCTTGGTCGGCGCGACGAGGTTGGTATTGTCCGCATCCACCTGCACGACCTTGATGCCGAAGGGCGAGGTGCCGGTGGGCGCCTTCACGCGCAGGCTCGCCACCACGTCGGGCAGATTGCCGGTCTCCTTGAGCAGCTGATAGTAGAGGCCGAAGTTGACGTCGCCGAGCGCATGCGAGCTGGCGGACGCATCCGACATCGTGCTCGCCGACCCGCCCGCGCCGCCCACGATGAAGTTGCTCGTGCGGTACATGTAGGGCACGTCGGCGTCGATGCTGATGCGGTCGGTGAGCCCGTAGCGCACGTCGAGGTCCGACATGACCTGGTGCGACTTCGTCTCGCCCAGGTTGATGTTGCCGAGGAAGATCGCGTCGAGCGCGAGGAAGCCGGAAAGCTGCAGTTGCCGGCGATCGTAATAGGTGTCGTTGATGCCCCAGTCGAGCGTGAGCTTGTGGTCGAAGAGCGGGGCGTGTTCGCGTTGCACGACGGCTTCTTCGGCCTGGGTGCGGGCGGGCTCGGCGGCCTTCTGGGTCTGACCGATCGCGCCTGGCGATTCGCCTGACGACGGCGCGCCGCCTGTCCCTCCACCCGTGCCTGCGGCCTTTGCGCTCGCGCCTTCAGGCACCGGCGGCGTGACCGGCACGCCCGTGGCCGTGCCCGTGCTGCTGCCTGGCGCATTCGCGTTGGGATTGATCTGTGCGAGCGGCGGCAGCGGCACCGGCAGGCCGTCGGCGCCGGGCTGCTGGGCAGCGGTGCTGTCGGCTGCGCCGTTGTCGGCGGGCGCGGCGCCTGCGCCGGGCAGCCCGCGCCCGCGCTGTGCCATCTGGAGATCCGTCACCTGGCGCTCCAGCGAATTGATCTGTCTCTGCTGCTCATCGACCACACGCATCAGCGTGTTGAGCCGGTCTTCCAGCGACTGATGCGCAAGCGCCTGCGCGCCTGCTCCCTGCGATATGGCGAGCAGCATCACTGCTGCCGGAATGGCCGCCAACGCCATGCGCGGCCCCCTCGTCCTCTGCAAGCGGTTCATTGTTGGTCCCCCGGTGTTGCGGCCGCGCAGCACCGGTCTCCTGTGATGTGCGCGACTGCGTTCTTCTTCCGTGTACTGCCTTTGTTTCTGCGCGTCCTCGGTGACGCGCGTGCGGGCCGGCTGCCCGCCTATCTCCTCACACCGTTCTGCAGGGCTTGTAGTACGCCGAGCTGGCGTAGCGCGTCGGCCGACATCGGCTGCGTCTGCAGATGCAGTTGCAGCTGGTTGGCCACTTGCTGGTTATTGCCTGCGATCTGAAGGAGTTGCCCGATCATGCTTGCCTGTTGGGCGTTGGTCGGTGCAACCGTTTGCGTGGCGATGCCTGCGGGTGTTTGCAGGGCCACCTTGATGCCGCCGCTGCCGAACGTGATGCCGGCTTTGACCGAACCGTCGGCACTGCTGGCGGCAGCCGAGGTCGCGTTGTTCCAGGCGGCGGGCGATGTGTGAGCGTTGGTGGCCGCGTTGAAGTCGATGGCGGCCTGGTTGCTGCCGATGTTGCTGTTGCCCGCGATCTGGGTGATCTGCGAAACGCCGTTGACACTGACGTTTTCGCCACCTGCGGCGCCCGCGTTCGGATTGGCGCCGCCGCTTGCGTTGTGCGCTGGCTCCGTGACCGAAGCCTGCGAACTCACCTGGGCGGCCACCTGGTTGAGCTTGCCGGTCACGAGCGAGAGCGCGCCTTGCGCGACGGCCGTGGCCCCGTTGGGCATTTTCCAGCTGGAGAGCAGTTCCACCACCACGCCCGAGATGATGTCTCCAGCCAGCCCCTTGCCGGTTTGTGCTGCGAGCACGTTGTCGTCCACGGCCTGAAGCCTGAGCGCCGGGACGTTGTCGAAAACGGTCGAACCTTGCCCGGCAGCATGGGCGACCGAAGCCAGACCGAGCGTGGTGATGCACAACGCGCAGCCGGCGGTGAGAAGGTTTCTATCCATGACGAGTCAGAACAACTCTGCCTTGATCAGACCGAACTCTACGAAGGGAATCGCTGCACTTCCGTCTTCCAGCGCACGTTGGCGCAGCTTGAGCGCATGCGATTCGTTGCCCTGCAAAAGCGGAGAGTCCTCCAGAAAAGGTTTGCCGACGACGGCAAAGACGAGCCCGTTCCACTTCTTCACGAAGTCGTCTTCGAGCACGATGCGGTTGCCGAGCGCGGGGTCGGCGACGAAGATGCGGCCGTACTCCGCGTGCTTGACGATGACGAAGTGCTCGTAACCGTCGCTGTTCATCAGCACGAGCACGGGGATCTGCAGGTGGTAAAGCGCCTCGGAGGTGACGCGAAAGCCGCGGCCGCGCAGCCCGATGGTCTCGACGAACTTCTTCATGTCGAGCATCGAAAAGCCGTTCTTGACGACGACCTCGGGAGTCGAGAACGCCATCATGCGGGCGATGAGTTCGCTTTCGGGAATGTCGATGCCGTAGCCGTACTTGAGCAGCGTGGCAAGCGCAGCGGACCCGCAGCTGTAGTCGAACTGCTGCGTGACGATGTGGTTGTAGCGCAGCTCGCGCACCGAGCGCACCTTCACGTTGAAGGGCACGCCGGCCGCGGCGTTCATGTTGAGGGAAGACTGCGCGCGCACCGCGTGCGGCACGACGCATGAGACGGCCAATGCCAGCGCGGACAAAGCAGCGGCCCTGCTCGTTCCAACGAACATGATGTCCCCCTTGGTGATGCGGGCCGACCGGCCTCGACATCAGGTCCGGACCGGCCTCGACGCCGATGTCGAGGCCGGCCGGTTTTTCCCCGTGCAGTGCTGTTGCCTGCGGTGGGAGGTGGCTTAGTGCGATGCCACGCTCGCGACTGCGAGGCCGTTGTGCTGCAGGTTGCCCACGCCCGACGCGATGTTCACGCCGATGTTGCCCGTGGCGCCTGCAAGCGCGCCGGCGCCGAGGTACGACGAGCCGGTGAAGCTGCCCTTCACGCCGGCTTCGGCGGTCTGGCAGTTCTGGTCGCTCGCGATGACCTCGCCGCCGTTGCCGCTCTTGCTATGTTCATCCCAGCCCCTCGGGTCGCTCTTCGAGACCGTCGTGGACGACACGGCGAGGCTGTTGTTCTGCACGTTGCCCGCGCCCGACGCCACGTTCACGCCGACATTGCCCGACGCGCCGGCCAGCACGCCGGAGCCCACGGCCGCCACGAAGTTGAGCGGACCCACCTTCGCCTTGCCCGACGAGCTTTGCGTCGAGAAGATCTGCGCGCTGCCGAACACCGGGCCTACGTCCATGTTGGCGAGCGCGGCGTCGTTGGACTGCGCATTGTTGGCACCCGTGGCCATGTTCACGCCGATGTTGCCCTGTGCGCCTGCGAGTGCGCCCGAGTCGATCGTCGCGGCCATCGTGGTGGTCTTGCGCGTGTCGATGTGCTCCGTGACCGAGCCCGTCACCGTCACGCGGCCGGCGTCTTCGGCGTAGTTGCGGTTCCAGCCGTAGGCGTGAGCGTGAGCCGAGTAGTCGTTCGACGTGAACGAGCCGCTGCCGCTGTTGGTGTGCGTCGCGCTGCTCTGGCCGCTTGCCGCGAAGCCGCCCCATGCCACGTCGTAGCCGCTCGCGTTGCCGTGGAAGCCGCCGCCGAAGTTCGACGATTCGTGCGTGTTGAGCGCAC
Organism: Paraburkholderia kururiensis JCM 10599 = LMG 19447; assembly: GCF_003986935.1. Classification (GTDB taxonomy): domain Bacteria; phylum Pseudomonadota; class Gammaproteobacteria; order Burkholderiales; family Burkholderiaceae; genus Paraburkholderia; species Paraburkholderia kururiensis. The sequence continues at coordinate 147,075 of NZ_RJZE01000006.1, read as the reverse complement.
CGGCGAAGCCCGCCGCCACGCCGCCGAAGATCACGCCGGGGCCGCCGCCCAGGCCCGCGATGAAGCCCGCCGCGATGAAGCCGTTCGCGGACTGATGCGTGTTCGCGTACTGGTAGCCGCCATAGTTGGCCGAGATGCCCGAGGCGAAGCCGCCACCCTTCACGAAGCTGCCGCTCTTCGACCAGTTCGAGGTGCTCGTATGCGTGTTGTTGTACGCATAGCTGTCGTTCTTGTACGAGTCACTCACGCTCCAGCTGCTGCCGCTGCCGCTTGCGTTGTCCCAGGCGTGCGTGGTGTTCACGTTCGTCGTGATGTTGCCCTTGGTGTACGACTGCGGCGGACCTTGCATGTCCACGCCGCCGATGTTGACGCTCTGCGAGTTGTTGACCGTCGCGCCCGAGCTGGCCGCCACGTTCACGTGGCCACGCAGCGTGATGAAGCCGAATTCGCCGATGTCGGTGTAGATGTTGGTGGCCGTGAAAAGCTCGGCGGGGTCGCAGCCGGATCCGCAATTGCGTTCGCCCGCGTAGGCGCCGGTGACCATCGTCGACAGAACAGCCGCTGCAATGAGAGTGCGTTTCATGATTACGCTCCGAAAAACATCAAGTTAAAAAAAGGTGCCCGCCGGGGGACGGAGCACAAAACTGTTGGAACTGACGTTGCCTGCTCCGGCTGTCTGGTTGATCTGCAAGACGCCGTTGACGTTGGCGAAAGCGCCCGCACCGATGGACGCCTGCTGCACGTCGTGGCTTCCCACGGACCTGGCCAACCCACTGCCGTTGGCGGTCGTAGCGGATAGCACCCCATCCGATACGATCTCCGCTTCACCCGAAGCAGCGCCGATCAAGGCGCTGTTCCGCTGAAGATTCGCTACGCCTGCCGACTGATTCAGCTGAATCACGCCGGAGGCATTGGAAAATGCGTTGCTCGCGATCACGCTCGCCGCATTCGTGGCGCGCGCATTGGCGCTCGCGCCTTGCGCGCTTGCCGTGAGGTCGATCGGCATCGCGCCGGTCGTGACCACCGCCTGGTTCGCCTGAACGTTGTCGAGGCCGCTCGCCTGGTTCACGGCGACCACGCCCACCGCGCCAGCGACCGCCGCGCTGCCGATCACGGAGAGCGCGTCGACGCGCTCCGGCACGGTTTGCGCGTGGGCGGCGAGGCTCGCCGCGCTGCTCGCGCCTGCCACCGCGCAGGCGACTAACGTGCGGCCGAGCACACGGCCAACGGCGCGGCCTGAGCCAACATGCCGATCGATGGCAGTCGCGAAGAGAAGACGATGCAGAAGGCGCGGCGCGCTCATTTCGTGGCTCCCAGTGCGGCGCCGAGCGGCGCCAGCGCGCTCGTCACGGTCTGTGAGATCGAGCTGCCGAGACCGGCGAGGCCTGCGCCCGCCGTTGCGTTCGCACCCACGGGAACGGAGTTGCCTGTGGCGCCGAGCACTTGCCCCATGCCGCCGACGCTCGCAAGCGTGGAGCGCACGCCGCTGCCCGCAATGCCGCCCGAACCGTGTGCGCCGTTCAGGTCGAGGTCGGTGGCCATGGACGCCATGGCCCCGTTGAACGTGGCGCGCGGGAAGGTCTCCACCTGGACTGCGATGGGATCCTGACTCTTCGGTACCGGCACGAACGCATCGCGCGGCGTGATGGTGCGCTCGATCACGAGATTGCCAGGCTGCGTGGTGGGCTGCATGAGTTGCTGCGCGGCCGCGGGCGTTGCCGCTGCGGCGGCTGCGCTGGCGAGTGCGCACAGCAGCGCGGCAAACGGGACGCCGCGGCGTGGCACGGGAGATGAGGCGATCATGTCGGTTCCTCGAAACTGGCGGGCGATGTGGGCGCGTGGCGCACGATGCCTCGCCCAGTGGCTCTTGATTGCTCTTAGTTGCCGTTGCGCTGATACGTCGTGACGTTGCTCTGTGCGGCGCGCGCAGCGTCCACCGGAATGGGCAGCGGCGCGGGCGGGGCGATTTCGTCCCACAGCGTCACGCCGTTGCCGCGCATCAGTTGAGGCGTGGCGGCGACCATCATCATTCCCACCGCACCGCCGCGCTGACGCGAGAGCACCTGGTCGTCGAGCGGGATGTCGCTCAAGGTGGTCGCGCCGGGAACGGCCATTGCTCGCGTGAACAGGATGGCTGCGGTGGTGGGGGCCCTGCCGGTGTCGGCCTGGGCCACCGTCTGCGGCGGCGTCACCGCTGCGGACGGTGTGTCCACGAGGGTGGCGACCGCCGGGTCGGGTGAGGCGATGGCTGCGGCTTCCTGCGCCGAGGCAGAGGACGCAGCAAATAGCAGTGCTAGCGAGGCGGCGAGCACGAGCGGAGCGCGCCTGGCAATGCATCGTTCTACGCAGTCAACGAGTCGCATGATGTTTCTCCCTGGTGGCCCACGTTTAGCGAAACGTGTGCCATCGCGCGGAAACCATTGACGCGACAGGAGAAGCTGAAATTGGCGCCCGGGCCCAGGTCCGAAATCGCGCCGAAACGTTTCAGCACTGAAACGGCGGGAAGAAAATACCGCTTATTTCGCAATGCGACAGTCACATTACCAGGGTAATCATGGTAATGGCGCAGAAAACGTTTTATGTAATTCGTCAGACATGCGGCCATGCCGCACAGCCTTGCGGGATATGGGCTCCGAGGATTTTATTTGCATATTTGCTGTTGCCCGAACGACGCGTATAGTAAGCTCCTGACACGAGCCGATTTTTAAAAAACCTCAGCATTCGGCCGTTTGAACGCACACATGCCGCTTTCGGGTATCAGCAGTCCACAGGAAATGGAATGGTCGTTCGGTATTTTTTGCCATTAGGCAAATGCCGCCGCCCGTCCGCATGTCCGGAGAATCAGGTGCGTGCTGTCGGATTTTCGGGCGCACGTTGACGAGAGGATCTGAAGAATGGAACCCGCAACACGGCAACTCGTTTATGTCACCCGCAACCCCAGCCCGGAGTTGAGTTCGCGCTTTCGTGACCGTGGCTGGCAGGTCGATGTTGTGGAAAGCGCGCGCGACGTGCGCCGCGCGGTGCGCCCGGGTGCCACTGCGGGCGGTCTGCTGGACCTCGCCAGCCGTTTTCAGCCGCATGAAATCGTGACCTTCGAGTCGTGCCTCACCATGCCCAACGTGGGCTGGGTGGCGGCCACGACGGCCGGGCAACTGCAGGACGCGTCGCTGCGCCGGCTGGTCCGTGATTACTGTTTCGACTATGTAACGATGCCGTGGACGGGCGAACGCGTGGTGGATTCGGTGGGCCACGCGTTCGGCATGGTGGAGCTGGGGGAGCCGGCGTCGAACGAATCGGGCGCGGGCGCCGAGGGCGAAATGGTCGGCTCGTGCGACGCGATGCTGGCGCTCTTCCGCTCCATCCGCAAGGTTGCGATGACCGATGCGCCCGTTTTCATTTCGGGCGAATCGGGCACGGGCAAGGAATTGACCGCGGTCGCCATTCATGAGCGCTCCGCGCGACGCAATGCCCCGTTCGTGCCCATCAACTGCGGCGCCATTCCGCCGCACCTGTTGCAATCGGAACTGTTCGGCTACGAGCGCGGCGCGTTCACGGGCGCGAACCAGCGCAAGATCGGGCGCGTGGAAGCGGCCAATGGCGGCACGCTGTTCCTCGACGAAATCGGCGACCTGCCGCTCGAAAGCCAGGCGAGCCTGCTGCGCTTTCTCCAGGAAGGCAAGGTGGAGCGGCTGGGCGGGCATCAATCCATTCCCGTGGATGTGCGCATCATCTCGGCCACGCACGTGGACATGCAGACGGCGATGATCGAAGGGCGCTTCCGTCAGGATCTCTATCACCGCCTGTGCGTGCTGCAGATCGACGAGCCGCCGCTGCGCGCGCGCGGCAAGGACATCGAGCTGCTCGCGCGGCACATGCTCGAACGCTTTCGCAAGGACGCGAGCCGCCGTCTGCGCGGCTTCTCGCCGGATGCCATCGCGGCGCTGCACAACTACAGCTGGCCCGGCAATGTGCGCGAGCTGATCAACCGCGTGCGCCGCGCCATCGTGATGTCGGAGGGCCGTGCCATCACGGCGCGTGACCTCGAACTCTCGGAGTACGTGGAGATCGTGCCGGTCTCGCTCGCCCAGGCGCGCGAGGCGGCGGAGCGCCAGGCCATCGAGCTTGCGCTCTTGCGCCATCGCGGACGGCTTGGCGACGCCGCGCAGGAACTCGGCATCTCGCGCGTCACGCTGTACCGGCTGCTGTGCGCACATGGCATGCGCCACATGGAGGGCGATCTCGGCCATCAGGGCGGGGACTTGCCGGCGAGCGTGCCGCATCTGTGAGAGGGCATGACGCGGCATACCGCGGCATGGCCTGACGTTCGGGCACGCGGATGCCGGGCGATCTGTCGGGTGCGATGCCCAATGAGCGATGCCGAAGGCGGCGCCAGGTGAGGCGCACGCGCGCTTGCTAGAATCGGGGGCTTCAGTTCATCCAAACGGCGCCGCGCCGGCCCGAAGGAAGCCCCCGAATGAAACAGTACCTCGACCTCGTCCGCACGATTCTCGACACCGGCACGTGGCAGGAAAACCGCACCGGCATCCGTACCATCAGCATGCCGGGCGCGATGATGCGCTTCGACCTCCAGCAGGGCTTTCCCGCCGTCACCACGAAGAAGCTGGCGTTCAAGTCGGCGGTAGGCGAACTCGTGGGCTTTCTGCGCGCGTCGCGCAGCGCCGCGGACTTCCGCGCGCTCGGCTGCAAGGTGTGGGACGCTAACGCGAACGAGAACGCCCAGTGGCTCGCGAATCCGTACCGCGAGGGGCCGGACGATCTGGGCGACGTCTACGGCGTGCAATGGCGCCGGTGGCCGGCCTACAAGGTGCTCGAGGCATCCGCAACGGCGCAACTCGCCGACGCGCAGGCGAGCGGCTTCAAGGTGGTGACACAGTTCACCGAGGACGGCACGCAGAAGGTGCTGCTGTACAAGGCAGTCGATCAACTGCGCCAGTGTCTCGACACGATCATGCAAAACCCGGCGGATCGCCGCATCCTGTTCCATGCGTGGAACCCTGCAGTGCTCGACCAGATCGCGCTGCCGGCCTGCCATCTGCTGTACCAGTTCCTGCCGAACGCCGCGCGGCGCGAAATTTCGCTGTGCCTCTACATCCGTAGCAACGACGTGGGACTGGGCACGCCGTTCAATCTCACCGAAGGGGCGGTACTGCTTCATCTGGTGGGTCGCCTGACGGGCTACACACCGCGCTGGTTCACCTATTTCATCGGCGACGCGCACATCTACGAGAACCAGTTGCCGATGCTGCGCGAGCAGCTTACGCGCGAGCCGTACGAGAGCCCGCGGCTCGCCATTTCGGACCGTGTGCCCGACTACGCGCAGACCGGCGTCTACGAGCCGCAATGGCTGGAGCAGATCGAGCCATCTGATTTCTCGCTGGTGGGGTATCGGCATCACGAGCCGCTGACGGCGCCCATGGCCGTTTGAATCGACGGGCAGCGCAGCTTCTGCTGCGCTCGTGCCGCTGCTGTGCGCGGCTTGCTTTTTGTCCCGTTCGTCCGGCTTGCGCCGATGCGCCGCAGGCATCCCGCCGCTGCGTTGCAGGTCTGAAACGGTCGCGCCGCTGGTAAATCACAGCATCACGCCCGCTTCGCGATATCGCGGAGCGGGCGTTTTCTTTTGCAAGTGAGACTTTCCCTTCGCGGAAAAGCCCCGCCTAGCCGTGATGGTGCTCGTCGCGCTGGCCGGCTGCAGGCGCGGGTGCGGCGTGCGGCTGAACGGCCTGCGGCTGTGGATGGAATTCCTGACGCGGCGGGGGCTGCGGTTGCGGCTGAGGTTGCGGATGGAATTCCGCGCGCGGCTGAGGTTGAGGCTGCGGACGGAACTCGGCACGCGGTTGCGGCTGAGGCTGTGGACGGATTTCCGGACGCGGTTGCATTGCCTGCGGTGCGCGAACTTCTGGCCGTGGTTGCTGCACCTGGGGTGCCGCCATCGGAGCGCGCGGCTCAAACTGCGGGCGCGGCGCCTGGGCCGCTGCCTGCGGCGCGCGGACGGTTTCGCGCGGCTGCTGTACCTGAGGCTGGCCGCCGCCCGGCTGCGCGCGCATTTCAGGCGCATGCGGCGGCTGCGCGCCGCCTTGCGGCATGAGCGCCTGACGTTGTTGGCCTTGCACTTCCGGCGCATGCGGCACCGGCTGTCCGCCCTGCGGCGCAAACGCCTGACGTTGCTGGCCCGCAGCCTCCGGTGTGCGGGGCATCGGTTGTCCGCCTTGAGGTGCAATGCGCGATTCTTGTGGCGCCGCTTGTGCGCCGTTGACGCGCGGCTGCCCTTGCATCGCCATCGGCGTGTGGGGTTGCGTCCAGACCGGCTCGCGCCGCGCGTTTGCCTGGGCCGGCTGCGGCTGCTGGCCGCCGGCGGCAACAGCGCCGCGCGGCATGCCGTTCTCGGGTCGCACGCCGGGTTGTGGCGGCCTTGGCACACCGTTGCCGGGCCGGGGCTGCCGCTCGAGCGCGGCCATCGGTGCACCGGGCTGCGGCCGGGCGCTGCCGCCTGGTACGGCCCCCATGCCCGGCCGTTGCGCTGCCTGAGGACCGGCCCCCGCTGCCGGCATGCCGGGCTGCGCGCCCGGTTGTCCGGCTCGTTCCGCTTGTCCATTCATGGGCGGCTGATGCCCCGGCCCAGCGGCGGCCAGCGTCGGCGAATGCGGCGGCACGAGTCTCACATTCGGAATCGCCTGCACGGCCGGATTACGCGGCACGTTGCCGATGAACCCGCTATGCGCGGGCGCGGAAGTCCTCACCACCGGCGCGCCCGCGCCCGGCACCACGCCGCCATGCGCCGCACGTTGTGCGAGCGCGTCGTGGAAGGCCGGCGGCGCGACGGGCCGCCGCGTGGCGACGACCTGGCGCTCGCCCGCGCTCGCGGGCGGTCGGAACCCGGCGTTGCGCAAACCCGGGCCGAAACTCTCGCGCACTGGCGCGATGCCAGGTGTGCCCGATTCGATCCTCGCGTGTTGCCACTGCCGCGGATCCACCTTCTGCGCGAACCGCGACGCGGGCTGTCCGTGAACGAACGCCGTGGCCGGCACAGCCGTGATGGCCCCCGGCGCCCGGTAGTTGATGTACGTGTTGTGAACATTCGTGATGTTGGTGATGTTCACGTTGTTGCGGTAGTTGTTGATCACAACAGGCTGATTCACCCGTTCGTAGTAGTGCGGACTCCAGTTGCACCAGCGCGGATGCCACGGCTCGCCGGGGCCGAGCGGGAACCACGCCACCCCGGCCGCCGCCACGCCGCCCAGCGTGAGGCTCACGCCCCAGTCGACGCCTCCGCCTCCGCCACCCACGAACGCCACCAGCGCCGGCGCATAGACAGGTGGCGCCGCCTCTACGACCGGACCCGGCACCCAGGCCCATGTGTCGTCGACGTAAGCCCAGCGGCCGTAGTGGTAGGGCGCGAAACCCCACGGAGCGTCGTCGACCCAGGTCCAGCCCCACGGTGCTTGCCATACCCAGTGTCCGTCGTGATAGGGCGCCCATCCCGCGGGCACGGCGTTGGGCACCCAGACGTCGCCGTACTGCGGGTCGTCGCGCCAGGAGCCGTTCGCGTCGAGATCCTGGTAGCCCGGCATTTCGCGCGAGACGTAGCGCGCGGACACCGAGCGGTCTTCGGCTGCGTCGCGCGCGCCGCTCCACTGGTCGAACACGTCGGGCGCGGGGGCGCCGCTCGCCGCGACCTGCTGCAGGTTCGTACCGGCGAACTGGACCTGCTGACCCGCCTCGACAGGCATCTGCCCGCCGTCGCCGTACACGGTAGCGCTGCCGCGCCGCACCGTGACGGTAGTGGTGCTGCCGTCGGGCGCGACGTCCACGCGGTAGTCGCCGGGGCCGTTCACGCCGAGCGCGAGGTTCGGTGTGTCGATCTCATAGCTGCTGCCGGGCGGCAGCGAGCGAACGTGGGTGGACAGCGTGCCCTGCGCGACCTTCAGTTGCGTCGAGGTGTCGTCGAGGTTGAGGACGTCGAGACTCGTCTGTTCGTCCATGCGTACCGCGGTGGAGCCGATGTGCAGTTCGGAGCGCGCGTTGCGGTCGTTCCAGAGCTGGTCGCCGGTGGTGAGCGGCCGGTTCAACTGCGCGTATGACCAGTCCGATGCACCGGCGGGCTGCGTAGTCACGGCACCGGCCATGTAGTCGAGCCGCGCCACACGGCCGGGCGGGTCGCCTGCCTGCGTGACGGCTGCGCCGGGGGCCACAGGCGGCGTTTGCGCGAGCGCTGGCAAGGCTGCGACGTTGAACGCGGCAAGCACCGCGCAGACGATGATGGCGGGGCGGCTTATGCGTCCCGTGCGGCTGGCGCGAGTCGCGGAACTGGCGCGTCGAAATAGCGTGAGCGATGTGGCTGGCGTTTTCATTGTGTGTCTCCGACGGAGCGGGGCGGCCAAGCGCGATCGCGGCCGGCACGGCGCGCCCTCGGAATTCACTCTATCCGCGGTGCATGTTTCAAGGGGCAGTCATTTGTAAGGGCGTCATGGTGCGCTGTAACAAAATTTGTCCCGGATGCGGGGGCCTTTCGAGCGCCTTGCGTCTGAAGGTCGCGCAAGGCGCTTGCCAGACCGCGCCTTGCTGCTTTGCCGGGCTGTACGGCCCGGTTGGGGCGGCAGCTGGCCGGGCGGCTGACCCCGCGGTTGATCCGGTGTTTGATCCAGTTGACGCGGCAGTAGGCGCAGCAATCATCTCGACAAGAATTCGTCGAACGCGCGTTGCCCGGGCGGCGTGATACGGAGAACGCGCGGGCGCTCCGCGTGTTCCACCCAGCCGCGTGCGGTCCAGGCGTCGAGCAGGGCCGCGCCGAGCGAGCCGCCCAGATGCGGCCGGCGTTCGCTCCAGTCGGGGCAGGTGCAGGCGAAACGCCGCCGCCGTCGGCGCTGTGCGACAACGTCGATGCCCCAGTCCGCGAGGCGCGCTGCCCCGGCCGGCGTGGCGTCGAGTTCGTCGCCGTGGGCGCTCAGCAGTCCATCGCGGACGAGCCGGTCGAAGACGTTCACGGCCAGCTCGCCCGCCATATGGTCGTAGCAGGTGCGCGCGTAGCGCATGTCGAGCGGCACGGTGCGGGCCGGGCGCGGTGCCGGCCGTTGCGGTGCGGCGGCTTCGGCCAGATGCGCGAGGGCTTCGATCGACGCCGCGATTTCGGGCGTGGCGATGCGGAAGTAGCGGTGGCGGCCGCGCACTTCGAGCGCGAGCAGGCCGCTTTCCGTGAGCCGCGCGAGGTGGGCGCTCGCGGCGGAGGGCGAGAGTCCGGCGATCAGCGTCAGTTCGCCAGCGGGGCGCGCGCTGCCGTCCATGAGCGCCCACAGCATGGCGGCGCGGCCAGGGTCGGCGAGCAGCGCGCCGATGCGCGAGAGCCCGGGGAAATGGCTCGAATCGGCGGAGTGGGGAAGGGACATCGGAACCTCCTTTCGGTGCGCCAGCGTAGCAACGCAATGCGGCGTGCTGCGGTTGGCCTCTTTCGTCGGAACTGGTCTGCACTGTAGCGGATGCCGGCATTCGACGTTTCAGGCTGACGTGAAGCGTGGAGTGCACGGCGACGATTCGTGCCGAGCCTGGTTCACCTGCGGCGCTCACAGTCCCTGCGCTAGAATCGGTGGCTCCAGATTTCGAACGTCAGTCGACCAGCCAGCCATGAAATTTTCCTGGGTCGTTGCCGCCGTGCTTGCCGGCATTCTGTGCAGCGCCTGTGCCGCAGGCGGACCGTCTGCATCGTCGGGCGGCGGGAGCGGCATCACGATGTACGGCACCATCGACGAAGGCATCAGCTACCACAGCAAGTAACGCGGCCACGCGCGGCCGCCGCATCTCCGACAGAACCACCGCGCTTTATGGCGCCCCGTATAATCGGCTCCTTCCATATACATCCGCACGAGCGGAGTCAATGACCGGAGTCAAGATGAGCACCCCTTCGAACGCACACGACCGTTCCGAAACCACGTTCCGGTTTCTGGCCGAGCCGAGCTCGGTGAATTTCGGCGGCAAGGTCCACGGCGGCGCGCTCATGAAGTGGATCGACGAAACCGCCTACGCCTGCGCGGCCGTGTGGTCGAGCCGCTATTGCGTGACGGTGAGCGTGGGCAACATCCGGTTCCGGCGTCCCATTCATGTCGGCAACATGGTGGAGCTGCGCGCGCGCGTCGTGGCGACGGGCCGCACGAGCATGCATATCCACGTTTCCGTTCACGCGGGCGACCCGAAGAGCGGACAGTTGCGCCAGACCACCGACTGCCTCGTCGTGTTCGTCGCCGTGGACGAGACGGGCACGCCCATGCCGGTGCCGTCGTTCGTGCCCGAGACGGACGAGCAGAAGCGCCTTGCCCGTTACGCGATGGACGTGAAAGAGGCGCTCGACGCGATCGTGGAACTCAAGCCCGAAGAGGTGGCAGCGGGCGCGGTTTGAAGGGTTTGAAGCGCTTGAAGAGCTTTAAGGGCTCGAGCGGCATGGCGCAGGCGTTCACCGCCTACGCCACGGCCGAGGTACTCGCCGGCGCCATCAACCCTTGCCCGGCACTTGTCCCACCATGTCCTGCGGCCGCACCCACTCGTTGAACTGCTGCTCCGTCACGTAGCCGAGCGCGAGCGCCGAAGCCTTGAGCGTGGTGCCTTCCTTGTGCGCTTTCTTGGCGATCTGCGCGGCCTTGTCGTAGCCGATGTGCGGATTGAGCGCGGTCACGAGCATCAGCGACTCGTTGAGCAGCGCATCGATGCGCTCGCGATTCGGCTCGATGCCCACCGCGCAGTTGTCGTTGAAGCTGCGTGCGCCGTCGGCGAGCAGCCGCACCGATTGCAGCACGTTGTGCGCGATCATCGGGCGATACACGTTGAGTTCGAAATTGCCGCTCGCCCCGCCCATGTTCACGGCCACGTCGTTGCCGAACACCTGGCAGCACAGCATCGTCACCGCTTCGGACTGCGTGGGATTCACCTTGCCCGGCATGATCGAGCTGCCCGGCTCGTTCTCTGGAATCGACAGTTCGCCGAGTCCGCAGCGCGGGCCGCTTGCGAGCCAGCGGATGTCGTTGGCGATCTTCATGAGGCTTGCGGCCACCGTCTTCAGCGCGCCGTGCGCGAAGACGAGCGCGTCGGCGGCGGCCATCACCTCGAACTTGTTGGGCGCCGTGACAAACGGCAGCCCCGTCAGCTTTGCGATGGCTTCGGCCACTTTCCGGGCGAATTGCGGATGCGCATTCAGGCCCGTGCCCACCGCCGTGCCACCCTGCGCAAGTTCGTAGAGGTGCGGCAGCGTCGACTCCACATGGCGGATGCCCTGGTCGAGCTGCGCCACATAGCCCGAGAACTCCTGGCCGAGCGTGAGCGGCGTGGCGTCCTGCAGATGCGTGCGGCCGATCTTCACGATGTCCGCGAAGGCCTTCGCCTTGCTGTCGAGCGTCTCGCGCAGCGTCTTCAGCGAGGGCAGCAGATGCGTGACGATGCCCACCGCGGCGGCGACGTGCATCGCGGTGGGGAACACGTCGTTCGACGACTGGCCGCGGTTCACGTCGTCGTTCGGATGCACCTTGCGCGCTTCGCCGCGCACGCCGCCCAGCAGCTCGCTCGCGCGGTTCGCGATCACCTCGTTGAGGTTCATGTTGGTCTGCGTGCCCGAGCCCGTTTGCCACACGGCGAGCGGAAACTCGTTGGCGTGTTTGCCCGCGATGATCTCGTCCGCGGCCGTCATGATGGCGCGCGCCTTCGCTTCGTCGAGCACGCCGAGGTCGAGATTCACTTGCGCCGCGGCGCGCTTGATGGTGGCGAGCGCGGTGATGATTTCGGGCGCCTGCTTTTCCGTGGAGATGCGGAAGTTCTGCAGCGAGCGCTGCGTTTGCGCGCCCCATAGCTGCGTGTTGGGCACGGCGATTTCGCCGAACGTGTCGCGCTCCATTCTGACGTCTTCGGTCATAGCTTCGCTCCGTATGACGAGCGTTGCCGGTCGCGCGATGGTTGCAACCGGCAGAGGCTCTGGGTGGATGGCGCATCGTCGCGAGACGGTGCGCCGCAGTTCTTCGCTGCAGTTCTTCGCCGCAGTTCCTCGCCGCAGTTCCTCGATTCAGGGACGTTCGCGGGGGCAGGTCGTTCAGGGGCGCAGTGGGCTTCAGAGCTGATCGTCCACCGGCAACAGCAAGAATAGCCCGGTCAGCAGATTCCTGTAGAAACCCGCCTGCGGGTCGAAGTTGTAGGTACGCATCTCGCCGTCGTCCTCGCCCGTCCAGACGAGCGGCGAGGGCGGCGCGCCGATGCGCCGCAGCGAGGCGGCTTCCTGCGGCGAGGCCAGTTGCACGCGATAGCTCGCCGTGGGCGCGGTTGCGCTTTTGAAGAGCGCCGCGGCCTGACTGGCGATCTGGGGGCTGTGCACGATGAGCGCGAGTTCGGTATTCAGATGCACCGAGCGCGGATCGAGATTCAGCGAGCCGATCACGAGCGTGCTGCGGTCGATGATGTAGGCCTTCGCGTGCAGGCTTGCGCGCGAGCGCGAGCCCGTGAAACCCACGCTGCGTTCGCGTTGCACGGGCTTGAATTCGTAGAGGTCGACACCGTGTTCGAGCAGCGGCACGCGATAGGGACTGTAGCCGGCCTGCACGGCGACGGCGTCGGTGGCCGCCAGCGAGTTCGTGAGAATCGCCACGTGCACGCCGCGTGCCGTCAACCGCGAGAGCGCTTTCACGCCCACTTCGTGCGGCACGAAGTAGGGCGAGAAGACCTGCAGACTCTCGTGCGCGCCGCGCATCAGTTCGAAGAGCCGCTGTGCGGGCGGGCTCTTGTAGTCGGCCGTCGGCACGGCCACCTTGTCGGGCGTGTCGGCCTTGAATTCCGCGGGCGCCCAAACGAGACCCAGTTCGTCACGCGCGATCTGCTGCGCAAGCGGTGTCGCGTTGATCGGCTTCGCGTCGTAGGGATCGGCGTTTTCGCGCCAGTGCTCGCGCAGTGCGTCGCGCGCGAGGTCGAGATCGTGCGGGTCGAAGCTTTGCCGGTTGAGCACGCGCAGCGGGTAGGCGCTCGCGCTGTTCCAGTACCGGTCGAAACTCGCGGAGATGTCCGCGACGATGGGACCGGCGGCAAGCATGTCGAGATCGCGGAACTCCAGCGTGGGGCTCGCGTTGAAATACTCGTCGCCGAGATTGCGGCCGCCCACGATCGCGAGCTGGTTGTCCACGATCATCGCCTTGTTGTGCATGCGGCGCGTGAAGGTGTCGATGCGCGTGAACAGGTCCGTGGTGCGCTCGAACATGCTCAACTGCTCGCTGCCGAACGGATTGAACACGCGGATCTCGATCTTCGGATGCGTGTTGAGCGCGGCCATCAGCTTGTCGATGTCCTTGAAGTTCAGGTCGTCGACCAGCATGCGCACGCGAACGCCCTGATCGGCCGCATAGAGTGCCGCGCCGAGCAGCAGCTTGCCGGTGGTGTCCTCGTTGGCGATGTAGTACTGCATGTCGAGGGTTTTCGTGGCGGCGCGCGCGAGCGCAATGCGCATCTGCAAGGCTTCGGTGCCGGCGGAGAGCAGTCTGAATCCGGACTGGCCGCCATGGGCCTTCACGGGCGCGTCGAGCGCTTCGGCAAGTGGCGTGGAAGCGCCGGGCGGCAGTGCGTGCGTGACGTCGCGCGGATAGGCGGTAGCGGGTGGGCGCGTGGCGCAGGCGCCGAGCGCGAGCGTTGCAACGACGGTAACCAGAAGGCTTGAGAGCAGGCGCGCCAACCCGGTGGGCGTCTCATGGCGGACGCAGGCAGCAGGCGTCGCGCGGACGCGCTTGCGCCACAGGGCTGCGACGGACCGGTCGATGTACGGCAGCACGCCTCGTCCTCCACGGGTGGTGTTGTCGGCGCCGGCCTGACGGGGCCGGTACCCTGTGGAGAACATTCTACGGGCAATTGTTAAGGCAGGCTGTGGGGCGGTACCGCACGTGGGTGCGCGGTCGATGGGGCGGCGCGGGCGTGAAAAAAAGCCCGCGCAGTGCGCGGGCCCAAACCCTGTCAGAGGAGTGTCACGGAAAACGGCTTCATCGTAGCGTGCACGCCATGTGCCACCAACCAACGATCCGTGCGTTGCTTATCGTCGGCGCGCTGCGATGCTTCGCTCCCGCGTTGTTCTGACGTTTCAATCAACCGCTGTCTTGCCCTGCGCCCGGCCCACGCTGAAGGCTCAGGCGGTGAAAGCGCAGCGTCATCAGAACAGCCACGCTCGCGAGCCCCGCGGCGAGCCCCCACCACAACCCGCGCGCGCCCAGGCCGAAGTGAAACGCGAGCGTGTAGCCCGTCGGAAAACCGATGCCCCAGTAGCCGAACGCAGCCGCGATCATGGGAACGCGGGTGTCCTTGAGGCCGCGCAGGCAGCCCGAGGCCACCGTCTGCATGCCGTCCACGATCTGGAAGATCGCCGCCACGCCGAGCAGCGACGCGGCGAGCGCGACCGTGTTCGCGTTGGCGGGGTCGTCGAGCTTGAGGTAGAGCCCGACGATCCAGTGCGGCGCGACGATCAGCACGAGCCCCGAGAGCGACATGAACGCAACGCCGAGCACGAGCGCGACGAAGCCCGCATGGCGCGCGGCAAGCGGCTGCGCCGCGCCTTCCCAGAAGCCGACGCGCACGTTGGCCGCCTGGCCGATCGAGAGCGGCACCATGAACGACACGGACGCTACATTGAGCGCAATCTGGTGCGCCGCGAGCTGCGATTCGCCCAGCACGCCCACCATGAGCCCCGTGGCGAGAAAGAGCGTCGATTCGACCCCGTAGGTGATCGCCACTGGCCAGCCGATGCCGAACAGTTCACCCATCAGCGGCACGGTGGGGCGCCGGGCAGAGACGAAGTGCCGGTAGCGCGGCCGCAAATGGAGCAGCGCCGCCAGCACGAGCGCGGAGAGCCAGACGGTGAGCGTCGTGGCCGCGGCCGAGCCGAGAAAGCCGAGCCGCGGCAGCCCATACGCGCCGTGGATGAGTCCGTAGTTGAGAAACGCGTTGACGAACACGCTCGCAATCGAAACGCCGAGCAGCCGCCGCGCTGCGCCAATGGCGGGCAGAAACGAGCGCAGCAGCCCGATGCCCGCAAGGCTTGCGGGCGCGGCCCAGCGCAACACCGCGCAGTACTCGCCCACGTTGCGCGCGAGCAGCGGAGGTTCGCCGAACGCGAGCAGAATCGGCGTGGCAAACGAGAGCAGCGCGAACGCCGGCACGGTGAGCAGCAGCGACAGCACGAAGCCGGTCCAGTAGATGTGCGGCACGTGATGCTCGTTCTGCGCGCCGCGCGCGTTGGCCACGGTCACGCTCACGGAGGTGAGCACGCCTTGCAGCAGCGTGACGACGACGAAGTAGAGCGCGGCGCCGAGGCCGCCGGCGGCGAGCGCATCGGCGCCGAGCGAGCCGAGCAGCACCGTGTCGGTCACGCTCATGGCCATCTGGGCGAGCTGCGCGATGGCGAGCGGGGCGGCGAGGCGGGCGGTGTCGGCGGCGTGGCGGGAAAGCGTGGGCGGCCTCGTGCCCACGCGCGAGAAGCTCGATTGCTGGGTCATGGGAAGGGAAAAACGGCGCGAGCGTACGGGCGCGCCGCGATTCTTATGATGTCTTTCGGGACGGACAGCTTATTGCGGGAACGGGCAGTTGTCGATGGAAAAGCCCGTTTTTGGTGCAGTTTCTTTCAATCGGCTTCGCGCACGGCGATGCGTGTATCGCCGAACAGCACGACCTGGCCCGCGCGGATCTTGCACGTCTTGCGCAGCTCCACCTGACCGTCCACCTTCACTTCGCCTGCGGCCACCAGCTGCTTGGCCGCGCCGCCGCTGTCGGCGAGGCCGGTGATCTTCAGCAGGTTATGGAGTTCGACGTAGTCGCCGGTGAGCGGGAAATCGAGATTGGGCATGGCGCACGCGAGGGAACAGGTTCAAGGGCTCGCATCATAAGCCCGCGGGCGCGGGCGCGTCGAACGGATTGCGTGGAGGCCGCGGGTGCGTGGGCGAGCGAGGGTTCTGCGCGCTTGTCTCACAGGGGTGTATGGATATACAGTATGCGTCGCCATCTTCCCATTCTGCCCGCGCCGTGCCTTCCGCTTCCGTTCCGGTTTCCGCTTCTGTTCGCGATTCGTCTGCCCTCGTCGAGCGCCCCGCCGCGCATGGCGGCGCAAGCCCGACGCCTGAAATAGCGGCCGAGGTCGCAACGAAAGTCGCCGCCTGGCTCGCGAAGCTCAACGACGCCCAGCGCGCGGCCGTCGAGCACGGCGTCGGCGAGGCCGGCGCGCCCGCGCCGCTCGTGGTGATCGCGGGCGCGGGCTCGGGCAAGACCAATACGCTTGCGCATCGCGTGGCCCATCTTGTCGTGAACGGAGCGGACCCGCATCGTATTCTGCTGCTCACCTTCTCGCGCCGCGCCGCCGACGAAATGACGCGCCGCGTGACGCGCATCGCCGCCGGCGTGCCGGGCGCGTCTGCGGCGCTCGCGCACGGGCTCATGTGGGCCGGCACGTTCCACGGCGTGGGCGCGCGGCTCTTGCGCGAGTACGCCGAGCGCATCGGCCTCGCGCCGGGCTTCACCATCAACGACCGCGAAGATTCCGCGGACCTCGTCAACCTGGTGCGCCACGAACTCGGTTTGTCGGCGAAGGAACGGCGGTTCCCGTCGAAGTCGACGTGTCTCTCGATCTATTCGCGCGTCGTGAATACCGGTGCGTCGCTCGCCGATGTGCTCGCCCGTGCGTTTCCGTGGTGCTGCGAGTGGGAGGCGGACCTGCGCGCGCTCTTTGCCCGCTACGTCGAGGCGAAACAGGCGCAGAACGTGCTCGACTACGACGACCTGCTGTTGTACTGGGCGCACATGGCCGCGGAGCCCGCGCTCGCCGCCGAGCTTTCCGCGCGCTTCGATCACGTGCTCGTGGACGAGTACCAGGACACGAACCGCCTGCAGGCGTCGATCCTGCTCGCCCTCAAGCCCGACGGGCGCGGCCTGACGGTGGTGGGCGACGACGCCCAGGCCATCTACTCGTTTCGCGGCGCCACGGTGCGCAACATCCTCGACTTTCCCACGCAGTTCGATCCGCCCGCGCGGCAGGTCATGCTCGAGCGCAACTACCGTTCCACGGCGCCCATTCTCGAGGCGTCGAACGCGGTGATCGGGCTCGCCAAAGAGCGCTTCGCGAAGAACCTCTGGACCGACCGCGCGAGCGAGCAGCGTCCGCGGCTCGTTACCGTGGCCGACGAAGCCACGCAAGCGCGCTATGTCGTCGAGCAGGTGCTCGAGGCGCGCGAAGCGGGCATGAAACTGAAGTCGCAGGCGGTGCTGTTTCGCGCGGCGCACCACAGCGCGGCGCTCGAAGTGGAGCTGGCTCGCCGCAACATTCCGTTTGTCAAGTTCGGCGGGCTGCGTTTTCTCGATTCCGTGCACGTGAAAGACGTGCTCGCCGTGCTGCGTTGGGCGGAAAACCCGCTCGACCGCGTGGCGGGCTTTCGGGTCGTGCAACTGCTGCCTGGCGTGGGGCCGGCCACGGCGGCGCGGCTGCTCGATCAGGTCGCAGCCTGCAAGGGCACCTGGCCTGCCGCCGACGCGCTCGCGGCATTCGCGCCGCCACCGCGCGCCGCAGAAGACTGGGCCGCGTTCGTCGCGATGATGTCGACGGTCTGCTCGCGCACGAGCGCATGGCCTGCCGAGTTCGAGCTGATCCGCCGCTGGTACGAACCGCATCTGGAACGCAACCACGAAGACGCTGCCATGCGTCACGCGGACGTGCTGCAGATGGAAAGTATTGCGGGCACGTACCCGTCGCGCGAACGCTTTCTCACGGAACTCACGCTTGATCCGCCCGATGCAACGAGCGGCGAGTCCGGCGTGCCGCTGCTCGACGAGGACTACTTGATCCTCTCCACGATCCATTCGGCGAAGGGCCAGGAGTGGCGCAACGTGTTCGTGCTCAATGGCGTGGACGGCTGCATTCCGTCCGACCTCGGCACCGGCAGCGACGAAGAGATCGACGAGGAGCGCCGCCTGCTCTACGTGGCGATGACGCGCGCGAAGGAAGACCTGCACATCGTCGTGCCGCAGCGCTTCTATGTGCACAACCAGACGCAATCGGGCGACCGGCATGTCTGGGCCTCGCGCACGCGCTTCATTCCGGCGCCGCTGTTGCCGCTCTTCGAGGCGCGTGCGTGGCCGCCCGTGCCCGTCGCTGCCGCGCCGACAGCGGCGGGGCTGGCTGCGGCGGCTCACGCCAAGGTGGAGATTGCGGCGAAGCTCAGGAAGATGTGGGACTGAGCAGGGTTATTGCATCCGAGGCCAAGGCGGCTGGCGTGCTGGCTTCAGCGCTGCGCCCTCAGCGCGACTGACGCTGCTGCTGTTGCTGGTTGCGCACGGGCGGCGTGAAGACGTTGCGCAGCCAGGCCGCGAGGCGAGCGAATACGTCGTACGGTTCTTCGACGAAGATTTCGGGCTTGAGCAGGCGCAGGTATTCCATGATCTGCTGCGCTTCCTGCTTCTGGAACGAGCCGTGCGAAATGCCAAGGCGCAGCAGCCCGCGCAACTCGCCCAGCTTTTCGCGCGACGCGCTGCCCACACTCGTTTCGCAGGCGATCTTCGCCTCGTAGATGCGCTGGCGCAGCGATTCCGCGAGCCGCCACGCCGGCGTCTGCATCACTTCTTCGAGCGTCTGGATGTCCTGCACGGCCGACTTGATCTGCGCCGAGAGCGGATCGATCAGGTTGGGCGCGGCCTGCGCCTCGTTGACGATCGCCGTGGCCCAGTCGCGACAGTGCTTGGCGAGCTCGTCGGGCGTCCATTCGGAGCGGGCGGCGAAACCGAAGCCGTACTCGGCGGCCTGCCGCATCAGGATGGCGACGACGTCCGGAAATTCCTTGTCGAGCGTGCGTTTTGCCCACGCGTACTGGCCGCCCTGAAGCATGCGCTGCACCGCGTGCTCGGTGAGCGGCACCATGTTGTCGAGCAGCTTCGCACGCAGGAAGTCCTCGAACGAGGGCGTCGCGAACTGCGGGTCGAGCTTGAGCGACACGCGCAGGAACGCGTCGAAATCCTTGCGTAGCGACACAAGGGTTTCTTCCTTCAGCGTAAGGGTGATCTGGCCCATGTTGTTATCCCGTTTCCCCGGTCCGCCCCTCTTCGTGGCGCCGTGGCGTATCTGCTGTATGCCGGCGGAGCGTCCTTCGCGCGGGTTGCCGGCGTCTTCACGTTCGTGACGGCGCGGTGAACGGACGACGCGCGTCGCGCGATCTGCGTGCGATCCGGGCGCATTGCGCGCCGCCAGGCCGGCGGGCACCAGGGCCGGAGCCGGCGCGAAAAGCGGATTTCGATCGGCGGACTTCGATCTGTTTAACGGCGTGCGGTGGGCAAACTTGAGGAAGTCATGACGCAGCGCACGAAACGCCGGCCTCCGGGGCTGGCGCGCCGGGGGCTCACGTTCGGCGGACAGGGAAGGGACGGGTGGCGCTAACGCAGCACGACGCCTTGCCAGACAAAGAACACGGCGAGCCCCACGGCGATGGTGAGCAGTGGGCGGCGCGTGAGCGCACTCACGGCAATGGCCGCGAGCGCGCCGACGAGCTGCGGATTGCGCCACGTCAACTCAGGGCTGCCGTGCGGGGCGACCGCCATGGGGACGATGAGTGCGGTGAGCACGGTGACGGGCACGAAGCCGAGTGCCGTGCGCACGAGCGGCGGAAAGACGACGCGGTCGCCCAGCACGAACACGGCCGCGCGGATCGCCCAGGTGATGAGCGCCATGCCGAGAATCAGGAGCGCGTAGTTCATCGGCTTGCCTCTGCGGTGCGTCCGCGCGAGGCGCCTGGCAACGACAGCGCGACACCCACCGCGACGCCCGCGAGCACGGCGCCCAGCAGTCCGAGCTTGTAGGGCCACGTCTGCCAGAGCAGCGCGAGCGTGCCCGCGGTGACCGCGGCCGCGAAGTAGCGAACGGCCACCAGCTGCGGCACGACGATGGCGATGAAGGTGGCGACCATCGCGAAGTCGAGCCCGAGCGACTGCAGTCCCGGAAAGGCCGCGCCGAACAGCAGCCCGGCCGCCGTCCAGAGCTGCCAGTTCACGTACATGGCGAGCCCGGAGCCGAAGAAGTACCAGGGGCCGATGGCGTCGAACCGGCCATGCGGCTGACGACGATAGTGGGCCCAGGCCACGGCGAATACTTCGTCGGTGAGCAGGCCGGCGAGCACCAGCCGCCAGCGCAGCGTCAGATGCGCCACATAGGGCGCGAGCGTCGCGCTGTACAGCAGATGCCGCAGATTCACCACGAGCGTCGTGCCGAGCACGACCGGAAAGCTCGCGCTGCCCGCAATCAGGCCGAGCGCAATGAACTGCGCCGAGCCGGCGAATACCGCGAGGGACATCAACTGCCCTTGCCACACGTGAAGCGGTCCCGACGTGACGAGCGTGCCGAAGATGATGCCGAACGGGGCGGCGCCGACCATCATCGGAATCGTGTCGCGCGCGCCCGCCGTGAATTCCTTGAAGCGAATGGAACGGGTCACTCTCTCCTCCTTTTGCCGCGAGCTTAACGGAGGGCGTAGGCAGCTGGCTTGTACGTTCTTGCGGCGGGGTGGGGGATGTTGCCGGGGCGGTTATGCCGCTTGCCAGCGCCCCGGCGGCACGCCGAACATGCGGCGGAAATGGCGCGTGAAGTGGCTTTGATCGACGAAGCCGGTGGCCGCCGCGACCTCGGCCACCGGCCGGCCCGCGCGCAGGGGCGCAAGCGAGCGTTGCAGGCGCATCTGGTTGCGCCACGCGTGCGGCGGTAGCCCCGTAGCCTGGGCGAAAAGGCGTGCCGCGTGAAAGGGCGAAAGGCTGACCGCTGCCGCGAGGTCGGCAAGCAGAAGCGGCGTGGCGAGATGGCTGGCGAGGTGTTCCTTCATCGTTGCCACACGCGGGTCGCGCGCCGGGCGCAGCAGATGTTCCGGCGGCGTGCGGCCGTAGCGGACGAGCAGCGTGGAGAGCGCGTCGAGCAATGCCGATTCGGCAGCGAGCGGGTCCGCCGTTGGCGTAGACGTCAGAGCGGGCAGTCCGGCGGCGCCGGCTTCGAGTAGCTGGTGCGCACGAGAGAGGCGGCGCGCCAGGTCGGCGTCGCGAATCACATCGGCGTCGAACCACGGCAGCGGCTGCGCGCCGCCCGCGATGTCCTGCGCGAGGCTGTGCATGTACTCGATCGGCACGTACATCACCCGATAGCGCCAGCCTTCGTCCACGGCACGCGAGCCCGTATGCACCTCGCCGGGATTGATCACCGGCACGCTGCCCGCTTCGGCGACGTAGTGCGTGGCGCGATAGCGATAGCGTTCCGCGCCTTCCTCGATCACGGGAATCGTGTAGGCGTCGTGCCAGTGCGGTGTGAACTCGTGATCGTGATATTCCGCGGTGAGCAGGTCCGCGCCGGGCAACAGCGGCGTGCGCCAGTAATGGGCGGAATCGCGGAAGCGGGTGACGGTCATGGCTTCGGGCTTGCAGGTCTCTCGAGTCGGGTGCGGTAGGCGTGTGCGGCGCGCCTACTTCAACGGAATCGGCGTGCCCGCGGGGACGGGCACGGCGCTCACGCTGTTCTTGGCGCTGCCGCTTACCACGCGGTCGCTGTAGGTCAGATAGACGAGCGCGTTGCGCTTTGCATCCACGACGCGCACCACGTGCAGCGTCTTGAAGATGAACGACATGCGTTCCGTGAACACGTCCGACTGCTGCTTGAGGTTGCCTGTGAAGTGGATCGGCCCGACCTGGCGACATGCGATGGACGCCTCCGTCGGGTCTTCGGCTACGCCCAGCGTGCCCTTGATGCCGCCTGTGCGTGCCCGCGAGACATAGCAGGTGACGCCATCCACGAGCGGATCGTCATAGGCTTCGACCACGACGCGGTCGGAGCCCGTGATGCGGAAATTCGTGTTGACGCTGCCGATCTCCTCGCCGTATGCCGCGCCTGTCGTGGCCGCGAGGAACGCGGTACCGACTGCGGCAGCGCATCGTGCGGTGACGCGCAGGCGCGGGTTTCGCGTCGTGGAGAAGTCGTGAGTGCGTTTGGCGAGGTTCATCGTGGATCGATCGGCGGGAATGACAGATCCACATTATCGACGAACTCGCGCGGCGACTCGCCGCCGCTCTGCCGGAAAAGAAAAAAGGGATTACGTGAAGACACGTAATCCCTTCGATATCTTTTGGCTCCCCGACCTGGGCTCGAACCAGGGACCTACGGATTAACAGTCCGGCGCTCTACCGACTGAGCTATCGGGGAACAGCAATACAACCGTTCACTACGTAAAAAAGCCCGTTATGGCTAACGGGCTTTTGCAATTTCTTGGCTCCCCGACCTGGGCTCGAACCAGGGACCTACGGATTAACAGTCCGGCGCTCTACCGACTGAGCTATCGGGGAACAACAAAAGCAGAGAAGCGAGATTCTATGAGGTACTTCAGACGCTGTCAATACTTCGGGGCTTCGGCGAGGCGTATTTCCTGCGTGCGCTTCTTGCCGTAGCGCCTGCCGGACCGGCCTGATAGACAAGCCCCGATGTCGCTTAGCGCTGCAGCAGCGACAGCTTGTCCTTCACGTCCTTGAATTCGTCGGCTTCCGGCAGCGGCTGCTTGGTCTTCGTGATGCTCGGCCATGCCTTCGCCAGTTCGGCGTTCAGCGGAATGAAGTCCTGCTGGTCACCCGGCACGTCTTCTTCGGCATAGATCGCGTTCACCGGGCACTCGGCCACGCACACAGCGCAGTCGATGCACTCGTCCGGGTCGATCGCGAGGAAGTTGGGACCTTCGCGAAAGCAGTCCACCGGGCACACATCGACGCAGTCGGTATAGCGGCACTTAATGCAGCTTTCGGTCACAACGTGAGTCATTCAGGCAGCTCCTGCGTGCAGTATCAGGGGTGGCGAAACGCCAAAACCGGTATTGTAACTGAACGTCAAAAGACGAATCCACACGCTGACAGGCCGGCTTATATCGTTTGGTGATTAGTTTATGGGTCGCGCCGCGGCTGTCATGGCGCGATGAGCCTTGTGCAGCCGGTGTGCTGGCACGTGCCGTGCCGACGCCTTGCGGTAACATGGCGACCAAAGGGCGCGGGGGACGTGCCCTGCAAGCGCGGGCGTGCGGACGTCGTGACCGCGCGACCGTCCGACCGCAGTTCAGCCGCCACACCATGATCATTACTTCGCTGCTCGATACCGATCTGTACAAGTTCACGATGATGCAGGTGGTGCTGCATCATTTCCCCGCCGCGAGTGTGGAATATCGCTTCCGTTGCCGCACGCCGAATGTCGACCTGGTTCCCTACATCGACGAGATTCGCAGTGAGCTGCGCCTGCTTTGCAAATTGCGTTTCACGGAGCCCGAACTTGACTACCTGCGGCAGATGCGTTTCATCAAGAGCGATTTCGTCGACTTTCTGGCGCTCTTTCAGCTCAACGAAAAATACATTTCGGTGACGCCGTCGCCGAAGGGCAACGGCGAGATCGACATCGAGATCAAAGGGCCGTGGCTGCACACCATTCTCTTCGAGATTCCGGTGCTTGCCATCGTCAACGAGGTCTACTTCCGCAACACGCAGCAGCAGCCCGACTACGCCGTGGGCCGCGAGCGGCTGCGCGAGAAGATCACGCTGCTGGGCGCGAAACCGGAGTTCGCCGACTGCAAGATCGCCGACTACGGCACGCGCCGGCGCTTCTCGAAGCGCTGGCATGAGGAAGTGATCCTGACGCTCAAAGACGGCCTGGGCCCGCAGTTCGCCGGCACGAGCAACGTGTTCTATGCCATGAAGCACGGCCTCACGCCGCTCGGCACCATGGCGCACGAATATCTGCAGGCGTGTCAGGCCTTGGGTCCGCGGCTGCGCGATTCGCAGACCTACGGTTTCGAAATGTGGGCGAAGGAGTACCGCGGCGACCTCGGCATCGCGCTTTCCGACGTCTACGGCATGAAGGCGTTTCTGCGCGACTTCGACATGTATTTCTGCAAGCTCTTCGACGGCGCGCGGCACGACTCGGGCGATCCGTTCGACTGGGGCGAGCGCCTTATCAGCCACTACGAAGCGAATCGCTGCGACCCGCGTACCAAGGTGCTCGTGTTCTCCGATGCGCTCGACATCCCGAAGGTGCTGCAGCTCTACGAGCGCTTCCGCGGGCGCTGCAAGCTGGCCTTCGGCGTCGGTACGAATCTCACCAACGACCTCGGCTACAACCCGCTGCAGATCGTCATCAAGATGGTCCGTTGCAACGGGCAGCCTGTGGCGAAGCTCTCCGACTCGCCGGGCAAGAACATGTGCGACGACAAGGCGTACCTGGCCTACCTGCGCCAGGTGTTCGGCATCGAGCAACTGGCCGACGACGAGATCTCGGGCAAATAGATCGCGCTGTGCGGCGCCGCCGTGGAGCGACTTGATCGCTCATTCTGCGATGGCCGCGCGTTTGCCGCCATCCGGCCGCCTGGAATAGGCCGTTTGCCCCCGCGGCGGTGCATCCCCCGCCGGTATAATTCCGCGATACTCGATCTGCCCACGACACGAGGACCGCTTCATGGATACATCCACTGCCCGTCGCAACATCCTCGCGCGCATTCGCGCTGCGCAGGGACGCGACGCCGAGCCCACCGCGCCGGAGCGCGAAGCGGTCGTGGACTACCTCGCGCGTCATCCGCAAGGCCCGCGTCCGCCATTGCCCGCCGATCTGAAGGCCTGCTTCATCGAGGCCGCTCACAAAATGGCCACCACGGTGGACGAAGTGGATACGCTCGCCCAGGTGCCCGCCGCCGTGCGCCGCTACCTGGAGACGAACGGCTTGCCGCTCACCGGCGTGGCGTGGGCGACGCTCACGGAGCTTGCCTGGGTCGACGCGGGACTCGCCATCGAATTCCGCAAACCTGTGGATACCGATCTTGTCGGCGTAACCGGCTGCTTTTGCGCGGTCGCGGAGACGGGCACGCTGGTGCTGCTCTCCGGACCCGAGACGTGGGCGTCCGGGGCGCTGCTGCCGGAGACGCACGTTGCGATCGTGCCGGCTTCGCGCATCGTGGCCGGACAGGAGGATGCGTTCGCGCTGATTCGCGCCGAACGCGGCGAACTGCCTCGTGCCGTCAATTTCGTTTCGGGGCCGTCGCGCACCGGCGATATCGAACAGACCATCGTGCTGGGCGCGCACGGTCCTTATCGCGTGCATGTGGTGATCGTGCGCGGGGCGTGACACGTGTGCCGCGCGGCCGCATGCGCGCGGCACGGCGGCTTGCTGCGTGCCGGTGCGCCACGCGTTCGACGCCGGACCTGCGGGATAGCCGGACAGCCGGACAGGCGAAACACCAACCGGACACGCCACACTGACGGGTCGCCCGGAACTTCGTGCTTCGTGCTCGCGCGTTGAACCCGTTTCGCCGACCGCGCTGCCGCCACGCTCCACACTGACGGCGCATCCACGGCGTTTCTACAACAAACAAGGACCTGAACATGACACGACACGCCGCGAGTGCAGGCGTGGCCCTCTTTGCTGCATATGCCGCGTTTGCATTGTTGGCCGTGTGGCCCGCACTCGCCGTCGCCGCGACGCTCGATGGGGCTGCCTTGTCGGCGTGGTGGACGGTGCCGTTCGCCGGCATGCTGCTCTCCATCGCCATCTTTCCGATTGTCGCGCCGGCCTTCTGGCATCACCACTTCGGCAAGATCGCCGCGGCGTGGGCAGCGCTCTTCATCGTGCCGTTCGGCGCAGCGTTCGGCTTGGGGGCCGCGTGGCGCACGCTGCTGCACGCGCTCGTCGAGGAATACGTGCCGTTCATCGTGTTGCTGACGGCGCTCTATACCGTGGCCGGCGGCATCTGCGTGCGCGGCAATCTGCACGGCTCGGCGCGCGTCAATACCGCGATGCTCGCGCTTGGCACCGCGCTCGCCAGCATCATGGGGACGACGGGCGCGGCCATGCTGCTGATCCGGCCGCTGCTGCGCGCCAACGACAACCGCCGGCACGTCGTCCATGTCGTCGTGTTCTTCATCTTCCTCGTGGCGAATGCGGGCGGCTCGCTGTCGCCGCTCGGCGATCCGCCGCTCTTTCTCGGCTTCCTCAATGGCGTGGGCTTTTTCTGGACGACCCAGCATCTCGCGTTGCCCATGCTGTTCGTCTGCGGCGTGCTGCTGGCAGTGTTCTTTGCGCTCGATAGCTGGTACTGGGCGCGGCGCGAAGAAGCGCGGCCGGCGAGACTCGATCCCACGCCCGATACGGTGTCGTTCGGCATCGACGGCAAGATCAATCTGTTGCTGCTCGCGGGCGTCGTCGCGCTCGTGCTCGCGAGCGGCCTGTGGAAGCCCGGCGTAACCTTCAATCTGATGGGCGTACACGTCGAGCTGCAAAACGCGGTGCGCGACGTTGCGCTCGTTGCGATCACGCTGATTTCGCTTGCCGTGACGCCGCGTGTGGCGCGCATCGGCAACGGCTTCAACTGGGCGCCCATCGAGGAAGTCGCGAAACTCTTTGCCGGCATCTTCGTGACCATTGCACCCGTCATCCTGATCCTGCGCGCGGGCGAGGGCGGTGCCTTCGGCGGTATCGTGCACCTGGTCAACGACGCCGCTGGCCAGCCGCGCGAGGCCATGTATTTCTGGGCGACGGGGCTCCTCTCGTCGTTCCTCGATAACGCGCCCACGTACCTCGTGTTCTTCAATCTCGCGGGCGGCGACGCGCCGTCGCTGATGACCACGGGCGCCACCACGCTCGCGGCGATTTCGGCCGGGGCGGTATTCATGGGTGCGAACAGCTATATTGGCAACGCGCCGAATTTCATGGTGAAGGCCATTGCGGAGTCGCGCGGCATTCGCATGCCGAGCTTCTTCGGCTACCTGCTGTGGTCGGGCGGCGTGCTGTTGCCGGTGTTTCTCATGACGACGTGGATATTTTTCTGACGCCAACTGGCGCGCAAACAGAAACAGAGTAAGCGGAGAAAACCGATGCAGAAGATTCTCGTGGCACGTCCCATCTTTGCGGACGTGATCGAGCGGTTGAAGCAGCACTTCGAAGTGGAGTGGAACAACGGCGACGTGCTGAGCGCCGACGAACTCGCACGACGTCTCGCGGACAAGGACGGCGCGCTGACGGCGGGCGACCCGATTGGCGCGGCGACGCTCGCGGCGGCGCCGAAGCTGCGTGTCGTGTCGAACATGGCCGTGGGCTACAACAACTTCGATATGGCCGCGTTCAACGCGGCGAACGTGCTCGGCACCAATACGCCGGATGTTCTCAATGAATCCACGGCCGATTTCGGCTGGGCGCTCATGATGGCGGCTGCGCGGCGCATCGCGGAATCCGAGCACTGGCTGCGCGCGGGCCACTGGCAGAAGTGGTCGTATGACGGTTTTCTCGGCGTCGATCTCTACGGTTCCACGCTGGGTGTGATCGGCATGGGGCGCATCGGTCAGGCGCTGGCGCGCCGCGCGCGCGGCTTCAACATGCGCGTCGTCTATCACAACCGTTCGCGCGTTGCGCCCGAAATCGAAGCCGGACTGAACGCCACCTATCTGCCGAAAGCCGAGCTGCTGCGCGAAGCCGATCACGTCGTGCTCGTGCTGCCGTACACGGCCGAGAACCACCACACCATCGGCGCTGCCGAACTCGCGTTTATGAAGCCCACCGCCACGCTCACGAACATCGCGCGCGGCGGGATCGTCGACGACGCCGCGCTCGCTGAAGCACTGCGGGAAAAGCGCATTGCCGCAGCCGGCCTCGACGTGTTCGAAGGCGAGCCGAACCTCAACCCCGCGCTGCTCACGGTGCCCAACGTGGTGCTCACGCCGCACATCGCGAGCGCGACGGAGCGCACGCGCCGCGCGATGGCCAATCTCGCTGCCGACAATCTGATTGCCGGCCTGGGCGAAGGACCGCGTGCCGGACAGCCGCCGAATCCCATCAATCCTGAAGTGATCGGAAGGGCACGCTCATGACGGCGATGCTGTTGATGTCGATTGCCGTGATCGTGCTGGCCACGGCGCTCGTGATCGTGCTCGTCGTGGCGATGCGCGGGCGCGACGGCTCGGCGCAGGCGGGGCTCCACGAGCTGGCCGACCGGCTCGCGGCATTCAATGATGTGCAGTCACGTACCGCCGAACGGCTCGAACGCGAGCTGCGCACGGACATCGCGCAGACCGCGCAGGCCTCCCGCACTGAACTGGGCAGCGGCCTCGCGCAATTTCAGCAGACGCTCGCGACGCAGCTCACGAGCATCGCGACCGTGCAGAACAACCAGATCGACGGCTTCGCGCAACAGCTCGTCAAGCTCACCGAGACCAACGCACAGCAGCTCGAAGCCGTGCGCCAGAGCCTGCAGCAGCAGGCGCTCCAGGCGCGTGACGAGCAGGGCTCGGCGCTCAAGCGTTTCGGCGACACGCTCACGCTGCAACTTTCGCAGTTGACCGAAGCGAACGACCGGCGCTTTGCCGAAGTGCGCGCCACCATCGAGCAGCGGCTCAAGGACATCGAGGCGAACAACGCGACGAAGCTCGAAGAGATGCGCCGCACCGTGGACGAAAAGCTGCACGCCACACTCGAGCAGCGCCTCGGCGAGTCGTTCAAGCTGGTGTCCGACCGGCTCGAGCAGGTGCATCGCGGGTTGGGCGAGATGCAGACGCTGGCGGCGGGCGTCGGTGACCTGAAGAAGGTGCTGACGAACGTGAAGACGCGCGGCACGTGGGGCGAAGTGCAGCTCGAAGCGCTGCTCGAACAGATGCTCACGCCGGACCAGTACGCGAAGAACGTCGCGACGGTGCCGAAGAGCGGCGAGCGCGTGGAGTTCGCGATTCGACTGCCGGGCCGTCCCGACGCGACGGGCACCGTGGCGCCGGTGTGGCTGCCCATCGACGCGAAATTTCCGCGCGAGGACTACGAGCGGCTGATTGACGCGCAGGAGCGTGCCGACGTGGCGGCCATCGACGAGGCAGGCCGTGCGCTCGAAGCGCGCGTGCGCGGCGAGGCGCGCACCATCGCGGAGAAATATCTGGCGCCGCCGCATACCACCGACTTCGCGCTGCTGTTCCTGCCCACCGAAGGGCTGTACGCGGAGATCTTGCGGCGCCCTGGCCTCACCGACCTGTTGCAGCGCGACTATCGCGTGACCATCGCGGGGCCGACTACGCTGACGGCGCTGCTGAACAGTCTGCAGATGGGTTTCCGCACGCTCGCCATCGAAAAGCGGTCGAGCGAGGTCTGGCAGGTGTTGGGCGCGGTGAAAACCGAGTTCGGCAAGTTCGGCGACGTGCTCGCGAAAACGAAGTCGCAGCTCGAAACGGTGACGCGCTCCATCGAGGCCGCCGAGGTGCGCACGCGTGCGATGAACCGCAAGCTGCGCGACGTCGAGGCACTGCCGGGTGAAGAGGCGAGCGGCGTGCTGGGTGAGGCGCTTTCAGGCGCGGACTCGGACGAGCCCTGAACTTGCGTTGACCGCGGCGTAGTGAGCGCGGTCAACGCGGCGGCTGTGCCCGTTCTTGGCGAGTCTGCACGCTGGCGGGCGGCGCTGTGTCGGCGAGGCGGTCGATGGCGTCGCCCGTCATGCGCACGATGCGCCAGTCGGGCAGCACGGTGGCGCCCAGCTTCTCGTAGAAATCGATGGCCGGCTGGTTCCAGTCGAGCACCGACCATTCGAAACGTCCGCATTGGCGCTCGCGTGCCAGCGCCGCGAGGCGGCTCAGCATGGCTTTGCCGAGCCCCGTGCCGCGCTGCGACGGCTGCACGTACAGGTCTTCGAGGTAGAGCCCGCGCCGGCCGAGAAAGGTCGAGAAGTTGTGGAAGAAGAGGGCGTAGCCGACCACGCGTCCGTCGTCGTCGGCGACCAGCGCTTCCGATGCCGTCCGCGGACCGAACAGCGCGTCGTTGAGACCCGCTTCGGTTGCAACGAACAGATGCGTGAGCTTTTCGTATTCGGCCAGTTCGTACATCAGCGCGAAGATCGCGCCGACATCGGCGGGCGTTGCGGGACGAACGACGGCGGTCATTTACGCTTCCTCGGGCACATCGGAGAGATGGATTTCGATGCCGCCGAAACGCGAGGCGACCCAGTTGTACGCGTGGCACGCAATCCACAGCAGGATGAAACCGAGAATCGCGTTGAGCAGGAGCGCGCTGAACACGGTGCTCAGCTCCACCGAACCGTAGCGAATGAACGCCACGAGCACGCCGAGCAGCACGATCGGCACGCTGAAGGTCAGGTAGACCAGGATGAGCGCTTTGGCGGTCTGCCCCGGAGCGATGAAGGAGATCTGCTTTTTCATTGAGTCGAGACCCGTGGTCGTGTGTGTTGGTTGGTGAAAGACGGTGATTCAGACGAGTGCATCGAACAGCATGATGTCGACGCGGTCGCCTGCGTCGAGATCGGCGGCATCGTGCGCAAGGACGACGAAGCAGTTGGCCTCGCTCATCGAACTCAGCGCCGCCGAGCTTTGCGAGCCCGTGGGCGTGACGTGCCATTGGCCGTGCGCGTCGCGGCTGGCGATGCCGCGCTGAAATTCCGTGCGGCCGGGCCGCTTGCGGATAGCGACCGTGCAGGCGGCGTCGATCAGCGGCACCGGGTTCACCGAGGCCCCGGTCATCGCGATCAGCGCCTCGCGCACGATCTGGTAGAACGTGACCATCACCGCGACCGGGTTGCCCGGCAAACCGAAGAACAGCGCGGGATGGCCGTCGCCGGCACGCGCCCCGGACCAGATGCGGCCGAAGGCGAGCGGACGGCCGGGCCGCATGGCGAGGTTCCAGAACGCCACGTCGCCGATGGTGTCGAGCAGTTTGCGCGTGAAGTCGGCTTCGCCCACCGACACGCCGCCCGAGCTCAGCACGACGTCGGCATTGGCGGCTGCATTGCGAATGGTGGCTTCGAGTGGGCCCGGTTCGTCGCGCACAACGCCGAGGTCGATGGCTTCCACGTTGAGGCGGCGAAGCATTGCATAGAGCGTGTGCCGGTTGCTGTCGTAGATGCAGCCTGCCGCGAGCGGCTCGCCGATGGAACGCAGCTCGTCGCCGGTCGAGAAGAACGCGACGCGCAGACGCCTGTGCACCGGTACTTCGGCGATCCCGAGCGAGGCCACGAGGCCGATGTCGGCGGCGCGCATCCAGCGGCCCGCACGCAACGCCGGCTGCCCTGCGGCCAGGTCTTCGCCCGCGCGTCGCCGGTTGGCGCCTGGCCGAACGGTGCTGGCGGCGAACGATACCGTCTCGCCTTCCACCTTCGTGAGTTCCTGAGGCACGACCGTGTCGCAGCCGGTGGGCATCGGCGCGCCGGTCATGATGCGCACGCACGTGCCGCGCGCGGCCTTGCCGTCGAACGGGTGTCCGGCGAACGCCTTGCCGGCAATCTTCAGCTCGACGGTGCGCGGGGCGTCGCCGCTCGCCGCGCTTGTGCCGAGGGCTGTGCCGTCGAAGGCGTAGCCGTCCATGGCGGAGTTGTCGTGCGCGGGCACGTTGATGGGAGAGACGATGTCTGCGGCGAGCACGCGGTCGAGCGCATCGCGCAGCGGCACGCGTTCAGCAGCCGTGACGGGCGTGGCCCACTGGCGCACGATGGCCTGGGCGGCGGCAACGGGCAACGCCTCGGGATCGTAATCGGCGACGCAACGGGACAGGTTGTTAAGCGTGGTCATTGATTGGAGATGCGTCGCGCCCGGAAGGAATCCGGCGGTCGTACCAGGATGAGCGGCGGTGTCTTGCGGACCCCGCACACGCGCGCATCGTGGCGCGCCTGGCATGGTCACGCGCGCCCGGATTCGGCGAGTTCCTGCAATGAATTGATATTGTAAAACGCGCGTTCATCGGCAAAGGTCACTTCAACGGCCTTGTGGCGCGCGTACCACGCGCGAACCTTGCGCTCGCCCGCGGCCAGAAAGGCCGCGAGGTCGTCGGCAAGCGAGGTGCGCAGCAGGACGAAGACCGGATGCAGCGAAGTCTCGCCGGCGGCGTTGGTGGTCTTCGCGGTCGCAATGTCGGCGTCGTCGGCTTCGACCGCTTCGGCGAGACGTTGGGCGAGATCGGCCGGCAGCCACGGTGAGTCGCAAGGTGCTGCTAGCAGCCATTCGGTGCGTGCCGCAAGCATGCCGGCGAGCAGTCCTGCGAGCGGTCCGGCGTAGTCGGGCAGGGAGTCGGTTACGACCGCGGCGTGCCAGGGCGCGCCGAGCGCGGCGTAGGCGTCCTGATGCCGGTTCGCGCTGACGAGTAGCGGACCGACCTGTGGCGCGAGGCGCCGCATGACATGCAGCGCCAGTGCTTCCCCTTGCAGCGGTTGCAGACCTTTGTCGGCGCCGCCCATGCGAGTGCCGCGTCCGCCGGCGAGCACGAGTCCGGTGATGCGGTCGGCGGGCATGTTCATCGGCGTGTCTTGTTCAGCCGCCGATGTACGACATTTCGATCCGGCCGCCGTCTCCGGAAGGCGGTTGTCCAGCGCTGCTGCCGCGCAATTGCGAATAGCGGTCGGCGCGGCCTTGCCAGATGTGCGTGATGGCGCCGTCGATGTCGTCGTCCGTGGCGTCGCCGCGCACGAGCGCGCGCAGGTCGTAGCCGGCCGAGGCAAAGAGGCACAGGTAGAGCTTGCCTTCCGTCGAGAGGCGAGCGCGCGTGCAGGTGCCGCAGAACGCGCGCGTGACGCTGGAAATCACGCCGATTTCGCCGGCACCGTCGGCATAGGCCCAACGTTGCGCAGTTTCGGCAGCGCTATGCGCTTCGAGCGGCACCAGCGGAAACTCCGCGTGAATGCGGCTGACGACGTCGGCGGACGGCAGCACTTCGGTCATGTTCCAGCCGTTTGACGTGCCCACGTCCATGTACTCGATGAAGCGCAGCACGATGCCGGAGCCGCGGAAGTGGCGGGCGAGGGGCAGAATTTCCGCGTCGTTGGTGCCGCGCTTGACGACCATGTTGACCTTCAGCGGGGCGAGGCCCACGGCCTCGGCGGCAGCGATGCCTTCGAGCACGTCGGCGACGGCGAAGTCGGCGTCGTTCATGCGGCGAAAGAGGGCGTCGTCGAGCGCATCGAGACTCACGGTGACGCGCGTGAGCCCGGCATCCTTGAGGCTGCGCGCCTTGCGCGCGAGCAGCGAGCCGTTCGTGGTGAGCGTGAGATCGAGCGGACGTCCGTCGGGCGTGGTCAGCGTGGCGAGGCGTTCCACCAGGTGCTCGACGTTCTTGCGCAGCAGCGGTTCACCGCCGGTGAGGCGGATTTTTTCGACGCCGTGTGCGACGAAGCGCTTTGCGAGCCGCTCGATTTCCTCGAACGTGAGCAGGGCGCTGTGGGGCAGAAAAGGATGGTCCTTGTCGAAGACCTCGCGCGGCATGCAGTAGACGCAGCGGAAGTTGCAGCGGTCCGTCACCGAAATGCGCAGGTCGCGCAACGGCCGCGCCAGCGTATCGAGGAGTACGCCGCGCGGTGCGCTCGCGGCTCCGGCAGCGGAGCGAGGGACGGTGAGCGCGTTGGCGTCGGCGACAGGGATGATGCGACGGGACATGGTGGTTTTAACAAGGCTTGACCATGCATTTTAGCCGAACCGCCTCTTTGCCACATGGGACCAGACCGGCCGCGTGGGGCTTTGCGGGTGGCTTGCCGGCGAGGGGGCGCCTCAAGCGTGGAAGGCTCGCGAGGAACTCTGCCATGTTGTGGGCCTCTGGCGCTGCCACGTTGCGGCCGTTGGCGGCGTCCGGGCACAGGCGTCGGACAAAAAAAGCCCGCCGGTGAGGGCGGGCTTTCGGGTTTGCAGCGGGGTTTGCAGCGCGGTTCGAGCGACCGCGCAGCCTTACTGCGGGTGCTTGACGGTCTCGACCTGTTGCATCGGCGTCGAATCCGCCGGCGGCAGCGGCTTGCGTTCGCGCGGTGCACGCGGCGGCCTCACCACCTGGGCGGCCGCTTCCTGCGCGGCGCGCAGCTTGTCGGCGTCCGTGTTGACCCAGACGAGGCCGGCGTTTGCCAACATCGGCTGCAGCGTTTCCGGCGACAGACCGTTGGCGTGCGGCGCCGCTTGGCGGGGCTTGACCTCGGCCACTGCTGCCGGCGCCGTTTCCACGGGAGTTGCGGCGGCGGGCACGGCTGCTTCATGCGCCGGAACCGCAGCCTGGATCACGTCTTCCCGAATCACCGGAACCGGCTGTGCCACTGCGGGAACCTCTTCCACCGGCGGCGTGGTGCTTTCCGGGGCCGCTTGCGCGGCGGGTGCCGTTTCAGCGGATGCGGCGTGAGACGGCGCAGCCGTCTCGGCCGATGCAGGCGCCGCGGCTTCAACCGGCGCGACAGGCGCTGTTTCGACTGCGGCGGCAGCCGGAGCGACCTCGACCGGAGTCATCGCGGGGGCCGGCACAGGCGCCGGTTCGGTAGCCGGCACCGCTGGCGCATGACTGACTTCCGTAGCCGGGACGCTTTCTTCCGCGGGCACGATGGGCGCGACGGTTTCGATCTTCGCTGCGGCTTGCGCGGCGAGTTCGGGGGCGTCGATGGCGGGCTGGAGTTCCGTCACGACGACCTTCTCTGTCGCCACAGCAGCGACCACGGCTTCCACTGCGCCCGCCGGCTTCACGCCGTGATGCTCCACTTCGTGAACGGCTTCCGCTCCCTCTTCAGGCTCCGTGTCGCCGCCGGCTTCCGCGAGGTCGGCCGTATGCGTCAGGTTCGCGCCTTCAGCTTCGCGCTCGCGACGACCGCCACGGCGGCCGCGACGACGGCGGCGGCGTTCTTCGCCTTCACGCGGTGCGGCGCCCTGGTCTTCCGGTGCGATGTCTTCAGTGATGCCTTCCGCGAGACTTGCCTCGACGGCAGTTCCCGACTCAGGCGCCAGCAGCTCGCCCGGGACGTTCAACTGCTCAGCTGCGGCCTCGGCTTGCGGACGACGGCGCTCGCCGCGTTCCGCACGCTCGCCACGTTCGCGGCGCTCACCGCGCTCCTGCCGTTCGCCGCGCGGTGTGCCTTCTGCCGCGGCGTCGGCGCGTTCCTGGCCGCGCTCTACGCGCTCGATGCGTTGCTCGCGTCCTTCGCGGCCCTCGCGACCCTCACGTCCTTCCCGGCCCTCGCGGACTTCACGGGCTTCACGCGGTTGGCGCGGCTCGCGTGCCTCACGACCTTCACGACCTTCGCGGCCTTCACGCGGTTCGCGTTCCTCACGGCGTTGAGCCGGTTGCTGCTGACGTCCGCCGACGGCTGCGCCTTCACCGCGCGCGGCTGCGTCGCGTCCGCCGCGGCGGTTGCGATTGCGATCGCCACCGCGCTCGCCGGCCGGGCGTTCCGGCCGCGCTTCACGTGCCGGACGTTCGGTCTTTGCGGGTTGCGCAGGTGTCGGAGCGGTAGCGACCGGAGCCGGCTGCACGCCGAACAATCCCTTGAGCCAGCCGAAGAAGCCGCCGCTCGCAGGCGCGGCAACGGCCGGGGCGGGCGCCGCCTGGGGCTCCGCGGCCTTGACCGGTGCGCTGGGTGCCGGACGCTCAGGCGTAATGCCCTTCACCGCGGCCTCCTGCTTCGGCTTCACTTCTTCGCTGCGCTTGCTGTAGCCCGTTTCGGACTCCATTTCGCGGGCCGCGTCTTCGGCCATCTTCCAGGATGCACGCGGCTCGTCGAGGCGCGCGTCGTCGTGGCGCAGGCGCTCGAGCTTGTAGTGCGGCGTGTCGAGGTGCTTGTTCGGAATCAGGACGACGTTGACCTTGAAGCGCGACTCGATCTTGTTGATTTCCGCGCGCTTTTCGTTCAGCAGGAAGGCCGTCACTTCGACCGGCACCTGGCAGTGGATCGCGGCGGTGTTTTCCTTCATCGCCTCTTCCTGAATGATGCGCAGGACCTGCAAGGCGGACGATTCGGTGTCGCGGATGTGGCCCGTGCCGTTGCAGCGCGGGCAGGTGACGTGGCTGCCTTCGGAAAGCGCCGGGCGCAGACGCTGACGCGACAGCTCCATCAGACCGAAGCGCGAGATCTTGCCCATCTGCACGCGGGCGCGGTCGTGCTTGAGCGCGTCTTTCAGGCGCTGCTCGACTTCGCGCTGGCTGCGGGCCGACTCCATGTCAATGAAGTCGATCACGATCAGGCCGCCCAGGTCACGCAGGCGCAGCTGGCGAGCCACTTCGTCGGCGGCTTCCAGGTTGGTGCGGGCGGCGGTTTCCTCGATGTCGGCGCCCTTGGTGGCGCGCGCCGAGTTCACGTCGATGGCGACGAGCGCCTCGGTGTGATCGATCACGATGGCGCCGCCCGAAGGCAGCGGCACCGTGCGCGAGTACGCGGTCTCGATCTGGTGCTCGATCTGGAAGCGCGAGAAGAGGGGCACATCGTCGTGGTAGCGCTTCACCTTCCCGACGTTGTCGGGCATCACGATGTCCATGAAGGCGCGGGCCTGATCGTAGATGTCCGTCGTATCGATCAGGATTTCGCCGATATCGGGCTGGAAGTAGTCGCGGATCGCGCGGATCACGAGGCTTGATTCCAGGTAAATCAGCATCGGCTCGCCCTGGCGGCCGCTTTGCGAGGCGGCCTCGATGGCGCGCCACAGTTGCAGCAGGTAATTCAGGTCCCACTGGAGTTCTTCGGCGCTGCGCCCGATGCCGGCCGTGCGCGCGATGATGCTCATACCGTCGGGCAGTTGTAGCTGACCCATGGTTTCGCGCAGTTCCTGGCGGTCGTCGCCCTCGATGCGTCGCGAGACACCGCCGCCGCGCGGATTGTTCGGCATCAGCACGAGGTAGCGGCCGGCGAGCGAGATGAACGTGGTGAGCGCCGCGCCCTTGTTGCCGCGCTCTTCCTTCTCGACCTGGACGATGAGTTCCTGGCCTTCGCGCAGGGCGTCCTGGATGCGCGCCGAGCGCATGTCCACGCCATCGCGGAAATACTGGCGGGCCACTTCCTTGAACGGCAGGAAGCCGTGGCGGTCTTCGCCGTAGTTGACGAAACAGGCTTCGAGCGACGGCTCGATGCGGGTAACGATGCCCTTGTAGATGTTGCCTTTGCGCTGCTCGCGCCCGGCGGTTTCGATGTCGATGTCGATCAGCTTCTGACCGTCGACGATGGCAACGCGCAGTTCTTCCTGCTGCGTCGCATTAAACAGCATGCGTTTCATTGAACGGCTCCAGAGCGGCCTTGCCGGCCCACGTCCCGTGGTTGTCAGGCACGGGGACGCTGGCGGGCGGCGGCATGCCGCGCCTTATTGTGTTGTCACAAGCACGCTGGAGCAGGAACGATGGCGGGGAGAATTGCCGTCAGAGGGCCCATCCGGCAAACGGATGGAAGGGCCGCGGGGCACGTGCGAATACGGCTTCAAACAATGGCTCGATACGCCGCGCGGAATGCGGTGGTCCGAATGCTTCCGGTTTCTTCGACGCCTTGGCCTGCTGCGCGCAATGTGCTGCGCGCGGCCTTGCTGCGCGTTGAAACCTGCGGTCGTGCCGCATGCGGGAAGCTGATCTGGAACGCCCGTCTTCCCCCTCGGGTGTCTCGCCTCATTTTGACGTCGCCATGTTCCGCCGTTTTCTCGGAACGCTTCGGGCGCACGCCGTATTTTCGCCACTGGCCGCCTTGTGCCGCGCAACCGCACAAACTGTGGAGCGCGAGAGAAGGCCTGCCAGACAAATTCTTTGTACCAACATTCCGTTACCGTCGGAGCCGACGTGACCGAACGTGCCTGTGGGCGCCGTCCCTGCCCGTTGCGGGATCCGTGCGTGCAACTCGTTGCATCTCGTTGTCAGGGTGAGCAACCAGCCCCGGGCGCAAGTAAAATGACGATTTATCGCTTGCTGCCTGCGCAGACCGTGCGGTTTGGGGCGCCTCGAAGTCGTTCGAACCGTTCGAACGCGAAGGCCGGCCGCGCCGGTACGCTGGGCAAATTATATTCAGAATGAAAGGGTTAGGCAAAATTTCCCAGAATCAGGTCGCAAGCGACCAGGTTTCCTTCGTCGAAGTGGACGAGAACTCCGCCGGTCAGCGCATTGACAATTTCCTCACGCGCGTCTGCAAGGGCGTGCCGAAAAGCCACATCTACCGGATCCTGCGCAGCGGCG
Organism: Paraburkholderia kururiensis JCM 10599 = LMG 19447; assembly: GCF_003986935.1. GTDB lineage: Bacteria > Pseudomonadota > Gammaproteobacteria > Burkholderiales > Burkholderiaceae > Paraburkholderia > Paraburkholderia kururiensis. The sequence continues at coordinate 109,139 of NZ_RJZE01000006.1, read as the reverse complement.
AAGTGCGCGTGAACAAAGGGCGGGTCGACGCTCAGTACCGGCTCGAACAGGGCGATCTGGTGCGCGTTCCGCCTATCCGGATCGCACAGACCCAGAGTTTCGACGCTGCGGCTGTGCCCTCCGCGCAGTTCGAGATCCTCTTCGAGGACGACGCACTGCTCGTCATCGACAAACCCGCCGGTGTGGCCGTTCACGGCGGCAGCGGCGTGGCGTTCGGCGTGATCGAGCAAATGCGGGAGGCAAGGCCGCACGCGAAGTTCCTGGAACTGGTGCACCGGCTGGACCGCGAAACCTCGGGCGTGCTCATGCTGGCGAAGAAGCGCACGGCGCTCGTGGGCCTGCACGAGCAGATCCGCGACAACCGCATGGACAAGCGCTACTACGCGTGCGTCCATGGACAATGGGCAAACGACTGGGGCCGTCGGCGCGTCGTCAAGGAGCCGTTGCACAAGTATCTGACTCCGGAAGGCGAGCGGCGCGTGCGTGTGCAGCCCGATGGTCTGGCCTCGCACACGATTTTCAATCTGGTCGACCGTTGGCCCGGGTACGCGCTTCTCGAAGCGGAGCTCAAGACCGGCCGCACGCATCAGATTCGTGTGCATCTGGCGCATCTCGGCCTGCCGATCGTCGGCGACGCCAAGTACGGCGATTTTGCGCTGAACAAGGCGCTTGCCCGAGCGAACGCCGTCCCGGGGCTCAAGCGCATGTTCCTGCACGCGTACCGGCTCAAGCTCGTGCATCCGCTCACCGGCGAGACCTTGCAGTTTGAAGCACCGTTGCCGGCGGATTGCCGGCGTTTCCTCTCGCAACTCACGGCGTTGCGCGATGGGGCCGCAAATGCAGGAAATTCGCCGCACGCCGGGACGCATCAGAACCCGGGTGAAAATAGGCACGATACCGATATCGAAGGGGAGACGAACGCGCATGGCCCGACAGCACTTTGACCTGATCGTCTTCGACTGGGACGGCACGCTGATGGACTCGACAGCGCACATCACGCGCAGCATCCAGGCCGCGTGCCGCGATCTCGGCCTTCCCGTGCCCGCCGACGAGGCGGCGAGCTTCGTGATCGGGTTGGGATTGCGCGACGCGTTGCAGATCGCCGCGCCGACGCTCGACCCGTCCGACTATCCGCGTCTCGCCGAGCGGTACCGGTTCCACTATCTGGTGAAGGATCAGCACACGGAACTCTTTACCGGCGTGCGTGAAATGCTGGAGGAACTGCGCGACACCGGCTATCTGCTGAGTGTTGCCACGGGCAAAAGTCGCGTGGGTCTGAACCGCGCCCTGGATCAGGCTCGTCTCACGAGCCTTTTCGACGGCACGCGCTGTGCTGACGAGACGTTCTCGAAGCCACACCCCGCCATGCTGCAGGAACTGGCGCGGGAACTTGGCCAGGACCTCGAGCGCACAGTCATGATCGGCGACACCACCCACGATCTGCAGATGGCGATCAACGCAGGCGCGGCCGGCGTGGGCGTGGCCTACGGCGCGCACCCGGCGGACTCGCTCGCCGCGCTCGAGCCCTGCTTCGTGGCCGACAGTGTCGGGTCGCTCGTCGCGTGGCTGCGGGAGAACGCGTGAGCGCCGCGGTGCTCGACCCCGTGCGCGTATGCGCCGCCGGGGACCTTGTCGAGGGCGGCCAGGGCGTGCGTTGCCGGGCGTCGTATGCGGGCGGGGAGGCGGTCGTGTTCTTCGTGCGCTACAACGGCAGGCCCTACGGCTATCTCAACCGCTGCGCCCATGTGCCCATGGAGCTCGACTGGGTGGAGGGCCAGTTCTTCGAATCGTCCGGTTTATACTTGATGTGCGCTACGCATGGCGCGATTTACGAGCCCGATACCGGCCGGTGTGTCGGCGGTCCGTGCCGCGGCGGCAGGCTTCGCCCGGTGCAGGCTGACGAAAGGGACACGCCGGAAGGCCGCGCCGTATTCTGGCTCCCGGACAACGATCTGCGTCCGGCCGATTCCTGACCTTCCACACGCCACGCATGTCCGACCAGCCGACTTCCGATCCGCGCGACCCCTCCTCGTCGGGTCCCCGACCCGTTCCTGCCACCTCTGCCGGAGAACCCGGCTGGGAGCGGGCGGCGCTCGAGCGTATCGCGCTCGCCGCGATCAACGAGCAACGCGCCGCCCGGCGCTGGAAAATTTTCTTCCGCTTCGCCTTTCTTGCCGTGTTGCTGGTTGTCGCCATCGGGCTGCTCGACGTCTCCGGCGGCAAGGTGTCCGGCTCGGGCCGCCATACGGCGCTCGTGTCGCTGGACGGCGAGATTGCGTCGGATAGCACTGCGAACGCCGAAGATATCGATACCGCACTCCAGAATGCGTTCGAAGACGACGGCACGGCCGGCGTGATTCTGCGCATCAACAGCCCGGGCGGAAGCCCCGTGCAGGCCGGCGTTATGTACAAGGAGATTCGTCGGCTGCGCGCGAAATATCCGGCCATCCCGCTCTACGTAGTGGTGGGCGACATGTGCGCCTCGGGCGGTTATTACGTCGCGGCGGCGGCCGACAAGATCTACGTGGACAAGGCCAGCATCGTGGGCTCGATCGGCGTGCTGATGGACGGCTTCGGTTTCACCGGGTTGATGGAGAAGCTCGGCATCGAGCGACGGGTTCGTACTTCGGGTGAGAACAAGGCGTTTTACGATCCGTTCTCGCCGGATACGCAGAAGATGGATGAGCATGCCCAGTCGATGCTCGATCAGATCCATACGCAGTTCATCTCGGCCGTGCGCGAAGGGCGCGGCAAACGGCTGCACGAGACGCCCGATATCTTCTCCGGCCTCTTCTGGACGGGCGAGAAGAGCGTGGAACTGGGTCTCGCAGACGGTTTCGGCGATATGGACTATGTGGCGCGCGACGTCATCAAGGCGCCGGACATCGTCGATTACACCGTGAAGGAAAGCCTGACCGACCGCGTGGCGCGCAAATTCGGCACCGCCGTGGGCAGTGCCGCCGTCCACACGCTGATTCTGACCGGCAAGGTGAATCTGCGCTGATTGCATCAACGAGCGGGTGAGTGGGCGCTCGCTTTTGGCCGCCTGAGCGAAACGGAAGGGTGCGCGGCCTGCGCCAAAGGCCGCGGCTAAGCGTTATACGGCGAGCAGCAGAAAAATCGCGGGCCGCTTCTGCAAATCCAGGGCTGGCGCCTTTTTCCAGGCAGATACCGGCCGGCTTGCAATAGTCTCCGTGGGTAAGGTCAGATCGGCCGCGACGCACAAAAGTGTCGAGGGTGCGCAGATGGAGATGAGCGCGTCCAGCAACGCGCGGTTGCGATACGGCGTCTCGATGAAAATCTGCGTCTGTTTCGACTTGCGCGACTGCTGCTCGAGTTCGCGCAGCCGCTTCGCGCGTTCGCCGGCATCGACGGGCAGGTAGCCGTGAAACGCGAAGCTTTGACCGTTCAGCCCCGAGGCCATGAGTGCAAGCAGAATCGAGCTGGGCCCGACAAGCGGTACGACCTTGACTCCACGCTCATGTGCGCGACGCACAAGAAGCGCGCCGGGATCGGCTACGGCCGGGCATCCCGCTTCGGACACGAGCCCGGCGTCCGTGCCGGCGAGCACCGGTTCGAGCAGCTTGTCGATTTCGCCGGGCGGCGTGTTCACGTTCAACTCGCGAATTTCGATCGCCTGAACAGGCTGTTCGGTACCCACTTTCTTCAGGAAGGCGCGCGTGGATTTGGCGTTTTCGCCAATGTAGTAGTGGAGTCCGGCCGCGCGCGTGCGCACCGCTTGCGGCAGCACGGCTGCGAGCGAATCGGCGTCGCCTTCGCCCAGCGTGTTCGGAATCAGGTAAAGCGTTCCGCTCATGCCGCCTCCAGCAACGGATAACCTGCGGCGAGCAGCATCCGCGTGAGCGCGATCAGCGGCAAGCCGATCAGCGCGGTGGGGTCGTCGGACTGAATCGCCTCCAGGAGCGCGATGCCGAGCCCTTCGGATTTGGCGCTACCCGCGACGTCGTAAGGCGTCTCGGCTCGCAGATAGGCGTCGAGCGCGCCGTCCGGCAGGCGGCGAAAACGCACGTGGGTGATCACATCCACGCTTTGCGACTCGGCCGATGCGCTGTCGAACAGGCATAGCGCACTGTGGAACAGTACCTCGCGGCCCCGCATGGCCTGCAATTGCGCCAGGGCGCGTTCGTGCGTGCCCGGTTTGCCGATCTGCTGGCCGTCGAACGTCGCAACCTGATCGGACCCGATAACGAGTGTGCGGCGCGCGTTCGCGGGCAGCGTGGCGGCCACGGCTTTCGCCTTGGCTTCGGCGAGGCGCAGCGCGGTGGCCTCCGGCGTTTCACCCGGGAGAGGCGTTTCGTCGATCGCGGGTACTGCTACGTCGAACGGAATGCGCAACCTTTCGAGCAGTTCACGCCGGTAGGGCGAACTGCTGGCGAGAATCAGGGCGGGCCGGCCGGTTGAAGGCGGGCGATCGGAAAAGTCCGGCATGGTCTATTGGGCGCTGAAAGAGGGGTGGCTGACGGGCTGGTGACGGCTAACGAGGGGCTGCGGCGGCCCGCGAACGTGCAAGAGACGGCGGCGCTACCGGCGATTTCGCCCGTGCCCTTAAGTGTTTGACTCGAAAAGACAAAGGCGATATGATCTCCGGCTTTTCATCGGTACGCTTTCGCATGCTCTTGCCGGTTCTCTTGTTGGCAACGAAGCTGCGCGAAATTCACCGATGCAGGAGCCGCCCATGACCGAACATCCTGGCAAACCTGCCGGTCCGGCCAGCATGCATGAACTTGATCTCTTCGAGTTCGCGCGCAGCGGGCGCCAGGCTGCGGGTGTAGTGCGCGTCTCGCAACTGCCGCGCATGTTAAACGAAGTCCCGGCAGACGCGCCAGACCGCGATACCTCGTTTACGTGGCAGGCGGAAGGCTCCACGCAGCCGGAATTGCAGGACGACGGTACCGAGGGTCCGCAGCCGTATTTGAGGCTCGCCGTCCACGGTGCCGCCTGGCTCGAGTGTCAGCGGTGCCTTACGCCGTACGAGCAGGCGTTCGATGTCGATGCAATTTATCGCATCGTTCAAACGGAAGCCGAGGCGGAGGAGTTTCCGCTCGACGAGGACGAAATCGAAGTGATCGTGGGCTCGCGCCAGTTCGATCTCATCGAGCTGATCGAGGAAGAATTGCTGCTTTCGTTGCCGGTGGTGCCGAAGCACGAGGTCTGCCCCGAAGTCCACGAGAGCCTCATTTCCGGTGCGAGTGGCGAGGATGCCAGCGAGCCGCCCGAAGAAGACGTTGAGGGCGGCCAAAGCGTTGGCGAGCCGGAGCAGGGCACGACAAAGCCTAATCCTTTTGCGGCGCTGGAAGCGCTCAAGAAGGGTGGGGTGGGCGACAAGCATTGACGGCGCTTTAAGCGGGCGTTGAACAAACAGGTTGCAGGGTAGCGCGATACGCCTCTGCGCAGTCCGGGCAGTAGGTCGGGACAGGTGTCAGGGTTGGTTAAGGCCGGATCGTGCTGTGTTAGAATTCGGAAAATTTTCAGGAGTTATCATGGCAGTTCAACAGAACAAGAAGTCGCCGTCGAAGCGCGGCATGCACCGCTCGCACGATTTCCTTCAGTCGGCCCCGCTGGCTGTCGAGCCGAGCACGGGTGAAGTGCATCTGCGTCACCACGTCAGCCCGAATGGTTATTACCGCGGCAAGAAGGTTGTCAAGACGAAGAACGACTAATCGCCACATCGCGTTGCGCCTTCTGGCGTTTCGCATGGCGACCCGTTCGCTTGACTACTTTCCTGCTCGGCAAAAAGGCGGCATTCAACTGCCGCTTTTTTGTGTCTGAAATTCGTCGCATTCCATGACTGTAAAGCTCACGATTGATTGCATGGGAGGCGACCACGGTCCGTCCGTCACCGTCCCCGCTGCGGTCCATTTCGTTCGTGCGCATCCCGACGCGCATCTGATGCTCGTCGGCGTCGAAACGGCGATTCGAGCGCAGCTGAAAAAGCTCAAGGCACTGGACGACCCGGCGCTTTCCATCGTGGCAGCAAGCGAGATCGTCGCCATGGACGATCCGGTCGAGGTCGCGCTGCGCAAGAAGAAAGACTCGTCGATGCGCGTGGCGCTCAACCGCGTGAAGGACGGAGAGGCGCAGGCCTGCATCTCCGCCGGCAACACCGGCGCGCTGATGGCCGTCTCTCGCTATGTGCTCAAGACGCTGCCGGGCATCGAGCGGCCGGCTATCGCGTTCGCCATGCCGAACCCGCATGGCTACACGACCATGCTCGATCTCGGCGCGAATGTCGATTGCGGGCCGCAGCATCTGCTGCAGTTCGCCGAGATGGGGCACGCGCTCGTGTCCGCACTCGAAGGCAAGGAGCGTCCGAGCATCGCACTCCTGAACATCGGCGAAGAAGTCATCAAGGGTAACGAGACCATCAAGCGCGCAGGCGAACTGCTGCGCGCAAGCACGCTGAATTTTCGCGGCAACGTGGAAGGCAACGATATTTACAAGGGCACCGTCGACGTGATCGTCTGCGACGGTTTCGTTGGAAATGTCGCGCTGAAAACGTCGGAAGGATTGGCTCAGATACTCGCCGACATCATCAAGGAAGAGTTCGGCCGCTCGTGGCTCACGAAGCTCATGGCGCTCGCCGCGCTGCCGGTGCTTTCGCGCTTCAAGAAGCGTGTGGATTACCGTCAGTACAACGGCGCGGCCCTTCTCGGCCTGCGCAGTCTCGTCATCAAAAGCCACGGTTCTGCGGACGCCTACGCGTTTGAGTGGGCGATCAAACGCGGGTATGATGCCGTCAAAAATGGCGTGGTGGAACGTCTTGCGCGCGCCATGGAAGAGAACGCGGCACCCCTCGAGCGGGCCGCGCGCGAAGCGGGCGGCGCGGGCTTTGCGAGCCCCGTCGCGGGCCAGCCGGCCGAGCCCTACGCAGCATTATCCCCGAAGGCATAATGGCTCAATCGACTCTATATTCCCGCGTGGCCGGTACTGGCAGCTATCTGCCGCCGGGCCGCGTCACGAACCAGGAACTGGCTGAACGCCTCGCGAAGAACGGCATCGAAACGAGCGATGAATGGATCGTTGCCCGCACCGGCATCCATGCGCGCCATTTCGCCGAACCCGACGTTCCCACCAGCGAACTCGCACTGATCGCTTCGCGTCGTGCGATCGAAGCGGCGGACATCGATCTGCAGTCCATCGATCTGATCATCGTTGCGACGTCCACTCCCGACTACGTGTTTCCGAGCACGGCCTGCCTGCTGCAGAGCAAGCTCGGCATCAAGAGCCACGGCGCGGCATTCGACGTGCAGGCCGTGTGCTCCGGCTTCGCCTATGCTCTGGCGACCGCCGACAGCTTCATTCGCGGCGGACAGGTGCGCACGGCGCTCATCGTCGGCGCCGAGACGTTCTCCCGTATTCTCGATTTCAATGATCGCACCACGTGCGTGCTGTTCGGCGACGGCGCCGGAGCAGTGATCCTCCAGGCATCGGACGAGCCCGGCGTGCTCTCGAGCGCACTGCACGCCGACGGCAGCTACGCAAATATTCTCTGCACGCCCGGCAACGTGAACGGCGGCGTGGTTGCCGGCAGCGCGTTCCTGCACATGGATGGCCAGGCGGTGTTCAAGCTCGCCGTCAACCTGCTGGAGAAAGTTGCCGTCGAAGCGCTGGAAAAGGCTCATCTCTCGGCTGATCAAATCGACTGGCTCGTTCCGCATCAGGCCAACATCCGCATCATGCAGGGCACCTGCCGCAAGCTGCACTTGCCGCAGGAGCGCATGATCGTCACGGTCGGCGAGCACGGCAACACGTCGGCCGCCTCCATTCCGCTCGCTCTCGACGTCGCCGTGCGCGACGGGCGCATCCGTCGCGGCCAGAACGTGCTGATCGAGGGAGTCGGCGGGGGCTTCACCTGGGGTGCATCCGTCATCCGTTATTGACGACCGCAGTGGTGCGGTGCCGGAGCGCTGCAACCGCCTATGTGGTTGTCACGCGGGGCAATCGCGCCGCATCGCGGTGCACGCGCAGAGCGTGTGCGCCCGCATCTGAAATCATCGAATTGGGGACGTTATGAAATTCGCGTTCGTTTTTCCCGGACAGGGCTCGCAGTCGGTCGGCATGCTGAATGCGTTCGCCGACCACGCTATCGTGCGCGAGACCGTCGAGGAAGCCTCCGACGCGCTCGGCCAGGACCTGGGCAAGCTGATCGCCGAAGGGCCTGCCGAGGAACTCAATCTCACGACCAATACGCAGCCCGTCATGCTCACGGCGGCTTACGCCGTCTACCGCGCCTGGCAACAGGCGGGTGGTCCGGCGCCGGCCATTGTGGCCGGCCACAGCCTGGGCGAGTACACCGCGCTCGTGGCGGCCGGCGCGCTCGCATTTCGCGATGCTGTGCCGCTCGTGCGTTTCCGCGCGCAGGCGATGCAGTCGGCGGTGCCGGTGGGCGAAGGCGGCATGGCAGCGATTCTTGGCCTCGACGACGACGCGGTGCGCGCCGTGTGCGCGGAGGCCTCAGTCGCCGGCGTTGTCGAAGCGGTGAATTTCAACGCGCCTGCGCAGGTCGTGATCGCGGGCCACAAGGCCGCTGTCGAAAAGGCCTGCGAACTCGCGAAGGCAAAGGGCGCGAAGCGCGCGCTGCCGCTGCCGGTGTCGGCGCCGTTTCACTCGTCGCTGCTCAAGCCGGCTTCGGACCAGTTGCGCGAGTATCTCGCGAGCGTCGAAGTACGCGAACCCGCCATTCCCGTCGTGAACAACGTCGATGTCGCCATGGTGCGCGACCCGGCGGCAATTCGCGACGCGCTGGTGCGTCAGGCCGCGGGCGCGGTGCGCTGGGTGGAATGCGTGAAGGCGATTGCAGCGCAAGGCGTGACGCACGTGATCGAATGCGGTCCCGGCAAAGTGTTGGCGGGCCTCACGAAACGTATCGACGGCAACCTCGTGGGGGCGGCGATCGTGGACCCGGCTTCGCTCGACGAGGCACTGAAGCTCGCCGGCGCCTGACTCGACGAGTGCGGTCGGGCGGCTTTGCTGCCCACGGGCCCGTGGCGTGCCTGCGCTGACAGCCAAGCCAGACGCTTTCGCCGCGAGGCGCATCGCCGATGAGCGCATTCCTGTATTACTCGCCCGCTGATTTGATGGTTATCGGGCCATTCGCAATCCGGACTGAACGATGGAAAAGACTCTCGACAAACAGATCGCGATCGTAACCGGCGCGTCGCGCGGCATTGGCCGCGCCATCGCGCTCGTACTGGCTCGCCAGGGCGCAACCGTGATCGGCACGGCAACGAGCGAAGTGGGCGCAGTCGCGATCAGCGACGCGTTCAAGGCAGCAGATCTGAACGGTCGCGGCGCGGTGCTCGACGTCAACGATGCCGGCGCGGTGGAAGCGCTGATCGAAGCGACCGTCAAGGAATTCGGCAGCCTCGGCATTCTCGTCAACAACGCCGGCATCACGCAGGACCAACTCGCCATGCGCATGAAGGACGAGGAGTGGGACGCGGTGATCGACACCAACCTGAAGGCGGTGTTCCGTCTGTCGCGTGCGGTTCTGCGTCCGATGATGAAGGCGCGCGGCGGTCGCATCATCAACATCACGTCGGTGGTGGGTTCGGCGGGCAACCCGGGTCAGGTGAATTACGCTGCGGCGAAGGCCGGGGTGGCAGGCATGACGCGTGCGCTCGCGCGCGAGATAGGCAGCCGCAACATCACCGTGAATTGCGTTGCGCCGGGCTTCATCGACACCGACATGACCAAGGTTCTGCCCGAAGAGCAGCAGGCGGCGCTCAAGGCGCAGATTCCGCTCGGCCGTCTTGGCAGCCCGGACGATATCGCGCACGCCGTTGCGTTCCTCGCGTCGCCGCACGCCGGCTACATTACCGGCACGACGATGCACGTCAACGGCGGTATGTACATGTCGTAACCGGATTCAGGTACTATCCGCGCCTTGATGCGCTCGTCGCAAACACCGTTGAAGAGCGCAGCGCGGACTGGCCATCTGGAACCCGTGGGCGCAGCTTTTTTGCCAGGTCAAACCTGATAAAATGCGCGCACTCGTATTTATGAACTTTCTTCCCTTGGAGGGGTAATGGACAACATCGAACAGCGCGTCAAGAAGATCGTCGCGGAACAACTGGGCGTAGCCGAAGCGGAAATCAAGAACGAAGCATCGTTCGTGAACGATCTCGGCGCGGACTCGCTCGATACCGTCGAACTGGTCATGGCCCTCGAAGACGAATTCGGCATGGAAATTCCGGATGAGGAAGCCGAAAAGATCACGACCGTCCAGCAGGCTATCGACTACGCCCGCGCGAACGTCAAGGCCTGAGCCGGTTCGCGTCCGCGTTCCGCGCGCTGCCTGCCGGGCCGCGCCGCTGCCCGCTCATCAGCCAGTGCACCTGCGAGCACATTTGCAAGCGCATCTGCCGGCTAACAGCCACAGGGCTCACAGGAGCATTTCCTGTGGCCCCTGTGGCTTTTGCTTTTGTCATTCTATGGAAAAGGGGTTACCGTGAGCCGCCGTCGAGTTGTCGTTACAGGCCTGGGGCTGATTTCGCCTGTTGGCAATAATGTTGCCGACGGCTGGTCCAATCTCGTTGCCGGCACGTCCGGCATCGCCAACATCACGAAGTTCGACGCGTCGAACTTCTCGACGCGCTTCGCCGGCGAGGTGAAGGGCTTCAACATCGAGGACTACATCCCCGGCAAGGAAGCCCGCCATATGGATACGTTCATCCATTACGGCGTTGCGGCGGGCATGCAGGCGATGCGGGACAGCGGGCTTGAAATCACCGACGAAAACGCGGAACGCGTGGGCGTGGTGGTGGGGTCCGGCATCGGCGGACTGCCGATGATCGAAATTACGCAGACCGAACTGCTCAATCGCGGTCCGCGCCGTATTTCGCCGTTCTTCGTGCCGGCCTCGATCATCAACATGATCTCGGGCCACCTGTCGATCAAGTTCGGCATCAAGGGTCCCAATCTCGCGATCGTCACGGCCTGTACGACGGGCCTGCATTGCATCGGCGAGGCCGCGCGCCTCATCGAGTACGGCGATGCGGACGCGATGATCGCGGGCGGTGCTGAGTCCACCGTGTCGCCGCTCGGCATTGGCGGTTTCGCCGCGGCGCGCGCGCTTTCGCAGCGTAACGACGATCCGGCTACGGCGAGTCGTCCCTGGGACAAGGATCGCGACGGCTTCGTGCTGGGCGAGGGTGCGGGCGTGATGATGCTCGAGGAGTACGAGCACGCGAAGGCGCGCGGCGCGAAGATCTACGCCGAAGTGGCGGGCTACGGCATGAGCGGCGACGCGTACCACATGACGGCACCGCTCGAGAATGGCGACGGCGCGCGCCGCTGCATGCTGGCCGCGCTGAAGAATGCACGCGTCAATCTGGACGAGGTGAGCTACCTGAACGCACACGGCACGTCGACGCCGCTTGGCGATCTCGCGGAGACGACGGGCATCAAGCGCGCATTCGGCGATCACGCGAAGAACATCGTCGTCAATTCGACCAAGTCGATGACGGGCCACCTGCTCGGTGGCGCCGGTGGTCTCGAGTCGGTGTTTACGGTGCTGACCGTGTACAACCAGGTGTCGCCGCCCACCATCAACATCTTCAACCAGGACCCGGAGTGCGATCTCGACTACTGTGCCAACACGGCGCGGGAGATGAAGATCGACGTGGCGCTGAAGAACTCGTTCGGGTTCGGCGGCACCAACGGCACGCTGGTCTTCAAGCGCGTCTGATCGCTTGACGCCGCTCTCCCGGGCGGGGTGTCCGCCGGGTCCGCAAGATGGACCATGGTCTGCGCTGCCGTCCGGGGAAGTGGTGCAACGCCTGGCGCCGCGACGCATTGCGTTGCGGCAGTCAGTCGGTTTGCAGATTGCCGTGTTCTGTTTCATCGCGGTTGCTGTTGCAGCCGTTCATACGAGCCTCGCGCCTTGGCTCGGCGGCTGGCGCGCGTTGCCGCTTTCTCTGGCCGTTCTGGCGCTGCTTGCGTTGGTTTCTGCGGCGCTTCGTCGCGGCGCCCCGGCTGCAATTGAAATCGGGCCAGACGGTGTGTCGGCGTTCGACCGCAGCGGCGTGCGCGTTGCCCAAGGGCTCATCGCGGCCAGTTCACAGTGGGGCGCCTGGCTGCTCGTCCTCGTTCTCGCTTCAGGTCGGCGCCGGTACTCACTGGTTATCACGGCCGACGCGCTCCATCCCGATGCTTTTCGCGAACTCTCGGTAATCGCGCGTTGCGGCGGACGTGGATGACCCCCGCGCGTGCTTGCTGCCGGCTGAACCGGCTACTACCCGTAACGCCTGTAACCGCTGTTACCGGCGTAACGTGAGGGGCCGAACGGAACGCTACAATGGTGCCCCGCGGGGCACTCCCCATTAACGGATTTATCAGGTGAGCGAAAAAGAAATCGATCAGTTGCTCGTCGAGCGCGTGCAAAAAGGCGACAAGGCGGCGTTCGAACTTCTGGTCTCCAAATACCACCGCAAGATCATCCGGCTGATCTCGCGTCTCGTGCGGGACCCCGCCGAGGTCGAGGACGTGGCCCAGGACGCCTTCATCAAGGCATACCGCGCGCTGCCGCAGTTTCGCGGCGAATCGGCGTTTTATACGTGGTTGTACCGGATTGCGGTGAATACCGCCAAGAACTACCTTGCGACCCAGGGCCGTCGGGCGCCCACCTCGACGGAGGCGGACGCGGAGGAGGCGGAAACTTTCTCCGACGCCGATCAACTAAGGGATATCAATACGCCCGAGTCGATGTTGATGAGCAAGCAGATCGCGGAGACGGTCAACGCTGCCATGGCGCTGTTGCCGGAAGAACTGCGCACCGCCATTACGCTCCGGGAAATTGAAGGATTGAGCTACGAAGAGATCGCCGAGATGATGGGCTGCCCGATCGGCACCGTCAGATCGCGAATTTTTCGTGCTCGAGAAGCCATTGCGGCAAAATTGCGTCCGCTGCTGGACACACCTGAAGGCAAGCGCTGGTAAGCGGTACCGGCAGCCAGAAGGGCACGAGCGCGATTATCAGGGTTTGGGTGGTGTCACTACGGGGTCTGTAAGGAATGGGGATCATCATGGGGTCGGTCTCGATGCAATCGCAAGCAGGCTCGCACGGCGAGCACCTGTCCGCTTTCGTCGACGGGGAAATGCCTGGCGACGGGCAATTGAACACCTTTCTCGGCGGGCTCAACCCCGAGGAACGCGCGGCGTGGTCCAGCTATCACCTGATCGGCGATGCGCTGCGTTCCGACGACCTCGCCATCAGTCCGGCGGCAAGCAGCGCTTTCCTGGCGGGTTTTGCCGCGCGCTTCGAGTCGGAGCCGCATCTACTCGCACCGCCCTCGGCGCCAGTCACGCGCCGTTTGCTTGCGCTGCGTCGCCGGGTGGTTCCCGCGTTCGCCGTCGCGGCCGCCGCCGCAACGCTGACGTGGATCGTCGTGCCGCAACTGCAAGGTGCGGGCGGCGTGGCCAGCCATGGCGGCGCCCAACTCGCGGCGGTCCAGCCCACCGACAGCGTACAGCGCGTGGCGATGGCTTCCATGCCGGCGGCCAATGTGCAGCCTGCTGTGGCGCAGGACGCCAACATCATTCGCGACGCACGACTCGACCAGTATCTTGAAGCGCACCAGCAGTTCGCCCAGCAACCGATGGTTCCCGACTCCATGCCGCTGATCCGCGCTGCAGCGCTTACTACGCAAGGCCAATAAGTCTGATGCAGACCCTGCGGTTGAATAAAACGACGATCTGGGGACGGCTGCCGGCATTCCTGTGCTGTGCAGCCGTGTTGTTATCGGCGCTGTCGGTCACTGCCCGCGCCGACGCGCAAGGGACTTCCGCCAGCGATCCGGCTGCCACACGCCGCATGGCGGCCGAATGGCTGAACCGGATTCACCAGGCCGCCCAGCAGCAGAACTACGAGGGTGCCTTCGTTTATCAGCGCGGCACGTTCGTGCAGACTTCGCGCATCACCCACTACGCCACGCACGGTGATGGCGAGTACGAGCAGCTCGAAAGCCTCGACGGCAAGCCGCGCAAGATGCTGCGCCATAACGACGAGCTTTATACGTTTGTTCCCGAGCGTCACCTCTGTGTGGTCGAAAAGCGCCAGAACAAAGACTCGTTCCCGGCCTTGCTCGCCGCGAGTGCGGACCAGGTGTTGTCGGTCTATGAGCCGAAGCTGGTGGGTACCGACCGTGTGGCGGGCGTCGACAGCCAGGTGATTGAGCTCGATCCGAAAGACGCGTATCGATTCGCGTACAAACTGTGGGCGGACACGAAGACCGGTCTGCTGCTACGTGCGCAAACGCTGGACGCTGGCGGTCAGGTGCTCGAACAGTTGTCGTTCTCGCAGATCCGCATCGGTGTGCCGGCCGACAAAACGCCGATCGCGAACGGCATTCGCAATACCGCAGGCTGGACCATCGTGCGGCCGCCGGTTGAAGCGGTGGACATGGAAGCCCAGGGCTGGCAGTTCGCGCCCACCGTGCCGGGTTTCCACAAAATTCGCGAGCTGCGCCGGCCCATGGCCGCCCGCAACCCGTCGAGCCCGCCCATTCCGGTCGATCAGGCCGTCTTCTCGGACGGGCTCGCCGCCATTTCGATTTTTATCGAGCCGGTCGAAAACAATACACGCAAGGAAGGGACGGGCAATAGCGGGGCGACGCACGTTCTCGTGAAGCGCAGCGGCGACTACTGGATCACGCTGCTCGGCGAGGTGCCCCAGGCAACGTTGCAGCAATTCGCGTCTGCCATAGAATACAAGGCTCCGCGATAAACCCTCCTTCGGCTGACTACGATATGACGACTTTTTCGGTGCGCAAATTCTTCGCGGCCGCAGCGGTGGCGGTCTGCCTGCCGTTCGCGCCGCACCCGGCGTCTGCGGCCCCGGCGGCCAATCTGCCCGATTTCACCGACCTTGTGGACAAGGTCGGTCCCGCAGTCGTCAATATCCGCACCACCGCGCGTGTGCCTACGTCGCAGCGCGGGCTGCCGCCCGGACTCGACGACGGCGACATGTCGGAGTTCTTCCGCCGCTTCTTCGGCATTCCGATGCCGCAGTCACCGCAAACGCCGCAATCGCCGCGTGGTGGTCAAGGCGGCGGCTCGGACTCGTCACCCGACAGCGGCGGCAACGACACCGAGCAGAACAGCGGCGTGGGTTCCGGCTTCATCCTGTCGGCCGACGGCTACGTGATGACGAACGCGCACGTCGTGGACGGCGCGGACAGCATCTACGTGACGCTCACCGACAAGCGCGAGTTCAAGGCGAAGCTGATCGGCGTGGACGACCGCACGGACGTGGCCGTCGTGAAGATCAGCGCATCGAGCCTGCCCGCGGTGACGATCGGCGATTCGAACAAGGTTCGCGTAGGCGAATGGGTGGTGGCGATCGGCTCGCCGTTCGGGCTCGAAAATACGGTGACGGCCGGTATTGTCAGCGCGAAGGGCCGTGACACCGGCGACTACCTGCCGTTCATCCAGACCGATGTTGCGGTGAATCCCGGCAACTCGGGCGGTCCGCTCATCAACATGCAGGGCGAGGTGATCGGCATCAACTCGCAGATTTATAGCCGCACCGGCGGCTTCATGGGCATCTCCTTCGCCATTCCCATTGACGAGGCCATGCGCGTGGCCGACCAGCTCAAGTCCACCGGCAAGGTGGTGCGCGGTCGCATTGCAGTGGCGATTGGCGAAGTGACCAAGGACGTGGCCGACTCGCTGGGCTTGCCGAAGGCGCAGGGCGCCCTGGTGAGCAGCGTGGAGCCGGGCGGGCCGGCCGACAAGGCAGGCGTGCAGCCGGGCGACATCATCCTGAAGTTCAACGGCCAGTCGGTGGATGCGGCAACGGATCTTCCGCGCATGGTGGGCGACACGAAACCGGGCACGAAGGCGACGGTCACGGTCTGGCGCAAGGGCCAGACGCGCGATATGCCCATCACGGTTGCCGAAATGCAGACGGACAAGACCGCGAAGGCTGACCAGAAGCCGGCCCCGGCTCCGAAGCCGCGCGCGTCGAATTCGCTCGGTATTGCGGTGAGCGACATTCCAGAAGATCAATTGAAGACGTTGAAGCTGCGCAGCGGCGTGCAGATTGACGCCGTCGACGGCCCGGCCGCGCGGGCGGGGCTGCAGAAGGGCGACATCATCCTGCGGGTGGGCGACACGGACATCAAGAGCGCGAAGCAATTCGAAGAGGTTGCCTCGCACCTCGATTCGCAGAAGATGGTCGCTGTGCTCGTGCGTCGCGGCGAGAACACCCAGTTCGTACCGCTGCGCCCCCGCGCAACGGCAAAATGACGAGGCATAGCGCCTGATGCCCACCGCTTGCGCAACCCTCACGCTGTATGGGCGCGCGTGGTGCCACCTGTGCGACGACATGCGCGCCGCGCTCGAGCCGTTGCTGGCCGAGTTCGGCGCGACCGTCGAAATCATCGATATCGATGTGGACCCCGTGCTGGAGGGGCGCTACAACGAACTGGTGCCGGTGCTTGCAATCGGGGGCATCGAATTGTGTCGCTACCGGTTCGAAGAAGCGCCGGTGCGAGCCGCGCTGACGCAGCTCGCGGCGTCCACACGCGAGTGAGGGCGGCGGTTGGCTGTACGGTTGATCCAGCCGTCCTGGATGCTTTACCCGTTTCTACGCCCGAACGCGCTGAAGATTGGCCGAGGCCGCCCAAAGCTGCCTCTGGAAGGCCTTTTCGGCTAAAATAGTCCGGTTTTTCATTTGCTTACAAGGCGTGCTCTGCAATCGTCCGGGCGCGCCTTTTTCGCTTGATCGGCACTGAATGGATCATATTCGTAACTTCTCGATCATTGCGCACATCGACCATGGCAAGTCGACGCTCGCCGATCGCATCATCCAGTTGTGCGGCGGCTTGTCTGACCGTGAAATGGAATCGCAGGTGCTCGACTCGATGGATCTCGAGCGCGAGCGCGGCATCACCATCAAGGCGCAGACCGCGGCGCTGAGTTATCGCGCGCGCGACGGGAAGGTTTACAACCTCAACCTGATCGACACGCCAGGCCATGTCGACTTCTCATATGAAGTAAGCCGTTCGCTGTCGGCTTGCGAGGGCGCGCTGCTTGTCGTGGACGCGAGCCAGGGCGTCGAAGCCCAGACGGTTGCGAACTGCTACACGGCCATCGAACTCGGCGTCGAAGTCGTGCCGGTGCTCAACAAGATCGATCTGCCGGCGGCGAATCCCGAAAACGCGATTGCCGAAATCGAAGACGTGATCGGCATCGACGCAACCGATGCCACGCGTTGCAGCGCGAAGACGGGCGAGGGTGTGGAAGACGTACTCGAAGCGCTCGTCGCCAAGGTGCCGCCGCCGAAGGGCGACCCGGAAGCACCGTTGCAGGCGCTCATCATCGACTCGTGGTTCGACAACTACGTCGGCGTCGTGATGCTCGTGCGCATCGTCAATGGCACGCTGCGCCCGAAAGAGCGCATCAAGCTGATGGCGACGGGCGCCCAGTACCCGGTCGAGCACGTCGGCGTCTTCACGCCGAAGTCGAAAGACCTCGAGGTGCTCTCCGCGGGCCAGGTAGGCTTCATCATCGCCGGCATCAAGGAACTGGCGGCAACCAAAGTGGGCGATACGGTCACCAACGCGGCAAAGCCTGCCGCGGAGCCGCTGCCGGGCTTCAAGGAAGTGAAGCCGCAGGTGTTCGCGGGGCTGTATCCGGTCGAGGCCAACCAGTACGACGCACTGCGCGAGTCGCTCGAAAAGCTGAAGCTGAACGACGCGTCGCTGCAATACGAGCCGGAAGTCTCGCAGGCGCTCGGCTTTGGCTTCCGCTGCGGCTTCCTCGGTCTGTTGCACATGGAGATCGTGCAGGAGCGGCTCGAGCGCGAATTCGACATGGACCTGATCACCACGGCGCCCACCGTGGTGTACGAAGTGGTGCTGGCCGACGGCAGCACAATCATGGTCGAGAACCCGGCGAAGATGCCGGACCCGTCGAAGATTGAAGAGATTCGCGAGCCGATCGTCACCGTGAACCTGTACATGCCGCAGGACTACGTGGGCTCGGTCATCACGCTGTGTACGCAAAAGCGCGGCAACCAGGTGAACATGCAGTACCACGGCCGCCAGGTGCAGCTCACCTACGAAATTCCGATGGCCGAGATCGTGCTCGACTTCTTCGACCGGCTGAAGTCGGTGTCGCGCGGCTACGCGTCCATGGACTACGAGTTCAAGGAATATCGCGCGTCGGACGTGGTCAAGGTCGACATGCTCATCAACGGCGACAAGGTGGATGCGCTTTCCGTGATCGTCCACCGTTCGCAGTCGCAGTATCGCGGCCGCGAAGTGGCCGCGAAAATGCGCGAGATCATTCCGCGCCAGATGTACGACGTCGCGATCCAGGCGGCGATCGGCGCGCACATCATCGCGCGCGAGAACATCAAGGCGCTGCGCAAGAACGTGCTCGCCAAGTGCTATGGCGGCGACATCACGCGCAAGAAGAAACTGCTCGAGAAACAGAAGGAAGGCAAAAAGCGGATGAAGCAGGTCGGCTCCGTCGAAATTCCGCAAGAGGCATTTCTTGCCATCCTCCGGGTCGAAGACAAATAAGATCAACACGGGAACCGTACCTACATGAATTTTGCCCTGATTCTTTTTGTGCTCGTCATTCTGACGGGCGTTGCATGGGTGGCGGACAAACTGGTTTTCATGCCGCAGCGGCGGCGGGCGGCAGAGGCGGCGGTGGCGGAATTCGACCGCCAGCAGGCGCGCGTCGGCGAGCGCTTCGCAGACGAGAACGCGCCCGCCACGCGAGCCCGCCTGCGCGAAGAAAAGCTGCGCCAGCCGTGGTGGCTCGAGTATTCCGCGAGCTTCTTTCCTGTCATCCTCGTGGTGTTCATGGTGCGCTCGTTCGTGATCGAGCCGTTCAAGATTCCGTCGGGATCGATGGTGCCCACGCTGCTGGTTGGCGACTTCATCCTCGTCAACAAATTCGACTACGGCATTCGCCTGCCCATCGTGAATACGAAGATCACGCAGGGCCGTCCGCTCGAACGCGGCGACGTGGTGGTGTTCCGCTACCCGAAGGACGAGTCGGTGGACTACATCAAACGCGTGATCGGCTTGCCTGGCGACGTGGTCGCGTACGAAGACAAGAAGCTCACCATCAACGGCAAGCCGGTTCCCGAAACGCCGCTGCCCGACTACTTCGACGAGGAGCGCATCGGCTACGCGAAGCAGTTCGAAGAAGATCTCAACGGACGCAAGAACGCGATCCTCAATAATCCGGCCGTGCCGCCCTTCGTGGTGGGTGCGGAAGATTACCCGTATCGTGAGAACTGTCAGTACAACGATCGCGGCGTCGTATGCAAGGTGCCGGCGGGGCACTACTTCATGATGGGCGACAATCGCGACAACAGCGCCGACAGCCGCTACTGGGGCTTCGTTCCGGACAAAAACCTGGTCGGCCGCGCCTTCTTCATCTGGATGAACTTCGGCAACCTGAAGCGCGTCGGCTCGTTCAACTGAGCACACATCGTCACGATGCGTTTCGCACGCGAGACGCATCGCATCGTGTTCGCGCGGCACTTTAAGAACGTGCGATAACGCCGCTTCACCACGCTTTTTCGCCCGCTGCCCCGTGTGTTCGCCGGGGCAGGCGGGCGCGTTATACTCTGCCCATGCCCCTATCTCCGCTGGAAAGCCGCTTGCGCTATGAATTTCGTAATGCGGAATTATTGCGCCAGGCTTTAACCCACCGCAGTCACAGTGCCACGCATAATGAACGGCTCGAATTTCTGGGCGATTCCGTTCTGAATTGTGCGGTGGCTGCCCTTTTGTTCCAGCGTTTCAGCAAACTGGACGAAGGCGACCTGTCGCGTGTGCGGGCCAATCTCGTGAAGCAGCAGTCGCTGTATGAAATTGCTCAGGCCCTCAATATCTCGGAAAGCCTGCGGCTAGGGGAAGGCGAACTGCGAAGCGGTGGTTTCCGTCGCCCGTCCATTCTGGCGGATGCGCTGGAGGCGGTCTTCGGCGCGGTCTTTCTCGACGGCGGCTTCGATGCCGCCCAGACCGTCATCAAGCGCCTGTACGTGCCGATTCTCGACCATATCGATCCTCGTACGCTCGGCAAGGATTCGAAGACGCTGCTGCAGGAATACCTGCAAGGTCACAAGATCGCGCTGCCCACCTATACCGTGGTCGCCACGCATGGTGCGGCGCACAATCAGCAGTTTGAAGTGGAATGCACGGTTCCGAAGCTCGACGTGAAAGTGTCAGGCTCCGGCGCGAGCCGGCGAGCGGCTGAGCAGGCCGCGGCCAAGAAGGCGCTGGAAGAGGTAATGGCCGTGGCGCCTGCGCTCGCGACGAAACCGAAGCGCTCGAAGAATTCGCGTGCGGCCAAGGCGGAACAGGAAGTGGTGCCGGGGGTGACAGGTGTGCAGGCCGCGCTGGATCTGCGCGCACCAGAGCGCCGTCCGGATCGCGCGGCACGTGCCGCGGAAAAGACCGCGGCCACCGCCGAGCCGGCGGCCGAGCGTGCGCCTTCGGCGTCTCCTGTGGCGTCGGGCGCCGTGCCGCCTGCCGCGCCGCTGGCCGTGATTCGTGCCGCCCACGTCGGCTCGACGCAAGGCCAGGAGAGAACGCCCGAAAAGCCGGCTGAAAAAAGCACTGAGAAAGCCACAGAAAGAACGTCCGAGCGAGGCGCCGAAAAGCTCCAGGACAAGGCGCCCGAGAAGAGCGCCGAAAAAGCGCAATCGAAGGAAGAGCACAGCGCTGAGAAGGTCGAGCCAGCTTCTGCGGAACGCAGTCGCTCCGAGAAATCCGATCGTCCTGAATCGCGTGCCGACCGTTCTGCCGAAAAATCCGAATCTGCTGGTGCTGCGGCGACTACGTCGGGCACCCCGGCCATCAAGGCCGCGGCAGATCGCGCCGAAGCCACCGTCCATAGCATCGATCGCTCCGGCGAGCGTAATGACGCATCGTCCGGCGCGCGTCCGCTCGCGGAGAAGTCCGTTGCACTGCGTGCTCGCGATGCGTCGTCCGGCACGTCCGAAGACGCAGTCGTGGCCCCCGGCGCCGTACCTGTCCGCGCCGCGGACGCCGGCCACTGAAACAATGTCGCCACCGTGCGCCGCACGTTGGTGAAATCCGCTGTCATCCGACCATGAATGCTCCTCTTTCCTCCTCGTCTTCCGGTTTTCGCTGCGGCATGGTCGCGATCGTCGGCCGCCCGAACGTCGGTAAATCGACGCTGATGAACGCGCTGGTCGGACAGAAGATCAGCATCACGTCGCGCAAGGCGCAGACCACGCGCCATCGCATCACGGGCATCAACACGATCGACGACGCGCAGTACATCTTCGTCGATACGCCCGGTTTCCAGACCCGCCACAGCTCCGCGCTCAACCGCTCGCTGAACCGCGCCGTCACGTCGACGCTGAGTTCGGTGGACGCCGTGCTGTTCGTCATCGAGGCAGGCCGCTTCGGCCCCGACGACCAGAAGGTGCTCGACCTGATTCCGCCTTCCGCGCCCACCTTGCTGATTGCCAACAAGCTCGATCGCGTCTCGGACAAGAACACGCTCTTTCCCTTCTTCCAGCAGATGAACGCGCTGCGGGAGTTCAAGGAAATCGTGCCGCTTTCCGCGAAGAATCCGGACGACATCAAGCGCCTGCTCGCCACGATCAAGCCGTATCTGCCCGAAGGCGAGCCCATCTACGGCGAAGACGATCTGACCGATCGCAGCGAGCGTTTTCTTGCCGCCGAAATTCTGCGCGAGAAAGTGTTCCGCTGGACCGGCGACGAGTTGCCGTACACGAGCACGGTGCTCATCGACAAGTTCGAAACCGAAGGGCGGCTGCGCCGCATCTTCGCGACCATTCTCGTCGAGCGTGACGGACACAAGGCGATGGTGATCGGCCAGAAGGGCGCCAAGCTCAAGCAGATCAGCACGGAAGCGCGCCTCGACATGGAAAAGCTGTTCGACGGCCCGGTCTACCTGGAGACCTTCGTCAAGGTGAAGAGCGGTTGGGCCGACAACGAAGCCGGGCTGCGGGCGTATGGGTACGAATGACGGATGGATGACGCTCGACCCGGGCGTCAATCCCGTCGACCCCATCGATCCAGACGAGGCCGAAGCCGCTGAAACCGCCCCGCGTGTGCCGCGCGGCCGCAAGGCAAGCGCCGCCGTCAAGGCGGCGAGCGAGTCGGCGCACGACACGCATGAAGACGCGGGCAATGAAAACAGCACCCGCGCCGCCTCGAGCCGCGTGAGCGGCGAACGAAGCCGACCCGCCACGCGCCGCGCACCCCGTGCGCCGTCGCCGCCCACTCCGCAGTATCGAATCACCGAGCAGCCCGCCTTCGTGCTGCATAGCTATCCCTATCGCGAAACCAGCCTGATCATCGACGTGCTCTCGCGCGACCATGGCCGTCTCGCCCTTGTCGCCAAGGGCGCCAAGCGTCCGCATTCGGCGCTGCGCGGGGTGCTTCAGACGTTCCAGCCGCTCTCGCTCTCGTGGACCGGCAAAGGCGAGGTCCGCACGCTTACGACGGCCGAATGGGTGGGCGGCATGTTGCCGCTCGCGGGCGACGCGCTCCTGTGCGGCTTCTACGTGAACGAACTGCTCGTGAAGTTCTGCGCGCGCGAAGATCCGCACCCCCAGCTGTTTCATCACTACGTCGTCACGCTCACGCGCCTCGCGCACGACGAACCTGCCGTGCAGGTGCTGCGCTCCTTCGAGCGCGTGCTGCTGCGCGAGACCGGCTATGCGATGTCGCTCGACAAGACCGCGTCGCGCAAGCCCGTGCTGGCCGAGGGCCGCTACGTGTTCGACCCAGAGCGCGGCGTGCGCGAAGCGTCCGACGACCTGCCCGCGCAATGGCCCATCATTGCGGGCCAGACATTGCTCGATATGGAAGAGGACGATTACCATCGTCCGCAGACCGTCGCGCAAAGCAAGACGCTGATGCGTTTCCTGCTCAACACCTACCTTGGCGGCGCGCCGCTGGCCACTCGTCAGATCCTGATCGACCTGCAAAACCTATGAGCTTCTTTCTCACCTCGCCGAACGTCATCGAGCTGGGCGTCAACATCGACCACGTCGCCACGCTGCGCAATGCGCGCGGCACGTCGTATCCCGATCCGATCCGCGCCGCGCTCGCGGCTGAAGAGGCGGGCGCCGACGCCATCACGCTGCACCTGCGCGAGGACCGCCGCCACATCGTGGACGCCGACGTGCGCGCACTGCGCCCGCAGTTGAAGACGCGCATGAATCTCGAATGCGCCGTCACGGCGGAAATGCTCGACATCGCGTGCGACGTGAAGCCGCACGACGCCTGTCTCGTCCCCGAGAAGCGCCAGGAGCTGACAACCGAAGGCGGCCTCGACGTCGCGGGTCAGTTCGAGGCGGTGCGCGCCGCGTGTCGCCAGCTTGCGGACGTGGGCATTCGCGTGTCGCTCTTCATCGACGCCGACGAGACGCAGATCCGCGCCGCTCACGAAGCCGGTGCGCCGGTGATCGAACTGCACACCGGCCGTTATGCCGAAGCGCACGATGCCGGCGAGCAGCAGCGCGAATACGAGCGCGTCGTGCGCGGCGTCGAGTTCGGTATGGGCCTGGGTCTCAAGGTCAACGCCGGACATGGCCTTCACTACACGAACGTCCAGCAGATCGCCGCCATCGACGGCATTGCCGAACTCAACATCGGTCACGCGATCGTGGCGCACGCGGTTTTTGTCGGCTGGGAGAACGCCGTGCGCGAGATGAAGGCGATCATGGTCGCCGCGCGGCTCGGTGCGCGCGGCTGATCCGCCGCGATCTTCGCAACCTTCGCGATTGGCCATCCCATCCCTGGCGCAGACGACACACAAACAACTTCCATGGCGATCTACGGCATCGGCACAGACATCGTTCAGGTGAGCCGCGTCGAGGCGGTGATGACGCGCACCAATGGGCGCTTCGCGGAGAAGGTGCTCGGGCCCGACGAGCTGCGCGTCTACCACGCGCGCAATGCGCGTTCGCAGGTGCGCGGGCTCGCGTTTCTCGCCACCCGGTTTTCGGCCAAGGAAGCGTTCTCGAAGGCGATCGGTCTCGGCATGCACTGGCCCATGACATGGCGCGCGATGCAGACGCTCAATGAGCCGAGCGGCAAGCCCGTCGTGGTGACGTCAGGCGAACTCGCCGAGTGGCTCGCCGCGCGCCGCATCACCGCGCGCGTGACCATCAGCGACGAGCACGACTACGCCGTGTCGTTCGTGATCGCCGAGGTCGATGACAGCAGCGACGGCAGCATTGAGACCCGCTCCGGCCCGGCCGCATGATTCCTGAATGCGCGGCACGCTCCGCGCTCTTTCCACCACTTTTCCCGATCCGATGAAAACCAGACCTGGCCCGGTGATGCTCGACGTCGCCGGCAAGACGCTGACCGACGCCGACCTGCGCCGCCTCGCCCATCCGATGACGGGCGGCGTGATTCTGTTCGCGCGTCACTTCGAAAGCCGCGCCCAGCTCGTCGCGTTGACTGACGCGATCCGCAACGTGCGCGAGGACATCCTGATCGCCGTGGACCACGAGGGCGGACGCGTGCAGCGCTTTCGCACCGACGGCTTCACGGTGCTCCCCGCCATGGGCCGGCTAGGCGAGCTGTGGGACAAGGACGTGCTGCATGCGACGAAGGTCGCGACGGCAGTCGGCTACATCCTCGCCTCGGAGCTGCGCGCGTGCGGCATCGACATGAGCTTCACGCCGGTGCTCGATCTCGACTACGGCCACTCGAAGGTGATCGGCGACCGCGCGTTCCATCGCGATCCGCGCGTCGTCGCGCTGCTCGCCAAGAGCCTCAATCACGGTCTCGCGCTCGTCGGCATGGCGAACTGCGGCAAGCATTTTCCGGGACACGGCTTCGCCGTTGCGGATTCGCACGTGGCGGTGCCCATCGACGACCGGCCGCTCGACGCCATCCTTGCCGAGGACGTGAAGCCTTACGACTGGCTGGGTCTCGCGCTGCAATCCGTGATCCCCGCGCACGTCATCTATCCCCAGGTGGACGACAAACCCGCCGGCTTCTCGCGCGTGTGGCTGCAGGACATCCTGCGCGGCAAGCTGGGCTTCACCGGCGCCATCTTCAGCGACGATCTTTCGATGGAAGCCGCGCGCCAGGGCGGCACGCTGACCGAGGCGGCCACCGCCGCGCTCGGCGCGGGCTGCGACATGGTGCTGATCTGCAATCAGCCGGAAGAGGCGGGCAAGGTATTGGATGCGCTGGCGTTCGAGCCGTCGAAGGCGTCCCGGCAGCGCATCAAGGCGATGCGCCCGCGCGGCAAGGCGCTGGAATGGAACAGGCTCGCAAGCCAGCCTGCCTATCAGCGCGCGCAGGCGCTGCTGCGCAGCGCCCTGGGCTGAGTTCCGGGCTCTAGTTCGTCCCTCAATTGAGCCGCATACGCTGCAGCTTGTTGTAGAGCGTCTTGGGACTGATTCCGAGCAGCGACGCGGCGCGATGTCGCGTTCCGCCCACCGCGTCCAGCGTCGCGCGAATCAGCATTTCTTCGACATCCGCGAGCGGCGTGCCGACTGTCACCTGGACACGGCCGCCATTGATGTCGCGCATGCCGCCGCTGCCGGTCTCGTCTGCGCGCAACGTCTCCAGCACTTCGCCCGACGCGTGATACGCCCGCCGCACGCGCTCCTGCAGTTCGCGCACGTTGCCGGGCCACTCGTACGAGAGACACTCGCGGACGAATTCGGGCGAGATCAGCCGCGTGGTGCCCGTGAGACCTCGCGCGTGCGTTTCCTGGTTCAGTTCGTCGACGAATGCCTGCGCGAAAAGTGCGGCGTCGTCTTCGCGTTCGCGCAGCGGCGGGAGCGCGAGCGCTGCGGCATCGAGGCGCAGCCACAGGTCTTCGTGCAGCCGGCCTTCGGCTACCGCATTGCGCGGCACCGTGCGGGTGGCTGCCACGAGCCGGAAATCGGTCCCCACCTTGCTCGTGCCGCCTACGCGCATGAAGGTCTGCGAATCGAGCGCGTGCAGCAGCGCTTCCTGTTGCGCGCGCGGCAGGTCGGCGAGTTCGTCGATGAACAGCGTGCCGCCGCTTGCCTGATCGACGAGTCCGGGTTCGCGTTGCTCGGCGCCGCTAAACGCGCCGCGCTCGTGCCCGAAGAGCAGGCTCTCGAGCGGGCGTCCCTCTTCTTGCGCGGCAGCCTTGCGGGTGTCGAACACCACGAACGGCCCTTTGCGGCGGCGGCTCATCTCGTGCAGCGTGCGTGCTGCGATCTCCTTGCCGGTACCCGCTTCGCCACTGATGAGCACGGCGGCCTCGGTAGGGGCAATTTGCTCGATGGCGTCGTAGACGTGCTGGATGGCTGTGCTGTGCCCGATCATGCGGCCGAAGCGGCCCATCTGCCGCAGCGTGGCGCGCAGCGTGCGCACTTCCTCCGTCAGTTCATAAGGACGCGGAATACGCGCGAGCAGGCTGCGCAGACGCGGAATGTTGACGGGCTTGAGCAGATAGTCCCAGATGCCATGCCGCAAGCCTTCGATGGCGCTTTCCACTGTCGCGTTGCCGGTCATCACGATCACGGGCAACGCGCCGCCGGGCGGTTGCGCAGGCAGGTGCTGGAGCAGGTCGAGACCACTGCCGTCGGGCAGATTCAGGTCGACGAGCACGACGTCGGGGATGAACCGCGCGAGCGCGCTGCGTGCCTCGGCAAGCGTGGCCGCGGTATCCACAGAAAAACCGTCTGCCGCGAGGATGGCAGAGAGGCCGGACAGGCTGTTGGGATCGTCTTCGACAATCAGGGCGTGTGGCATGGCGGAGCGCAAGTTGCAGATATTGGGATGCGTAGGGCGACGTCGCGTTGCTGCCGCTCTGACGTGAGCCGGCGGCGGTCGCGATTCGACGCGTTCGTTGTCTTTGTCATTCGGTCCTTGTCGAAAACGCCTGCGGGCGCCGCGCGGCTCTTGCATGCCGCGTCCTGCGGAGTGCCTCCGGACCAACCTCACGGGGCTGGTGCCTGTTTCCGGGCGCCTCGAGCGTTACGGTGTTACGGTCGCCAGTCTTCGTCTGTGTCAAACAACCGGCGCACTTCGCGTCGCGCTCCTTCACGGATCTTTGCCCGTGAAGCTCTTCTACTTGCCTGCTGTGACGTCGTTGTTTATGGCACGTCTCCTGAACCTCGACGATGGGGATGCGGCTCCCCAAAGACTCGCGTCGTTTAAAGCAGGGAACGTGCCATCCGGTAACGTCTGGATCGAGCCCCGCGCGGCGCGGCACCGCGACGGTCTGTGTGCCGGAGAGGGCGCGGAATGCCGTGCAAAAACGGTAAAGTTTTCCCAAACATACACGGTCGAAGGAAAAAGAAAAAGCGCCCAAAAGGGCGCTTTATTCCCTGAGGGCGCTTTATTTCGTCGCGGCCGCGGACTGTGCCGCAGCGCTTTCTTGCAGCGAGTAAGTCGTGTGCGCCGAGTGGGGCCGGCCTCAGGCGCGGCTGCGGTACTCGTTCGTACGCGTGTCGATTTCGATCTTGTCGCCGATGTTGCAGAAGAGCGGCACTTGCAGTTCGAAGCCCGTGTTCAGCTTCGCGGTCTTCAGCACCTTGCCCGAGGACGTGTCGCCCTTGACTGCCGGCTCCGTATAGACGATCTCGCGCACGAGCGTGGTGGGCAGTTCGACCGAGATGGCCTTGTCGTTGTAGAACACGACTTCGCACGCCATGCCGTCCTGGAGGTAGTTGAGCGCATCGCCCATCATCTCGGCTTCCACTTCGTACTGGTTGTAGTCGGCG
Source organism: Paraburkholderia kururiensis JCM 10599 = LMG 19447 (assembly GCF_003986935.1). GTDB lineage: Bacteria > Pseudomonadota > Gammaproteobacteria > Burkholderiales > Burkholderiaceae > Paraburkholderia > Paraburkholderia kururiensis. The sequence continues at coordinate 81,415 of NZ_RJZE01000006.1, read as the reverse complement.
TCCATGAACACGTACATCGGGTCGGCGAAGTACGAGTACGTCACTTCCTTGCGATCCAGCACGACGACGTCGAACTTGTCGTCGGCTTTGTACACCGATTCCATGCCTGCGCCTGTCAGCAGGTTCTTGAACTTCATCTTCACGACGGCGGCGTTGCGGCCCGACTTGTTGTATTCGGCCTTCTGCACGACCATCGCGTCGCTACCGATCATCACGACGTTGCCGGTGCGGAGTTCCTGTGCAATCTTCATAAAACTGTCCTGTCCAAAAATTTAAATCGCTTCGAATATTTTCTACGGCATACGACCCTGGGCGGGTTCGCGCTGCATGCTGCGCCTACCCGGGGATGCGCGTTCACGGGTAACCGCTTATTTTAGCTGACTTTTTGCAAATCCGGCCAGATTCGCGGCGAGGTCGCCCACCCGCGCAAGCTCGCTCGCCCATTCCACTGCACGGGCCGCGAATTGCACGCGGTGGCGTTCGAAATCGGTCCAGTCGGGCACGCCGTTGCCGTTCCACGCATGCCAGAACCGCGCGAGCGACGCGCGTGCCGCGTCGGGCAGCGTGCGGGTGTAGTGGGCGAGGGCGGCGTCGAGCTTGGGCAGATGAGCGTCGTCGGCTTGCGGGTAGATGTGCCATACGAACGGCCGCGCCGCCCACTGCGCGCGCACGAACGAATCCTCGCCGCGTACGAAGTTGATGTCGCTGGCCCATAGCAGGTTGTCGTAGCCGTTTTGGTCAGTGAACGCGAGGCCATATGCCGTGAGCGCCCCCATGCTTGCATGCGTTTGCGCGCCAAACGACCCGACCCCGAAAAAGCGGGCCACGGCCCCGGAGATCCGGCCTTCGGGGACGAGCAGCACGATGGGTGCCGCGCTGTTGCGCCACTGGGCGAGCAAAGCGTCCACGGCGGGGTTTTCGTAGGCGAAGAGAGAGACCACGGTAGTGCCTTCGGCCGGCGGCGGGCCGCCAGTCGTACGTTGCCACCAGTCGGCGCGCGCCTGTGCGGAGGCTTCGAACGCCGCGCGCCGGGCGTCGAGATCATGTTCTTTCAGCACGCCGCCCGTGCCGGCGCCGAGCCCCGGAAAGAAAAACGTCTTCGTAAGCGCATAGCGCGGGTGCGGCGATGGCCGCAGATGAAAGTCCGCCACCCAGTCTTCCGCACTCAGATATTCGAGATTGAGCCACACGGGCTTGCGTTCGCGCCGCGCCATGGCCGCGACGTACACGGGCGGCAGTTCGCAGGCGAACGCCTCGATCACCACGTCGGCGATCTCGAGCACGTCGCCCGCGTGCGTGGGCGTGTGCCAGTGCTCCACGGCAATGCCGTCTACCGTTTGCCGTGACTTGTCGAGATCCAGTGCCGGACAGAGTTTCTGGAACGCATGCAGGTCGTCCACGAACACGCGCACCTGCCAGCCGTGCTCGTGCGCGAGCTGACGCGCGAGCCGCCAGCTGACGCCGATGTCGCCGAAGTTGTCGATAACGGCGCAGAAGATGTCGCAGGCGATGGCTGTCGCTGTACCGGAGGGATGCATGCCGGGACGGGAAGAGAAGGACGAAGCAGGCATGGCGTCGGCGTGCACATTGCGCAGCGTGGCACGGCGCCTCGAGCGCTTGCCCGCGCCGCGATTCGGACGCGCGTGGAATGTTCTAAACTGGCGATTCTAAAGCACATCAGCCATCGAGGCGGCCCGCGTGCAAGCGCGTCGCCGCCCGTTTCTGCATGACCGAATCCGAAGACTTCGAACCGAAAAAAGTACTGGCGCAGCTGCCGCATCTGCCCGGGGTCTACCGTTATTACGACACCGCCGGCGCCGTGCTGTACGTGGGCAAGGCGCGCGACCTGAAGAAGCGCGTGTCGAGCTACTTCACGAAGACGCTGCTGTCGCCGCGCATCGCGATGATGGTGACGCGCATCGCGCGCGTCGAAACCACGGTGACGCGTTCCGAGGCCGAAGCGCTGCTGCTCGAAAACAATCTGATCAAGGCGCTCGCGCCGCGCTACAACATCCTGTTTCGCGACGACAAGTCGTATCCGTACCTCAAGCTCACGGGCCACGCGTATCCGCGCATGGCGTACTACCGCGGCGCTGTCGATCGCAAGAACCAGTACTTCGGGCCGTTCCCGAGCGCATGGGCGGTGCGCGAGAGCATCCAGATCCTGCAGCGCGTCTTCCAGCTGCGCACCTGCGAAGACTCGGTGTTCAACAACCGTACGCGACCGTGCCTGCTGCATCAGATCGAGCGCTGCTCCGCGCCTTGCGTGGGCGCGATCAGCGAAGAGGATTACGCGCGCGACGTGCAGAACGCCTCGCGCTTCCTGCTCGGGCGGCAGACCGAGGTGATGAAGGAACTCGAGCAGAAGATGCACGCCTTCGCGGCCGAGCTGAAGTTCGAGCAGGCCGCGGCGGTGCGCAACCAGATGAGTTCGCTCTCGACGGTGCTGCATCAGCAGGCCATCGAGACGGGCGGTGACAGCGACGTCGACATCCTCGCCGTGGTCGCGCAAGGCGGCCGCGTTTGCGTGAATCTGGCGATGGTGCGCGGTGGCCGGCATCTGGGCGACAAGGCGTATTTTCCCGCGCACGTGGAAAGCGCGCTCACGGCAGACGAAGGCGGCGTGGGCGACGAGTCTGAAGTGGTCGCGGATGGGCAAGACAGGGGGGAGCGCGCGGAGGGCGAGGCCGATGCCCGCGCCGTGATCCTGCGCCAGAACGACGATGAGGCCGCGGCAGACGCGAGCGCCGCTGAAGCCGATGCCGCCGGGAAGGGGGCCCACAGCGAAGCCGGCGCCGCGAATTTCGCCGACGACCCCCTCGCGCTCGCCGAAGCCCTTGCGCCGGAGAGCGACGACGAAGAAGGGGCCGACGCCGCGAGAACAGGCCGCAGCGTCGCGATCGAATCGGAAGTGCTCGATGCCTTCATTGCGCAGCATTACCTCGGCAATCGCGTGCCGCCGGTGCTGGTCGTGAGCCATCCGCCCGCCAACAGCGAACTCGTCAACCTGCTCATGGAGCAGTCAGGTCACAAGGTGACCGTGCTGCGTCAGCCGCAGGGCCAGAAGCGCGCCTGGCTCACGATGGCCGAGCAGAACGCGCAGCTCGCGCTCGCGCGCCTGCTCTCCGAACAAGGCTCGCAGCAGGCGCGTACGCGCGCGCTTGCCGATACGCTGAGCCTCGAATTCGACGACCTCGCGCATCTGCGCATCGAATGCTTCGACATCAGCCACACCATGGGCGAAGCCACGCAGGCATCGTGCGTGGTCTATCACCACCACAAGATGCAGTCGGGCGAATACCGGCGCTACAACATCACGGGCATTACGCCGGGCGACGACTATGCCGCCATGCGCCAGGTCCTGACGCGCCGCTACGAAAAGATGGTCGCGCAGGCCGCGCAGAATGCCGCCGACGAAGCCGGGACGCTGCAATCCGAAGAGGCCGCGAGTGCCGGCGGCGACGTGGCGGAGCCGGCTGCGGCGGGCGGGACGCTGCCGAACATCGTGCTGATCGACGGCGGTAAGGGGCAGGTCGAGATTGCGCGCCAGGTGTTCACTGAACTCGGGCTCGATCGCGGCATGCTGGTGGGCGTGGCGAAGGGCGAAGGCCGCAAGGTGGGTCTCGAAACGCTTGTCTTCGCGGACGGCCGCGCCCCGCTGGAACTCGGCAAGGAAAGCGCGGCGCTGATGCTGGTCGCGCAGATCCGCGACGAAGCGCACCGCTTCGCCATTACGGGCATGCGCGCCAAACGCAGCAAGACGCGGCAGACCTCGCGGCTCGAAGAACTCGAAGGCGTGGGGGCGAAGCGCCAGCAGCGGCTGCTCGCGCGGTTTGGCGGCCTTCGTGGCGTCATGGCGGCGAGCGTGGACGACCTCGCGAGCGTGGAGGGCATCTCGCGCTCGCTTGCGGAGCAGATCTATCAGCAGCTTCACTGAGGCGCTGCGGTGCCATCCAGCCGCCTTGCCGTTTCGTCGCGTCCTGCGCTGGGCCTTGCGGGGCTCGCCGGGCTTTGCTTGTAGCGGGTGCGGCGACACGGCACAATTGCAACTCCCTTGACAGATGGCGCCCGCCGATGCCGTTCAATTTCCCGATCTTTCTGACGTGGCTGCGGATCGTGCTGATTCCGCTGTTCGTCGGCGTGTTCTACCTGCCGGACATGATGATGAGCCCCGCGCATCGCAATCTGGCGGCAGCGGCCATTTTCATTCTGGCGGCGCTGACAGACTGGTTCGACGGCTATCTGGCGCGCAAATGGAATCAGACGTCGTCGTTCGGCGCGTTTCTCGACCCGGTGGCGGACAAGCTGATGGTAACGGCGGCGCTGCTCGTGCTCGTGCAGCTGTTGCGTCTCGACGCGGCCATTGCACTCGTGATCGTGGGTCGGGAAATCGCTATCTCGGCATTGCGCGAGTGGATGGCGCAGATCGGTGCGTCGAAGAGCGTGGCCGTGAATCAGCTCGGCAAGTTCAAGACCGCGTGCCAGATGGTCGCGATCCCGATGCTGCTGCTTTACGGGCCTGTGCCGCTGGGCGGCGGCTTCGTGCTCGACACGCGCGTGTGGGGCCTGTGGCTCATCTACGTGGCTGCTGTGTTGACCATCTGGTCGATGCTTTATTACATGAAGCTCGCGTGGCCGCAGATTCGCGAGCGCGGTGGGCGGGCCTGAACCGGCGAGGGGCCGGCCTTGCGTGATGCCACCGCTTCAAAGAGGAAAAACTTGCGTGGGGCTTGACACGTTTCAGCGGCTTATACATAATCTCATCTCTCCGGTGCACGCGGTTCTGAACACCGGAGTTGCTTTAAGAAGGCGGCAAAAAGCAGCAAAACGCGGGAGTAGCTCAGTTGGTAGAGCGCAACCTTGCCAAGGTTGAGGTCGCGAGTTCGAGACTCGTCTCCCGCTCCAGATTTTCGATGCGGCGTTTTGCGGTTGTGTCTGTTCCGAAAGCGTTGCAAGCAGGACCATGCGGGAGTAGCTCAGTTGGTAGAGCGCAACCTTGCCAAGGTTGAGGTCGCGAGTTCGAGACTCGTCTCCCGCTCCAGATACACGGGGAAGCTGCGCTTCCCTTTTTGTTTGGCAGGCCGGAAGGCTGCCGCACAAATCTGCCGGGCCGTTTCAGGCGCACCCTGTTCGATCCGGGCCGGCAGTCCGCTTCTGGCGCGATAGCAAAGCGGTTATGCAGCGGCCTGCAAAGCCGTGTAGGCCGGTTCGACTCCGGCTCGCGCCTCCAGATAGAAAGCCCTGATCCGTCAGGGCTTTTCTTTTTTCCGGGCCACTGCGCGCGGGCTCATGCGCCCATCCCCAACCGCCTTTGCTATGCTTCTTCGCCCACGCTCATTTCGAGCGACGTGCGAGGAGCCACGCCATGCGCGGGATAGTGACCGTCGTGCTGTTTATTGCGTTCGCGTGCGCGGCTCGGGCGCAGACCGATGCGCCGAGCTTCAACGCAGGCATCATCCGCCTGACTGTCGCCGATCAAACCGCGCCGATCGACACCGTCGTCTTCTATCCCACCCGCGATCGCGAAACCGCCTGGCAAGCGGGGCCGTTCCTGATCGAGGCCACGCGCAATGCCGCGCCCGTCGCGGACAGGCGTTTTCCCGTCGTGCTGCTCTCGCATGGCCGGCGCGGCGGTCCGCTGAGCCATCGTGAGCTGGCGACCGCGCTTGCGCGTGCCGGATTCATCGTCATTCTCCCAACGCACGTGGGCGATGCTTACGGCTCGCCGCCGGCGCCGACACAGTCGCGCATCTTGATCGATCGTCCGCGGCAAGCTGAGGCGTCGCTCAATGCCGTCCTGGCGGATCCACGGTTCTCGGCGAGCGTCGACGAAAACCGTATCGGCATGATCGGCTTCTCGGCCGGCGGCTACACCGCGTTGATCCTCGCGGGAGCGAAACCAGACTTCCGGGCCGCAGTCGCGTACTGCTCGACGCACGACGATCCCGGCTCATGTCCGCGTCGCGTTGCGCAGGGCGGGACCACGCCTGTCGCAGAATCGGCCGCCGCCATCACGCCCGAACTCGCGGCGTGGAAGCCGCCTCTCGACCGCCGCGTAAAGGCGCTCGTGCTGATGGATCCGCTGGCGGTCATGTTCGATGCGTCGACGCTTTCCGCCGTGCGTGTGCCCACGCTGCTCTATCGTCCGCAAAACGACGCCTATCTTGGCAGCGCGGTCAATGCACTTGCCGTTGCGACCGGCTTGCAGCCGAGGCCGCAAATGGAGGTCGTGCCCGGCAATCACTTCGTCTTCATCGATCCTTGTCCCGACTCGATTGCGCTCGATCAGCCCATGGTGTGCCAGGACGCGCCCGGCGTCGATCGAGCGCAGATTCATCGGCAAATCGAGCACGAGGTGGTCAGCTTCTTGCGCGAGCACCTCTAGCCGGCGCCGCGCGTGGCGAATCCGGTGTGTGCAACGCGGCGCCCAGGTGGCTCTGCCCATCGCCCGGTGAGCGCGGCATAATCGCGTATTCCCGCAGCGTGACGAACGTCCCATGGCCGAGCAACCGAGCATCCCCGAGTTTGCGCATGTCGAATGGCGCTGGAAAGCATTCGACGACCTCACGACCGTCGAGGTCTACGACATGCTGGCCGCCCGCGCGGCGGTATTCGTGATGGAGCAGAACTGTCTGTACGGCGACATCGATGGTCTCGATACCACCGCATGGCACCTCTTTGCCTACAGCGCCAAGGCGAACGACGCAGCGGACGGCACCGCGAAGGGCGGCCGTCCGAAGCTTGCCGGTTATCTGCGCGTGCTGTTGCCCGATGCGTCCGATCCCGACATCCGCATCGGCCGGGTGCTCACGACGGCGCCGTTTCGTGGCATCAAGCTCGGCAACGCGATGCTGGACCGTGCGCTCTTTCATATTCGCGTGCAGTGGCCGGGCGTGCCGATTCGCCTGCACGCGCAGGCGCATCTGCAGAAGTTCTATGGCGCCTTCGGCTTCGAGCCGATCTCCGAGATTCACGAGGAAGACGGCATTCCGCACGTCTGGATGCGCTCTGCGGCTTGAGCGCATCGCTTGAGCGCTGCCTCGCGCCGCGACTTTCAGGCGCTGCTTTTCGCCGTCTTTCCGCTCGCCGCGCCGGCTTGCTTGCCGGTGATGCCGCCGCCGACGTCGCCGTCATGACGCGCCGGTATTGCCGTTCCGACTCGCTCCTCGCGCAGCCGCGCACGCGCCGATAGCCGCATCCAGTGCCGCAGGGCGAGCACGGCGCCAAGCACGCTCATCATCGATCCCGGAATCCACAGCAGCAGCCCGCCGATCTGCTGATCGCGCAGCGGGCTGAGCCACGTGAATGCGCGTCCGCAGATCGAGTAGATCGGATAAAGCTCGCGCGGCGAAAAGAAGATGAACGCGCCGAGCACGATCTGCGGCGGAATCGCGGCAATCACGATCAGCACGCGCCGCCCCGGCGAGAGCCGCGCGGGCGGCGCGGGCCGCGAGTCGAGCACGAGCCACCAGAACATCAGGCCGTCGATCACCATGCTCCAGTTCATGACGCGATAGAGCCGCCAGTCGAGCATCGCCATGAAATGGATCGGCGAGAGCAGCCAGAAATAGATGAGCCCCACGAACAGCACGACCGCGACGACCGGATGCATCAAGACGTCCACGACGGCCCGCACGGGGCGCGCCGCGAGCGCCGGTCGCACGAAGCGCTGCCGCCACACGAACGGAATGCCGGCACGCAAAGCCGCGCCCGGGTAGGCAAGGGCAATGAAGAACGGCCCGAGGTGATGCAGCACGAGATGCTGCGCGCGGTGCATGAAAAACTCGTGCTCGAAGAAGTAGTCGAGCCGCGTATGCAGCGCGACGTAGAGCCCGGTGAGGCCGAGCCAGAACGACAAGCAGCGCGCGAACGACACGCGGGCCTTGCGCTGCCCGCGCACGAAGAGCACCGCCGCGACGGCGATGGCGATCACCACCGTCGGCGACGGCTCCCAGGGTTCGAGCCAGTAGAGCAGATTCATCACGATGTCAGCCGAGCCTGGCGTTCACTGCACGCCCGCGGGTGGCTTCACAGCAAACGCGGTGTCGAGCGTTTCGCCGTCCGAGAACTTTAGCTTCAGATGCACGGTGCTGCCCGGCATGATCTTGTGCGAGGCGTCCTCGAGCATGAGGTGATAGCCGCCCGGTGCGATCGCTACCGAACCGTGCGCGGGCACCGTCAGCTTGTCGACCATCACCATCTTTTGGGTCGAGCCGTTCGACACCGTCTGGTGCAGCATCGCGCTGCCGTAGTCGTCGCTCGAGATGCCGACGAGGTCGACCGGCTTGTCGCCGTCGTTGGCAAGCGTGACGTAGCCGGCCGCCGGCAGGTTGTTGGGTAGCCAGCGCACCCAGGCGTTGCGCGCGGTGACGGCGTGAGCGTCGGCTGCCATGGCCGGGGCGCCGCTGACGACGGTCGCGAGCAGCGCGGCAAACGTGGCGGCGCGAACGTGGGAAGCGAGCAATGAATGGCGGATCGACATGGCGAAGTGAGCAGGCAAATGAGTGGGCTTCAGTTGAGTTGAACGGGAACGGAGCGAAGGCAGAACCGGGGCCGGCTACGACGTGGAATCGATCACGCGCCGCACGTCGTGGGCGATGGCATCGGGCGAGTCCTGATCGGTGGCGATGAGCCGGGCGTGCCCTTGCGCATCGAACACGTAGACCGCGGAACTGTGCGTGACCTCGTAGTCGCCGTTGGGATCGCGCTTTTCCATCTGGTAGGCCACGCGATAACGCTGCGCGATGGATTCGATCTGGCCGTCGGTGCCGGTGAGGCCGCGTGCGTGCTCGGCATCGAAGGCGCCGACGTAGTCGTGCAGCGCGCGCGCCGTGTCGCGGGCCGGATCCACGGTCACGAACAGAATGCGCACTTTCTGCGCATCGGGGCCCAGCTTGCCCATCACCTGCATGAGCCGCGCCATCGTCTCGGGGCAGACATCGGGGCAGTGCGTGTAGCCGAAGTACAGGAGCACCGTTTGTCCGCGGAATGCCTGCGCGGACGTGGGCCGGCCGTCGTCGCCGGTCAGCGAAAACGTGAGGTCGGGCAGATGCCCGCTCACATTCGTGAGCTGCCACGGCTCGTTGTCGTGCGAGCACGCAGCGAGACCTGCGAGCGCCGCAGCGAGCACGAGAGATGCTACGACTCTGTACCGGCGCGGCGGCTGGGGCAGAGAATCTGGGCGGCGGTTGGCGTCCAGTTTGTTTCGAGGTGCAAAGTTGGGGAACAAAGGCTTGTCCGGAAGTTCGATCTTCAGTGCACCGCGGCAGTTGTCCGGCCTTGGCCCGCGATGCGGCTGCGCTTGGGCTGGCTGATGTGAATGGCGGCGCGCAACGACGCTGTGCGATGACGCAATGAACGCGGCGGGTGCCAGTGCGACGGCTTGCCGCGCCCTGGCTGGGACTCTAGCAAAAACGGCTCCGCGCTGCCTTGCAGTGCCCTTTCCGCGCCAGCAAACGCGGGCAATGCAGGAGAAAGCGAGGCAATTTGCCGCAGGCGGGTATGTTGACCGGCGTGAGGCGGAAAGGTCCGCGCAGGCCGATTGTTCGCGATCTGCATGGAAGCCAACGCTGCCGCGTTCTACCGGCTGTGGCACGTGCGCGGTCGCGTCCGGGCGTCGTCGGACGAAGCGCTTCAGGTTCGCGCCAGGCTTACGTTGTCGAAAAATTGTCTGATGCGCGGTAAGATTCGCTCACTTTTCCGGCGCACGCCGCCGAGAGGCCAGAAACCAGATGCAACTCCTTCCTGCCGTGGTCACCCCCTCCCAGACGGCATTCTTCTTCGACTTTGACGGCACGCTCGTCGAACTGGCGCCTACGCCGGACGGCATTCTGGTGCCGACCGAAATGGTGTCGCTGCTCCATGACCTGCGTCGTCTCTCGCATGGCGCGGTGGCCATCGTGTCGGGGCGCGGCATCGACAGCATCGATTCGTTCCTTGGCATTCCCGACCTGCCCGTGGCGGGCATGCACGGCGCGGAGCGGCGCGACGCGAACGGCGACACCCAGCGCGTCGGCTTCAACGACGAGCGCCTGCTGCGCATGGAGCAGGTGCTCGCGGACGTGGTGAGCCGCAATCCCGGCATGCTGCTCGAGATCAAGGGCGCCGCGCTCGCGCTCCACTATCGCAACGCGCCCGAGCGGGAAGCGGTCGCACGCGCGGCCACCGAACGGCTCGTGGCCGACTATGCAGGCGCCTATGTGCTGCAGCCCGGCAAGATGGTCTACGAGATCAAGCCCAAGGACGTCGACAAGGGCCGCGCGCTGCGCGCTTTCCTCGACGAGCCGCCGTTTGCCGGCCGCACGCCGCTCTTCGCCGGCGACGATCTGACCGACGAGAAGGGCTTCGCCGTGGTCAACGAGCACGGCGGGCTCTCCATCAAGGTTGGCGGCGGCGATACCATCGCCCGCGCGCGAGTCGAGTCGGTCGATTCGCTGCTCGCCTGGCTTGGCTCGATCGTCGCGCACGCCCAGGGCGCGACGTGAGCTTGCGCGCCGCGGTGCGTTCCGGTCTTTGCCGCGCGCCCGCGCCGCTCCATTTGTCTTCGTACGGAACCTGTCTTTCATGAGCCGATTGATCATCGTGTCGAACCGCGTGGCGCCTATTTCGGAGGGCGGACCCGCGGCGGGCGGTCTTGCCGTCGGCGTCTACGATGCGCTCAAGGAAACCGGCGGCATGTGGTTCGGCTGGAGCGGCGACGTGCTTTCGTCGGGACAACTGGAGATTCAGCTCGAAGAGCGCGGTCCCGTGACGTTCGCGACGATCGGCCTCATGAGGCGCGATTACGACCAGTACTACCGGGGCTTTTCGAATGCGACGCTGTGGCCCGCGTTTCACTACCGCGCCGATCTGATCCAGTACGACCGCCACGACTTCGAAGGCTATTGCCGCGTCAACACCTGGCTTGCCCAGCAGCTCGTTCCGCTCCTGCGCCCCGACGACGTGATCTGGGTTCACGACTATCACCTGATTCCGTTCGCGCAGGCCTTGCGCGCGGCCGGCGTGAAGAACCGCATCGGCTTCTTCCTGCACATTCCGTTTCCCGCATCGCAGGTGCTGCTCGCGGTGCCGCCGCATCGTGCGCTCGTGGAGGCACTCTGCGCGTTCGATCTGCTCGGTTTCCAGACGGCGCCCGACCTGCGCGCGTTCTGCGACTACGTCGTGAACGAAGCGGCGGGTGCGGTGGAACTGCGGCTCGACGGTCTCACGACTGTGCGGGCATTCGGCCGCACGCTGCGGGCCGGGGCCTATCCGATCGGCGTCTACCCGGACGAGATTGCGGAACTGGCGAAAGCCGGTGAGCGCGGCAAGCCGGTGCGCACGCTCAAGGCGACGCTGCATTCGCGCAAGGTCATCATGAGCGTGGACCGGCTTGATTACTCGAAAGGGCTCGTGGAACGGTTTCGCGCGTTCGAGCGGTTGATCGACCTCGCGCCGGCACAGCGCAATCAGGTGTCGTTCCTGCAGATCGCCCCGCCCACGCGCGCCGATTTGCACGCCTATCAGGACATCCGGCTGCGGCTCGAAGCCGAATCGGGCCGCATCAATGGGCGCTTCGCCGAACTCGACTGGACGCCTATCCGCTACATCCATCGCCAATACGAGCGGTCCGTGCTGGCGGCACTCTTTCGCGCGTCGCACGTGGGCTACGTCACGCCGCTGCGCGACGGCATGAACCTCGTGGCGAAGGAGTACGTGTCGGCGCAAGACCCGGAGAACCCGGGCGTGCTGGTGCTCTCGCAGTTCGCCGGTGCGGCGCAGGAACTGGGCGGCGCGCTGATCGTGAATCCGTTCGATATCGACGGCATGGCCGACGCGCTCGCCACCGCGCTTGCGATGCCGCTCGAGGAGCGCCAGGCGCGCTATCGGGACATGATGGCGCGACTGCGCGAGAACAACGTCTCGGTGTGGCGCGACAACTTCATGCGCGATCTGGCGCGCGCGGGCGCGAGCGGCGGAGATACTGTGACGCAGGCGGCGAGCGACGGGCCCGCGCCGCAGGTGCCGCTGGCGGCAGAGTAGGGGCTGAGACGGTTGCAGCGTGCCGCTGGCGGGTGAGGCTTGCTGCGGCCCCGCCGCCTCAGGCGACGTGCTTCTCGTTGACCTTCTTGCTGCCCAGATGCAGCGTGGACGTCTTGCCGTACTGTTTGGCGAGCAGGTCGCGATAGAGGCCGGGGCGCTCGCGCAGTTCTTCAGGGCTGCCGTCGTCGATCACCTTGCCCGTGCTCATCACGATGATGCGGTCGAAGTTGTGCAGCGTCGACAGGCGGTGCGCGATGGCGATCACCGTGCGGCCCACCATCAGCCGGTCCAGCGCCTGCTGGATGGCTTCTTCCGACGCGCTGTCGAGCGCGGACGTCGCTTCGTCGAGCAGCAGGATCGGCGCGTCCTTCAGGATGGCGCGTGCGATCGCAATGCGCTGCCGCTGACCGCCGGAGAGCTTCACGCCGCGGTCGCCCACGATCGTGTCGAACCCTTCGGGCATGGCTTCGATGAAGTCGGTGCAGCGCGCCTCGCGCGCCGCCGCGATCACTTCTTCGCGCGTGGCGTCGGGGCGGCCGTAGGCGATGTTCTCGTAGATCGTGCGGTGAAAGAGCGAGATGTCTTGCGGCACGAGCGCAATGGCGTGACGCAGGCTGTCCTGGGTGACCGCGCCGATGTCCTGGCCGTCGATCAGGATGCGGCCGCCCTGTGGGTCGTAGAACCGCTGCAGCAGCGCCAGCACCGTCGATTTGCCCGCTCCGGACTTACCGATCAGGCCCACCCGCTGGCCGGCCTCGATGCGCAGGTCGAAGTGGTCGAGAATCGGCTTGCGCCGTGGATACGCGAACGTCACGCTGTCGAACTCCACGCGCCCGCCGCTGGCCACGAGCGTGGTGGCGTCGTTGCGGTCCGGCATGCCGTGTGGCTCAAGCAGCGTCTGCACGGCTTCGGCAAGCCGCGCGACGTGCTGGGTGACATCGACGAGCGCCACGGCCAGGTCGCGCGTGCCGTGCAGGATCGTGAAGCCGAGCGAACTCACGAGCACGATGTCGCCCGAAGTAGCGCGCCCCTGGTTCCACAGCCACAGCGCCCAGCCGAGCAGTCCTGCCGAGAGCAGCGCGGTGATCACGGCGTGCAGCAGCCGCAGTTTTTCGAGATACAGCAGGCTGTTCTGGCGCGCGTCCATCTCGGCCTTCACGGTCGCGCCAAAGCGCTTCTGCTCGCGCAGCGTCATGCCGAAGGCGCGCACGAGCGCCATGTTGGCGATGACGTCGACGAGTTCGCCGTCCACGGACGCCGCCCGGGTGGCGAACTGGTGGTGGCGCGCGGAGCCGCGGCCCGCCAGCTTGTAGAGGATGATCGAAAGAATCGCCGAGCACAGCAGCAGGCCGCCCGCCATCAGCGGATTGACCGTGATGATCATGACGATCGCGCCCATCACCGCAATGCAGGGCGGCAGGACGTTCCAGGCCATCGTGTTCTCGGCCGTGTAGACGGCGTTCGAGGTTGCCGTGATGCGGCTCGCGAGCGTACCGGGCTGCTTTTCGGCGTAGTAGGTGGGCGAGTGGCCGCTCAGGTACTGAAACAGGTCGCGGCGCAGGTCGCCCGTCACCGCGACGAAAGTGTGGGCAGCAACCCAGCCGCCTACGCGCCACAGCAGGTTGTCGGCGGCGATCAGCCCGACGAGGATCGCGAACGCGCCCCACAGCGGCCCCGGATGGTTGCGCCCCGCGCCCAGCACGTCGATCAGATGCTTGATGGCGTACTGGGAGGCGAGCGCGCAGGCCACGGCCGCAAACACGCTGGCGAGCACGATGGCATGCGCGAGCGGATGGCGGCGGATGAAGCGGAAGAGGAACGCGAGCGGCCGGTGCGCATAGCTCGCGAGCTTTGCGTTGTGGGCGTTACGCTGGGCAGTGGTCAAATGTTCCAATTGAGCGTGTCGTCGGTCAGCAACGGGTGGTTGGCTACGCGGCCGGGTTGCGGAGATGCCGCAACGGCGAGTGACGGCGAGAGCGGATAGGCGTTCCGGCATTTTAAACGTGCATGCCGCGCTCCGCTGTACGGTTTGCCGCATGGGCCGCGCATCATAGCGCGACAGAACGGCGGGGTGCATGCCTCGTCGACCCGTTGTTGCTGCGGTGGTTCAACGCGGATCACAGCGGCAATTAACGTTACAATTACAGATTGCATTCGGTCTCGGCGCCGGGAGTGGAGCAAGGGGCGCGCCGGCTGGTTCGATGCTCTGCGAAAAGCCCTTCGAAGGGTGGTGGCAACGGCTGCCGCGAAAGCGTTCCAATCTAGAAGTGTCTTAGAAAACAATGGGTTGCAAAGTGTTTCGGCTTTGTAACAACGTAAAGTATTTGAAATGTTGACCTCGGCCGAATTGTTGCAGCGCGGATAATACGATCCGCCTGGCCGGCAAATTACAGAATTTTGAAGAACTGTCAACGCCAGTTCTTTCTGAACGTTTACCGCCGGTGTACCGTCCTGCCATGAAGGCAGGCGGGTGCTGCCGGGAATGGGGCTTGCTGCCGGGGATGGCCCGCGCGGTCCATAGCGGTGGCCAATCAGTCAACCTGCAGTATTTTTGCCCGATTTATTACGAGGAAGGAGTTCACCACTATGCGAATCGCTCAAATCGCTCCGTTGCACGAGGCGGTTCCTCCCAAGCTGTATGGCGGCACGGAACGGGTGGTGTCCTACCTGACCGAAGCGCTCGTCGAACAAGGCCACGACGTGACGCTGTTCGCAAGCGGCGACTCGCAAACTTCCGCAAAGCTCGAAGCCTTCTGGCCGCAGGCGTTGCGCCTCGACCCCACCATTCGTGACACGGTCGCGCCGCACATGCTGCTGCTCGAAGAGGTGCGCCGCCGTGCCGATGAGTTCGACGTGCTGCACTTCCACATCGACTATTACCCGTTCTCGCTGTTCTCGCGCCAGCCGGTGCCGTTCGTCACCACGATGCACGGCCGCCTCGACCTGCCCGAACTGCAACCCGTGTTCAGCACGTTCAATGACGTGCCGGTGGTGTCGATTTCCGATAACCAGCGCATTCCGCTGCCGCAGGCGAAGTGGATGCAGACCGTCTATCACGGCCTGCCCGACAACCTGCTCACGCCGCGTACCGACACCCAGCCGAGCTACCTCGCGTTTCTCGGCCGCATTTCGCCGGAAAAGCGTCTCGATACGGCGATCCGCATCGCCGAGCAGGCCGGCATGCCGCTGAAGGTCGCCGCCAAGCTCGACAAGGCCGACCGCGCCTACTACGACGAAGTGATCAAGCCGCTAATGGCGCTGCCGCACGTCGAGTACATCGGCGAGATCAGCGAAGCCGAGAAGGCCGAGTTCCTGGGCGGCGCGCACGCGCTGCTGTTCCCGATCGACTGGCCGGAGCCCTTCGGTCTCGTGATGATCGAGGCAATGGCCTGCGGCACACCGGTGATCGCGTTCAAGCGCGGCTCGGTGCCGGAAGTGATCGAGAACGGCGTATCGGGCTTCGTCGTGGAAGACGAGATCAGCGCCGTCGCAGCCGTTAAGCGCCTGTCGAGCCTGCCGCGCGAGAACGTGCGCAAGGCGTTCGAAGCGCGCTTCTCGTCGAAGGTCATGGCGAAGAACTACGTGGCCGTGTACGAAGAACTGCTGCGCCAGAAGCGTCGCACGGTGCTGCGCGAAGTCGCCGCCGGCTGATTGTCAGCGCGCGCAGGCGCGTTCTGAGTGGCTTGATGCAGTCATCAAGCCGCCGCGAACAACGCCCCGTTTGCCTCCGGCAACGGGGCGTTGTTGCATCTGCGCCGCACCGCGCGTGCGGAAAGCATCGCGAAAGGTGTTTTTCGGCACACGAGGAATGAGGCGCCATCCCAATGTCCCTATAATGGCCGTGCCGCAAAAATGCGGCGCCGCACACGACAGGAGAATGGCCTTGACGAGAACGAAACAGACGCGCGCGAACGCGGCGCCCGGCGCGGGCACGCTCTTCGCACTGCGCGCCATCGGTCTCGTGATCCTGGTCCGCTGGCTGTTCTCGATGTCGGAGATGCATCTGCTCTCCGCACTTGCCGCCATGGCGTCGTCGCCGTGGGCCTGCATCAATCTCGTCTTCCTGTTCCTGCTGATCTTTTTGCCCGGCGCGCGGGCTCGCGCGGAGCGTCCGTTTCACCCGCTGCCCCAATGGCTGCGTCAAGCGCTGCGGCTCTTCGCCTTTCTCGGCTTCGTCTTTGCCGTCTGGACCGTGGGCGCGTTCGTGTGGACCGCCGGATGGCGCCGCGCCCTTCTCGCCGTGGCCGAGACGAACGGCTGGCTCGTGGCGGCGCCTACGCTGTATGCCGTCGTACTGTGGATTTGCCGGCCGCGTGCACTGTGGAGAACCAACGTCGCCGCGCGTCGATTTGCGATTGGCCGCTACGCGGTGTCGCTCGATGGAACGACACGTACCGCGGTGGTCTGGGCCGAAAGCCGCAAGATCGGGCAATACGATGCGCGCGAACTCTCGGTGCGCTGGCCCCAGACGGCCCAGACGGCCACAACCGCTTCTGCGCCCAGTGCATCGATTTCACCCTTCGCCGCAGGCGCGGATGTTCCCGATCCGGATGCCGTTCCAGCCGGTTCGGGTTCTGCGCTTCCCGGCGCGGCGCGCACTGCGCCGAATCGGGCAAGCCTTGCGGGCTGGGGGCGCTGGCCGAGAGTCGAATTGCTGTGGGATTCGCCGGCTGCGGCGGGCCATAACCGGCAGACGGTTTTCCGCGTCCCGCTCGTTACCGAGCGGGACCGCATCGCCGCCCGCGCGCTCGACGCCACATTGAAGCAGGCGTAATCGCGCGCGGCGGGCGTTACGCGCCGCGTACGAGGCAAGGGCGTTTGTTATCGAAGGTCCAGTTCGGGATCAGGTACTGCATCGCGACGCTGTCGTCGCGGGCGCCCAGGCCGTGCTGTTTGTACAGTTCGTGCGCCTTCGCCACTTCATCCATGTCGAGCTCGATGCCGAGCCCGGCGCGCTGCGGCACCGTCACGTTGCCACCCACGATCTTCAGCGGATCACGTGTAAGGCGCTGCCCGTCCTGCCAGATCCAGTGCGTATCGATCGCGGTGATCTTGCCGGGCGCCGCGGCCGCGACGTGCGTGAACATGGCGAGCGAAACGTCGAAGTGGTTGTTCGAGTGCGAGCCCCACGTGAGCCCCCAGTCATTGCACATCTGCGCCACGCGCACCGAACCCTGCATGGTCCAGAAATGCGGGTCGGCGAGCGGAATGTCCACCGACTGAAGCTGGATGGCGTGACCCATCTGGCGCCAGTCCGTGGCGATCATGTTGGTGGCCGTGCGCAGGCCCGTCGCGCGGCGGAATTCGGCCATGACCTCCCGGCCCGAGTAGCCGTTTTCGGCGCCGCACGGATCTTCGGCGTAGGCGAGCACGTCGTGCTGGTCGCGGCACAGGCGGATTGCCTCGGCGAGGGACCAGGCGCCGTTCGGATCGAGCGTGATGCGCGCGTGCGGAAAGCGTTCGGCGAGCGCGGTGACGGCCGCGATCTCTTCGTCGCCGCGCAGCACGCCGCCTTTCAGCTTGAAGTCGTTGAAACCGTAGCGCGCGTGCGCCGCTTCCGCGAGGCGCACCACCGTTTCCGGCGTGAGCGCAGCCTCGTGACGCAGGCGCGTCCAGTCATCGGTGGCATCGGCGCCTTCGGAATAGGGCAGGTCGGTCTTGCGGCGATCGCCGATATAGAACAGGTAGCCCAGCATCTCCACCTCGTCGCGCTGCTGGCCTTCGCCGAGCAGTGCCGCGACCGGCACGCCGAGGTGCTGGCCCAGCAGGTCGAGCAGCGCCGCTTCGAGCGCGGTGACGGCGTGAATCGTGGTGCGCAGGTCGAAGGTTTGCAAGCCACGGCCGCCTGCGTCGCGGTCGGCAAAGCGCCGGCGCATTTCGTTCAGCACATTGTTGAAGGCGCCGATGGGCTGGCCCACCACGAGCGGGCGCGCATCGTCGATGGTCTGGCGGATTTTTTCACCACCCGGCACTTCGCCCACGCCCGTATGTCCGGCGCTGTCCTTGAGGATTACCAGGTTTCGCGTGAAGAACGGGCCGTGCGCACCGCTCAGGTTCAAGAGCATGCTGTCGCGGCCGGCGACGGGAATGACCTGGAGGTCAGTGACGCGCGGCGCGTCGGTGGGGCGCAGGGAATCGGAAGCGTTCATGGTCAGATGCAGTGGGGTGAAAAAACGCCGGAGCAGCGAGTGAGGCACAGAAGCGTGGCGGCGTACGGCAGGGCTGCCACGCGGCAAAGACAGCAGTGGGGTGCGCGACGTGACGTGAGGCGCAACATCATGCCGAAGCGATCAGCGAGTGTTTGAGTTCGACGCGGCGAATTTCGCCCACCACGAACAGATAACAGCCGACGGCCACGAGCGCGTTGGCGCCTACGAACACGAGCGCGGCCGCAAACGAGCCGGTGCCCTGCACGAGGTAACCGATGACGATCGGCGTCGTGATGCCCGCCGTGTTGCCGAACGTATTGAAGAGGGCGCCGCACAGGCCGCTCGCTTCCTTGGGCGCCGTATCGGCAACCACGGCCCAGCCGAGCGCGCCCACGCCCTTACCGAAGAACGCGAGCGCCATGATCGCGACGATGAGCCACTGCGTGTCGACGTAGTTGCACGCGATCATCGCGGTCGAGAGCAGCATGCCGGCCACGATCGGCACCTTGCGCGCGAAGGTCGTCGAATGGCCGCGACGCAGCAGCGCGTCGGAGATCACGCCGCCCAGCACGCCGCCGAGGAACCCGCAGATCGCCGGAATCGCCGCGACGAATCCCGCCTTCAGGATCGACATGTGCCGCTCCTGGACGAGGTAGATGGGAAACCACGTGAGGAAGAAGTACGTGATCGTGGTGATGCAGTACTGGCCGATGAAGACGCCAAGCAGCATGCGGCTCGCGAGCATCTCCTTGAGGCACGCGCCCACTTTCACGCGCGGCGCGGGCCGCGCTGTGGCCGCAGTGCCGCGCTGCCGGTCGAGATCCACGAGCGCACCGCCTTCTTCGATGTAGCGCAGCTCTGCTTCATTGATCAACGGATGCTCGCGCGGCGTGTAGACCGTCTTCATCCAGAGGGCGGCGATCAGAATGCCGAGCAGACCCATCACCGTGAACACGTGCGGCCAGCCGAAGGCGTGCGTGATCCAGCCCATGATGGGCGCGAACAGCACCGTGGCGAAGTATTGGGCCGAATTGAAGATGGCGGCCGCGGTGCCCCGCTCGGCGGTCGGGAACCACGTGGCCACCACACGGCTGTTGCCCGGGAAAGAGGGCGCTTCGGCTGCGCCGACGAGAAAGCGCAGCGCAAAGAGCGCCGCGACCGCGGTGCCCACGGCGAGCCCGGCCACCCAGCCTTGCATCATGGTGAGCACCGACCAGAAGAAGATGCTGAGCGCGTAGGTGCGCTTCGAGCCGAACCGGTCGAGCAGCCAGCCACCTGGCAGTTGCGCGATCACATAAGCCCATGCGAATGCCGAAAAGATGTAGCCCATCGAGACGGGCGTGAGGCCCAGCGCGTGTTCCATCGCCGTGCCGGTGATGGAAAGCGTGGCGCGGTCGGCATAGTTGAGCGTCGTCACGACGAACAGCATGAGCACGATCAGGTGACGAGCGCGCGTGCGCCGTGCGTCGCTCCGCGCGCTTGCCGCGCTTGCTGCGCTTACGTTCGCGCCGGACGGCTGCTGAACGATGGCGGATGCCGTTTCTGCCGAAGCGCCGATACGTTTGTTGAATTCAGTCATGACGAAGGACCGGAACCGGAAGGGACTGCTGGCGGTGGATTGCCGCGGTTGGGCGGACGCGAGCCGATCTTGGGAATACGACGACGGCCGGCGCTCGAGAGCTGGATCGGAATCCATATCATCAGTCATCAGATGACATGTGACGCAGTATAATGAACTCAGCTTTGAGAGACCTACCCCGCGTTAACCCTTAAACGAGCCTTGGACCGGACAGCATTCGCCTGCCGGTCTGTCGCGAGGATTTTGCCCATCATGTCTGCGCCTACCGTGCCGCCGCCCGCCAGCCCAGCGGGAGTTTCGCCCCGCCGTCGCGTGCGCAGCCTTGCCCAGGAAGTCGTCGACGCGCTCACGGCGCAGATCGAGGCCGGCACGCTGCGCCCAGGCGACAAACTGCCGACGGAAACCGAAGTCATGCTGGCTCAAGGCGTGAGCCGGACGGTGGTGCGCGAGGCAATCTCGCGGTTGCAGGCAAGCGGTCTGGTCGAGACACGGCATGGCATTGGCAGCTTCGTGCTGGAGCGCGCGAGCCGGCCGGTGGGTATCGATCCGGCCACCATCACGACGATTCGCGACGTGCTCGCCATTCTCGAACTGCGCATCAGCCTCGAAAGCGAATGCGCGAGTCTCGCGGCCCAGCGCGCTACGCCGGCGGACCTGGCCGCGCTGAGGCGTGCGCTCGACGCTATTTCAGCCGCGGCAAAATCCGGCGGCGAAACCGCGACGCTCGACTACGCGTTTCACCTGCAGATTGCAAAAGCCACGGGCAACCGCTATTTCGTCGACATCATGTCGCAGTTGGGCACGACGCTGATTCCGCGCACGCGCCTGAATTCGGCGAGCTTCGCGGAGGACGATGCCGACCGTTATGCCGCGCGCCTCGGGCAGGAGCACGAGGACATCTACGAAGCGATTGCGCGGCGCGACCAGGAGGCGGCGCGCGCCGCGATGCGAACTCACCTCGCCAAAAGCCGGGAGCGGCTGCGCCGTGCCCACGAGGCGGCCGAGCAGGCAGGCGGCGATTCGCTTTAATTCCCGATTGAATGTTTGCCTGCGCGCCGCCGGGGCACAACCGGCGGCGCCTGGCGCGTGCCGTTACTCGTTACTGCGCGCCAACCGATTTGATGAGCGCGTCGAGCTTCGCGCACTCTTCTTCGGTGAGGTCGGTGAGCGGTGCGCGCACCGGACCCGCGTCGTGGCCCACCAGTCGCGCGCCGGCCTTGACGATGCTCACGGCGTAGCCCGCACGGCGGTTGCGGATTTCCAGATACGGCAGGAAGAACTGGTCCAGCAGACGGCCAGCGGTCGCGTGATCGTCGTTGGCGATCGCCTGGTAGAACTCGACGGCCGTTTTCGGGATGAAGTTGAACACCGCCGACGAATACACGGGCACACCAAGCGCCTTGTACGCCGCTGCGTAGACTTCCGCCGTAGGCAGGCCGCCCAGATACGTGAAGCGGTCGCCCAGCTTGCGGCGGATCGTGACCATCAATTCGATGTCGCCGATGCCGTCCTTGAAGCCGACCAGGTTCGGGCAGCGGTCAGCAAGGCGCGCCAGCGTGTCGGCCTGCAGACGGCACGCGCCGCGGTTGTACACCACCACGCCGAAGTTCACCGACTTGCACACCGCCTCCACGTGGGCCGCGAGGCCTTCCTGCGACGCTTCCGTGAGGTAGTGCGGCAGCAGCAGCACGCCTTGCGCACCCACGCGCTCGGCTTCGCGCGCGAACGCGATGGCGGTGCGCGTCGGGCCGCCGGCGCCGGCGAGAATCGGCACCTTGTTGCGGCAGGTTTCGACCGCGGTGCGGATGATGTCCGTGAACTCGCCCGGCTGGAGCGAGAAGAACTCGCCGGTGCCGCCTGCGGCGAAGAGCGCGCTCGCGCCATAGGGCGCAAGCCATTCGAGGCGCGCCGCGTAGGTGTCCGGGCGGAAATCGCCATTGGCGTCGAAGTCGGTGACGGGGAACGACAGCAGGCCCGAAGAAAGGACTGTCTTCAGCTCTTGAGGGGTCATGGTGGACGTGCGCTGCGCGCGGTTCGTTGTAGACATCGGTCATCGTACAACATCAATCGGGCGAGCGGCAACGCTTTTCATTAAAGGCGCTACCGGGCGAACGTGTGACTTGCGCGACGTTCAGCCCGCCATGCCTCGGGTCGCGTCTTCAGGCGCGTCCTCAATTGCGCCGGATGGTCGATTCGCGCACGATCAGGCGCGGCTCGAATGTTGCGTAGCCGCTTTCGCGCTTGCCGGCGAGCGCCTCGAGCAGCTTCTGCATGGCCAGCTCACCCATCTTTTCGCTCTGGATATCGACCGTGGTGAGGGCGGGCGACGCGTATTCGCCATACGGCACGTTGTCGATGCCCGTGACGGATACGTCCTGCGGCAGCCGGAACCCGAGCGAGGCCGCTTCCTTCATGAAGCCGAGCGCGATCAGGTCGTTGTAGCAGATCACCGCGTCGGGCCGGGACGGACCCAGCATCACCGACGAACAGGCCCGCTCGCCCGCCTGCGCCGTGGGCGCATGCGCGTCGTACACCTCGAGCGTGAGACCCGCCTCGGCGAGGCATTCGCGCGCGCCGCGAATCCGCTCGTCGTTGACGCGCGCCTGGCCGAAGCCGAGGTACGCCACGTGCCGGTGCCCCTGATTCACGAGATGGCGCGCCAGCATGTAGGTGGCCAGATGATTGTCGATGCCCACGCTCGGAATCTGCAGATGCGGACTGCGCCGCAGCAGCACCACGGGTTTGTTGAGTTCGAGCATCCAGTCCGACGCTTCGTCGGGCATACGCGAACTCACGATCAGGCCGTCGACGCGCAGCGCCAGGGCCTCGATGAGCGGCCGCTCGCGCGCCTGGTTTTCTTCGGTATCCACCAGCAGCAGCGTGTAGTCGTGCTGCAGCGCGACCCGGTTCGCGCCTTTCACGATGTTCGTGAAGTGCGGGTTGGAGATATCGAGAACCGTGAGACCGATGGTGCGCGTCTTGCCGGTGATCATGGAGCGCGCGAGCGGATTCGAGCGGTAGCCGAGCGCCTCGATGGCAGCCTTCAGCCGGGCTTCTACCGGCGCGGAAAAGCGCTGCGCGCCGTTCATGTACTTCGAGACGGTGGCAACGGAGACACCCGCTGCGGCGGCGACATCACGGATGGTAGGGGACGATTTCTTCATCGGTGGAGGTAACGTTTTCTCGAATTGTTAACTGCATTTTCGCGGAAGACGGCCTCTGCTGTCACTCACCTGCTCGTACCGATGTCGTTTTGCCGTCGCGCATGCGCTTCTTTTGCTCGCCGGACTTGACGAAGCGGCGATCCCTGGTTCGCGGTAGGGCCGGATTGACTCGCTCACCGCACCACCTTATTATCGGGAAAACGTTTTCTCTCGCGCCGCCTGCGCCCCGGAGACAGGGCGAGGCCAATCCATTACTCAATCCTCAATCCATCTGGGTGGCATTCATGAGCAACGAATCAGCGGCGCCGCGCAAACCTTTCCGGCGGCTGCTTCTGACCGGCGCGGCCGGCAACCTCGGCAAACAGTTGCGCGGCCCGCTCGCACAATGGGCGGACGCGGTCCGCATCACGGACGTCGCTCCGCTCGAGGCTGTCGCGGCACACGAAGAGGCATCGGTCGTCGACCTGGCCGATCGCGCCGCGGTGGATGCGCTGCTCGAAGGCGTGGACGCGGTGATCCACCTCGGCGGCATTTCGGTGGACGCGCCGTTCGACGACCTGATCGAAGCCAACATCCGCGGCACCTACAACCTCTACGCCGCGGCGCAGCGCCATGGCGTGAAGCGCGTCGTGTTCGCGAGTTCCAATCACGCCATCGGTTTTCATCCGGTGACCGAAGTACTCGACGCCGATTCGCCGCAGCGTCCCGACAGCCTTTACGGCGTGACCAAGTGCTTCGGCGAGGCGCTTTCGCGGTACTACTACGACCGCTTCGGCATTGAAACGGTGTGCCTGCGCATTGGTTCGTCGTTCGAAGAGCCGAAGAATCCGCGCATGCTCGTGACCTTCCTCAGCTATCGCGATTTCGTCGAACTCGTGCGCTGCTCGCTGTTCACGAACCGTGTTGGACACGCGATCGTCTACGGCGTATCGGACAACCCCGCGAAGTGGTGGGACAACACCAAGGTCGGCTTTCTCGGCTTCTGTCCGCAGGACAGCTCGGCGCAGTTTGCAGACCGCTTTCCCGTGAGCGCGCCGACCGCCGCCTACGACGACCCCGCGCAACGCTTCCAGGGCGGCGCGTTCGTGGTGGGCGAGCCGCTGGAGCGTGGCCGGTGAGCGGCGCGGGCCACGTCGAACGCATTGCCGCTGCGGGGCGCATGCAGGTGGGCGAAAGCCCGGTATGGCGCGCACAGGAGAACGCGCTGTACTGGGTCGATATTCCGGCGCAAAAAATCGTGCGGTTGCGCATCGATGACGGCGCGCGGACCGAGTGGCTCTTGCCGGAGCGTGTGGCGTGCATCGCGTTTGCGCGCGGTGGGCGGCTCATCGCGGGGCTGGAGACCGGCATCTTTGCTGTGACGCTGCCGGAGACGGCGGATTCGGCAAACGCGGCGGATTTCACCGCAGCGCCCGGCGCAGCGTGGCGAGCCCAGGTGCGAAGGCTCGCCACGCCCGTTCACGCGGCGCCCGACATGCGCTTCAACGACGGCCGCTGCGATCGCCAGGGGCGCTTCTGGGCCGGGACGATGGTGCAGGACATGTCGCTCGCCAACCCGGCTGGCGCGCTTTATCGATTCGACGCCGAAGGCATGCTGTCGGCACCGGTTGTCGACGGGCTCGTAACGCAGAACGGTCTTGCCTGGTCGCCGGATGGCAGGACCCTGTATTTGTCGGATTCGCATCCTTCCCGGCGGCTCGTCTGGGCATTCGACTTCGATACCGACGCCGGCATTCCGCACAACCGCCGCGTGTTCGCCGACCTGCATCGCTACGCGGGCCGGCCCGACGGTGCGGCGGTCGATGCCGACGGTTGCTACTGGATCTGCGCCAACGACGCGGGCCGTGTTTTGCGCTTCACGCCGGAGGGCGTGCTGGACCGCGAGATCGCGGTGCCCGCCGTGAAGCCTTCGATGTGCGCGTTCGGCGGGAGTGGGCTCGAAACGCTGTTCGTGATGTCGATCCAGCCTGCGAATAGCGCATCCGACGACGACGGCGCCGTGTTCGCGGTGAGACCCGGCGTGGTCGGCTTGCCGGAAACGGAGTACGCGGGCGTGCTGTAAGTCCGCGGGGGCCACGGCGCGGCGTCTTCCTCCCCAGGTTCCTCAGATTGCGAGCAGCATGCTGGCGCCGCACAGTGCGATGACCGCCACGCTTACGCGGTCGCGAAACGCGAACACGATCGGGTCGTCGTGCATCCTGCCGCGAAACGCGAACATCCAGATGCGGCTCACCCAGAACAGCGTGAGCGCAAAGAGCATCCACAGCGCGGGAGGATGGCTGTACAGCAGCCTCTGTTCGGGCGAATTCAGATACAGCGCGAGTACCAGCACCGCGAGATACGCGGAGGCCGTGCCGAACGAACGCAGGATCGACATGTCCTGCGTGATGTAGCCGCGCCCCGCCGCCTCGGCTTTGCCCTCGCGCAGAATCGCATCGAGTTCGACATAGCGCTTGACCATGGCGAGGCTCAGGAAAATCGGCACGCAGAAGAGGATCAGCCAGTGCGACAGCGTGATCCCGGTGGCTGCGCCGCCAGCAATTACGCGCACGGTGTACAGGCAGGCGAGCGTGAATACGTCGACCAGCGCCATGCGCTTCAACGCGATCGAATAAGCGAGCGTGGCCGCGAAGTAGCCGGCCAGCACCGCCGCAAACGGCGCAGGCAGCAACACGGTCAGCCCGCCCGCCGCAGTGGCCAGCACGACAGTCAGCACCACACCCCACGAAAGCGGCAGATTGCCCGAGGCGAACGGCCGGCTGCACTTGCGCACGTGACGGCGGTCGGCGTCGAGATCGAGCATGTCGTTGAGCAGGTAGACCGACGACGCGCACAGGCAGAACGCGGCGAACGCAATGCAGGCGTCGCGCAGCGCGAGCGGGTCGGCGAGCCGATGCGCGGCAAGCAGCGGAACGAACACGAGCACGTTCTTGATCCACTGGTACGGGCGCATCGCCTTGAGCGCGAGCGGCAACCGGTGCCGATTGTCGTCGAAGAAGATAGTCGTTGCGTTGACCTTGCGCGCCGCCGCTTCGATGTGGCGGCTCCCCACCACGATCGCGCGGCGTGCGCGCCGCCATACGGGGATGTCGGCGCGCGCGTCGCCGCAGTAGTCGAAGCCGCCGTCGCCGAATTGCTCGACCAGCACGCGCGCCTTGTTCGAGCCGCGCAGATTGAGCTGTCCTCGCGTCGCGAATACGCCAGTAAAGAGGCCGATGTGCGTGGCCACCTGTTCCGCGAGCGTGCCGTGCGTGGCAGTGCACAGATACAGTTCGCGGCCGCTCGAGCGTTCGCTGCGCAGGTAGGCGAGCAGTTGCGTGTTGTACGGCAGCATGCTTGCGTCCAGCGTCACGCGTTTCGCAATCTGCTCCTTGAGATAGGCGCGTCCGCGCAGCATCCAGACGATGCACAGCAGCAACGCGAGCGGATTCTGCCTTGCGAGCGCGAAGAACGCTTCGAAGAGCAGATCGGTGCGCGCAAGCGTGCCGTCGAGATCGACACACAGCGGCACTGGCGACGCAGCAGGCAGCGTGGCCATGGGTGGTCTCCGCGCCGGTGGCGTGCGACCCGGCAGCAAGCAAAACGGGATCGGGCCGCGCTGCGCGCCGCGCATCGCATGTCCGGACTTTTCGAGGTCATTCTGTCGGTTCGCGCAAAGCGTTTCCGTACGCGAACGCACGCGCAATCAGGCAAACACGAAGCGCTTGTCGAGCCTGTACTTTGCGACGTAACCCGCCACGAGACCGAGCGCGCCGCCCGCCAGCCGCGCCGGCTCCGTGTGGAAGAGTGCCTGCGCGCCGAATTCGAACAGCCAGAAGACGAGCGTCGTGCCGATTCCCATCACCACGTACAAGACGAACGTGCGCGCGCCGTGCGCGGCGTTGCGGTGCTCGTAGCGAAATATCCATGTCTTGTCGAGCAGGTACTTCACGACGAGCCCCATGCCCGTGCCTGCGCAGACGGAAAACGGCACCGCCCATGCGGCGCAGGGCGAGCTGGCTGCCGTGCAGAACAGATCGGCGTCGGCGAGCCAGCCGGCCGCGCCCAGATAAACGCGATATGCAATGGTTTGCACGCCGAGGTTGGCGGCAATCGAAAGTGCGGCGAAGAACGCATACCAGTAGACGATCTGCGCACGCGAGAGCTGAGGCGCAGGGGCGCTCACAGCGACAGCCTCTTGAACACGAACGACGGCAGCAAGCGGATTGCCAGCATGACCTCGGCCCAGAACCACGGCGTATAGAGCGAGTCGCGGCTGCGGCCGATCGCGCGGACGATGTCCGTTGCCACGCGCTGCGGCGATGCGACGAGCGGCGCGGGCAAGGGCAGGCCGGCTGTCATGGGCGTTGCGACGAAGCCGGGCTTGATGGTGAGCACGCGCGCGCCGGACTTGAACAGGCGCGCGCGCAGCCCTTCGCAGAAGGTCGTGACGGCGGCCTTCGCGGCGCCGTACACGTAATTCGAAGGACGGCCACGATCGGCCGCCACGGAGGAAATCACGGCCAGCGTACCGCCGCGCTGCGCCTCGAAACGCTGCGCCAGCAGCGTGAGCAGCGCGATGGTGGACACCGCGTTGGTCATGAACGCATCGACTGCCGCGGAAGGATCGCGTTCGCAGGCAGCCTGGTCGGCGAGCGTACCGTGCGCTACGAGGGCGATATCGATGCGCCCGAGCGCGGCAACGCAGGCCTCGAGCATGGGCGGGTGCAGCGCAAGATCGTTCACGTCGAGCACGTAGGTCTCGACGCGCGCCGCGCCGCGCACACGCAGGTCGTTCGCGACCGAGGCGAGCCGGGCTTCATCGCGGCCAACGAGGAAAAAGCCGACCGGCTGCGCCGCACGCAGCCATTCGCGCGCGCACGCGGCCGCAATGGCCGAAGCGCCGCCGATGATCAGAATGTTCTTCATGATTGTGTCGTCCGTTGCCAGAAGCGGGACATCAAAGCCGGATCGCGCAGGCTTTCCAGGGTTTGCCATGCCGGATAGGCGGCGCGGAAATCCGCACCGCTCATGTGTGCGTCCTTCGCCGGATACAGGCGGCCGCCTGCCTCGCGCACGATTGCATCGAGCCGGTCGAACAGACGCGCGTCGCGCACCGTGCGTTGCGGAAAGTCGAGCGCGAGTGAAATGCCCGGCATCGGAAACGACAGCAGCCCGGGCGAGGGCAACGTGCCGCAGCGCTTGAGCACCGCGAGAAACGAACCGCTGCCATGTGCCGCGATGGCCTCGAGGGCGGCGCGCAGTGCGTCGTGCGCCGCGGCTGTCGGCACGACGAACTGGTATTGCTGGAAACCGTTGCGGCCGTACAGCCGGTTCCAGTCGCGAATGCGATCGAGCGGATAGAAATAGCGCGCGTAATCGACCCAACTGCCGCCTCGAGTTCGAGCGGCCCGGGCGCGCTGCCGATGGTAGTAGAGCGCGTTGAAGGGCTTGAGCGTCACGCGGTTCACAGGCGAGCAGGGCAGTACGAACGGAATGCGCCACAGGCCGCTGCCTTGCGGGCGGATGTCGTGGCCAGCGACAGACGCATCGGCATCCGCGTGATCGGCGGACATATAGATGCCGCGCCCGAGCGCGGCGCCGCGACTCATGCAATCCACCCAGGCCACGCCGTATTCGTGTTGCGCGTCGAGCGCATCGGATAGCGCGAGGAATTCGTCGACGTGCGCGAACGGAACAGTCTCGACATGGAGCAAGCCGGAGCGCACGGGCATCAGTTGCAGTTCGATCCATTCGACGACGCCGGTCAGCCCGAGGCCGCCAATCGTTGCGCGAAAGAGCAGCCCGTGCTCGTCGGCGCTGCATTCGAGCGGCGGCGAAGCGGAACGCAACAGACGAAAACGCCGGACGTGTCGCCCGAACGTGCCCCTGACGTGATGGTTCTTGCCGTGCACGTCGTTGGCGAGCGCGCCGCCGAGCGTGACGAACTGCGTGCCGGGTGTCACCGGCAATATCCAGCCGTGCGCGACGGCGAGCGCCTGCACCTCGCCGAGCGTCACGCCGGCTTGCGCGCGCAGGATGCCGGCTTGCCAGTCGGCAGCGATGAAACGGTCGAGCGAATCCAGCGTGAGCACGTGGCCGCTTGCGGCAAGACAGCTGTCGCCGTAGCTGCGGCCATTGCCGAACGGCAGCGTGGTGCCTGCCTGCGCAGCCAACTGGCGCAACGCGCGCGCGGCTGCATCGGGCCACGCCAACGCGTGACCTGTCTGCGGGATCGCGGGATAGCGGCCCCATGACAATAGCCTCATTGCATGCATCGACAGATCCAGGAGCCAGCCCAAGGCTGCGGCGGTCCGCCGATCGTATGCCGGCCGCCTGCCGCGAACCGTGCGCCAAGGCACACGCGGGCATGGGCGGCTTCGTACGGCAGCACACGGTTGCCGGCGCGCTGCCTGCCTACCATCGTCGGACGGATCCATGTGCGTGCGGTTGCGTCGGCGTCGGCTCCGGCCGCGCGCGCATCTGTCACGACGAGTACGCGCATAGCGATAGAGGGGAGCGAGCCATGAACGTGTCTGCACTGTTACGCGCCGCCACGCGCACGACGATGCTGCTGTGCGTCTACGTCCTCGTTGCCGCGGCATCGTATTGCGGCTTCCTGGCGAAATACGGCTTTCGCGATGGCGACGCCGGCACGTCGCTCGTCGCGATCGTCGACGGCACGGCCGAGCGTCCGTACGTGTATCGGCAACTGCTTCCTGCGGTCGTCAATGTTGCTGCGAAAGCGGTGCCTCACGCCGTCGAGCAGCGCTTCCTCGCGCATCTCGCCACCGAGGCGCCGAAGCACAGCCCGTTGCGCGCGTCGTTTGCCCATGCTGCCGGCTCGGACGCTCCGCCTTACGCGCTGCGCTACTACATGGCATACGGGCTGACGTTCGGCGCGCTCGTTGCCGCCATGCTGATGCTGCGGCGCGTGTGTATGGAGGTGACCGGCAACGAAGCTGCGTCCACCCTCGCGCCGCTTGCGTTCGCGATCGCCATGCCCGCGTCGTTCTATTACGACTTCGTCGAGCTGCTGTTCATGGCGCTCGCCGTCTGGCTGGCGTTGCGCGGCCGCTGGCAGTGGCTGATTCCGCTCACTTTGGTGGCCACCTTCAACAAGGAATCGTTCGCGGTTTTCGTGATCGCGCTGTATCCGCTGGTCCGGCAGACTGTGTCGAGGCGCACTGCGCTTCTCGGCGTGGCAGCGTGCGTTGCGGTGGGCGCGCTCGTCAACGTCGCGGTCAAGCTGCATTACGCGCACAACCCGGGCCAGCCCGCGATCTTCAACCTGTGGCTGAACCTGCATTTCCTGCTGAATCCGCGCAACTATCTGCTGGGCGAGTGGACGTATGGCGTGCTGCTGCCGAAAGGCGTCAACGTGCTGATCCTGGCCGCGCTCGCCTTCACGGTACGCACGGGCTGGCGTGCGCTGCCGCGAGCAGTGCGTCAACACACGCTCATTGCCGCGGCGATCAACGTGCCGCTGTTCGTCGCGCTGGGTTATCAGGACGAGGTGAGGGCGCTCAGCATGCTGTTCGTGCCGGCTACGCTCGTGATGTGCGCGAGTATCGCGGCGTATCTGGCCCGGGCCGGCGCGACGGCCCGCGTGGCAGCTGCGCCGGTGGAGGCCGGGGCAGGCGCGCGTGCGGCGCAGGTGGCTGCCGCATCGGGATGAATGTTGCGAGCGTGGCTGTGCCCGATGAGGTCGAACGCAGGTCGGGTGAGCTGGTAATGCTCTGCTGATGTTGTGCCGCTGATGTTGTATGCGAGGCGGATCCGGTTGCCAGTAAGGAGCCGGAAATGAAAAAGGCCCTCAGACTTTCGCCTGAGGGCCTTTGTTCTTCGGGCTTCCGACACACCCACGAATTCTGGTGGGCGGTACTGGGATCGAACCAGTGACCCCTGCCGTGTGAAGGCAGTGCTCTACCGCTGAGCTAACCGCCCGAAGAGCTGCGCATTATGTCAGACTCCTCTCGCTTCGTAAAGCACTTTTTAAGCAGTCTGCGTATCGACGGTTTTGCCAGCAGCTTCGGCCGTCGCAACGGGCGCCGGTTCGAGCCGCCAGACGCTCGTTCCCTTGACTGCCTTGTCGAGGCCATCGAGCAGCGCCTGGTGTGCGGCGAGTTCCTCGTCGGTCGCAACGATCACGGGCAGGGCCAGCGAACTCGCCTGCCGCAGCGGTGCGCCGGCTTCACCCGCCGCCGCGGCGGTTTCCCCGATCATGTCGATCACGAGGCTTTCCTGGCCGCGTGTCATCGACAGGTAGACCTCCGCGAGCAACTCCGAGTCGAGCAGTGCGCCGTGCAGCGTGCGGTGCGCGTTGCTGATGCCGAAGCGGTCGCAGAGCGCGTCGAGCGAATTGCGCTTGCCCGGGAACATCTGCTTGGCCTGCACGAGCGTATCGATGATTTCGCCGCACTGCTCGCGAAACGACGGCAGTCCGAGCAACGCAAATTCCGCTTCGAGAAAGCCGATGTCGAACGGCGCGTTATGGATGATGATTTCCGCGCCACGCACGAAGTCGAGCAGCGCGTCGGCGATTTCGGCGAATTTGGGCTTGTCGCTCAGAAATTCGGTGGTGAGGCCGTGTACAGCGAGCGCGCCCGGGTCGCTATCGCGTTCCGGATTCACATAGAAGTGCAGGTTATTGCCGGTCAGCCGGCGGTTCACCAGTTCCACGCAGCCAATTTCGATGATGCGGTCGCCGGAACGCGCGTTGAGGCCGGTGGTTTCGGTATCGAGAATGATCTGGCGCATGTTGAGCGGTTCTACGTTGAGGTGTTGCGGGAAACGGCTTTAGCCGCTTGCCTGAGCGGTGGCTGTGAGGCCGGCTTCACGTGGGCGCGAGCGCGGCGACGCCGCGGTTGGCGAGCGCGTCGGCGCGCTCGTTCTCCGGATGGCCGGCGTGGCCCTTGACCCAGCGCCATTCGATCTCGTGGCGCCCGACGGCCGCATCCAGCCGCTTCCACAAATCGTCGTTCTTCACGGGCGTTTTCGCCGCGGTCATCCAGTTCTTTTTCTTCCAGCCGTGAATCCACTCGCTGATGCCTTTCTGCACGTATTGCGAATCGGTATGCACGACTACGCGGCAGGGGCGCTTGAGCGCGTCCAGCGCGGCGATCACGGCCATCAGTTCCATGCGGTTGTTGGTGGTCTGCGCCTCGCCGCCGAACAGTTCTTTTTCCTGCGTGCCGAAGCGCAGCAGCGCGCCCCAGCCGCCCGGACCGGGATTGCCCTTGCAGGCGCCGTCCGTGAATATTTCGACGAAGTCGGGAGAAGTCATGGGTTCCTGTTGCGTGGATGAGGGGTGGCGGCCGGCGCGAGGCCGGCGGCCAGCACCGGCTTTTTCACCTTCACGGGCCCGACGAGGCGCATGCCGCGCACGCGCTTGATCGCCGTGACCATGTAGACGGCGCCGAAGATGGGCCACCAGCGGTCGCCTGCGCTTTCCATGAAGGCGTAGCGCGCCAGCCACTGGTCGGTGGCAAGCGGCGGACGATAGCAGCCGAAGCGCCCGCGTTCAAGTTCGAAGCCGAGCAGCTTGATCCAGTCCTTGAGACGCGTGAACGCGATGAGGTCGTGCTCGCCAGGCAGGAACGGGCGCCCCGCCACCTTGCCCACCGACTGGCGGGCGCCCCACAGGCTGAGCGAATTGAAGCCGAGAATCACCAGTTGCCCTTCAGGCATGAGCACGCGCTCGGCCTCGCGCAGCAGCCGGTGGGGGTCGCTCGTGAACTCGAGCGTGTGCGGCATCACGATGAGGTCGACGCTTTGCGTCTCGAGCGGCAGGTCCAGCAGGTCGCACCACACCACGCTGCGGCCCTCGGGGGCATGACGCGGCGCGGGTGCCGGCCAGACAGGTGCAACCGGCCCGGCGATGCCGGCCTCGCGCGGCAGGGTGTAGGGGGCGCTCGCGACGCTTTGGGCGTCGAGCAGCAGGCCCCGGCATGGCATGCGGTTCTCGCGCAGTCCGTCGAGTTGCGGCAGGCCGAGTTGCAGTGCGTGATAGCCGAAGACGTCCGACACCACGCGGTCCAGCTGCTCCTGTTCCCAGTCCAGCACGTAGCGGCCGGGCGGCGAGGCGATCCAGGCGGGCCAGTCTATAATCGGTCGGTCAGACATATTGAAGAATGCGTCGCCCATGAATGCGCTTGCGTACGAATACGTACCCGTCCCGGCGTTTGAAGACAACTACGTCTGGGTCGTGTCAGACGGCCGCGATGCGATCGCCGTCGATCCGGGCGAAGCCGGCCCGGTGCGCGCGTATCTGGCGAAGCGGGGCTGGCGGCTCGCCGCTATTTTACTCACGCACCATCACAACGACCACGTCGGCGGAGTGGCCGATCTGCTGAAAGGCGAGGCGCTGCCCGTCTACGGTCCGGCAGCCGAGCAGATTCCCTGCGTCACGCATCCGCTTGCGGGCGGCGACCACATCCGCATCGCCCAGCCGGCGCTCGAATTTTCCGTGATTGACGTGCCCGGCCACACGCGTGGCCATATCGCGTACTTCCAGGCGGCCGACCCGCTCGGCACGCCGCACGTGTTTTGCGGCGACACGCTCTTCGCCTGCGGCTGCGGCCGGCTTTTCGAGGGCACGCCGGCGCAGATGCTGACGTCGCTCGACGCGCTCGCGGCGCTCCCCGGCGCGACCCAGGTGCATTGCGCACACGAATACACGCTTTCGAACATCCGTTTTGCGCTGGCGTGCGAGCCGGCCAATAGAGACCTTGCCGCGTGGCGCGATGAGGCCATCGCCCGGCGCGAGCGAAACGAGCCCACGCTGCCCACCACGATCGCACACGAGCGCGCCGTGAATCCGTTCCTGCGTGCCGGCGACCCGACAGTCCAAGCCACGCTTGCGCAGTCGCTCCACGAAACGGTGCCGGACCGCCTCGCGGCGTTCACGCTCATGCGGGAGTGGAAAAATCGCTTCCGCTGAAGCGCTGTCAACGCGCTTTCCGGCCGTTGTAAATCGCGGCGATCTTCATCCCATCACTATGGAAAATTGGCCAAGCATCGGATTTAGCTGGGTTTTTCCCGTTATTTCCAATTGACGGAAACGCTTGGCTTCCCGTACCATCGGCTCCAAATTCCAGCCTTGTGGAAGCCGATTCATGCGATTTATCTTCAGTGCGCTAGTGGTCCTCATGCTCGCCGCGTGCGCGAGCCAGGGACCGACTGCGAGTCAATCCGCCTCACCCGATCCCAATACCCAGCAAGTTGTAGCCGACACCCTCCGCAAGACTGCCTCCGCCAAAGAAACCATCGACGTCGACAACGGTTCCGTCGATCAGCTCACCAGCGCCGATACCGATCTGTGGGCGCGCATCCGCCGCGGTTTCCAGATGCCCGACCTGCAGAGCGACCTGGTCGACATGCAGGTCAACTGGTATGCGCAGCGCCCCGCCTACGTGGCCCGCATGACCGAGCGGTCGCAGAAGTACCTCTATCACATCGTCGAAGAGCTCGAGGCGCGGCACATGCCCACCGAGCTCGCGCTGCTGCCGTTCATCGAATCCGCGTACAACCCGCAGGCCCTTTCGGTCGCGAAGGCGGCGGGCATGTGGCAGTTCGTCCCGGGCACGGGCCGCACCTACAACCTCAAACAGAACATGTGGCAGGACGAGCGCCGCGACGTGCTTGCGTCGACGAGCGCCGCGCTCGACTATCTGTCGCGCCTGCATGACATGTTCGGCGACTGGTATCTCGCGCTCGCGGCGTACAACTGGGGCGAAGGCAATGTGCAGCGCGCCATTGCGCGCAACCAGGCGGCGGGGCTGCCCACGGACTACCAGAGCCTGCGCATGCCGAACGAGACGCGCAACTACGTGCCGAAGCTGCAGGCCGTCAAAAACATCGTGACGAACCCGCAGCAGTACGGGCTCGCGCTGCCCTCCATCCCGAATCACCCGTACTTCGTGACGGTCACGACTTCCCACGACATGGACGTCGACGTGGCCGCGAAGCTGGCGAACATGTCCACGGACGAATTCCGCTCGCTTAATCCGTCGTTCAAGAAGCCGGTCATCCTCGGTGCGACGCAGCCGCAGATCCTGCTGCCGTTCGACAACGCGAGCGCGTTCGAGCACAACCTGAAGGCCTACAAGGGCCAGCTCTCGTCGTGGACCACGTACACGGTGACCGAACGCGCGCGCCCTGTGGCACTCGCCGAGAAGATCGGCGTGGACGCGGACACGCTCATGTCGGTCAACAAGATTCCGGCGGGCATGCGTCTGAAACCGGGCTCTACGCTCGTGGTGCCGCGCAGCGGCGGTGACGACGACGAAGACATCAGCGCCGACGTTGCCGAAAGCGCCGTGCTGGCAATGGAGCCCGACGTACCCGACACCCGCAAGATGCTGATCCGCGTGCGCCGCAAGCAGTCGATGGCCGCCGTGGCGAGCCGCTACGGTGTTTCCGTCAGTCAGTTGCAGGCGTGGAACCGTACGCACCGGACGCTCGTTGGCCCGGGGCAGGTGCTCGTGTTGCACGTGCCGGTCGGCAAGTCGATGCCGAGCGAGCCGGGCCCCGAAAAGCTCGCGACCACTGTGCAGGGCGGCGGCGTGGAGAAGGTCAGCGCAAGCGTTCCGGACAAGCCTGCCGGTTCGCGCTACGATAAGAAGCACGGTCACGCTCGCACCGGCGTCGTCAAGGTTTCGGCGGCTGCGAAGAAGACGCCGGCTGCATCGACGAAGGCGCCTGCAAGCGTGTCCAGCAAGGCATCGAAGTCTGCGGCAAGCCGCCCGAAGACCGCAGGCGAAGCGCGCAAGCGCAAGTAAAACAAGCGGCCCGCCTGGGGTGACCACATGCGTTGCGGGGGCAGCGCATGAAACGCGCTCCGATCACACCTGGTATTTTCATGCGCCGTCACCTTGCGTGACGGCGTTTTCATTTCTGCTGCAGCCGTTCCCGTCGCCGCGCGATGCTGATTCGGTGGGGCGTGGCGTCGAATCCGCGTCCGGCAGGCGCGGCCGCTTTCCAGTATCGTTCCGGTTTCTCGCCGGCCGATGCGCCGGCGCTTACACAGCGCTCGTCCGACGTTCCAATGTCCTCTACCCAGTTGCGTGTGTTCGTGCTGTTTTCCGCGGGGTATTTCGTCTCGTACGTGTTCCGTGGCGTCAATCTCGGCTTCGCGCCGTTGATCACTCATGAACTCGGACTTTCCGCAGCCGATCTTGGCCTTCTCACCAGTCTCTACTTTCTCGGCTTCGCGGGTGCCCAGATTCCGGCAGGCGTGCTGCTCGATCACTACGGCGCGCGCCGCGTAACGGCGGGGATGCTCCTCTTTGCTGCGGCCGGCGTATGGGCCTTCGGCGCGGCTCATGGCGTGGCCGGGATGATGGCAGGGCGGCTGCTGATCGGTGTGGGCGTTTCCGTATGTCTCGGCGCGGCGTTCAAGGCGCTTGCGCAGCATTACCCGCAGGCGCGGTTGCCGCTCATGAACGGGCTCGTGATGGCGGTCGGCGGGCTGGGCGGCGTTGCAGTCGGATCGCCGCTGACCTGGCTATTGACGTTTGCGGGCTGGCGTACGGTGTGCGTTGGCTTGGGCGTGCTTACGGTGGCCGTGTCTGCCGCGCTCTGGCTCGGCGCACCGGAGTCGCGCGACTCGCAGCATCGCCAGGGCGGGCTCGTGAGTCAGTTCAAGGGCACGTGGCACATCATGCGCAGCGCGGCGTTCTGGAGGATGGCGTCGTTCTCCGTCGTCACGCAGGGGTCTTTTACGCCATGCAGTCGCTGTGGGTCGGTGCCTGGCTGCGCGATGTCGCGGGCTTCGCCGGGCCGGCCGCGGCCGCGCTCGTATCGGTGTTGGGCTTCGCGATGATGGCGGGTTGCGTGGGCTTTGGCGCGGCGGCCCGCGGCCTCGAGCGCCAGGGCATTTCTTTGTACGCGTTCTGCGGCATCGGCATGGCGCTGTTCGCCGTCACCCAGGTGCTGATCGTGTGCGGCGCGCCGCTGCCCGCCGGCTTCCTGCGGGCGGCTTACGGCTTCTTCGGCGGCACCGGCATCCTGAGTTACGCGGCGATGGCGCGACATTTCCCGGCGCATTTGATCGGACGCGTTAATACGACGCTCACCCTCGTTATCTTTCTGCTGATCTTCGGTTTCCAGATCGGCGTGGGCGCTGTGTTGTCGCACTGGCCCGAAATGGACGGACATTATCCGCGCGCGGCGCATCTCACCGCCTGGGGCATCCTGATTGCGCTGCAACTCGCAAGTGCGGTGTGGTACGTACTGCCAGGTCCGGCGATGGTGGAATCGGCCGCGCTTTCGGCCGAGCGGCAGCTCTGAGCGACTCGAACCTGAAATGGGCTGGAGAACCGGATTGGCGCCCTCGTCCGGTGTCCCGCA
Source organism: Paraburkholderia kururiensis JCM 10599 = LMG 19447 (assembly GCF_003986935.1). Taxonomy (GTDB): domain Bacteria; phylum Pseudomonadota; class Gammaproteobacteria; order Burkholderiales; family Burkholderiaceae; genus Paraburkholderia; species Paraburkholderia kururiensis. The sequence continues at coordinate 44,171 of NZ_RJZE01000006.1, read as the reverse complement.
ATCACGATGTCGAGCCTTGCCGTGCACGAACGACTGGGGGCTCATCGGCTGCCCGTGGGGCCGGGTGGACTATAGTGAATACGGTCAGCGAACCGCCGCGGTTCTGGCCCTAACGTCCCGGGATTTGAAGATAACGTCGCTTTCAGGCTATAATTCGAAAGTTTCAGCTTATCAACCCGCACCCTAGCGCCTACCTCCTCCAAACCGTTCATCCGCCGCGCGTCGGCGTGCATTCGCACGCAATATGTACGCAACAGGCAGCGGAAGGCGCGCCGCAGCTCCCGTCCGGTCCGCTCGTTGAGAGCCGCGACCGTCCGCCGCGAGCGCGACGCCTGCCGCCAGCCGCGACGGGCTCTCGCGCGCATCGAACGATGCCGCTGCCTCAGCCCGTACGGTCGGATCAACAGGTCGGCAACAGGGTGTTCCCCCAAGGAGTCTCCCGTGTTGCCGTCTTTTTCTCCTGCTCTGCTCGCGCTTGCCGACGGCACGGTCTTTCGTGGTTACTCGATCGGCGCGCCGGGCCATACCATCGGCGAAGTCGTGTTCAACACGGCCATGACGGGCTATCAGGAAATCCTGACCGACCCGAGCTACGCCCGCCAGATCGTCACCCTCACGTATCCGCATATCGGCAACGTCGGCGTCAACGCTGAAGACGTCGAAGCCACGAAAGTCCATGCCGCCGGTCTCATCATTCGCGACCTGCCGGGGCTCGCGTCGAACTTCCGCATGGAGCGTTCGCTCTCCGACTACCTGCGCGACGAAAACGTGGTGGCGATTGCGGGCATCGACACGCGCAAGCTCACGCGCATTCTGCGTGACAAGGGCGCGCAAAACGGCGCGATCGTAGCGGGCTCGGCAGACGAAGCTCAGGCCATCGAACTGGCGCGCTCGTTTCCCGGCCTTGCCGGCATGGACCTCGCGAAGGTGGTCTCGACGCAGCGCGAGTACGTCTGGACGACGACCGAATGGCAACTGGGCGAAGGCTACGGCGTGCAGAACGAGCCGAAGTACCGCGTGGTCGCCTTCGACTACGGCGTGAAGCACAACATCCTGCGCATGCTCGCGCAGCGCGGCTGCCACGTCACGGTGCTGCCCGCCCAGGCGAGCGCGGCCGACGCGCTCGCGCTCAATCCGGACGGCATCTTCCTCTCGAACGGCCCCGGCGACCCGGAACCGTGCGACTACGCCATCGCGGCCACGAAGGAATTCATCGCGCGCGGCATCCCGACGTTCGGCATCTGCCTTGGCCACCAGATCATGGGGCTCGCCGTCGGCGCAAAGACGATGAAGATGAAGACCGGCCACCACGGCGCGAACCACCCGGTGAAGGATCTTGCGGACGGCCGCGTCGTGATCACGTCGCAGAACCATGGCTTCGCGGTGGATGCCGACACGCTGCCCGCCAACGCGCGCGTGACGCACGTGTCGCTGTTCGACGGCACGCTGCAGGGCTTCGCGCTGACCGACAAACCGGCGTTCTGCTTCCAGGGCCACCCGGAAGCGTCGCCGGGGCCGCACGACATCGGCTATCTGTTCGACCGGTTCACGGCGTTGATGGATGCCGCCCGCAACACCGGCGCGACGGGTCGCACGGCTGCTGCCTGAAGAGCCGGCACGAAGGACGCAGCGCCGGCGGCGTACCCTGCCGCCCGAGCGCGCGAGCAAGCAAGGAACACAGGAATACATCTACGAGAGCGTTATGCCCAAGCGGACAGACATCAAGAGCATCCTCATCATCGGCGCCGGTCCGATCATCATCGGCCAGGCGTGCGAGTTCGATTATTCGGGCGCGCAGGCGTGCAAGGCGTTGCGGGAGGAGGGCTACAAGGTCATTCTCGTCAACAGCAATCCGGCGACGATCATGACCGACCCGAACACGGCCGACGTCACCTACATCGAGCCGATCACGTGGGAAGTGGTGGAGCGCATCATCGCGAAAGAGCGCCCTGACGCGATCCTGCCGACGATGGGCGGCCAGACCGCGCTCAACTGCGCGCTCGACCTGTTCCGCGAAGGCGTGCTGGCGAAGTACGACGTCGAGCTGATCGGCGCCTCGCCGGAAGCCATCGACAAGGCCGAAGACCGCCAGAAGTTCAAAGATGCGATGACGAAGATCGGCCTTGGCTCGGCGAAGTCCGGCACGGCGCACTCGATGGAAGAGGCGCTCAAGGTGCACGCGGAAATTGCGCAGGCCACCGGTACGGGCGGTTATCCGATCGTGATTCGTCCTTCGTTCACGCTGGGCGGCTCGGGCGGCGGCATTGCGTACAACCGAGAAGAGTTCGAGGAAATCTGCAAGCGCGGGCTCGACCTCTCGCCTACGCGTGAGCTCTTGATCGAAGAATCGCTGCTGGGCTGGAAAGAGTACGAGATGGAAGTGGTCCGCGACAGGAAGGACAACTGCATCATCGTGTGCTCGATCGAGAACCTGGACCCGATGGGCATCCACACCGGCGACTCGATTACGGTCGCGCCGGCACAGACGCTCACCGACAAGGAATACCAGATCCTGCGCGATGCCTCGCTCGCCGTATTGCGAGAGATTGGCGTGGATACGGGCGGCTCGAACGTGCAGTTCTCGATCAACCCGCAGAACGGCCGCATGATCGTGATCGAGATGAACCCGCGCGTGTCGCGTTCGTCGGCGCTTGCCTCGAAGGCAACGGGCTTTCCCATCGCGAAGGTCGCGGCGAAGCTCGCCGTGGGCTACACGCTCGACGAACTCAAGAACGAGATCACGGGCGGTCAGACGCCGGCGTCGTTCGAACCGACCATCGACTATGTGGTCACCAAGATTCCGCGCTTCGCGTTCGAGAAGTTCCGCGAAGCCGACCCGCGCTTGACGACGCAGATGAAGTCCGTGGGTGAGGTGATGGCGATCGGTCGCACGTTCCAGGAGTCGTTCCAGAAGGCGCTGCGCGGCCTCGAAGTGGGCGTGGACGGTCTCGACGAAAAGACCACGAACCGCGACGAAGTGATCCGCCAGATCGGCGAGGCCGGTCCGGATCGCATCTGGTACGTGGGCGACGCGTTCCGCCTCGGCATGACGCGCGAGGAAGTCTTCGAGGAAACGTCGATCGACCCGTGGTTCCTCGCGCAGATCGAACAGATCGTGCTCAAGGAGAAGGCGCTCGCCGGCCGCACGCTCGCAAGCCTTTCGAAGGAAGAGCTGTACTTCCTCAAGCAGAGCGGCTTCTCGGACCGGCGTCTCGCGAAACTGCTGGGCGCGACGCAGACCGACGTGCGCCGCCGCCGTATCGAACTCAACGTGCGCCCCGTGTACAAGCGCGTGGACACGTGCGCGGCCGAGTTCGCCACGAAAACCGCGTACATGTACTCGACCTACGAGGAAGAGTGCGAAGCGCAGCCCACCGACAAGAAGAAGATCATGGTGCTGGGCGGTGGCCCGAATCGGATCGGCCAGGGCATCGAGTTCGACTATTGCTGCGTGCATGCCGCGCTCGCGATGCGCGAAGACGGCTACGAAACGATCATGGTCAACTGCAACCCCGAGACCGTTTCCACCGACTACGACACGTCCGACCGTCTGTACTTCGAGCCGCTCACGCTCGAAGACGTGCTCGAAATCGTCGACAAGGAAAAGCCGCTCGGCGTGATCGTGCAGTACGGCGGCCAGACGCCGCTCAAGCTCGCACTCGATCTGGAGGCGAACGGGGTGCCCATCGTCGGCACGTCGCCTGACATGATCGACGCCGCGGAAGACCGCGAGCGTTTCCAGAAGCTGCTGCAGGACCTGAACCTGCGTCAGCCGCCCAACCGCACCGCGCGTACCGAAGAGGAGGCGCTCAAGCTGGCGGACGAGATCGGCTATCCGCTCGTCGTGCGTCCGTCGTATGTGCTGGGCGGGCGCGCGATGGAAATCGTCCACGAGCCGCGCGACCTCGAACGCTACATGCGCGAGGCCGTGAAGGTCTCGAACGACTCGCCGGTGCTGCTCGACCGCTTCCTCAACGACGCCATCGAGTGCGACGTGGATTGCATCTCAGACGGCGAAGCGGTGTTCATTGGCGGCGTGATGGAACACATCGAGCAGGCCGGCGTGCACTCGGGTGACTCGGCGTGCTCGCTACCGCCGTATTCGCTCTCGCAGGAAACGGTTGCCGAACTGAAGCGCCAGACGGCCGCGATGGCGAAGGCGCTCAACGTGGTGGGCCTGATGAACGTGCAGTTCGCCATCCAGCAGGTTCCGCAGGACGACGGCTCGAAGCGTGACGTGATCTACGTGCTCGAAGTGAACCCGCGCGCCTCGCGTACGGTGCCGTACGTCTCGAAGGCGACCAGCCTGCCGCTCGCGAAGATCGCGGCGCGCGCGATGGTTGGCCAGACACTCGCGGAGCAGGGCGTGACGCGCGAAGTGGTGCCGCCTTACTTCAGCGTCAAGGAAGCGGTGTTCCCGTTCGTCAAGTTCCCCACCGTCGACCCGGTGCTTGGACCGGAAATGCGTTCGACCGGCGAAGTGATGGGCGTGGGCAAGACCTTTGGCGAGGCGCTTTTCAAGTCGCAGCTCGCCGCGGGCTCGCGCCTGCCCGAGTCGGGCACGGTGTTGCTTACGGTGATGGACGCCGACAAACCGAAGGCAGTGGAAGTCGCCCGCATGCTGCACGAACTCGGCTATCCGATCGTCGCGACGCGCGGCACGGCCGCGGCCATTCAGGCCGCCGGCGTGCCGGTGAAGGTGGTGAACAAGGTGAAGGACGGCCGTCCGCACATCGTCGACATGATCAAGAACGGCGAGATCGCACTCGTCTTCACGACGGTCGACGAGACGCGATCGGCGATTGCGGACTCGCGTTCCATCCGCATGAGCGCCCAGGCAAACAAGGTCACGTACTACACGACCATGTCGGGTGCGCGTGCCGCGGTGGAGGGTCTGCGGTACCTGAAGAACCTGGAAGTCTATGATTTACAAGGACTCCATGCTCGCCTAAACTAAGGCTTCGATCACCAGTCCAATTCGTAACTGCCGCGGTTAGGCGGCGTCCCGAAGGCTACGGCCTGATACCAGCGTATCGTGGCCGGTTCCGCACCGGGATGCACTTAACCGCGGTGATTTTTTTTATGGCCGTTTTTGGCCACATGAGTCGTCTATGAGCACTATTCCCTTGACCAGACGTGGCGCGGATCAACTGCGCGACGAACTGCAGCGTCTTAAAACAGTCGAGCGTCCCGCTGTCATCAATTCGATCGCGGAAGCCCGCGCACAAGGTGACCTGTCGGAAAACGCCGAATACGATGCAGCCAAAGAAAAACAGGGCTTCATCGAAGGCCGCATTGCCGAGATCGAATCGAAGCTGGCAGCGGCGCAGGTCATCGATCCCGCCGCACTGGAAGCGGACGGCCGCGTCGTGTTCGCGGCAACGGTGGAACTCGAAGACCTTGAATCGGGCAAGACCGTGACGTATCAAATCGTCGGCGACGACGAAGCCGACCTCGAGCACGGCCTCATCTCCATCAGCTCGCCCATCGCGCGTGCGCTCATCGGCAAGTCGGAAGGCGACGTCGCCGCCGTGCAGGCGCCAAGCGGCGTGCGCGAGTACGAAATCATCGAAGTCCGTTACGTCTGAGCGGCGCCGTGCAGGTGTCCTCGATGCCTCACCGGGTATTCCGGCTCATCGTCGTAGTCTGGGTCGGCAGCTTGCTGACGATCGGCTACGCGGTCGCGCCCGTGCTGTTCACTTCGCTCGATCGCATGACGGCGGGCAGCGTCGCGGCGCAACTCTTTCGCATCGAAGCAGTGATCGGTGTGGTGTGCGGCGTGTTGCTGCTCGCGCTCGGCAATCTGCTCGTTCGGCGCGGTAACGATGTGTATCGCCGGCTGCGCTGGGTGATGACGGGCATGCTGGCGTGCGTGCTCGTCGGTTATTTCGGATTGCAGCCGTTCATGAATGCGCTGCGCGTAGCGGCCCTGAATGCCGGTACGGATGTGGGCCATTCCGCATATGCAAGCCGCTTCGGGCTGCTGCACGGCGTATCGAGTCTGTTCTATCTGGTGGAGAGTCTCTTCGGCCTCGCGCTGGTCTGGATGCTTCCCGGCAGCGCGACGCTCGCGGCGCCGCTCCGGTCGGGCGCACAGCGCGATGCTGCATAACCGCCTGGACGCGCTGGGGCCGTTTGACGCACCTCCGGCGAAAGGCGCGTAAGCGCCTTGCCGATTCCTGTTGCGGCCTTACTTGGTGCCCTGGTGCTGTCGTTTTGCGCCCGTCTGGCGCTTTTTCGCCCGTTTCACGTTGCCGCCCGCCGTCACGCGCTCATTGCCGCGTACCACGACGAGTTCGGGCCTGTTCCGGCGCATCGGGTTGTCGCTCGGCTTGACCACTTTGACGACGCGCGGCGCGCGGCCTTTCGGCGCGGCAGGCTCTGCGGCTCGCGCCTCGCGGGCGCCCGGAACGGCCGCTTTGCGAGCCGCACCGCGCCTCGCGGCGGGTTCGGCGGGCCGGCGCTTCCAGATCACGAGCAGCTTGCCGATGTGCTGGATCGGCGCGGCGTTGAGCCGGTCGCAAATTTCCTCGTAGATGGCGAGGCGCGTTTCGCGCTCGTCGCCGAACACGCGGATCTTGATGAGTTCATGGGCCGCGAGGTGCACCTTGATCTCTTTGAGAACGGCGTCGGTCAAGCCTTCGGCGCCGACGAGTACGACCGGTTTGAGCGCGTGCGCTTCGGAGCGCAGTGCGGCGCGTTGGTCGGAGGAGATTTGGAGGGCGGGCATGGCGGCTGTGGGAGTTCGGGACTCGACTAGAATGGCGGCGCCCGCTCGCCGCATGGGCGCGAGGAGCGGCTCGCCGGAACAAGGGAAAACGTGGGGGGAAGAAACAACCCGCAAGCAGCCCTGCGGCCCGGTACGGGCGAGGGCGGCAGCCACGTAAATAAAACGCGTATTATCCGCTAAAAGTGCGGCATCACGCAGCAACAGTTCAACGGTAATGGCAAAAAATCGATTCAACCAGTCGTGGCTGCACGACCACATCAACGACCCGTACGTGAAGATGGCGCAGCGGGAGGGGTATCGCGCCCGCGCCGCCTACAAGCTCAAAGAGATCGACGAGCAGGACAAGCTGATCCGGCCCGGTCAGGTCATCGTCGATCTTGGCGCTGCGCCGGGGAGTTGGAGCCAGTACGTGCGCAACAAGCTCGCGCAGGGCGGCCGACGCGACGCGGCGCGCCAGGGCGGTATCGACGGCACAATCATTGCGCTCGACCTGCTGCCCATGGAGCCCATTGCCGATGTCCATTTCATCGAGGGCGATTTCCGCGAGGAGAGCGTACTCGCCCAGCTTGAAGAAGTCGTGGGAGACCGGCCGGTGGACCTTGTAATTTCCGACATGGCACCCAACCTGTCCGGCGTGGCCGTTGCCGACGCCGCGCGCATCGAGCACGTTTGCGATCTGGCGCTGGAATTCGCCCAGCAGCACCTCAAGCCGGATGGCGCCCTTTTAGTCAAGTGCTTTCACGGCAGCGGGTATAGCCAGATCGTCGAGAAGTTCAAGCACCAGTTCAAAATCGTGGCGGCCCGCAAGCCGAAGGCGTCACGCGATAAATCGGCTGAAACGTTTATTTTGGGCAGACAGCTGAAACGTCCGGAAGCCCGCGACAAGTGACGGTTGCGGGGCATCGCCGGATGCCGCCAGGGCCGCTTCTGGCGCGGTTTCCGGCTATCCCTGCAGTAGCGATTCGTTATGGCAGGGGTCTGCGGACTGGATTAGAATGCTTTCGTGGTGCCGCAAGGCAAATGTAGGCGCCCGTCTATGAGTGAAGGAGTGGTGCTTTGAACAACAACATGTTTTCGAAGGCAGCAGTGTGGCTGGTCATCGCACTGGTGCTGTTTACTGTGTTCAAGCAGTTCGATAAGCCCCGCGTCCAGGAAGGCGTTTCGTATTCGCAGTTCATGGACGACGCCAAGAACGGTAAGGTCAAGAGCGTTATCGTGCAGGGGCGGAACCTCACGGTCACTCCGTCAGACGGCCAGAAGTATCAGATCGTGTCGCCCGGCGACATCTGGATGGTCGGCGATTTGATGAAGTATGGCGTCCAGGTGAGCGGCAAGGCCGATGAAGAACCCAACGCGCTTGTCTCGGCGCTGTATTACCTTGGACCAACCATCCTCATCATCGGCTTCTGGTTTTACATGATGCGACAGATGCAGGGGGGCGGAAAAGGCGGGGCCTTTTCGTTCGGCAAGTCCCGCGCGCGCCTGATCGACGAGAACAACAACGCTGTCAATTTCTCCGACGTCGCCGGCTGCGACGAAGCCAAGGAAGAAGTATCCGAACTTGTGGACTTCCTGCGCGATCCGCAGAAGTTCCAGAAGCTGGGCGGTCGCATCCCGCGCGGCGTGTTGCTCGTCGGCCCTCCGGGTACCGGCAAGACGTTGCTTGCGCGCGCTATCGCAGGCGAAGCAAAGGTGCCGTTCTTCAGCATCTCGGGTTCCGACTTCGTTGAGATGTTCGTCGGCGTGGGCGCGGCGCGCGTGCGCGACATGTTCGAGCAGGCGAAGAAGCATGCGCCGTGTATCGTGTTCATCGACGAAATCGATGCGGTGGGTCGTCATCGTGGCGCCGGTATGGGCGGCGGCAACGACGAGCGCGAACAGACGCTGAACCAGATGCTCGTGGAAATGGACGGCTTCGAAGCGAATTCCGGCGTGATCGTGATTGCTGCGACGAACCGCTCCGACGTGCTCGACAAGGCGTTGCTGCGTCCGGGCCGTTTCGACCGCCAGGTGTATGTCGGCCTGCCCGACATTCGCGGTCGCGAACACATCATGAAGGTGCATTTGCGCAAGGTGCCCATTGCGAACGACGTAGATGCGGCGGTGATCGCACGCGGCACGCCGGGCTTCTCGGGCGCCGATCTCGCGAATCTCGTGAACGAGGCTGCGCTCTTCGCGGCCCGCCGCGGCAAGCGCATCGTCGAAATGCAGGACTTCGAAGACGCGAAGGACAAGATTTTCATGGGTCCGGAGCGCAAGTCGGCCGTGATCCGTGAGGACGCGAAGCGTGCCACGGCGTACCACGAGTCGGGCCACGCCGTGATCGCAAAACTGCTGCCGAAGGCGGACCCGGTGCACAAGGTCACGATCATTCCGCGTGGCCGGGCGCTCGGCGTTACGTGGCAGCTGCCTGAGCACGACAACGAAACGTACTCGAAGGACTACCTGCTCGATCGTCTTGCGATCCTGTTTGGTGGGCGTGCAGCCGAAGAACTGTTCCTGAACCTGATCAGCACAGGCGCGTCTGACGACTTCAACAAGGCGACGCAGACGGCACGCGCCATGGTGGCCCGTTTCGGCATGACGGACGCGCTGGGGCCGATGGTGTATGTCGACGACGAGAACGACGCTTCGCCGTTCGGCCGCGGGTTCACGCGTACGATTTCCGAGGCGACGCAGCAGAAGGTCGATGCCGAAATCCGTCACGTGCTCGACGAGCAGTACAGCCTCGCAAGGCGTCTGCTCGAAGAGAACCGCGACAAGGTTGAGGCGATGACCGCCGCGCTGATGGAGTGGGAGACGATCGATGCCGATCAGATCAACGACATCATGGCGGGCCGTCCGCCGCGCTCGCCGAAGAGCGCGCCGCCGCCGGCCAGCGACGCCTCATCGTCCGGTGGCAGCAATACGGGCACCGAGGTCAAGCCGGGCAGCGCTGCCGCACCGGCGTAATAGAGGCCGCATAACGTACGGGCCGGTGTGACACCACACCGGCCCGTTTTGCATTCCTAGTCACGTCGAAAGCGTTTTCGTGTCCAGCATCGAATCGCGGTCTTATCCGCTTCCCGCGCCGCTACAGTGCGGCCGCTTTACCCTGTCGTTCGAGCGTCCGCTCGTGATGGGCATTCTCAACGTCACGCCCGATTCCTTCTCCGACGGCGGCAAGTTCATTGCCCGCGGCGACGCTTTGCGTCAGGCCGAGCGGATGATGCTCGATGGCGTCGATTTGATCGACATCGGCGGCGAATCGACGCGGCCGGGTGCGCCACCCGTGCCGCTCGACGAAGAACTCGAACGCGTGATTCCCATGATCGAGCAATTGCGCGACGCGAACGTGCCGTTGTCCATCGATACCTACAAGCCCGAAGTGATGCGGCAGGCATTGGCCGCGGACGCCGACCTGATCAACGACGTCTGGGGTTTCCGGCTGCCGGGCGCAATCGACGCGGTTCGCGACAGCCGCTGCGGCCTGTGTGCAATGCACATGCTTGGCGAGCCGCAAACCATGCAGCGCGGCGAGCCGGCGTATACGAACGTGGTGGACGACGTGCGTCAGTTTCTCGAAGAGCGCGTGCGCGCGCTGACTGACGCGGGCATCGCGCGCGAGCGCATCAGCGTCGATCCGGGCTTTGGTTTTGGCAAGTCCGTGGTCGAGCACAACTACGCGCTGCTCGCGCATTTGCGCGACACAGCGCCGCAGGCCGATCCGCCGTTCCCGATTCTGGTCGGCATGTCGCGCAAGTCGATGCTGGGCGCGGTCACGGGTCGTTCGACCCCTGACCGCATGGCGGCGAGTGTGGCCGCCGCCGTGTGCGCAGCGGAACGGGGGGCTGCGATCATCCGCGTGCACGACGTGGCACCGACGGTGGACGCATTGAAAGTTTGGGCAACAGTGCGCGACGCGGCACGCCGCGTTTGATCCGCACGGGCCCTCAATATAAGGAAGGGAGGACCACAAGCAATGGCACGTCGCTATTTCGGTACAGATGGCATTCGAGGCAAAGTCGGTGCGGCGCCGATCACCCCGGATTTCGTGTTGCGCCTCGGCTTTGCTGCGGGCAAGGTGCTTGCCGGTGCGGACCGCTGGGCTAAGTCGGGTACTCGCCCCACGGTATTGATCGGCAAGGACACACGCGTTTCGGGCTATATGCTCGAAGCGGCGCTCGAATCGGGTTTCTCTGCGGCCGGCGTCGACGTGATGCTTGCCGGCCCGATGCCAACGCCTGGCATCGCGTATCTCACGCGCGCGTTGCGCCTCGCGGCGGGCGTCGTCATCAGTGCCTCGCACAATCCGTACTACGACAACGGCATCAAGTTCTTCTCGGCGGACGGCAACAAGCTGCCCGACGAGGTCGAACTCCAGATCGAAGAGCAACTCGAGAAGCCGCTCGACTGCGCGCCGTCGGAGCAACTGGGCAAGGCCCGGCGCCTCGATGACGCGGCGGGCCGCTACATCGAGTTCTGCAAGGGCACCTTTCCTCAGACGTTCGACCTGCGCGGCATGAAGCTCGTCGTCGATTGCGCCCACGGCGCGGCCTATCACATCGCGCCGCACGTGTTCCATGAGCTGGGTGCGGACGTGATCCCGATCGGCGTCGCGCCGAACGGTTTCAACATCAACGACGGTGTGGGCGCCACTGCGCCGGACGCATTGGTGCGCGCGGTGCGCGCGAACCACGCGGACCTCGGTATCGCGCTGGACGGCGATGCGGACCGCCTGCAGGTCGTGGACGCAGCCGGCCGCCTCTATAACGGCGACGAACTGCTTTACGTACTGGTCCAGGATCGCATCGCGACAGAGGGCAAGGTCGAAGGCGCCGTCGGCACGTTGATGACGAACATGGCCGTCGAAGTCGCGCTGCAGCGTGCCGGGGTGAAGTTCGTGCGCGCAGCGGTGGGCGACCGTTACGTGCTCGAGCAGCTGCGCGAGCACGGCTGGCAGCTGGGCGCCGAAGGGTCGGGTCACATTCTGTCGCTGGATCGCCATTCCACGGGCGACGGCATCGTGTCGGCGCTGCTCGTGCTCGCGGCGATGAAGCGCAGTGGTCGCACGCTCGCCCAACTGCTCGAAGGCGTGAAGCTGTTTCCGCAGAAGCTCATCAATGTGCGGATGCAGCCCGGTTCGGACTGGAAGGGCAGCGACGCGATTCGCCACGCGATTCGCGAGGCCGAGAGCGCGCTGGCCGATCGCGGCCGCGTGCTGATCCGCGCCTCGGGCACCGAGCCCGTGCTGCGCGTCATGGTGGAGGCGCAGGCGGAGCAGGACGCCGTGCGCCATGCCGAAGCCATCGCCGACGTGGTGAAGCGCGCGACGGCGTAATCATCAGGCCAGCCAGGCCGATTCACGAGCGACACGCGACGCAATGCCGCCGCGGCGTCGCGCCCGCTGCACCAACTTTGTGTACGATTCGCGTCGACGCGGGGTTCGCGAGGCGTTCTGCGCAAACGTTCGCGCCGCCCATGCCCCTCCCGCGAAAGTCCCGCCACGCCTGGCTCAACGCCGCGTAATCGCCAAACGAAGCACCCGCTTAACCGCGCGATTTCGCTTTCATCCAGTAATAAGAATGTCATGTGACTTTCACGTAACGTCACGTTACTGTCATAAAGAGACCCTAAGCTTCGCGGTGTTGTGTCATCCGCTCACACCACTGGAGGTCTCAATGAAATTGATGCAAACCGCGCTTGCTGGCATGGCTGGCGCGCTCTTCGCGATCGCCGCACATGCTACCGACATCACCGGCGCGGGCAGCACCTTCGCAGCACCCATCTATACGAAGTGGGCCGACGCCTACCAGAAATCGGGTGGCGGCAAGGTCAACTATCAAGGCATCGGTTCGTCGGGCGGTCTCAAGCAGATCATCGCCAAGACGGTCGACTTCGCCGGTTCGGACGCTCCTCTGAAGGACGACGAACTCGAGAAGCAAGGCCTCTTCCAGTTCCCGACGGTGGTGGGCGGCGTCGTGCCGGCGATCAACGTGCCGGGCGTGAAGGCCGGCGAACTCGTTCTGTCGGGTGAAGTGCTGGGCGACATCTACCTCGGCAAGATCAAGAAGTGGAATGATCCGGCCATCGCCGCGCTGAATCCGAAGGTCAAGCTGCCGGATCTCGACATCGCCGTGGTGCGCCGTGCCGACGGTTCGGGCACGAGCTTCATCTGGACCGACTACCTCTCGAAGGTGAACACCGAGTGGAAGTCGAAAGTGGGCGAAGGTACGACGGTGAACTGGCCGGTCGGTACGGGTGGCAAGGGCAACGACGGCGTTGCGGCCTTCGTGCAGCGTCTGCCGGGCTCGATCGGCTACGTCGAGTGGGCGTACGCCAAGCAAAATCACATGGTCTACACTTCCCTGAAGAACGCGTCGGGTGCGGTTGTCGAGCCCACCACCGAAACGTTCAAGGCCGCAGCCGCGGGCGCAGACTGGAAGAAGTCGTTCTACCAGATCCTGACCAACGAGCCGGGCAAGAACGCATGGCCGGTCGTCGGCGCGACGTTCGTGCTGCTGCATACGGCGCAGGACAAGCCGGATAGCGGCAAGGAAACGCTGAAGTTCTTCGACTGGGCGTTCAAGAACGGCACGGAAGCAGCGGATCAGCTCGACTACATCTCGCTGCCGGCGTCGGTCGTGAGCGAAATCCGCACGCAGTGGAAGGCGAAGGTGAAGGACACTTCCGGCAAGGCCATCGCCGAGTAAGTCGTCAGCGCCGGTTCGGGGCTGTGCCGTGTGGCGCAGCCTCGGTGATCCGGTTGTGCGCCGCTTCGCCCCGGGTTTCTGGGCGAGGCGGCTTGCGGTTTCCGTATGCCCGTCTTTACCTGGCTGCACGCCGACGCAATGCGTCGCCGGGCGGCTTCTGAAACAGGCCAACATGTCCGACATCCAACTCGCGCCCGGCGTCACCCGCCCGGCTCCGCCAGGAGGCTCGGCGCAGCAGAAGGCGCCCAGCCCTCTCGGCGACGTCATCTTCGGCAGCCTGACCCGCCTCGCGGCCATCGTCACGTTACTGCTGCTCGGCGGCATTATTGTGTCGCTGATCGTTTCGTCGATGCCGACCATCGAGAAGTTCGGCCTGCGCTTTCTCTGGACGGCCGAGTGGGATCCTCCTTCTGAACAGTTCGGCGCGCTCGTGCCCATTTACGGCACCATCGCGACCTCGCTGATCGCGCTCATCATCGCGGTGCCCGTGAGCTTCGGCATCGCGCTCTTCCTGACCGAGCTGTCGCCCGCCTGGCTGCGCCGGCCGCTTGGCATCGCCATCGAACTGCTGGCCGCCATTCCGTCGATCGTGTACGGCATGTGGGGTTTGCTCGTGTTCTCCCCGATCTTCGCCGCGTGGTTCGAAAAGCCGCTCGGCACGTTGCTTGGCGGCATTCCGATCGTCGGCGCGCTGTTCCAGGGCGCGCCTATCGGCATCGGTATTCTGTGCGCGGGCGTGATTCTCGCCATCATGATCATTCCGTACATCGCCTCGGTGATGCGCGACGTGTTCGAAGTGACGCCCGTGCTGCTCAAGGAGTCGGCATACGGCATCGGCTGCACGACGTGGGAAGTCATGTGGAAGATCGTGCTGCCGTTCACCAAGTCCGGCGTGATCGGCGGCGTCATGCTGGGCCTCGGCCGCGCACTCGGCGAAACGATGGCGGTGACGTTCGTGATCGGCAACACCAATCTGCTCGACAACGTCTCGCTGTTCTCGCCCGGCAACAGCATCACCTCGGCACTCGCCAACGAGTTCGCCGAAGCAAGCCCTGGCCTGCATACGTCCGCGCTTATGGAACTCGGTCTCATCCTGTTCGTGATCACGTTCATCGTGCTCGCAATCTCGAAGCTCCTGCTGCTGCGCCTCGAAAAAGCGGAGGGTGGTCGGTCATGAGCGAAACGCAGATGAAAATTCCGGGCGCGATCTACGGCGAAAAGCTCGAAACGATGCGTGCGCGGCTGCAACGCCGCCGCCGCACGGTCAACGCCATCGCGCTCTCGCTCTCCCTCGCGGCCATGGCGTTCGGCCTGCTGTGGCTCGTGTGGATTCTGTTCACGACGCTTCAGCTCGGTGTGGGCGGCCTCTCGGTGCAGCTCTTCACGCAATCCACGCCGCCACCGAATACCGACGGCGGTGGTCTTGCCAACGCGATCGTGGGCAGCCTGTTGCTCGTGGTGATCGCGACGTTCGTGGGCACGCCGATCGGCATTCTCGCTGGCGTGTATCTGGCCGAATACGGCCAGAAGAGCTGGCTTGCGAGCGTCACGCGCTTCATCAACGACATCCTGCTGTCGGCGCCGTCGATCGTCGTGGGCCTCTTCGTCTACGCGCTCTTCGTGGCGAAGATGGGGCACTTCAGCGGCTGGGCCGGCGTGATCTCGCTCGCGCTGCTGCAAATTCCCATCGTGATCCGCACGACCGAGAACATGCTCAAGCTCGTGCCGAACGCGCTGCGCGAGGCTGCCTTCGCACTGGGTACGCCGAAGTGGAAGATGGTGATGTCGATCACGCTGAAGGCGTCGGTGGCGGGCATCATCACCGGCGTGTTGCTGGCCGTTGCCCGTATTGCCGGCGAAACGGCGCCGCTGCTCTTCACGGCGCTGTCCAACCAGTTCTTCTCGTGGGACATGAACCAGCCGATGGCGAACCTTCCGGTCACCATCTTCAAGTTCGCGATGAGCCCGTTCGCGCAATGGCAGTCGCTCGCGTGGGCAGGCGTTTTCCTGATTACGCTCGGGGTGCTGGGACTCAATATCCTCGCACGCACGGTCTTTTCGAAAAAGTAAGGGCGGAGCAATCCGATGAACATGGCAGAGACTCACCTGAACACCGATGGCCGTGCCACGACGCCTGCTGGCATGGACCCCGCCCAGGGCACGCAAGCGAAGCCGATGGGTGCCGCGAAGATCGAGGTCAAAGACCTGAACTTCTTCTACGGCAAATACCACGCCCTGAAGAACATCAACCTGAGCATTCCCGAAGGTAAGGTGACCGCGTTCATCGGTCCATCGGGCTGTGGCAAATCCACGTTGCTGCGCACGTTCAACAAGATGTTCGCGCTCTATCCGGAGCAGCGCGCCGAAGGCGAAATCCTGATGGACGGCGAGAACCTGCTCACCACGAAGCGCGACATCTCGCTCTTGCGTGCGCGTATCGGCATGGTGTTCCAGAAGCCGACGCCGTTTCCGATGTCGATCTACGACAACATCGCGTTCGGCGTGAAGATGTTCGAAACGCTGTCGCGCTCGGAGATGGACGACCGCGTCGAATGGGCGCTCACGAAGGCGGCGCTGTGGAGCGAAGTGAAGGACAAGCTGGGGCAGAGCGGCTACGGCCTCTCGGGCGGCCAGCAGCAGCGCCTGTGCATTGCGCGCGGCATCGCCATTCGTCCCGAAGTGCTGCTGCTCGACGAACCGTGCTCGGCGCTCGACCCGATCTCCACGGGCCGCATCGAAGAGCTGATCGCCGAACTGAAGAGCGACTACACCGTCGTGATCGTCACGCACAACATGCAGCAGGCCGCGCGTTGTTCAGACTACACGGCGTATATGTATCTCGGAGAACTGATCGAATTCGGCGACACCGAGAAGATCTTCATCAAGCCGGTCCGCAAGGAAACGGAAGACTACATCACCGGCCGTTTCGGCTGATTCCCGCCGCCGTGAGGAGCACGACATGTCCGACAAACATCTCTCCAGCCAGTTCGACGCCGACCTGAACCTCGTTTCATCGAAGGTGCTCGAAATGGGCGGCCTCGTGGAATCGCAGATCGTCCACGCCATGCAGGCGCTCAACGCGTTCGATACCGAGATCGCCGACCAGGTGATCACGAACGAAGAGCGCGTGAACACGATGGAAATCGAGATCGACGAGGAATGCAGCAACATCATCGCGCGCCGCCAGCCGGCTGCACGCGATCTGCGCCTGCTGCTCGCCATCTCGAAGACGATTACGAACCTCGAGCGCGCCGGCGACGAGGCGGAAAAGATCGCCAAGCGCCTCAAGCGCCTGACCGAAGACGGCGCGGCGCGCACGGTCAACATCGCCGAGATCAAGGTCTCCGGTGAGATGGCCGTCTCGATCCTGCGTCGCGCACTCGACGCGTTCGCGCGCCTCGACACGGTGGCCGCCGCGCAGATCGTGCGCGACGACAAGGCGATCGACGAGGAATTCCGCGCTTTCGTGCGCAAGCTCGTGACGTACATGATGGAAGATCCGCGCACCATCAGCGCGGGCCTCGAATTCCTGTTCATCGCAAAGGCGATCGAGCGCATCGGCGACCACGCGAAGAACATCGCGGAATTCATCATCTACATCGTGAAGGGCACGGACGTGCGACACAAGTCGCGCGACGCGCTCGAACGTGAAGCGCTCAGCTAATTCTTTTCGCAAAGGTCAAGAGGTGCCGATGCCCAGCAGCATTCTTGTCATCGAAGACGAACCCGCGATTTCCGAGCTCATTTCGGTGAACCTCCAGCATGCGGGCCATTGCCCCATTCGCGCGTACAACGCGGAGCAGGCGCAGAACCTGATCAGCGACGTGCTGCCCGACCTCATCCTGCTCGACTGGATGTTGCCGGGCAAGTCGGGCATCGCCTTCGCCCGCGATCTGCGCAACAACGAGCGCACGAGGCACATCCCCATCATCATGCTGACCGCGCGCGGCGACGAGCAGGACAAGGTGTTGGGTCTCGAGATCGGTGCGGACGACTACGTGACCAAGCCGTTCTCGCCGAAGGAACTGATGGCGCGCATCAAGGCGGTGCTGCGCCGCCGCGCGCCGCAGTTGACCGAGGACGTCGTGGCGATCAACGGCCTCAAGCTCGATCCCGCCACGCATCGTGTGGCGGCCCATTCGGACGGCAGCGAAATCAAGCTCGACCTGGGTCCGACCGAATTCCGTCTGCTGCATTTCTTCATGACGCATCCGGAACGCGTGCACAGCCGTACGCAGTTGCTCGACCAGGTATGGGGCGACCACGTGTTCGTCGAAGAACGCACGGTGGACGTCCATATCAAGCGGCTGCGGGCGGCCCTCAAGCCCGCGGGCTGCGATGCGATGATCGAAACGGTGCGCGGCAGCGGCTACCGTCTCGCGAAGAGCGCCTGAAAGAAGCGTTCGCGGCGCCGGCAGCCAGCGACCAGCGACGTACCGCCGGAGCGTACCCCTATAATCAGAACGACAACCCGGCGGAGCGCGTAACAGCGTCCCGCCGTTTCTTCGCGCGGACGTGTTGCGCGTAACGCTTTCCATCGCTACATCCATGAACATCATCTGGGTGCGCTCCATCGTGTCGGTCGTGCTGCTGGCTGTGCTGTGTGCAGGCGTCGGCGCGTTCTTCGGCATCGAGGCGGCCTTGATTCTCGCCGTCGTCGTGCTGCTCGCGCAGGGCTTCTTCAGCACGTTTCACAAGCAGCAGCTCTGGCGGCTGCTCGATGCCCCCGTGTACGGCGAGGTGCCGAGCGCGCCCGGCGTGTGGGGTGAAATCTATTACCGGCTGCACAAGCTCGCGAAGCGCTGGCATGCGCAGGTGCGGCAGGTGGAACAGCAGCACTCGCGCTTCATCCAGGCGATCCAGGCGTCGCCGAACGGCGTGGCGATGCTCGACGACCACGACCAGATCGAGTGGTGCAACGCGATTGCCGAAGTGCATTTCGGACTGGACGCGAAGCGCGACCTGCGCCAGCACATCACACATCTCGTGCGACAGCCCGAGTTCGTGCGCTATCTGAATTCGCAGCAGTACGACGAGATGCTGATCATGCGCGGCATGGGCGAGAAGCGGCAGAACGTGCTGTCGGTGCAGGTGTTTCCGTACGGCGAGAACCGCAAGCTCGTGCTCTCGCAGGACATCACGGAACTCGAACGAACCGATTCGATGCGACGCGACTTCGTGGCCAACGTGTCGCACGAACTGAAGACACCGCTCACGGTGCTGTCGGGCTTTCTCGAAACCATGCGCGAACTGCCGCTCAGCGAATCCGAACGCACACGCTACCTCGACATGATGGAGCAGCAGGCCTCGCGCATGCGCCACATCGTGACGGATCTGCTCGTGCTCGCGAAGCTCGAAGGCGAAGCCAAGCCGCCTGGCGAGCGGCTCGTCGACATGTCTGCCGTGCTGCGGCACGTGCGCGACGATGCCAGCACGCTCTCCGAAGACCGGCATCGCATCACGTATGACATCGACGAAGGGCTCACGGTCAAAGGTGCGGAAACCGAGATTCTGAGTGCGCTTGGCAATCTCGTCATGAACGCGATCCGCTACACGCCGGACGGTGGCAAGGTGCACGTCGACTGGCACATGGAAGGCAACACCGCGGTGTTTTCGGTGACAGACAGCGGCCTGGGCATTCCCGCGGCCGACATTCCGCGTCTGACCGAGCGGTTCTATCGTGTGGACCGCAGCCGTTCGCGCGACACGGGCGGCACGGGTCTTGGGCTGGCCATCGTCAAGCACGTGCTGCAACGGCACGATGCGCAGCTCGAAGTGAAGAGCGAGGAAGGGCGGGGCAGCAAGTTCACGGTGCGGTTCCCCGCTGTACGCACGGCGCGCTGCCAGACCACTGCGGCTTGAGGTTGCGCCTGCGCGGCCGCAACTGAGGCGCGGTAAGTCACGTAAGTCACGATACGGCCGGCGCGACGCCGGCCGTATCGCTTCAGCAACTCACGAACAGAACTTCGCGAGCAGGCTCAGTTGAGCATTGCGCGACGACTTGCCGGGGCGGCGCCGGCGATAGTGCCCGTCACTCTGCATGAGCCACGCCGACTGATTGTCCCCCAGGTACACCGAGAGCCCTTCCGCAATCACGCGTCGCTTCAGGCGCCGGTTCTTGATCGGGAACGCTACTTCCACGCGACGGAACAGATTGCGGTCCATCCAGTCGGCGCTCGAAAGGTAGACGTTCTCTTCACCGCCCGCATAGAAGTAGTAGATGCGATGGTGCTCGAGAAAGCGTCCTACGATGGAGCGCACCGTGATGTTCTCGGAGAGTCCCTCCACGCCGGGCTGTAGCGCGCACACGCCACGCACGATCAAGTCGATCTTTACGCCGGCCTGCGATGCTTCGTAGAGCTCGTCAATGACGCTCGGCTCGAGCAGCGCATTCATCTTCGCCACGATGCGCGCCTTCTTGCCTGCACGGGCGTGCTCGGCTTCGGCGCGAATCGAGCGAATCAGTTGCGGGTGCAGCGTGAACGGCGATTGCCACAGATCGTGCAGAGCGAGCTCGCCACCAATACCCGTCAGTTCCTGGAACACGTGGTGCACGTCTTCGCAGATCTTCGGGTCCGCGGTCATCAAACCGAAGTCGGTATAGAGGCGCGCCGTGCGCGGATGGTAGTTGCCCGTGCCCAGGTGCACGTAGCGCTTGAGGACCATCTTGCCGTTCATGGGCGTGCGCCGCACGATCAGCATCATCTTCGCGTGGCACTTGTGGCCCACCACGCCGTACACCACGTGCGCGCCCACCGCTTCGAGCTGCGACGCCCAGTTGATGTTGGTTTCCTCGTCGAAGCGCGCGAGCAGTTCCACCACCACGGTCACTTCCTTGCCGTTGCGCGCGGCCTGCATCAGCGCATCCATCAGCGGCGAGTCGGTGCCGGTACGGTAGATGGTCTGCTTGATGGCGACGACGTTCGGGTCTTTTGCGGCTTGAAGCAACAATTCCAGCACGGGCTGGAAACTCTCGTACGGATGATGCAGCAGCACGTCGCCCTGATCGATCACGTCGAAGAGACTCGTGCTGGCCGCGACCTGCGAGGGGATCGCCGGAATATGCGGGACGAACTTGAGGTCGGGCCGGTCCACCATCTCGGGCAGCTGCATGAGCCGCACCAGATTCACGGGACCGTCGACGTAGTAGCAATCCTTTTCCGAGAGCGCGCTTTCGTCGAGCAGGCGTTTGACGAGATGCGGCGGCGTTTCCGCGGAGACCTCGAGCCGCACTGCGTTGCCGAGGTGCCGCGCGGGCAGTTCGCCTTGCAGCGCAACACGCAGGTTCGTGATTTCGTCTTCGTCGACGAAGAGTTCGCTGTTGCGCGTAATGCGGAACTGGTTGCAACTGCGTACGACGAGATTCGGAAAGAGTTCGTTCACGAAGCGCTGCAGCAGCGAACTCAGCAGCACGAAACCGTGGGCGAAGCCGGAGAGTTCTTGCGGCATGCGCACGAGCCGCGGCAGCGCGCGCGGCGCCTGAACGATGCCCATCATCGCCTGGCGGCCGAAAGCGTCTTTGCCTTCCAGCTCGACCACGAAATTCAGGCTCTTGTTAAGCACGCGCGGAAAAGGATGTGCGGGATCGAGCCCGATGGGCGTGAGCACCGGCAGCAGTTCATCGAGGAAATAGCCGCGTGCCCATTCCGTCTGCGCTTCGTTCCACGCTTCGGTGCCGTGGAAATAGATGCCTTCCTGTTCGAGGGCGGGCAGCACGGTCTCGTGCAGCATGGCGTACTGGCGATGCACGAGCTTCTGGGCGCGTTCGACCACGAGGTCGTACACATGCTGCAGCGACATGCCGTCGGGCGAGAGCGCGCCCGGATTGTCACGCATCTGTTCGTGCAGCCCCGCCATGCGCACCTCGAAAAACTCGTCGAGATTGCTGCTCGTGATGCAGATGAAACGCAGCCGTTCGAGAAGCGGCACGGCGGGGTCGGCGGCTTGCGCGAGCACGCGCTCATTGAAGCCCAGGATGCCCAGTTCGCGATTGAGAAGGGGGTAGCGGGCGGACATCGGTTGGGAGAATGGGGTGTCGGTAGACTTGAGTGGACCGTCGGAAATTCTCACAATAACGTGGCATTCTTATGACATTCGGGCTGTCACAAATTCTACGCTGTATTTTCGGGCCACCGTAAATAGGATGCGGTATTGAGCAGCATTCCGGCGCGAGGAGCGACATCGTGAGGTCCGCAACGCTTAAAATGGCGACTTTGAACAGCGCTGCGCTGGCCCGTGCGGCCTTGCTGGCGCGTATGGAACCCGCTCAATCGATGGTCAATACTCCGCATCTTCTCGCCGCAGTGGATCTCGGCTCCAACAGTTTCCGGCTGATCGTCGGGCGCGTTGAGGAAACCGAAGCCGGCAGCCAGATCTACCAGGTCGATGCCCTGCGCGAACCCGTGCGTCTTGCCGCCGGCCTTTCAAAAGACAAGATGCTCGACCGCGCCTCGCAGGTGCGCGGCTGGGACGCGCTGAAGCGTTTCGGCGAACGGCTGCGCGATTTTCATCCCGATCACGTGCGTGCGGTGGCCACCAATACGCTGCGTATCGCGAAGAACGCGCGCGAATTTCTCGTCGAGGCGGAAGCGGCGCTCGGGTTTCCTATCGAAGTTATCGCGGGCCGCGAAGAAGCGCGGCTCATCTATGCGGGCGCGGCACATTCGGTGCCCGCGAGCGCGGGCAAACGGCTCGTGGTGGATATCGGCGGCGGCTCGACGGAATTCATCATTGGCCAGCATTACACGCCCATCAAGATGGAGAGCCTGTATATCGGCTGCGTGAGCCACAGCCGCGGCTTCTTTCCGGCGGGCAACGTCGACGAGTACACGATGCGCCAGGCCGAACTCGCTGCGCGCCGCGAAATCCAGATCATCTCGACCGAGTACAAGGACGCGGGCTGGGAGCAGGCAATCGGCTCGTCGGGCACGGCGCGCGCGCTGGCCGAACTCGTGGAGGCGAATGGCTTCAACGACGCCGGCATTACGCACGGCATTTCGCGCGGCGGTCTCGAGCGACTCAAGCGCGCGTTGATCAAGGCCGAGAACGTCAACCGCCTCAAGCTCGTTGCGCTCAAGGCCGACCGCGTGCCGGTGCTCGCGGGCGGTCTCTCGATCATGATTGCGGTATTCGACGAACTCGGCATCGACTACGTCGATACGACCGACGGTGCGCTGCGTCTTGGCGTGCTCTACGACCTGCTCGGGCGGTCCCAGCACGAGGACATGCGCACTGTGACGGTGGAAGGATTCATGCGCCGTTACGGTGTGGACCGTGCGCAGGCGGTGCGCATCGGCGAGCTTGCCGTGCAGTTCTACGACCAGTTCGAAGAGGCCGACGAGGAAGTGTGCGCCGAGAACCGCATGTTTATTTCGTGGGCGGCTTCGCTGCACGAAATCGGGCTTTCCATCTCGCACAGCGCCTATCACAAGCATTCGGCGTACATCGCGAGCAACGCGGACATGCCCGGTTTTTCGCGTACCGATCAGGCGCGCCTTGCCGCGCTCGTGCTCGGTCACGCAGGCAAGCTCGGCAAGCTCTCGCAGACGCGCGAAGTGGAGTGGCAATTGCTGTTTTGTCTGCGTCTCGCCGCGTTACTGTCGCGCCGCCGTGCCGACGTTGGCTTGCCCGAGATCGCCGTGGCGCGCGAGGGTAATGGTTACGAGGTGCGTTTGCCCAAGGAATGGGTGGTGAACAATCCGCTGACGGACTACAGCCTTATTCAGGAGGCGGCGGAGTGGGAGAAAGTTGGCATTCCGTATCGTGTGGTCTACACGGACAGGTAGCATTTCCGCTGCGGCGGCACGCAATCATGCTGTGCCGTTTCGTTCGATATCCCGATAAAAAAGAGCCCGGCATGCCGGGCTCTTTTGTTTTCGTTCGCGCGACGGCTGCGCTTGTGTCGGCTTTCAGCGCGGCAGTGCGTCACCGAGGAAGTGACGGGCGTAGCGCGCGTTGATTTCCGAGAGGCGGAACAGCGTGAGGAAGTCGGCCGTGTTGAAGTCGGGGTCCCAGGCCGGTGCGCCGCAGATCTTTGCGCCCAGACGCAGATAGCCCTTCACGAGCGGCGGCGCCACAGCAACGGCACCCGTGCGCAACTCGTCGACCGGCAGCGGCGTGTGCGGGAACGCGCGATATTCGGGTGCCGTGAGCGCGCTTTCGTCGAGCGACGCGTAAAGGTTCGCGGCATAGTGGCCACCGTCCACCATCGGTACGCTCGCGCAGCCCAGCATCGTTTCGTAGCCGTTCTGCATCATGTACGAGCCGAGGCCCGCCCACAGCGACATGATGACGGAACCACTGCGATAGTCGGGGTGCACGCACGAGCGGCCCACCTCGACCATCTTCGAGCGCAGATGCGTGAGGCGTGAAATGTCGAACTCACCTTCGGCATAAAGGCGGCCGATGCGCGCTGCCTGATACGGCGGCAGCACGCGGTAGGTGCCCACGACCTTCAGTGTGTCGAGGTCGCGAACGAGCAGGTGATCGCAGTACGCGTCGAAGGCGTCGACGTCGAGACCGGCCGGCCCCGTCAGATGCGCGCCCATTTCCTCGGCGAAGACGCGGTAACGCAGACGCTGCGCTTCGCGAAGTTCTTCGTCGCTGCGCGCCCAGGCCACCTGCAACCGATGCTGGGCCGTGATCGTTTCCTCCGCGTGCGGCAGGCGACGACGCGGCTCGAACGGGATCGAAGCGAGGGGCAGGGTGGGCGTCGGCAGTTCTCGCATGGGGCGTTCCTGGTCGTAAAAAGGGGCTTCACTTGAGCGCCAAATATAGTAATGACCGGTGACGCTTCCATGGCAAACCAGTGACGATTCGATGACGTATCGTAAGGCTGACATGCAGGCTGACATGCGTCACCCATCGCGCGCGGAACGGCCGTTCCACGCCTTCCATGCCCCCTGCATTCAGACCAGGTCCGGGCTCATGACCGCGCGCAACACAACCTGGTCGTGGCCGTTACGCTCGCGGCTTTCGAACCACCAGAGGCCGCCTTTCTTCACGGCCCAACTGCTTTCGCCGCTGCCTGTCAGCAGCAGGGCCGCCACTTCGCCGAGCGTGGGCTGATGACCGACTACGACGACGGTCGATGCGATGCCCTGGGGCCAGCCGGCTGCGGAAAGGATGTCGCTTGCGCTTGCGCCGGGTGCAATGTCGCGCACGACACGGTATTGGTCCGAGAGCGCTTCCGCGGTCTGCACCGTTCGTGTAGCAGGACTCGCGATGACCATGGCATCGTTGTCCAGTCGGGGGCGCAGCCACCGCGCAACGTTTTGAGCCTGCTTGCGGCCACGCGTGGTGAGCTGGCGCGCAAGATCGGTCGCGGCGACATCTTCGGCCTCGGCGTGGCGCCATAGGATGAGGTTCATGCGGCGTCTCCTTGAGTGGGCGTATCTCGCATGGTGCATGCGGGATGCCTCGCGCGGCAAGACGCGACGTGACGGTGGCCGGAGGCTCCCTGGTTTGACGGCTAGAGCGCGTTCTGGGTAGAATGTCGGATTACTCGGAGCGTAGCGCAGCCTGGTAGCGCATCTGATTTGGGATCAGAGGGTCGTAGGTTCGAATCCTATCGCTCCGACCAGCAACACCAAGGGGTTACCCGCCTTCCGGCCGGTAACCCTTTTCTGTTTTGACGGGTCATGTAACCGCCATGTAACCCGATTCGGCGTGCGTCAGTACATCAAGGTCACTAAGGTCATCTGCGTTTTACAGGATGGACGTGGAGACAGTTGGCGGCGCGTTTGCTCCAGAACCTCTCGCGCACCGGGGGGGCAAACTATGGTGGCGGGCATCGCGCTCCACGACAGCCGAGCCAACGCGTATGCCTTTGTTGGCTCCGTTGAGGCCCCGGCCGTCGCAGCGAGATAATTGCTGCCTAGCCCAACGCCGCAGTACACACATTCCCCGGTGAGGTCCTGTGGGATCACGCGCTATCTGACGCCAGCTGCGGCGCGATAGAATTGCCCCATCACGGCGACCTTTCTGCGTTGCCTCACGAGCTACATGCGGGAACGGGGCCATGACCAGCGATCCATCACCACAAGAACGAATCGCTGCCGCAAGGCAGCTTTATGCCGTATTGAAGGAATACCTCGACAGACCGATCTGGACGCCTGTCGAAGGTGCCCTGATTCTGTCCGGCATCCATCCACCGAAAGGCGAGAACGGAATTCCAGCTGAGGGAACCGGCCTTGATGGCAGGCAGTTCGCGAGCGCTGCGAATGACCGCTTCCATTCAGCGTTCCGGATCATGGACCAGTGGCAGCTACGCTGCGAGGACGATACGGAAAACGGCGATGCGACTCCAACGGAGCTTTCGCCGTATGCGTTCATTGCCTGGTGCCAGGACATGAGCATCGAGACCGACTGGATGCGGTTCTTCTTCGAGGTCGCGGACGGCTCGTCGCGATCCGATCGTCCCGACCTGATTCCGCCTGCGGTAGCCGAGTACGCGGCGAGGTCCGCCGAGACCATCGGCGCCATTCAGGCTGCTCTCATCGGCGGCGCGTCTGGTGGCCCGCCTGCTACAGCACCCGCGCTGGCCAAGGCTGAGCCGGTATCGCGCCGTGGTCCCATTCCGATTCCGGAGAACCGCGAGCACGTGTCGACGGAAGAACTGGCGGCCATTCTGGCCGTCGAGCCGCAGACCATTCGCAAGCGCTACTCCGAGACGGGCACGTACCACGGCATCAAGCCAACGAAGCTGCCGAGCCGCCGGCTGCTGTGGCCAGTAGAGGCCATCAGGGAGCTACTCGGTCAGGCCTGAAGTCTCGTCGGGACCGGATGAGCCGGAACCGCTGACTGCGCTGGCTCGGGTATTGTCTTGCGCCGGTTTCATTTCCGTTCTGCTCGGGTACGGGGCGATGGCCTCCGAGTCTCAACCTCTATGGTACGGAGTCGGCCAGACGCGTCAGGCTGCTGTATTTTCGAAGTCCAGCGGCGAGTCTTTGGGCCGTCATTGGTCGCCGCCCCGGATGTCGCGGCAGTGTCCCGCTGAGTGTCGCCCGGACGGGGTGCAGGGATGATTACATCGGAGTGTTCATCGAAAATGGGCGGGTGAGCATGCGACCCTCCTAAAGCTCCTTGATCCGCGCTCACCGCGCCCATTTCTGGTGGGTTCGGCGTGATGTCTGTCTCCGACGAGCCGGGCGCCAGGCTGTCGGTGTCGCGCGGCGTTGTGTCAGCCGACGGGAGACGCCTGCGTCGGCGTGAATGTCGGCGCAAGGCCTGAGCCACATCAGTTACCTCGACAGCCTCAACATCGATTATTTCACCGTCGTACGTGACGCGGCTCTTGCACGCCTCAAAGCGTGCGCTTTGCCAGGCGCGCTGCTGCTCCGCTGTCTTCCGGTTCGTCGCGCGCGTGCGAGCTCCCTTCTTGTGGCTCGCGGAACGTCGTGCCTGCTCTTTCTCCCGTTCCTGGCGCCAGCGCAGCTCCTTCTGGATGCCGTTGTTTTCCGCTTCTTCCTCCCGCAGGGCTTCCAGCAGCGGATCTGCGCTGCCGGGTTGTTTTGCAGTCGCCCCGGACGAACCGGCTTTGCCTTTGCGGTGCGCCGCGCGTAGCTTCACTGGGAACCGGGTGCACCAGAAGTGGCGAAGCTTTTTCGATGCCCCGCTGGGACGGGCGGCGTGGACGTAGAAATCCGGTTCTGTCACAAGCGTCATCCGCTCCAGAGTCTCCTTTGCAAGTTCGGCGTGGGGCAATACGCGGGCCACGCAACCTGTGGATTTCGGAGCGAACGCTTCCCACCATTCCGTCAGCTCTTGTGCAATATCTGCGGCGGGCTTGAGATATGAATCACTCAGGAAAACAAACGCATCGAGGCAATAGCCGAGGTCTGAAAACCTTCTGAGAAAAGAGCAGTGACCGAGATGAGAGCGTTTGGGGCTTGGCTCGTGCAGATAATCGTTCAGCATTTGCCGGCACGCGCGTATTTCATCCTGCGACACTGGGTTGCCGTAGAGATCGAGATGCCGACGGATTGTTACGTGAACGATGCGCGTTCTAGGTGCGCGATCAATTAGCTGGGCCGCGTACCGCATTGCGTGCTGGCGGTTGTCCGAAGGCGTGCGCTCAAATGCCTTGGCGGCGTCCCGGCATTTCTTGTCTAGTCGTTTTCCAAGCCGGACAAAAAAATCGTTCAAGGCAGCACAGTACAGTGCCGCCTTGGGCTGATTGCTGAAACTTGCCCCGTCGAATTCATCGTATTCGAGCGTGCGCATTTCTCCGGCCGCGTCTTCATAGCGCAGCCCTATGTCGACCTCTTCCACGAACGCTTCGAAATACGGGTGAAATTCATGCACCTCACCGGTGCGGGCCTTGATCTGGCGGGCGGGTTCACGCAGTTGCCTCAGCAGTTCAAGGACAGGACTCGCGTAAAACCCTTGCTGAACATAGGGCCCAGGCCGCGGTACGGCCGTGAAGGGTGGGTGGCGGTAACGGCTCGCTCGCGCCATCTCCCTCATCCGCGTGACGACGTCGCGCACTGTGCGGAGGTCTGCGATGTGATGCGGCGCGTACCGTTGCTCGGCCACGACCCTCCCCATGGCAAACCACGCACGCAGGCTCACATCTTTGTGAGCTGTCCCTCTATGTAGTTGCTGCGCATGCGGGAGAAGCTCCTTGCTCTTCGAAGTCATGGCGATGAGTGCGGCGAGTGGCGGGAATGGACTGCATGGAGCTTAACATGAGCCTGTCAAGTTAGCGTTCTTTTTAAAAATAGTTAACGTTATTCACGCTATAGACGAAGGATTCGTGGGCGACTAGATTTTGAGATTTATCCGGCACGATTGTTGCTCGCAAGTGCCATGGCTTCCCGCTGCCGCTAGCCGTTCACGCTGGGATGGCGTGGCGCCCTGACGGCGAACCTCCAGAGGGATGTTGCGGTGCGGCATGGCTGGAGGCGTTGGGGTAGGTCAGAGCGGCGGGTCGGTGGTGCTGTCCCCGGAATGACCTGGTCGGAAGGCACCCTTTGGTGGTCGGCCCCACACGCGGAGAACATCTGTTCCCGCATAGCGCGCGACAAAATAACTGCCTGCGATCCCGCGGTGTTCCGTTGGCTTGCCTTGCTCACAGCCTTGCGTTAGGCATTTCACGCTCAGTTCGTTGGTATTTGTCTCTTGCGTCCTATCCTATGTGTCGGGATAAGTGTTAATTTTCGAGAGAGTGGTGAAATTGCCGGTATCAGGCGATTTATCGTGAGAATAATCGCCTCATCCGCGTGTGCGACAGGGTGATTTGCGAGGATTAATGGTGGGAGTCTGTTAGGCTCCTATATTAAGATTGGCATTGAGTATTGTCAGATTGATTTCGAGTGTTGTCAGCTTGTCATCGAGTATTTCTAGCGCTGATTGCTGCTGATAGCACCGGTATCAGCCGATGCTGCCATTGACATCAGCTAATGCCTCAGTCTGAAACCGGTCCTGAGTGACGCGATACTCAGGGATCGAGTAACCGTACCTCCTGTTGACCGGTTACGCCTTCTCCTCTTCCTCAGTCTCTCTCGCTTAACTCCTATCTCCCGACCACGGTACGTTATATCCAGCAGCCAGTACCGTTCTGCCATTTCTGACAGCAAACGACATGTCAGCTACGTGCTCCGGTACGTAGCGGCTGATCCGTATTGCCTCCGGTGCAGTCGCATGAGCGCAGCGTATTGCGCAGCACGGATATGACGTCTTTCAACCCAAATAAACCGATGCAAAGGGGTAGTGATGAACGCATGCATAACGCCGGGTTTCTCACCGGCAAATACCAGTCTTCCTGATGGACGCAATATCGATACACGCTTCTGGGAAGTCGGGGAGTATTCCGCGCTATACCGCTCGATGGTTCGCTTTATGGCCGAGGTGCTTGATACCGAGGAAATGCCGTTCGATTGTCTGGCAGAGCCTGCACAGCTTCGCAGGAACAACGGAGTGCTTGCATCGGCGATGGGGCAATGCCGGTCGTTCATGGACCTGTACGATCCGGGCTGGTGGTATACCGCTGACCTGAAGCTCTTCTTTGACGGCTACCGCGAGCATCCATTCGGTCTCGTTGAGCCGGGTATGGCGGCTCATGCGCCTTTCACTGAACGGGCGCTTGTCGGTGAGGCCTATAACGACTTCATTGCCTTCCTGCGCCAGCAGGCCGTGAAGCGTCGGGTCAGGAAGCAGCTGGCCGACTGGAAGGCCGGTATCCTGCTCCAGAGACAGACGATTCACGAATACCTCGCCGAGCTGTACAGCTTGTACCCTTGGTTGCTGATCGTGCGCATCGACCACTTCTACAGCGAAGATGCTGTTGACGAGCGCGATCTGCTACCGCGCATGAGCTGGCGTCCGTACTACACGGGACGCTGGTCGCAGGTGCCCTCTGACGCGCCTTCCTCCTCTGAGCCGGTGGGCGAGACGCGGGCGCGTATCGACACGGGCCTCGCGATGGAGCACCGCAACCGTTTCTTCAGGAACCAGCATGGCGCCGACGGGTGGCTGTTCGATCACATGGCCGGCAGCATCTGGAAGATGGAGGCCGGCGGCCAGAGCAGTGCAAACCACTTCCACGGGCTCTACCTGTTCGATGGCTCGCATTGGAACCTCTCCGACCTTCCTCGCCTGATCAACGGGCTGATTCACCGCTGGTCCGCGGTGACGGGGGGCCTTGGCCAGTCGTACAGCTGCCACGACAGTCCCGGCCGGCAGCAGATGATCGGCAAGGGCACATGGGTGCTGGGCGAGCTTGACTGCAAGAATCCGGAGCATCGGCAAAGGCTCGATACGTACGTCAACTACTTCGCCAAGACGGATTTCGGGAAGGAAGATGCGCAGGCCATACGCATCAAGCCGACACCCGGTGCCAACACGCTGACCATGAAGCAGGGGCCGCGACGGTAGCGGCGGGGTGATGAGGCGCAGCGGCACGCCGTGCAGTGGCGCCGGCTGCGCCGCACCTCACCGCGGCGGTGTCAATGTCGTGCATTAAAAGGGGCCATAACGTCTTGCTGACTCATGCCTGTGGGTTGGGGTGGGGGAGAAGTGCGTAAGCCACCCGCTGGCCTCTAATCGCTTCCTGAGTGGCACTCCGATGTAGGGTTGTTGCATTGGAGTTGCATGACGGTTTCATTCGGTCGCACAATTGGTCTCTTCAGGCTCATCCGGTCGTGATCATGTCAAGGGAAAAGCTTCTGGAAGCGCTGCACGGGCTGGAGCGTCGCGAGACGCCGGGTAGCGCTGCGACGCAGTTGCGCGAGGTGAGGGAAGAGATCACCGCCATGCTGGGGAAGGGTTTCACGCTCAGGCGCGTGTGGACTGCGCTGCACGAGGACGGCGGTCTCACCATGACGTACAGCGCATTCAAGAGCGCGTACTACCGAATGCAGCCGGAGGCAGTGCAGCCGCAAGGCGTTTCAACCGGTGTCACCACGTGCCCGCATTGTGGCAAGGCGTTGCCCGTGGTTGCAGGGCGGGACAGTGCGCCTGCTGGCGAGTCGTCCGCTGAACAGCCGACGCTACATGGCGAAGGGCCAGCCTCGCCACCGCCCGCAGCGACGTCGGCTGCGGCCGCATCGGATAGCCACGCAGCACGCGAATCGTTCGCCGAGATATTTCTGCAGCGCAGGGAGTTTGCAGCAGGTAGACGATGGAAGTAGCTCGCACAGGGCGACCTATCTTCCCTATCTTATGTTGACGTGCGGTCCCCGGAGCCCCGCGTCAGCAACCTCACGATCTACCCCTTCTTGGCCGGCGGCGTTGCTGCCGGCCTTTTTCCCCTCGATTTACGGGAAGTCGCTTCTCGACCCATGTGCGCCACTCGTTGGGCACCGACGATCGTCCGCTCGTGGGACAACATAAGACGGTCATCTCCGACGTTGAGATTTTCGGCCAATGGAAGAGGCCGATCGATACTACTGCGGTTTTTCAGCCTCCGAAAATGCAACGCCTACCCCGCCCGTTCCTCGAGCGTCGGGCCGATGTTCGCAGCATGCGGTGGCAAATACAAGGACGCGCAATAACAGATTCAATGTCGTGCGGTTCGCCCGTAGACCTACCTCGAGCAATATAAAGCAGCGTGTCTTTGATGTCCTTTTTCCAAGATCCCTAACCCGAATCTCTACGCGCTTGGCAACCAGCGGATGTGATGTTTCAGAACTCTAGTCGTCGCTGCTTTCAGCCACTCCGGTAACGCGCTTCAAAAGCTTGGCGAGCGGCCCGAAAGGGTTCAAATATATAACTTGCTCGCGAATCTTAGTTTTGGTCCTGCCATCGGGCCCGGTGCTTATTTCGATGTCACGAGTCATCGATTGCTTTCCGCCGGAGCGGGTCACAATATACCCTGCTATCAGTAGCGTGCAGATTCCATAGAGTTCCGGGCCCACCACAATTAGCTTGCGGCCGGCTGCGGCGGCAGCGTTGAACACCGATGCCTCTCCATCCGGTTGAGTGTCTGCGAGGTCGGTCAGAACCATGCGCAGGAGCCCCTTCAGCTCACTGAGCGACGAACGGCCTGTCTCCTGTGCGAGCGCCTCGATTTCGGCTACCGCTTCCGGAGGCAATCCGGCAAGTTGAGCGACTTCGGTTGCTGCCTCTTCCGGATCATCAATTTCCAAAAGAGGGGGAAGCAACCGTTCGGCAGTCTCTGCAAGTCCGGAAGTTTCGAGACTTTCAAGTTGTTTCAAAAGGTCTTCGTTGTTCATTTTCTCATTTCGATTAAAGGCCGTCCCCGAAGACCGCAAACGCTTCGGCGGCGAGTGAAGGAATGCCGACGCCAAGCGAGGCAACACGCTGCGCAGCCACGCAGTCCACCAACGAAAGAGTTTCTGACGACAGCCAGCGTGTGAGCAGCGCCGTCGCGACTTCCTGTATGGGTACTGTCGGCACCGGCCACTGCGGCGCGATGTACGCCAATGTGCCGGCGGAAAACAGAGGTCTCTCAAGGCCAAGGCGCTCGCCACCGACATGTAACACGGCAAGCCCAGAGTTGCAAGCCGTAGACATAACGACGGTGGAAGCGGAAGGAAGCGTTGCGAGACGTTGCCATCCCAGTATATGCGGCGCATTGCGATGCGCCAGAATGTGCGTAAGGTCGGCAGGAGGCAACCGGCCCTCGCCGGCAACGATAAGGTCGATGGCCTCAGCGTCCGGCAAGATGCGCCCGTGGCAGGCGATGCACGTAAGCTCGGCTTCCGCTAAACCCGTTAGGAGCCTTTCTCCAGTACCTTCGCGCCCTACGGCGCTGGAATAAGAGAGGCCGCGCTCTGCGGCAAGTGTTGCCCCTTGGTCTGTCATAGCTGAAAGTGAAGCGGCTTCTGTTGCCCGCTCGCGGTCGAACCAGACAGCGAATGCGAACATACTTTGTGGACGCCAGCAGAGGCCGCCCGATAGCGTCCGTCGCCTCGCGCGCATGGCCAGAAGTGCCCCGATGCTTGGGACGAAGCACAGTGCACGCATTCCGCCCAAGGCAAGCGTGGGCATCGTCGATCCGAGCGGACCGGGCACTATGCACAGCGGGAGAGACTCGGGAAGATCAACTACAAGGCTTCGAAGACGGTCACGGAGATCGAGCCACCCCACCACGTGACTCAGATCGAGATCGGAGTCGTCCGGCGCGGCGCGACGAAGCGCATAAGCGAGCCGGCCGCCGATACGGTGTGCTTTTTTTGCGTCGACAGCAAGCTCGCGCAGTTCAGTATTCAGCGCGCCATCTTCGCCCGGGCGCGTTACCAGAACGCCGATATCGTCGGTCATCGCGACGAACTGCAGAATTACGCAAGGAGTTTCAGCAAGCAGAACGACAAGACGTTCCGTCTCTCCAGTCATGTCGGCCACAGCCGGAGGCAAGCTCGCTAATCGCCGGAGTCGCGGAGTAAGTAAGGGCGCTGCGCGCAGCTCAGCGGCCACCCGCAGCGCGGTAGCAGTCGCAGGGGAAGACGGTGATATTCCCTTCAGGATGTTGGTCGCCAGGTAATCAACCGCTTCGGCGTTCGGCGCAAGCAGCGAGATAGGATCTCCTTCCTCAGCAACTTCCCATAGCGTTTCGCTCAAATGCGACATGCCGCGAAGGAGGTCCTTCGCCGCCTGACGTCTGTCATCACGATTCATCGCATAGCGGAACACGGGTAGCGCCAATACCCAAGCTTTTGTCGCACCAAGCGATTCAGCCTGGTCCCAAACCTCGCGAACCATCGGCTCCGATTCGTCCGCTCTCCCGTCCGAGTCAAGAACATCGCCGAGTTCCATCGCAAATGCGATCATGGTTTCCGGGACACCTGCCAGCGTACGGGCATTCGCGAGTCCTTGCTTCAACGCATCGATCGTTTGCCTGCGCTGAAGGACTCGCTCGCGTTCTGGCAACCCGGCATCGGGCGCCGGATTGGGCGCGAGGGTCGCGGTGGTTGCTTGGTCGAGCACGCTGGGAAATCTGTTACCTAGTGCTGAAATCCGGGAGATCAACGGTTGCGCTTCGGACGTCCTACCGTAGCTCAGCAGAAGTTGTGCGTAAAAAAGCATCGCCTGCCGCACATTGGGGTCCGCAGTAGAAGCGTTCTCAATTAGGGGCTTGTGCGCATCGAGCAGGTTAAGAGCTTTTCGGCTTTCGCCCATCTCCGCGAGGCAGATCGCCTCCGAAGTGACCAATCCCACCAGCTCGGCGTCGTGCGCGTGCGGCCTAAGCTCAGCAAAGATTTCCTGCGCAGCGGCGTAGCGATGCAGTCCTCGCAAGACAATGGCGCGATTGCGAAGAATGACACGAGTATTGAGGGCGCTAGCGTCCTTCCCCCAAAGCGTCAAGGCCGCATCGTAGCGCTGCAAAGCCTCAGTGAATTTCCCGGCATATCGAAAGCAATTCCCGACCTCGTTAAGCAAATGCGCGCGAATCGTCCCACCCGCCTCAGGGTTGGCGGAAAGCAATTGCTCGACTTTATGCGCAACGGCTAGCGAGGCCAAGTAGCGGTGTGCATGATTTAACGCCTCTATCGCGTAGCGAAAGCAAATGAGTCGATCATTGCCATCGGCACCGGTTGCGTCAAGCGACGCGTCCAAGGCATCTACGACCGCCTCTAGAAGGTGTGGTCTATATTGCTGAAACCCGAAAAGCAGCGCCTGCAATGGGGCTGTCTGAGGCAATGCTGAAAGCGCAGTCTGCAGCAGCTCCCCAATTCCCTTGAGCACATCCTTGTCCAATTTGCTGTCTGCGAACCTGAATACCCACCGCGAAAAAACCTGCACTTGCTCCGGGAACAGACGTTCTACCGTCTCTAAGAGGTGGCTGTGCAGAGACATCGACTCTTCGTTGATCCCAGAGGATCGCCCCCCAATCGAACGCACAGCGCTCCAGAAGATGGGCTCGTCCAAGGTCGACCGCACGATTTCCGGTGCCAACAACATGGACTCGTCGTTACCGTCCACGCGTCTGAAGTATTCGTAACGAAACAAGACCTTCGTCCATTCAGCGGTCCGAGGGTTGCGTTTGCCATGCGTCTGACAGAGGACGGCAAGCACGGCTTCGTACACGTATTGAGCTACGATCGTACCTGGCTCACCCAACTTAAACAGCCCTACCCACTCCTTAATTTTCATACCGGCCGCGATGAGAACATCGTCCGACAAGGAGATGTCGACTAGCAGGTCGGCCGCTACGGCACAGTAACGATCGAAAGAGCGCTCCTCGAAAACGCGCTGGACCCATACCGCGAGCAACCATCCCAGTATGTCTCCCGTGCGGGTCGCAGTGGCTTTCTGTGCAGCCTCGCGCTTCAAAACGTGATTGACGGCAGCGGGTGCCTGCTCGTGGGGTACGAAGCTGGAATTCGACGCCTCGCTAGCTAGCACTTGAAACGTTTGAACGGCGCCGTTAGCAACCAGCCACTGCGCAGCAAAGAAGGGGGCCCCTAGACTGGCCTCGTTCTTTTCGATCCACGGGCCGACCGGGCCCGCTAACTGGGCGAAGCTATTGGCCAGGTCCATGAAAGGGGTGATAAAGCGCTGAAGAAAAGCGCGACGGAAAGCTCGGCGATCGCGAGCGACGGTGAGTCCAGTGAGATCGGAACTCTCGCGAAGCTTTAATGCGATTTTGATCATCCGAGCGTCGCGCATGGGATCGGGCGGCGATCTGTCATCGGGGATGTAAAGCACGGCCTCACCTTCCGGTCCGAGCACCAGTTGTGGTATGTCAAACGCCGTCAAGTGGCCGCACCGGCTACAAGGCATGACTGAAGGGCCTGAAGCGAGATGAACGTAGCAGTTCAATAACTGTTGTGGGAACCGGGAAACCAGAAGCCCCCCGTTTGGGTCACCGGCGACGTTTAGCGGTTCGTCGCATTTTTCGCAAGCGTAATGAGTCATGACGGAAGTCTCGATCATGTTGGTGTTGAAGACGCCCGCTCGTGTTCAAAAAACCGACGCGAACCACGTTTCGAAACCTAATGCTAATGTATTCGGCCCTTAATCTCTCGCCGTTTTCGGTTGCGGATATGCGCTAACTGCTGTTCGACGTCTAGCAGCAATCCACGACCGTCGTCAAGGCCGACGCCTACGGTCGAGCACGAACTTAGTCAGCGAATGCCTGTTGTCCCGACACGAGCGGACGTTTGCTAAACCTTCTCAAAGGGCTGGAGTTGGCCGACGGCTGTCCGATGCCGCCGGCCGTAGCCGACCCACTGCGGCGGGTCGACCCGACGCTACATATCGGGCGGCTTTCAAGGTACAACAGACGTTCGTAGAGTCGCATTGGAAGACGGGAGTTCGGCCATTGCGGACGTTCGGCAAAAGGGGGCGATGCGTCGGCTGTAAATCGCTTTGCTGCCATTCGCAATCTAGGGTCGACGAAGGGCACTTTTCACCGTCAAAGAACGGGGCTTCCCGGACTCGTTGCCGTCATTTGCTTAGGGAGCCGGCTGCTTCCGATTGAGGCTGATAAGCGACCACTCGATCGCAGTGTTACGCGAAAACTAACCGAATTAGTCTCTTCTCTCAGGTCGGGTTGATCTATAAGTAGTTCTAATATATGGTTGCAACCGAATCAAACGACCACTCATTGCTGCTGCAATACCGGTGCAACGTGATTACTCCAAGTCTTCGGAAAGCGTTGTGCCATCGCCGACTTGGTTTTGCTCGCTTGCGCGCTCGACGATGGCGGATCGTATATTCGGACTCCTCGGTATCGGGGTGCAACGCTCCGACGATTCAGGTGTGTCCGGGTTTCTGCGCGATCCCGGACTGCGTGAAACGGGAACTCGGTATAGTGCGACGGTGCGAAATCGCAGTCATTGACCGGCCATCACTGTGGTGCTAATGCTTGAAATCTTACCGGTGCGGAATTTCTCCATGTCTTGTGAGGCCTGCACCGATATTCGATAGTCGCTATATATCGCCGACGCCTGGCGAGGGACTAGAGTATTGTCCCGCATGTAGGAGCCCCACATGCCGCCTCTATCCTTTGTGCCGCCACGCCTTCTCCGCTCGGTCCTGTTCCCAAGGCACTGACGGTCGTTGAGATACGACATTTAGAGATAGTCCGTGTTTGAAACCGTCCACGTGCCTAGCGCGCGTCACGAAGTCGGGATCTGTGTCTCCCTTTGAACACCGAGGCATCCATTTCCCCAAGTACGTTCCTAGCGTAATTAGGCGATGCTCCTGAGAGAGTGGCGCTTTAGAAGTTGCGTTCCCGCTGTAATCCTTCGCATCAACCACGTAGATATTCTTGTGCGTGTAGAAGATCGCTACGGCATCGTCGGTATGGCGAAGCATATCTTTCGATTGACCCTGCAACCGCTTCGCCTCGGCCCTCGGCATCGTAAGTGTGCGGACATCACCGAGGCCCCCGATCAATTTGGCTTGAAAGAGGGCCGCTTTTTCCACCGTCCCGTTTGGGGTCACCACCCGCACAAGAAAGCCACCGTCTGCTCCGGAGTAACGCTCCTCCGTGTATTTGTTGTGTTGCCGATATTTAAAATCAACCCGTAAGTCTGATTCTCGGATCTGGTGCTTCATTAGCGAATGCCCAAGTGCAGTTGTCATTCCCTCTTCATTTCCATGGCTAGCAACTTCGCCAAGGACCCGCTCCACTGCACTATCAATGAGCTTTGCGATTCGCGTTTGCGCTTCCTGATCGATAAGGAACGTCAAGATTCTGCTACCTCACGTAATGTATCCCGAAAAACAATTGCCAACCTTTGGCTATTTAGTCGGTGTTTGTAATATTCTTTGCTGTGATAGTCACTGTTTCTGCAGCTTCAACTCCTCCAATTGATTTCCATAGGGTCCCCATAGCAGAGGCGATTTCACTCACATCGGTCTCGTCAACAAGCGCATGCGATTCGGTACGTACAGCCTCGTCGATCTTAAATGCTTTCGCACAGTGCGGGCAGATGATTTCATGCGCAACTACTTACCCTCCACCTTGGCCAAGATCCGCATGAGCATTTCTGGCACAGCGCCTTCGGCCTTAAGTGTTGCAGTCCGATATGCGAGTTGATTTTTCGCGAGACTGATACCTGCGGCAGCCTCAACGTTTTTGCAGGCTGTGATCCATTCGGCCCAGTTCGCCGACAGGAACGATTCAAGGTGATCCTCAAAGATTGCTACTTGATCAGCAACTATGACAGATGGAAAGTCCTCCTCAGTTCGACCAAAGTACTTAAGCGCAGCGCGATTCGCCGCTACATGGCCCTTCCGCTCCTCATCGATCTTGCTTTGTGCCTTCCCATTGGCCTTCGCGCGCGCCTCAAACCCGCCATCCGCATCAAAGAGCGCGTAGACCGGGATACCGATCGACGTCAAGATCGCGTGTGTGAGTGGAATGGATGCCTTGCCTCCTACGGGGACAATGGAGATGCCAGCGGCCTCGAGCGAGCCCAGAGAAGTTTTATCGCCAATGCCGTAGAACACTGACGACTCTGTCGTACCTTCCACGAGGAAAGCGCGATGCGCAAAGAGTGCGACGGCAAGCTGATTCGCCACGATGCCGTCCAGCTGGCGGTCAACTGTATCGGCACTCACCACACCGTTCAGTTTGGTCTTCACGTCAGCAACCGTCGCGAGGTGGACAGTAACCACAGGAATCTCGTCAGATGATCTCGTCAGCCTCCTGACCTGGTCGAAATGTCGCGCTTCAAGGAAGTAAGGGCTATGAGTCGCATAGGTCACCTGGATGCGTTTACCGGCGTCCTCCGCGAGCGACCGGAGCACCTTCGCGAACGTCTGGGCCTGAATCGGGTGCTGAAAGAGTTCCGGCTCTTCGATCGCCAGGCAGATGACACCCTCTGCCGACGCCGCACCTGACTGTGCCAAAAGTTGAAGCGCGGAGATCAGAAGCGTGCGCTGAAAACCATGCCCCTGTCGCTCAACCGCAGTCTCGGTTGTGCCATCGCGCACCGCAACCTCGAATGTGGTCCGAGGAGCCTTGAGTTCAACCTCTGCAGGGGAAACCGTGACAGCCCGACCGGGTGAGTAAGATGTGACGACTTCGTTGAGCTGCGTCGTTATGGCCTCAAGCTGCGCTTTGAATTTCTCCTCGTAGACATTTTGCTGCTTTGCGCGTGACTCCTCGACGATCTTCGCGATCTCCTCATCAGCCGCAGCGCGATCGACTGAACGCTCAAGAATTCGACCAATGATGCTCGACTTTCCGTCGATCGACTCCTCGCTCGCGCGAAGGTCAGCAGTGACCAGGACGAAGTCAAAAAGCCCACTCATCTTGCCACCGCTATTGAAGCCGAAGAAGTTGGTCTGCAGCGACTCCGGCGCTTCTGTGAGTTGGTCGGTGTGGCCAGCCTCCCAAGTCGTCATAACTTGGTTGGCAGCGTCGGCGCTGCTCCAGGCAGGGAGAGCAAGCGACGAATCAGAGTTCCGCAGATCGTTGTAAGCCGTCCTCTTATCGGCAGCGGATCCTTTACCACGGATGGCGTTGAATGGTGGGTAGCTCTTCGAGTTCGCAGATAAGCTTTCAGCCCCGTCTGGGCCGCGGCGCTTCCACGCGGTGAAGGTCGTGACCCCTGCCGGAGCGTACTTGCCAAGCTCGTTCCGATCCTTGTCGGTGAGGTCAGCGAATGTGACCTGAACCTCGATGTCTTCGTCAGTCGCCCCGAAGGAGCAGTCCTTCTCCGTCAGCGAACCTAGTTTGCCGTTAAAGTACCAGTCGAGCGCACGAAGCACAGTTGACTTGCCGGCACCGTTCGGCCCGATGAATGTCGTAACGGAATCGAAGGGGATCGTCACGTCTTTCAACGTGCGGAAGTTTTTTATGCGAACGGATTGGATCTTCATTGTGGGTTCGAGCTTCTTGTGTCTTTCTGCGAAGACAGATTTGCCGACACCGACTTGGTACTCGAAAAGAGCAGTCTATCGGTGGATCGTCGAGCGCGCCGCTACCTTGTGACCTACGGAGATCTAGTCAACGGTGGCTATACGCGAATCCCAAGAGCTATGCTTTCCAGAGGGGATAGGACGGCGTCCGGGAAATGTTTGAGCGAGGATTGCAAGTCGTGACATCTGGTTGAGGTCGAAACGTCGCCAGTCAGGGAGTCCACCGTTGCTACTTTGTCCCCCGGGTCTGATAGCCGAGAACTTGCCTGACTCCATTTGTAACTCCATACACATGGGGTTCGGCAATTCGCGGAAGATTGTGGTAGTAAAACTCAATCAATTGTTTGGTTGCGATCGCTTCTAATATCAGGTTTTCCATATGGCCCCGTTTTTTGCTCGGCAAGCCCGTAGGACGTCGACAACAGCAGTCGGCGTCACGGAGGCAATACTTGCCGCTAGATTAATCGTCTGTTCAATGTAGACGGTAAACGTTGCCGAGGCCAGAACGAATTGCGCCGATCACGGCAGAAAAACGGTGAATCCAGTTACCTGTTTGCAGCACAGAAAAAATTAAAATGGGCATGCAGAGGCGCTACCCGCGATCGGCAGCACAATGACACGGAGCGGACCGGTGCCGGAGCCTCCTGAACGTCTTCTCTCGGTGCCGACCCTACGCGTTTACGCGATCCACTTGGGAGCCGCCATTGAGGATTGCCAGATCCGCTTCATGGAGCGTTCGTCGAACTGGTGTAATCGGCCATGAGCGGTCGTCGGATCGTGCAGTGCCCACGACCGCTGTAGAAGTAGTGACCCTTGCACGCCGGGCTTGCGTCGCTCTGCAGGGAATACGAACTCACGGCGCCCACACCGGCAGGCGACCTGAAGCCCAGGTCCGTCACCTCCCGTCCTCGAACCTCACTCGCCGCGTGCTTGAACGAACAGTAGATCTGCTCAAGTCTTCTTTCTTCAGCGCTTCTACATGAACGAGTGAAGGGTAAGTCCGCCGATGTGTTCCCCGCCAATCCATTGCTCAGAGCGGACATTTTTAAGAATCTCCGCGTCTTCCTTCGAGTGTAGACAAAAGAGCGTTTGCACATTCTGCTGCTTTTGAACGGAGAGCTTTCTAAAGAGTTCGGCTTTCCGTTCGACGTCCAGACGTGAGAAAAACCTTGAATCAAAGATATAAAGCCAGTTCTCGTTTGCGGAAGTGCATGACACCAAGCGTATCGCCATCTCGAGAAAAGCCATCTGCTGTTCGGTAAAGCTAAGGCCTGCATGAGGCAAAAAGAAGTTTCTGCCGTCGGGAACCAATATTTCAGCCTTGCGCCGGCCGACCCGGCGCATCCGATAGCCAAAAAGAGAGCTTGTAAATAGTTCCTCCCTCATCGCATCCCAGATGAGCTCTTCGTCAGTATCAAGCACACGGGCGAGATATTTCATGGCTTTGACGAATGTATCCTTGGGCTCTTTATAGTGCCCGCCGTATAGCTGATCTTCAAAGTACATCACCCGGAATGCGGAACGCGGCCAGTCAGGCGAC
This sequence comes from Paraburkholderia kururiensis JCM 10599 = LMG 19447, assembly GCF_003986935.1. Taxonomy (GTDB): domain Bacteria; phylum Pseudomonadota; class Gammaproteobacteria; order Burkholderiales; family Burkholderiaceae; genus Paraburkholderia; species Paraburkholderia kururiensis. The sequence continues at coordinate 2,929 of NZ_RJZE01000006.1, read as the reverse complement.
GGGTTGCCGTTCACGTGCACGTGAATGCTCGGTCGCGCTTTGCACGCGCCGTACTTGCCGGAGGCCAGGATCTGAGGACTGAGCCTGACGGTAGTGGTAGCACGTTCGGCGCCCTGACTGGCCACCTCAATATAGGCCCGCTCGGCGGCCTTGTCTCGCAGTGCAAATCTCTTTTCAAAGTCGTGCCAATGAACGCCGCCTGAAAACGCCGCGAGTATCTGGCAGAACGATGTCTTGCCCGTGTCATTCAGTCCAACGAGGATGTTGTTACGTCCGAGGGCGAGCGAGCACTCTTCCTTGAAGGGGCCTACATTGGCCATGGTGACGCGATGAACGCCTCGGATTAGCGCGTCTTTCCCGTTGGCCACCCGTCCAAAAACCCAGCTTTCATGCTGGGACTTCCAGCGCCGCAACTCCTCGACAGTGCATCGACTGGGATTATCATCAATGAGCTTGCCGTGAATCTGGCATGTCCACATGCCGTTCCTTTCGCTTGCGCGCTCGTCTGAGCTCATTTCCGGATCATATCGAGGCCCGCCGCTGGCCGCAGCCGTGATATGTGCAGCGACCCCCGTCATAGTAAGCCCGGACTTCCGGTCTTCCGACACCGCGACCGTCATACGCTCGCATCCCGGATAGGAGCAAATGTAACCCGATCGCTTTGCGATCAGTTCGACAGTTGTTGCCGAAAAATCATCTCGCGGCTTCTTTACGGTGTTGTCGTCAATAGTCATTGAAAGGATTGCGCGGGTTCCAAATACGATAGTGAACGCAAATTTGGCTGAGGCTACCGGCCCGTTCGCCCCGAAAACGATGCATGTGGACGTACCGACGCCGTACGTATTGAGCAGAGCAAGCCTTCTGACGGTAACTGCGCGCAGTTGGCAAGCGACAGATTCTATCGTGTCGCTGACGGATAAGATAATCGCCGGCTTGCTGCCTATTGCAGAGCCGCCAGCGGCGCTACTCAGTAGCGATCAACTAACTTGCCGGCTACAGGCGACACTGACCAACTTCTAGATTACTGCCGCTATGGCAGCGAGAATTCGTTGATTGAGAAGGTTTAATTGGATGACAGCTTCGGGTCGGGAGTGTGAGTTCGCTGATGCAGGAAGCTGGCGTTGAATTGCTCGATGCCGCCATCGTCAGCTGTCCGCCACATTGCTGACGCAGAGGTCACCCGGTTCCATCGGCAGCAATGGCCGATGACCGAGCGTAGGTCCTCTACGATTGGATGGCCGTTTATGGGGTATTGCCGACGCTTGAACGTCCGAGCGACGCCGCACCTGAACGGCGGCTCATGGCCGACCGCCGCCCCATGTCCGAGTGTGGCTATCGGCACGGGCGCGGCCTTTCATGCAAAAGGCATAACTCGACCCGTAGTAGACGGTCGCTATTCCGAGAAGCTGCCATTGAAATATTCTTGAGAAGTAAGCGTTCCTGGAACTCGACCTGCTTTGCTAGAATTGCCCACATACTCCCTTTGTGCCAATTTTTTAAATCTGAAAATGCGTTGCATATTCTGCAAAAAAGACTCGTCTTTGAGTGTGGCTATTGAGCACGTTATTCCAGAATCGTTGGGGAACACAAAGCTAACGTTGCCAAAAGGGACTGTCTGCGACCGATGCAACAATTATTTCGCGACACATATTGAACAACCCATACTGCAATCAAACGAATTTTTATATCTGAGATTTAATCAAGAGTTAAAAAATAAACGACGAAAAGTGCCTGCGGCAAAAGTTATTTTTGGCGATCAAGTTGTTAATGCGCGTCGTCTTGGATCACTTAGTTTTTCTTTCGACTCAGAGGATTTTGCCAAAATAGAGGCCTATCTGGCGGCAGGCGGAGACAAAATGATGATTCCTGTTTCAGGAACACCCCCGGATGATACGCTGACGTCGAGATGGCTAGCGAAGATGGGACTCGAGATGCTCGCACATCGATGGCAAAACATCGACAGATGGAATGACTATATAGTCGAGCATGCAGGACTTGATGAAGTTAGGCGATATGCACGCGCCCCAAAGCCTGGGGAGAAATGGGATTACGGAAAACGTCGCATATATGAACAGAATAGTTCGATCTCGACTCCAGACGGACAATCGGCTCAGATGATTTACGAGTGTGACATCCTCGCGACCGGAACAGAGGAGAGTAGTGAGTTTTATTTTGTGGTCGCGATTTTTGGCGTTGAGTATTCAATCAATCTTGGCGGCAACAGTATGGATGGATATTATGTAAGCGGCTCGGCCGGACCGTCTCCCGATGCTGATTTTTCCAACGCATGATGGGCGCGTTTAGATTGACGGAGCCAGTCAGCCATGTCGAACGCAGGGAACCGTGCCCATCCCCATCGCACGTACGCGCAAGAATTCAAGCAGCAGGTGATCAGGGAGACGTTGGAGCCGGGTATGTCGGTGTCGATTGTTGCGCGTCGACACGACATCAACGCCAACGTGGTATTCGGTTGGCGCAAGCAATATCGTGAAGGCAAGCTGGTCGTCCCTGCACTGGATGTTGCGCCGAGCGTGCCAAGCACGGAACTGCTGAGCGTCGACGTGATCGACACGGCATTGGTGCTGCGAGCGCCGGAGCCGACGGTAGCATCGGGAGCGACGAGCAGCGTACCGATGTCGACGCCCGTGTGCGAGATCGAGGTGGAGATCGGCAAGCGGCGCGTGAAGATTCGCGGTCTGTCTGCCGAGCGCACCGAAGCGTTCCTGCAGGAATGCCTGAAGTGATCGCGCTGCCGGCAGGTACGCGTATCTGGCTGGCGGCCGGCGTGACCGACATGCGTTGTTATGCGGTGTTGCCGGTTATGCGCAGTTGGTCACCAGCCCGTCGGACATGTCGAGCATTGGGCATGATGGCGCTGCGCATAACGGGCTAGTGCTTGACCGGTCTCAGCATCTCAATCAAAGCATCG
>NZ_RJZE01000059.1 GCF_003986935.1 Paraburkholderia kururiensis JCM 10599 = LMG 19447 | reverse complement strand
CGAGCCGCTCCTGAAGGGCATTCCCTTCAAGGACGGCACTCCGGTGATTGAAAGCACACCGGCTCCTCAAGCGCTGGCCGCCTGATCATGCCGCCTGACCCGCGTACACCACTCTTGACGATTGCTCGTTCAGCGGCTCATGAAACTGCACGGCATCAAGGCGCGCACCAAGCGGCGCTTCAAAGCCACGACCGACAGCAGGCACAATCTGCCGGTCGCACCGAACCTGCTGCAACGTGACTTTTCGCTGGTGAAACCCGATCAGGTCTGGACGACAGACATTACCTATCTCTGGACCGACGAGGGCCGGCTGTACCCGACGCTCATCCTGGACGTGTTCAGTCGTCAGGTCGTGGGATGGTCTCTCAAGCCGCACATGCGCACGGAGCTGGTTTCTGACGCGTTGCGAATGGCGTGGTTCCGGCGTCGGCCGGAGGCCGGACTGATCGTGCATAGCGACCGTGGGAGCCAGTATTGCAGCGCCGAGTTCCAGGATCTGCTCAAGAGTTACGGCATGCGCAGTTCGATGAGCCGCCGGGCAAACTGCCGGGACAACGCGCCGACCGAGAGCCTGTGGGGATCGCTGAAGCGGGCGCGCATTCACGGTCATCGCTTTGCGACGCGTCGCGAAGCGATGGACGAGGTGATCGACTGATTGAGCTTCTACAATCATGGGCGTCTGCACTCGACGTTGAACTACATCAGTCCGATGCAGTTTGAACAAAACTGGCACGCCGCCCAGCGAAAGCAGGCGGCATAATAAACGCTCGGTTAACGGATACGAAATTCGCGGGAAACGGCAGTATCGAATGAAGGGTGGTATTTCGCCGCTCTGTACCTGACCTTGATGAACAAGGACGCGCCCCAGCGCCGCTACGAGCTGCGCGAGATGTTCAACGCATTGCGCTGGATTGTGCCCGCGGGCGCACCGTGGCGTTTGTTGTCCAATGATTTTCCGCCGTGGGAGACGGTCTACCAGCAGATGCAACGGTGGATTCAGGCTGGCTGTTTCGAGGCCATAGTCAATGATCTGCGTCCACATCGTTGCGTTACCTCGGTGATCAGGCGGCATTGCCGCTGTTTGTCAACGTAGTTGTCGCGTCGCTTCACGCGCACTGCTTTAATTCGGCTCGGGGCGTACGCTCCGGATTGAGCCAGACCTCGGCCTTCAATTCCCAATTGCGAGTCGAGCGAGACCAACGGCGCGGGTTGCTTGCTTTGGCCTGCGCGTAAGACGGCATCGCGTTGCGCCAACACGGCGGTGTCGACGCCGTTGTGAGCCTGCGCCAGCGTGACGAATTTCAGGCCGCTGTGCTTGCGCTCATGGTTGTACTAACGCACGAACTGTTGCGTCCAAGCACGCGCAGCGTCGAGGCTCGCGAATGCTTTGCGCGGGTAGTCGGGCCGGTACTTGTACGTACGGAATAGCGCCTCAGCGTAGGGGTTGTCGTTGCCCACGCGCGGTCGGCTGAACGAAGCCACCACTCCGAGGTTTTCCAGCGTCGCGAGCATCGTCGTGTCCTTCATCGCGCTGCCGTTGTCCGAATGCTGCACCAGCGGTTGTCCCGCCAAGCCCTCGGCCAAGCTCGTACGCCGCATGAGCAACGCGGCAAGCTCAGCCGATTCCGCCTCCTGCACTTCGTGCCCGACGATCTTGCGGCTGAACACGTCCAGCACCATGTACCAGTAGTACTTGCCCTTGATCGCCGCCGGCGTCCAGGTAATGTCCCACGACCACCGCTGATTCGGCGCCGTCGCACAATGGCTGGTGACCATATGCCGAGAAGGTTGGCGCGCGCGACCACGGCGCTATTGGCCACCTCCAGAATCTGCCGCCGCTCGGCCTCGCTTAGCTTGTTACGCGGCTATGGTCGATTGGCTGTACTGCGGCCATCGGCGCGTGCGGCGTCGCCGTCACCAACCCAGCGCTGGAACGTGCGCGCACTCCGACCGAGCTCTTCGCACACCTTGTGCAGGCGGCAACCCGAGCCCACCTTTTGGGGGCGGCATTTGAGCCGTTTATTCCGATGTTCACGGCGTCGCCCAACGGCAGTAGACGGCCGCACGGTGGATGACGACCTGCGGCATTGAGTGGCACCCTGTATGTCCTGCACACAGACATTCCATGGAAGACTTGCCGCATGAACTCGGTTTCGGGAGCGGAATGATCTGCTGACGACGGCTACGAGACTGGCAAGCCGCAGGCGTGTGCGAGAAACTGGATCGGCGATGCTTCGCCGGTTGCGCAAGGACGACCAGATAGACTGGGAGCGGGTCATCGTCGACGGGGCCAGTGTGCCCAGCCCTATGGAGGCCACGAACCCGGTCCCAATCCGGCCGCCCGGAGAAGGCTCGGTTCGAAACGGCACATCGTCGTAGACGCGCGCGGCACTCCACTGCCCGTCACGGTCACGAGTGCCAACCGGCACGATTCGATGGCATTCGAGCCCACGCTCGATGCCATTCCGGCAATCTGCGACCTGGTTGGCCAGCGCCGCAAGTGCTCGAGCAAACTGCATGCGGGCAAGGGATACGACTTTGCTCGTTGTCGGCGTTACCTGAGGCAGCGTGGCACCACGGCTCGTATCGCCCGCCGAAGCAAGGAGCGGCTCGGGCGGCATCGCTGGGTGGTCGAACGTACGCATGCCTGGTTTGCCGGTTTCGGCAATCTGCGCATTCGTTTCGAACGTCGTCTCGGCACTCATCTCGCTTTGCTCTCCATGGCTGCCGCGGTTATCTGCTCGCGCTTCGTTGATAACTTGTGTTGGCCGCTCTAAGGGGCGTACAGCCCTGACGGGCCGCCTGTGATAACAGTCAGAACAGGATGTCAGTCGTGTCTCGAGCGGCAGGCTGTGTCGCCCATCATCAATGGATAGTTCTCCATAAACAAGTAAATCGCGAGATTGTTTATGTCAAATCAGGTGACCAAGAATCTCCTGCGCGTCATGACAGCCTGCTGTAGGAGCGGCGAAGATGAGAAGACTGTTTGGAGAACATCATCGGCTCCACCTAGATTAAGGACGTGTAGCGTCAGATCGACGTACCCGGATCAAGCACTACAGCTCAGTCGCTCCAGAGGGACGGTGGCTGGCGGCTGAATCGTTATTTGACAGTATCTGACGATTCATAATAGGCCTTGACGATCAACAAGGAAAATGACGAAAAGTTGGTGGGTCAACCATACGTTGACATTGTGTCTTTATTGCATGCGGATTGAATATTCTGAGTAACAGAAGGCAAGTCTGTTACTCTCAACGCTAAGCAAGCCTATGCATTTCCGTTTCGGTAGTTGCCTTTCTGAAAAGTAATCTCCTGTATGCGCGTAAAATTAATGCAACTATCACGGTACGCGAAATCGAGGCGCGGTCAGGGACGCGGTGCACGCCCGGTCAGGCCACCAGTGCGGATGGGCGGTGGTTTGTGAAGAAATTTGACAATGGTTGACGATTTTTTTCCGCTCCAAGCGGTTACGCCAAACGCATGTATGACTGCGTGCCCCCTCAATCGGACGGGGCACTCGGGGGCGGAATGATGACCGTATCGCCCGGCCATGTACCGGCACATCGAAAGGACAGATGTTGTGCGTCTGGACCTGACATGTCCAGTACCTGAAGACGGCAGGTCCGCCGCTGATCCGGCGGCTAACGAATGGACGGAAAGGACGCCAACAGAACCGCGAAAACAGAGTAACAAATAGAAATTTTATTCGTAAAAAACAGAGAAGATATATGCCAATGGGGAAAAGAAAGGTCGGATACGCGCGCGTATCCACGGGAGAACAACATCTTGACCTACAATTACAGGCACTCAAGGCATATGGTTGTGACGTCACCTATTCTGATCACGGCGAGTCGGGGGCGCGCTTTGATCGTCCCGGACTACAGGACGCACTTGAGGCTGTCCTACACGGTAGCACGCTGGTTGTTTGGCGACTGGACAGGCTAGGCCGCTCATTGCGGCACTTGGCAACGATCATCAGCGATCTCGAAATGCGCAATGTTCGTGTCGTATCGCTGACCGAGTACATCGATACGGGCTCGACCAGCGGACGCTTCACGTTTCATATGCTTGCCGCGCTGGCGGAGTTCGAGCAAGGACTCATCAGCGAGCGTACCCGAGCGGGGATCGCGGCCGCGCGAGCAAGGGGAAGCCACATCGGTCGTCCATCGGCATTGGACGACGAGAAGTGCGAGCAAGCGCTGTCATTATTGAAGGAGTATCCGTCGAGGGTCGTTGCGCAGACGCTGAACGTGCATCGGCGCACGCTGCAGCGACATTTGAGAAAGAGAGGACTGTAAGTCATTCGTGCGCAGCGGCAATCACGTGCTGATGAGCGACGTCGTATGCGTGCCGACACGCCAGTTCGGGGTCCCCGTGATTTCCATGCCGTTTACCGGGTTAGTAGCGTCAAGGCCCGACCCACGGACAGATCCAGTCGGGGACAGGGACAGCGGGCGACAGCAGCACGCTCGCGATCTAGGCTTCGTCCATTGACAATACCGGCGGTCTCGTCAGCAACCTCGGCACCGGAAATACGTCCGTACAGGGCGGCAGCCAGACCATCAACAGTGGCGGCGTCATCACCGGTAACGGCAATGTCGCCGTCAGTACGTCATTGCTTTCCAACACGCAGGGCGGCCAGATAAGCGGCGCGGACATCTCGGTGCAGTCGGACACCGTGGATAACAGCGGCGGCAGGATTGGCACCTTCGCTGGTTCGGGCGGCGACGTCGCGATCACGGCAACCGGCACGGTCACGGACACGAACGGCCAGATCGGGGCGACCCACGACCTCACGGTGAAGGCGGCGGCGCTCACAGGCGGTGGCGCATACAGCGCGGCGCACGACGTCGCGGTGACCGTACAGGGCGATTTTGCGTTGACCTCCGGTGTCCAGTTCAGCGCCGGCCACGACCTGACCTTCACGCTGCCCGGCACGCTCACCAATGCCGCAACGCTTGAGGCCGCCCACGACCTCAACGTCAACGCGTCGGACATCCAGAACAGTGGCGCGATGATGGCGGGCGGCACGCTCACGACGCATTCGGCCACGCTGGAGAATACCGGGGCCCTGGTCGGCGGCAGCGTTTCGCTCAATGCCACCCGGCGGTTGTCGAACACGGGGCCGGCGGCGCTCATTGGTGCGACGGACAGCAACGGCCTGCTTGAACTGCTCTCACCTGACATCGAGAACGTCGACAACGTCACGTCCACCGACACGCAGGCGACCACCGCGATCTACGGGCTGGGCAGGGTCGTGCTGGCCGGTGGGAAGAACGCGGACGGCAGTTACAGCAACGCGAACCTGATCCGGAACGTGTCCGCGCTGATCCAGTCGGCGGGCGACATGACGCTCGGCGCCAGCCAGGTCACGAACACCCGGCGCGTGATGACAACGACCGGCCTGAACCAGCCGGTCGATCCGTCGCTGCTGACGCAGCTAGGCATCAGCCTGTCCGGCTGTGAGGCCATCAATATCGCCGCGTGTTCCGCCGGTCATCCTTACGTCGGCTGGACCACTCCCGGCAACCCGGCGTTCCTGACCATGATTGGCGGTGTTTACACGGTGCCGCCCAACGGCGGGCAGTGGAACAGCGGCTACCAGTACACGACCTACACGGGCGTGGCGGTAGCGAACCTGATCGCCTCGATCAGCCCGCAGGCGCAGATCATCGCGGGCGGCAATCTCGACGCGTCGAAGGTAGGCCTGTTCCAGAACTACTGGAGCGCGGTCGCCGCGGCGGGCAACATTGCCGCGCCCGTCACGCTCGACCAGAACAGCTGGCGGGGCAGGCCGCGCCGGAAGTGCAGGTCACCTACTCCGGGTACTACCACTACACGAACTACGACCACCGCATCGGGGACTGGACGCTGCCGTTCGGCAACGCGCCGTTCTCAGGCTCCAATCCCGGCGGCTACCAGGCGGCCCCGGCCGATATCCGCACGTATGCGCTGCCCGCCTACGAATCGACCTTCGTTGCCGGCGGCACGCTCGCCGGCAACGGCGTGAGCATCAGCAACACAGTGGGCAACGCGGGCATTCCCTCCCTCAGGCTTGTACCCGGCCAGTCCGTGGGCGGCGTCAATGCCACGGTGAGCGGCAGCGCGGGCCAGGTCAATCCGGTCATCGCGCGTGCGACCGCCGTCAATGTCCTCAGGTAACCTGACGATCCCGCAGGGCGGTCTGTTCAGACGGGACACCGCACCGGGCGAGCCGTGCCTGATCGAGACGAACCCGGCCTTTACGAGCCGGACATCGTTCATTTCGAGCAACTACTACCTGCAGCAGCTCGGCCTGAATCCGCAGACGGCGGAGAAGCGTCTCGGCGACGTGATGTACGAGCAGCAGCTCGTGCGCAACCAGATCGCGTCGCTGACCGGCAAGGCGGTCCTTGGCCCCTATGCCGATACACAGTCGATGTACCAGGCGCTGCTCGCAGCGGGCGCGTCGCTCGCCCAGTCGCTTGACCTGCCACTCGGCATGGCGCTGTCTGCCGCGCAGGTCGCCGCGCTGACGACCAGCGTGGTCATCATGCAGACCGAGGTCGTGGACGGGCAGTCGGTACTCGTGCCGGTCGTCTATCTCGCACAGGCCAGCCAGCAGAACATGAACGGGCCGCTGATCGCTGCAACCGACATCGATCTGCAGAACGCGCAGACCTTCACGAACAGCGGCACGGTGCAGGCCGGCAATACGCTGTCGATCCAGGGACAGCAGATCGACAATGCGTTCGGCACACTGCAGAGCGGCAGCCTCATGTCGCTCGCGAGCGCCGGCAAGGTCGACCTGACCTCGGCGACCGTGAACGCCAGCAGCCTTGCCCTGAACGTGGGCGGCGACCTGCTGCTCAATACGGCGGCCAGTACGCTCAACCAGGTCAGTGCGACCGGCGCGACGCGGACCACTACCCCTACAGAACGACAATCCTGTCTGGGCACGCCGAGGTTGACCGGCGCATTCCAGCCGCGTGCGACAACCGCCACTACCACCGGATCAATGCAGATCCCCGCGTGAGGCCTGCAATCCGGGGGGAACGTCCGGAGACGGTTCGCCATCGGCAACGACAGCTCGCGCGTTTCACCGTTCTGTACTCGCTCGCGAGAACCTGGATCGAGCTGGGGCGTTACCCCGACGTCGCTCGTGCGTAATGCAATGTCTGACTGGGCAGCGCGGTTGTTTTTTTGTTGCATTTCGTTGTAAAGACTCTCTATACTTGAGCCACACGCATCAAAGCGTCTCGTGATGCTCATTATGATCCGCAGCATAGCGGAGCAGGGAATCCACCTCGAAATCGTCATGTGCCGTCTCGCGGCACGATTCGACGACTCATCCCGCTGAAGCCACTGCCACGACCGATTTCGTCGGTCGTTTTTCGTTCGTCCATACGCAGATTTCGCGCGTGTGGTGGCCGACTATTGCTTGCTCACTCGATAAATTTCAGGACGTTATGCGTCGTCAATCGATTTAATCTTTTTCACTTTTGCTTAAATGAAAGATCGATAAAGAAAAAGAGCAGTTTTTTAAACCGCAAGGAGAAACTGTGTATGACGTATCCCGACATTCTTCGGACGTTGCATAACCTGGTTGCAACGCCGGTCAGCGAGCAGGCTCCTCCGTTTCTCGGAGAGGCGAGGAGCGATGTGAAGGATGCAGTGGATTCGCTTTTGCCGAATCTTCTTGCGGCGATCATCCATCGGGGTCTGGCAACTCCCTCGGGCGCCGATGCGCTCACGGCCGTGCTCGACTCGCCGCGGCTCGACCGGTCGCTGGTGCGCACGAATCTGGACAATTTCTTTTCGGGCGGCGCGGTGACGGAATCCAACATGAAGGCCGGTTCGGCATTGCTCGCCGAGCTGTTCGGCGACCGTGTCC
>NZ_RJZE01000058.1 GCF_003986935.1 Paraburkholderia kururiensis JCM 10599 = LMG 19447 | reverse complement strand
ACCTGTCGTGGATGTCCGAGCCGCAGCAGAAGGCGCGCCGGCAGATCGGGGTGTGGGTGCTGCTGTTCCTGGGCCTGCTGAGCTTTTTTGCCTGGCGACTGAACGCCGCTTACTGGAAAGAGATCAAATAGTCACGTCCTGACCGACGTGGGGCCGGCGCAGGGAAAAACCAGCTGGACGGTTTTTCGCGCGCTGGCCTTTGAGTTTTTTGAGGAAACGTAAATCATGATGGTTCTGTACTCCGGCACTACCTGCCCGTTCTCCCAGCGTTGCCGGCTGGTGCTGTTCGAAAAGGGCATGGACTTCGAAATCCGCGATGTCGACCTGTTCAACAAGCCGGAGGACATCGCCGTGATGAATCCGTACGGTCAGGTGCCGATTCTCGTGGAGCGGGACCTGATTCTGTACGAGTCGAACATCATCAACGAGTACATCGACGAGCGCTTCCCGCACCCGCAACTGATGCCGGCCGACCCGGTGCAACGCGCCCGCGCGCGTCTGTTCCTGCTGAACTTCGAGAAAGAGCTGTTCGTGCACGTCGGCACGCTCGAAAACGAAAAAGGCAAGGCCGCGGAGAAGAACCACGAGAAGGCGCGCCTCGCGATTCGCGACCGCCTGACGCAACTCGCGCCGATCTTCCTGAAGAACAAGTACATGCTGGGCGAAGAGTTCTCGATGCTCGACGTGGCCATCGCCCCGCTGCTGTGGCGCCTCGACCATTACGGCATCGAGCTTTCGAAGAACGCCGCGCCGCTCATGAAGTACGCGGAGCGTATTTTCAGCCGTCCGGCCTACATCGAAGCGCTGACGCCGTCCGAGAAGGTGATGCGCCGCTGATTTGGGGCGGCGGGACGGCAGGGGCGGCAACGCCGCGGCCGAACGTCCGCCCGCGGCTCACGGTGGGCGAGCGGACAATCGGGGCGTTGCCGCTGTCCTCGCAAAAGGATTGTTGATGCAAGAGACTTCCACGAAGCCTTATCTGCTGCGGGCGCTGTACGAATGGTGCACCGACAACGGCTACACACCGCACATTGCCGTGCGCGTCGATAACCACACCCGTGTGCCGCGCCAGTTCGTGCGGGACAACGAGATCGTGTTGAACATCAGCTTCCAGGCCACGAGCCAGCTGCAGATGGGCAACGAGCTGATCGAATTCAATGCCCGCTTCTCGGGCAAGTCGCACAAGATCGAAGTGCCGGTGGCCAACGTGTTGGCCATCTATGCGCGCGAGAACGGTCAGGGTATGGCGTTTCCCGTCGACGCACCGGCCGGCGGCGCCGGCGACGCAGTGCTTTCGTCCGAAGAAGAGGATGTTCTGGACGAACTCCCGGCGAGCGAAGATGCGCAGGGCGCGGGCGCTACGGCGCGGGACGCCGGTGTGGCCGAAGCGCGAGAGGAGCCGGGGCCTCACAACGGCGACGACGGCGCGAAGGGCGGCCGCGGGCACCTCAAGGTCGTGAAATGAAGTAGAATCGCGGTCTTACGCCGGCTTAGCTCATCTGGTAGAGCAGTTGATTTGTAATCATCAGGTGGCGGGTTCGAGTCCTGCAGCCGGCACCAAATACCCATCCGAGGGAGTCCTCGGAAATCCAGAAACCCGTGATAGCATAAGGCTTCACGGGTTTTTTTATTCCAGCGTTGTCCAGCGATGCCCGTCTGAATCCGGGGGCATGTGGGGGCACCTCCGGGGGAATCTGGGCATCTGATAAGAGCCCCCGAGAAAAATGCCCCCTTGGCTTGTAAGGTGCTCCATGCCATTGACCGACATCGCCGTCCGTAAAGCGACGCCCCGCGAAAAGCCATATCGCCTTGCTGACGGCGGCGGCATGTACTTGGAGGTCGCTCCCTCAGGCGGGAAATACTGGCGGCTCAAGTATCGCTTCGCCGGCAAGGAAAAGCGGCTCGCGCTGGGCGTCTATCCGGACGTTTCGTTGGCCGCTGCGCGCGAGAAGCGCGAGGACGCGCGGAAGAAGCTCGCGGCTGACATAGATCCCGGCGAAGCGAAGAAGGCCGATAAGCGGGCGATACGTCTGGCAGCGACCAATTCCTTCGAGGCAGTTGCGCTTGGCTGGATGGATGAACTCAAGCCGTACGTTACGGCTGGGTCGATGGCGAAGACCAAGGCCCGCTTCGAAAAGGATGTTTTCCCTTGGATCGGCAAGCGACCGGTAGCGGAAATTGATGCCCCTGAAGTTCTGACGGTCCTTAAGCGGATCGACAGCCGTGGTGCTCGTTTCACGGCTCACAAGGTCCGTGGCGAGATCAGTCGCGCATTCCGCTATGGAATCAAGGAAGGCTATTGTAAGTTTGACCCGGCTCGTGATTTGGTCAACGCCATCCCGCCGGCGCAGACGACGCACTTCGCTTCGATTACCGAGCCCGCTAAGGTCGGCGCCATGCTTCGGGCATTCGACGGGTTTTCCGGTACGTTTCCTGTCCTGTGCGCGCTCAAGCTTGCGCCCATGTTGTTTACTCGACCCGGCGAACTGCGAAAGGCCGAGTGGGCTCAGTTCGATCTTGATAAGGGCGAGTGGCGATACCTTGTCACAAAGACGAAGACCGAGCATCTGGTTCCGCTCGCAACGCAAGCCGTTCAGATTCTGTGGGAGCTACACGCGCTGACCGGCGGCGGTCGTTATGTTTTTCCGGGAGCGCGTTCGGCTCAACGCCCGATGAGCGATGCCGCAATCAATGCGGCTCTGCGTCGTTTGGGCTACGACACGCGGACCGAAATCACCGGGCACGGCTTTCGGGCGATGGCACGCACGATTCTTCACGAAGAATTGGAACAAAAGCCCGAAGTGATCGAGCACCAGCTTGCTCATGCCGTCCCCGATACGCTCGGCAAAGCTTATAACCGCACCAAGTTCATCAAGGAGCGTAGGGTAATGATGCAGAAATGGGCTGACTATCTGGAAAAGCTCAAGGAAGATACCGGCGTAGAGGTCAGCTAAGTCGCTGCGGAAGTATCCGAGCCTAGCAGTCGTTTGACTGTATTCGGGAAAGATGCTGACGGGTGTCGACCATAACGAGATGGAATGGACGTGAAAATCAGGAAACCGGATTTTGTGATCGAGGCGGAGAAGAAGATCAAGGTGATTTGGGATCTTCTCAAAACGACGGACGCGGTGAGATTTTCGCTGAAGGTCACGCTGTATCGGCAAGATTCCCGAAAGCCTCTAATGATCACGATGGAAGGTACGCGAGCTGATAACGGGGAATGGAACGTACGGACGCCGCCAAGAAAACTTTTAAATCCTCTTGGGTCGAGCGCCGAGTTGCGGGAAAAGCTGAACGCTGTTGAAGCATCCGTCGAAAATTATATTTCAAAGAACTCACTCGAAGAAAGGTGGCAAGACTGGGTGGACGCGCTCGAAGAGGTCATGAAATCCGGCCACTCGGCAGAAGATCTCGAGTTTCGAAGCGAAATTCCTATACGGGCGCTTGGTAAGTACGGATACGACGCTCATTTCTTTGCACCAGTCATGGCAATGGCCCACGTCATGGAAGGAACCGGAGCGTTGGCGAGGAATGACTTGGAACAGGCATCGCGCAGTGCCGAGCGAGGGCTTTACTGGTCACATGTGGATATGTTCATTGCTAACCCCAGCGGTCGTTTCATCGAGCGCGCCGGCACCGGCGGCAGTGCGACGGGTCTTCGTCGTGAACCTGTAAAGGAAAAGGTTACTGAATTGCTGAAATCCCTGGCCCCGACAGAAGGATGGGAGTCAACCAAGGATGCGATCAAGGCTGTTGTCATAGAGTTAAATGACTCTTATTTTCGTTTGGTCGAGTCATGCCATCTAAAAGTTGAAAATCTTCCGAGAACCGTCGAGGATTGGATCAAGGCAGAGCCGGAAAGGTTCCAGCATCACGTCAAGCCCAAGCACAAGGTCTGACGCATCATTGCACGCATGTCCACGCCCCTCTGCCGAGGGGTTTTTTTATGCCCAAATTTTTCTTTTAGTGGCTGTAGAGACTCGGCGAAGCTGCCTCCTTACCATGCGTTCATCGTTCAGTGCAGTGCAGAGCAGCACAGATCGATGCAGGCAGGTCAGGTGTGGTTCATGGAGGGTAGCTGGGCCCACCTTCGTTCTGTAACAACCGACGCAGCACTACCAACGCGCTGAGCGCGACCTGCTGTCGTTTATGCGAATGAAAGGTGTCGAATGACATTGGATGAAATCCCGCCGGTTCTCAGTGTGAAGCAATTTTGCTCGATCATCGCCAAGTCAAAATCCTGGATCTACGAAGAGTGGAAGCGCGAAGGCAGTGATCTTCCCAAGCCGTTCAAAATTGGTAGCGCAACTCGCATCCTTGGTGAAGCGACAGCCAATTATCTCAAGATGAAGTCCAATATTGAGAAGGGGTAAGAGGTGAGCGGTGATATGAAAGTCACGGCGTACCTCTAGATAGCGTGCGAGATTAATAGCCGTGCGAGGCATCTTGGCGGTTGTCTTTTGAAGAGCTCTTGCCTGTCGAAGGAGGAATTGTCGGCGTCGGTGCCAAAGCCGGATACGCGAGATTTGCCGAGAGTAGGCGTAATCCGGATCAAGCAGTGTGCTCGGTAACGTGAGGGTTTATAGCGTACGAATGAATAAGGAATGTCTGCGACGCGATGTGCCGTGACGAATCGATCATGGTGCATTGGGCGTACGGCAGACACAGGGGCGTGTCGTTCTGTGGTCAACGCATCACTTGGCAGCAGACGGTCAGCGCGATTGGGCAGCAGAAAGCTGCGATCTAAGAGAAGGAAATCGATACAAACTGCGTCCAACGTACACAAGCTACGACGAATCCTAAACAATTTGCGACCAAAGGCCAATGCCACCCATCATGTGGGTGGTAGTGGGGGTACTTATCGAATGCTTAATGGACCAGGATGCTCTGGCTATCGGCAGGGTGTGTTTCGATCTCTTGTTTCGGGCGTAAGTATGTATATGAGCAGGGAGAAGAATTTCCCGGTTGCCGCCGGCTTTCGGAATCTCGAAGCTGCGTGAATCTTTAAGATTTTGATTAAGCCAATTTATGGGTCTTATGTAATACAAGGTATTTCATAGCTAGCTAAGGTAGATCAGAGGGTATCCATACACTATCTATTCCTGAGTGGATATTCGCTCTACGAATATTTGATCAACGCTCCACCCTCTACGAGGTGGAGAGCCATTAGTGGTCGACAGTCAGGCATCACCCAAAAGCAATGAGCAGATGATGTTCTCGCTGTTCATTCATGCACAACCAGCAGTGAGCAGCACGTGCGATGCGCTCACATAATCCAGATAAAAGGTAATTAAAAATGTCTTTCGAAGAAGACGACTTCAAGAAGATTTACGAATATGGCGAGTGGGTGAGAAACACAGAACGCGCCGAGATTGCAGGCGAAGAGAAGATCGTGCTGTTGCCGAGCTTTGATCTGATGAGAACGTCGCTCGCTTCCATGGAAGCGCTGGTGCGTGAGATCGAGTTCTCGAAGGACGCAGTGGGCTTCGAGATCACGCGCAGCAAATGGAATAAGCCCGTTGTGGTGCCTAAGCCGTTGGGTAAGCGCTTCTTCTACCCGATGAAGGCGTTCTTCCAGAACTTCGCCTACGCAGAGCGCCACATCTACAGCCCGCACGTGTCGGCATTGTGCGAAGCATTCGAGGCGTTGGGTCTGCATCCTTTCGCCTTCACATTCCGCGATCCCGGCTCGGTTGAGCGCAGCACGGGCAAGACGCACGGCGAGACGTTTAACGACGTCGTGAAGAAGGTTGCCGAGATCGTTGGCTCGAAGCAGTTCCGCGAGCGTCTGCGGGTGCGTCGGCGCAATGCAGAGCGTAACGAGGCGAAGGGGCTGGCGATCGAGCAGAAGGTGTTCGAGAACAAGTCGCGCCAGCTCGTGCTGATGCTCCACTTCGGCTATCAGCAGCCGTACCGTGCACAGGTCACGTTCGAGGAAATCCAGAAGCACCGCAAGAAGTTCCTCAACAACTGCCGCACGAACAAGCTGTTGCGCGGCATTGTCGATTACATCTGGAAGCTCGAGGAGGGCGACGAGTCCGGTCTGCACTTGCATGTGCTGATCTTCTACACAGCCGATTCGTGCCGCGACGTGTACATCGCACAGCAACTCGGCGAGTACTGGGTCAAGGTGACGGAGGACAAGGGCCAGTACTGGAACTCGAATGCGAACAAGGCGTTCCATGAGAAGTACGGTCACGGCATCGGCACGGGCGAGATCAACTGGGACGACGACGCCAAGCGAGAAGCACTGCGCGAGAACATTCGCTACATGACGAAGGCCGACCAGTTCCTCAAGATGAAGTACGGCGAGCACAGCCGCCTGTTCGGCACGAGCCAGGTCGAGGAAAAGAAGAAGCCGGGCCGTCCGCGTGTGGTGAAAGTCAAGGGCAACGGCGATTCGGCAGGCGGTGAGCAAGTGGCTTCGTTCGATTCCGGTTCGCTTGATGAGCCGAACGTGGACGCGGCGAATCTGGATGTGGAGCAGGACGAATAAATCGGGCTATAACGGCCCTGCCGCATTGGCCAGCTGGGGTAAGCGTGGGCGATCTCTTGCGAAGGTCGCCAGGGGGCTGTAACCGGCTTCTGGCGGTCCTTTCACTTGGCACGACTCGTTTGCTTTGTCTGCTGACGATACGACGCTGATGCAACTGGATGCGACAACACGTCTTTGTCGCGGCTGTCGGGTGCGAGAAGGATCTGAACAATGAGCGACATCACTCTCAATCTGTCGGCAGGTGCTTTGCCGACGAACAAAAATACCGCCACCATGGCGCCGCGCACGATACGGAAGATCATGCTGGCTGTGGCGCTGCTCACCTCTGCAATGTCGTTGGGCATTACGGTATTCGGGGGAATGCAACGTGCCGCTACGGTGACGGAGCAGGTCTGGAGTGTTGGGGTATCGGTGGGCGCGGTGCTATGCGTGAATGTGGTGCCGATGCTGTGGCGCTACGTCCGGTGGGCCGCACGCATGATCCTGGTCGCCCTGTGGTTCGCCGCGTTGTACGTTGTACTGACAGGGCAGATGGATGTCCTCGCGCGCGCGCAGCAGCATGCCGCCGATCAACGGGCGCAAACCGTCCCGATCGTCGCGACGCCGTCGGTCGCGGACGGGGCGCGTGGTCGCAGTCTCACGACGATCACGCAGGACATCGCGAAAGTTAGTATCGAGCTGGCGCACGTCGAAGTGCGTCGCTGCACGGGAGAGTGTCCGAGTTTGCATATCCGCAAGGCGGCGCTGTCCGCCGAGCTCGCGACCCTCAATGCCGAAGCGACTGAGGCGAAGCGTCGTGCGACTGAACAGGACTGGCTGCGCGACCAGGCCAGTCGCGCCGAAGTGCTGCGCGAATCGCGCCGTGCCCAACCCGGCATTGCGATGGTCGCACACTGGCTCGGCACGACTGAAGCACGACAGAGTCTGCTGCGGGATTTGGCATGTGTGGTGGTACTCGAAGGGCTGGCGTGTTTCGCCTGGTACTTTGTGGGACTCGGGACGGTCGTGCCCAGTCGCAAGGCTGTCGCACCCGAGTCGCATACGACCGTGATGCACCAGGAGACAGTCGCGCCGATACTCGAGGTGACGCCGGCTGGTTGCGTTGCGCAAGCCACGACTCAGGTCGCGACCGCAGGCGAGAAAGAGTCGATCGTGAACGACTCGAGTCCCGATGTCGCCATGTCAGAAGACGACCAACTGATCGCGAAGATCCATGAGGAGGTCGCCGCGGGTCGTCTGACGCGCAATCTGGCGTCGATCCGTAAGTTTCTCAAGTGCGGGCAATCCAAGGCGATCCGGTTGAACCGCCTCTACATTGCGCGCTTCGGGGATGTGCGCAGTCTGGCGGGGCTCAGCAATTGACATTTGTCTTTCTCATCTCTGTCAAAATAGGACACGTCACGTGGTATTGAACAACAACCTTTCCCGTAAGGCGTCATCTTGTCCGAAGTTGACCAGAGCGAATCGCAATCGTCCGTATTGCTTGTTTCACCCGAGGAGCAACCCTTTCGAGTACGCGTCCTCTCTTCGCTGCTCGCGTGGGCGTTAACGCGCCTTGGTGCGCGGCATGATCCGTCATTCGAGCAGGGCCATGCAATCGGCTATGTAAAGGGAAAGAGAGCGGGGGAGAAGGACGGACACAAGACCGGCCACGCAAAAGGGCTCGAAGAAGGCAAGCTGGTCCTGGAGATCGTGGACCGGCGCAGCAAGGAGCGCGCGAAGCCGGGTATCGACGACAATCTGTTCGATAGTTGGTCGCTTCTGTTGATTTGCACGGAAGCCTGACCCACGATTTGCATTGAATTCTGACCCACCCGTTGGACCAGCTTTGCGGGTTATTCGGTGGGTATCTGGGTCTTCTTTCGCTCCTTCTTTGGCTGTGTCGTGCT